>NZ_STGX01000026.1:2873-47731 GCF_004912155.1 Glycomyces paridis | reverse complement strand
CCCCGACGCACTCGGCGGTCCTCGACTACCTCGACCAGCAGGGCGTCCCCGACCTGTTCGTCTCCTCGGGCTCGCTGATGTGGAACCAGCCGGGCGTGTACGAGAACACGTTCGCGTTCAACGCCGACTACGTGACCGAGGGCGCCGCCCTGGCGCAGTACGCGGTCGAGCAGGAGCCGGGCGCGAAGATCTGCGTGCTCGGCCAGGACGACGACTACGGCGAGGGCATCATCGAGGGCGTCGAGACCGTCATCGGCTCGAACGCGATCACCGAGGTCCAGATGTACACGACCTCGGCGGAGGACCTGACGGCGCAGATGGGCGCGATGATGTCGGCCGGTTGCGAGGTCAACGTGCTGGGCACCATCAACGGGTTCACGGCGATGGCGGTCGGCACGGCCGCGGCCATGGAGTGGTTCCCGCGCTGGTACGTCTCCTCCTCGGGCGCCGACTACCCGACGCTCGCGGGCTACCTCGGCGAGGACCTCGCCCCGACCCTGTTGCAGGGCATGGTGTCCGCGAACTACCTGCCGTTCAGCCCCGACGGTGAGTGGGTGGCGCTGTTCGAGGAGATCAACGCCGAGTACAACGACGGCGCGCCGTTCACCGGGAACACCGTGTTCGGGATGAGCGTCGGCTACCTGTTCGCCGAGGCCCTGGCCGCGGCGGGCGAGGACCCGACCCGCGAGTCGCTGGTGGCGGCGCTGGAGTCGGGCGACCTGGTGGGCAACGGGATCCTGCCGCTGTCGTACAGCGCCGACGACCACGCCGCGTACCGCGGCGTCGGGATCACGGTGGTGAACGAGGGCGTCCAGGACTTCGTGGGCACCGCCTACACCGTCGGCGCCGGGCAGGTCTCCGAAGTGGAGACCGAGCCCGTGCCTCTGGAGAACGAGGGCATCCCCGCAGGTTAGAACGGCTCCGCGCGGCCGGGGGTCCCTCGTCCTCCGGCCGCGCGGCTCCACCTGAAGCGCGCTTCAGGCGGCTTCAGCGCAGCTTCAGGTTCGGCGACCCACCATGGGGAGGCCGGAAGCGAACACCCCGGGCCCGAGGGCCCAGTACCGGAAGGAGACCGATGACCGAGGCGAACGGCGTGCCCGGACTCGACGTGGAGGGACTCGCCAGATGGCTGGCCCGGGAGCATCCCGGCCTGGCCGGCGAAGGCCCGCTGCGCGCGTCCCTCATCGACGGCGGGCGCTCGAACCTGACCTACCGGGTCGAGGGCGCGAAGACCCCGCTGGTCGTCCGCCGCCCCCCGCTCGGCCACGCGCTCCCCACCGCGCACGACATGCGCCGCGAGCACCGCGTCATCTCGGCGCTCCAGGGCCTCGTCCCCGTGCCGTCCACCGTGGACGTGGTCGACGACGTCGCCGCCGCCGAGGTCACCGGCACGGTCTTCTTCGTCATGGAGCACGTCGACGGCCAGGTCCTAGCCGACCCGTCCCAGAACGCCGACTGGACCGCCGAAGGCCTGCACCGCCTGGGCATCGGCGTCGCCGAGATCCTCGCCGACCTCCACGCGGTCGACCCCGAGTCGGTCGGCCTGGGCGACTTCGGCCGCCCCGGCGGCTACCTCGAACGGCAGATGCGCACCTGGCGGCGCCAGTACGACGCCTCCCGCTCGCGCGACCAGCCCGCCCTCGACCGCCTCCAGGACCGACTCGCCGCCGCCGTCCCCACCGGGCAGACCCGGGCCGGGATCGTCCACGGCGACTACCGGCTCGACAACATGCTCGTCACCGGTCCGCCCGCCTCGCCGCGCGTCGCCGCCGTCCTCGACTGGGAGATGGCCACCCTCGGCGACCCGCTCGTCGACCTCGGGATGCTCGGCATGTACTGGCACATCAGGGAACTGAGCGGCGGCGAGGCCGCCGCGGGCGCCATCGTCGCCGGCGCCGGCTACCCCGGCTTCGCCGAGGTCGCCGACGCCTACGCCGCCCGCGCCCGCACCACCACCCCCGACCTGGCCTGGTACCGGGCCTTCGCCTGCTACAAGCTGGCGGTCATCCTCGAAGGCGTCCACTACCGGTACGTCGGCGGCCTCACCGTCGGCGACGGCTTCGATCGCGTGGGCGCCCTGGTCGCGCCCCTGGCCGAGGAGGGCCTGTGGATTTCCGACCCGACGAGATGACCCGCGCCTTCGCCGACGAGGCCCGGACCTTCATCGACGAGCACGTCCTGCCCGCCGAGCCCGTGCTCGCGAAGCAGGTCGCCGACACCCCCGGCGCATGGACCGTCCGGCCCGTCGTCCGCGCCCTCCAGGAGACCGCGCGCGAACGCGGCCTGTGGAACCTGTTCCTCCCGCCCGGCCCCCACGGCCTCGGCGGCGGCCTCTCCAACCTCCGCTACGCGCCCGTCGCCGAACTCACCGGCCGCAGCCCCCGCCTCGCCCCCGCCGCCATGAACTGCGCCGCACCCGATACCGGCAACATGGAGCTCCTCGCCCACTTCGGCACCTCCGAACAGCGCGAGGCCTGGCTCGAACCCCTCCTGGAAGCCCAGATCCGCTCCGCGTTCTGCATGACCGAACCCGCCACCGCCTCCTCCGACGCCTCCCAGATCGCCACCCGCATCCACCGCGACGGCGCCGAATACGTCGTCAACGGCCGCAAATGGTTCGCCACCGGCGCCATGAACCCCGACTGCCGGCTCCTCATCGTCATGGGCAAGACCGACCCCAACGGGCCCCGCCACCGCCAGCAGTCCATGCTCCTCGTCCCGCGCGACACCCCCGGCGTCACCGTCGTGCGCCCCCTCACCGTCCTCGGCTACGACGACCGCGACCACGGCGGCCACGCCGAGATCGTCTTCGACGACGCCCGCGTCCCCGCCGCCAACCTCCTCGGCGAGATCGGTGCCGGCTTCGCCATCGCCCAGGCCCGCCTCGGCCCCGGCCGCGTCCACCACTGCATGAGGGCCCTCGGCATGGCCGAACGCGCACTCGACCTGTGCCGCACCAGGGCCAACGAACGCATCGCCTTCGGAGGCCCGCTCGCCGCCAAAGGCGTCGTGCGCACCTGGGCCGCCGAAGCCCGCGTCGAGATCGAGGCCCTGCGCCTCCTCGTCCTCAAGACCGCCTGGCTCATGGACACCGTCGGCGCCCGCGAGGCCCGGCTCGAGATCCAGTCCATCAAGATCGCCGTCCCCCGCGCCGTCCAGCGCATCCTCGACAACGCGATCCAACTGTTCGGCGCCGCCGGGCTCAGCGACGACCACCCCCTCGCCGAGATGCTCGCCGCCGCCCGCGCCATGCGACTCGCCGACGGCCCCGACGAGGTTCACCTCGCCGCCCTCGGCAAGGCCGAACTCCGTCTACCCTCAACCGCAACGGAAGGAGAAGTGCGATGACGCACCGTCCCGACCAGGCGATCGACGGCCCCGGGCAGGGGACGCTCTCGATCGCCGCCATCCTCGCCGAGGCCGCCCGCCGCAGGCCCGACGCCCCGGCCCTCCACTTCATGGGCCGCACCATCGCCTACGGCGAACTGTGGGACCAGACCCGCGCCTACGCCGGCGCGCTCGCCGCCCGCGGCATCGGACCCGGCTCCCGCGTCGCCATGCTCGTCCCGAACGTGCCCGACTTCCCGCGCGTCTACTACGCCGCGCTGGCGCTCGGCGCCGTCGTCGTCCCGATCCACCTGCTGTTCAAGGCCGAGGAGATCGCGTTCGTGCTCCAGGACGCCGAGGCCGACCTGCTCGTGGCCGCCGCGCCGCTCCTGGCCGAGGCCGCCCCCGCGGCCCTGCGCGCCGGGGTCCCGCTCACCACGGTCCTCGCCCCCGAAGGCCTCGACGTGGGCGGGGCCCCGGTCCCGCGCCTCGAAGCCGAAGCGGCCCAAGCCGAACCGATCGCCCGCTACGCGTCGGTGAACCCGCTGGCGGCGGCGACGATCCTGTACACCTCGGGCACCACCGGCACCCCCAAGGGCGCGGTCGGCTCGCACCTGGCGATGATCGAGCAGGTGCACTGCGCCCTCCTTGACTCCTTCGACGTGCGGCCCGACGACGTGCTCTACGGCGGCCTGCCGTTCTTCCACTCCTTCGGGCAGATGGCGGTGCTCAACATCGGGTTCCGGCGCGGGGCCTCGATCATCCTGCTGCCGAAGTTCGACCCGGACGAGGCGCTGAACCTCCTCGTGAAGTACCAGGCCACGCTGTTCACCGCCGTGCCCACGAACTTCGCGCAGATCGTTGAGGCCGCGAAGCGCTCGGCGCTGCGGCCGCCGCTGCGCTACGCCGTCTCGGGCGGGGCCGCGCTGCCGGTGGCGCTCCTGGAGGCCTTCGAGCGGACCTTCGGCGCCGAGGTCCACGAGGGCTACGGGCTCACCGAGACCTCGCCCACCGCCTCGTTCAACAACGTGGGCGAGCCGATCCGGCCGGGCACGGTGGGCACGAGCCTGTGGGGCGTCGACGTCGCGGTAGCCGAGTCCGAGACCGAGGACCGGATCGTGCTCCTCGACGAGCCGGGCGCGCTCGGCGAGGTCGTCGTGCGCGGCCACAACCTCATGAAGGGCTACCTGAACCGGCCTGACGCCACCGCCGCCGCGGTCATCGACGGCTGGTTCCGCACCGGCGACCTCGGCACGGTGGGCGCCGACGGCGTCGTGACCATCGTCGACCGCAAGAAGGACATGATCATCCGCAACGGCTACAACGTCTATCCGACCGAGGTGGAGGCCGTGCTCGCACGCCACCCGGCGGTGTCCATCGCCGCGGTCTTCGGCGTGCCGCACGAGACGCACGGGCAGGAGGTGCACGCGGCGGTCGTACCCGCCGAGGGCGCCGACGTCGACGCCGCCGAACTCGTCGCCTACATGAAGGAGCGGGTCGCGGCCTACAAGTACCCGCGCGCGGTGCACGTGGTCGAGGCCCTCCCGCTCGGTCCGAGCGGGAAGGTCCTCAAACGCGAGCTCCAGCAGGTCTACGGCTGACGCGCTCCGATGTGGAGCTCCGCTTCGACCGCGGCGCGGATCGGCGCCGGAATCGGCACGGGGCGTCGCTCCTTGCGGTCGACGAAGACGTGCGTGAACCGCCCCATCGCCAGCGGCGCCTCCCGTCCGGAGGCGCCCTGGCGCAGGATCGCCAGGTCCCAGGTGATCGCGGTGGTCCCGAGGCGGGCCACCGCGATATCGACCTCCAGGACCTCGGGGAACGAGGCGGGCGCGAGGAACTCGCAGGAGGAGGCGCGGGCCAGGCCGATCACGTCCCCGCCGGGGTCGAGGTCGGCGCGGCGCATCATCCAGGTGTTCACCGCCGAGTCCATCGCCTCGTAGTACACGGTGTTGTTCATGTGGCCGTACTGGTCGTTGTCGTTCCAGCGCAGCGGGAACAGATGGCGGTTGGTCACGGTCGCTCCTTCGGGGCGGTTCGCACGGGCCGCCGCGATCGAGGCGGCGCCACACCCATCCTAGTAACATACCGACTGGTCGGTTTTACCGGCTCGCACCACAGGAGGAACGATGACCGACACGCCGACCCTCGCCGCCGACTTCTACGCCTTCCAGGACCTGCTCACCCCCGTCGAACAGGCGGCGGCGCTGCGCATCCGCGAGTTCATGGAGCGCGAGGTGCGCCCCGTCGCCGACGACCACTGGGAGCGCGCCGAGTTCCCCCACCACCTCATCCCCGGGATCGCCGCCACGGGCGTCATCGGCACCGCGTGGCCCGAGTCCCGCCGGTTCGAGAACAGCGCGCTCTTCCGCGGCTGGGCCGCGGTCGAGATCGCCCGCGTCGACGCGTCCTTCGCGACCTTCGTCGGCGTCACCTCGGGACTGGCCATGGGCGCCATCGGCGTCGGCGGCTCGCCCGAGCAGCGCGCCGAGTGGCTCCCGCGCATGGGCCGCGGCGAGGTCATCGGCGCCTTCGGCCTCACCGAGCCCTCCGCCGGCTCCGACACCGCCCGCGGCCTGCGCACCACCGCCACCCGCCGCGGCGACACCTGGACCCTCGACGGCGCCAAACGCTGGATCGGCAACGCCACCTTCGCCGACCTCACCGTCATCTGGGCGAAGGACACCGCCGACGACCGGGTGAAGGGCTTCATCGTCCGCAAGGACGCCCCCGGCTTCAAGGCCGAGAAGATCGAACGCAAGCAGTCTTTGCGCGGCGTCCAGAACGCCGACATCACGCTCACCGGCGTCGAAGTCCCCGAATCCGACCGCCTCCAGCGGATCGATTCCTTCAAGGACCTCGCGGGCGTCCTGGGCCCCACCAGGGTCGGCGTCGCCTGGGAGGCCATGGGCATCGCGGTCGGCGCCTACGAGGCCGCCGTCCGCTACGCCGCCGAACGCGAGCAGTTCGGGCGGCCCATCGCCTCCTTCCAGCTCGTGCAGCAGAAGCTCGCCGACTCACTCGCCGACGTCACCGCGGGCCTCGCCGTCTGCGTCCGCGTCTCCCAGATGGAGGACGCCGGGACGCGCCGCGACGAGCACGCCGCCCTTGCGAAGGCCTTCTGCACCGGCAGGATGCGCGCCGTCGTCGCCCGCTGCCGAGAAGTGCTCGGCGGCAACGGCATCCAGCTCGACCACGGCGTGGCCCGGTTCTTCGCCGACGCCGAGGCCGTCTACTCATACGAAGGCACCTACGACATGAACACCCTGATCGTCGGCCGGGCGATCACCGGCGTGCAGGCGTTCGTCTGAAACCCCACCTCACCGAAAGGGAACACCATGACCGAGGCCTACATCGTCGCCACCGCCCGCTCGCCGATCGGGCGCGCCTACAAGGGTTCGCTCAAGGACGCGCGGGCCGACGACCTCGCCGCGCAGATGGTGCGCGCCGCCGTCGACAAGGTCCCCGGGCTCGACCCCGAACGCATCGACGACCTCATGCTCGGCTGCGGGATGCCCGGCGGCTACCAGGGCATGAACATGGCGCGCATCGTCGCGGTCCTGCTCGGCTGGGACACCGTGCCCGGCGCGACCGTGACCCGCTACTGCTCCTCCAGCCTCCAGACCACCCGCATGGCCTTCCACGCCGTCAAGGCCGGCGAGGGCGACGTGTTCGTCTCCGCGGGCGTGGAGTCGGTGAGCGGCATGGCGATCGGCTCCAGCGACCACCTCCCGGGCGCCGACCTGGAGAACCCCGTCTTCGCCGACGCCCTGGCGCGCACCGCCAAACGCGCGGGCGGCGCCGAACCCGGCTGGAGCGACCCGCGCGGGGCGGGCCTGCTGCCCGACCCCTACATCGCGATGGGCCAGACCGCCGAGAACGTCGCCGCGATCCGCGGGATCACCCGCGAGGACCAGGACGCCTTCGCCGCGCGCAGCCAGCAGCGAGCCGAACGCGCGATCGCCGAGGGCTTCTGGGCCCGCGACATCACCCCCGTCACGCTCGCCGACGGCACGGTCGTCACCGCCGACGACGGCCCGCGCCCGGGCACCACCGCCGAGAAGCTCGCCGCCCTCGACCCGGTGTTCCGCCCCGGCGGCACCGTCACGGCCGGGAACGCGTGCCCGCTCAACGACGGCGCCGCGGCGGTCGTCGTGGTGTCAGAGCGAGTGGTGAACGAACTCGGCCTCCAGCCCTTGGCGCGCATCGTCTCCACGGCCGTGACCGGCCTGTCCCCGGAGATCATGGGCCTGGGCCCCGTCGAGGCGGTCCAGCTCGCCCTGGTCCGGGCGGGCCTCGGCATCGCCGACATCGACCTGGTCGAGATCAACGAGGCCTTTGCCGCGCAGGTGATCCCGTCGGCGCGCGAGCTGGGGATCGACGAGGAGCGCCTGAACATCAAGGGCGGCGCCATCGCGGTCGGCCACCCCTTCGGCATGACCGGCGCCCGGATCACCTCGACCCTCATCAACGCCCTCGCCGACACCGGAGGCCGCTACGGCGTCGAGGCGATGTGCGTCGGCGGCGGTCAGGGCATGGCGATGGTCCTCGAACGCCTCTGACCGGACTCGACAGGAAGCGGAGCGGCCCTTGTGGGGCCGCTCCGCTTTGCGTTCTCCTCGCGAGGCTATTCGGGCACGTAGAGCGTGATCGTCTGGGCGACGAGGGCGGGCTTGTCGGCGTCCTCGATCTCGATCGTCACGGTGAACCCGGCGCGTACGCCGAGGTTGACCTGCTCGACCGAGGCGAGTTCCACGACGGCGCGGACGCGGGAGCCCACCGCCACCGGCTGGAGGAACCGAAGCCGGTCCAGGCCGTAGTTCACCGACATGGCGAGGCCGCCGATGTCGAAGAGGCCCTTCGTGAGGAAGGGCAGCAGCGAGAGCGTCAGGTACCCGTGGGCGATCGGGCCGCCGAAGGGGCCGGACTTCGCGCGTTCGGGGTCGACGTGGATCCACTGGTGGTCGCCGGTGGCCTCCGCAAATGCGTCGACGCGGCCCTGATCGACCGTGAGCCAGTCGCCGGTCGCTTTGGAGCCCAGGGCATTCGTGAGCGAACCGGGCGAGGGGACGGTGATCTGAGGGCTCATGCGCGCGGGCCTCCCGCCACGTACAGCACCTGGCCGGAGGTGAACCCGGCGTCCTCGGAGCAGAAGAAGGACACCGCGGCGGCGATGTCCTCGGGCTTGCCGACGCGCCCGACCGGCGCCTCTTTGGCCGCGTGCGCGAGGAAGTCCTCGAAGGGCACGCCGATGCGCTCGGCGGTCGCCTTCGTCATCTCGGTCTCGATGAACCCGGGCGCGACCGCGTTGGCGGTGATCCCGAAGCGGCCCAGCTCGATCGCGAGCGTCTTGGTGAGGCCCTGCATCCCGGCCTTCGCGGCGGCGTAGTTCGCCTGCCCGCGGTTGCCGAGCGCCGAAGTGCTGGAGAGGTTCACGATCCGGCCCCAGCCGGCCGCGACCATGTGCGACTGCACGGCACGGCTCATGAGGAACGCGCCGCGCAGGTGCACGCCCATGACGGCGTCCCAGTCGTCGGCGGTCATCTTGAACAGCAGGTTGTCGCGCAGGATGCCGGCGTTGTTGACGAGGATCGCGGGCGCGCCGAGTTCGGCGGCGACGCGGTCGACGGCCTCGGCCACGGCGGTTTCGTCGGCCACGTCGGCCCCGACGGCGAGCGCGGTGCCCCCGGCCTCCCTGATGGTCTTCGCGGTGGTCTCGGCCTGGTCCTCGGCGAGGTCGAGGACGGCGACGGCGTGGCCGTCCGCGGCGAGGCGGCGGGCCGTGGCGGCGCCGATGCCGCGGGCGGCTCCGGTGACGATGGCGGTGCGTGCCATGGGCTTTCCCTTCAGAGTTGACGGCCCGCGATACTGCCGGGCCTCGTACGGTGTGGAGTTGCGCTGCGGGAGCGGGTCCCGCCTGATTCGGTCGTGGAGCGCCCGGCATCGGCCCGGGCCCGCAGACCCCGGACCTCTATTCAGAAGGCGATGAGCTGTCGCAGGGCCTCTCCTGCGGCCAGTCGGTCGAGCGCCGCGGGCAGGTCGTCGAGCCCGATGCGGTCGGAGACGAGCCGGTCGAGCGGCAGCCGCCCCGACCGCCAGAGTTCGACGTACCGGGGCACGTCGTCGCCCGGTACGGCCGATCCGAGGTAGGAGCCGACGACGGTGCGCGCCTCGGCGGTGAGGCTCAGCGGGGAGATGCTCGCCCGCGCGTCGGGGTGCGGGAGCCCCACGGTGACCGTGGTGCCGCCCGGCGCGGTGAGCGCGTACGCGGTCTCGAAGGCGCGGGCCGAACCGGCGGCCTCGACCACGAGCGGCACGCGCTGCGCTTCGGCCTGGCCGGGGGTTCGAGCCTCGGCGCCCAGTTCGCGGGCCATGTCGAGCTTCGCCGGGACGGTGTCGACGCCGATCACCTCGTGGCCCAAGGCCTTCGCGACGAGCAGCGCGGCCATGCCGACGCCGCCGAGCCCGACCACGGCGACGGTCTGTCCCGCAACGGGTCTGCCCGCGTTGACGACCGCGCCGCCGCCGGTGAGCACGGCGCAGCCGAGGAGCGCGGCGATGTCGGCCGGGACGTCGGCGTCGACGGCGACGACGGAGGTCGCCGAGACCACGGCGTGGGTGGCGAAGGCGCTGACGCCGAGGTGGTGGCGGACCGCCGAGCCGTCGCGGTGCAGCCGGACCGCGCCGCCGACGAGGGTTCCGGCCGCGTTCGCGGCGCTGCCGACGGTGCAGGGGAGTCGGCCTCGCGTCCCGCAGGCCTCGCAGGCGCCGCAGCGGGGGAGGAAGGTCATGACGACGCGTCGGCCCGGGGTGATCGCGGTCCCCGGCCCGGCTTCGACCACGATCCCGGCGGCCTCGTGCCCCAGGAGCATCGGCACCGGGCGGACCCGGCTGCCGTCCACTACGGACAGGTCCGAGTGGCACAGGCCCGCGGCCTCGATGCGCACCAGGAGCTCTCCGGGCCCGGGCCCGTCGAGTTCGAGCGGCCCGATCGAGACGGGCTTCGAGGCTGCGTAGGGTGCGGGCGCACCGCAGCGTTCGAGCACGGCACCGGTGATCTCCACGGCGACCTCCTTGTCGACGATCGGGACCGACCAAGCATACCGACTGGACGGTTTGTAGCGCTACCCTCCCGCGTGTGTTTCCGCAGCGGCCTGCCCGCCCCCGCACCAACTGCTTCGCCGTCGCCGCGCTCGTGCTCGGCATCGTCGGGCTGTGCGGGTTCCTGGGCATCCTCGGCCTCGTCTTCGGCTACATCGCGAAACGGAGGATCGTCGAGCGGAACGAGGCCGGCGACGGCCTCGCGACCGCCGGGATCGTCCTCGGCCGGATCTCGGTCGTCGGCACGGTGGTGCAGTGGCGCGGCTGGTGATCGTGTAGGGCTGAGCGCGGCCATGCGCCGGTCGCCGCTTCGCCCGGCGATTGTGCGGAGGCACACATCGTGAAAACGATGCACTCAGTGCATCGTTGCATCTAGTGTAGGCGGCATGTCCGTCGCACCCGACGAGCCCGTCGACCGCCGGGCCGCGCTCAAGGCCAAGAGCCGCAAGGCGATCCTCGACGCCGCCGCGAGCCTCATGGAGGAGCGGCGCAGCACCGACTTCTCCGTCGACGAGCTCGCCGCCGCCGCCGACGTCTCGCGCCGGACCGTCTTCAACCACTTCGGGTCCCTCGAAGACGTCGTCACCGCCGTCTCCGGCGAGATGCTCGGCGAGGTCGTGGACCGCATGACCGCGCAGGCCGCCGACGCCGCCCGCGAGGCCGAGACCGTCCTCGGCGACCTCGTCGCCACCGCCGCGGCCGGGCAGCTCGTGCCCACCGTCGTCGACCTCTTCGACATCCTCGGCGGAGACCTCGCCGACCCCAGCCACCGCGAGGCCGTGCTCATGCAGCGCGCCTTCAACCTCTTCACCGAGCGCATCACCGCGGCCATGGTCCGCCGACACCCCGACGCCGACGCGCTCGCCGTCGAACTCCTCGTCGCCGCCTTCTGCGGCGGCATCCTCGGATTCGTCCACCGCTGGATCGCCGAGACCGGCGCGGCCGACACCCCCGCGTCCCGGCGCGCCTGGGACGACCTCATCGCACGGCTCACCGCAGTGCTGCGAGAGCCCGGCGCGTGACCGAACACCCGAAACCGTACGACCGAGCCGCACAACCGGGCCTTACCACCAGGAGACCACCTTGGCAGAGTTCCTGTACCGCGTCGGGCGCTGGTGCGCCCGCCGCGCCAAGACCGTCATCGGCATCTGGGCGCTGATCCTCGCCGCCGCAGCCGCCGCGTTCGTCCTCTTCGGAGGGACGCTGGCGAGCACGCTGTCCATCCCCGGCACCCCCACCGAGGAGGTCACCGACCACCTCGCCGAGGCCCTCCCCGCCGCCTCCGGCGGCAGCGGCCGCATCGTCGTGAGCACCGAGGACGGCTCCGCCTTCACCGAGGCGCAGCAGACCGCCATCAGCGCCGTCATCGCCGACGCCAACGAGGTCGACGGCGTCGAAGCCGTCACCGACCCCTTCGCCACCGAAGCCGACCGCGCCGAGCAGCAGGCCGCCGTGGACGAAGGCCTCCTCCAGATCGAGACCGGCCGCACCCAGATCGAAGAGGGCCGCACCGGCATCGCCGACGCCCGCGACGAACTCGCCACGGCCCAGGCCGGACTCGACGCCGCCTACACGCAGGCCGAAGGCGACCCCGCGGCCACCGCCGCGCTCGACGAGCAGCAGGCCCAACTCGACGCCGGCGTCCAGGAACTCGACGCCCAAGAGGCCGAGCTCGAAGCGGGCGCCGCCGAACTCGAAGCCCAGGCCGCCGCACTCGACCAGGGCGCGCGCCTCCTCGCCCTCGCCGCCGACATCCACATGGTCTCCGAGGACGGCAGCACCGCGATCGTCGCCGTCACCTTCACCGACCCCGCGCTGGACGTCACGCCCGAGATCAAGACCGCCGTCACCGACGTCTTCGAAGACTCCCCTGTGGACGGCGTCGAGGTCGACTACTCCAACGACATGCTCGACACCGTCCCGCAGATCGCGGGCGTCAGCGAGGTCATCGGCCTCGTCGTCGCCGCCATCGTGCTCGTCGTCATGCTCGGCACCCTCATCGGCGCCGGCCTGCCGCTGCTCACCGCCCTCGTCGGCGTCGGCATCGGCGCGCTCGCCACCATGTCCCTCTCCGGCGTCCTGGAGATGGTCTCGGTGACGCCGATCCTCGGCCTCATGCTCGGCCTCGCCGTGGGCATCGACTACTCGCTGTTCATCGTCAACCGCCACCGCCGCCAGCTCAAGGAGGGCTACGACGTCGACGAGTCGATCGCCCTCGCGACCGGCACCTCCGGCAACGCCGTCGTCTTCGCCGGCGCCACCGTGCTCATCGCGCTGGCGGCCTTGAACATCACCGGGATTCCGTTCCTGGGCCTCATGGGCTCGGTCGGCGCGTTCTGCGTCGCCTGCGCCGTGCTCGTGGCCGTGACGCTGACCCCGGCGATGCTCCGCTTCGTCGGTCCGCGCATCCTCTCCAAGCGCGAGCGGCGGACCCGCGACGCGCAGGAGTCGCACGCGGCCCCGGCCGCGCCGAAGCCGATGCGCACCGGCCGCGCCGTGGTGCGCGTCCTCGTGGGCGTCGGGGCGCTGATCGCGGTCGCCGTCCCCGCACTCGACATGCGGCTCAACCTGCCCGACGGCTCGCAGGAGCCGCACGACACCACGCAGTACCAGGCGTACAACACGATCGACGAGAAGTTCGGGGCCGGGCTCAACGGCTCCCTCCTCGTGGTCGCCGACCTGACGGGCACGCCCAGCGAGGCCGACACGCTCGCGGCCCAGGTCGCGGTCGCCGAGGCCGTGGCGGCCGAGGACGACGTGGTCGCCGTGGCGCCCATCGGGACCTCCGAGGACGGCACGACGATGGCCTTCCAGGTCGTTCCCGAGGACGGCCCCACCTCCGAGTCCACTCAGGAACTCGTGCACGTGCTGCGCGACCTGTCCGTCGACGGCGTCGGCGAACTCGGCGTCGCGGGCTCGGCCAGCGGCAACATCGACGTCTCGGAGATCCTCGCGGACGCCCTGCCGATCTACCTCGCCGTGGTCGTGGGCCTCTCGCTGCTCATCCTGATCCTGGTGTTCCGCTCGATCATCGTGCCGGTCCTGGCGACGCTCGGGTTCATCCTCAGCTACTTCGCGGCCCTCGGCGGCGTCGTGGCGATCTACCAGTGGGGCTGGGCCGCTAGCGTGTTCGGTGTCGAGACGCCCGGGCCGATCCTGAGCTTCCTGCCGACCATCCTGGTGGGCATCCTGTTCGGGCTCGCGATGGACTACATGCTGTTCATCGGCTCGGGCATCCGCGAGGCGTACGCGCACGGCGTCCCGGCCCGCGCGGCCGTCGTCTCCGGCGTGCGCGCCGGTCGCTCGGTGGTGACGGCCGCGGCCATCATCATGATCGCGGTGTTCGGCGGGTTCGTGTTCTCGCACTCGGCGATGATCCGGCCGATCGGCTTCGGGCTCGCCTTCGGCGTGCTCGTGGACGCGTTCCTGGTCCGGATGCTCATCATCCCCGCGCTCATGCACCTGGTGGGCGACAAGGCCTGGTGGCTGCCGAAGTGGCTCGACCGCATACTGCCCGATGTGGACGTCGAGGGCGCGGCCCTCGAACGCCGCCACCCGCACCACGAGGAAGCGGTGCCCGACGAGGCCGAACCGGCCGAGAAGGCCTGACGCCCCGCCCCGCCGCCGGTCCTCCGGCGGCGGGGCGCTCTCGTCGGTGGCCGTGCCGGAGTAGCCTCGCCGCACCCCTAACGAGGAGCGAGCATGGACGCCGCGCACCCTTCCGGCCCGATCCGGGTCCGTCACCATAGCGCGCTGAGCGCGAGCCTCATCTCCACCGGTTTCAGCGCTGGGGGTTTCGGCTTCCTCGTCTTGCAGCTCACCGGGACGCCCGTGCTGCTCGTCCTCGGCCCGATCCTGGCCGCGGTCGGATTCGCGAGCCTCAAGGTGCCGCTGTTCACGTACGAGGAGGGCACGCTGCACGTCCACGGCCCCTTCGGCGGCCGGATTCGCAGCTACGGCCGGGCCCGCGGCGAGCGGCTGCGTTCCGAAGAGCCCCATCTCTACAGCGTCGCGGCCGACGGCCGCCGACGCCGGATCGGCACCGCCCTCGCGATGCGGCACGACCTCGCGGCGCTCCACGAGGCCGTCCGCTCGACCCAGGACGACTAACGCCCGGGCCTTCCAGCTCGGATCGCGCCCGAGCACCGACAGCAGCACTTCGAGCCGGCCCGAGTCGGCCGCCGGCGCGAGGGCCGGGGCGAACGGCGCGTACGGTCCGACGCGCGCGGGCCCTTCGAGCGGGACGTCCATCGCGAGCGGCAGCACCGCCTCCAGCAGCTCCGGCTCGAACTCGACGCGGCGCCCGATCGCGGCGGCCACGTCCCAGGCGTGCACCACGTAGTCGATGAAGTGGTACCCGAGCGCGGTCGCGCCGGGCGTCGGCACCGGCGTGTCCAGGCCCGCGAGGAGCGGCCAGGTGCGCTCCAGCGCGCCGTCGGCGTTGAACGCCGCGACGACCTCGTGCGCCGAGGCCGCGAAGTCGCCGGGGACGGCCGGCAGCTCGGCCCACACTGCCGGGTCGAAGTCCTCGCCGCGCGCGGCGGCGGCGAAGCCGCGGTTCTGGCCCGCCATGTGCGCGAGGAGCGCGCCCAGATCCCATGCGGCGCAAGGTGTCGGCAGGCACATTTGTGCGGGCTCGACGAGTTCGACGATCGAGACGGCGTAGGTCATCGTCCGGCGGTGGAAGGTGAGGAGATCGGTCATGACCGGGATCCTAGGCCCGCCCCGCCCGCCGCGGTAGTATCCGTCGCGGCGCCCCTCCCGGCGGGCGGGCGCCGTACCGCGAAGGAGTCCGCCATAAGTTCCGAGACCGACCGCCTGGTCGCGTTCAGCAGTCAACTCCGTGCCGTCCACCAGCAACTCCGCAAGGCCCTCGACCTCGCCCGACGCTCCATCGACGGCGAGTTCGACGACTCGCCCGGCCACGACCTCCTCCTCTTCTGCCGCGGCTTCTGCACCGCCCTGAGCGGCCACCACCGCAGCGAGGACGGCGGCCTCTTCCCCCAGGTCGTCGCCGCCCACCCCGAACTCCAGCCGGTGATCGCCAAGCTCATGACCGACCACAACATGCTCGAACACCTCATCGGCCGCCTCGCCGCCGCGATGGACGAGAACGCCGACCCGGACGACCTCCACGACCACCTCGACGGCATCGGCGCGGTCATGGAGACCCACTTCCGCTACGAGGAGAACCAACTCCTCACGGTCCTCGATACGCTTGCGCTCGAAGGCGCCCCGACGGCGCTCCTGGGAGACCTCGCCTAGGCGCGCACCGGGGTCGCCGAACGTACCGACCACTGGAGGATTCCGATGCGCAACGACCGGGCCGCCCGTCCCCAGATCATCGCCTTCGCCGGCCTGCCCGGCACCGGGAAGTCCACTCTCGCAGAGGCGCTCGCACGCGCCTCTCGGACGCCGGTGTTCGCCAGTGACTGGCTCATGGGGGCGCTGAAGCCGTACCACGTCTTCAAGCACATGGACGATTCTACGTACGGCGAGCTCTACCACGGACTGGTCGAGTCGCTGGTGACCCGCCAACTGCTCATGGGCCAGTCGGCGATCACGGACTGCGTCATCGACGACGATACCGCCGAGCGCTGGGCGCGGCTCGCCGCCGACCACGACGCCGAACTGCGGGTGGTCGAGTGCGTCTGCACCGACCTCGACCTGCACCGGCGGCGGGTCGAAGGTCGCAAGCGCAACATCCCCAACTGGCACGAGATCGACTGGGACCACGTCGAACGCATGCGCCGCGAGCACCCGCCCCTGACCGTCGACCGCCTGACGGTCGACGCCGTCGACCCGATCGAGACCAACCTCGACAAGGTCCGGGCGTATCTCGGCGCGCCCGCGCCGGATCAGCGATCCTGATCCGAGAGGGCCCCATGCCGGCGTAGTGACACCGGGCGCTCTCGCAGATGAAGCGGAGGCTCTTGATGACTGAACCGGCCGAGACGGTGCTGTCAATGCCGCCCGATTTCGGCGATGACGGCTTCGCGCACATCGATGGCAGGGCGTTTCTCGAACTGGCCGAAACGGGCTGGGACGCCCTCATCGCCGAAGCCGCCGGGCGCGACCGGCTGCGACTGGCGCGGCACGTCGTCGCCGACCACACCGTCCGCACCATATTTGAGCACGGCGATCAGACGCGGACGGTGACCTCGCCGCGCACCAGCGGCGACCAAGACGACATCGACGGCGCGATCGACGAGCATCTGACCGAAGCGGGCCGCGCGCCGCGGCCACGCGGCTACCGCTGGTTCCTGGCCGTGCCGCCCGGCATCAGCGACCCCACTGAGTTCTCACGACGAGTCAACGTGCGCTTCGCGGAGCTGACCGGCACCGCTCCCGACGCGGCCGAGGCGTACGCGGCCCTCGCAGTGATCATCGAAGAGCTCTATGCCGATGAAACACCGGCATAGAGCCCCCGACTGAGCGCCGCCGCCGGTGCCGTAGGCGGCCCGGCTGAGATGGGAAGAATAGGCCTCCGTCCTTTAGGTGACCTTGTCTTCCGCTGCGGGAGTTCGGGTCTCGCCTCCGCTCGCGCGCCACTCGTACGCCTCGGGCTCGTCGGTGTATTCGAGCAGGTGCTCTCCCGCGAGTTTCGCCAGCGCCTCGCGGACCTCGGCGGGCGACACGTAGAAGAACTCGCGCCGCAGGTTGACCTGGTTGACGCGCTACTGCGCGAAGGCCTCGTGGAGCCGCGCTTCGAGGCCGCGCGCGTCTTCGCTGAACACGAGTGCGTGCACGTCGAACCGGAACGGCACCGAGGCGTCGCCGAGTTCGTTGACGCGGTCCATCGGCTCCAACCTGCGGGTCATGCCGATCTTGACCATGTCGGGGCCGAAGGCGCCGCGGTTGGAGATGACGTAGACGAATCCGGCGGCCGAGTTGGCCTGGCGCGTGAGCACGTCTTCGAAAGCGGCCTCGACCTGGTCGAGTTTCGCCGTCAGTTCGGCGACCGCCGCGGTGTCGCCGCTCGCTTCGAGCTTCGCGATGGCGGTCATGAGGTGCGAGCGCTCCTTGTCGAGCTTCTCGCGCTCTTTGAGCATTTCGCGTTGGGCGCGTTCCTCTTCGCGTTCGAGGGCGCGCTCCTCGCGGATGCGTTCCTTCTCTTCTGCGGTCTTGACGAGGTGGTCGGCGGTGAGGCGGAGTTCGTCGAGGCGGAAGCGGTGGTATTCGTCGGTGATGCGGATCTGCATGGTGGAGCCGAGGCGGGCGATGGTCTCGCGGGTCTTGCCGAGGCGGGTGAGGGCGGAGTCGAGCTTGTAGGGCTTCATGGTGCGGACGAGGCTGTCGGCGTCGGCGTTGTAGGCGCGCAGCATGAGCTTCGCCGTCTCGCGCACCATCTTGCGGCCCTGGGCCTCCGAACCGTTGACCTGCCAGTTGGTGACCGCGGTGAAGGCGAGGTCGTGCCGGACGAGGAGCTTGTACTGCTCTTTGATGTGCTCCAGTCGCATCTTGTAGGCGACCGCGTCCTGGAGCGGGTGGTTGTACTCGTAGATGCCGGCTTCCTGGAGCAGCACGGTGTCGCGGGTCTCGACGAGGTCGGCCTTCGCCTGCTCGATCTCGATGCCGATGCCGATGCGGTGCAACTCGACGCCGGCGTTCTGGGTCTGGACGCGAAGCTGCCGGAGCTGTTCGGCCGCTGCGGCTTCGGCGGTCGCCGTCGCGGCTCGGGCCTGCGTTTCGAGGTGGTCGACCAGCGCCTTGCGGCGGCCGATCTCGACTTGAAGCTCTGAGGCTTCGAGGCCGCCGAGTGCCTGGAGCTCGCCGACGTTCGCCGCGAGCGCCCGCTGGAGCCGCCCGGCGAACGCGGTGAGCGCTGCGACCTGGGATTCGAGGCGGGCCTTGCGGTTTCCGAGGCCGTTGTCCGCGGCGACGGCTGCCACCGGCGTGTCGAGGAGCTGCCGGAGGTCCGGGTTGACCAGTCCGTTCGAGGTCGCCGGGGCGGACGGCGGGGTCGGGACCGGCGCCGGACCTGGAGCCACCGGAGCAGGGGCCGGAGCGGTCTGCGCCGGCACGTGCGGCGCCTCGGCCGACGGCGCGACCTCCACCCACCACTGCCATCCGGGCGGGGCGCTCGGCCAGGTCGGTGGCTGCTGCCAGTGCTCAGGCGGCGTCCATCCGGGGGCTACGGGCCAGCCCGGGGGCGCGTTGAATCGGTGGGTCATCGGATCCGCTCCTTTGCCGACAGCACGATGAGTGACCTCACGATTCCATCGATGAAGGCGGTCGGCAACGGCTGAGCGCGGGAATGCATGAACGGACCGTCCGAACAGGCCGATCGGAGGATCGGCGCTCCGGCGCTAGGCCTCGGCGGCAACGGGTTCGATGGCGCGGAGGAGGCCCGGCCAACCGTTGCCCATGCCTTGGACCGCCTGACGTCCCGTCGGCGAGTCGAGGTCGAAGCCGGTGTGGTCGAGTACGAGGAGCGTGCCCTCGCCCTGGGGCTCGAGGCGCCAGGTGATGACGGTGTCGAGCACGCCCTCCGCGAAGCGGTAGGCGAGCCTGCGTTCGGGCACGACCTCGGTGACCTCGCAGCGCTGCGAGCCTCAGGCGCCCATGTCGAACGTGAAGGTGTGTCACACGACCGGTTTGACGTCGCCTTCCGCCCACCACCGTGCGTGCAGTTCGGGGACGGTCAGGGCCGCCCAGACCTTGGCGGGCGGGTGCGGAATGTACTGCTCGCAGTGGATCGAGTCGGTTTCGGTCATCGCGTTGCTCCTCGTCGAGTACGTCGGCCAGGGCCTGCATCCGCTGTCGCCAGTAGTGCTCGAACGGGTGCAGCCATTCGCCGACTTCGGCCAGTCCGCCGGGCTCCAGATGGTAGAACCGGTGCCCGCCGCGGGGCTCTTCTCCGACGCGTCGACTCTTCCCGAGGTACTAGTGGGCGGTGCCTCAGCCGTGGGCGGTGGCGAGGGCCGACCAGATGACGGGGGAGTCCTCCAGGCGTCCCTCAGCCTCCCAGGCGGCGGCCTTCATTTTCTGCCAGTCGTTCAGGGCGGCAACGGGGTCCGGTGTGTCGTGGGCGGCGTCGACCGCGGTGATCGCCTCGGGCAGGAGGCTGGTCTCGGGGGTGGCCTCTGGCGCGAAGGCTCGGATGCCCGCGTCGGTGGGGAGGGTCCAGCGGGTGGCGGTGACGTACTGGGCGCCGCCGTGGATCGCGGCGGCGACGAGGCCGACCGGTTCGGCGAAGCGGGTTTCGCCGCCGCTCTCGCAGGCGATGAACGCGACGCGGTTCGGCATCCGCCAGGGCGCGAGCGAGTCGGGGCGGTGGCCGAGCACCAGGTCCGCGGCCGTCAGGGGGCGGTGGCCCCGCACGGCCGCGCCTCGGCCGGTGGTGGCGGGGCCGCAGCTGAGGTGGAGGCGGGCGTCGAGGCCGTTCTGGGAGGTGGTCACGTGGCCGACGTAGAGGAGCCGGGCGGCGTCGGCGAGGAGCGGCTCGAGCGCGTCGCGGTCGAGGTCGTTGCGGCGGAAGGGCGTTCCGGCCGGGACGCGGCGGTCGCCGAGCCTTTCGATCAGGTCCTTGAGTTCGGGGCCCGGTTCGCCGAGGACCGAGCCGAGGCCGCTCGACGGCGGGCCGGGGACCTTCGGGTCCAAGACCGCGACGACCCTGCCGTCGGGGTTCCAGGGGGAGACGCGGCGCTCCGGGGCGTTGCGGACGGTCGCGGGCGGCAGGACCGAGACGTCGGAGTTCGTCACGAACCGCTCACCCTCGTCCACGTGCAGTGCCTCCCAAGGCACTTGCGAAGTCCACAGTGAGGGTTGGATGCGCACGTGCGGGCGCAGTCCCCGCTCCAGCATCCCGTTCAGTTCCATCGCGAGCTGATAGGGGACGAGCGCTCGGGCGAGCGCGGTCGTCAGTTCGATCTCGCGGTCGCGGTCGACCAGCGGCCCGGTGAGGGACCGTTCGAGCGCCTGGTCAACGGTCTCGCCGGGCAGCGGCGTGGGCAGGGCCATCGCGAGGTCGTTCAAAGCGGGCAGCATCGTGTCGGCGGGGACCATGATGTTCTGGATCGCGCCGAGGTCGTGCTCCCAGCGCCAGGAGTAGAAGAGCGCGTCGGTGTCGACGATCTTGAGCTGAACCGTGGGGCGTTCGGGTATCACCATGTGTCGATCACCTCGTCGGATCGGATCGGGAAGCCGTAGCGCCGTTCGGTCTCCTGAATCCACGGCTCCAATTGGGACTCACGCCAGGGGTTCACGCGCAGGCGCGGCGGGAGCGCGAAGCGCGTCGCCGGGAAGGACTCCGAGAGCCCGGTGATGAGGGCCGAAGCGGTGTAGGAGAGCCGCCCGAAGTCCTCGGGGACGTCGAGCGCGAGCGGGTCGGGGCCGAGCGCCTCGGCCAGCGGCACCGTCTCGGGGGCGGCCGGGGCGTGCAGGGAGACCGTGGCGCTCATGTGCTCCAGGAGTTCGGAGACGAGGGCGCCGTCCTGCATTGCGGCCGCGAGGTGGAGGGCGTGCGCCATCGCGGGGATCGCGACCGTGGCGGCCCACTGCTCGCGGGCGCGGCCGGGAGCGAACTGGTGGCGGATCGCGTCGGTCGCGAGCGCCGAGGGCAGCGACAGGTCGAACGCGGCCCGCAGGAGCCGCTGCGACTCGGAGGCGGTCACCGCGATCGCGCACCGCGCCGAGACGGCGAACGAGCGGCGCATGTCGATGCGCGCCAAGTGGTATCGAGCGCCGGACGCGGCGTAGACCTCGCGGGCGGCGAGGTAGGACGCCTCGGCCTCCTCGTACTCGGCCCCGGCGGCGGCGAGGTCGCCCGCGACGGCGAGCGCTTCGGCGAGCATGGTCGTGTGCCCGGACTCCCGCAGCACCGCGAGGGCGGGCCCGAGCAGGGCCCGGGCGGTTTCGACGTCCCCGGACTGGAGCGCGCCGTGCGCCCGGCCGAAGCGGATCTCGGCGGCCCGGAGCGGTTCCTCGCCGTCCGCGAACGCCTGCTCGGCCTCGGCGAGGAGTCGCTGCCCGGAGGCGAAGTCGCCCATGCGCATCGCCGCGCGGCCCTGGTTCGCGACGGCGAGCGCGGCCGCGGCCGGGTCGCCCGCCGCCGCGTGCACCTGCTCGGCCAGGCGCAGGTATTCGAGCGCGGCGCCGTGGTCGTTGAGGGCCTGGGCGATCACCGCGAGGTTCGTGTACGGGTGGCCGGTCAGGCGCGGGTCGTGCGCGGTGGCGAGCTGGAGGGTGTGCCGCGCGGCCGCCTCGGCCTCCTCCCAGCGTTCGAGTCCTATGAGGAGCACACTGCGGGTGTTGTGGAGCATCACGGCGACGAGCACATCGTCGCCGACCGTCTCGGTGTCGGCGGTTAGGGTCATGGCGGTGTCGAGGTCGGCGAGCGCGTCGTCCAGGCGGCCGACGAGTTGAAGCGTCTGGGCGCGGTTGATCAGGAGCGAGGCGTGCACGGCGGCCGTGCCGTACCGGTTCCCGGCCTCGCTCTGCGCCCGCTCGCAGGCGAGCAGGGCCTCCTCGGTGTAGCGCAGCGCCTCCCCGGGCTCGCCCCTGCCCTCGGCGAGCGCGGCGAGGTTCGCGAGCGCGCGGGCGCGGCCGTCGAGCCCGGCGGCGTCCACATCGGGCACGGTGGTCAACTCGTAGGCCTGGAGGAGCAGCGCCGTCGCCTCGGCGTTCCTGCCGTCGTTGGAGAGCATCGCGGCCCGATTGTTCAACTCGCGGAACGCGGCCCAGCGGGGCCCGGTGGTCTCGGCCCCGCGCAGGCCTATGAGGTGGTCGGGGACGTCGCTCATGCGGTCGCCTTCAGGGTCGGCGTGGTGAGGTGATCGGTCGAAGCGGTTGCGCGGCTCTCGAACCCGAAGGCCCTCGCACGCGGGTCGCGTGTGAGCGCGACCGGAACGGTCTCGCTGCGGCCGAGCGGGCCGGCCATGCGCGACGGGTCGCCATTGCACGAATCGCAGCTCTTGGCGACTGCGACTGCGGCAGTCGGCGCTGAGCGACCGAGGCGCCGGGATCGGCGATGCGGTGCGCGTGGGATTCCGGCCCGGGCGCGGCACGATCCCGGCGGGCTCGCGAGACGGCCGGTCCCTGGTGACGGGTCCCCCGGGTGGGCGGAGCGAGGCTGGAAATTCGCGGACGGCGGCGTTGAACAACCGAGGTGCCGGGGTCGGCGCACTGCCTGCATGAGTCCACTCCCGGCGCGGCGCGGCCCCGGACAGGCGGGAGGGGCGGTCAAAGTTGATGGAAGGCAGCTGCGCGAGACGTGTCCGGTTGTTGCGGTCGCGATCTGCGTTCGGGGGTTGAATCGCCTGCGTAGAAGACCGGGCGCCCGACGGTTGGCACTTCTGGCGCGGCACTGTCCAGTGCAAGCGAGTCGGCCGGTCATGGGCGAGAGAGCACTCTCGCGGGAAGCGGGCTCGGACTTCGTGGTTGCGGGGGCGGGTGAACTAGGCCTCGGGATCGGATGTCGAGCGCTCGGGTGGGTTCCGTTCGGTCTCGGCACGGTTCCGGCCGGTCGGTGGCGGGCGTTCAGGTCCGCACCTGCCGGGCATGGCTTGTCGCTCATGGGCGGGCCGCCCTTTCGGTCAATGAGGCGGCGGGGTCGGCGAGGCGTTCCGCGGCGAAGGCGAGGATTGCGGCCCGGCGGTCGGCGGCTTCCGGATCGGACGGCGCGGGGAGGGCGAAGCCGGGGGCGAACACTTGGAGCGTCCGGTCGGCGGCCGGAAGCATCATGAAGCCTTGGGGCGCTTCGATGTCGCCCGTGAATGTGTCGCCGTCGAGACTGAGCGGCAGATCGAGGCCCGCGATGCGGGCGGTGAGCGGGAGGTCGCGCGCGTCGGGGGCGGCGGGGAGGGTGACCGCGAGGGTCAGGGTGCCCGCGCGCATGGTCGCCGTCCAGGTCGCCTCGGCCGCGGCGTCGGCGAGGCCCTGCGGCATGAGAGCCCAGTCCACCGCATCGGTGCCGCTCGCGAGCACGAGGTCTCCGGACTCTGAGCCGCCCGCGGCCAGCGCCCAGTCGCTCTGCACGCGTTGCGGTTCATGTTCGAGCGTGATGCCGTGGTCTTCGGCGAGGCCCTCGACCGATGCTGCGAGCGCGCGAGCTTCGGCCCCGAGGATCGGGTGGCCCGCCAGGGTCGTCAGCGCTGCCAAGTCGATCCCGGTGAGTGCGCGTTCGACCGCCTCCACATCGTCGAGGAGGTGTTCTACCGCCGATGTGCGCCAGGCGGTCTCGGCCCGCAGGAGGCCCGGCGCGAGCGCGGGGACTCCGGTTTCGTGGGAGGCGGGCCACCAGGCTTCCGCCCAGTGCAGGTGCGCCAGCGCCCGCGCGGCGTCGAGGACCGGCGACGCCTCCTCGGTCGTGAAGGACGTGACTCCGAGCTCGAACCCGTAGGTCAGATAGGGGCCGTAGACCTCCCACAACCAGTCCGCGGCCAGCGCGAGGTCGTGGATCTCGGCGGCCGGGTGCGGGGACCGGTCGAGTACGTCCCACAGCAGCAGTGCACCCCGCGCCTCCACGAGCGCCGTGCGCTCCGGATGGGGTGGCCGGGAGCCGATGCGGATGAGGTCGCCGCTCCGCTCGATCGGGAAGCGAGTCACGGCCTCACTCCTCGTTCGAGGGAGCGGCGCAGTCGGTCTCGCTGGTCCATCACGACCGAGCGCAGGACCCCGTCGAGCAGGTCCCATACCTCGTCGGAGGCGGTCGACTCGCCGCGCAGCTCGCGCCCGTGCACGCGGGCCCATAGGCGTCGGAGGTAGGAGCGGCGCACGGTGCGGACGTCTTCGCGCAGGTCGGCGGGAGCGGCCTCGTTGTGCGGCAACCGAAGCACTCGATGCACATAGGACTCGCGCTGCCAGCGGCGCAGGAGGCGCGCGTTGGCATCGGTGGTCGGGGAGGCGGCTGCAATGCCGCTCCATGCGGCGTCCGTGGTTGCGGATTCGGCTGCGATGCCGCGTTCTGCGGCGGTGCCCGGAGCTGCCGAGGCGGCCGCGATGTCGGGGTTGGTGCCGGCGCTCGTGGCCGCGGGGGTGGACGGCTCGCCGAGGCCCGCGCTGGCGTCGCGGCCGAGGGCCATCGTGACCCGGCCGGGCTCGGTCGCGAGCTGCCAGGGGGCGGCGGAGCGGGTGATCTCGCCGCGGACGAGCGAGGGCACGTCGCCCATCGACTCGCGTTGGAACACCGAGGTGAAGGCCGCGAAGAGCCGCTCCATGATGGACCGGTCGAAGGGCTTGGGCAGTGAGCGTTTGGAGGCGCGGTCACCGAGTTCGGGGCGGTGGGGCCGGTCGGCGACCGTGAGCCCGTATCCGCGTGCGACCCCCGGCGAGTCGAGCTCGGCGGCCTCGATGCTCCCGACGCGATCGGCGGCCAACGCATCCCAGAGACCCGCGTCGGGCTCGGCGGCGCAGCCGTCGAGGAATGCGGCCAGGCGATCATCAGGGGCGGGAGCGGGCTCGGAAGAGGGGTGGAGGAGGCGACCATCGGAAACGGCCGCGGACCCGCGCCCGGGGTCGGGGGAGACCAGCCCGCGCACAGAGGTAGCAGCCGGGTCGGCAGGGCGGCGCTCAATCGCTTCGCCCGGAGTGCCACTACGGGCGGTGCCGATCGGCGCCGCGTGGCCGCGACCCGAGAAACTTCCCGGCAGAGGCGAACCAGGATTGTCGGCGCCGACTTCCGTTGCGGCCGAACCGGTCCAGGTGCCGCTCGGGCTTCCCGACTGGTTCGAATCAGGGTCGTTGCCGGGAATGCCGCGCGCTCCGGTCAGGGCGGTGTAGTTCGGAGCGGCGGCCCGAGCGGATTCGAGCGGCTGGCGATCACCAGAAGCGGGGGCGCGGTCAACCGGCGGGCGACCGATGGCGTTTCCGCGATCCGTCGTGGCGGATGGGCCGAGCCGAGGCGACTCCGTTGCGCCTACGTTCTCGCCGTGGAGCGGCTTCCCACCGACAATGGCGGTCGAGTTGCGATGGGGCGGGAGACCGTCGGCAGCGGATTGGCGGTCTGCTGGGGCCGGTGGGCCTATTCGAGTCGGGTTGGCGGTCCCGGATTCAGGCGTGCCTCTTCGTTCCCAGGCACTGCGGAGGAGGCCGGTGAGTTCGGCGGTGCGGGAGGGGTCGGTTACGAAGCGGCGCAGGCGGTCGACGGTGACCTCACCGCGCTCGGTGTGGACGTCGGCGACGGTTTCGGCGGCGATGCGGGCGGCGTCGGGAGCGGTCTTGGGATCGCCGTGGAGGTGCGCGAGTTCGAAGCAGCGCTGGAAGTAGAGGTCCTGCGGGTGGCCCTCGGTGACGCCCGCGCGTCTCCGGGCCTTCTTGACCAGTTGGAACCATGCGGCGGTCGCGGCGAGGGCCGGGCCCGCGTCGAGGATGGCGCGGCGGAGGGCGTCGACGTGTTCGACGCCGATCACGCCCCCGGCGAAGCGCGGGTGCTGGGCGGGGCGCAGGACTAGCGGGTCGAGCAGGAGCTTCACGGTGCGCGCGAGCGGACGGCCCGAGGTGTTGCTCAGCGGCGCCACGGCATCGCCGAGCTGCGCCCACGCGTCGGCGATGAGCATGCCCCGGGGCACGGCCGCGGCGGCCGCGATGCCTTGCACCATGTCGCGAAGTGTAGTCGGCCCGCGCCGCGACCGATTCGGGCGAATTCGGGGAGGAAAGGGCTCCGACACCGACTGAATACGAGGAACGCCCGCGCTCCGGCGCGGGCGTTCCGCTGTTCCCGGGGCACACCGAGTGTCCGAGTGGGCCCTGGGGAAGGCCCCCGATTTCGACCGTAGCGCGGAGAACCTGAAGCGGAGCTGAAGGCGGTGCAGTGCCAGCGAGGCCGGTTCGGTCGCATCCGAAAGAAGCGCCTCGGCGCCGGGAGAGGGCCCCCGGTTTCGACGCTAGCGCGTGGTTCCTGAAGCGGAGCTGAAGGCAGTCGGGAGTTGGTCGCGGTGGGGCCGAGTGGTGGAGGTTGACGTCTCAGAACTGCAGGCGCTGACCGGTTGGCCGGAAGGAGGCTCGGGCGGTTTGCCTGGCCCCCTTCGCAAGCGGGTTGCGACTCTTGTCAGCGGGTGCTGAATTCGGCGCGGAGGTGGTCGGCCCAGGCTCGGGGGTGGGTGAGGTTGCCGTTGTGGCCGCCGGGGGGGGGGGTGAGGGGGCGGTCGAGGAGTTCGGCGAGGTGGGCGGCGGCCTGGTGGTCGAAGGCGGTTCGGGGGGTGGTGGTTCCGGCGGCGGGGATGATGCGGGTGGTGGTCTCGTTGAGGCGGTCGCGGCAGCCGGGGTCGGTGCGGATGGCGGTGAACTCGTTGGTGATGAAGTGGGCGAAGTTCGCTCGGCGCAGGGCGTTCATGGGCTGCGGGGTGAGATCGGGTTCGGTCGGGGACGCCGGGTCGATGCCGAGTGAGGCGGCGATGGCGGGGAGGGCGGCGGCGAGGCCGTCGGTGGCGTGGGTCTGTTGGAGGTCGGCGAGTTCGCGGCGGTGCGCCGCGGCGGCGGCGTCGGGCAGGAGCCAGGGGGCGACCGGTTCGTGGGCGATGAGGGTGCGGACCTGTTCGGGGTGGTCGGCGGCCAGGTGGAGGCCGATGAGGGCGCCGAAGCTGCACCCGAGCATGAGGGCCGGGCCGTCGGCGAGGTGGGTGAGGAGGCGGTGGGCGTCCTCGGCGTGGTCGGCGATGGTGACGCGGGCCGGGTCGTCCGCGGCGCTGCGCGAGAGGCCGCGGCGGTCGTAGGTGAGGCAGGTGAAGTCGCGCTGGAGGGCGTTGACGAGGTCGACGGAGCGGTCGGCGTCGCCTTCGCCGCTTTGGGCGATGAGCAGGAGCGGGCCGGTGCCGCGCTGTTCGAAGTAGATGGTCGCGCCGTCGACGGGGAGCAGGCCGGTGGTCATGGGGTCCTCCTTGGTGGGGTGGTTCGCTGGACGCAACGATATTGCATCAGTTCTGATGCATCAAGAATGACGTATCTTTTGTGATGCATCAGTCATGATGTATTGTGGGCGGCGTGAACGGCATGGAACTGGCCCTGTTGGGCCGCACCCTCATGAAGCTCGGCGAGGCCGCCATCCCCACCGAGGGCATCAGCGGCCACGGCACCAGCGAGCAGTCGGTGATCATCGTCGCCGCCGACATCAAGGCCCACCCCGGCACGCCGGTCAAGGACGTCGCCGCCCGGACCGGGTTCCCCCAGAGCAAGGTCTCGGCCTGCGTCGCCCGCCTGAAGGAAGCGGGCGCCGTCGAGAGCGAGGCCGACCCGGCCGACCGCCGCCGCACCCTCCTGCGCCCCGCCGGGCGCGTCTCGGCCCGGCTCGCCGAGGTCCGCGCCGCCGACGTCGACCCGATCCTGGCCGCGGTCCTCGACGACCCCGACCGGCTCGCCGAGGTCAAGGCCGCGCTGCGCCTGCTCGCCGACCGGCTCGACCCGAGCGCACTGGGCCGCATCGGCGCCTGACCGCGCCGAAACCGTACGTCGCCGAACCCGTACCGCGCCAAACCTGTGATCGGTAGGGCGGGCCGGGGAGCGACGCTGTGGGCGTCGAGCGCTTGTTGCCGAAGGAGGCCCACGATGAGCTACCACGACCCCGCCCGCAATCCGCTGCCCGCGCACTCGCCGACAGTGCGGTCGCCGTACGGCACCGCCGCGCATCCGCTCACCCCCAAGGCGCGCAAGGGCCCAGGGCTGCGATTCGTGCCGCTGTTCCTCATCCCGACGATCGGCATCGGCGCGTTCGCGATCATGGGCGAGCACCTCACCGAAGGCGAACCGGACATCACCCTCCAGTCGGGCATCGGCTTCGCGACCGTCGACGGGACCGAGGTCGCGCTCGTGCCCTACGACCGCACCGGCGGGTCCGGCATGATCGAGTCGATCGCGAACGACATGTTCGAAGTGCGGATCGCCGCCGTCGACCTCGACTCCGGGGACACCCTGTGGGACGTGCAGCTCGCCGACGAACTCGTGTGGGGCGCCGCGGTGATCGCCGCCGGGGAGACCTACGCGTACCTCGCGACCGACGACGGCCTCACCGTGCTCGCCCTCGCCGACGGCGACACCGTCGCCGAGCCCGGCGAGATCGCCGGACTCGCAGGGGCCCAAGCGGCTTCGGGCACCGCGTACGCCTACGACCCCGGCGTGGGCGCCGTCGTCGCGCTCGATGTGAACGGCGCCCTCCACACCGTCGCGCTCGACGCCCTCGAAGCCGCGCCCGCCGACGAGGCCACCGCCGCGACCTGGTCGGGCCTGCTCTACGCCGACGGGACCGTGCCCGACATCGGCGGCCTCACCTCCACGGAGGCGCTGCTGGCCGACGGCGAGAGCACCGTGCGCCTCGAACCGACCGCGGACGGCGCGCTGGCCTCGTCCCTCGCCCTCCACGGCGCCGAGACGCGGGCGCTCGGCACTCGCGTCTACTACGGCGCCGCGATCGTCCTCGACCAGACCTCGCCGGTGTCGACCGCTGTGGACGTCGATGTGGACGCCCTCATGGAGGACGTCCTGGGCGGCGGCGAGATCGACACCGCCGAACTGTGGGCGGGCCTGGGGAACACCGCCGCGGGCGCCGCCTCCGGGCACGTGCTAGTGGAGCACACGCCCGAGCCGAACGGCGAGGCCGTCGCCCTCACCGTCGTCTCGCTGGACACCGGCCAGGTGACCGCCTCGCTCGACGTCGGCGGGCGCCTCGGGCGCGCCGCGACCGGACCAGCGGGCCACACCGTCGTCATCGCCGCGCCGCCGGGCGGCTACATGCAGAGCGACCTCGTGATCGTCGGACCCGAAGGGTCCGTGGTCCGCACCGACCTCGGCGAGAGCGACTTCCTCGGCGACCTCTTCCAGTGAGAAACCTGTGACCGGTAGCCGCCGCGCCGGCCCGACACTCGATACACCTCGAAACACAAGGAGCACCTCATGTTCAAGGCCATCAGCTGGCTCGTCTTCATCGTCGGCGCCCTCTGCACCGTCATGTTCGTCCTCACCGGCATCAACAGCGACGAACCCACCGCCTGGGTGAACGGGTGGATGGTCGGCCCGATCCTCCTCCTGTTCGTCCTCCCCACCACCGCCTCGGTCGGCCGCCTCGCCGACGGGCCGCTGCGCGAGCTGCGCGGCCTCGGCGCCAAGGGCTTCGAGGGCGCCCCGATCGGCATGGGCACCGTCGTGTCCGCCTCCCGGACGGGCCTGAGCATCAACGACCAGCCGCAGCTGGAGATCCTCTTCGACGTCGACACCGTCGACGGCCAGTCCTTCCGCGGCGTCGCCAAGACCATCGTGGACATCACGGAGCTGGCGGCCGTCGTGCCCGGCGCGATCCTCCCCGTCCGGTACGTCCCCGGCAGCACCGACGGCAGGGTCGCCATCGCCGCCGACGCCCCGCAGGCCGAGATGCAGGCCGCGCTCGACCGCGTCCGCGTCGCCAAGGGCCTCGTGACGCCCCGCCAGCTCCAGATCGCCGAACAGGGCGTCGAGGCCAAGGCCGTCGTGCTCGCCATGAGCCCGACGGGGGAGATCCGCGGCGACCGGGCCGTCATGGACCTCGACTTCCGCGTCACCCGCGCCGACCAGACCACGTTCGACCTCCACCAGCAGAAGCCCGTGGACGCGAGCGCGATCGCCCAGATCCAGCCGGGCATGGTCGTGCGGGTCCGCTACCTGCCGCACGACGAGTCCGAGATCGTGGTCCTCACCGCCCTCAACCCCTGAACGGTGCCCCGTCGGCCCCGCCTCGGCGGGGCCGACGCGTCACTCCGGCCCTGTATCCTCGCGTCAGGCCGCCGCCCGCGGCCCCGCCCCCCGCACAGCCCCGCAGCCCAGCCCCGCAACGAGTGAGTAGGACAGAGTGCAGACCCCCGTTCGGCTTGCCGTCGACCTCGGCACCACCCACACCGTCGCCGTCGTCGGCCGCGCCGGCCAGGAACCGCGCTCGCTGCTCTTCGACGGCTCGCCCCTCCTCGCCTCCGGCGTCTTCCTCGACGCGGACGGCACACTCCACACCGGACGCGACGCGCAGCGGCTCGCCGCGGCCGAGCCCGAGCGGTTCGAGCCGCATCCCAAGCGCCGCATCGACGACGGCAGGGTGCTCCTGGGCGACCGCGAGGTCCCCGTGGAGGAGCTGCTCGCCACCGGCCTGCGCCGCGTCGCCGAGGAGGCCGCGGCCTCGGGGCTGCGGCCCGCCGAGGCCGTCATCACCCACCCCGCCGACTGGGGCCCCTTGCGCCGCAACGTGCTCGAACGGGCCGCGGCGATCGCGGGCCTGGACGAGGTCCGGCTCGTGCCCGAGCCGATCGCCGCCGCGACGTACTGCGCGAGCGTGCTCGGCCAGGAGATCCCGCGCGGCGGGACCGTCGCGATCTTCGACTTCGGCGGCGGCACCTTCGACGTGGCGGTGGTCCGCCGCGACGACGACGAGGCCGCCCGGCTGCGGACCCTCGCGTTCGGCGGCCTCGACGACCTGGGCGGCCTCGACGTGGACATGGCGCTCACCGCGCACCTCGGACGCATCGTCGCCGAGCGCGACCCCGAGCTGTGGCAGCGGCTCAGCCACCCCGAGACCACCGCCGACCTGCGCGACCGCCTCGCGTTCTGGAGCGAGGTGCGCGCGGCCAAGGAGATGCTCTCGCGCACCTCCACCGCGCCGGTGGCCCTGCCCGGCCACAACCCGATGGGCCTGCACCTCACCCGCGACGAGCTGACGAGCCTCGCCGACCCGCTCGTGGCCCGCGCGGTGGACGAGACCCGCCGCACCCTCGAACGGGTCGGGGTCGCCCCGGCCTCGCTCGCCGCGCTGCTCCTGGTCGGCGGCTCCAGCCGGATGCCGTTGGTCGCCACCAGGCTGCACGCGCGGCTCGGCGTCGTCCCGTCCGTCCCCGAGCAGCCCGAACTGCCGGTCGCCTACGGCGCGTACCAGCATGCCGTCGCCGAACCGGACGCCGCGCCCGTCACCTCCCCGCCGCAGACGCCGCCCGCTCCGGCCGCGCAGTCCCCGGTCACCTACGCGCCCTTCCCGATCCCGGACCTGCGCGCCGCCGCGCCCGTGCAGCTGCCGCCCGTCTCGACCACTCCGGCCGCCGTCCCCGGCGCGGCGCCCTCGGAGCCGCAGCCCGCCGCGAGTCCCGCGCCGTCGCCCCCGGCGCCCGGGTTCGCGCCCGAGCCCACGCCGCCGGTGCAGGACCCGAACCGCCCGCCGGGCTTCGCGACTCCGGACGCCGAGCCGCGCACGCCCGCCGGGCCCTACCAGGCCCTCCCGCCGCAGGTCCACACAGGACCGCTGCCGGTGGGCGGTCCGCCGCCGCGCAACTGGGTCGCCGTCTCGGTGTTCTCCTCGATCGTCATGGTCGTGGTCGTCGCCCTCGTCGTCGCGCTCTCTCAGACCGACTGGGGCTCCCTCCTCGACTTCGGCGGCGACACGCCCGTCGAGGGCGCCGGGACGGGCACCGACGGCACCGACACCGGCGGCCTCGCCGAAGAAAACACCTCCGAGCAGGCCGCGCTCACGCTCGTCGCCGAACGTGAGCTCAACGCCAGCGGCGCCTCCGCCGTCACCGTCGGCGACGGCGCCGCCTACCTCGCGCAGGTCGCCGAGGGCGCCACCACCGTCTGGGCCGTCGGCGCCGACGGCGCGGAGCTGTGGACCGGCACGTACGACCTCGAACCGACCGAGTTGCACCTGGTCGTCGTCGGCGACGTGCTCGTCATCGACGCCTACGAGTCGGCCACCGACGAGGGCGAGAGCATGCGCGCCGCCGTCGACACCGCCGACGGCGACTTCCTGTGGAAGCGGGCCTGGGACCAGTACTACCGCAACGACGTCGCCTTCTACGGCACCGACGTGCTCGTGGAGCAGCGCGACGGCTTCGACGCCAACGCCGCCATCCGCATCGACCTGCGCACCGGCGACGAGGTCTGGTACGAAGCCGGGCCTGAGGACCTCTACATCATCGACGACTACCGGATCAAGGCCGAGACCGTCTGGGACACGGGCGAGGACGAGCCGGGCACCGCGCCCCCGAACTCGTACTCCCTCTACGACAACCTCGCCGCCACCGACCGCTTCGTGGACCTCGACCCCGATGCGGGCACCGCCGTCGTGCGCGACGCGGGCGACGGCGGCTCCCTCGACAGCGGCGACCTGCCCTTCGACGCCGAGCTCTGGACCGCCTTCGACGGCCGCGCCATCGGCAAGCTCTCCGACGAGGAGTCCCCGGGCCGGGCCGTGCTCGCCGCGTACGCCCTCGACGGCCTCGGCAAGGACTGGACCCTCGAGTTCGAGGCGGGCTTCAGCATCAAGCACGTCAAGCCCTGCGGCCCCGACCTCGTCTGCGCCGCGCTCGACCACCTCAACGCCGACGACCAGTACAAGACCATCGCCGTCGACACCGAGACCGGCGAGCAGGTCTGGCAGCTCGTCACCGACTGGGCCTTCGACGACCACTGGTACGGCGCCGAGAGCGGCATCGCCTTCGGCGACCAGGTCTTCGACACCCTCGACACCGCCTCCATCCTCTACTTCGACGGCACCGTGCGCTCCGGCGGCGCCCTGTTCACCAACATCGTGGCCGTGCGCGGCGACCTCGTCGTCACCGAGTCCTACGGCACCGAGAACGAGTTCGCGGTCATCGACGTGGCCACGGGCGGCGGCGCCGCGCCGCAGTCGATCGGGTCGGCCTACATGGAGCACGCGTCCGTCGCGGGCGACCTCGTAGCCGTCCTCACCGACGGCGGCCTCGCGCAGGTGTTCACCGTCCCCGACCTCGGCTGACCGACAGTCCACTCGGGACGCCCGCGAGGCGGCCCTCCTCCGTTGACCGGGCCGCGTAGCCTGGTGCACCGATCCCCCGGAGGAAAGGCCGCTTCCCATGCCCGAGTTGCTCCTCACGCTCATCGGCATCGCGGTGAACACGGCCGCCGTCGCCTACGTCGCCACCCGCCTGCTCGACGTCCGCTACACCGTCTGGCGCCTCCTGGTCGTCAGCGTCTGCGGCTACACGGCCATCCAGTACGGGCTCCTGCCCGCGCTCCTCGAACCGTTCCGGCACCGCGAGCCGACCGGCGACGAGATCCCGGCCGTCCTCGCGCTGTGGATACTCGTGCTCGTCTGCGCGCCCGTCATCGCCATGGTCCTGCTCGTCGTCTGGGAGGCGGTCGTCCCCACCGGCGCCGTCCCGCCCGTGCGCACCTGGTTCAAAGGCCTGCGCGCCCGCCTGCGCCGCACCCGCCGCTACCTCCAGATCCTCGCCATCGCCGCCCGCCACGGCCTCACCGGGCTCCTGCGCGGTCGCCGCCAGGACGCCCAGGACGCCGAACTCGCCCGCGCCCTGCGCCGCGCCCTCGACGACGCCGGGGTCACCTTCGTCAAACTCGGCCAGATCCTCTCCACCCGCCGCGACCTCCTCCCGCCCGCCTACATCGCCGAACTCGCGAAACTCCAGGACCAGGCCGCCCCACTCCGCGGCACCGACGCCGCCCGCCTCGTCGAAGCCGCCGCCGGGGCGCCGATCGAGGAGGTCTTCGCCCGCTTCGACCCCGAACCGGTCGCCGCCGCCTCCATCGCCCAAGTCCACACCGCCGTCCTCCACGGCGGGGAGGCCGTCGTCGTCAAGATCCGCAGACCCGGTGCGGCCCAGACGGTTGAACGCGACCTCGACATCATCCGCCGGCTCGCCCGCCGCCTCGACCGCCACACCGAATGGGGCCGCTCCATGGACGTGCGCGGCCTCGCCGACGGCTTCGCCGAAGCCCTCCGCGAAGAGGTCGACTTCACCGTCGAGGCCCGCAACCTCGCCCAGGTCGCCGCCGCCCACGACCGGCGCCGCGCCGAGGTCCGCGTCCCCCGCCCCCACGCCGACCTCTCCGACGAACGCGTCCTCGTCATGGAGCGCCTGCCCGGCGTCCCGCTCGCCTCCGCGCGGCTCGCCGACCGCGGCCTCGACGGCGGCGCGCTCGCCGCCGCGCTCCTGCGCGAGATGTTCGACGAGATCATGGTCGACGGCATCTTCCACGCCGACCCGCACCCCGGCAACCTCATGCTCCTCGACGACGACCGCATCGGCCTCATCGACTACGGCTCCGTCGGCCGCCTCGACCGCGACCTGCGCACCTCCTTCGAGGCCATCCTCCTGGCCGTCGACCGCCAGGACGGGCCCGCGCTCGCCGACGCCCTCGTGGCCGTCTCCACCCGGCCCGACGAACTCGACCAGGTCGCCTTCGAACGGGCGCTCGGCTCGTTCATGGCCCGCCACCTCGTCCCCGGCGCCGCCCCCGGCATCCGCATGTTCACCGAGCTGTTCCGCATCATCGCCAAGCACCGCATCGTGATCCCGCCCGAACTCGCGGCCGTCTTCCGGGCGCTGGCGACCCTGGAGGGCTGCCTGACCGCCCTCGACCCCGGATTCGACCTCATCGACACCGCCCGCGACGTGGGGCGCCGCTACGCCGAGCGGCGGATGCGCCCGGCCGCCGTCCAGGAACTCGTCATGGAGGAGGTCGCCGACCTCATGCCGGTGCTGCGCAAGCTCCCGCGGCGCTTCGACCGGCTCTTCGCCGCCGCCGAGTCGGGGCAGCTGACCGCGAACGTGCGCCTGCTCGCCCGCGCCGAGGACCGCCGGGTGGTCACCGCCTGGCTGCACCAGATCCTGCTGACCGTCCTCGCCGCCGCCTCGGGCCTCATGGCGGTCATGCTGCTGGGCAACGAGACCGGGCCCGACCTCACCGAGGAGCTCGGGCTCTACCAGTTCTTCGGGCTCTCGCTCCTGCTCATCGCCTCGGTGATGGCTTTGAGGGTCCTGGCCGACATCTTCACCAGGCGCGGGCACCGGGACTGACTCAGCGCAGGCGGGCCCGCCAGGCGGCGGCCTGGTCGGCGCGGCCGGTCCGCTCGAGCAGGTCGGCGAGCAGCTCGACCGCGCCGAAGTGGCCGTCCTCGGCCGCGGCGGCGAGTCGCGGTTCGGCGTCCGCGAGCCGCTCGGCCTTGTAGAGCAGGCGCCCGAGGTTCGCCGTGGCGTCGGTGCTGCCCGCGTCGGCGGCCCGCGTGAACCAGTGCTCGGCCTCGGCCGCCCGGCCCTGGAGGATGTGCTGGATGCCGAAGTTGTTCATGCCCGTCGCGCTCCCGGCCTCGGCCGAGCGCCGGTACCAGTCGAAGGCCTCCTCGCCGCGCCCGGCGCGGTTGAGGCGCGCGCCGAGGTTGTTCATCGCCAGGGCGTGGCCGGACTCGGCGGCGCGGCGGTACCACTCGTCGGCCTCCTCCTGCCGGTCGGTCTCGGCGAGCGCCAGGGCGTGTTCGAACTGGGACCAGGGGTCGCCCGCGGCGGCGCCGCGCTCGATCCACAGGTGGGCGTCGCGCTCGCGCCCGGCCTCGCGGCTGAGCCAGACCATGCACTTGATCGCGATCAGGTCCCCTTGGGCGGCTTCGGGGTTGAAGTGGAGGGCGGCGGCCTCCAGCATCCCGAACTGGGCGAGTTTCGCGCACCACAGGGCGAGGGCGTCCTCGTCGTCGGCGGCGGCGGCCTCCGGCAGGATCGCCATCGCTCCGGGCCCGATGCCCTTCGACAGGATCTCGTCGTCGTTCATGCCGTCAAGCTACCGAGGCCCCGCCACCCCAAGGGCCGCAGGGGGACCGTGTCCTAAAGGGCGGCGGCGCGGTGCTCCTCCAGGATCGCCAGGGTCCGCTTGAGGGACTTCGGCTTCACGAACCCCTTGAAACACTTGAGCGCGCCGGGGCGGTGCGAGCCGGTCGCGGTGCGCACCTCGACCTCCCAGGTGTGCGAGTCGCCGCCGACCTCGATAGCCGTGATCTCGTCCCAGCGGAAGCGGACCTCGTCGGCGGACTCGACGAAGGTGACGCCCTCGCCGTCGAGGATCATCTTGCACCGCAGGCCCATCGCCTGGCCGATCGCGGCGCCGAGTATGAAGAGGTAGAGGACGCCGCCGCACAGCAGCGCCATGATCCCCTGGTCGTTGCCCTCGACGACGAGGTACGCGGGGACGGCGATCGACATGTACCCCAGGAGGGCCACGGCGACGACGCGGCGGCCGACGGCGGCCCGGCAGCGCAGGGTGAGGGGAGCGTCCATGTGCAGCAGGCTAGGGGAGCGTCGCCATGAGGAGTTTGGGCGAGGCCTCGAAGCCGTTGCGGGCGTATACGGGTATCGACTTCGTTCCCGAGTGGACGGTGACCCGGTCGAGCCCGAGCTCCCGGGCGAGGTCGAGGACCGCGGCCACCATCCGCGAGCCCACGCCGCCCGAGCGCTCCTCGGGGACGAGGTACACGGACTGGAGGTCGCCGGCGGCGCGCTCGAACGCCAGGGGCGTGGGGACGCGGGGCGCGACCGCCAGCCAGGCCATGCCGACCACCGCGCCGTCCCGGACGGCCGCGACGCAGCGGAACGCCGCCTCGTTGGCGGCCGCCCAGGCGGCGAACCGGGACGCGAACGCCTCCGGCTCGACCGCCGGGGCCTCGCCGTTCTCCACCTCCCACCGCCACCGCAGCACGGCGACGGCGGCGTACTCGTCGGGGCGGGCGGGGCGCACTTCCACGGGGCTCATGGAACGCATTCTGCCCCAGGCGCTTCAGAGGCCCGCGGGAGCCGCCGCAGGCTCCCGCGGGCCGGTTCCTAGGGCAGCGCGTCGAGATACGGCCGGTGGCTCTCGGCGAACTCCCAGCCGTAGTACCGGTCCCAGTTGATCGACCAGGTCATGAGGCCACGGAGATCCGGCGAGGCCCCGCCCCGCAGCGTGTAGCCGCCGCAGTTCGTTCCGGCCGTGAGGCAGTCGAGCGCCTGGTGGACCTGCGCGGGCGGCGTGTGGCCGTTCCCGGCGCTGACGGCGGCGGGCAGCCCGAACGCGATCTGATCCTCGCGCAGCCCCGGGAAGGTCTGCCCGGTGTTCGCGACCGTGAAGCCCGCCTTGAGCATGTCGGTCATGGCGATGTGGAAGTCCGCGCCGCCCATCGTGTGGTACTGGCCGTCGAGGCCCATGACCGGGCCCGAGTTGTAGTCCTGCACGTGGAGGATGTCGAGGTCGTCGCGCAGGGCGTGGATGACCGGCAGGTACGAGCCGGTGCGGTTGTCCCCGGCGCTGGTGCCGCCGTAGAACTGGTGCCCCACCTGGACGAAGAACGTCTCGGGCGCCATCGTGAGCACGAAGTCGTCGCCGTACCGGGCGCTGAGCGACTTCAGCGCGCTGATGAGGTTGACGATCACCGGCGTGGTCGGGTTGCGGAAGTCGTCGTCGCCCGCGTCGAAGTACAGCGAGTGGCCTTCGAGGTCGACGTCCAGGCCGTCGAGCCCGTACTCGTCGATGATCGCGCCCACCGAGGACACGAACGCGTCCCTCGCCGCCGCGGTCGTCAACTGCACCTGCCCGTTCTGGCCGCCGATCGACAGCAGGACCTTCTTGCCCTGGGCCTGCTTCTGCGCGATCGCGTCCTTGAACTCCTGCTCCGACTCCACATTGGGGCATTCGCTCGCGGGGCACAGCGAGAAGCGGATGTCGCCGGAGGTCGGCGTCGTCGGCTCCCCGAACGCGAGGTTGACGACGTCCCAGTCGGCGGGCACGTCGGCCATACGGATGTAACCGGACCCGTTGGCGAAGCTCGTGTGGAGGTAGCCGATGAGCGCGTGGTCGGGGATGCCCGAATCGGGGCAGCCGGTGGTGCGCGCGGTGACCTGCGCGCCGGGACCGGCACCGTCACCGTTGAAGGCGCTCACGGTGAACGCGTACGTGGTGCAGGCGGTCAGGCCCGAGATCGAGGCGCTCGTGGCGGTGGTCTCCACCGCCGCCTGCCCGGCCCGCTCGACTCGGTAGCCGTCCACAGTGCCGCTCGCGGCGCTCCACGTGAGCGCCACGCCCGTGTCGGTGGCGCTGGCGCGCAGGGAACCGGGCGCGCCGGGCAGGTCGCCCTCACCGCCGCCGTCGCCGGGCGGGCCGTCCACCACGACGTCGTCGACCCAGAACTCGCCCTGCCCGTACCAGCCGTGGACGTAGACCTCGGCGCTCGTCTGCGCCGCGCCGGTCGTGAAGGTCGTGGTCAGCTGCGTGAACGCGCCGGGCGAACCGGTCCACGTCGAAGCGCCGCCAGTCGATCCGATGTAGACGTACGATCCGCGCACCCAGGCGCTGAACGTGTACGTGCTCGACGGCTGCACCGAGACTTCGAGCGCGCACCGCCCTATCCCCGCCGCCGAGGCGGTCGAGCGCAGCGCGTGCGTCCCCGACTTCGCGGTGCCGGTCGCGACCTGCGCCGAGTCGCACGCCCACGGCGCCACCGAACCCGACTCGAAACCGGGGTCGGCGACGATGTTCGCCGCGTGCGCGGGCGAGGCGCCCAGCAACGCGCCCGCCAGGAGCGCGACGGCGGCGGCCAGCGCCGCCACGGAACGTGGTCTTCTCATGGGTTCCTCCAAAGGGGATGGGGGCGCGGCGGGCGCCGCGCCCCCGTCGATGAACGGTCAGGACAGGCCGGTGTCGATGGCGCTCATGAGGGTGCCGTCGTCACCCGACATCTCCCAGACCATGACGCCGAGCAGGTTCTCCGCGGCGACCCAGTCGGTCTTGAGCCCGATCGCCCACGGATCGTCGAAGGACCACCACTGCCCGCCGTTCCCGGTGAAGCAGTACGTCGCCCCCGCCTGGACGTCGTGGTAGACGGTGCAGCCGGGCACCATCGCCTTCAGGTTGGCGTAGCCGCGGGTCCCGGCCTCCTCGGCGAACTGGCCCGGCGCGGCGCCGGTCGCCGACTGCCACTCGCCGTTGACGCCTCCGGCGGTCACGCCCTGCCAGCCGCGGCCGTAGAACGGGATGCCGATCGTCAGCTGCCGCGGGTGCACGCCCGCGTCCAGGTAGGTGCCGATCGCGATCTCGTTCGAGAAGTGGAACGAGTACGGGTCGTCGACGTCCGTGGTCTGGTTCGCCTGGTGCCCGGTGAGGTTCGGCTCCCACGAGTTGTCCGAGCCCGAACCGTGGAAGTCGTAGCCCTGCACGTTCGCGAAGTCCATGTAGTCGAAGACGCTCGGCGTGCCGTCGGTCGTGGTGATGTCCCAGCCCGCGTCCACCTTCGCCGGGTCCGCCGGAGTGAACGCCGTGAGCAGGTAGTCTTTGCCGGTGTCGGCCGACAGGGCGTCGAGCTGGCGGCGGAACTCCGCCATGAGCAGCGTGTTGTTCTCCTTGTCCGCGGCGCTGACGTTGTTGCCCGGGTGTCCCTCGGCGCCCGGCCACTCCCAGTCGAGGTCGATGCCGTCGAAGACCCCGGCCGCGACCCCGTCGCCGCCCGCCCCGTTGTACGCGGGCAGGTTCCCCTCGATGTACAGGTCGATGCACGAGGCCACGAACTTCTCGCGGGAGGCCTCGGTGGCCGCCACGTCCGAGAAGTACTTCGAGTACGTCCAGCCGCCGATCGACATGAGCACCTTCAGGTGCGGGTGCTTCTCCTTCAGCTCCAGCAGCTCGTTGAAGTTGCCGCGCAGCGGCTCCCAACCGGTGTCGCCCACGCCGTCGACGGACTGGGACGCGGAGAACGCCCGCCCGTAGTCGGCCTCGGCGTCACCGGCCCCGGTGCCCTGGTTCGGGTCCTGCGGGTCCGGCGTCGTGCCCTTGGTGACGCCGTTCATGCACGTCAGGTTCACGGGGTCGATGTTGGAGAACGCGTAGTTGACGTGCGTCAGCTTCGCCGCCGCGCCCGAGGTGTCGAGGTTCTTCACGAAGTATTGGCGCCCGTAGATGCCCCACTGCACGAAGTACCCTACTTTCGCGTGCTCGCCCGCGCCGACCGCGTCGTCGGTCACCGCGGTGACGGGTGCGCTGTGCGCCGACGCGTTGTCGTAGGAGTCGCGCGCGACCACCGTGAACTCGTAGGTAGAGACCGGCGCGAGACCCGCGACGACGGCGCTGGTCTGGGCGGTCGAGGTCGCGTACTCGCCGTCGCGGTACACGTCGTACCCGGCGATCCCCGACGCGTCGGACGAGGCCGCCCACGTCAGGGTCACGCTGCCGGAGGTCACGCCCGCGACCTGGAGGCCGGTCGGCGCGCTCGGCGCCACCGTGTCGTCGGCCGGGTCGAGGGTCTCGACGGTGACCGGGGCGCTCTCGGCTCCGGCGCCGCCGCGCACGTCGACGGCGCGCACGGTGAACTCGTTGGCGCTGGCGGGGGTGAGGCCCGAGACGACCACGTTCGTGGCGGAGGTCGTGGCGGCGACGGTGCCGCCGCTGAGGACCTCGTAGTGGTCCACGGGGTGGTCGCCTTGTGCGGCGGCGTCCCAGGCGAGGGTCACGGAGGTGGTGGTGCGGGCGGTGGAGCGGAGGTTCGCGGGCGCGCTCGGCGGGTCGGCCGGGGTGCCGTCGCACTTGTCGCCGTTGATGAGGCAGCCGGTGGGCTCGGCGCTCGAGGAGGCGAGGATCCAGGGGCTGTAGGGCTCCAGGCTCCCTCCGGCGGGCACGGTCGCGTTGTAGTGCTCGTTGACGATGGTGACGTGGCGGCCGCTCTGGGTCGCCTTGCCGTAGAAGACCTGTCCGAGCTGCGCGCCTTCGGGGAGGTCGAATTCGAGGGTCCAGCCGGTGACGGGCGTGGAGCCGGGGTTGGCGATGACGTACTTGGCCTGCCAGTACGAGCCGTAGTCGGCGGCGACGAAGGTGGCGGTGAGGGACTGGGTCTGCGCCGAGGCGGGCGCGGCGAGGAGCAGGAGCGGGAACAGGAGCAGTGACGCCAGCGCGGGGAGCGCGCGTCTGATCGCGGTCATGGCGATCTCCTTTGGATCCGGTGGGAGGGAGGCAGGTGGGGATCCTTAACTGACTGTAAACCTTACTAATAATAAACGTCAATATGTCGATGTCGAAAGGCGAGCGTTCGGTGACCTGGGATGGCACCGCTTACAAAACCATTCGGCGCCTTGCGTTCCCGTCATCCGGAATGGTTGCGCAGGTGGCGGGGTGGTGTGCCGCTTGACATCGCTCCTCGGTGCTGGATACGCTGAGCAAGATTCGCAAGTTTCTATATGTAGATCGTTGTCTTTCGACATCCTTCTGCAAAATCTTGCAAGTGAAGTGAACGGAGAACCCTCATGTCCATGAGCAGAGTCCGCACCGGGCGGCGCGCCGCCGCGGTGGCCGGCGCGCTCGCCGTCGCCGCCGGGGCCCTCGTCGCCGGCCCCGCGACCGCCCAGGAAGTCGAGGCCGCCGCCCCGGCCGTCACCGGCGACTCCTCGATCATCGAGCTGTTCGAGTGGAACTGGAACTCGATCGCCCAGGAGTGCACCGACTTCCTCGGCGACTCCGGGTACACGCACATCAAGGTTTCCCCGCCCCAGGAGCACATCCTCGCCTCCGACACGAACACGCCCGACAACTGGTGGATCCAGTACCAGCCCGTCAGCTACGAGCTCGACTCGCGCCTGGGCACCCGCGCCGAGTTCGAGTCCATGGTGGATACTTGTGCGGCCGAAGGCGTCGGGATCATCGCCGACGTCGTCATCAACCACATGGCCGCCGGGTCCACCTCGACCCGCTACGGCCAGGCCGGCAGCGAGTACCGCCAGTTCGACTACCCCGCCGCCGGCTACGACGCCTCCGACTTCCACAACACCGGCTCGTCCTACTGCGAGATCTCGGACTACACGAACCGCTGGCAGGTCCAGAACTGCCACCTGGTGGGGCTCAACGACCTCGCCACAGAGCAGGACGACGTGCGCGCGACCATCGCCGCCTACCTCCAGGACCTCCTCGACGTCGGCGTGGTCGGCTTCCGCGTCGACGCCTCCAAGCACATGCCCGCGGCCGACCTGGAGAACATCTTCGGGCGCCTCTCGGGCGACCCGTACGTCACGCACGAGGTCATCTACGCCCAAGGGTCCAACGAGCCGATCGTGCCCAGCGAGTACTACGGCTCGGGCACGGTGCAGCAGTTCGACTTCTCGCGCTGGATGCGCAACCACTTCGCGGGCGAGTCCAAGGCCTCCTACCTGCTTAACCTCGGCGAGAGCTGGGGCCTGTCGCCCGACGACAAGGCGCAGGTGTTCGTGCAGAACCACGACAGCCCGCGCGGCGGCGACGCCGGGAACTACCTCGACTACTACACCGGCGGCAAGGACTACCTGCTCGCCAACGCCTACATGATGGCCTACGACTACGGCGTGCCCTCGCAGATGTCCGACTACTCCTACTCCAACAAGGACCAGGGCCCGAACCTCGTCGGCGGCGTCAACTCCGAAGTGGCCGACGTGGACTGCGACGCCGTCACCGGCCGCTGGACCTGCCAGCACCGCGGCGCCTACTTCGCGGGCATGGCCGGCTTCCGCGAGTCGGTCGCCGGGACCGCCGTGAACAACAAGTGGCACAACGACGAGGACGCCTTCGGCTTCGGCCGCGGCAGCGCCGGCTACGTCGTCCTCAACTCCGAGTCCTCCTCGGTGAGCGCCACCTTCACCACCTCCATGCCCGCGGGCCAGTACTGCAACGTCCTCGGGACCGGCACGGTCACCGTCGGCGCTGGCGGCACCTTCACCGCCACCGTCGGCGCCGACGAGGCCATCGCGATCCACATCGGAGCCCCCTACGTGAACGGCGCCTGCGAAGGCACGGTCGACCCCGACCCCGACCCCGACCCCGACCCGGGCGACGGCACCGTCTGCGTCGACGTCAACGTCAACGCCACCACCTGGTTCGGCCAGGAGGTCTACATCACCGGCTCCCTGACCCAGCTCGGCACCTGGACCGCCGCCTCCACCGCCCACCTCGGCGCCCAGGACTACCCCGTCTGGCGCGGCACCGTCACCCTCCCCGCCGAGACGACCTTCGAGTACAAGTACATCAAGGTCGCCCCCGGCGGCGCCCTCGAATGGGAGTCCGGCACCAACCGCACCTTCACCACCCCCACCGACGCCCAGACAACCTGCGCCACCCTCAACGACACCTGGCGCTCCTGACGAGAGCGGCGCGGGCGGGTCGTCTCGACCCGCCCGCGCCGCCGCGACCTGCCCGGAATCAACCTACGGTCGAGGTAGGCTACGTCGATGGTAGGTTTCGTGAACAGGGTGAACGAGCTGACATCGCTCGACCGCTGGTGGAATCTCGACCCCGGCAGGCCCGGCCTGGTGTGGGGTCGGCGCCGGGTCGGCAAGACCGCCCTCATGGCCCGCTTCGCCCAGGGCAAGCGCACGGTCTTCTACACCGGCATCGGCGGCCCGGCCGCGATGGAGCTCCAAGGGCTCTCCGAAGAGGCCGCGTTCCTCGCCACCCCGGAACGGAACCTCGCCGACCACCCGTTCGGCGACTGGCGGGACGCGCTGCGATTCCTGTTCGCCAGGGCCGAGGAGGCGCCGCTGCTCCTCATCCTCGACGAGTTCCCCGAACTCCTGGTCGGCAACCCCGAGCTGCCGGGGCTCCTGCGCGCGGAACTCGACCGCCACGGCGGCCGTCCGAAGCTGAAGATCCTGCTCAGCGGCTCTTCGATGCGGGCGATGTGGCAGATGCAGGAGTACCGCGCGCCGCTGTACGGGCGCTTCGACCTGACGCTCCAACTGCATCCGTTCCGCCCGCACGAGGTGCCCGAGATCCTCACGGACCTCGCCCCCGGCGACCGGGCCCTCGTCTACGGCGTCCTCGGTGGCATCCCGCTCTACCTGAGCATGTGGCGCCAGGACGAGCCGGTCGGGGAAAACCTGAACCGGCTCCTGCTCAGCAGCGAGACGCCCCTGTACAACGAGGGGAAGCTGATCCTCGCCACCGAACTGGGCGCCGGGCGCCTCGCGGGCCAGGTCCTCACCGCGATCGCCACGGGCCGCACCCGCTTTCACGAGGTGGCCGACGCGGTCGGGACCGATCCGACCCGCACCATCGAGCGACTCACCGAACTCCGCCTGGTCGAGCGCATCCTGCCGGTCACCGAGGACCCCGCGAGACACCGGCGCAAGATCTACCGGGTCAGCGACAACTTCCTCCGCTTCTACCTCGGCGTCCTCGCCCGCTACCGGTCGCGCATCGAGTCGGGCGCGCTCCAGACAGTCCTGCCGAGCATCCTGGCCTCGCTCGACGACTTCATGGGCGGCGCCTGGGAGGACGCCTTCCGCGACCACCTCGCGCTGCGCGCCGAGCAGGTCCACCCCGAGACCGTCGACATCGGACCCTGGTGGCGCGGCGACGGGCAGGACGAACTTGACGCCGTCGCCCTGGCAGGCGTTCGCAGGATGCCCGTGCTCGTCGGAGAGGCGAAGTGGGCCAAGCGTGTACGGGCGCCCCGAATCCTCGAACGCATGCGCACCAAGGCGGCGAACCTGGTCGACGACCCCGGCACCCTGCGGTACGCGATCGCGGCACGAGAGGCCGTGGAGGACGCCCCCGAAGGAGTCTGGACGGTGACCGCCGCGTCGATCTTCTCGTCGCAGGCGGGGAACGATGCCCGACCTTGAGTGAGGGCCGAGCCCTCGCACCTCCTGACCGGCGCCCCTCGCCTCGACCGGCGGAGGCCAACGGCACTACCTCGCCCGCTCGCACCTCCTGACTGGCGTCGCTCGCCTCGACCGGTTCGTACCCTCAGG
>NZ_STGX01000026.1:1997-2797 GCF_004912155.1 Glycomyces paridis | reverse complement strand
AGTCAAAAGACGGCGGCGATGAGGGGTGGTGTGGCGTGGGGGCGGGTTGGTCGGGGCCGGGTTCGTGTGGGTGGCGGCTGTCTTCGCCTCATCCGCGCGCCCTGGTCGTCGTAGAGGACGGGTCCGCTTGGGTGGCGGAGGAGCGCGGCGAGCGGGCGATCCGATAGGGGTTCGCGGGCGTGCCGGGGCTGGAGTTCGACCCGGGGCCGGGGCCGGTCCGCGGCGGGGGTTCGGTCGGCCTCCGTATCCGCCCGGTCGCTCCCGCTCTGCCCGCCTCCGCATCCGTCGTTGTCACCGCCCCGTGCTCCTGTGCCATGCGCTGCGTCATTGTCGTTTCCGTTGCGGCGCTGTGGGAGTGGCGCCGAACGTGAGTGTCTTGTCATCGTGTGGGTGATGACAGTAGGGGTGGCTGGGTGTCATTATTGAGTTACGCACAGGGACAGGAAATCTGGACAGGTGTCGGGTGGGTGTAGCGCAGACTAAGCCAAGCCTCTGGCCGACTCGATCTTCCTGACAGGTTTCGACACGGCGATACCAGGTTCGCTGGTACCGGATCGGTGTCATCTCGGAGCGGCCGCAGGGTCGTTGCAGTGCTATCGGGTCCGCAGCTGTCCGTTCCTTCTGCGAAGGGCGTGATTGGGTGGAGATCGTCCGGTCGGGATCACCCTGGCCGGGGGGCGGTGTCTGGAACGAGGCACGACAAGCGAGGCGTAGGGGTGGTGTGCCCGGGTGCATGTGCTGCACGGGGAACCGACTGTCCAGTGGGAAGGTCCTTTATCGCAGACCGACACACATGAGGT
>NZ_STGX01000026.1:0-1873 GCF_004912155.1 Glycomyces paridis | reverse complement strand
TCCGGAGGGCAGGACACACGAACCACACGAGCACGACAGCAAGACTGCAAGACTGCAAGTCAGCAAGTCAGCAGGTGATCGAGCACGCTCGCGAGCGAGTGCGCGTGTGGGTGGTGTGGTGTCGCATCGCGGTCGGGCTTGAAGCGCTCGGACCGTTCACGGCAACGAACCGGCCGCCAGCACCAGGGCAAGCGCGAGGGCGAGGGTGAGTTCGATCGGCGGGCACTGCGGTGTCCTGCAATGCGAAGCGAAGCGAAGTGGACCGAGCACGGCGGAGGAAGACGAACAGCCGGGCGAGGAAACCGAAGCGGAGCAGAGCAGGGCAGGGCGGGGCAGTTGAAGCGAACTGGATCGGAGCGGGTGCGGCGAAGCGGCACACCGTGGAGCAGTGCGGCTTTCACCGGTCGGGGCGAGGCAAGAAGCTAGCCGAGCAGGTTGAGGTCGCTATGCCGAAGTGGCACAGCGCGAAGCAGTGCGGCTTTCACCGAGCCAGGCGAGACAGCAGCCGAGCGGGGCGGGGGCAGCATGGCGAAGCGGAGCGGTTTCACTGAGCGCGAGGTTGCGGAGCGGCTTTCGCCGGGCGAGGCGGGCGGGATGATGCCGAGCCAGGTGGGGCGGAAAGGCGGCGCGAAGCTGGGCGCCGTGGCCCTCATTGGGCACGGCGGATCGCAGCGGTTGTCGAGATGCGGGGCGAAGCGAGATGACGCCCAGCGAGGCAGGCGAAGCCAGTCCGGCGAGGCGGATCGGTCCTCACCATGCACTCCGGGGCGAGGCTGGACCAGGCTAAGCGGTGCGCGGCAGTGTGAAGCGGCGCAGGGCGAACGAAAGGGGACCGGCATGGCGTGGCGAGGCGTGAGCCGCGAGAGCCGTGCAGGGCGGCAGTCGCGTGCGGCAGCGCAGCAACACCGAGCGCGAAACGACAGCGACAGCGATGCGGGCCTGGGGCGAACCGGCCCGAGGCTCGCTGACCGAGCCGGCCGACTCCACACCAGAAGCAACGCGGCGCCACCCACAAAGCCACGAGGCCACCAGGCCACCGGCCACGCCGCTCACCACGCGGCATCAGCCCTGACGCCACCCGTTGCAACAGCCCACCAGGGAAGGCGAAGGCCAATCCGAAGCGGCGCAACCCGTCCAGCGGCAACTGAAGCTCCCCGCCGCCCCGGACCGAGACGGCCCGGCCACACGAGCGCTCCGGCATCGACCGCCCAGCCCTTTGTCGCCGCCCGCTGTAAGGACGGGCAACACCGACCCGGCCCCGGCACCGTGACCGCGGCAGTGCCCCAGCTCGCTGTCGCTGCCCGCTCTCACCTCAGCCGCTCTCGCTACCAGCCTTGAGACCGGTGAGTCCGACCTGGCCCCGACACTGCGGCCGCACCCACCACACAGCTCATTGTCGCTGCCCGCCTTAACATCGGGCTCCAGCCACCAGACCCGGGGCGCCACAGCCCCACCGGCCAAGCCGCCTGGCACGCAAGCAGCCCAGGCGTTGCGGCTTCTCCGACAAGTCGAAGACCGAGCCGAAAAAGCGCGACCGGCCCGGCCCCGTTCAAGCGCGTGAAGCCAGCCCTTGGTGCCCGGGCCGAAGAGACCCGGCCACACGAGCGGCCCGGCACCAACCACCCAGCCTTTTGTCGCCGCCTGCTTTGAAGCTGAGGTAAACCGACTCGGCCCCGGCGCCACGACCGCGGACACCGCCTACCGTTTAATCGCTGCCCGATTTGACCTTGGGTTCCGGCTCCTGGAGCCGGTGATACGACCCCAGCAGTAGATCCGTTTGGCGTGCCGCTGGCCCCGGTGGTGGCTGGGCGAAACGAGCTCAGCCCCGGCCGCGGGGCTTACACCTTTGGTGTTGACACCGTTCTATGCGGCG
>NZ_STGX01000022.1:75604-111555 GCF_004912155.1 Glycomyces paridis | reverse complement strand
CTGCAGCCCCTCTGACAAGTCAAAGACCGGGCCGAAGCAGCACAACCAGGCGGGCGCCGGCCCGGAGCCCGGCGCCAACCGCACAGCTCGTTGTCGCCGCCCGCTCTGAGGCCGAGCAAAGCCGACCCGGCCCCGGCCTCGGCGCTGCGACTGCGCGAAGGGCTCGCCGCATTGTCGCCGTCCGCCTCACCTTGGCCGCTCTCGTCGCCTGCCTTGAGGCCGAACGAAACCTGTACACCCTTGAAAGCGGCATGGTCGGTCTCGGCGGGCTGTTGCAGCGGCTGGGGCTGCTCATCGGTCTCGGATGGATGACCGCCGTCGGGCTTCGGCTCCGGAGGGCTCACCGCGCGACGTCCCGTAAGGACCGGCAACCCGTCTGAAAGGCGCCATTGCTGACCGCGGCGCGAGCGGGACACTTTGACCGAGCTGCGCGGCGATCGGACCTTGTTTGGCCCTCGCCGCCTACCTGCCCGTTCCACGGCGAGCGGCAACGTTGAACGAAACTGCGGCCGAGCTGCGGATCTGCGGGTCAGGCCGGGATCGCTTCGGCGCGTTCCGGAGTACGGACCGTGAGGGCCCGGTCGAGGTCGGTCATGAGGTCCTCGGGGGCTTCGAGGCCGATCGAGAGCCGGATGAGGCTGGCGGCGGGCCGCGCTTCGGGCGCGACCGGCCGGTGTGTCAGGGCCGCAGGATGCTGGACGAGCGAGTCGACCCCGCCGAGCGAGACGGCGTGGGTGAACAGGCGGACCGCCGAGGTGACCCGCTGGGCCGCTTCGTATCCGCCGCGGAGGTCGACCGCGATCATCGCGCCGGGCCCGCGCATCTGCGAGCCGAGGAGGCCGCGGGGGTCCTCGGCGAGGCCGGGGTGGTGCACGCGCGCCACCTCAGGGTGCGTCGCGAGCCAGTCGGCGACGCGTCGCGCGCCCTCCTGCTGGGTGCGGACCCGGATCGGGAGCGTCGCGAGTCCCCTGTGGAGCAGATAGGCGCCGAGCGGGTGGAGGAGCCCGCCGGTGACGGCGCGGACGCGGCGCAGCGCCTCGGCGGTGGACTCGTCGCAGGCCACGACGCCCGCGACGACGTCGCCGTGGCCGCCGAGGTACTTCGTCGCGCTGTGGAGCACCATCGCGGCGCCGAAGTCGGCGGGGTTCTGGAGCACCGGGGTCGCGAAGGTGTTGTCCACGAGCACCGGGACCGGCCCGGCGGCCTCGACCACCGCGCGGATGTCGACCAGGTCCAGGGTCGGGTTCGCGGGGGTCTCCAGGACGACCAGCGCCGTGTCGGGCCGGATTGCGGCGGCGACGCCCTCGGCGGTGCAGTAGGCGGTCTCGGTGCCGAGCAGGCCCGTCGCCAGCAGGTGGTCGGTGCCGCCGTACAGGGGCCGGACGGCGAGAACGTGGCGGCGGCCCTCGGCCGTGGCCGCCAGGATCGCCGCGGTCATCGCGGCCATGCCCGAGGCGAACGCGACCGCCGCACCGGTGTGCTCCAGCTGCGCCAGCGCCGACTCGAACCGGGCCACCGTGGGGTTCCACAGGCGCGCGTAGACCGCGCCGCCCTCGGCGGTCGGCCTGCCGCCGGTGGCCATGGCCTCGTAGGACAGGCCCCCGGCCTCGATGTCGGGGAGCGGGTTGGTCGAGGAGAGGTCGATCGGGAGGGCGTGGACGCCGAGGCCGGCGAGGTCCTCGCGGCCCGCGTGCACGGCGAGGGTGTCCGGTTGCAGCCACGGCGAAGTCATGCCCAGACTGTAGGGAGAACCGCAGCCAGGTGCAATACTCGCCGAAGGAACATCAGTCGTCGGCCGATATCGGTGAAGATTCGGCGGAGGGAGTCGTCATGGCGGGCGCGCAGCCGAAGAAAACGCAAGGGCCGGTCGCGCTGGACGGGACGGACCTGGCGATCCTCGCCGCGCTCGTCGAGGACGGGCGGGCGACGAACGCCGCCATCGCCGCCCGCGCGGGCGTGGCCGAGTCGACCTGCGCGTACCGGGTCCGGGCCCTGCGCGAATCGGGTGTGGTCGCGGGCGTGCGCGCCCGGATCTCGCCGGAGGCCCTGGGCCGTCCGCTGCACGCGATCATCAAGGTGCGCTTGGGAAGCCACAACCGCGAGCATGTGCACCACCTCTACGACCGGCTGGCCGGACTGCCGGGGGCCCTGACGGTCTTCCACGTGGGCGGCGACGACGACTTCCTCCTCCACGTGGCGGTCGCCGGACCTGAAGCCCTGCGCGACCTCATCCTGGAGCACGTCACCGTGCACCCGATGGTGCGCCAGACCGAGACGCAGCTGGTGTTCGAGGTCCGGGAGGGCCGGGGCGTCCTGCCCGGGTGAGACCGGGCCGCGAACGCGGTTGACCGTAGCTCATGTTTATGCTTAAAATCGCTCCCGGCGCGGACCCGCGCCGCGCCCGCGACCGAACGGAGGACGGCGCATGAGCACCGCCCCGTCGCGGCGCAAGCCGAGCATGTCCGACGTCGCCGAACGCGCGGGCGTGTCCGTCATGACCGTCTCCAACGTCATCAACCGCCCCGAGGTCGTCGCCGAGGCCACCCGCGCGAAGGTCCACGAGGCCATGCGGGAGCTGCGCTACCGCAACAACCTCGTCGCCCGCAGCCTCAGACTCGCCCAGCCCCGCCAGATCGGCTACGTCCTGCCCGCCCTCGACCGCTCCGGCAACCCCTACATGGACGCGTTCCTCCACGACCTCGCCACCCGCTGCCAGGCCGCCGACCGCAACCTCACTCTCCTGACCGAGCGCGACCCCGACGCTCTCATGACCGCCTGCGAGGACCTGTACTTCGGCCAGTCCGTGGCCGGGTTCGTGCTTTCCAACATCGGCTCTGAAGACCGCCGACCGGCCGAACTCCTGCGCCGCAGCATTCCCTTCGCCGCCTACGGGCGGACCGCCGAGGCCTTCGCGAGCCCCTGGAGCTGGGTCGAAGGCGACGCCGCGTTCGGCATGGAACTCGCCGTCGACCACCTCGCCGACCTCGGGCACCGCGAACTCGCCTTCGTCGGCGCCCACCTGACGAGCGTCACGATGGGCCAGCGCGAGCACGGCTACCGCACCGCATGCACGCGCAGGGGCCTCGCCTCCTCCACCGCCGAGCGCCGCATCGTCCACTCCGGCAGCGACCTCGCCTCGGGCGTGCGCGCCACCGCCGACCTCCTCGACGCGGCCTCCCCGCCCACGGCCATCGTGTGCGTCTCCGACCAGCTCGCGGCGGGCGCTGTCATCGCCCTCCAGGCCCGCGGCCTCGCCCCCGGCCGAGACGTCGCGGTCACCGGCTACGACGACACGCCGCTCACCTCGTTCGGGACCGTCGGCATCACCTCGGTGCGCCAGGACTCGGCGGGCATCGCCGAAGCGCTCGTGCGCCTGGTCATCGACCGACCTGACGAACCCGAGCACGTGCTGCTGGAACCCGCGCTCGCGGTCCGGTCGAGCACCGACCCGGACGCGTGAGGCGAACCGGCCCGAACGCCACCACAAGTTTTTAAGCTCACAACCGACTGAAGGAGACCGACATGACGAACGAACCGATCCGCGTGGTCGTGTGGGGGGAGAACCGCCACGAGCAGGTCGAGCCGTCCGTGGCCGAGCGCTACCCCGACGGGATGCACGGCGCCATCGCCAACGGCGCGGGCGAATGGCTCGGCGAGAAGGCCGTGTTCACCACCCACACCCTCGACGAGCCCGAGCACGGCCTCACCGGCGACGTCCTCGCCGAGACCGACGTGCTCGTGTGGTGGGGCCACGCCGCCCACCACGAGGTGAGCGACGAAGTGGTCGAACGCGTCCACAAGCACGTCCTCGCGGGCATGGGCCTGGTCGTGCTCCACTCCGGGCACTGGTCGAAGATCTTCACCAAGCTCATGGGCACCACCTGCACGCTGCGCTGGCGCAGCGAGCACGACCGCGAACTGGTCTGGACCGTCAACCCGCAGCACCCGATCGCCCGCGGCATCCCCAACCCGATCGTCATCCCCGAGCAGGAGATGTACGGCGAGTACTTCGACGTGCCGACCCCCGACGAACTGATCTTCATCTCCGGGTTCACCGGCGGCGAGGTCTTCCGCTCCGGCATGACCTACCGGCGCGGCTTCGGCCGGATCTTCTACTTCAGCCCCGGCGACCAGGACTTCCCGGTCTACCACCACCCCGACGTCAACCACGTCATCGCCAACGGCATCGAATGGGCCCGCCCCGACCGCGAGCGCGAGACCCCCACCCTGCTGCGCTACGAGACCGACGACTTCTTCAACGGCCAGGGCTACCGCGGGGCGTTCGAGCGATGAGCTTCTCCACAGTCGACGCCGAAGGGCCGCTCCGCCTCGTCGTCGCCGGCGCCGGCGGCATGGGCCGCGCCTGGATGCACACCATCGAGGCCGACCCGGACGCCGAGCTCGTCGGCATCGCCGACCTGTTCCCGGCCGCGACGGAGGCGGCCGCGGCCGACCTCGGCCGCGACCTGCCCACCGGCACCGACGCGGTCGAACTGGCCCGGCGCACCGGCGCGCACGCCCTGGTGAACGCCACCATTCCCGAAGCGCACCACCCGGTCACGATCGCCGCGCTCGCCGCGGGCCTCCCGGTCCTGGGGGAGAAGCCGGTGGCCGCCACCGTCGCCGAGGGCCTGGCGCTGGCCGCCGCGGCCGAACGGACCGGGCTGCTGTTCATGGTCAGCCAGTCCCGCCGATACAACCGGGGCCTGTTCCAGGCCAAGGCGCGGCTCGCGGCGCTGGGACGCGTCGGCATCGTCGCGGTCGACTTCTTCAAGGCGCCGCGCTTCGGAGGGTTCCGCGACGAGATGGACTCGCCGCTGCTGCTGGACATGGCGATCCACCAGTTCGACATGGCCCGCTTCCTCCTCGACGCCGACCCGGTCGCGGTCGTCTGCGAGGAGTACAACCCGCCGTGGTCGTGGTACGCCGGGAACGCGGCGGCGACGGCGACCTTCGAGATGGAGGGCGGCGCGCGGTTCACGTTCAACGGCTCGTGGTGCAGTCCCGGCTTCGAGACCTCCTGGAACGGCGCGTGGCGCGTCTCGGCCGAGCACGGCACCGCCGTGTGGGACGGCGAGGGCGACGCGACCGCCGACCCGGACTCGGGGGCGGCGGCCGAGGACCCCGGCGACGGCATCGCCGGGTCGCTGCGCGAGTTCACCGCCGCGCTGCGCACCGGCCGCGAGCCGATGGGCCGGGTGCACGCCAACGTCATGAGCCTCGCGATGGTCGAGGCCGCGGTCCAGAGCGCCGCGAGCGGTACCCGGGTCGCGGTGGACGACGTGCTGGCCCGCTCCTACGACGCCGCGGTGGCCGCCGAGCGGGACGCGGACCTGCTCGCGGTCATGAAATCCTGGACCTCCGTCCGTGATGCATTGAGCCAGAAGGAGGCGCAGTGAGCGCACCCGATACCCTCCGCGTCGGCATGGTCGGCTACGCCTTCATGGGCGCGGCCCACTCCCACGCCTGGCGGACCGCCCCGCGGTTCTTCGACCTGCCGCTGGCGCCGCGGATGACCGCGATCGCCGGTCGCGACGCCGAACGCGTGGCCGCCGCCGCCGACAAGTACGGCTGGGAGTCCAGCGAGACGGACTGGCGCCGTCTCGTCGAGCGCGACGACATCGACCTGATCGACGTGTGCGTGCCCGGGAACCTCCACGCCGAGATCACGATCGCGGCGCTGGAGGCGGGCAAGCACGTGCTGTGCGAGAAGCCCCTCGCGAACTCCGTGGAGGAGGCCGAGCGCATGACGGCCGCCGCCGCGGCCGCCCGCGAGCGCGGCGTGTTCGCCATGTGCGGCTTCAGCTACCGGCGCACCCCCGCGCTCTCGCTCGCGAAGCGGCTCGTGGACTCCGGCGCGCTGGGCCCGATCCGCCACGTCCGCGCGCAGTACCTCCAGGACTGGCTCACCGACGAGAACGCGCCGCTGACCTGGCGCCTCGACAAGTCCAAGTCCGGTTCGGGCTCCCTGGGGGACATCGGCGCGCACGTCATCGACGCCGCGCAGTGGATCTCCGGCACGAACCTCACCGGCGTCTCGGCGCTGCTGGAGACCTTCGTGAAGGAGCGTCCCGTCGGCGGCGACTTCGTGGGCCTCGGCGGCCACGGCGGCACCGACGGGCCGAAAGGTCCGGTCACGGTGGACGACGTCGCGGCCTTCACCGCCCGGTTCGAGGGCGGCGCGGTCGGCGTGTTCGAGGCGACCCGCTTCGCCCTCGGCCGCAAGAACGCGATGCGCCTGGAGCTCAACGGCACCAAGGCCTCCCTCGCGTTCGACTTCGAGGACATGAACGCGCTGTCGTTCTACGACAGGGCCGACGAGCCGAACGCGGGCTTCCGCCGCATCCAGGCCACCGAGCCCGAGCACCCGTACACCGGGAACTGGTGGCCGGTGGGCCACGGCCTCGGCTACGAGCACGGCTTCACCCACCAGGTGGTCGACCTCGTCGGGTCCATCGCCGCGGGGGAGCAGCCCGAGCCGTCCTTCGAGGACGCCCTCCAGGTGCAGCGCGTCCTCGCCGCGGTCGAGGCCAGCGCCGCCGACGAGAGCCGCTGGACCGCCGTCTGACGCACGACAGGGGACCGGGTCGCAGCGCGGCCCGGTCCCCTTGCGTCCCATCCCTACACTGGGCCCCTATTCGGGAGGCTGGAATGCGGCGAGGGATCTGCGTCAAGTGCGGGAGCGACCGGATCTACGTGCTGGGCGCCTACACGGCCGAGCCCGACCTGCGACTGTCCTGGCGTCCGACCCTCAAGGCCGACAGCCATTTCCTGGTCTGCCACGCCTGCGGATACGTCGAGCGGTACCTCAACGCCGACCGCCTCCACCTGCTCCCGGGGATCGGCACGCCGCTCAGCGAGGCGCAGCGGCAGGCCGCGGGCGGCTGATCAGCCCAGCAGTCCGTGGTGCAGGGCCCGCAGGACCGCCCTGGTGCGGTCGCGGGTGCCGAGCTTCAAGAGCACGCTGGAGACGTGGTTCTTCACGGTCCCCTCGGCGAGGAACAGCGCCTCGGCGATCTCGCGGTTGCTGTACCCCGCCGCCAGGAGCCCGAGCACGTCGGTCTCGCGCTCGGTGAGCGGCGTCGGCGGCGCCCCGGCCTCGTCCTGGGGCGCCTCGCGCCGCAGGGACCGCAGGAGCCGGTCGGTGATGGCCGGGCGCAGCATCGTCCCGCCCTCGGCGAGGGTCCGCACCGCGCTCACCAGCTGGTCGAGCGTCACGTCCTTGAGCAGGTACCCCTTCGCGCCCGCGCGGATCGCCTCGATCGCCAGCTCGTCGTCGTCGAACGTGGTGAGCACCAGGACCGGCACGTCGATGCCGCTGTCTCGCAACGCGTTCAGGGTCCAGATCCCGTCGTGGCGGGGCATCCGCAGGTCGAGCAGCACCACGTCGGGCCGGGCCTCGCCGATCGCCGCGAGGGCGCCCATGCCGTCGTCGGCCTCGGCGACCACCTCGACCTCGTCGCTGAGGTCGAGCAGCCGCTTGACGCCCTCGCGCACCAGGTGCTGGTCGTCGACGAGGCACACGCGGATCACGCCGGCACCGCCGCCCGCACCCGGAAGCCGTCCTCGCCGGAGAACTCGGCGGTCCCGCCGAGGGCCGCGACGCGCTCGGCCATGCCCACGAGCCCGTTGCCGGGCGCGAAGTCCCGCGCGCCGAGGCCGTCGTCCCGGGCGTCGAAGACGATCCGGTCCCCTTCGGCGTCGATCGCGATCCACAGGTTCGCCGCGCGCGAGTGCCGGATCGCGTTCGTGACCACCTCCTGGACGCATCGCAGCAGCGCCCGCGTGACCTCGGCGTCGGCCTCGACCCGCTCGTCGATGCGCAGGTGCACCGTGGGCGCGGGCAGGTCGGCGACCACCGTTTCGAGGACCTCGCGCAGGCGCGGCCCGGTGCGGCGCATCTCGCCGACGCTCGCGCGGACCTCGCCGAGCAGCTCGCGCGTGACGGCCTTGGCCCGGTCGATCGGCTCGGCCGACTCCGGACCGGCCCGGTGCGAGGCGATCTCCAGTTCCAGTGCCAGCACGGTGAGTTGGTGGCCGACGGCGTCGTGCAGCTCCCGGGCGATCCGCAGCCGCTCCTCGGTGCGGCTCGCCTCGGCCTGGAGCGCCGTCGCGGCCCGCAGCCGCACGTTGGCCTCGGCGATGCGCACCCGCGACTCGATGACCCGCTGGTGCGCCCGCACGGTGAGCACGCTCGCGGCCTGGAGCATGAGGTACAGGCCCGCGACCATGCCGACCTCGAACGCGGCGCTCCCGGTGAGCGCGCTCGCCGCGCCCACCACGGCGGTGTTGGCCGCGACGATCCCCGCCGACACCCGCGGCGGCACCTGGTAGGCGGCCACCGCGACCGACAGGACCAGCAGGATCGGCGTCCAGCCCATCCCCGGCGCGGTCAGCACGAGCACCGGCCCGAGCACCGACTGGCCCGCGAGCGCCGCGAGCCCGGCCCGCCGCGGCATCACCTCGGCGAGCCACATGGTCGACAGGAACGCCGCGGTGAACGCCGCGTAGACCGCCAGCCACCAGCCGACCGGCAGCGCCCCCGAGGCGTGGCCCGAGAGCACCGGCACGGGCAGGACCAGGCACACGAGCGTCACGAAGACCCCGCCCCACGCGTCAGCGCTCAACCGTCCCATCCCGTCCAGCCTAAACGCCCGCACGCCCCCTCCGCCCCTGCCGGAAGTCACGGACCCCTTCCATGACCTCTCGCACGCGCGCCGCACCCGCCTTGACCCCTAGCGTCGAAGACCACCCGACACAGGAGGCCCCATGCCCGCCATAGAAGTCCGCGGCCTGCACAAGCGCTACAAGGACACCGTCGCCGTCGAGGACGTGAGCCTCACCGTCGAGGAAGGGGAGATCTACGGCATCCTCGGACGCAACGGCGCCGGGAAGACCACCACCGTCGAGGCCGTCGCGGGCCTGCGCCGCCCCGACCGCGGCGAGGTGCGCGTCTTCGGCCTCGACCCGCGCCGCGACCGGCGCGTCCGGCAGCTTCTCGGCGTGCAGCTCCAGGAGGCCGCGCTCCACTCCTCGCTCACCGTCCGCGAACTGGTGCGCCTGCACCGCAGCTTCCACCGCGACGGCGCCGACCCCGACGAGCTCATCGAACTCGTCGGCCTCGCCGACCGGCGCCGCACCCGCTTCGAGAAGCTCTCCGGCGGCCAGCAGCAGCGCCTCAACATCGCGCTCGCGCTCGTCGGGAGGCCCAGGGCCGTCATCCTCGACGAACTGACCACCGGCCTCGACCCCGCGGCCCGCCGCCACATGTGGGAGGCCGTCGCCGGACTGCGCGACAGGGGCGTCACCGTCGTCCTCGTCAGCCACCACATGGAGGAGGTCGAGCGGCTCTGCGACCGCCTGGCCCTCATCGAGCGGGGCCGCGTCGCCGCCGTCGACACCCCCGACGGGCTCGTCGCCCGCGCGGGCCTCGACCAGGTGGTGCGCTTCCGCACCCGCGACCCGTTCGACCCGGCGCTCCTCGACGGTGTCGCCGAAGTGCGGGCCGTCCGCACCGAGGACGGCCTGGTCACCGCCACGGGCACCGGCGAGCTCCTGCACGCGGTGAGCACCGCCCTCGTCACCGCCGGCGTCGCCGCGCTCGACACGACCTACCGCCGGGCCGGACTCGAAGACGCCTTCCTCGCCCTGACCGGCAGCCCCTTCGACCCCGCCTCCTCCTACCCCGCCTCCGCCTCCTCCTACCTCGCCGACGACGCGAACCGCGAAGGGACCGAACGATGACCGACACCGCGCTGCCGCCCGCCCGCCGCCCCGGCCCCCGCGCCTGGGCCGCGCTCGTCGCCGCCGAAGGCCAGATGGTCGTCCGCGACACCGCCGGCCTCGTCATCCCCCTCGGCCTGCCCCTGCTCACCCTCGTCATGCACGGCCTCGGCACCACCGGCGCCTCCGAACCCGGCGACGCACCCGATCCCGCCCAGGCCGCCGCGATCTTCGAACGCTACGTCGTCCCGCTCGTGCTCACCCTCGTCATCGCCACGATCGGCGTCGTGAACATGCCGAGCTTCCTCGCCTACTACCGCCGCACCCACGTGCTGCGCCGACTCGCCGTCACCCCCGCGAACCCCGGGATGATCCTGGCCGCGCAGGTGGTCGTGAGCGTCCTCCAGTCCGCCGTGGGGATCGCGCTCGGCGTCGCCGCCGCCACCGCCTGGTTCGGCGTCGGCGCCCCCGCCCGCCCCGGCGCCGCCCTCGCCGTCCTCGGCCTCGCCGCCGCCGCGATGTACGCCCTCGGGATGCTCGTCGCAGCCGTCGCGCCGAGCGGCAACGCCGCCGTCGCGATCGGGCTCACCGTGTTCTTCGCGCTCGGCGCCACGGGCGGCATGTTCGGCCCCGTGTCGAACCTGCCGCGCCCGGTCGCCGCGGTCGGCGAGGCGCTGCCCTTCGGCGCCGCCGTCGACGCCGTGGGCCGGGCCTGGGCCGGCCTCCCCCAGGACCCCGCGAACCTCCTCGCGCTCGCCGCCGCCGTCCTCGTCTGCGGCGCGGTCGCCGTGAAGGCCTTCCGCTGGAACTGAGCGCCGACCCCGGGTTTTCCGCGGCCCCGGCCCGGGAACCCTTGTAGATTGACGCGGGAACGGGCGGCCCGAGCGAGGAGGCGACCATGCGAGCACGACAGGAAGCACGGGACGACGAGGCGGTGCCGGGCGTCGAAGCCGACGCGCTGCGCCTCTCCGACATGGAGGGCCGCGAGCGGGTCGACATGACCTCCTACCGCGGCTGGACGCCCGACGACGATGCACCGCCGCCGCACGCCTCGGTCTGCCGGGCCCGGCTCGTCCTCATCGGCGTCGCCGTCGGCCTCGCCGCCGCGGGCGCCCTCGCCGTCAAGCTCGCCTACGACCGCCGCAAGGCCGAGCAGGGGCACCGGCTCGTGGTCGCGCATCTGGAGGACGCCCGCTCCGCGCTCGTCTCGGCCGCGGGGGAGATCCCCGAACTCGGCCGCGAGGTCATCGACCGCGTCCGGCGCCGCTGACGCTCCACTCGCGACGCCCCTGCCGCCGCGCGTGACAGGGGCGCCCCGATCGCCTAAGGTTGTTACTCATCGGTAACCACTGGGGCCGCGCCCCGCGAGCGAACGGACGATCAATGGCGATTGCGACCATCAACCCCGCGACCGGCGCCACCGAACGCGAATTCGAACCCCACGGCCCTGCCGAGATTGAACGACGTATCGCCTTGGCGCACAAGGCCTTCACTGAACTCAAGGCCACCACCTTCGCCCAGCGCGCCGCATGGCTGCGCCGCGCCGCCGACCTCCTCGACGCCGAAGCCGAAGGCACCGCGCGCCTCCTCGTCGTCGAGATGGGCAAGCCCATCGCCCAGGCCGAAGCCGAGATCCGCAAGAGCGCCAAGGGACTGCGCTACTACGCCGACCACGCCGAGGCCTTCCTCGCCGACGAGCCCCTGGCCGACCCCGCCGCCGTCGGCGCCTCCCGCGCCTGGACCCGCTACGAGCCCCTCGGCCCCGTCCTCGCCGTCATGCCCTGGAACTTCCCCGTCTGGCAGGCCCTGCGCTTCGCCGCCCCCGCGCTGGCCGCCGGGAACACCGGGCTCCTCAAGCACGCCTCGAACGTCCCGCAGACCGCCCTGTACCTCGACGGCCTCTTCGAGCGGGCCGGGTTCCCAGTGGGTGCGTTCCAGGCGCTGCTCATCGGTTCGGGCGCCGTGGCCGCCGTGATCGAGGACCCGCGGGTGCGCGCGGTGACGCTCACCGGCTCGGAGGCCGCCGGGCGCTCGGTCGCGGCGGCGGCCGGCGCGGCGATCAAGAAGACCGTGCTCGAACTCGGCGGCTCGGACCCGTTCATCGTGCTGCCCTCGGCCGACCTCGACGCCGCCGTCGCCACGGCGGTCACGGCCCGCACCATCAACAACGGGCAGTCGTGCATCGCCGGGAAGCGGTTCATCGTCCACGCCGAGGTCTACGAGGAGTTCAGCCGCCGCTTCGCCGAGCGGATCGCGGCGCTGACCGTGGGCGACCCGCTCGACCCGGCCACCGAGGTCGGCCCGCTCGCCACCCGCGCGGGCCGCGACGAGCTCGCCGAACTCGTCCAGGACGCGGTCGCCAAGGGCGCCAAGGTCCTCGCGGGCGGCGCCGTGCCCGACCGCGAGGGCTGGTTCTACGAGCCGACCGTCCTCGCCGACCTCAGCGAGGACGCCCGCCTCGTGCAGGAGGAGGCGTTCGGTCCGGTCGCCGCTCTCTACCGCGCCGAGGACGCGGCCGACGCGGCGCGGATCGCGAACCAGACGACGTTCGGCCTGTCGAGTTCGGTGTGGACGAACGACGCCGAGGAGCAGGACTGGTTCGTGCGCAGCCTCGACGCGGGCGCGGTCTTCGTCAACGGCATGACCGTCTCGTTCCCCGAGCTGCCGTTCGGCGGCGTCAAGGCCTCCGGCTACGGCCGCGAGCTCGCCGCCGCGGGCATCCGCGAGTTCACGAACCTCAAGACCGTCTGGAAGGGCTGACCTCAGCCGTCCGCTTCGAGGACCGCCGCCGCGGCGTTGCGGCCGGGGATGCCGCTGACGCCGCCGCCCCTGGCCGCGCCCGCGCCGCACAGCAGCACGTTCGCGACCGCGGTCTCCACGCCCCAGCGCCCCGGCGCCTCCTCGGTGCGGTACGGCCAAGCGAGGTCGCGGTGGAAGATGTTGCCGCCGGGCAGGCGCAGGTCGCGTTCGAGGTCGACGGGCGTCTTCGCCTCGATGCACGGCGCGCCGTCCGCGTCGGTCGCGAGGCAGTCGGCGAGCGGCTCGTCCAGGTACGAGTCCAGTTCCCGCACCGTCGCGTCGAGCAGCGCGGCCCGCGCCTCCCGGTTCGCGGCCTTGCCGCCCGCGAACAGCCGCGCGGGCGCGTGGAGCCCGAACAGCGTGAGCGTCTGGTAGCCCCGGCCCGCCAGGTCACCGCCCAGAATGGACGGATCGGACAGGGAGTGGCAGTAGATCTCCGAGGGCGGGCGGGAGGGCAGCCGCCCGGCGGCGGCCTCCTCGTACGCGGCCTCCAACTGCGCGAAGGACTCCGAGACGTGGAACGTCCCCGCGAACGCCTCCCGCGGGTCGACGCCGGTGTCCTTGAGCCGCGGCAGCCGCTTCAGCAGCATGTTCACCTTCAGTTGCGCCCCTTCGGCCTTCGGGGGAGCGGGCTCGCCCAGGAGCGCCGCGAGCGCCTCGGGGGAGGCGTTGACGAGGACGCGGCGGGCCGCGACCGCGCCGGTGCCCTCCGCGTTCGCGAACGCGACCTCGGCCGCGGTCCCGTCCGAGACGATCGCCGTCGCCTCGTAGCCCGTGAGGATCTCGGCGCCCGCCGCCCTCGCGACGGCCGCCAGTTCGTCGGTGAGCGCCCCCATGCCGCCGATCGGCACGTCCCAGTCCCCGGTCCCGCCGCCGACCACGTGGTAGAGAAAGGTGCGGTTCTGCCGCAGGTCCTCGGCCCACGCGGAGGTGAAGGTCCCTATGAGGCCGTCGGTGAGCGCGACGCCGCGCACGAGGTCGTCGGCGAACGCCGCCGTGATCGATTCGCCCAGGGGCGCTTCGAAGAACCGGTCCCAGTCCTCCCCGACTCGCTCGCGCAGCGCCGCTTTCGTCGGCAGCGGCTCGGTGAGCGTGGGGAACACCGCGCGGGCCACGCGCGCGGCCGAGCCGTAGAACTCGCGCCACGCCTCGTACTCGGCGTCCGAACCCGTCAAGGCCCTGAAGGACGCGCGGGTGCGGGCCTCGTCGCGCTGCACGAGCAGCCCGGTCGCGCCGGTCGGCGTGTACGAGGAGACGCTGCGGCGCCGGGTCCGGAACCGCAGCCCCAGGTCCTCCACGATGGACTTCGGCAGCAGGCTCACCAGGTACGAGTAGCGCGACAGCCGCGCGTCGACCCCCGCGAACGCCTTCGTAGAGACCGCGGCGCCGCCGGTGCGGCCCAACCGCTCCAGGACCAGGACGCGCTTTCCCGCGCGGGCGAGGTAGGCCGCCGCGACCAGTCCGTTGTGTCCGCCGCCGACGACGACGGCGTCATAGTGCTCGTGCTGAGGCATGTCCATTCCTAACACGCCCCGCGCACCGCTCAGGCGGTCTCCCACGGCACGTCGGCGCCGAAGCTCGCGCCGAGCAGGCGCACCAGGTTCCAGTGGTCGTCGTCCTCGGCGTCGATGCCGTCGAGGAGGAGCCGGGCGGGCGGGAACGGGCGGCCGGTGCGCAGGCCGGTGAGTTCGAGCAGCCGCTCGCGTCCCGGCCCCGCCTCGCCGTCGAGGCAGGCCAGCGCCTCGCGGAGCGCGGGCGCGAACGTGCCGGGCTCCCAGAGCGCCTCGATCTCGTCGAGCTCGATCGTCAGGTACGCGCCGGGCGAGCGTTCGACGGCGCGGCGCAGGAGCGCGGCGTGCTCGTCGAGCGCGCCTTCGGCGGCGAAGAGGCGGTTGAGGACCGGCACGGCGGCGTCGAGTCCCGCGAGCGCCGCGCCCTTCTCGGCGAGCGGCGCGGCGGCCTCGACGGTCTCGCTCGCGCCCGCCTCCGGGTCGGGGACGACCTCGACGAACTCGCCGCGTGCGAAGTCGAACTCGGCGACGACGGCGCTCGCGTCGGTCTCGACGGTGATGGACTGCTCGGCGATGTCGCCGGGGCGGAACATCGCGAGCCACAGCAGCGGGACGGCCCGCACGTCGAAGGCCACGACACCCGTCGCGGCGTCGAAGGCCGCGTCGGTGGTGGAGGGGTAGAGGGTCCGCAGCCCGGTCGAGCACAGGTACGAGGAGTTCGGCATGGCCGGAGCCTAAGCGCTCCACCGGAAACGGCGAGGGCCGCCCCGTCCGTTCCCGGACGTGGCGGCCCTGCCGACTCGTAGTGGATCAGAGGTCTACAACGGCGCCGCCGATCCGCACCGTGAGGGTGCCGTTCGAGGCGAAGCTCCAGGAGAGGCTGCCGCTGTAAGCGGAGCACCGGGAGCCGTTGGAACCGGTGTCCCACTGGTTGGAGCTGTCGGAGTTGCCCACGATCCGGTCGTTGGAGCCGGAGTCGCACGAGGTGTTCCCGCGGAAGACCGAGGAGCCGGCGTCGAAGTTGAAGTTCCGCTCCCCGTTGCCGATGCTCAGGTTGTTCGAGATGGTCATCGAACCGGGGTTCGAGTTGTAGGTGATCCCGTGCTTGCCGTTCTCGAAGGCGATGGAGCGCACGAGGGTGTGGTCGACGGCGATGTCCTCGCCGCCGAGCTTGTAGCCGTTGCGGTCGCCGTTGCCGGCCTGGCCGCCGTTGGAGAGGGTGCCGTTGTCGTAGGACAGGGAGTCCTCGATGACGACCTCGCCGATGGGGCCGGTGTCGTCCTTGGTGTACAGGTCCCAGCCGTCGTCGATGTTGTTGTGGGCCACGCAGAACCGGAAGACGTTGCCGTCACCGGAGGTGAGCTTGGCGGCGAAGCCGTCCGCGTCCTCGCCGTCGGAGTCGACGTTGTCGTGCGACTCGGAGGAGAGGACGAGGTTGTTCGAGGGCCATTCGCTGCTCGGCGCGCCCGCGGTGTACCGGGCGATCTGGAGACCGGTGTCGGCGTTGTGCCGGGTCACGACCCGCTCGATGATGTTGTTGCTGCCGCCCAGCAGGATGCCGTTGTCGCCGGCGTGCTCGACGATGAGGCCCTTGAGGTGCCACCAGTCGCCGCCGATGGCGAGGCCGCGGTTGGCCGAGTCCTCGGCCTGCGCCGAGAAGTTCAGGACCGGGGTCTCGCCCGAGTAGGCCCAGATCTCGGTGCGGTCGCCCGAGGTGCCGTCGTTGCCCGGCTCGATGTTCACCGTGCTGGACAGGTTGTAGGTGCCGCCGCGCATGTAGATGGTGCCGCCCGGCGTGATGCGGTCGATGGCCGAGACCAGCGTGGTCGGGTTCGAGATGGTGCCCGCGGCGCTGGAGCTGCCGCCGGGGGCGACGTAGAGCTCGTCGGAGTTGCCGCCCGGGTCGGTCGGGTCGGGGTCGGTCGGGTCCGGGTCCGTGGGGTCGGGGTCGGTCGGGTTGGTGGCCGAACCCGCGTAGGTCTCGAACTCGGCGATCCGCGGCGTGCCGCTGGCGCTGGTGATGACGAAGTTGATCTTCTTCAGCGAGGTGGTCGGGATGTCGATGACGCCCGAGCCGAGGCTGCTGCCGCTGGCGAGGACGGCGCCGTTGTCGTTGTTGACGACCTGCCAGCCGCCGATCGTGCCGCCGCCGGAGGCGGTGCGGATGACGATGGAGGACACGCTGGTCGCCGAGCCCCACTTGACCGACACGCGGCCGGTGGACCCGCTGGGGGACCAGTAGGTGCTGGTGCTGCCGTCGATGACGTTGCCGTAGGAGGTGCCGCTGGCCTTGGAGGTGCCGTCGGCGCCCGCGCCGATGCTCAGGTTCTCACCGCTGGGCTCCTCGGGGTCGGTCGTCGGCTCCTCGGGGTCCGTGGTGGGCTCTTCGGGGTCGGTCGTGGGCGGCTCGGCCGAGCAGTTGCCGTCCGAGACCTGGAGGCCCTTGTTCGCGCCCGCGGTCTGCGCCACGATGTCCGGCACGCAGCCGGCGTCGTCAAGGTCGTAGGCGTAGGGGATGCTCACCGAGGTGGTGGAGGTCGGGTTGGGACCGGCGGGGTAGTTGTCCTCGCCAGGGCTCGACCAGGTCACGTTGTCGAAGATGTTCCCGCTGACCTGCCAGTAGCCCATGAGGTCGGTGTAGAAGGTGCCGAGCGGGTCCTTCGAGTCCTCGAAGTAGTTGTTGTCCACCTTGATCTTGGCGCCGACGCGGGGGTTGATGCCCGACTCGACGATCCCGGTGAAGTGGTTGTTGTAGCTGTGCGCCGTACCGCCGCGCAGCAGGGGCATGCGCGAGTTCAGGTTCTGGTACAGGTTGTGGTGGTACGTGATGAAGCTGGAGTCCAGGTCCGAGTCGCCGGAGCCGACGAGGCCGCCGCGCTCGGAGTTGCGCAGGATGCTGTAGGACAGGGTCACGTACTGCGTGTTGTTCTTCAGGTCGAACAGGCCGTCGTAGCCCTCGTCCTCGCCGCCGGAGGCTTCGAGGGTGAGGTGGTCGGCCCAGACGTTGCGAACGCCGTCCTCCATGCCGATCGCGTCGCCGCCGTTGGAGGTCGGCGAGCCCGACTTCTTGACGTTCTTGACGGTGAAGTTCTGGAGGATGATGTTGCTGGAGTCGCGGACGTGGATGCCGATCTGGTCGAACACCGCGTTGCCGGTGCCGATGATCGAGACGTTGCTGACGCCCTTGAGCTCGATGACGCCGTCCGCGGAGTCGCAGCTGTCGCCGTCGACGGCGCTGGTGTTGCCGTGGTTGATCGTGCCCGAGACCTGGATGATGATCGGGGTGGAGGTGCTGGAGCGGTTGCACAGGGCGTTGTAGAGACCGGTGCCGGTGCTGACCGAGACCACCTGCCCGCCCGCGCCGCCGTCGGTGCCGCCGTTCTGGGCGGCGTAACCGGTGGCACCGGTCGCCGCGGCCGCCGCGTGGGTCATCGCCAGGACGGTGCCGGCCGTGACCACTGCGGCAGTGGCCAACGCCGTCCCGATCCGAAATCTTAGTGAGCGTCTCATTGCTGTCGACCTCTCGTGAGGGAGATATTGAGGCATTTCAATGAATCTAAGGCAAGGGCTTTCAGAGAGTCAATAGGCAATGCGCAACCGATTGCCAAAATTTTTTCGGCGCACCCTCCCCGGCCCTTTCCGACCCCCGTCCGCAGTCGCCCGTTCACACTCCGAAGCCGCCCCGAGCCGGGAATTGCGCTGGACCCGCCGCCGCCCGTCCGGCACAATCGCCGGAGCACCCCGCTGCGGCGGCCACCCTCGGACCACGGAGTACCCATGCAGCACAACGATTTCGATACCATCCTGGCCGCCTTCGGCGTCCGCCCGACCGGCGAGCCGACCCTCCTCGAAGGCGGCGAGGACAACGAGAACCACCGCGTCCCCGCCGAAGGCGGCGACGTCGTCGTGCGCCGCTACCGCCACTCCGGCCCCGAGAAGATCCGCGCCGAACTGCGCCTCGTCGCCCACCTCGCCGCCCGCGGCTACCCCACACCCGCGCCCCTCCTCGCCCACGGCGAACCGCTCCTCGAGGCCGACCTCCCCGTCGCCGTCTTCCCCTGGGTCCCCGGCGACGTCCCGGGCGCCATGACCGCGCCCCTCGCCGAACGCGCCGGCGCTCTCCTCGCCCGCCTCCACCTGCTCACCGCCGACTGGGACGACGACCGCGTCCCCGTCCTCGACCGCCCCGCGATCCTCCGCGACGCCACCGAGACCGCGCCCCCGCTCACCGGCGCCGACACCTGGCGGACCGCGACCCGCCGCTTCCTCGCCGACCGCGCCGACGACCTCGACCGACTCTCGCGCCTGCCCTCCGGGCCCCTCCACCACGACCTCCACCGCCACAACCTCCTCGTCGCCGACGGCGAGGTCACCGCCGTGCTCGACTTCGACGAGCTCAACCGCGGCCCGGTCGTCATCGACCTCGCCAGGGCCCTCCAGTACGCCGCCCTCGACACCCCCGACCTGCGCCTGCCCCGGACGATCGCCGACGCCGCCCTGACCGGCTACGAAGCCGTCCGGCCCCTCTCGCCCGACGAGCGCGCCCTCCTGCCGCTCGCCCTCGACCTCGCCGGCCTCGTCGACGCCGCCCTCTTCATCACCCGCGACGCCGCCGCCTGCGGCGTGACCGACGTCAACGAATGCCACAGCTGGACCGCCTACCGCCGCAACACCGACGCGCTCCACTAGATCAAGAACACCAGCTGCACCGCGACCAGCACGTCCACCACCCCGCACCACTCGGCGAACGAACGCGCGACCACCTTGTCCCGCCACAGGTGCACGAAGTCCCACACCCCGTGGAACAGCCAACCCGCCGCCACCACGTACCGGCCCAGATCCACATCGATCGCCAAGCCCGCCAAAGCGAACGCCCCGAACACCAGCACCCCGACCGCCTGGAGCCGCAGTTCGCCCGAACGCTTCAAATCCCCGTCCACCACGCTCCACACCAGCACCGCCAAAGCGACGCCCACCAGGAACGTCGAGGGCGCCATCAGGTCGAACGCCCGCAGCGCCGCCACGCACGCGACTCCCGCGAACACCACCGGCCAGGTCAGCCACCGCCGCCCCCACTTCGCCAGCACCAGGTACGCCAGCGGCAGCAGCGGCAGCGCCTCCCCGAACGTCGCGGCCGCACCCGGATCGGTCGGCACGCCGTCGACCACGTCAGGCACGAACAGCGCCAACGCCACCGCCGTCGGCCACCGCCGCAGCACCGACCGCACCCGGCCCCCTCGCCCCACCGTCTCGGCGTCCATCATCGATCTCCTTCGCAGCCTTGGAAAGGCGGCGCCTCGCCGCCCGCCTTCGACGCTAGGGAACCGCCGGTCGGACCGGTAGTGCCGAACCCGCACGAGCGGGCGTGCACCGGTCACGCCCCCGCATGACAACCGTCATGCGACCGCACTGCGACAATGACCGGATGCGCGACGCGGCGAGCGGACGCGGGACGCGGCTGAGCGGGTTCCGCCGGTACACGTGGTGGGCCGTCACCGGCGGCACCGTGTTCGTGCTCCCGCTCTTCGTCGGCGACCGCGTCCTCGACACCGCCTCGCCCCCCGCCCTCCGCGCCCTGTTCGCCGCGGCGCTGGCCGCCACGGTCCTCGCCTGCGCGGTCCTGCTGGGCCGCAGGCTCGCCGCAGAGTCGCCGCCGCTCCCGGTCCCGTGGCTATTGCTCGCCGCCTGCGGCGCCGCCGTCCTCGGCGCGATCCCCTTGTGGCAGCACGACTACGGCGAATGGCCGATCGCCCCGGCGCTCGTGGCCGCGATCGGCGCCGCGTTCCTGCGGGGCCGCCCGCGCCTGGCGCTCATCGTCACCGCCGCCGCGCTCGCGCCGCTGCCCGGCGGCCTTCTCAGCCTCGCCGCCGACGACGGGCGCCTGCTCTACGCCGCCCTGTTCCCCCTCGGCGTCACCGGCTTCGCCCTCTGGGTCACTCTCGGTCCACTGTGGGCATGGGATCTCGCCGACCGGCTCGCCCGCACCCGCGGGCTCCTCGCCGAACTCGCCGTCAAGGACGAGCGGCTCCGCTTCGCCGCCGACCTCCACGACGTCCAGGGCCACCACCTCCAGGTCATCGCGCTCAAGAGCGAACTGGCCTCCCGCCTGGTCGAGGTCGACCCCGCGCGGGCCGCCGCCGAGATGCGCGAGGTCCGCGAGACCGCCGCCCGCGCACTCGGCGAGACGCGCTCGCTCGTGCACGGCTACCGCCGCACCGCCCTCGGCGACGAGATGGCCAACGCCGCCAAGGTCCTCGCCGCGGCCGACATCGACGCGCGGATGCGCCTGGGCGAGGACGTCGGCGGCGCGGGCCTGTCCGAACCGGCCCGGCACCTCCTCGGCCTGGTCATGCGCGAGACGGTCACGAACGTGCTGCGCCACAGCCGCGCCGGCAGCGCCGACGTGGAGTACGCCGTGGCCGATGGGGTCGCGAACCTCAAGGTGGGCAACGACGGCGCCGCCGAGCGGCCCGGAGCGGACGCCGGGTCCGGGCTGCGGGTCCTCGCCGAGCGGCTTCGGGCCGCCGGGGGAGGGCTGACCTGGTCTCGCACCGGCGACCGCTTCACCGTCTCGGCCTCGCTCCCGGTCGACGCCGACCCCGCGAAGGGACCGCGATGATCCGCCTCCTCCTCGCCGACGACGAGGACCTCCTGCGCAGCGCCCTCGCCTCGCTCCTGGGCCTCGAAGCGGACATGGCCGTGGTCGCCGAGGCCGCCACGACCACCGACGCCGTGCGCCTCGCCCGCGAACTGCGCCCCGACATCGCCCTCCTCGACCTGGAGATGCCGCCGACCGACGGCCTGCGCGCCGCAGAGGAGATCCTCGCCGACCTGCCGACCCGGATCGTCCTGGTCACCCGCCACGCCCGCCCGGCGATCCTGCGCCGCGCCCTGGCCGCGGGCGTGGCCGGGTTCGTCCCCAAGTCCACCTCCGCGAGCCGCCTCGCCGAGGTCGTGCGCGACGTCGCGGCCGGGCGCCGCTACGTGGACCCGCACATCGCCGCCGCCGCCTTGACCGAGTCCGACTGCCCCCTCACCGACCGCGAACTGGAGGTCCTGCGCGCCACCAGGACCGGCGCCTCGGTCGGCGAGATCGCCGCACACGTCCACCTCGCCCCCGGCACCGTCCGCAACTACCTCTCCTCCGCGATGTCCAAACTGGGCGCCTCCTCCCGCCATGCCGCCGCGCATCGAGCATGGGAGGAAGGCTGGATCTGACATCTGATCCGCCTTTTCGAGAACGCTCCAGCGAATTCGATCGAACGGTTCGAAGCGACCATTCGCATAAGGGTCACGAGTCCATTCCGGCCACTCGCAGAACGCCTTTCCGAACCGGTCCGGGACACCTTTGACGGACGCCGTTCCGTACCATTGGAAGCGGCGTCCCGCTCCAATGCAGACGCCCCTCCCATCGCCATTCCGCAGTAAATGGAGCCCTCCATGTCCGACCCCTCCGCGGCGCCGCCCGCCTCCCCGCCGAAGCGCGGGAGCCGCGTCCTCGCCGTCGCACTCGCCGCCGCCTGCGTCGCCGTCCTCGCGCTCGTCTACGCCGTCGTCGCGAGCCTCATCGGCGACGATCCAGGCGGTGCCGATCCCGAGCGCTCGGTGGTCCCCGCCGCGGCCGCGCCCTCCATCGAGGAGCTCTTCACCGAAGGCAACTGCGACAGCCTCGACCTCGCCGAATTCGAGGCGTTCGCCGGATTCCCCCTGGACGAGGACCCGAGCCCGCCCGAGGGCTGGTCGCGGGACTCCGAGACCACGGGACGGCTGTGGTGCTCCTACCCGATCGAGTACGACGAGGAGGACAACGAGACGATGGTCGTGGACCTGGGCGTGTCGGTCTTCAGCGACGCCGTCGAAGTCAAGTCGTTCATGGAGGCGATGACGGACCGGGGCGCCCCGGAGGACGGATCGGTCAGGCCGATCGAGGATTCTGAGTTCGTCGGCATCGTCGAAGAAGAGGAGTACTTCGGAGACGACGGCATGGAGGTCGACGAAAGCGAGACCATCCATGGGATCGACATCATCGCCGCACGCGACAACATCGTCATCGAGGCCCGGATCGACCTTGAAGTAGGCGTATACGACATCGCGGGCGGCGAGGCCGTGCTCATGTCCCTCATCGAGCAGGCGTACACCATGTGCGGCTATTTCATCGTCGACTGATCGAGCGACTCCGGAAAGGCACGCGAATGCAATCCGACTCCGAATACGGCGACCGCCGCCATCCCGACCGCCTCATGGTCCGCGCATTGGTCATCGCGGCCGTGGCCATCGTCGGCCTCGTCGCCGCCCTCGTCCTCCTCGACGCGCGCGAGCCCGGCGGAACCGGCGCCGCCGCCGACGCCACCACCGAAGCCGTCGAATCCGAGGCCCTGACCGAGCTGCCCGAGGACTACCTCTGCACCCAGTACGAGGTCGCCGACTACGAGGCGTTCGCCGGCGGCCCGGTCAACGACGCGTACACGCTCTCCGACGTCTACTCCGGGTATCTCGACATGATCGGCGAGCGAATCCACTGCACGTTCAGGGTCGGCTGGCCCGCCGAGGACGACAGCGTCGAACTCGTCGTGGACGCCTACCCCGCACCCGACGCCGCCGAGGCCGAGGACTCGCTCGGCTGGGATCGCGGCAACTGGGAGACCGCGGGCGGCACCGTCGAGGACTACTCCGGGCCCGAAGGGCGCGGCTTCGTGTACGAGTCCGCCGATGGGACCGGGTACACGATGGTCGAGCTGATCAGCGGCGCGACCGTCGTGACGGCGAGGATCGACCGACTTCCCGAGGGCCGCACCGCCGCCGAGGCCCGCGCGCTCCTGCTCGACCTCATAGACCAGGCCTGGGACGTGGTCGCGGCGAACCCGCTGTAGAGCGAAGGCCGCCGCCGGGGGAGCACCCCGGCGGCGGCCGTTCCATTCGCTCAGACGTCGCCCTTGACGAGGGTCACGAGCTTCTCCACGATCTCGACCAGCTCCCTGAAGGGCGCCAAGAGCTTGGCGAGAAGGCCGAGCTTGCGCAGTACGCGCCCGTTCGGCTTCTGCTCCTCGATGTCCTCCTGGATCTCGTCCACCTGGTCGGCGATGGCGCCGTGCTGCTCACCGAAGGCGGTGCGGCGCTCTTCGAGGGCGTCGCGCAGTTCCTCGATGAGGTCGAACATCTCGGCGAGCCGCTGCTGGGCGGCGGCGTCGCCGGTGGTGGTGACGAAGCCGCGGGAGCGACTTCCGATGGCGCCGACGATGGCCGACGAGCCGGTGCCGAAGGCGCCGGTGTGGACGTCCCGGACGCTGTAGCCGCCGGGCTTGGCCTCGGCCTGCGTGTCGCTCTGCTCGGGCATGGGGTGTTCCTCCTTCATTTCGCGGCGCTGCCGCGCGCGTTGTTCCCGACGGCGCCGACGACGGCCGTGGCCCCCTTGCCGACGGCGCCGGCGTTGACCTGGCCGTAGTTGACGATGCCGTTGTTGACGATGGTCTGGGCGAACCCGTCGAGCTGCTGGAGGTCGACCCGTCCGCGCAGGAAGCCCTTGACCGACTCCAGGAGCTGGGCCTCCAGGATCTCCGTGTACTTCACCGAGTCGCGGCTCTGGAAGTAGTGGTGCGGCTTCGCGTCGCTGCCGAGCTCCCGGATGCTCGCCAAGGCCCCCGAGTCGTCGCTGCCGCGCCCGGCGGCGCTGTGGCGGTTGCGGATCGCCGCGATCGCGGCCTTGGCGGCGCCGATCGGTGCGGCGACGATCGCGAGCGGCACGCCCGTCAGGCCGGTGGCGGCGGCGATGCCGACGCGGGTGTCGGAGTCGATCGAGCCGCGCCCGAAGATGTGGTACTCCTCCTTCGTGGGCGGCAGGGAGAAGCTGTGGAACTCCATGTACAGCGTCTGGCCCTGGATCGCGGTGTGGATGAAGATGGTGGTGACGAGCTCGCCGTCCCACGAGACCGCCTGGCAGCGCAGGAAGTGGCGGATCGGCCCGGTCGGGTCGGCCTGCACGCCGCCGAACGTGTCGGGCAGCCGCATCCGTGTGAGGTCGCCGAGCGTGTGCGCCGGGAAGGTGGTGTCCGCGCCCGAGATGTAGACCTGGTCGGAGAGCTCCAGGCCCGGCAGGTGGCGCGAGTGCCCGCGGTCGGCGGCGAGTTCGGCGACGGCGCCGCGGATGTGCGCGTTGAGCGCCGCGGTGTCGAAGGACGGCCAGTCCTCTTCGGACGGCGCGCCGTCGGGGCGCAGCGGCATCGCGAACTGCCAGGTGGCGATCCGCTTGCCCGCACCGACGAACGGGTGCCGGTACGGGCTGTAGTTCACCACCTCGTTCGAGGACTGGACGCGCCGGACCTCGTCGATCCGCGCGTCGCTCAGCGGCCGGTCCTCGTTGTCGGCCAGCGCGTTGATCCTCTTGGCGCGCATGACGTCGAAGGACGTGTTCGCCACCGCGAGCGCGATGAGCCACAGCACCATGAGCGTGGCGCCGGCGGTCGAGGAGGGCGTCTCGGCGGTCGTGGTCGACCCGAAGCCCGAGGACGTGCCCGCGGACTGCACGGCCTGGAGGACCGGTCCGACGAAGAACAGCGCGGCGAACGCGCCCGCCGCGACGAGCAGCGGGATCGGGCCGATGCCGCCGAAGAGGTCGTGGTCGACCGCGGAGTGGACGGCGAGGCCGATGAGTCCCCAGACCACGAGCGCGAGCAGGAAGCCCGGCGGCACCGCCGTGTTCAGCACGGTGAGGGCCATGCAGCCGAGGATCGCGGCGGCGACCGCGTGCCGTGCGACTTCGAGCCCGTGCGCCGCCTTGGCGTGGGCGAGGACGCGCGCCCCGTCGGCCCCGTGGTTGGGGGCGACGGCGCGTTCGGGGCTGTGGTAGACGGTGTCGAGGATCTGCTTCCGGTAGACCCGGTCGGTCAGGGCCCCGGCGCACAGGTGCCGGGTGGTCGCGGACGGCGGCACGACGCGGGTCGTGGGCGGTGGCGCGGACCTGGTCTGGGATGGGGTCTGGTGCATGGTCGGTGTTCCTTCTCGGGGTTCAGAGGTCGGTCGTGGCGCGGTCGAGGTTGACGGTGCCGTGGGCGCCGTCGCCGAAGGCGGCGATGATCGCCGTGGCGCCCTGCCCGACGGCCCCGATGTACCGGGCCCCTTCGGGTTCGGGCGCGGGGCCGTCCGGTGCGCCGTCCGGGCGGCCCCGCGGTTCGAGCCGCTCGACGAGTGCGAGGGCGAAGGCCCCCGCGTGCCGGGCGGCCCGCGGCTGCCGATGCCGATCGGCGGCCTTGTCCTTGTCGGCCAGGAGGTCCGAGACGCCGCGGATCACCATGGCCTCGACGCCGCCGGTGCGCCAGGCCGCGGCGAGCGCCCCGAACCCCTCCATGTCGATGCCCTGCGCGTCGCCGCAGTGGCGGTCGATGAGCGCGGCGGTGCCGGAGCGGACGCCGGTGATCACCTTGGACCCGGCCGCGATCGGCCGGTGGTGGACGCGGGGGCGGGGCCCGTCTCCGGCCGGGCCGAGCCGCTCGCGCCAGGCGTCCTCGACGTCGACCTGGTGCGCCTGCTGGAGGAGCAGGTGCGTGGCCTGGAGGGTCTTGATGCGCGACAGGTAGTCGGCGTCGGTGTCCTCGCCCGCCTCGTACCCGTAGACCTCGGTGGCGGCGATGACGTCGCCGACCGCGGCGTCGCGGCGGCCCCCGGCGACGCCGACCAGCAGGATCACCTGCGGGTCGAAGGCGGCGACGGCGCGTTCGACGGCGACGGCGGCGGCCTCGTTCTGGCGGCCGGTCATCGTGAGCGCGAGCGTCCACGCGCCGTGGCGGCCCTGGAGCTCGGTGAGCTTGAAGACGGTGCCGCGGACGGTCCGCTCGGTGAACGTGTGGCCTGGCAGGAGGCTCAGTACGGCTTCGTACTCGACGGGCAGGGGCATGCCGAGCACGGCCACAGGCCGCTGGGGGGATGGGTGCAATGCGGGCTCCGAGTCGCTCGGGAGAGGCGGGGGATGTGGTGTGGATGTGGCCCGGCGCGGCGGCACCGCCGCGCCCTGGGGCGGCTGTGCCGCGAGGTGACCGCGGCGATCCCCGAGGTGAACTGGGGAAGGTGTCGTATGCTGATGAGCCAGCACATATTGTTTCATTGACCTTAATGAAGTCCCAGCGTAACCGGGGGATCGATTTTTTGTCAAGTCACCAATAAGGGGTAATCTTGGCCCTCACCGACGTCATCCCGGTCGCACTCGCCGCCGACGTGGTCATCCTGACCATCCGCGACGGCCGGTTCGCCGTCCTCCTCGTCACCCGCGGCAACCCGCCCTACGAGGGCCGGCACGCCCTGCCCGGCGGCTTCCTCGAACCCGGCGAGACCATAGACGCCACCGCCGCAAGGGAACTCGACGAGGAGACCGGCATCAACCCCGCCCTCGCCAGGCTCGAACAGATCGGCGTCTACTCCGAACCCGGACGCGACCCCCGCGGCCGGGTCGTCAGCGTCGCCTACGCCGCCATGGTCCCCGACGCCGCGCAGCCCTCCGCCGGAGGCGACGCCGCCGAGGCGCACTGGGTCGCCCTGGACGAGGCCCGCGGGACCGCGCTGGCCTTCGACCACGACCGCATCCTGGAGCACGCCGTCGAGCACGCCCGCCGCCAGATCGAGCACACCGCCGCCGCGGCCGCGTTCTGCAACGCCGAGTTCACCGTCACCGAGCTGCGGCAGGTCTACGAGACCGTCTGGCGCACCCGCCTCGACCCCGGCAACTTCCACCGCAAGATCATGAAGATCCCCGGATTCCTGGAGGCGACCGGCCGCACCGCCGTGCGCGAGGCCGGGCGTCCCGCCACGCTCTACCGCGCCGATCCCAAGCGCCCCTTGGCACTGCCGTTCCCGAGGCCGCGCGCGGGCCAGGGCGCGGCCGGACGCTGAGCCCGCCGCTCCCGAGTCGGACGGCGACCACTGTGTCGTGTGCACATTGCCGTGACGGAAGTGGTTCCGGTGTTCCCAACTGACACAAAGGCTCCCACGCCGACCCGCTACTATCGCGACGAGACCCGCCGCGCCCGCCGATCCCCGCCGGACAGGGTCCTTACGCAGTGCCCCCCACAACCGTGCCCCGTCCGACAGCTCCCCGGAAGGACCCACCCCGATGGGCAACAGCCGCACCACGCTCGCCTTCAAGGCAGTCAACACCGGCATGTCCCCGATGCTGCGCTCGCGCAAGGACCCGGCCAAGGCCTGGGCCAAGGCCGTCGAGCGCGCCGAGAAGATCGCCGGCTCGCGCACCGACGAGTCCGACCGGCAGTGGATCGACGACTTCCGCTTCCTCATCGGCTGCGCCGCCGACGTCCCCAACCTCTCGCCCATCGGCTGGGTCACCACCATGATGGACGCCCAGGCGCGCCTGGTGAACTACCTGCGCATCCGCGACCTCCACCGCGCCCACCCCGCGATCGCCGAAGAGGCCATCGAGCGGCCGATCTTCGTCGTCGGCCTGCCCCGGACCGCGACCACCCTCGCCCACCAGGTGCTCGCGCGCTCCAAGTCCTGCCGCGGCCCGCGCCTGTGGGAGATGGTCCGCGCCGGCCTCAAGCTCGACCCCGCCGAGGAGGCCAAACTCGTCAAGGCCGTCGGCAAGCAGTTCTCGGCCACCCGCTTCGCCCCCGACTTCGACCACATCCACCCCGTGAACGCCACCAAGCCCGAGGAGAGCATGTTCCTGCTCCCGCACGGGCTCTACCACCTGCTGTTCCACGCCCCGATGCCCGAGTACCGCAAGTGGTTCGCCGCCCGCGACACCACTGTGGACTACCGCTACCTCAAGTCCGCGCTCCAGGTCCTCCAGTACGGCCGGCCCCGCCTCGCGAACGGCGCCCCGCACCGGTGGGTCCTGAAGTACCCCATGGACCTCGGCCAGATGCCCGCCATCCGCAAGGTCTTCCCGGACGCGACGTTCGTGTGGACGCACCGCAGCCCCGTCACCGTCATGGGCTCGCTGTGCAGCCTCGCCGACCTCGCGCAGAGCCTGTTCGTCTCCCGCGTCGACCGCGAGGCGCTCGGCGTCTACGCCATGGAGCTCATGGTCGAGACCGTCGAGTCCGGCCGGGCCTTCCGCCAGCGCCAGCCCTCCGCGGTGGTCGACGTGCCCTACCACCGGCTCGCCGACGACCCGTACCGGTACGTGCCGGGCCTCTATAAGCAGCTGGGCATCGACTGGACGATGGAGGACGACTCGAACCTGGTGCGCGCCCTCGAACGCCCCCAGCGCGACCGCAAGCACGAGTACACGCTCGGCGCCTACGGCCTCGACGACGACTCGGTCCACAAGGCCTTCGCCGACTACGAGCTCATGGTCAACGCCCAGAACTTCTACTCGCGCCACTCGGTGTGAGGCGGGGCGCGGCGGGCGCTGGTCGCCCGCCGCGCCTCACAGTGCGGTCGGCACCCGCGTGGTCACCAGGCCCACGTCGCCGAGGAACCGCTCCAGGGCGATCGTGGCGATGCCGGTGGCGGCGGAGTTCCCGCGGACGGTGGAGACCGCGATGGTCAGGTCCGCGGCCGAGTCGCCCGGGGCCTCGCGGCGGACCCTGCGGCGCACGGCGGGCACGAGGTGGTCGCCGAGCGCCCAGGCCGTCCAGCCGGTGAGCGCGATCATCTCGGGGTTGACGATCGCCACGAGGTCGGCGACGGCCGAGCCGAGGTAGTCGGCGGTGCGCGCGAGGGTCTCGGCCACGGCCGGGTCCGGTTCGGGCGGGGCGAGCGCGGCGGCGAGCGAGCCGATGAACTCGCGTTGCAGGTGCGCCGAGGCGAGCGGGTGCTCGGGCGCGATGCCCGCGAGCGTCCGCTGTATGCCCGCCGCGCCCACATAGGCCTCGACGCATCCCCTTCGCCCGCAACGGCATTCGCGCCCGTCGAGGGCGAGGAGGCTGTGGCCCCACTCGCCCGCGAAGTTCGTGGCCCCGCGCAGTATCCGTCCTTCCAGGACGATCCCGGCGCCGACGCCGGTGCCGAGGTTGACGGTGATCATGCTGGCGTTCCTGCGGCCCTCGCCGAACCACAGCTCGGCGGTGGCGATCGCCTTGAGCGGGTTGTCGACCACGATCGGCAGGCCGATGCGCTCGCGGAGCCGGTCGACGTGGTGCCAGGTCGTGTTCGGCACGACCACCGCGACCTCGCCCCAGCGCTGCATCCCGCCCGGGAGCGAGACGCCCGCGCCGAGCACGTCGGCGCGGCTCGCCCCGGCCGAGGCCAGCGCGGTGTCGAGCGCCCGCACGATCGCGTCGATGACGTCCTCGGAGCCGTCGCGGTGCTCGTCGGTGTCGACCTCCGCCGAGGCCAGCTCGTCGAGGGCGGCGTCGAACACGACGGCCCTGACGTAGGTCTCGGCGACGTCGATCCCGACGATGCGCCCGCGGTCCCCGTTGAGCCGCAAGGTGGTCGTGGGCCGCCCGACCCGGCCGCTGGTGAGGCCCGCCTCGGTGACGATGCCTCCTTCGAGCAGGTCGCTGACGACCGTGGCGACGGTCGCGGTGCTGAGCCCGGTGACGCGCGCGAGGTCGTTGCGGCTCGCCTCCCCGGCGAGCAGCAGCGCGTGCAGGACGTCGAGCCGGGACTCGCTGCGGATGTCGCGGGAGGTGCGCCTCGGTGGGGCCATGTCCACTCCTGGTCGGCTACGGGGTCATTCGGGCGTGGCGGCGGCGCTCACCAGGTCGAGGCGCGGGCGCGCGCCTCCGGCGGTGCCGCGGACCAGCAGGCGGACCGATCCGGTGTTCCAGGCGCCGGGGAGCCACAGCCGCCCCGGGTCGCCGCCGGTGAAGCGCGGTCGCGCCGCGTCCTCCAGCCAGACCCGTCCCAGCAGCTCGGCGTCGCCGCCGCGCACCGCGAACGCGCTGATGCGGACCTGCGCGCCCTCGAACCGCAGCGACCTGCCGCCGGGCGGGACCGGGACGTCGAGCCAGACCTCTTCGCCCGCGTCGAGTCCGATCGGCAGCGCCGTCTCCTCGCCGCCGCACTCGGTGGCGGCGAGCGCGGTGAGCGCGCGGTCGGGCTGCGCCTGGACCTCCCAGTCTCGCACGGGCTCCACGCGCATGAGCGTCGCGGCTCCCTTGTCGACCGGCCAGTGCGGCAGGGTGATCGCGAGGTCCCGGCCTTCGCCGGGGGTGAGGTGCACCCACGGGTCGTGCGGTCCGACGGTGCGGGACGCGCCGTCCACCGCGACCTCGCAGGGCCGCTCCAGGCCCTCCAGGTGCAGCGCGTACGCGCTGGTGCCGTCGACCGGCAGCGACCGCCGGTACGTCGCGGGGCGCCCGATCCGGGTGCTGCTCCAGCCGCCGAGCGACCGCGTGGGCGCGGGCGTCCCGGCCCACTGCCCGGCGCCTTCGACGGTCCACAGTGCGGTGACGTCCTCAGACGCGACGACCGCGAGGACGCGGCCGAGGCCGCGCAGCGATCCGATCGCCAGGGCCGGAAGCCTGGCGTCGTCGAAGTTCGCGTGCCCCCAGGTCTCCACGGTCGCGGTGAGGCGGGCCGCGTCCTCGACCGGCACGGTCACCGTGGCGCCGTAGGGCGTCAGGGTCGGCAGGGCGCGGCCGTCGAGCGCGAGGTCAACGATGTCGGCGGCGCCCGCGACGAGCAGCCGCGAGGCGCCCTCCACGGACGCGGTGTAGTGCGTGCGCCCGCGGTGGACCCCGACGGCCTCCGAGGACGGCGGCAGTTCGTGCCGGACCGGCGCGCCCGACCGCGTCGCCAGGTCGAGGCGGATGCCGCTCGTCAGGACCACCGGTTCCTCCGCGAGGGCCGGCGCGGCTACCGGCGCGTCCACGTCCTCGGGGTGGCGGACCGTGAGTTCCCACCGGTCGGCCCCGGACCGGACGCTCGCGCGCACCGGCGCGCCCGGTGCGGGCGCGGCGAGTTCGACCGCGACATCTCCTTCCTCACCGGCAAGCACCACAATGGACGCGACCCGGGCGGAGAGCTCCAGCCCTCCCGCGCTCGTGCCGACGAGGTCGGCCGAGCACAGCCGCAGCGTCCCGGGCAGGCCCAGGCCCGCCAGCGGCAGGTCCCGCACGACCAGCGCGCACGAGAAGGGCGCCAACGCGAACGGCACCGACTCGCCGTCCACGTCCACGGCCGCGGTGCCGGTCTCGTCGCCGAGGTTCACCACGCCGGTGACCGTCCCGCCGCCGTCGAGCAGCAGCGTCGAGGGCGAATGCGCGGTCGGCACGTCGATCGCGGCGACCTCGCCCGCGACGGCCTTCGCCCTCGCGAGGGCCGGTCCGAGCGTCCGCGCGAACGCCGCCAGGACGCGCGCCTCGGCGGTCTCGGGCCGCGCCTCGCCCACGGGGGAGAGGTACCCGCCGAAGTCGTAGTCGTGGGTCATGAACCCGCCGGGGTCGCCCCAGTTCCCGACCGAGGGCGTGTAGCCGAAGTCCGCTCCCGACGCCTGGAGGTAGGGCGCGATGAGCCGGGCGCCGCTGCACAGCAGCCGCCGCAGTGTCACGTGCAGGCGGTTGGTCTCGGTGACCAGCAGCGGCAGGTCCCGTCCGGCGAGGAGGTCGGCGTAGCGGCGCACCTCGGCCTCGACGAACGGCGAGCGGTCGTCGGGGTAGAAGTTGCAGGCGGGCACGACGCCCTCGACGCCGCCGGTCGCACCGTGCAGGTCGCCCTGGCCCGCGCAGGCGATGAGCGGCACCTCGACGCCGTGCCCGATCGCCATGTCCCGCAGCGCGCCTATGTACGCGGCCCTGTCGGCGGTGTCGAAGAAGTCGAGCTCGTTCTCCAACTGGACGGCGACGACGGCGCCGCCGCGGCCCCACTGCCGTTCGGCGAGGATCGGCAGGGCCCGGTCGAACCAGCGCCGGACCTGCGCGAGGAAGCGCGGTTCGGCCTGGCGCTGCTTGAGCCCCGGTTCGAGCGCGAGCCACGCGGGCAGGGCGCCGCCGTCCCATTCGGAGCAGATGTAGGGGCCCGGCCGGGCGACGACCGCGAGCCCGGCCTCGTGCGCGAGGTCGAGGAACGCGGCGACGTCGCGCCGTCCCTCGAAGTCCCACTCGCCGGGCGCCGTCTCGTGGAAGTTCCACGGCAGGTACACGTCGATCGCCCGGTACCCGGTGGCGCGGACCTGCGCGAGGCGCGCCTCCCACACCTCCCGCGGCAGCCGGAAGTAGAAGAGCGACGCGCACAGCAGCGCCTCCTCGCGGCCGTCGAGCACGAGCCCCGCGGGGCCCAACTCGACGCTCGCAGTGGACAGGTCAGTCACTTGACACCAGCGCTTCCGCCTTGGAGGTTCATTTCGTACAGGTACTTCTGGCCGAGGTAGTAGATCGCGATCATCGGCAGCGTCAGCAGGATCGAGCCGACCATGACGAGGTTCCACGGCGGCAGCTGCATCGCGTTGCTCGTGTCCGTCATGAACTGGAGGCCCAGCGCCAGCGGCATGGACTCCTCGGAGTTGAGGTAGATGAGCGGGCCCATGAAGTCGCCCCACGCGTGGGTGAGCGTGAAGATGGCGATGGCCGTGAGGATCGGCCACATCATCGGCAGGATGATGCGCCGGTAGACCCCGAAGTGGCCGAGGCCGTCGACCTGCGCCGCCTCGTCGAGCTCCTTGGAGATCCGCGAGACGAACTGGCGCACCAGGAACACGTTGAACGCGTTGGTGAAGAAGTTCGGGACGATGAGCGGCAGGTACGTGTTCACCCAGCCGAGCTCCTTGAACAGCAGGAACTGCGGGATCATGGTGATCTGGGCGGGGATCATCATCGTGGCGAGCACGATGATGAACATGACGCCCTTGCCCGGGGCGCGCAGCCGCGCGAACGCGTAGCCCACGAGCGAGGACGAGAGCACCTGCCCGAACGCCGAGAGCGTGGCGATGAGCACCGAGTTGGCGACGAACCGCCCCACGGGCAGGCCCGTGTCGGTGAACACGCCGGTGAAGTTCGTCCACGTGAACTCGGTGGGCAGCACCGTGAACGCGTTCTCGGCGCTGGTCTGGTCGCTCGCGAGCGAGATCGAGATCATGAGGACGAACGGCACGAAGAACAGCGCCGAGACGACCAGCAGGACCGCGTAGGTCGCGGGGGAGGCCTTGAAGACCGAGAGCCGCCGCTGCGCATGGTAGGACTCGGCTCTGTCGGACTCGGCCCTGCGCGCGGCGTTCCCTTGCTGCGGAACGGCCATCAGCGCACCTCCGTCTCGTAGAAGACCCAGTTGCGGGCTGTGCGGAACGCGATCAGGGTGAACGCGAGGATCACGAGGAAGAGCAGCCAGGCGATCGCCGAGGCGTACCCGAAGTGGTAGAAGGAGAACGCCTCGCGGAACAGCAGCGTCACCATCATCTGGCTCGCGTTGTTGGGGCCGCCGACCGAGCCGGTGGCGACGGTGAGGATGTAGACCTGCGAGAAGATCTGGAACGCCCCGATGAGGCCCATGATGAGGTTGAAGAAGATCACCGGGGTGATCTGCGGGAACGTCACCGACCAGAACTGGCGCCACGGGCTGGCGCCGTCGATCTCGGCGGCCTCGTACAGCTCGCGCGGGATGCCGTTCATGGCCGAGAGCAGGAGCACCGTCGCGCCGCCCGCGCCCCACGCGGACAGGACGACCAGCGCCGGTTTGATCCAGGTCGCGTCCAGGAGCCAGTCGGGGCCCTGCACGCCGAACCAGCCGAGGAGCTCGTTGAGGGGCCCCGAGGGCGCCAGGACCATCTTGAAGACCATCGCGGTCGCCACGAGCGGCACCAGCGTCGGCAGGTAGATGAAGGTGCGGAAGAGCTTGCGCCCGCGCACCCGCTTGTTGAGCAGGTTGGCGAGCCACACGCCGATGACCAGGCCCAGCGGGACCGAGACGAGCGCGTAGTAGAACGTGTTCGACAGGGCCTTCCAGAAGACCGGGTCCTCCGTCAGCGCCTTCGTGTAGTTGGCGAACCCGACGAATTCGGGCGGGGTGAAGGAGTCCCACTCGGTGAGCGAGATGTAGACCGAGGCGATCATGGGGCCCAGGAGGAACCCGAGGAACCCGATGAGCCAGGGCGAGATGAAGAGCCAGAAGTACATGGCCTCCTTCCTCGCCCGGCGGGAGGCCTTCCGGCGGGGGGCGCGCCTCCCGGCGCGGCGCGCACTGCGCACCGCGCCGGGGGCGTCGACGGCGTTCGTCATCGAATCGTCCCTATTGGATGATCGAATCGAGCTGCGTCTGGATCGCGTCGAGTTCGGCCTGGGCGTCGCCGCCGTCGTTCCAGAACTCGCCGAGGCTGTCGCTGAAGGCCGCCTGCATCTCGTTCCACTCGGGGATGAACGGGGCGCGGAAGATGAAGTCGGCGGACTCGCCGAACGCGTTCATCTCCAGGCCCTCGGGGGCCCATGCGGGCGTGAGGAACGCGTCGGACTGCTGCACTTCGAGGTTGGCCGGGACGTCCTGGGCCTTGTCGATGATGACCGTCTGCGCCTCGGCGTCGGTGAGGAAGTCGATGGCCTCGAAGGCCTTCGCAGGGTCCTCAGCGTCGCGGGTGATCGCCAGGCCCGAGCCGAACGCGGACACGGCCTGCTCCTGGCCGCCCCACAGCGGCGCGATGCCCCAGTTGAAGTCGACGTCCTTGAGCCCGCCGATGGCCCAGAACCCGGTGGTGTTCATGGCGACCGTCTGCGCGGCGAAGGCGGGGTCGCCGCCCATGTCCGGGCCCATGTCGGCGTACTCGGCCGCGGTGGGCACCACGTGGTCGACGTGCGCGAGGTCGTTGGCCCACTGGAGCGCCTGGACGACCTCGGGGGAGTTGACGGTGGGACGGCCCGAGTCGTCGATGATCTGCCCGCCGTTCTGGTAGGCGAAGCTCCACCACTGCGGCCACCAGCCGGCGCCGCCGTAGCCCCACTTCTCGCCGGGGATCGTCAGCTTCTCCATGGCGGCCTGGGCGTCCTCCTGGGTCCACTCGGCCGTGGGGTACTCCAGGCCGGCGGCGTCGAAGAGGTCCTTGTTGTAGTACAGGATCATCGCGCCGGAGCGGTCGGGGATCGCGTAGGTCTGCTCCTCGTACGTGTACAGCGAGCCCGCGGGCCCGAAGCGCTGGTCCATGTCGAGGCCGGAGGACTCGATGTACTCGTCGAGGGGGACGAGCTGGCTCTTGGACGAGTAGGAGTTGACGTTCTCGGCGACCTGCATGATGTCGGGGCCGTCGCCGCCGGCGATCATCGTCTGGACCTTCTGCGCGTACTGGTCCGAGGGGATGAGCTGGAGCTCGACCTTGATGTCGGGGTTGGCCTCCTCCAGCAGGTCGATGCGCGCCTGGTAGGTCTCCTTGTCGAGGTCGCCGCCCCACACGACCATCTTGAGGGTGCCGTCGTCATCGGAACCGCCTGAGCCGCAGGCGGTGAGGGCCGCCAAGCCGATGAGCGCCGCAGCGGTGAGTCCGGCGCCTCTGCGCCACCGGGACTGGTCCACCATGTCTTCCGCCTCCTTGCGGTTGCGCGCCGCCGAAGGGGTCGGCGCTGAGTTAAGACAGCGATAAATCTAACCAATAGATAAAGGGTTGAAAAGAGTCGGACGCGAGAAACTTGCACAGTAATGTGATCGTTATCAACCCGGCCGTCGAAGCGGTCGCGCTCCCATGACCTCGCGATTCCCTCCGAACCCAAGCGCCCGAGCGCTTCCGGCCTGCCGCCGCCCGCCCCGCCCCCGCCCGGTGCGATCATGCCGTGGTGACCCGAGCGAACGGAGCGAACGTGGACGAGCAAGCCGCGAACCCGGCAGGCCCCCCGGACATCGGCATCGACCGGCCGGAGTCCTTCAGCCGCGCCGTCTTCCAAGAGCGCCACCCCGTCCTCGTCGCGAACCTCCTCGCCGACCTCCCGTACCCGCCGCGCATCCGCGCCCGCCTCGAAGCGCTCCTCGCCGAGTCCCGCCACGGCCTCATCCCCGCCGAGGTCCCGCCCGGCCCGAACCCCGAGTACTGGGCCGAGGCGGTCGCCGAGCGCG
>NZ_STGX01000022.1:74773-75495 GCF_004912155.1 Glycomyces paridis | reverse complement strand
CGCCGCCCTCACCGGTGACCGCCGCGACGCCCTCCTCAAAGCGAGCCTCTGGGGCAACCAGGCCGATCTGGGCTTCCGCACCAACAACCGCACCGCCACCACCGCGTCCGGCGCGATCGTGGCCGACGACGGCGCCGCCCTCTGGTCCCTGATCGACGCCCCCCGCGACGCCCCCGTGATCGTCGTGGCCGACAACGCCGGACGCGAACTCACCGCCGACCTCGCCCTCGTCGACCTGCTCCTGGAGACCGGCCCGGTCGAACTCCACCTCAAACCCCACCCCTACTTCGTCTCCGACGCCCCCTGCGACGACGTGCTCGCGAGCCTCGACACGCTCGCCGCGGACCGCCACGCCGAGACCCGGGACCTCGCCGCGCGCCTGCGGGCCGCGCTCGGCGACGACCGCCTGCGCCTGCGCGTCCACGAGGTCTACGCGCTCCCGACCCGCTACCTCGACCTGCCGCCCGCGCTCGCCGACGACTTCGCCGCCGCCCGCGTCGTGATCCTCAAGGGCGACTTGAACTACCGCCGCCTCGTCGGCGACCGCGAATGGGACCCGACCACGCCGTTCGCCGAAGCGGCCGGCGACCTCGGGTGGCCGGTCGCCGCCCTCCGCACCGCCAAGTCCGACCTCGCCGTCGGCCTCGACCCGGCCCGCCTCGCCGCGCTCGACGCCGAGGCCCCCGACTGGCGCACCGCCGGCACCCACGCGATGATCCAGG
>NZ_STGX01000022.1:71335-74670 GCF_004912155.1 Glycomyces paridis | reverse complement strand
TGAGCGCCTGAGCGCCTGAGCGCCTGAGCGCCTGAGCGCCTTCCCCGGTCGCCGTCCTCCGTGGTGCCGGACGCGGCACCGGCGCCCGGTCCGGCCACGCGACCGCGGCGAAAACTGGAAGGCGGTTTCAGGCCCCGGATCGCGATCGGGTGGAATGGGTCCACACCCGCGGACGGGCGAGCGCCCGCCCGCGTCATCGAAGGAGGCGGCGTTGCCGGTCGACCAGTACTTCACCGAGCTGTTCCGCGGCATGGACGCCGCCGAAGGGACCGAGGCCGCCGAGGCCTTCGTCCGCGCCCACCAGGGCGACCCCGCCGACTGGGACACGACCGGGATCGCGATCGAGGACACCGCGATCGAAGGACCGCACGGCCCGATCCCCGTCCGCGTCTACCGCCCCGACGGTGACGCGGCCGGGGCGCTCCTGTGGGCCCACGGCGGCGGCTTCCTCGCCGGTGACGTCGACATGTACGAGGGCCACGTGGTGAGCGTCGAACTCGCCCGCCGCGCCCGCGTCGCGGTCGCCTCCGTGAACTACCGCCTCGCCGTCGACGGCGTCCGGTACCCCGTGCCGATCGACGACGTCGAGGCCGCCTGGCGCTGGTGGCGCGAGGCCACCCCCGCGAACCTCCCGGCCGCGATCGGCGGCGCCAGCGCGGGCGCCGCGCTCGCGATGGCCGCGGCCCTGCGCGTGCGCGACGCCGGGACCCGCGCGCCCGACGCGCTCCTGCTCGCCTACCCGTTCGCGCACTACCCGAACCCGGCGCTGACCCCCGAGCAGGAGGCCGCGATGGCGGCCGTGCCGTTCCGGTTCAGCCCCTTGGACGTCGAGGGCATGGTCCGCAATTACACCGGCCGCATCTCCGACGTGCCCACCGACGCGCTCCCGGGCGCCGCGCGCCTGGACGGCCTGCCGCGCACGGCGATCCTCGCCTCCGAGTACGACGACCTGCGCGCCTCCGCCGATCTCTTGGAGCGCCAGCTGAACGAGGTCGGCGTCCCGGTCGAGTCCTATCTGGCCGCGGGCATGACGCACGGGCACCTCAACCACTCGCCGCGCGTCGGCGAGGTCTCGGCCTCCCTCGACTTCTTCGCGAAAGCCTTGGGCGCCTAAGCTTCCGGCAGGTGCCTGGCGACGATCGCGGCGGCCCCCGCCACGGGGACGGCGCCGTAGCCCAGGCCCCGGTCGGGGCCGAGCCTCGTGGCGCAGAACGCGTCGGCGACCTCGTGCGGCGCGTGCCGCACGAGGAGCGAGGCTTGCAGCGCGAGCCCGAGGTCCTCGGTGAGGCGCCGCGCCCCGGCCTGGTCGACGCCTCCGAGCCTGCTTTCGAGGCCCTTCACATGCCCGGCGAGGCGCGCGTCCGCTCCCGCCGCGGGCCTGACCTCCGCGAGGAACGCCTCGGCGGCCTCGGGCGCGGTCGACAGCGCCCGGAGCACGTCGAGGCAGATGACGTTCCCCGAACCCTCCCATATCGACAGCAAGGGCTGCTCGCGGTAGCGGCGCGCCAGTGGTGCCTCCTCGACGTACCCGTTGCCGCCCAGGCATTCGAGGGCCTCGGCGGCGTGCGCGGGCCCGCGCTTGCACACCCAGTACTTCGCGACCGCGGTCGCCAGGCGCCGGAACGGGGCGTCGGCCGGGTCGTCGTAGGCCGCCGCGAGGCGCATCATCGTGGCGGTCGCCGCCTCCGACTCCACGCACAGGTCGGCGAGGACCTGCGTCATGAGCGGCTGGTCGGCCAGGCGGGCGCCGAAGGCACTGCGGTGCGCGGCGTGCCAGGCGGCCTCGGCGACGCTCTGGCGCATCCCTCCGGCGGTCGCCACGACGCAGTCAAGGCGGGTGTGGTTGACCATCTCGATGATGGTCGCCACCCCGCGCCCCTCCTCGCCCACGCGGTGGGACACGGCGTCGTGCAGCTCGATCTCGGCCGAGGCGTTCGAGCGGTTCCCGAGCTTGTCCTTCAAGCGCTGCAACCGGATCGCATTGCGCGTCCCGTCAGGCAGGACGCGCGGCAGCAGGAAGCAGGTGAGGCCGCCGGGCGCCTGCGCGAGGACCAGGAACGCGTCGTTCATCGGCGCCGAGCAGAACCACTTGTGGCCGCGCAGCACGTAGTGGCCCTCAGCGGTGGGCGTCGCCGCCGTGGTGTTGGCGCGGACGTCGGACCCGCCCTGCTTCTCGGTCATCGCCATGCCGATCAGCACGCCCGCCTTCTCGCGCGGCGGGCGCAGCCCCGGGTCGTAGGCCGAGGCGGTCACGCGCGGCTCCCATTCGGCCGCGACCTTCGGCTCCTTGCGCAGCGCCGGGACGGCCGCGTACGTCATCGACACCGGGCAGCAGTGCCCCGGCTCGGTCTGCGCGAGCATCGACAGCAGCGCCGCCCGCGCCGCATGGGCGCCCGGTCCCGGTGCTGCCCAGGGCATCGCGTGCGCGCCGTGCTCGACGGCCAGGCGCATGAACCGGTGCCAGGACGGGTGGAACTCGACCTCGTCGATCCGGTTCCCGTACCGGTCGTGGGTCCGCAGGACCGGCGGGTACCGGTGCGCCTCGTCGGCCCAGACGGCCGCCTCGGCGCTGCCCAGGACCGCCCCGAGGACGCGCGCCCGCTCGGCGACGGCCCCCGCGCCGGCACGCTCGACCGCCTCCCGCAGCGGCGCGTTCGCCTCGTAGAGGTTCCCGACCAGAGGCGGCGCCTGGTTGGTCACGGTGTGGGTCTCGACCGGTCCGGTCATCGCACGCTCCCTGCCTCGACGGATCCCACATCGTAGTACCGCTCTCCTCCGCGCCCGTGCGCCGGTTCACGACCGCGCGCCTCCCCGAGTCGATACCGTGGGTCGCGGGGCCGCACCCGGCCCCTGGAGAGGGAGCAGCGCATGTCGATCGAAGTCACCGACGCACCGGACCGCAGCCGCTACGAGGCCCACGAAGGAGACGTGCTCCTCGGTTTCGCCGAGTACACCCGCGATGGAGGCCGCATCACCTTCACCCACACCGTGGTCGAGGACGTCGCGAAAGGACGCGGCGTCGCCTCCGCGATCGCGCGGTCCTCACTGGACGAGGCGAGGGCCGCCGGCCTGCGGGTGCGCCCCCTCTGCCCCTTCTACGCCAGGTGGATCGAAAATCACCCCGACTACGCCGACCTAGTCGACCCAGAAGACCGCCCAGCCTGGCCCCTCTGACCAGAAGCGGCGGCCCCCGAGCCCGGGCCGAGGCGGAGCCCCCTGTGCCGCACCGGGTCCGAAGCGGCGCGCGCTCGGCCACACCAGGGCCCGAACCGATGGCGATCCCGCAACGGGCCCGGACCGGCGCGTTTCCGTCATACCGCGCCTGAACCGGCGTA
>NZ_STGX01000022.1:0-71303 GCF_004912155.1 Glycomyces paridis | reverse complement strand
GCCGCCCGCCGCCCGCCGCCCGCCGCCCGCCGCCCGCCGCCTGCCGCCTGCCGCCTGCCGCCTGCCGCCCGCCGCGAGCGGGACGGCGCTGAGAGCGCCGATGCGGAGCGGCCATCGCGGCGCGGCCTTCCCGCCGAGCGACCGTTGACCGGCGATCGACTGGCGCCCTTTCGCCCTCCCGCCACCCCGCATTCGACACCGTTCGGGCTCCGGGGCCCCTTCGTGCGCCCGCCGACCTAGGATCGGCCGCATGAGCAATCTCGACGCCAGCCCCGGCGAGACCCCGTGCCGCGCCCCCGACCACGTCGGCGACCGTCTCCTGGAGGCGCGGGACGTGCCGCTCGGCGGTGTCCGCGCCATGCAGGTCAGCCGCACTCTGCCGCAGCGGGTCGTGCCCACCGTCGGCGCGTGGTGCTTCCTCGACCGGTTCGGTCCCGAGCGCGTCGACATGACCGTGCTCCCGCACCCGCACACCGGCCTCCAGACCGTCACCTGGCCGCTCGAAGGCGCGATCCGTCACCGCGACAGCCTCGGCACCGACACCGTCGTGCGCCCCGGCCAGCTCAACCTCATGACCGCAGGGCGCGGCATCGCCCACTCCGAGTTCTCGCTCGGCGAGGCCCCGCTCCTGCACGGCCTCCAGCTCTGGGTCGCCCTGCCCGAGGCCGCCGCCGCGATCGCGCCGACCTTCGAGCAGCACGCCGACCTGCCGCGCCTCGAACGCGGCGGCCTGCACGGCGTGGTCGCCGTGGGGGAGCTCGACGGCGCGGCCTCGCCCGCGACCGCCTACACGCCCCTGCTCGGCGCCGAGCTCGCGGTCGAGGCGGGCGCCGCAACGGAACTGCCGCTGCGACCCGACTTCGAGCACGCCGTCCTCGTCATCGAAGGCGAACTCCGCGTTGACGGCGAGGCACTGCCGCCCGGGCCCCTGCTCTACCTAGGCCTCGGACGCGAGTCGCTCGCCCTCGCCTCGTCCTCCGGGGCGCGGCTCTTCCTCCTCGGCGGGGAGCCGTTCCCCGACGAGCTCGTCATGTGGTGGAACTTCGTGGGCCGGTCCCATGAGGACGTCGTGGCCGCGCGCGAGGACTGGGAGTCGCGGGACGGGCGCTTCGGCCCCGTCCCCGGCCACGGCGCCGAGCGCATCCCGGCGCCGCCGATACCGCCGCTGCGCCTGACCCCGCGCCGCCGGGGCTGACGCGAAGCTCCCCGGGCGCCTCGGCGCCCGGGGAGCGGAACTGCTTGCTACAGCACGTCTTCGAGGGCCTCGAACCAGTTCGCGGCGATCTTGACGTAGCCGTCCTCGTCGGGGTGGACCCCGTCATAGGTGTCCACAGTGGTGTCGAAGCCGGTCCACTGGTCGACCACGACGACCGGGGACTGCGCGGTGGTGATCCCCGCGGCCCAGGCCGGGATCGCGGCGTTGAAGTCGATCGCCCGCTGCGGGCAGTCGGCGCAGTTCGCCGGCTCCAGCGGGATGATCTGGGCGACCAGCACGATGGCGTCGGGGTTGAGCGCGCGCAGGTCCGTGACGATCTGGGTGAACGCCGCGAGGATCTGCGAAGGCGGCAGCGAGGACCACACGTCGTTGGTCGCGAAGTGCAGCAGCAGCACGTCGGGCGTGTTCTGCGTCAGCCAGGAGTTCACGTTCCCGTTCGCGACCGACTGGGTCACGAGGAAGCCGCCGTGGCCCTCGTGGTCGGGGTCGGACCCGGTCGGGTTGCACGCCTGGGAAAGGGAGCCGACGAAGTCGACGTCGTACCCGGCGCCGTCGAGGAGGCTCCACAGGTTCCCGCGCCAGCAGCCGGGGCTGCCGGTGATGGAGTCGCCCAGCGGCATGATCTTGACCGGGCCGCCCGGCGGGTCGGTCGGGTCGTCGGTGGTCGGGTCGTCGGTGGTCGGGTCGTCCGTCGGCGTCTCGGTCGGCTGCTCCACCGAGCCGTCGCACGGCTCGCCGTTGACGGTGGCGCCCGCCGGTTCGGCAGAAGAGCCGGAGCCGATGAAGCCGAAGACCTCGCGGGTCTGGCCCGCTCCCACCGTGGCGTTCCAGCCGACGTCGGAGCCGGTGAAGCCCGTGCCGGACTGGCTCCAGTCGACGTTCCACGCGCTGGTCACCGTGGTGCCGGCGGGGAAGTCCCATTCGATCTCCCAGCCGTCGATCGCCTGGTCGGAGGTGATGGAGACGTTGGCCTGGAAGCCGTTGCCCCAGCTGCTGACCACGTTGTAGTCGACGAGGCAGTAGTCGAGGGCCTGGGCCTGGTTCGCCGTGGCGAAGGTCAGGCCCCCGGCGGCGAGCGCGGCGGTCGCCGCCGCCGCGGCGAACCGCCGGATTCGTTTGGTAGCCATATGCACCGATGTCCTTTGCACGCGGGCCGCGCTGCGGCCGGTCGGAGGGGCCAGCGCTGCGGGAAGCGTCGGGAGGATCGGGGAACGGCGTTTCGGGAGCGCTCCCAGCATGGTAGCGGATTTAGTTTAGATAGTCAAGTATCTCAATGTCTCAGAGGGCTCGGGAAACCGCTCGACGTCCGATGAAGCGGTTCAGTACGATCGCCCCAGGGCCGCCCTCCGCGTCCCGCACCCCGACCGCGAGGAGCCATCATGGCACCGGAGCCCAAGCGTCTCAACGGCATCGGGCCCACGCGCCTGGTCGACCCGGACGCGACCGAGCAGACCCGCGCCCTCCGGCGCCGACTCGCGGCCGTCGCCGAGTCCGAGAACATCCTCTTCGGACACCAGAACGCCCTCGTCCAGTCCGTCGCCGATCACCCCGAAGGCGACGTCCACGCGGCCACCGGCCGCCACCCCGCCGTCGCGGGCCTCGGCAACGGCCACGTCGGCACCGACCTCACCGCCGAGGCGATCCGCCTCGCCCACGACCGCGGCATGATCACCACCGTCGAGGACCACATGCCGAACTTCGCCACCGGCGGCCCCTACGACGACTGCTCCCCGGTCGCCGAGCACATCCTCCCCGGCGGCAAGGACCACGCCGCGTTCCTCGCCCGCCTCGCCGGCATCGCCGACTGGGCCCTGGCCGCCCGCGACGAGCACGGCCACCCGATCCCCGTCGTCTTCCGCCCCTTCCACGAGCACTCGGGCGACTGGTTCTGGTGGGGCACCGGCAACACCACCGAAGTCGAGTACATCGCCCTGTGGCGCTTCACCGTCGAGTACCTGCGCGACACCCAGGGCGTCCACAACTTCCTCTACGCCTACTCGCCCAACGGCCACTTCACCATCGAAGCGGACTACCTCGACCGCTGGCCCGGCGACGACTACGTCGACCTCGTCGGCTTCGACTCCTACCACGACCTGCCCGCCGGCCCCGACGACCCGTGGTGGGCCGCGGTCCTCCACGACGCCCGCACCGTCACCCGCGTCGCCCGCGCTAAGCACAAGATCGCCGCCGCCACCGAGATCGGCCTCCGCCACAACGCCCAAGACGGCCTCGCCCCCACCGGCAACGCCATCCCCGACTGGTACACCCGCCTTGCCGACCTCTTCACCGGCGACCCCGACCTCGCCCTCGCTTACGTCGCCACCTGGCGCAACCACCCGTTCCACCTGAGCGACGCCGAAGGCGCCGCCCACCACTTCTGGGTCCCCTACCCCGCCTTCACCGACACGAACGGCACGCACCACCCCGACCACGAAATGCTCCCCGACTTCCGAGCCTTCGCCCGCCACGAACGCGTTCTCTTCGCGCCCCAGCCCTACTGACCGCGCGGCTCCACCGACGACGCCTCCGCGCTCGCACCCGCTCGAACGTGAGAAGATCCGCCGACCGATCCGTACCCGCGGCCGGTTCGCGCATCAGGAGGAACCATGCCACGGTTCGGCGAGACCTCGGCCGAACAGGAGATCCTCGCGCGGACCGAGTACCGCCGAGCGCTCCTGTCGCTCCGTCTGGCCTTCCCCTTCTGGGCGGCGGGCGTGGCGGGCCTCATCGCCGGTGCCGTCTGGGCCGGGCCCTGTGCCTTGGTCGCCGTGCCGTGCCTCATCGCTGCGGCAATGAACGGCTCCGCGCTCAAGGAATTCGTTGACGGCGGCGACACGGCGCTGTTCGCGTCCCGCCCGGAACCGGCCGCCGACCAGCTGTTCGCCCGCACCATGCGACACCTGCTCGCTGAGGCGCTGCTCCTCGCCCGACCACGCCGCTGACGGCGCGATCAGTCGACCTCGGCCCTCGGCGGTACGCCGACCACACCTAGCAGGGCGAGCTTCTCGGCCGCCTCGGTGCGCGGCGGGGCCGTGAAGACCAGGAGGCACTGGGACTGGTCCTCGGTGAACAGGGCCTGGCAGTCGAGCTCGATCTCGCCGAGCTCGGGCTGGACGATCGTCTTGTGGTCGGCGAAGCGCTTCATGACCTCGTGGCGCTCCCACAGCGCCTGGAACTCCTCGACGCCCTCCAGCGCGCGCACCAGCTCACCGGCCTGCGAGCGCGGGCCCGTCGACGCGTACACCACCCGCAGCGCCGACACCAGCGCCCGGCCCTGCCGCTCCCGGTGCTCCTCGGTGTACACCAGCCGCTCGACCGGATCGGTGAACCACCGGTACACGTCGAACCGCTCCAGGCCCGCGAACACCGTCCGGTCGCCCAGCAGCGCCTTCGCCAACCGGTTCTGCACCAAGGGCTCGCCCAGGCTCGACAGGATCAGCGCCGGCGTGTCCTCCAGCCGGTCCAGGACCCGCAGCAGCGCCGGGGCCACATGCCCCGCCGCCGCGAGCCGCGTCGGGACGCCGTGCCCGGCCGCCTGGAACAGGTAGTCGCGCTCGTCCACACTCAAACGCAGCGCCCGCGCCAGCGAAGCGAGCATCTGCGCGCTCGGCTGCGGCCCCCGACGCTGTTCGAGACGCGTGTAATAGTCCGTCGACATCGCCGCCAGCGACGCCACCTCCTCGCGCCGCAGGCCCGGCGCGCGCCGCCGCACCCCCGGCGGCAACCCCACGTCCTCCGGCTGGAGGCCCTCCCGGCGGCGGCGCAGGAACTCGGCCAGTGCTTCACGGTCCATGCCCCCAAGTATCGGGCCCCGCCCGCCCCGCGGCGAGCGCGAAACCAGGGACCGCGGATCCCCCGATGAGCGATCTCTGCACACCGGCGCCGGATTCGACCAGACTCGCAGACATGGACATCTCAGGGAACACGATCTTCATCCCCGGCTCCACCAGCGGCATCGGCCTCGCGCTCGCGCTGGCCCTCCGTGAGCGCGGGAACACCGTCATCGTCGGCGGACGCCGCGCCGACCTGCTCGAACGCCTCGCCGCCGAGCATCCGGGCCTCGACACCGTCCGCATCGACACCGCCGACCCCGCCAGCGTCGAGGCCGCCGCGAAGGAGGTCCTCGAACGCCACCCGGGCCTCAACGTCCTCATCGCCATGGCCGGCATCATGCGCGCCGAGGACTGGCACCGCCCCGAGGGCTTCCTCGAATCGGCCACCGGGATCGTCACCACGAACGTGCTCGGCCCGATCCGTCTCATCGCCGCGTTCGTCGAGCACCTCCAGACCCGCCCGGACGCCACGATCATGACCGTCTCCTCCGGCCTCGCCTTCACGCCGCTCAAGGCCACGCCCAGCTACAACGCGTCCAAGGCCGCGATCCACATGCTCAGCGAGTCGCTGCGCCTCCAACTCGCCGACACCTCCGTGCGCGTCGTCGAACTCGAACCCCCGGCCGTGCGCACCACCCTCATGCCCGGCCAGGAGACCAGCGAGTTCGCCATGCCCCTGGAGGACTTCACCGCCGAGGTCATGGCCCTGCTCGAATCGCAGCCCGACGCGACGGAGATCCAGGTCGAACGCGTCAAGTTCCTGCGCTACGGCGAGGCCCGCGGCGACTACGACCAGGTCATCGCCACCCTCAACCGCCTCGACCCGCACGGCGACTGACACGCCGAAGCGGCCGGGACCCGAGGGCCCCGGCCGCTTCGCGTCGCCTACTCGGCCCGGATGTCGTCCACGTACACCGTGCCCGTGGCCGTCGTCCCCCCGTACCCGAGGTACAGGTTGAACGTCGCCACCTCGGCCAGGTGCGCGGCGTCCAGCAGCTCGTCGGCGTGCCCGGTGTCCCAAGGCGCCGGCCGGAACTCGCTGAACGGCGCCGTGATCTCCTGCCCCTCCGTGCCCGAGAGCCCGAAGTTGTACTCGAAGTACGCCCCGAGCGCCACGACCTGGAGCGTCGCGCCGTTCGTCGACCCGTCGCCCTGCACCCACAGCTTCAGCGCGCTGAAATCGTTCCAGTCGGCCCCGACGGACTTCCCGATGCCCGTGTAACCGGCGCTGGTGAAGTCGTACGAGTACGCCAGACCGAACGAACCCGATCCCTTGTGGTCGGACGAGAGCGTCGTCGTGTTCGCGTTGACGTGGCTGTAGGCCTCGCTCAACGTGAGGTCGTCGCCCGCGTATCCCTCGAAGTCGTCGATCCACCCCGCCGGGAGCGGCGCCACCTCGCCCAGCAGCACCAGCGCCGAGTCGGTGTGCTCGCGCCCGTTCACCTTGGCGTTCACGGTGATCGTGACCGACCGGTTGTCCAGCCAGGACGGGTCCACCATCCACGGCGCGGAGTGGAAGCCGTCCTCGTCCAAGCACAGGCGCACCGGCCTGCCCCCGTCCACCGAGTACGTCGCCCTGGCCGCGTGCCCGCCGGTCAGGCGCAGCCGGATCGTGTTCTCCGAGGTCGTCAGGCGCTGGCGGTCGGTGGGGGTCACCAGGTGCAGGAACGGGTCGTTCTTGACCGCGCGGGTCCTGGCGTCGAAGACCCCTTCGAGGTCGGAGGTGAACAGCGAGTACGGGTCGTCGTGGTAGGCGACGAAGTCCGCTTCCATGACGTGCCCGGGGAAGGGCACGTACGCGCGGTTGTTCCCGCCGAAGTTCGCCCAGGTGAGCATGTGCGTCACCTGGTTCGCGCCGGGGTCGCCCTTGATGGCGCCGAGGAGGTCGGTGAACCACTGCGGGTTGCGGCCCTCCTCGCCGGACTCGCCGAACTCGGTGAAGGCCGGGACCTTGCCGCGCTCGGCGGCGAGGTCGACGACCATCGCGAGGTCCTTGACGGTGCCCGAGAGCCACTCGGCCGAGCCGGCGGAGTTGTCGTAGGCGTCGTAGCCGAGGATGTCGACGAACTCGTCGCCAGGGTAGGTCTTGAGGTAGGTGGTCGGGTCGCCGCCGAAGCTGGAGTTGGGGGAGTAGGCGTAGAGGAGGTTGCGGACCTTCTTGGTGTCGCGCAGGTACTCCACGGTGTAGCGGAAGATCTCGATGAACTCGGCGGAGGTGGTGTGCCCGGCGCCCCACCAGAACCAGCCGCCGTTGTTCTCGTGGAAGGGCCGGAAGACGATCGGGATGAGGGTCCCGTCGGGTCGCTTGGCGCCCTTGACGCCCGCGGCGATCCGGTCGAGGAAGGCGTTGAAGTCGGCGTGCTTGGCGCCGCCGGGGAGGATCTGGCTCACGACCCGCCCCGCGGTGTCCCAGAAGTCGCCGCCGGTGACGAAGTTGTAGAGGTGGGCGCTGAGGACGTTGATGCCGCCTTGCGCGTCGGACGCCTCGAAGGCCCAGCTGAGGGCCTCGATGTTCTCCTCCTCGGTGCCGCCGTAGACGCCGGGCTTCTGGAAGCCGTTGAGGATGAGGGTGTCCCAGCCGAAGACGGCCGGGTAGTCACCGGTCACGGCCTCCACATCGGAGGATTCGCCGTCCATGCCCTCGAAGGTGAACCCGTCGGACAGGGAGTGCTCGTGGCCGAACATGACGCCCTGGCCGCGCAGGTCGAGCATGTACTGGAAGAGGGCGCGGGTCTCGCGAGTCGCCTTGTCGTCGACGATGCGGACGGGGGTGGCGCGGCCCGCGGCGGCGGCGGGGAGGGGGAGGCCCGAGGCGGCCACCGCGGCGGCGCCCATGACGATGACGGCGCGTCGCTTCGCGCGGGCGGAAGGGAAGGAAGGCACTGGCGTCTCCTTTGGCGGATGAGCCCTCGTGCGAGGGGTTTCGTTGCGGTCGTGCCGGGACTGCTCGGATCCGGGAGCGACGCGGGCGGCCGGGGTGGTGGCCGCCGACGTCCGCGCGGGCCCGTCGTCCGGGCCGCGCCCCGCCCTATGGAGGGCGAGCAGCGCGGAACTGAATCGGTTAAGTGCAGCTCAGAATATACATCGGAATACTTCAATGTCAACGCCCGCGGCGCGTCCCCGTGCGGCCGCCTCGCACCGCGGCGACGTCCAATCACGGTAGCAGCATCGACGGCCCGTGGGAAGCCTTCCACTCCAGGGCTCCACCCCACCGCCCCGACCCGAACGGGCGCATCTGAAACCATGCTGAATCGGTTCGGACCAGGTTCTCACCGGCCGTGCACAGTGGCCCTGCCGTCCGCCGAACGCCCCCACGCCTGGAACAGCACCGCCGTCGTCCCCACCGGCACCATCCGGACCGACTCGCGCCGCCCCACCGCCCACGCCGCGACATCCCTCATGGACGGACGAATGCCCCGCAGCTCCAACGCCACCCCGTGCGCCGCGCACGCCTCCCGCAGCGCCGCCCGGTCCACCAGCAGCGCCGGATCGTGCACGCCCCGCACCGCGATCCGCGGAATCCGCTCCGCCACACCGATCGCCAGCCACCGGCACAGCGCCGTCGCCGCCAACGTGTCGATCACCAGCAGCCCGCCCGGCCGCAGCAGCCGGCACGCCTCCGCCACCGCCCCCTCCAGATCCGGCACGTGCTCAAGGATCTCGCCCGCCACCACCACGTCCGCGCACCCGTCCGCCAACGGCACCGCCGTCACGTCCGCCCGTACCGCCGCCACCCCGTGGGCCGCTGCCAGCCGCAGCGCCGCCGCCGAGAGGTCCACGCCCACATGCGCATAGCCCTTTCCCGCCAGATGCGGCGCGAGCAGCCCCGCCCCGCAACCCAAGTCCACCAGCACCGCCCCCGCCTGATCCGCAGGCGGCACCAGCGCCCCGCGCGCCGCCGCCAGCCAGTGCAGCACCGCGAAGACGCCCCTCGGCTCCCACCACTCCCCGGCCAGCCGGTCGTACAGCGCGGGATCGCCTCGCACCAGACGCTCCCGCGCACCACCGTTCATCGCCCCAGCGTGGCACACTGGCGCACATGCGAGGGTTCACCACCGCGATGGCGCGGGCCTCCCACCCCCTGCCCGCCCTCGCCGTCACCGCCGTCGCCGCGGGCCTCGCCCTCGGCACCGACCGCAGCCTGCCCTCCGCCGCGATCGCCACCGCCGCCGTCTTCGCCGGCCAGCTCTCCGTCGGCTGGCTCAACGACCTCGTCGACGCCCGCCGCGACGCCCAAGTAGGCCGCACCGACAAGCCTTTGGCCGCAGGCGAACTCACCCCGAGGCCGGTCCGATGGGCCTTCATCGCCTCGGCCGCCACCGCCGTCGCGCTCACTCTCCTCTCAGGACCCCTCGCAGCGGCCGCACACCTCACCGCCCTCCTCGCCGCCTGGGCCTACGACCTGCGCCTCAAATCCACCGCCTGGTCCGTCGCCCCCTTCGCCGTCGCCTTCGGGCTCCTCCCGGCCTTCCTTTCGCTCGGCGCACCCGGTAGCCCGTGGCCTCCGCTGTGGCTCATGGCCGCCGCCGCGGCGCTCGGCTCCGCCGCGCACTTCGCGAACGTGCTCCCCGACTTCGCCGACGATCACGCCACCGGCGTCCGCGGCCTACCGCACCGACTGGGCCCCAACATCACTCGCCTCACCGCCGCCGCCCTCGTGCTCACCGCCTCGATCCTCCTGGTCCTCGGCCCGCCCGGCCCGCCTCCGCTCTTCGCGCTCACGGCGGTGCCGCTCGCCCTTGCAGTGTTGATCGTTGGCCTCGCGGCGGGACGGCGGCCGCGCTCGCGGGTCGCCTTCCGCGCGGTGATGCTGGTGGCGCTTCTCGACGTGGTGCTGCTGCTGACCGCGAACGGGTAGCGCCGAGGACCGAGCCGCTCGCATCGGGCGTGGTCGGCGAATCGGGTATCAGAGAGCGGGCTTCCACGGCCGCGGCAATGCCGGCGGTGGGCGTTCAGGGATCGTGAGCGAATGAACGGGCGTGAATGTCGGCGGCCTGCTATCCGCGGATGATGCCGGTGGAGAGCGACCGCCTTTGCCATTGGGCACAAGGCGAAGGCGGGCGTACCGGCCGTCCGGCGCTTCGACGCCACGGCTTTCGCCGCAGGTGAGCGGAGCTGCGACGCTCAGGAGCGCCGGGGAAAGGCGCCGCCAGGCGCGATAATCGGTCGGGTCGGGTCGCCGGGTTTCAGAGGCGACTTGGGCGGCAACTCCGGTCTGGCCGCGCTGGCCTGCACGCCGCGATGCGATGAGGAGGCACGGCAGCCGCGCCCGCGTTCTCGATCGCGGTCGCACAGGCGAGTGTCCGGAGGCCGTCAGTGCGCGGCCTTGTCCGGTGCGGTGATTGCGAGGACACTGTGCGGAAGGCCGCCAACGCACTCCGGTCCGCGGCGGTCCGAGCCGAGGAGTGAACGCCAGTGGCAGCACCCGTCTCCACCGAGACCGAACGCGGCGGCGACCGCGCCCTCCGACTGGCCCGCGGGCTCCGGCCGCGCCTGGTCGAGCGGGCCGCCGAGCACGACCGGCACGGCCGCTTCCCCGAAGCCGACTTCGCGGACCTCCGCGAAGCGGGCCTTTACGGCCTCATGGTCCCGGCCCGCCTCGGCGGCTTCGGCGCCTCCTTCACCGAGTACACGAGGGTCGCGGCCGAACTCGCGCGCGGGGCGGGCGCGACCGCGCTCGTGTTCAACATGCACGCCTCCGTAACCGGCGCGCTCGCCCAGACCCCGGACGAACTCATCCGCCTGCTCGGCGCCCCGAAGTCCTACTTCGCGGTGCGAGACCGCGCGCTCGAAGCCGCCGCGAAGGGCTTGCTCTACGCGGTCGCCATGAGCGAGCGGGGCAGCGGCTCGCGGCTCTCGCGCACCACGACCGCGTTCCGCCGCACCGACGGCGGCTACCGGATCACCGGCGCCAAAGCCTTCGTCTCCGGGGCCGGGCACGCGGACGCCTACCTTGTGACCGCGCGCGACGCCGACGCCGAGGACCCGCAGGTCTCCTACTTCCTCGTGCCCGCCTCCGAAGGCATCCGCGTCGAGGAGACCTGGGACTCGCTCGGGATGCGCGCCACCGGAAGCCAGGACGTCCACTTCGACGTCGAGGTCGAGCCGGGCGCGCTCCTCGGCGGCGTCGAGGGCCTCACGCTCATGATCGCCGAAGCCATGCCGCAGTGGCTCGTCGCCTCCTATTCGGCGGTGTACGCCGGGGTCGCGCGGGCCGCCGTCGACGCGGCCGCCGAACACCTGAACGCCCGTGGTCTCGGCGGCCTGGCGCCCGCCCGGGCCCGGCTCGGCCGCGCGGAGGCGGCCGTGGCCGCGCTCGAACTCGTCGTGGCCGAGGCCGCCGCGTGCATCGACCGCGATCCCGGTGCGCCCGAGACGAACCGGTGGGTCTGGCGCGCCAAGCTCACCGCGGGCGACACCGCCGTCCAGGTCGCCGCCTCCCTCCTGGAGTCGGCGGGCGCCTCGGCGAGCCGCCGCGGGCACCCGCTCGAACGGCTCTACCGCGACGCCCGCTGCGGCGCTCTGCAACCGGCGACCTCCGACGTGTGCGCCGACTGGCTCGGTACCGCCGCGCTCGGCGGCGACCCCGACCACGACACCGAGGTCCCGCGGTGGTGACCGCGCGGATCGCCGGGATCGGCGCGGCCCTGCCGCCTGCCCACCGCCAAGGGGACCTCTGGGACGAGGTCTTCCGGTGGCACTTCTCCCGCTCGCGCGTCGCCCAGCGGATCTTCACCGCCTCCGAGGTCCGCTCCCGCCACACCGCCACGGCCCCGAGCGAACTGCGGACCGTCGCCAACTGGTCCACAGGGGACCGAATGCGCCGCTACGGCGAGGCGGCCCCGCCGCTGGCCCTCGAAGCGGCGCGAGCCGCGCTCGACGCCGCCGTGACCGATCCGGCCGAGACGGGCCTCCTCATCGTCGCCTCCTGCACCGGTTACGGCACACCGGGACTCGATATCGCGCTCGCGGACGGGCTGCCGCTCGCCCCCGACTCGCGGCGGCTCTTCGTGGGTCACACCGGCTGCCACGCGGCCCTGCCCGCACTCGCCACGGCCGCCGACTACGTCGCCGCCCACGGCCGTCCCGCCCTCGTGCTGTGCATCGAGCTCACCTCGCTCCACGTCCAGCCCGCCTCCCACGACCCCGAGCAGATGGTCACGCACGCCCTCTTCGGCGACGCCGCCGCCGCGGTCGTACTCCGCCCCGACACCGCCCCCGGCCTCCGCGTGGTCGACGTCGCGGCCCGCACCGACACCACCCGCAGCGACCACATGACCTGGGACATCACCGATCTCGGCTTCCGCATGGGCCTCGCCCCCGAAGTCCCCGACGCCCTCGAATCCCAGGTCGGCCCGCTCGTCAAGGACCTCCTGAGCCGCAACGGCATGGACTTGTCCGACGTGGCCGCCTGGGCCGTCCACCCGGGCGGCCCGCGCATCCTCGACGCCGTGGAGGACGGCCTCGGCCTGCCACCGGAAGCCCTCGCCACCTCCCGAACCGTGCTCGCCGAGCACGGCAACTGCTCTTCCCCGACGGTCCTGCTCGTCCTGGACTCGCTCCTACACGCGGGAGCGGCAACGGGCCCAACGGTCGCACTCGCCTTCGGTCCGGGCCTGACGCTCTACGCAGCCCTGCTCGACCCGGCCTGAGCCGCCGGCGCAGGGTGCGCACCGGTCGGCCCTGATCGCATCGCGGTCCGGACCGACCGCTCCGGTCACGGTGTTCGCGCGGGCAGCGGGTCCCGGGGGCCGGGGCTTTCGCCGGTGCCGTCGGCGCGCATCTCGCGACGGCGCTCGGCCCACCGGTCACGGACGGCTTCCCTGCCGATGTCCATCACGAGGAGCACGCCCCACAGGACTCCCGCATACCGCCAGTCGGGATCGGAGGATTCGAGGGGAAGGCACAGCCCGCCTACGAGGAGCCCGATCGGCACTCCGACGAGCGTTCCGATGGACCAGGACGGCAGGGAGTACAGGGGCCGCCGGCCCTGGGGTCCGGATGAGAGCAGCCCCGCGATGAGGACGTACGCGGAGAGCGCCTCGAACGCGAACCGGTGCCCCCGCTCGTGACCGATGATCACGGCCACGGCGGCGAAGACGCCGACGGCGATGCAGCTGACGATGGCGGCGGGCTCGGCCGCGAAGCGGCGCGGCGGGCGGATCGGAGGGCGGGGAACAGGGTCCAAGGAGTCCTCGCGCAGTTCGAAGGGGGTGGGGGAACGTTCTACGCGCGATGTTAGACGGAAGGGGAGGGGAGCGCGGTACACGACGGAGGAGAGCACGGGCCAGGCGCGGACACGGCACGGACCGGGCGCGGAGGGGCGCTCCAAGGGTGTGGAGGCGAGCAAAGGCGGGCGCGGGCGCGGCGCGGACCCCCACCCAGGGTGGGAGAACAAGGTAGGCCTCCACTTTGCGCGCCCGTGCCGACAGGATCGCGTTTGCAGGAGTGGAGCGATCGCCGAGATCACAACCGCATGGCGAGCGGGTGGGCGCGAGTGGGCGGGGGAGCGTTCTCCCACCCAGGGTGGGAGAACAAGGTAGGCCTCCACTTTGCGCGCTCGCGCCGACAGGATTGCGCTTGCATGAGGCGTGCAATTGCCGAGATCACAGCCGTTTGCGAGTGGGCGGCTTGGGAAGGCGAGTGGGCTTCGTGCATACGCCGTCGGACCTATGGCGTCGATTCCGGCTTTGACATCCAAGGCGGCCTGCGCGTTTTCGCGCGCAGGCCGCCCTATTCGTCGTTTACCTTCGGGTGGTCGGCTCGGCTCCTACTTGCGGAGCCCCACCGTCGTCGGCTCTTCAAGGAGCCTCGGGGCGATGACCACCTTGTCGATGTTCGGGGCCCACGCCTCGGTGTTGCCGAGGCGGAGCGTCTGGTCCGTCGTGGACAGGGTCACCGCGATGCTGCGCTGGGAGAAGCTGTCCCACGAGTACGTGTACCGGAAGTAGGCGTGGCCGACCTCCTCGCCGCCCTCGCGCACCTGGAGCAGGCGGTCGACCACCTGCGGGTTGTAGTCGTGGTCGCCCGAGAGTTCCGCGTTGGCGTAGTGGACGGTGACGTCGTAGTCGCCCGGTGCGGCGAAGCCGTCGCGGGGGATTTCGAGGTAGTTGTCCGCGCCGCCGCCGATCCAGCCGACGAAGGTGCTGCCGGAGGCGTTGGTGCCGGTGGCGTCGGCCAGTGTGGTCGCCGAGGCCGCGCCGTGGAGGACGGCCTCTTCGGCTTCGACGGTGACGGCCGCGTCGTCGGACTCCCTGGCGCGCACCGTGGTCAGCGACGACACGAGGGCGCCGTCGGGCGAGCGCAGTTCGATCTCGTTGATGCCCTCGACCAGGTGGACCCTGGCGGTGGACCGCCAGGTGCCCTTGCGGGCGGCGTCGAGGGTCGCGGTCGGCACGCCGTTGACGCTCAACTCGACGCTTGAGTTCCCATCGGACGCCCAGTCCACGACCAGGTCGTGGTAGCCCGTCTCGATCGCCGTCGCGTACAGGTCGGCCCGCGCGTCGCCGTCCAGCGCGGCGCCGCCGCGCAGCGGCGCGTTTCGGGCCCAGTCGAGGGTCGCGCCGTCGGTAAGGCGGAAGGTCGAGGCGGGGTAGGCGGTCGGCTCGCCGCCGCTCACGGCGGTGAGCGAGACCTTGTCGAGGGTGATGTCCGCGTTGGGGAGGAGGTTGGCTCCGTCCTCACTGGACCGGATGGACAGCTCGTGGCCGCCCTCCGCCAGCTCCACGAGCACCTCGGCGCTGCCGCGGTACTGCCACTTGCTCGTCGAGTTCAGGCCCAGGTCGGCGGCGTACTGGATCGTCCCGGCCGCCTCGCCGTCCACGAACAGGGCGTGCCGCCCTGGCACGCCCGGAGCGCCGCCGATGACCTGGAGCCGGTAGGTCCCGTCGCCGGGAACCTCGATGTTCCAGTCGGCCTTGGAGGTCGGCTTGTTGAACGAGCCGACGTCCTGCCCGCCGGAGGCGAGGAACTGCCAGCCGCCGGAGCCCTTCGGGTCGTGGGTGTAGACGGTGGCGTCGGTGAGCGCGAGGTCTTCAGCCTCGCTCACGGCCGTCCACGCCTGGCCCTCGGCCCCGGCCTCGATGTCGCGGGTCTGGTCGGGGGTGATGACGACCTGGTAGGCCGCGTACCGGTCGTACGTTGCGACCTGGAGCTCCAGGGCCCCATCGTCAACGGCGACGCCGTCGTGGGCCGCGACGACCCGCGGGGTGCCCGCCAGGCCTTCAGCGCCGGTGAGCGCGGCCTCGCGGACCTCGACGTCGACCCGGTCTCCGAAGAGGGAGGCGTCGAGCCCCGAGAGGTCCAGGGACACATCGGCGTCGGTGCCTCCGAAGAGGACGGTGGCGCGCCGGTTCGCCTCGTCGACCGCGCCGATGCCCTGGAGGGTGTCGACGGTGTCGGGGCTCGGGGGCGTCACGCGCACGGTCTCGGACCCGGCGAGGTCGCCGTACCACTTGAACATCCACCAGCCGGCGTTGGCGCCGTTGGGTCGGGCGGTGTTGTCGGAGAGGTTGCCCGCGTAGTTCCAGTAGGCGGTCTGCGCGTCCACCTTGGTGTCCTCGAACATCGCGAGCCACTGCACGAGCTGGCCGGGCACGCCCATGTCGCGGAGCATCCCGTACTCGGTGATGTTGACCGGGATCGGGTCGATGCCGAGTTCGGCTTCGAGCGCGCGGTAGTCGGCGAAGTTCCGCCGGTAGTTCGCGAGGTTGTCGATGCCGAGCTCGTGCCAGATGAAGACGTCCGGCAGGGAGTCGTGCTCCTTGGCGAACGCGAGGATGTCGGCGCTGCGCTCGGGCTGCCAGCGGGTGTCGCCGGGTCCGCCGATGCGGGCGTGGCCGAGGCCGTGGCGCGCCCAGACCTCCTGGATCTTGTCGTAGGAGGCCTGCCAGTCGGCGAGGAAGCGGTCCTTCTGGTTCGCCCAGTCGGGGTACCAGTTCCCGCCGTCGGGCTCGTTGAAGGGGATGAAGACGTAGTCCTGGGGGCGGTCGGAGTCGGTCGCGACGGCCTCGGCGACGAACTCGACCACTTCGAGGTAGTCCCAGACGCCGTTGGGCGCCTCGGTGTAGGTGCCGTCGGCGAGGTCGTAGGTGCGGTCGTCGCCGGGGAGTCGGCCGCCGTTGTACGGCCACTCGGGGTAGTAGTCCTGCACGTAGATGTACATGTCCTCGCCGTGCTTGGCGAAGAACCCGTCCTCGACCTTGACGGCGTCGCCCGAGGGGTGCTGGGTCCCGTACGGCGCCTTCTGCGAGGTGTTGGTGATGTGGGCGCCGTTGACGAGCGCCTGGGTGGGGGCGCCTTCGTCGCCGAAGCCGTAAAGCGTGCCGGTGGCGCCGCCGCGGAAGTCGCCGGTGCGGTCGGCGAAGTCCACCGACAGCACCTCGGTCTCGGCCGCTGCGGCGGCGGGCGGTGGGTTCAGGCCGGTGACGGCGGTCGCGGCGACCGCGGCGGCGGCTGCAATGGTCATGGTCTTCCTCATCGATCGGTCCTCTCTCCATCGAGCTGGACTGCGCGAGACCAGGGGGGGTCCGTCCCTCGATCGCGGCTTGACGCTACCGGTTTTTGATAACGATTTCAAGACTAAACTTGAAATCGATTTCATGATTGCGCTACGGTGGCCCTGAAATCGCTACCAGACGAACCGCCTGGCAGCGGTACCGGAAACCGCGCCTCGGCGCGCATGCAAAGGGGCGTCGTGGGCGAACAGTTGTCTTGGGGCAGTACCGAATTCACGCTCGAATTCGGCTGGGGTGCCGATGCGCCGGTGCGCGTGACCGACCTGTCGCGGGCCGGTCTGGACCTCCCCGTCCACGCCGTGCCGCTCGTGGAGGTCCTCACCGCCGACCAGGGACACCTGCCCTCGTCCGACCGCCTCGCCCACACGGAACTCGGCTCCGAACTGCGATATATCGGTCACGAGACATCAGTCTCGGAGGGCCGACGCACCCTCACCGTCCGCCAAGGCGCCGACGGCGTCGAAGCGACCGCCGCCTTCGAGATCCTCGACGCCGCCCCCGCAGCCGTCCGCACCACCGTCACGGTCGCCGCCACCGGCGCCCGCACCCTCGTCCTGCGCTCCGTCGCCTCCCTGACCACCGGATTCACCCGCCGCGACCCGTCCGGCGACCCCAAGATGGACCACCTGAGCGGCTGGGAGCGGATCTGGGGCACCGGCGACTGGCTCGGCGAAGGCCGCTGGACCCGCGAGCCGCTGCGCGGCCCCGACTTCCCCCGCCTCGCCTCAGAGCTGACCGCCCAGAACCCCCGCGGCGCCTGGACCCGCACCTCCGACGGCACCTGGTCCACCGGCCGCCACCTGCCCGTCGGCGCCGTCGCCTCCGCCGCCGACGCGTTCGCCCTCGCCTTCCAGATCGAGCACAACGGCGCCTGGCGCTGGGAGCTCGGCGAGGACATCGCCGGCGGCTACCTCAGCCTCTCCGGCCCCACCGACGCCGACGCCGCCTGGACCCGCGTCCTGCGCCCCGGCGACGCCTTCACCACCGTCCCGGCCACCCTCGCCGCCGGCGCCGACCTCGAAGGCGCCCTCGCCGCCCTCACCGACTTCCGCCGCGCCGCCCGCCGCCCCCACCCCGACAACGCCGCCATGCCCGTCGTCTTCAACGACTACATGAACACCCTCAACGGCGACCCCACCACCGCCAAGCTTCTCCCGCTCATCGCCGCCGCCGCCGAGACCGGCGCCGAGATCTTCTGCATCGACGCCGGCTGGTACGACGACAGCGGCAACTGGTGGGACACCGTGGGCGAGTGGACCCCCTCCACCACCCGCTTCCCCGGCGGCCTCGGCGAAGTCGTCGCCGCGATCAAGGACGCCGGAATGACCCCCGGCCTCTGGCTCGAACCCGAGGTCATCGGCGTCCGCAGCCCCGTCGCCGACGCCCTCCCCGACGAGGCCTTCCTCCTGCGCCACGGCCAGCGCGTGGTCGAGCACCACCGCTACCACCTCGACCTGCGCCACCCCGCCGCCGTCGCCCACCTCAACGCGGTCGTGGACCGCCTCGTCGCCGACTTCGGCGTCGGGTTCTTCAAGTTCGACTACAACATCGACCCCGGGCCGGGCACCGACCGCGACGCCGACTCGGTCGGCGACGGGCTGCTGAGCCACAACCGGGCCCATCTCGACTGGCTCGACCGGCTCCTGGACCGCCATCCGGGCCTCGTGGTCGAGAACTGCTCCTCGGGTGCGATGCGCATGGACTTCGCGATGCTCTCCCGCCTTGCGATGCAGTCGACCTCCGACCAGCAGGACTTCACGAAGTTCCCGCCGATCGCGGCCGCCGCGCCGATCGCGCTCCTGCCCGAGCAGGCCGCGAACTGGGCCTATCCCCAGCCTGGAATGAGTGACGAGGAGGTCGCGTTCTGCCTCGTCACGGGCCTGCTGGGCCGCTTCTACGTCTCCGGTCACCTCAACGAGATGACCGCGGAGCAGCGCGGGACGGTCGCCGAGGCGGTGCGCGTCGCCAAGTCGCTGCGGCCGGCCGTCGCCGGGTGGCACCCGCACTGGCCCGCGGGCCTGCCGGGCTGGGACGACCCGTGGACCGCCCTCGCCCTGCGCGGCGAGGGGGAGGACCTCGTCTCGCTGTGGCACCGCGGCGGCCCGCCCGCCGTCGACCTCGCGTTCCCGCACCTCGCGGGGCGCGACGTGACCGTCTCGACGGTGTTCCCGCGCGACCTCCCGGAGTGGAAGACCGCCTGGGACGCCGCGAGCGGCACCCTCACCGTGCACGCGGGCGGCGGCCTCGCCGCCCGCACCCTGCGCCTGACCATCGACTCCCCTACACAGAAATAGGAGCAATTCAATGAAGAAGCCGTTCCGCCACGTGCTGGCGCTCGCCGCCGCCGGCGCCCTGACGCTGTCCGCGTGCTCGGACCCCGGGGCCGACTCCGGCTCCGACGGTCCGGTGGACTGGCCCGCGCAGGACGCCGACCTGTCGGGCACCACCCTCACCATCTGGGCCGCGCAGAACTCGAACACCGTGCCCGAGAGTGTCATCGCGGGTTTCGAGGACCTGACGGGCGCCGAGGTCGAGGTCGTCACGATCCCCGACCCCTACGAGCAGGGCGTGCAGACGAAGGTCGCCACCGGCGACATGCCCGACCTGGCGTTCTGGCAGCCGACCGCTTCGCAGCTGACCGCGTTGAACGCGCGCCAGAACCTCCAGTCGCTCGACGGGGCGCCCTGGCTCGACTCGTACAAGCCCGAGCTGCGCGACATCACCGGCCTCCTGGACGACACCCGCTACGCCACGCTCATCACGACCCCCGCGGTCGAGGGCGTGTACTACAACAAGGAGGTGTTCGCGGCCAACGGGATCACCGAGACGCCGACGGACTGGGACTCCTTCGTGGCGCTGGCCCGCGACCTGAAGACGGACGGGGTCACGCCGTTCCACGAGATGGCCGCCGACCGCTGGGGCACCCAGTGGTGGGTGCAGGTGCAGTTGGCCGACGCCGCCGCGGACGGCCTGTGGGACCGCGTGAACACCGGTGAGGAGCAGTTCACCGACCCGACGATCCTCGGCGCGATCGAGACCTACCAGGGCCTCATCGACGAGGGCCTGTTCAACGAGGACATCAAGACCGCGACGTTCGAGGACCAGGGCGCGGCCCTGCTCGCGGGTGACGCCGCGATGGTCGTGCAGGTGAACTCGTTCTTCGGGCAGCTCCAGTCGCTGGCCGACACCGACGAGCTGAACCAGAAGATCGGGTTCTTCCCGATCTCGCCCTCGGGCAACACGGGGACGTTCATCCCCGACCAGTCGAACGCGCTGGTGGCGTTCAAGACCGGTGACGCCGACCAGGAGTCGGCGGCCCGTCAGCTCCTGTCGTACTGGATGGGCGAGGGCTACGGGGACTTCGTGAACGCGCAGTCCACCGTCTCGCTCCAGTCCGGTGTGGAGACCCCGGCGGACGTGCCGGAGGCGCTGCTGTCGGTCTCGGACTCGCTCGCCGACTCGGTGGGCTCGATGCAGGCCTCGGCGATCGCCAACCCGGACCTGTACATCTACCTCGCCGACATGATCCAGGGCACGAAGACCCCGGCCGAGGTCGCCGAGGCGACCCAGAGCCAGTTCGCCGAACTGGCGAAGGCCCAGGGCGCCGAGGGCTTCTAACAGCGGCGGGGGCACCGGTGGTCCGGTGCCCCCGCACCCGTCCGCGCCGCACCAGAAAGGCAGTCGTGTCCACGAACCTCGCGCTCGCCAAGCGCCCCCGCCAGAAAGACCATCCGCTGTGGTTCCTCATCCCGGCGCTGGTGGTCCTGGTCGTGTTCTTCTTCGTCCCGACCCTGTTCAACTTCGTCTACGCGTTCACCGACTGGTCGAGCTTCAAGAGCGCGATCAACTTCGCGGGGATCGACAACTTCACGTCGCTGTTCACGAACGGGACGCTCCTGAACTCGCTCAAGGTGACCCTGGTGTACGCCGTGCTCGTCGCGGTGTTCCAGAACGCGTTCGGGCTCGGCCTGGCGCTGCTGCTGGAGCGCGACACGCGGATCAACCGCGCGGTGCGCGTGGCGTTCTTCGTCCCGGTCATCATGTCCGCGCTGGCGGTCGGCTACATCTTCCAGGCGCTGCTGAAACCCGACGGGGCGCTCAACGCGATCCTCGGGTGGGTCTCCGGCGCCGAGGTGTCGATCCCGTGGCTGGGGGACACGACGTGGACGATCGTGGTCGTCGCGATCGTGCACTCGTGGAAGTGGATGGGCCTGTCGATGCTCATCTATCTCGCCGGTCTCAAGACCATCAGCGACGACGTGCTCGAGGCCGGGCGCCTCGACGGCGCGGGCCGGTGGACGATGTTCCGCTCCATCCGCTTCCCGCTGCTGGCCCCCGCGGTCACCTTCAACGTCGCCACGGCGCTCCTCGGTTCGATGAACGGCTTCGACATCGTGCAGGCCACGACCGAGGGCGGGCCCGGCGGCACCACCGAGCTGTTGAACATCTTCATCTTCCGGACCTTCGGGCAGGGCCTGTTCGCGCAGGCGACGACCATGAGCCTGGTCCTGTTCCTGGCGGTGACGATCCTGGCGTTCCCGGTGATCCGTTACCTGCGCAAGCGAGAGGACGTCCTGTGAGCACCACCGCCACCGCCGTGCGGCGCGCGCCGCGCCGCCGGTTCCGCTTCTCGTTCCAGCCGGTCGCGGCGATCCTCGTCGCGGTCCTGGTCCTGGGCGTCCCGTTCTGGCTCGTCGTGGCGACCGCCGGGAAGGACCGGGCCGAGGCGCTCGACCCCGACCTCAAGGCGCCCTCGCAGTGGCACCTGCTCGACAACTTCGCGACGGTGTTCACCGACGGCAAGATGCTCCCGGCGTTCTTCGGGAGCCTCCTGGTCATGGTGCCCGCGGTCGTCGGCGTCCTCATCCTCGGCTCGATGGCCGCGTGGATCCTCGGGCGCCGGGGCGGGCGCCTCAGCGCCGCGATCTACGCCCTGGCGATCTCGGGGATCGTCCTGCCGCCGGCCGTCGTCACCATCGTCCTGCTGCTGCGCCAGCTCGGCCTCGCCGGCACCGCCCTGGGCATGATCGGCGTCTACATGGGCATGTACCTGTCGACGGTGATCTTCTTCGTGACCGGGTTCGTGCGCACGATCCCGCACGAGCTGGAGGAGGCCGCCCGCGTCGACGGGGCCGGGCCCGTCCGCGTGTTCACCCGGATCATCCTGCCGCTCCTGCGGCCGGTCCTGGCGACCGCGACCATCCTCATCTGCCTGTACATCTGGAACGACGTGTTCTACGCGCTGTTCGTCATCGGCGGGCGCATCGACACGCTGCCGCTGAACCTCTACCAGGTCGCCAGCGCGGGCCTGTATCTCCAGAACTGGCACCTGATCTTCGCCTATATCATCCTGATGAGCCTGCCGCTGCTGATCACGTTCATGGTCGCCCAGCGCAGGATCATCTCCGGGATCACAAGCGGAGCGGTGAAATGAGCTCGAGTACGAGCGGAGCGGTGAAGTGAGCGGGTTGCCCGCGTGAGGACCGGGAGGGTCGACATGGCCGGGAGACTGCGCAACCCGACGATCTCGGACGTCGCCAAGCGCGCCGGGGTCTCGGTGCCGACGGTGTCGCGGGTGCTCACCGGCGCGGCGAAGGTGAGCGCGGCCAAGCGCGAGCTCGTGGAGGCCGCGATCGCCGAGCTCGACTTCCGTCCGAGCGCGGCGGCCCGGAACCTGGTCTCGCGCAGGTCCCAGACGATCGCGGTGATCGCGGGCAACACCTCCCGGTACGGCTACGCCGAGGCGATCCGCGGGGTGGAGATCGCGGCGCGCGCCGAGGGGTACACGGTGATGATCACCGTGGTCGAGAGTGCCGACGAGGACGAGGTGGACCGGGCGATCGCGGCGACGCTGACGCAGGCGCTTGCGGGCGTGGTGGTGTTGAAGTTCGATCCGCCGGGGGTGGCGGCGCTGCGGAAGATCCCGGCGCATCTGCCGGTGGTGGCGCTGTCGGGCACGCGCGAGTCGGGCATCCACCAGGCGGTGCTCGACGAGGCGGCCGCGGCGGAGGAGCTGACGGCCTATCTCCTCGGGTTGGGTCATGCGACGGTCCATCATGTGCGGGTGCCGCCGTCGCGGCGCGTGGACGGGCGGACCTCGGGTTGGAAGCGGGCGTTGACGAGTGCGGGCGCGGTGGTGCCGGCGGTGCGGGACGCGTCGTGGGATCCGAAGTCGGGTGTGGCGATCGGGCGCGAGCTGGCGGCAGACCGGTCGGTGACGGCGGTGTTCTGCGGCAACGACGAGATCGCGATGGGCGTCATGCGGGGGATCACCGAGGCGGGTCTTCGTGTGCCCGAGGACGTGTCGGTGGCGGGTTTCGACGATCATCCGCTCGCGGAGCTGTGGTCGCCGCCGTTGACGACGGTGGACCAGGATTTCGCGGGGCTCGGGAGCCGGGGCTTCCACCTGCTGCTCCAGGCGGTGGACGGGACCGGTGACCGGCGGTTCTCCTCGGAGCTGCCGAAGCTGGTGCTGCGGTCGAGCACTGCCGCGCCCGGGTCGCGCTGACCGGGGCCTCTCGGCCACTGGTGTTCGAAGGCGCGCTTCCCGTTTCGGGAAGCGCGCCTTGTCCGTTCAGGCCCCGGCGCGGCGCCACAGCGCCAGCGCGAGCCAGGCGACGGCGGCGGCGAGCACGGCGAGCGCCAGTTGGAGCGCGATCTCGGGAACGAAGGCGCGCAGCCCGATCGGCCAGACCGCGACCGCATACAGCGCGAGCGGGACGCGGGGGAGTCCCCGGTTCCAGAGCGCGGCGACGAAGGCGAGCGTGGCGAGGACGAACAGGATCGACGCGGCGGTGAGCGCGGTGCCGAGGGGTCCTGCCCGGAGGTCGTCCACCTGCGCCGGTTCGAGGTAGGCGAAGACGAGGTTGATGGTGAACTCGACGCCGACGAGCGCGGCGACGGCGGTGAGGTTGGCGCTGAACGCGGCGGTGAGGAGTTTTCCGTGGCGGGAGGCGGCGTAGAGGCCGATGACGAGGCCGATCGCGAAGACCTGGGCGAGCGGGGCGAGGAGCTGGGTGACGGCGGCGGTCGGCAGGACCTCGGCGCGTTTGAGGGTGTTGACGAGGATGACGGCGGCGGCGAGCCACCCGGCGGCGGCGGCGAGCCGCAGCTCGTGCCGGGCGAGGGTGTCGGTCATGGTGCCTCCAGACGGGTTATAACGCTTGTTATCGACATAACGATTGTTATACTCGGCTCGGTGCGCTGTCAAGCGCGCCGCCGAAACGTGACCTGGAGGCGCCCGTGCCGAAACCGACCGTCGCAGAGCAGCTGGTGAGCGGTGGACGCGACCTCATCGGACGCGAGGGCGTCGCCGACCTGTCGGTGCGCCGCCTCGTCGAGGCCGCCGGGCGTTCCACCATGTGCGTCTACAGTCACTTCGGCAGCCGCAAGCGCCTTCTCGCCGAGGTCTTCCGCTCCTGCGCCGACGACCTCGCCGCCGCGCTCGCCGCGGCCGGAACCGCGGCCGAGTTCGAGCGCGCCTACGCCGCCTACGCGCGCGAGGCGCCCCGCCACTTCCAGTACCTCTTCGCCGCCGATCTCGAAGGCCTCGGCCTCGAACCGGCGCTGCGACTCGACCTCGTCGACGCCGTCCTCGCCGCCGGCGTGTCGCTCGCGGGCGCCGACCGGGTCCTGGCCTGGTGGCTCGGGCTGCACGGCGCGGTCTGGCTCGACACCCTCCAGCGCCTCGCGGGCGAGCCCGACCGGTTCGACATCGCGGCCGCCGGAAACGCGCCCTGAGACGGTCAGGATTCGAGAAGCGCGGGGGCCCTCGGCGCGCTTAACGTTGTGAGCATGACTTCCATCGAATACATCACGCTTGAAGCCGACGACGTCGCCGCCGCCGAGGACTTCTACTCCAAGGCCTTCGAAATGGGCGCCCTGGTGCGCGTCAAGCCCGCCGAGGCGGCCTCGACCGGCTTCCGCGGCTACTCGCTGTCGCTCGTGGCCTCCCAGCCGGGGAACGTGGACGCGCTGCTGGAGGCGGCCGTGGCACACGGCGCCGAGGTCGTCAAGCCCGCCGCCAAGTCGTTCTGGGGCTACGGGGCGATCCTGAAGGCCCCGGACGGGTCGATCTGGAAGCTCGCGTGCACGCCGAAGAAGGACTCGGCGCCCGCCGAGAAGAAGTTCGACTCGTTCACGATCCTGCTGGGCACGACCGACATGAACGCCACCAAGAAGTTCTACGGCGAGCACGGTCTGACGGTCTCGAAGAGTTACGGGCGCAAGTACACCGAGTTCGACGCCGAGGGCGGGCCGGTGCACCTGGCCCTGTACCCGCGCAAGGCCTTCGGGAAGGACCTGGGCATTCCGATCGAGGGTTCGGGCTCGCACCGGCTGACCGTTGGCGGCGGCGCGGGACCGGCCGTCGATCCGGACGGTTTCGAGTGGGAGGCCGCGTCCTAGCGATGCGCCGACCCTCCTCGCCCGGGAAGGCCGAGTGAGCACTGTGGACATCTCGTTGCACTCGGCCTTCCTGCCGCATCTGGACCCGGAGGCCTCACTGGCCTTCTACCGCGACCTCCTCGGCTTCGAGGTCCTATCCGACGTCGGACACGACGGCCTGCGGTGGATCACCGTCGCGCCCGCCGGGCGGCCCGGGACCGCGATCGTCCTGGAGCCGCCCGCCGCCGAGCTCGGCGTCACCGAGCCCGAGCGGCGCACCGTGGCCGAGATGATGGCCAAGGGCACGTACGCGGCGGTCGTGCTCGCCGCCGCCGACCTCGACGCGGTCTTCGCGCGGCTGCGCGAGGCCGGGGCCGAACTGGTCGAGGAGCCCGGCGAGGAGCGCGCCTGCGCCTTCCGCGACCCCGCCGGGAACCTCGTGCGCATCGTCGAACACGCCGACTGAACCCGGATCTGCCGTGGGCAGAGCAGCCCACGGCAGATCCGGTTGCGCGCCGCCCTCGCGCCCGCGCAGTGTGGACCCATGAGCGAAGACCAGAAACCGCAGCAGTTCAGCGAGAGGACACGCCGCGAGCTGTACCAGCAGCGCGTCCTCGTCCTCGACGGCGTGCTCGACGACGACAACGGCACCCTCCTGGCGACGCAGATGCTGTCGCTGGCGATCGAGGACCCGGACGCCGACATCGCCTTGTGGATCCACTCCCCGGGCGGGTCGGTGCCGTCCATGCTCGCCATCCGCGACACCATGCGGCTCGTCCCGTGCGATGTGTCCACACTGGCGCTGGGGATCGCATGCAGCGCCGGGCAGTTCCTGCTCTCGGCCGGCACCCCCGGGAAGCGCCGCGCCATGCCGCACTCGCGGGTGCTCATGCACCAGGGCTCGGCGGGCATCGGCGGCGCGGCCGTCGACATCGAACTCCAGGCCAACGACCTGCGCCACACCCGCGACACGGTCCTGGGCCTCATCGCCGCCGACACCGGGCAGCCGGTCGAGCGGATCTTCGAGGACTCGCTGCGCGACCGCTGGTACACCGCCGAGCAGGCCGTGGAGTACGGGTTCGTGGACGCGGTCGTCACCGCGTTCGACCAGATCGCACCGCGGACGCGCCGGGACATCGGCCTGCGTCTGCCCGTCACGGAGGGCACCCGATGAGCGGCTACCTGATCCCCAACGTCATCGTCGACCACGCCCGCGGCGAGCGGGTCATGGACGTCTACTCGCACCTGCTGAGCGAGCGCATCATCTACCTGGGCACCGCGGTCGACGCGGGCGTCGCCAACGCGCTGGTCGCCCAGTTGCTCCACCTGGAGGCGGCGAACCCCGAGCGCGACATCCAGCTGTACATCAACTGCGAGGGCGGCGACCCCAGCGCGATGCTCGGCGTCTACGACACGCTGCGGTACATCAAGCCGAACGTGGCCACGACCTGCGTCGGCCAGGCGGTCGCGGTCGGCGCGGTCCTGCTGGCGGCGGGCGCCGAAGGCAAGCGCGCGGCGCTGCCGCACGCGCGCATCGTCCTCGACCAGCCCGCGGCCCAGGGCCGCGGCCCGATCCCCGACCTCATCCTCCAGGCCGACGAGCTGGTGCGGGTGCGCGACGGCATCGAGCAGATCCTCGCCCGGCACACCGGCCAGGCCGCCGAGACCCTCCGCGCCGACACCGACCGCGACCGAGTCTTCACCGCCGAGGCCGCCCGCGCCTACGGCCTCATCGACCACGTCCTGGACGTGCGCTGAGGCGACCGGGTCCGATGAGGGCCGACGGGCGCCGCCCGGCGGACCGGAGACTGAGCCGTAGTCACCGGCCTGTCGTGGGCCTGCGGGCTCGGTGAAGCGCTCGAAGACTTTGACTTGCGGGCATCGATCCGCGCCCGCCCGGGCCTCCGATGCGGCAGGCGGCTTCGCGTCGCACGAGGGCCGTCCGGTCGAAGCCGGTTCGCTTACGCCGCCAAGGCGTAGGCGGCCCGGCAGGTCGGTCCGGTCGGCGTCTCGGCGCGTTCGAGGAGTCCGGCGTCGGCGAGCGCGGCGTCCAGCGCCGCCGCTTCGATCACTTCGGCGGCGTCGATCCGCGTCGACTCGCCGTTGCGGTCCGCGGCGGGGGCGAGCCCGCGGTCGAACAGGGCCGTCTCCAGCACCGGCTGCTCCTGTGGGGCCTCCCGCTCGGACGGTTCGGGGGAGCGGTCGCCGTGCGGGGCCGCCTCGTCGGCCGGGGCGAGCGGGCGATCACGCTCGGCCGCTGCGCGGGTCCGGGCGCCGAGGGCCCCTGCGAGGCGCTCGGCGATCGCGGCGGCGAGGTCGCCGAGCGTCGTGTCCAGGGCCCCGGCGACGGCGGCGATCATCTCGCTCGACGGCTCTTTGCGGCCGCGTTCGATCTCGGAGAGGTACTGCGGGGAGATGCCGGCGCGATCGGCGGTCTCCGAGAGCGTCTCGCCCTTTTCGTGTCGGGTCGCCCGCAGCCGTTCGCCGAGCGCGTCCCGCCACAGCGGTTCGCGCGATCCGCCCCGCGCCGTGGCCGCCGGGTGCTGGGGTGGGAAGGTCTCAGCCATGCTTCACGGTAAGCCGACACGCCCGGCGGTTTCCAGCGGTTACGCCAATGGCGGAATCCGGGCGCTCTGAAGGCCGGGTTCGACGGGCGCAAGCGCGCACGGCTTCCCGAACCGCCGTTTCCGTGTTCGCGTCGCGATGATCGGGCCGCGCCCCGCGGGCCCGGACGTCGAGTCCGGGCCCGCGGTTCGCTCCAGCGGTCAGCAGCCGATGCGCTCGGTGCCGAAGGCGACGTCGTCGTACCAGAGGGTGTCGGCGTCGTTGCCGTAGCTCTCCCAGCCCAGACGCAGGTCGAGCAGGTCGGGGCTCCAGCCCGCCTTGGACTTCCACTGCGCGTCGACGTCCTGTGTGGCGGTGCCGTCGACCACGAGGCCCTCGACCAGGTCGCCGTCGACCCAGGTGCTCAGCGCCGAGCCGTCGATCTGGAACTCCACGCACGTCCACTCGGCGACCGGCAGCGGCTCGCTCAGGGCCACGCCCGCGGGGCTCTGGGCCGGCAGGGTCGCGTCGTCGGACTCGCGGTTCCATTGCAGGGCGCCGTTCTGGCCGCCCATGCGCAGGTCGGTGTTGTTGTCGTTGGCGTCCTCCATGGCGATCATGGTGGTGTGGTTCTGCGGCTGGGCCGTGGTGTGGCGCATGTAGACGCGGAACCACTCGGCGTCGGCGGGCAGGTCGCGTCCGATGAAGACGTGGTTGCAGTAGGTGGCCCCGCCCTCGATGCGCACCGACTTAGAGCCGCTGTTGGCGACGGTGGTGTCGACGGTCGCGGTGCCGGTCCCGGTGCAGTCGTTGGCGCCGACGGTCCAGTCGCCGCCGGGCACGGTGCCCGTCTGGTCCTCGAAGCCGTCGCAGACCGCGCCCGCGGGGCAGTCGGTCGGGTCCGGGGGATCGGTGGAGGGGTCGGTGGGCGTCTCGGTCGGGTCCTCGGGCGAGGGCGAGGTGTCGGGGGTGCCCGGGTCGGAGGTCGTCTCGGTCGGCTCGCCGCCGCAGGCGACGCCGTTGACGGTGATGGAGGCCGGTTCGGCGGTGCCGCTCGCGATGAGCCCGAACAGCTCGCGGGTCTGCCCGGAGGCGACGGTCGCGTTCCAGCCGACGTCGGAGCCGGTGAAGGACTGGCCGCTGACGCTCCAGTCGACGTTCCAGGCGCTCTGGAGGCCCCCGCCGGACGGGAAGTCGAACTCGACGGTCCAGCCGTTGACGCCCTCGTCGCCTGCGGTGAGCGAGACGGTGGCCTGGTGCCCGCCGCCCCAGCTGCTCACGATGTTGTAGTCGATCGATTCGCAGGCGGCGGCGTGCGCCGGGCTCGCCGCCACCACGGCGACGGCGGAGGCGATGAGCGCCCCGGCCGCCGCGGCCACCGCCCCGAGGCGCCTGCGGCGCCCCGGATTCCGGGTCGCCCTCGAATGCACGGTTTCTCCATATTGCATGGTAGCGCTCCCATAATCTGCGACGCACGCTCTCGCGAACGCGGCGTCGAACTCGGGCCTGAATATTGACTATTATGAATATAATCCCGATCGTCCGCCCGCCGCGCGCGCCGTCCCGCAACGCGGAACGCACTCGCCCAAATCGATTGCCGCACCGCCCGCCGCCCGCGATACTCTGGCGATGACGCTCATCCGACGCGAGACTGCGCGCGACCACGCCGCCGTCCACGCCCTCCAGGACGCCGCCTTCGCCACCGCACCGCACGCCTCCGGCAAGGAGGCCGACCTCGTTGACGCCCTGCGCGCCACCGCGGACTGGGACCCCCGCTTCTCCCTCGTGGCCGAAGTGGACGGCGAGGTCGCCGGGCACGTGGTCTCCACCTACGGGCGTCTGGCGGGGGAGCGGGCGCTCGGCCTCGGCCCCATCGGCGTCGCGCCCGCCCTGCACGGCAAGGGCATCGGCTCGGCGCTCATGCACGCCGCGCTCGGCGCCGCCGACGCCGCGAACGAGCCCGCCGTCCTCCTCCTCGGCGACCCCGCCTACTACGGCCGCTTCGGCTTCGTCCCGGCGAGCGCCCACGGCGTCCAGGCCACCGACCCCACCTGGGGCGACTACTTCCAGATCCGCACGCTCGCCGCCTGGCGCGAGGATCTGTGCGGCGCCTACGCCTACTCGCCGCCCTTCGACGAGATGGGCTGAGTCCACAACGGTCGCACTCCCTCCGGTCGCACGGTCCGGCCTGCTCGGTCTGGCCCGCGCGGTTTGACCCGCACGGGCTTACTCGCGCAGCCCGGAAGCGATGTGCGACACCATTCTTTGTATACCCCAGGGGGGTATGTTAGAACTACTCCAGCGCGGATCACCGGCCTCCGGAGTTCCCGCCCCCCAACGGAGTAGTGCCACCAAGGCATACCCCCTACCGGTATAGGAGCAGTGTCATGTCGCAGCAGTCGGCATCACCGCGGCGCTGGGTCGCCCTGGCGCTCATCGCCCTCGCCCAGTTCGTCGTCATCATGGACACCTCGATCATCGGCGTCGCCCTCCCGCAGATGCAGGACGAGCTGGGCTTCACCCAGGAGAACCTCTCCTGGGTCTTCAACGCCTACGTCGTCGTCTTCGGCGGCCTCCTCCTGCTGGGCGGCAGGCTCTCCGACCTCCTCGGCGCCCGCCGCGTCTTCGCCCTCGGCTGGATCGTCCTCGCCGCCGGGTCGCTCACGGCCGGGATCGCGAACGACGTCGCCACCGAACTGGTCGGCCGCGGCGTCCAAGGCGCCGGCGCCGCCCTCATCGCCCCCTCGGCCCTGACCCTCCTCATGACGGTCTTCGGCGCCGACCCGAAGGCCCTCCCGAAGGCCTTCGCGTTCTACGGCGCCGCGGCCCCCGCGGGCGGCACCGCCGGCGTCTTCCTCGGCGGCCTCATCACCGAGTACGCCTCCTGGCCCTGGGTCTTCTACATCAACCTCCCCGTCGCCGCCCTCGCCCTGGCCGCCGCCCCCGCGCTGCTGCCCGCCGGCGGCGCCCGGCGCGGCTCGATCGACGTCCTCGGCGCCCTCACCGCCACGATCGGCCTCGCCGCCGCGGTCTTCGCGATCGTCCGCGCCCCCGAGATCGGCTGGGGCGATCCCGCCACCTGGGGCGTCCTCGCGGCCGCCGCGGCCCTCCTGACCGGCTTCCTCGCCCTCCAGGCCCGCCGCCGCGAACCGCTCATGCCGTTGTCGGTCTTCCGCGCCCCGAACCTCGGCGCCGCCAACCTCGCCCAGCTCCTGCTCGGCGCCGCCTGGGTCCCGATGTGGTTCTTCCTCAACCTCTACCTCCAGCAGGTCCTGGACTACTCGGCCTTCCCCTCGGGCGCGGCCCTGCTGCCGATGACCGCGCTCATCATGGTCGCCATGACCGCGCTCGCACCCCGCCTGGCCGCCAGGTTCGGCGCGAAGGCGCTCATCGTGTCCGGCCTGGTCGCACTCGCCGCGGGTCTGTACTGGCTTTCGCTGGCCCACCCCGACGGCACCTTCGCCGCCGACGTGCTGCCCGCCTCGCTCCTGGCCGCGCTCGGCATGGCGCTCGCGTTCGTGCCCTCGCTCCAGACCGCGATCGCCTCCGCCCGCCCCGAGGAGGGCGGCCTGGCCTCGGGCATCGTCAACACCGGCTACCAGATCGGCTCGGCCCTCGGCCTCGCCGCGGTCACCGCGCTGGCGGTCGCCAACGGGGCCGGTGAAGTCGGCGACCCGGTGCGGCTCACTGAGGGCTTCTCGGCCGCGTTCCTCGCCGCGGCGCTCATCGCCCTCGGCGCGGCGGTCCTGGCCGCGGTGACGCTGCGGAAGGCGAAGGCCGCCTGACGGGACGCGAAAGGGGCCGCAGGTCACTGCGGCCCCTTTCGCGTGTGTCTTAGAGCCCCTTGGGCTTGCGGGCCGCGGGGGAGGCCAGCAGTGCCACCGCGACCAGGACCAGCACGACGTAGAACGCGCTGCGCAGGCCCACCTCGTCGCCGAGGAGGCCGATGAGCGGCGGCCCGATGAGGAACGCGGTGTACCCGATGGTGGCGACGGCCGCGACGTTCGCGGTGGCCTTGACCGGGTCGTCGGCGGCGGCCGACATGCCCACCGGGAAGCCCAGCGAGGCGCCCACACCCCACAGGACGGTCCCGGCGATCGCGAACGGCGTGGTCGGGCCCAGGATCACCAGCAGCAGGCCCGCGAACGCGAGGAACGCCGACCCGGCCAGGACCGGCACGCGCCCGAACCGGTCGAGGAACTTCCCCCCGACCAGCCGCCCGGCCGTCATGGCGGTGACGAACACGGCGAACACGGCCGCGCCGCCGGGGTTGGTCAGGCCGTAGCCGTCGACCATCGCCAGGCCGAGCCAGTCGTTCGCGGTGCCCTCGGCGAAGCCCATGCCGAGGATGATGAGGCCGATGACGAGGATGCGCGGGTCCGTCCACGAGGCCAGGCGGGTGCGCCAGCCCCCGGTCGCCCCGGCGCCCTCGGCGGCGGGCTCCTCGGCCGGCTGGAGGAAGCGCACCACGTACAGCGCCGCGACGGCCACCACGGCGCCGGTGACGCCCAGGTGCGCGCCGACCGGCACGCCGAGCTGCTCGGTGAGCGCGCCGATCCCGGCCCCGAAGATGGTGCCGACGCTGAAGCCCGCGTGGAACATCGGCATGAGGGTCTTGCCGATGCGCCGCTCGTTGGCCGCACCGGAGAGGTTCATCGCCACGTCGAGGATCGAGTTGCCCGCGCCGAGCACCATGAGGGCCGCGAACAGCAGCCAGTAGTGCGGCACGAGCCCGGCGATGAGGCCCGCGGCGAGCAGGCCGACCGCGGCCGTCGCGAGGAACCAGCGGATCGCCCTGGTCGCCCCGATGTGGGCGATGATGTGGCTGGCCGCCAGGAGCCCGAAGAAGGCGCCCGCCGCGAGCCCGAGGATGAGCACGCCCATCTCCTGGGTCGAGGCGCCGAGGATGTCGCGGATGTTGGGGACCCGGGCGGCCCAGTTGGCGAACACGAAGCCCGAGAGCGCGAAGACGGCGAACACGGCGTTGCGCCAGTGCGCCAGGGCTGGGTCGGTGCGGGCGCGCAGGGCGGAGTCGGTCACGGCGGTCCAATCGAACGGTGGGCGGCAGGGGCCGCCGCAGCGCGCCCCGGACCAGCTTGCACCGGCCGCGGCGGTTCGACAAACGCATTCGACGCCGAAACTGCGAACAATCCGTGCTTTTTCATGACGGACGCTGTCGGTCCGCGTGCATCCGTGTGCGTACGAGGGTGTTCGGCCCGAATCGGTACCGGCGTTTTTGGGAAGCGTTCGCTAGATTGGAAGGTATGTCGCGCTTTCTCCCCCGATCCGCGTCCGTCAGCGTGGATTTCGGCACCTCGCACACCGTCGCCACCCTCCGCCGCCCGGACGGGCGCGTCCACCAGCAGCTCTTCGACGGCTCGCCGCAACTGCCCTCCGCGGTCTGCGTCGACGACAAGGGCGGCCCGCTCACCGGCGCCGACGCCGTCCACCACGGCCGCCGCCGCCCCGACCTGCTCGAACCGAACCCCAAGCGCCGCATCGACGACGGCGTGGTCCTCCTCGGCGACCGGGAGTTGTCGGTCACCAGTCTCATCGCCGCCGTCCTCGCCCGCGTGGCCGTAGAGTGCCGCCGCACCGTCGGCGGCTTCGGCTCGGTCACCGTCACCGTCCCGGCCGCGTGGGGCCCGACCCGCCGCCACGTCATCGCCGACGCGGCCGTGGCCGCCGGGCTCGGCGCCGTCGCGATCGTGCCCGAACCGGTCGCCGCCGCCAGCTACTTCGCCGAGTCCCTCGGCGCCGAGATCGCCGTGGGCTCCGGCGTCGTCGTCTACGACCTCGGCGGCGGCACCTTCGACGCCACCGTCCTGCGCCGCACCGCCTCCGGTTTCGACGTCCTCGCCGTCGACGGCGCCGACGACCTCGGCGGCCTCGACTTCGACCAGGCCCTGTTCGACCGCCTCGCCGCGACCGTCAGCCCCGACGACCCCCTCTGGACCCGCCTGAGCGCCCCCGAGACCCCCGCCGACCGCCGCAGCCGCGCCGCCCTCCTCGAAGAGGTCCGCCTCGCCAAGGAGCGCCTCTCCCGCGTCACCGCCACCGACCTCACCCTCCCCCTGCTCGAACAGGACGTCCACCTCACCCGCGACGAACTCGAACGCGTCGCCGAACCGCTGCTGCGGCGCACCGTCCGCATCACCCAGGGCGTCATCCGCGAATCCGGGCTCGCCCCCGACCAGGTCACCGGCCTCTTCCTCGTCGGCGCCGCCAGCCGGACGCCCCTGGCCGCCACCATGCTCCACCGCGAACTCGGCATAGCGCCCTCCGCGATCGAGCAGCCCGAACTCGCCGTCTCCGAAGGCGGCCTCCTCACCCAGGACCAGCTCTCCTCGCCCCCGGCGGTGCCCAGCCCCGGCCTGCCGCCCCAGACCGCGCCGCCGGTCTCCTCCGCACCGCCGACCGCCTCCGCACCCACCGTGCCCGTTCCCGTCCCGCCGCCCCCGCCCGTCCGCGGCACCCGCGCGGCGACCGCCGGCGTCATCGCCGCGACGGTTCTCCTGGCGGCCGCGATGACCGCCGTAGGCTTCGGCCCCGAACTCGGCCTCGGCGGCGCCGAGACCGGCGACTTCTCCGCCGCCCCCGACCCGAGCGCCAGCGCCACCGAAGCCGAGGCCGGTACCGGCACCGCTCCCGTCGACGGGGAGTACACGAAGAACTTCGTCGCCGTCGGCGACTGCATGTACGAGGACATGGACCTCGACGCCGATCAATGGACCGTCGACTGCGACGAGCCCGAGGCGTTCTGGAGCGTCGTCAAAGTCGACCTGAACCCGATGGCCGTCGAGGACGGCGAGCTCGCGGACTACGCCGACGCCGAGGCCGTCTGCGGGAACCTGGTGCGGTACTACATCCCCGGCGAGATCTGGGCCGACTACAACTTCGTCTACAACACCGACACCACCACGACCAAGCAGTTCTTCTGCCTCCAGGCCGTCAACAAGGCCGACGAGGACGGCCGCTACCCCAAGGTCCCCGACGTCGGCGACTGCATCGACGACGACCCTGACCCCACGAGCGTCCCCTGCGACGCCGCGGGCGCCCTCTACCAGGTCACGCACGCCGAGACGATCGGCCCGCCCCTGGAACTGACGCTCGACGAGGTCAGGGCTCGCCTCGACGGCTGCCCCGACTCCGACTACTACCCGTGGGGGTTCGACTGGGACGGCAGGTACTCCGGCGTCGTCTGCTACGAGGCGCTCTGAGCCTCACCGCGACCGGTGCCACCGCTCCGCGAACCCCACCGCCGGGTCCATGAGCGTGTGCGGACCGGCGCGGTCCTGCGCGACGTCCTGCTCCACCGCATGGAGTTCCACGCCGCTCTCGTGCCACCAGCCGTAGGCCGCGAAAGCGCCTACGACCGGGCACAGCACGATCGCCGCGAGCGTCCACTTGCCCGCCGCAGTTGACAGCGGCAGGACCAGTCCCGCGGACTCGGCGAGCACGGCCGCGACCCCCGCCGCCACTCCCGCGCCGAACGCGACGACCGCCGTCCACAGCCGCCGCCGCTGCACCTTGCGAAGCAGCACCGCGCTCTTGACCTCGAGCATCAGCTCCGCGTCGCACTCCTCGCACCGGAAGTCCACGATCGCGCTGCCCTCGGCCGGGCGCCGGTACGGCACCGCCGTGACCGTGAACCGCTGCGTCAGCCGCGCCCACACGAGTAGGTACAGGAGCCGTTCCTCGATCATGTGCCGCACGGTCGCCACCGACCGGTCCGCCATCGCGCCCTCCCGTCCTCGCCTCCACGGTAGGCCGCGCCCGCCATCACTCCTTGGCGCGGGCGGGCAGTGCGCTGGCGGGGGAGAGCGCGTCGCTCCCCCTGGTGAACCCCGAGCCCACGAGGATGCCCAGGGCGATCGCGACGACGGTGAGCAGGGCCGTCACCAGGTCGGCGATGCCGCTGGAGACCGTCGTGTCGCCCACGATGAGCTCGGAGACGCCGGTGAGGCCGAGGACGCCGGGCACGATGAGCCAGAACGCGGGCAGGAACGTCACCTGCGCCGGGGGCCCGCTCGGGCGGGCCTGGGCCAGGTTCGACAGCGGGGTCAGCACGAGTCCGGCCAGGAACGCGCCCATGAGCGCCGAGCCGAGGCTCTGGCCGAGGTTGAGCGCGATCCACACGCCGTAGAGCACGACCAGGACCCAGCCGAGCGTCCGCGCGGGCGCGTGCTGGTTGAGCGCGTACCCGCAGCCGACGATCGCGACGCCCGCCCACGCCGCCCAGGCGCCGAGCGGGGCGTCGGCGTGGCCGCCGTAGGTCACGTCGACCATCTCGGTGCCCACGAGGATGCCGAACGCGAGCAGGAACAGCAGGTTGAACGCGTACATCAGCCGCGCCGCGCCCGCGACCATGGACCCGGTCGCGAGTTCGATCGTGCCGATCGTCAGCGCCGCCCCCGGCAGGAACACGATGAGCGAGGGGATGAGCAGTGCGACCGGGTCGCCGCCGGTCATCGCGTTCGGCAGGCTGAAGGCGATCACCGTCGACAGTGCCCCGGCGACCACCGGCAGCGCCAGCGAGAGCACCCTGAACCGGTAGGCCACGGCCTGGAGCACGCCGTTGACGGCACCGAGCAGCGCGTACCCGGCCAGCGCCTCCCACGGCGGGTTGCGGGTCAGGCCCAGGCCCAGCGACAGGAGCAGGGCGCCCGCCACGGTCGTCCACACGCCGTGCTGCGGGCGCTCGCGCAGGATCGCCTCCAGGCGCCTGCGGCCCTCGGCGGGGGCCATCCTCGTGGCCGCGACGTCCTTGATGAGCCGGTAGAGCGCGTCGACCTGGTACAGCCGCAGCGGGTCGCTCGGCGTGGCCGCGAAGTCGGTGCGCAGCGACCCGTCCTCGTCGGCGATGCGCACGAACACGCCGGTCGGGAAGATGAAGAAGTCCACGCCCTCGGCGTTGTAGGCCGCGGTCAGGGAGTGGAGCGTCGCCACGATCCTGCCGGTCGCCGCGCCCGAGCCGCTCAGCGAGACGCCCAGGTCGCGCAGGAATCCGATGAGCTCCCACGACGGCGGCGGCGGGCCCATCGACCCGGGCGGCTCCAGATGGTCGAGCCTGCGCTTGGACACCCGGTCGGCGAAGCGCTGCAACCGGTCGAACGCCCCGCCCATCCCCGCCGCCCCCGATCGCCTGCCGGTGCACCCCCGACGTGCACTGCCCGCAATCTACCGAGCACGCGGCGCCCGCGGGCCCGAACCGGGCGCGGGGCGCGATGCGCCCCGCGCCGCGGTCAGACCGACTCTTGGACGTACGCGCCGATCGCCTCCATGACCGCCTCGTGGTCCTCGCCGAGCGCTTCCGACGCAGCGGTGGTGCCGGCTCCTTCGTGGACGGCGGCGGCGAACCAGTCCATGAACGCCTCCAGGCCGTACTCGTCGACCGCGTACCGTACCGCCAGGTAGGAGCAGCCGTACTTGCCCGAGGAGGTCGACGCGGAGTCGCCCTCGCCCATCGGTTCGATCCCGTCGGCGCACCCGCCCGAGTCCACGAGCGCCGCGGTGTCCGCGACGCGGTCGGCGGGCATGGTGTCGCCGTTGGCGATGTACTCGGCGACGCCCTCGACCATCCACCAGGTGCTCTCGTCGAGCTCGTTGCGCAGCGGCGCGCCCTGGAGGGTCGCGGCGTGGCCGAGCTCGTGGCGGGCGGTGTGGGCGAAGCTCTCGTCGTCGAGCCGTTCGAAGGGCATCATCACGTGGATCGGCCCGGCGGTGTCGGCGTCGGCGGCCGTCGAGACCGCCGAGCCGAGCGACACGTCGTTGACGTACCCGCCGTACCAGGTGTCGAACTGGTCGTCGTCGGCGAGCACGATGAGGTAGGAGTCGATCGGTTCGATGAGGGCGTACGCGTCGGCGTTCGCGGCGGCCTCCTCGGCCGCGTCGAGGTAGTCGGCCGGGTCGACCCCGGCGTCCGCGTCGACCGCGACTACGGCCCGGTCGCCCAGGGCCACCGACAGGTCGGCGACCTCCCACGCGTGCGGCCGGTAGATCTCCTCCAGGTCCATGAAGTGCGACAAGACGAGCGACTCGCCTTCGCGTTCCCAGGTCACCGAGTAGTCGACCTCGGTGGGGGTGCAGGAGGCCGGGTCGGCGGCGTGGAGGCAGAAGCTCATCACGATCGTGGCGCCGTAGCTCTTGCGGGTGCCGGTGCCCGACTCGGTGACCTCGCCTTCCACGCGCAGCTCGAGCGGGTCGGCGTCGAGGGCCGTGAGGTTGTCGAAGTAGCGTCCGGCGCGCTCGGCCTCGTCGGCGCCGAAGCCGGCGGTCCACGCGTCGCGGTCGCCGTCGGCGAACGCCTGGGCGAGCTCGGCGAGCGGTTCGGCCAGCGGGCCCGCGTCGGCCGCCTCCTCACTGCCGGAGGTCGCGTCCGCCGCGCCCGGCGGGTCGGCGTCGGCGGGCGACCCGGGGAGGTTGAGGACGATGACCGCGGCGCTGGCCGCGATGACGGCCCACGAGACCGCGATGGTCCCGATGAGCAGGGGCTTGCGCCGCTTCGGCGGCGCGGGGGCCGCCGGGGGAGCGAAGTTCACGTGCGGTTCTCCTGTCAGGGCCACGTTATTCGAGCCACAGTCTGGTGCCGAGGACGGTGGCGAGGCCGGCCTCGTAGTGGGCGGGGTCGTCGGAGACCACGTAGAGCTGGCAGCGGACGGGGGTCACCGTCTCGGCGCCGTCCCCGGCGTCCTCGGGCAGGTCGATGTAGAGGTAGGCCTGCGCGTCGGTGAAGTCGACCTCGATCACGGCGCCCTCGGAGTCCTCGTAGGCGGTCCAGTGCCGTCCGAACTCGACCAGGACCGCGTCCTGGCCGTCGATGCGGTAGTGCGTGTACTCGGGTCCGGCGACCACTTCGAACGCGTCGCCCTCTTTGGACAGGTTCGACTGCCGGTCGAGTTCGCCCTCGTACCAGGCCTCGGCGTCGTCGAAGGCGTCCGGGTAGTGCTCGGCCTTGTCGCCGAGGTCGCCGCAGTTGAGGGTCGCGCGCTCGTTCTCGTCCACGAAGAAGCTGAAGTCGACCGCGCGGGCCTCCTCCTGGTAGAAGACCTCCCATGCCTCGCCCGGTGCGGGCGGGACCCAGGCGAGGTCGTTCCAGGTCACCCCGTAGTAGTCCTCGTTCGCGTAGGGGTCGAACGGGTCGAGGCCCTCGGTGAGGTCGACCGCCTCGATCTCCTCGGCGGACTCGGTGGCCCCGGCCTGGTCCTCGCCCGCGGGCGTTTCCTCGTCGGCGGGCGCCACGAGGACCACGACCGCGGCGGCGGCGGACAGGACCGCGAGGCCCGCCGAGCCGACGGCGGCCACGGTCAGGCCGCGGAGCCCGCGGCCGGCCCCGCCGGGCGGGCCCGAAGGCGCGGGTGCGCTCGGGACGTAAGGACCGCCGGGGCCTCCAGGGCCTCCGGGGCCTCCAGGGCCGGGCCCTCCGGGACCGGACGTGAAAGGCCCGCCGGGCCCGTGCGGAGCGGCCGGTCCGGGCGGGGGCCCGTAGGCCGGGCGCGGCGGCTGCTGTGGCGGCGGGCCGCCGTAGTTCGAAGGCGGCGGCGGTGGGATGTGCTGCGGTTGCGGCGGCCCGAACCGGCCGGGCCCGGGATTCTGCGGTGCAGGCTGCCATTGCGAGGATGGGGGTTGGGACATAACGGATAGCATGACACCGCTCTGCCACCGCCCTCGACGCCTCGCCCCGATTCCGTTCACGCCCGCCATCGACGCGTACGGCGAACTCTCGCGCCTCACGCGCGGTCGATGCACCGGGAAAAGCCGGGCATCCGAACGGAGAGGCCCCGCTCCGCGCCCGCGATTCAGCGGCCGTGCCTGGTCCTGAGGTGCCGGTCCGACTTCGCGGCCCGGGCGGCGACCCGCCGCGTCACCAGTGAGGCCGCCCCGGCGATCGCAGTGATGTTGAACGCCATCTGCGCGATCAGCAGGACCCGCGCGGCCTGCCCCTGCGCCGAGACGTCGCCGAACCCCACCGTCAGGAGCGTGCTCAGCGCGAAGTACAGCGCGTCGACCCTCGTGTCGAGCCCGGTGAACTGGCCCTCCCGGTTCACGGCCAGGCCGAAGTCCATCAGCGCGAACAGCAGCAGCCCGGCGACCACGCACACGACCAGGGCCCCGATCGGCGCGTCGGGGCTGCGCAGCTGCCGCACCGCCTCCCGGCCGATCACGAGCGCGATCGCGCCGACCAGGAACAGCGTCAGGCTCCACCGCAGCACCAGCAGGCCCGGATCGGCCTCGGGGCGCACCGGCGCCACCGCGTAGAGGGCGAGCAGTCCGGCGCACGCGAGCAGGTACCGCACCGGCAGCGGCAGCCTTCGTCGTCCCATTCGGACCTCCCTCCGGATGCCCAGAGCCTATTGCCGAACGCGGCCCGCGACCGCCGTTTCCGGCCCGGCCCGGGCGCCGAACGGTTCGCTCCCAGCGCGAACGCAGACCCCCTGCGAATGGAAGCCCTTGCGCCCGTATGAGACCGATAACCAGAACGCGACACTCGAACCCCATTGGCAACATACCTATAGGGGGTATAGCATCATCGGGTCGCGGCCGCCCGGGCCGCCCGCGAGAGGAACCCCGCCGTGGACCACGACGAGCACGCCCACCACCACGAAGGCCACGCCCCCGAGACCGGCGCCGTCCATGACCACTCTGCCCATGACCACTCTGCCCATGACCACGCCGCCCACACCGAGCACGCCCACGCCCCGCAACCCGCCGGCTGGGGCACCGCCGTCTCCGCGACCCTTCACTGCCTCACCGGCTGCGCCGTCGGCGAGATCCTCGGGATGGTCATCGGCACCGCCCTCGGCTGGCACGGCGCGGCCACGATCGTCCTCGCCATAGCGCTCGCCTTCGTCTTCGGCTACGCCTTCACCATGCGCGGACTCCTGCGCGGCGGCATGGCCTTCAAACAGGCCCTCAAGATCGCCCTCGCCGCCGACACCGTCTCGATCGCCGTCATGGAGGTCGTCGACAACGCGTTCATGCTCGCCATCCCCGGCGCCATGGAAGCCGGACTCGCCGACGCCCGCTTCTGGATCGCCCTCGCCGCCGCGCTAGCGCTGGCCTTCGTGCTCACCGTCCCGGTCAACCGCTGGCTCATCTCGCGCGGCAAGGGGCACGCGGTCGTCCACGCCCACCACCAGGGGCACTGAACGATGTCAAGCAGCCGGGCGCAGCGCGGTCATCGCCCGGTCCAGGCCGCGCCCGAACGCCTCGGGGTCCTCGGCAGCGTGCAGGGTCGCCGCGTGCAGGCACGCGCACGCGCCGCCCACCATCGCGCGCACCACGACCTCGTCGGTCCCGCACTCCGAGCGCCGCACCGCCCGGGCCAGCAGCGCCTCGGTCAGCGCCCGCTGGAGCCGTTCGAGCCGGCACAGGTACGCCGCCAGCAGCCGCGGGCTGCGGTCGATGATCCGCTGGATCGCCGCGTCGTGCTCGCGATGCTCGGGGTCGGCGAACCGCTCGGCCACCGGATCGAACGAGCGGCGCAGCGAGTCCCACTCGGGCTCCTCCAGCGGCCGGGCCGCCAGGCGCGTCGCCAACTGCTCGCTCAACCGCTCCAGGCCCTCGAACACGACCTCGTCCTTGGAGGCGAAATAGCGGAAGAAACTGCGCTGCGACATCCCGACCGCCGCGGCGATCTCGTCCACCGTCGTCTCCTCGAAACCCTTGTCCGCGAACAGGGACTCGGCGGTCCGTGCGATCCGGGACTGCACGGCCCGACGTGACACCTCTCGCAGACTCCCACCGGCGACCATGACCCGGATGGTAGCAACTGCAATGATTGACAGTCGCTGACACTTGAGGAAGGCCCGCCTGCCCCACACCCGGGCACAAGTCGGGCCGGGCGCCTTGCAGGAACACCACCACCGAAGGAACATCCCCATGACCGTTGACCACCGACCGCCCGAGACCCCCGAAGCGCCCGACGCCTCGGCCGAGACGGTGACCGAGGCACCCGTCGAAGAGGGCATCCCGCGCAAGATCAAACTCGTGCTCGGCGTGCTCCTGGTGGCCGCGTTCGTCATGATCCTCAACGAGACCGTCATGGGCGTCGCCCTGACGCCGCTCATGGAGGCCTTCAGCCTCTCCGCCGCCACCGCGCAATGGCTGACCACCGGGTTCATGCTCACCATGGCCGTGGTCATCCCCATGACCGGCCTCATCCTCCAGCGGTTCACCACGCGCACGGTCTTCATCGCCTCACTGGCGCTCTTCACCGCCGGCACCGTCCTCGCCGCGGCCTCGCAGGTCTTCCCCATGCTCGTCGCCGCCCGCGTCATCCAGGCCAGCGGCACCGCCGTCATGCTCCCGCTCCTGATGACCACCGTGATGACCTACGTCCCGGCCGACCGCCGCGGACGCACCATCGGCCTCATCACCATCGTCATCGCCGTCGCCCCCGCGATCGGCCCGACCTTCTCCGGATTCATCCTCGCCCAGTTCACCTGGCGCTGGATCTTCCTGGCCGTGCTCCCCATCGCCGCCGTCGGCCTCGTCCTCGGCGCCCTCCTCATCAAGAGCCTCGCCGAGCCCCGCCCGGTCAAGTTCGACCTGCTCTCCGCGCTGCTCTCCGCCGTCGCCTTCGGCGGACTCATCTACGGCCTCAGCAGCATCGGCGAAGCCGCCGCCGGAGCGCACCCGCCCGTCCCGCCCTACGCGGCCATCGGCGCCGGCGCCCTCTCGCTCGTCCTGTTCGTCCTGCGCCAGCTGCGCCTCCAGCGCACCGACTCGGCCCTGATGGACCTGCGGCCCTTCCAGTCCCGCTCGTTCACCGTCGGCATCGTCATGCTCCTCATCTCCATGGCCGCGCTGTTCGGCTCGCTCATCCTCCTGCCGATCTACCTCCAGGAGGTCCTCGACCTCACCACGCTGGAGACCGGCCTGGTGGTCCTGCCCGGCGGCCTCGCGATGGGCCTGTCCGGCCCCGTCATCGGCCGCCTCTACGACCGCTTCGGCCCCCGGCCCCTGGTCATCCCCGGCTCGCTCGCCATCACCGTCGCGCTCGCCCTCATGACCCTGCTCGACCAGACCAGCCCCACCTGGTTCGTCGTCGTCATCCACGTGACCATGAGCCTCGGCCTGAGCCTGCTCATGACCCCGCTCATGACCTCCTCGCTCGCCTCGCTGCGCGTCGAGCTCTACTCCCACGGCAGCGCCATCCTCAGCACCCTCCAACAGGTCGCCGGGGCCGCCGGCACCGCCGTGTTCATCACCCTGATGACCACCGGCACCGCCGCCAGCCTCGACGAGGGCGCCTCCGAGGTCGCGGCCCAGGCCGCCGGCATCCACGAGGCCTTCCTGTGGGGCACCGGCATGGCGCTCGTCGCCGTCGCCGCCGCGTTCCTCGTCAAGAAGCCCGAGAGCCCCGCCGCCGACGCCGTCCCCGCCCACTGACCCGACCGCACCGGGCCCGGCCCTCCTTCGGGGGAGCCGGGCCCGAGGTGTTCACGCGCCGCTTCTCTCCCCGCCACCCCGCGGGCCTTACACTCGTTCGATGCGCGCGACGCCGCGCCCACCGACGCATGGAGGCCCACATGGCGACGAACGACCCCCGCCTTCAAGTGCTCCGGACCCTCGCCGGCTCCTGGACCATCGAGGTGCGCCACCCCGACCCCGCCGTCGCCCCCGCCCCGATCCCCGGCACCAGCGCCTTCGAATGGGCCCTCGACGGCGCCTTCCTCGTGCACCGCCTCGTCATCGACCACCCCGACTTCCCCGAATGGCTCGCCGTCATCGGCCCCGCCGACGACGGCTTCGCCTACCGCTACTACGACTCCCGCGGCGTCACCCGCGACTTCCACATGCGACTCGACGACCGCACCTGGTTCCTCGAACGCGGCGGCGAGGACTTCCACCAGCGCTTCACCGGCGCCATCGACCAGGGCGGCACCCGCATCGACGTGCTCCTGGAGATCTCCCGCGACGAGGGCCGCACCTGGAACCACGACTTCGACATCGTCTTCACCAAGACCCCCTGACGGCACCGCCTTTACCGACATTGCCTCTAACGGAAGTCCCGCGACGGCGCCGAAGGACCGTTCAGATCCAGCACCGTCAGCTTGTCCGCCACCACCATCGGCATCGTGTCCCCCGGCGCGTCCTGCGGCTTCTCCACCGACCCCCTGACCACCAGCGCCCGCGCCACCGACGCCACGTTCTGCCAGCGCTTCCAGAGTCCTTGTGAGCACACGATGTTCGCGATCCCCGTCTCGTCCTCCAGACTCAGGAACGTCACGCCCTTCGCCGTCTGCGGGCGCTGGCGGTGGGTCACGATCCCCGCGACCTCGACCCGGTCGCCGTCGGGGACCTCCCGCAGGCGCTCGGCGGGGACGACGCCCGCCGCGTCGAGCCCGGCGCGCACGAGGTCCATCGGGTGGGTCTCCACCGAGAGCCCCAGACCGGTGTAGTCGGCGCGGGCGAGCTCGGCGCCGCTCATGCCCGGCAGGGTCGGCGGCGGCGCGGCCGGGCCGGTGCCGGGGAGGGTGCCGGGGCGCTCGTCGATCGTCCCGGCCGTCCACAGCGCCCTGCGCCGGTCCGGTTCGAGACCGCTCAAGGCCCCCGCCACGGCGAGCTTCTCCATGCGGCCCTTGTCGAGTCCGGCCCGGCGCGCGAGGTCGGCGAGGCCCGTGAAGGGCCCGCCCTCCGCCCTGGCCGCGGTGATGCGCGCGCCCGCCGCCGCGCCCAGGCCCTTGACGCCGTCGAACCCCAGCCGCACGCCGGCCGCGCCGAGGACGGGGTGGACCGCCTCGCCGTCGGCGAAGAGCGAGGCGTGCTCGGCGCTGGCGTCGACGTCCGGGGCGAGGACGGCGAGGCCGTGGCGCTGGGCGTCGGCGATGAGCGAGGCGGGGGAGTAGAAGCCCATCGGCTGGCTCGCCAGGAGCCCGGCGTAGAACGCGGCCGGGTAGTGGCATTTGAGCCAGGCCGAGGAGTACACCAGGTGCGCGAAGCTCGCGGCGTGCGACTCGGGGAACCCGAAGTCCGCGAAGGACTTCAGCTGCTCGTAGATCTGCTCGGCCTGCTCTTGGACAATGCCCTTCGCGGCCATGCCGGCGAACAGGCGCGCCTTGAGCTCCTCCATGCGCTCGGCGGAGCGCTTGGCGCCCATGGCGCGGCGCAGCCGGTCGGCCTCGCCGCCGTCGAATCCCGCGGCGACGATGGCGATCTGCATGAGCTGCTCTTGGAACAGCGGGACGCCGTAGGTCTTCTCCAGTGTCGGGTGGAGGATCTCGGGGACCTTGTGGCGCCACGGCTCGCCTTGGCGGCGGCGCAGGTAGGGGTGGACGGCGCCGCCCTGGATGGGTCCGGGCCTGATGAGCGCGACCTCGGCGACGAGGTCGCGGAACACCCTGGGCCGCAGGCGCGGCAGGGTCGCCATCTGGGCGCGGGACTCGACCTGGAAGACGCCGACGGTGTCGGCGCGGCGGAGCATCGCGTAGACGTCCTCGTCGTCGGGCGGGAGCCTGGCGAGGTCGACGCGGTCGCCGTGGAAGTCCGCGACGAGGTCGACCATGCGGTGCAGGGCCTCCAGCATCCCCAGGCCGAGGAGGTCGAACTTGACGAGTCCGGCGTCGGCGCAGTCCTCCTTGTCCCACTGGAGGACGGTGCGGTCCTTCATGCGGGCGGGCTCGACCGGGACGATCTCGGAGACCGGCTGCTCGGTGAGCACCATGCCGCCGGGGTGGATGCCCAGGTGCTGGGGCATCCGGGCGAGTTCGCCCGCGAGGGTGCGGACCTCCTCGGGGATGTCCTCGGCCTCGTCGGGGTCCAGGCCGTTCCAGCGGTGGAGGCGCTTGGACCAGGCGAGGGCCTGGTCCTGGCCGTAGCCGAGGGCCTTGGCGGCGTCGCGCACGGCCGAGCGGGGCCGGTAGGAGACGACGTTGGCGACCAGGGCGGCGCGGTCGCGGCCGTACTTGGCGTAGACGTACTGGATGACCTCCTCGCGGCGGCCCGACTCGATGTCGACGTCGATGTCGGGCGGGCCGTCCCGGTCGGCCGAGAGGAACCGCTCGAACAGCAGCCCGAACGCGACGGGGTCGACGTTGGTGATGCCGAGGGCGTAGCAGACCGCGCTGTTGGCGGCCGATCCCCTTCCTTGGCAGAGGATGTCGTGTTCGCGGCAGAAGTTCACGATGTCGTGGACGATGAGGAAGTACCCCTCGAACCCGAGCGCCTTGATGACCCCGAGCTCTTTCTCCAGCTGCTCCCACGCCCGGGGGACGCGCTCGTTCCCGAAGGGGCCGTAGCGGTCCGTGGCCCCGCGCACGACCTGCTCGGCGAGGTAGGAGAAGTCGTCGTGGCCGGCGCCGACGGGGAAGCGGGGGAGCTGCGGGTCCAGGAGCGTGAGGTCGAACGCGCACTCCTTCGCGAGGTGGGCGGCGTAGGCGACCGCGTCGGGGAAGTCGGCGAACCGCTCGGCCATCTCCTCGCCCGAGCGCAGGTGGGCCGCGGCGGCGGCCGGGAGGTACGGGTCGATCGCGTCGAGGGTGCGCCGGGAGCGGATGGCCGCGAGCGCGGCGGCGGTGCGGTGGCGGCGCGGGGCGGCGTAGTGGACGTTGTTGGTGGCGACCAGGGGCGCGCCGCAGCGGCGGGCGACGGCCGCGAGCGCATCGAGGCGCTCGGTGTCGTCGGGCAGGCCGTGGTTGACGAGTTCGACCGCGACGTTCCCGGCGCCGAACAGGTCGAGCAGTTCGCGCAGCCGCCGCTCGGCCGCGGCGGGCCCGTCGGCGGCGAGCGCGGCGTTCAAAGGGCCCTTGCGGCAGCCGGTGAGGATCTGCCAGCGCCCGTCGGCGTGCCCGGCGAGGCGGTCCCTCCGGTAGGCGGGCAGGTCCTTCTCGCCCCCTTCGAGTTTGGCCTCGGTGATGGCGCGCGAGAGGCGCCGGTAGCCGTCGGGGTCGCGGGCGAGGACGACCAGGTGCTCCCCGGCGGGGTCGGGCTGGCCCCTGCGGCCGCGGGTCATGTCCAGGCCCAGTTCGGCGCCGAAGACCGTCGGCAGGCCGCGTCCCTTTGCGGCCGAGGCGAACTGGGACACCCCGTAGAGCCCGTCGTGGTCGGTGATCGCGAGCCCGGTGAGGCCGAGGCCGAGCGCCTCCTCGACGAGGGCGGCGGGGGCGTCGGCGCCGTCGGCGAAGGAGTAGTGGGAGTGGCAGTGCAGCTCCGCGTAGTCAGTCATACCAGCCCGCCGCCTTCCATCGCCCGCCTTCGCAGACCAGGAGCGCGGCGCTGCCGTCGGCGAGTTCGACCTGGAGGCGGGTGTATCGGCGGGTGGCGGCGCCCCACCAGCGTTCGGTCACGGGCCAGGGCCCGGCCCAGGCGACGACGCGCAGGCGCCTGCCGCCGGTGCGGACGACGGCGGGGGTGGCGGAGAGGTCGCCGCGGGCGAGGGCCAGGACGGGCGCGCCAGTCGCGTCGAGGACGTCGACCGGGTCGTCGGTGCCGACGAGCGCGGGCGGCGGGTCGGGGAGGGCCCCGGGCCACGGGCCGGAGGGGGCTGGGGGCGGGGCCTCGGCCTCCCAGGCGGCGGTGCCGGCGCGTTCGGACAGGTCGCGGCCATCGGTGGCGGCGGCGATCCGGACGGCTTCGGGGCCGAGGAGGGTCTGGGCGTGGCGGAGGGCGCCTTCGGCGCGGGCGGTGGCGGCGTCCTTGAACTCCCACAGGCCCTTCCCGGCCGCGACGAGTCCGATGAGGCCGCCGGGGGCGAGTTCGAGCGCGGTGACGGCGCCGGTGCCCTGCTCGTCCTCGGGTCCGGCGGCGGTGCGGGCGGCGAGGAGCCAGCCTTCGAGCTGCCAGCGGACGCGCCGGGCGAGGTCGGCGGCGGTCGCGGTGGGGTCGACCTGCCAGGTGCGGCGGCGGGTGAGGCCGGCGGCGGTGCGGGCGGTGACGGTGAGGCGGGTGCAGGTGAGGTTGCGGGCGTCGAGGAGGGCGGTGAGCCGTTCGGCGAGGGGCCGGGCGGCGGTGACGGCCTGCTCGATGGTCGCGAAGGGGGTCTCGGGGGTCTCGGCGACGGTGAGGTCGGGGTCGGCGGGGCGGGGGACCAGCGGGCGGGCGAGCTGCCCGGCGGCGAGCCGCTGCGCGCGGCGGGCGGCGGGCCCGAACCGCTCGGCGACGGCCGCGCCCGGCAGTGCCGCGAACGCGCCGAGCGTGTCGATGCCCAAGTGGCGCAGCGTCTCGCAGATCTCGGGGTCGACCAGCCCGGTCGCCCGCAGGTCGGTGATGTCCCGGCCCGCGAGGTAGGCCGCGTCGCCGCCTGAAGGCACGATCCTGCCTTCGTCCGCGGCGAGCACGGCGGCGAAGAGCCCGTCGGCGACGCCGGTGACGCAGTCCTGGCCGACGAGCCCGGAGACGGTGTCGATGAGCGCCTCGCAGAACGCGGCCTCCTCACCGGCCCCGCGGCGCAGCGGCACCGCGGCGAGCCCCGGTTCGAGGACCTCCACGTAGGGCGTGAGCAGGTCGAGCGCATCGAGCACCGGCGCGAACCCGGCGGCGTCCTCGCGGTCCCAGTCGGGAAGCCGCGCCACGAGCGTGCGGCTGGGGACCCGGACGACGGTGCCGCTGACGACCGTGCCGCTCACAAGGCCCCCCGGCGAAGCGCCGAGCGTCCCGACGGGTTTCGACGGCACGGCGCGAAGGCCCCCGGCTCGGCCGCTCGGTCGGGCCGCCCGTTGCGAGTCCCGGCGCTTCGCGAGGCACAGCCGCGCTGTCCGCGGCGGGTGTGCCGCCGGTGCCCGGGGCGCGGCGTTCGCTGTGCGGGTGTCCCGCTCATGGCTATGCGCCTCATCGGGATTCGCCGTCGGCGCCGTAGGGCCGGAGTCGGGTGCGGTGGCCTCCTCCTGAGCGCCAGCGGGCGGATACCTCCAGTTCGCAGGCGTCGAGCCGGCCGGCGCCCCAGCGGCGGCCGGTGTTGGGGCGCAGGCCCTGCCAGTGCACGCGGGCGACGTCCAGGCGCGCGTCGGGTCCGGCGACGAGGCGGGTCTCCCACCACACGATCGCGGTGCCGCCCTTGCGGGCCCTCGCGGTGAGCCGCCGGGCCTGGGGCGGGGTGAGGCCGTCGCTGGGGACGACCATCGCGGCGACGCCCTCGGCGAGCGCGCCGGCGGCGTCGGCGATGAGCGGCCCCGCGGCGTCGATGAACGCGACCCGGCCGAGGTCGGTCCCGGCGGCGGTGGCCGCGAGCGGGTACCGGCCGGGCATCCCGACCAGCGCGCACCACGCCCCGGCCCTGGTCGGACCGGCCAGGAGCCGCCACAGCAGCGAGGTGGCCCCGCGCCGCGAAGCGGTGATTGCGGTCACTGTCGCGAGTCCGCCGTAGGGCAGCAGGGCGGAAATGTCGGGGGTGACGGGCAGGATGGTCCGCGGCGGTCGAACCAGGTTCGGGGCCGCCTCCGGTTCGACCGGCCGCGGCTCCGCGACGGCGACCCGGGCGCTCCGCGCCTGACCGGGCTCGTCGGCGGGCTCCCGTGCAGGCTGGCGCACCGCGCGCGCCTCCGCTGCGGGAACCAGCTCGGCGGCCGTGCGCAGGCCGAGCTCAGCGGCCAACGCGGCCGCGACGGATGTCGCCACCAGAACCCCCGTGTGTGTCGAACATGTGTATCAAGATCAACATACCGAACCTCGGGCCGAGCGCAAGCTCAAACTGGTGTTCGATAAATCTCTGCGGCGATCCGCGACCCGTGCCCATGCCGTACCGCCACGTCGCATGGCATGGAAAGGCCCCCGAAACGGCATCCGCGCGTTTCGCCGCCGGTGCGCGCGAATCGACCGGCCTCCGCGCGATCGCCCGAATCGGCCCGGTGTCGCGCGGCGTTTGGGACGGGGGGACGCCCCGCGCCTCGAAGGCCCCGCCGGGGGCCTTCCGCCGCGAAGCGGGGCCTCGCGGCCGTGCTGCGCGTGCGGGTGACTTCGGGCACCGGCGGCGAGCGGCAAGCGCGGTCTTGTCGGCGTGCGCGCGGAAAGTGGACCGCATCCTTGTTCTCCCACCCAGGGTGGGAGTCTCCGCCCGCCGCTCGCCCGCCTGCCCCGGCTTCTCCCTCCGCGGCCCCCTCGCCCCCTCGCCCCCTCGCCCCCTCGCCCCCTCGCATCGACACATGACCATATAGAAAACTCTGTGCTAGAGTGCAGTCAGTTCTTGCAAGAACTGCAAGAAACCATCTGGGAACGGCAAGAAGCATCTTCATCGACGATCATGCCCTCAGGAGCTCGACATGACACCCGGACAACGCCGCCGTTCCCGGCGACAGCGGTTGCTCGCCACCGCACTCGCCTTGGCCGCCATGCTGATCGCGTTGGTGACCGCCCCTGTCGCCGCCGCGTCGGCCACCACCGTCACCGTCTACTACCGCGCCCCCTCCGACTGGTCCGCGGTCAACGTCCATTACGCGCCCACCGGCGGCGCCTGGACCGCCGTGCCCGGCGTCCCCATGGAGGCCGCCTGCGCCGGCTGGTACTCCCGCACCATCGACCTCGGCTCCGCGACCGGCGCGCAGGTCGTCTTCAACAACGGCTCGGGCACCTGGGACAACAACAACGGCGCCGACTACCTCATCGCCTCCGGCGAGGTGACCGTGGCCGGCGGCCAGACCGGGACCGGCGACCCCTGCGGCGGCGAAGCGGCCGTCGTCTACTACGACCTCACCTCGATGGGCTGGACCCAGGCCTACCTCCACTACGCCGTGGGCGGCGTGTGGACCAACGCCCCCGGCGCCGCGATGGCCGAGCCCGCCTGCGACGGCTGGGCCCGCCTCTCGGTGCCCCTCGGCACCGCCTCGACCATGAAGGCCGCCTTCAACAACGGCGCCGGCATCTGGGACAACAACGGCGGCGCCGACTACAGCCTGGGCGCGGGCACCACCGTCGTCTCGGACGGCGAAGCCGACGCGGGCGCCGCGGACCCCTGCGCCACCGCCGAGCCCGACACCGTCGCGCCCGAGGCGCCGCAAGGCGTCACCGCGACCGTCAACGCCACCACCGTGATCCTGTCGTGGACCGCCGCGACCGACGACGTCGGCGTCACCGGCTACCGCCTCACCCGCACCTCCGCGGCCGGGTCCGTCACGCGCACCACCGCGTCCACGACCTTCACCGACGCGAACCTCGACCCCGAGACCGCCTACAGCTACACCGTCGAGGCCTACGACGCCGCCGGGAACCTCTCCGAGGCCAGCGCCGCCGCCGAGGCCGTCACCGGTCAGGCCCCGCCCGCCCCCGCCGGGGGCGAGATGCTCGGCGGCGACCCCCGCCAGGACCCGATCTACTTCGTCATGACCGCCCGCTTCTACGACGGCGACGAGTCGAACAACCGCGGCGGCGCCAAGCACGAGACCTCCGGCAACGACGAGTACGACGACCCGATGTTCCGCGGCGACTTCTCGGGCCTTGTCGAGCGGCTCGACTACATCAAGGCGCTCGGGTTCTCGGCCGTGTGGATCACCCCGGTGGTCCTCAACCGCTCCGACTACGACTACCACGGCTACCACGGGTACGACTTCTACGAGGTCGACGCGCGCCTGGAGTCCGAAGGCGCGTCCTATCAGGACCTCATCGACACCGCGCACGCCAAGGGCGTGAAGATCTACCAGGACGTGGTCTTCAACCACTCCTCGCGCTGGGGCGCGGTCGGCCTGGAGACACCGACGGTCTACGGCGTGCAGGACGCGCAGTGGGGCGACTTCTACGACGACCCCAACCCCGGCTTCACCTACGACGGCCTCTCGGTCGAGCCGAACTCGGGCCGCTCGTATTACAACGGCGACCTGTGGTCCACTGAGGAGCCCGAAGGCAACACCTGCCGCAACTGGGGCCAGTTCACCGGCAACTACAGCGCCGAGGGCTGGAAGGTCTACCACTGCCAGTGGCCCAACCCCACGACCGGCATGTTCTCCTCGGCGAACTACCACCAGTGCTGGATCGGGAACTGGGAGGGCGAGGACGCCCGCTCGTGCTGGATCCACGAGGACCTCGCCGACTTCAACACCGAGAACGAGGCGGTGCAGCAGTACCTCATCGGCGCCTACGAGAAGTACATCGACATGGGCGTCGACGGCTTCCGCGTCGACACCGCCGTCCACATCCCGCGCGTGACCTGGAACCGGGTGTTCCTGCCCGCCCTCCAGGACCACCTGGTGGAGAAGTACGGGGCCGAGAAGGCCGAGGACTTCTACATCTTCGGCGAGGTCGCAGCGTTCGTCCACGACCGGTGGAACCGCGGCTCGGTGAACCACTCCGCGCAGTTCTACACCTGGCAGGAGCGCCGCGAGTACTCCGAGGACGACGTGGCCGCCGCGCTCGAACAGTACACATGGGAGAACGACCAGGGCACCGAGAACCAGCCCACCAGCACCAACGCCTTCCTCGACGGGAACGCCTACCACGAGCCCGACCACGCGAAGTTCTCCGGCATGAACATCATCGACATGCGGATGCACATGAACTTCGGGGAGGCCTCGAACGCGTTCTACGCGGGCATGGACACCGACCTGTGGACCAACGACGCCACCTACAACGCCGTCTACGTCGACTCGCACGACTACGGCCCCAACAAGTCCAGCACCCGCTACGCCGGCGGCACCGACGCCTGGGCCGAGAACATGAACCTCATGTGGACGTTCCGCGGCATCCCCACCCTCTACTACGGATCGGAGATCGAGTTCCAGGCCGGCGTCAAGATCGACTGCGGGCCCACCTGCCCGCTCGCCGAGACCGGCCGCGCCTACTACGGCGACCACCTCGAAGGCACCCTCGAAGTGAGCGACTTCAGCGAGGTCGCAAGCGCCACCGGCGCCATAGCGACCACACTGGACCAGCCGCTCGTGGAGCACCTCCAGCGCCTCAACGAGATCCGCCGGGCCGTCCCGGCCCTCTCGATGGGCCAGTACTCCACCGAGGGCGTCAGCGGCGGCATCGCCTTCAAGCGCCGCTACACCGACGCGAGCACCGACAGCTTCGTCCTCGTCGCGATCACCAGCACCGCCACGTTCACCGGCATCCCCAACGGCACCTACACCGACGCCGTCACCGGCGCCAGCACGACCGTCGCGAACGGCACGCTGACCGCCTCGGTCTCCGGCAAGGGCGACATGGCCGTCTGGGTCCTCGACACCGCCCTGACCGACGCGCCCGGCCAGGTCGGCGACCCCGGGCCCTACCTCTCCTGAGGCTTGCCTCCCAGAGTGACCGGGCCGGCCGCGCGGCGACCCCGCGCGACCGGCCCGGTCCGTCCCCCGGTCAGCGGGTTGATATCTTCACGAGAGTTACCCATGTCACCCTCGGAGGTTCCAGTGGCCGCAACGACGCGACTGCCCGACGGATTCACCTGGGGGGTCGCCACCTCGGCCTTCCAGATCGAAGGCGCCACGACCGAGGACGGCAGGGGCCCCTCGGTGTGGGACACCTTCACCGCCGCGCCCGGGAAGATCCGCGACGGCCACACCGCCGACCCCGCGTGCGACCACTACCACCGCTACCCCGAGGACGTCGCGCTCATGAAAGAGCTCGGCGTCGGCGCCTACCGGTTCTCCATCGCCTGGCCCCGCGTCCGCCCGACCGGCTCCGGCCCCGTCAACCCCGCCGGCCTCGACTTCTACGAACGCCTCGTCGACGCCCTCCTCGACGCCGGGATCACCCCCATGGCCACCCTCTACCACTGGGACCTCCCGCAGCCCCTCGAAGACCGCGGCGGATGGCTCGACCGCGACACCGCCCACCGCTTCGGCGAGTACGCCGCGCTCGCCGCCGAGCGCCTCGGCGACCGCGTCGGCCACTGGATCACCCTCAACGAGCCCTTCGAGCACATGGCCCTCGGCTACGCGCTCGGCCGCCACGCCCCCGGCCACTCCCTCTTCCTCGACGCGCTCCCCGCCGCCCACCACCAGCTCCTCGGGCACGGCCTCGCCACCGCCGCGCTCCGCGAGGCGGGCGCCGCCTCCGTCATGCTCACCAACAGCTACACGCCCGCCGTCCCCTTCGACGGCGGCGCCGCCCACCGCGCCGCCGCGGACGCCTACGACGTGCTCCACCGGCGCCTGTTCACCGACCCGGTCCTGCTCGGCCGCTACCCCGACCTCACCGCGTTCGGCCTCGGAGGCCTCGCCCTGCCCTTCGTCAAGGACGGCGACCTCGACCTCATCTCCCAGCCCCTCGACGGCCTCGGCGTCAACTACTACAACCCGACCCGCCTCACCGCTCCCGAACCGGAGACCCTGCTGCCCTTCGACATCGCCGAGTTCGACCACGTGCCCACCACCGACTTCGGCTGGCCCGTCATCCCCTCGGGCCTCACCCGCACCCTCCTCGACCTCACCGCCGACTACGGCGACGCCCTGCCGCCGCTGTGGGTCACCGAGAACGGCTGCTCCTACGACGTCGCGCCCGCCGCCGACGGCACCGTTCCCGACCGCGACCGCATCGACTACCTCGACGCCCACGTGCGCGCCGTCGCCGACGCCGTCGACCAGGGCGCCGATGTGCGCGGCTACCTCGTGTGGAGCCTCCTCGACAACTTCGAGTGGGCCGAGGGCCGCCACCAGCGCTTCGGCCTCGTCCACGTCGACGACGCGACCCAGGACCGCACCCCCAAGGACTCCTTCCACTGGTACCGGGCCCTCATCGCCGGGCAGGTCCGGTGACCGCCGCCCCCGAGGCCCCTCCCTCCGCACTCGCCGAACCCGAACGCAACGTCGGCCGCCGCTGGATCGGCGGCATCACCGCCGCCGTCCTCGGCCTCTACATGGCCTTCTTCACGCCCATCCAGGTGCTCCTGCCGCTCCAGCTCCAAGGCATCGACGAGGACGGCAAGGTCGCCGCGTTCGGACTCGTCACCGGCGTCGGCGCGCTCGTCGCCGTCGTCGCCAACCCCCTCGCCGGGGCCCTCTCCGACCGCACCGCCGGGCGCTTCGGCAGGCGCCACCCGTGGACCCTCGGCGGCGTCCTCCTCGGCGCCGCCGCCCTGTGCCTCCTCGGCCTCCAGACGAGCGTCCTGGGCGTCCTGCTGTGCTGGTGCCTCGCCCAGGCCGCGCTCAACGCCGGCTACGCGAGCGTGAACGCGGGCATCCCCGACCACGTCCCGGTCCGCCAGCGCGCCGTCGTCTCCGGCTGGATCGGCTTCCCCCAGGCGCTCGGCCTCGTCCTCGGCGCGGTCGTGGTGACCGTCCTCGTCACCGACCTCAGCGCCGGGTACGTCGTCATCGGCCTCGCGGCCGTCGCCCTCGCCCTGCCGTTCGTGCTCACCACGCCCGACCCGCCGCTGCCGCGCGAGGCCCGCCCGCCGTTCACCTGGCGCGCCCTCCTGGGCACCTTCTGGGTCTCGCCGCGCGAGCACCCGGACTTCGCGTGGGCCTGGTTCACGCGCTTCCTCGTCATGCTCGGCAATGCGATCGGCACCCTGTACCTCCTGTACTTCCTCCAGGACGCCGTCCGCTACGAGGAGCTGTTCCCCGGCCGCAGCGCCGACGAGGGCGTGCTGGTCCTGGTGGTGCTGTACACGATCGGCGTCGTCGCCACCTCCGTCGCGGGCGGCGTCCTCTCCGACCGGATCGGGCGCCGCAAGGCCCTCGTCGCCGCCTCCAGCGCCGTCATGGCCTTCGCCGCGCTCCTGCTGACGTTCTGGCACACCTGGCCCGCCGCCATCGCCGCCGCCGCGATCATGGGCGCGGGCTTCGGCGTCTACCTCTCGGTCGACCAGGCCCTCATCACCCAGGTGCTCCCCGCGGCCGCCGACCGCGGCAAGGACCTCGGCATCATCAACATCGCCAGCACCGCTCCCCAAGTACTCGGCCCCGCCCTCGCCGCGCCCGTCGTCGCCCACTTCGGCGGCTACGGCACCCTCTACGCGCTGGCCGCGATCGTGACGCTCCTCGGCGGCGTCCTGGTCTGGAAGATCAAGTCGGTGCCCTGACCGCACCAGATTCGCGCCAGCCTCGCGCCAGAGCGCGATGACAGGCTTCAGTCGTCCTTGAACCACCACACCCAAGGAGACTGGAATGACCACCACCGTCAACCGCAAGGCCTTGTACGCCTTGATCACCTCGATCCTGGCCGCGGCCTTCTTCATGTCGGCGGCACCGGCCCAAGCGGCCGAGTCCGGCACCGCCGCCCGGGCCGCGGCCGTGGAGACCGTCACGGACGACTTCGGGATCCAGACCTCGGCCGACTGCGTCTACTACCTGCGGGCGGTCGGCTACGCCGTCGGCCCCACCCGCACCCAGGCGTGCAACACCGGCGCCGGCGGCCAGTGGTTCTCCCAGGTCTATTGCATCGCCGGCCTCATCAACGGCGGAGTCTCGGACTACCACGCGGCGAACGCCTGCAAGCTCGCGGCCTGATACCGCACCGCTCGACACCTGCCCGGGCTCCCCATCGGAGCCCGGGCAGTGACCATGGAGCGGCTCGCGGGGCCGGAGCGGGCGATACCATCGGCGGGCCCGAGCACCGACCGGAGGGACCGCCGATGACCCCAGAGATCCGAGGCCACGCCGACGAGGGGTACGGGCCGCTCGCCGACGCGTTCGCGCGGAACTTCGCCGAGGCGGGGGAGCGGGGCGCGGCCGTGGCCGTCCACCGGGACGGGCGCCTCGTCGTGGACCTGTGGGCGGGCACCGACGGGTTCGGGCGGCCCTGGCGGGCCGAGTCGGCGCCGACGGTCTTCTCCGTGACGAAGGCGCTGGTCGCGATCAGCGTCCACATGGCCGCCGAGCGCGGGCTCCTTGACTTCGACGCCCCGGTCGCCGAGGTCTGGCCCGAGTACGCCCGGCACGGCAAGGAGGCGACGACCCTGCGCCACATCATGTCCCATCGCGCCGGGGTGCCCGGCCTCGACGCCGTGCTCACTCCGGCCGACGCCGCCGCGTGGCATCCGTTCGTGCGGGCCATCGAAGACCAACGGCCCCTGTGGGAACCGGGCACCGCGTACCTGTACCACCCGCTCACCTTCGGTTGGCTCGCCGGCGAGCCGCTGCGCCGCGCCACGGGCATGACCCCCGGGCGGTTCATCGCCGCCGAGATCGCCGGGCCGCTCGGGGCGGACGCCTGGCTCGGCCTCCCGGCCGACCGACGCGACCGCCTCGCACGGGTCGATCCGCCGCCGGGGAAGATCGGGCCCGACCCGTCCGATCCGGGCGACGCCTTCGCCGAACGCGCCCTCCGATTCGGTAAGCTCTTCCCCCGCGGCCTGTTCGGCGAACCCGGCGGCGTCAACGACCCCGAGGCCCTCGCCATCGAGGTCCCCGGCGGCGGCGCGGTCGCCACCGCCTCGGCCCTGGCCCGCATCCTCGCCGCGACTGTGACCACTGTGGACGGCGTGCGCCTGATGGGCGACGAGGCGGTCCGTGACGCCCTCGTACTCCGCTCACAGGGCCGCTGCTGGGACGGCACCGAGGGCCCGAACTTCTCGACCGGGTTCAAGCTCGACAAGCCGAACGGCCGCCGCCTGCTCTCCGCCGCCTCCTTCGGCCACGACGGCGCCTGCGGCGAACTCGCCTTCGCCGACGCGGACGCGAAACTCGGCTTCGGCTATGTCAACGGCTCCGGCCAGGCCGAAGACACCCGAGCCGAACGCCTGGTGTTCGCCCTTCGCGAATGCCTGGGCTGACTGCGGCCGGTGCATCGCCTCGGGTCGGGGACGCGGTGCCGTGTGCGACGCAAGCGATCGGCGGGGCGGCCGACGGCCCGGCGCGGGCGCCGGGGAGCCCACACGTTCCCGAGCCCGACCGGCGCTCTGGCCGGCCCGTTTTCGCCGAACATCCGCTCCTCGAAACTTCGATGGACACCGGCCGTCGACCGCCGGGCGCAGGCACCGGAACATGGACACGTTCCCCGGACACGCGCCGACCGGCGCTCCGGCCGACTGTCTTCGCCGAAGACCCGCCCCTCAACCGTTCGATGGACACCCGCCGTCGACCGCCCGGCGCGGGCGCCGGGGAACCCACACGTTCTCGAGCCCGACCGGCGCTCCGGCCAACCCGCCTTCGCTGAAAACCTGCCCCTCAACCGATCGATTGACACCAGCCGTCGACCGCCCGACGCGGCGGTGTCAGCCGCGGGTGCGATGCGCCGAGCCCCCCGCACAGACGAGACTTGCACCCGAACAGCACCGACCTGGAGGAGGACCGATGTTCCGATCGCGCAAACGGCTGGGGTACGTGACGCTCCTCGGAGCGGTCGCGCTCCTCGCCACCGCCTGCGCCCGCTTCGCCGACCGGCCCGCCGGAACCGACGGCGACCTGCTCGCCGCCGCGACCGCAGGGGACACGAGCGCCGTCCAAGCGGCGCTCGCGGCCGACGCCGAACTGGAGGCTCGCGACGGCCAGGGCCGCACCGCGCTCATGCTCGCCGTCAACGGAAACCACCTCGAAGTCGCGCAAGCCCTGGTCGAAGCCGGAGCCGACCCGGACGCCCGCGACGACCGCGGCGACACCCCGTGGCTGGAGACCGGCGTGACCGGCTCGCCCGAACTGATGCGCGCCGTCCTCGCCGCCGGGCCCGACCTCGCCACCCGAAACCGCTTCGGCGGCAGCCCCCTGCACCCGGCCGCCGAGCGCGGCCACGCGGACTTCGTCGCCGCGATCCTGGAGGAGACCGCGATCGACGTCGACCGGGTCAACCGCCTCGGCTGGACCGCCCTCCACGAGGCCGTGATCCTCGGCGACGGCGGCGAGGACCACCAGCGGATCGTCCGCCTCCTCCTCGACCACGGCGCCGACGCCGCGGTCCCCGACTCCGGCGGGCGTACCGCCCTCGACCACGCCCGCGACAACGGCGACACCGCGATCGCGGCGATCCTCGAACAGTTCCAACAGCCCTAACCGGCGTCATCGGCCGTAGAGCCGGGGGAGGTCCACCAGGACCGCCCCGCCCTCCCGTTCGGCCGCTTCGAGATCCGGGGTGAACCCGTTGAGCGAGAAGACGCCCAGGAGCGCGCCGTCGGTGCGGTAGCCGAGGTCGCCGAGCGCTGACCTGATGGTCTTGAGCCGATCGAGCGCGGCGGTGCCCTGGCGCTGGCCGGTCGCCTTCGCCTCGCCGATGAACGTCACCGCGCGCCCCTGGAGGCCGAGGACGTCGACCTCGTACTTCGCGCGGCCGTTCTGGTCCGTGACGTTCGCGGTGCCGACCTCGCCGAAGCCCTCCTCGCGGCCGAGCTCCGCGGAGGCGAAGCGGCGCAGCCACTCCCGTGCCAGCTCCTCGAAGTGCGGGCCGAGGATCTGGGACCGGAACGTGTCGCGCATGGCGCGCCAGACCTGCTCGGCCTGCCCGAGTTCGAGCTGCCCGAGGCGCGGCGCGGTGACGAGCCGGTCGAAGCGGATGATCGGGTCGCACACCCCGATCGAGCTGCGCCCGCGCACGAGGTCGACGCGCCGGGAGACGTACCCGGTCGACTCCAGGGTGCGCAGCAGCGGGCGCACCGCGTCCTTGCTCCGGCCGGTCTCGGCGCCGATCTTCGCGAGCGTGGTTGAGCCGCGGGCGATGGCGCCCAGGACGTCGTAGTACGCCGACCGGTCCGAGATCCGCGGGTCCTCGCGCAGCAGGTAGTCGACCTCGGCGGTCGTGAACGTGCCCAGGCCCGTGCTCAGCAGCGTGTCGGGCACCCACTCCTCGAACCCGGCCGGGCTCTGCGGCGTCCGGTCGATGAGCCGCCGATACCCCGGGTAGCCGCCGACGCACGCGTGGATCTTGAACGCGGTCTCGGGGTCGGCGACGCCCCACAGCTCGGCGGTCTGCCGGTAGTCCAGCGGCCCCAGTTTGAGGTCGACCATCGCGCGCCCGCGCAACGGCTGCGTGCCCGACAGGAGCTCGCGCATGACGCTCAGCGACGACCCGCACAGGATGACGCGCCCGCCCGGGCCCTCGCCGCGCTGCGACCGGTCGTAGAGCAACTGGAGCAGGCCCGGCAGCTGCGGGGCCTTTGCCATCGCGTACGGGAACTCGTCCACGACCAGCAGCGGCGGCCGACCCGCCGGGGCGGTCCGCGCCGCCACGTCCAGGGCGCTCACCAGCAGCGACTCCCAGTCGGCGGTCGAGGCCCCGGCGATGCCGCCGTGCGCGGCGATCCCGGCCGCGAAGCGCGCCCGCGCCGACAGGTCGCCCTCCTCCTGGACGCACACGTGGTAGAGCCCGCCCACGGCGCCCGCAGCCGCCGTGAGCAGGTGCGTCTTGCCCGCACGGCGGCGGCCCGAGACGATCCCGATCTTGAGCGAGGCGTCCTCCCCGGCCCGCAGGAACCGCTCCAGCACCGCCCACTCGCGGTCACGGCCGATGATCGAACCCGGCTTCTCCATGCGCCCTCCCGCAGACTCGTGTAGTCCAGACTACACGAAAATCGTGTAGTTCGAACTACACGATTTTCAGCACGTCGCGACCCCTTGGATCCGCCCTGCCGCACCTTCGACGCTGGGCCATTGACGACGTACCCGCATCAAGTCGCGGCCGAGACCGTCCTGTACTGCGACGGCGCCAGACCGTACTGCCGCGCGAAGGCCTGCCGCAACGCCTCCGGCGACGCGAAACCGCACCGGGACGCCACCCGCGCCACCGGCAGGTCCGTCGTCGACAGCAACTGCGCGGCGGCCGTCAAACGCGCCTCCCGCACATAACGCCCCGGCGTCTGGCGCAGATCCGCCCGGAACAGGCGCGTCAGATGCCGCGGGCTCACCCTCGCGAAGCGCGCCAGCGCCTCCGTCGAGAGGTCCCCGTCCAAACCCTCGGCGATGTGGTCGGCGACCTTGCGCACCAGGCCGTGATCCGCCGCCGGAGCGGCCGTGAACATGCTCATCTGGGCCTGATTCCCAGGCCGGTGCAGGTACGTGACCATGGCCCGCGAGACCCACCGGGCCATGTCCGGACCGAAGTCGGCCTCGATGAACGACAGCGACAGGTCCAGCGCGCTCGTGACGCCCGCGGCGGTGTACACGTTCCCGTCCTGCACCCAGATCGGCCGCGAATCGACCTCCACCTGCGGATACTCCCGCGCCATCTGATCGGCGAAGTGCCAGTGCGTGGTCGCGCGCCGCCCGTCGAGCAGCCCCGCCGCCGCCAAAACGCTTGCACCCGTGCACAGCGAGGCGACCCGCTCGCTCTCACGGGCCAGACGCCGCACATGCCCCACCAGGCGCTCGTCGCCCGCGGCCGACCGGTGTCCGAGCCCGCCCGAGACCACCAGCGTCCCGATCGGGCCCTTGACGCGCTCAAGCGTCGCCTGCGCGTTGAGCACGAGGCCGCTGGAGCAGGTGATCGCCCGCCCGCCCGGCGTCGCCAAAGTCAGGTCGTAGCTCGCGGCGGGGTCGATCTGCCGCACGGAGTCGAGCGTGGTCGTCACGCAGGCGATGTCGAGCAGTTCGGCGTCGTCGTAGCCGACGACGAGCACGCGATGCGGTTCCATCCCCACAGCATAGGTCCGAAAGACGAGGAAGCCAAGATTTCGGACCTCCCCGGTCCGTCCGCTTGACCCCCGCACGCCCCGGCGGGATCGTTGAAGACGTCAGATACCCCCTACAGGTATCACCGGAACGCAAGGAGCCCAGCCATGACCGCCACCGCCCCTCAACCCGCCCGCACTGCCGGACCGCTCCGCACGGCCGCCCACCGCTGGCCCGCCCTCCTCGGCGCCGTCTTCGCCGCCTTCGTCGCCTGGGACCTCGGCACCGGCGGCGACCTCGCCCCCGTCCTCACCGCCTCCGGCCTCATCTACCTCGGCGCCGCCGCGATCCGCCGCCCGAACGCCGCCTGGCCGCTCTTCGCGATCACCTTCGTGATCATCGGCGCCGCCGGCTTCACGCCCTGGGAGAACCTCGCCACCTGGGTCCTCATCGGACTCGCCGCCGCGCTGGCGGTCTACGGCCTCGCCACCGGCGCCGTGCGCCCGCCCGAGGGCCTGCCGCTCCAGTCGCTCGGCATGGCCGTCTTCGGCGCCGCCGCCGTCGCCGCGGTTCTTGTCGGCGGCGACCTCGCCGCCTACCTCGTGGCCGTCGGCCTCCTCGGCCACGCCGCCTGGGACGTCCACCACCACCGCACCGGCCGCGTCGTGGCCCGCTCCCTCGCCGAGTTCTGCGTCGTCCTCGACACCGTCGTCGCCGTCGTCATCGTGATCGCCACCCTCAACGGCTGAAAGCGAGACGGGGTGACCCGTTTCCGGGCCACCCCGTGTCTCGTCTAGGCGCCGTCCATGATGTCGAGGATCTGCCGTCCGAGCGCCGCGTGTGCTTTGACGACGGGGTGGGTGGCGCCGTAGTTGCCCTGATCGCTGGAGAGCTGGGCCATCAGCGCGTAGACCACGACCGGCACGCCCGAAGCGTTGTAGATGACACCGGACTCGTTCCGGTTCGCGTCGTCGGCGCCGTACTTGACGGCAACCCGGGCGCGTTCCGCAGAGGACATGTCGTGGCGGAACCCGTCGTGGTAGCCCGAGAGCCCGCGCAGCACGTTGGTGAGGAACCGGGTGCTGGAGGCGGAGAGGAACTTGCCGTTCACCAGACCGCGGAACATGTCGTTGGTCTCCTTGGCCGTCGTGTCGCCCAGCCACATCCGGCTCGGATTGTCCGGGTTGGGAATCACCCGGGTGTTCACGAAGCCCTTGGCGGCGAGGGTCTCGTTGATCTCCGCCGGCGGGCATACCAGCCCGCACAGCCGCACCGAGGTGTTGTCGGAGACCAGGAGCATGGCCACCAGGATGTTCGCTACGGTGAGTTCGTCGCCGTACTTCGTCTGGTGGAAGTAGAAGCCCGAGCCGGTGAGGATGATGTCCGAGGTGAGCGTGACCCTGTCCTCGAGCGAGAGTTCGCCGCGGTCGACCTTGTCGAGCACGGCGATCGCGATGCCGAGCTTGTTCATGCTGGCGGCGGGCTTGACGGTCTTCGAGCTGCGGTCGACCGCGGTGACGGCGGTAGCGCCGTCGAACAGCGTGATCTTGGCCTGCCAAGTCCCTCCGGCCTTGGCGATCTCAGTGTCGAAGGCCGCCTTGACCAGAGCCGCCTTGTCCTGAATGGTCGCGGCCTGGGCGGGCGAGGCGGTGCCGACGACGGCGGCGCTCGCGACGGCCAGGCCGGCTCCGATCTTGACTACATCGCGTCGTTGCATGTCAGCCTTTCATGGGTCCCAAAGGGAATCGAGGATAGTCGATTCAGTGACGCCTGAGGCGTCGGCATCGGTTGCCTTGGTTCAGAGCCTCGGGTCCACCGGTTCCGATTCGAGGGCGAGGATCGCGAAGACGAGCTGGTGAACGCGCCACAGGGGCGCGCGCTCGGCCACGAGATCGAGGGCCTCGATGCCGAGGGCATACTCGCGCAGGGCCTGCGACCGCTTGTGGGTCAGGCGCCGCTGCCGGAGCCGGTCGAGGTGCTGCGGGTCGGTGTAGTCGGCGCCGTAGATGATCCGCAGGTATTCGCGGCCGCGGACCTTGAGGCCCGGCTGGAGGCGCGGGCGGCCGTCGAGGACCGGTTTGACGACCATGCCCTCCCCGCCCGCGGCGCACAGCTCGGTCCACCAGTCGGCCGCGGCGGCCTCCTCGTCGGTGCCGAGGGTGACGAATCGGCGGCGGGTGCCCATGAGCGTCCCGGTCGAGTCGGCCTCCACGAGGGCGTCGAGGAGTTCCAGGTGGCGGTCGTGCCGGTGGTCGGCCCGGTTGGCGCCCTCGGTCGCGAGGACCTGGAACGGCGCCAGTCGCACGCCGTCGAGACCCGAAGTGGGCCAGCAGTACCGCTGGTACGCCTCGGCGAACCGCTCGATGTTGGACAGTCGGGTTCCGGTGCGGGCGGCGAGGTCGGCGACGTCGAGGCCGCGCGCGGCGGCCGCGTCGAGCGCCGAGACGGCCGCGGGGAGCGCCGCCAAACCGGCGGCGGCCACCGAGGCGAACTGGTCCTCGATGAGCCCCTGGGCCTTCGCCGACCACGGCAGCAGCTCGCAGTCGAGCAGCATCCAGTCGGTCTCCAGGCGCTCCCACAGCCCCGACGCCGTCGCCGCCGAGGCCACACGGGTCAGGAGCGCGTCGGTGAGCGCGTCGTCGGCGAAGAACGCCCGGCCGGTCCGGGTGAGCACCGCGCCTGCGGGGCCGGTGTCGAGCCCGAAGCGCCCGCGGGCCGTCTCGGGGTCGCGGCAGACGAGCGCGACCGCCCTGGAGCCCATGTGCTTCTCCTGGCACACCACGCGCTCGGCCTTGCCGCGGTACTGCGCGAAGGCCTGCGCCGGGTGCTCCAGAAAACCCTCCACATCAGAGGCGTCGACGGGGGCCATCGTGGGCGGCAGGTACAGGACCCGCCGCGGGTCCTCCGCGAAGCGGCTCATGACCTCCAGCGCCGCCGCCGCGTTCTCGGCGCGCACCTTCACCGTGCCGACGAGCGCGGTCTCCAGGTAGCGGTCGCCGGAGACGTCCTCGAAGTCGAGCGTGGTCGCGTCCCGCTCGATCGACGCCGGCCGCAGCGGCCGCACCGGCTCGTACCACTCCTGTTCGGCCGCAACGGAGACGAGTTCGCGCTCGGGGTACCGCAGCGCGGTGAGCCGCCCGCCGAAGCAGCAGCCGGTGTCCAGGCAGATCGTGTTGTTGACCCACTCGGGGTCCACGACAGGCGTGTGCCCGTAGACCACAGTGGCCTCGCCGCGGTAGTCCTCGGCCCACGGCAGCCGCACCGGCAGGCCGAACTCGTCGGTCTCGCCGGTGGTGTCGCCCCATAGCGCGAACGCCCGCACCTTCCCCGAGGCCCTGCCGTGGTACTCCTCCTTGAGGCCCGCGTGCGCGACGACGAGCCTGCCGCCGTCGAGCAGGTAGTGGCTCACCAGGCCGTCCATGAAGGACCTCGCCTCGGCACGGAACGCCTCGTCCTCCTTGTCCAACTGCTCCAGCGACTCCGCGAGGCCGTGCGTGACGCCGACCTTCCTGCCGGAGAGGTGCTTGACGAGCTTGTGCTCGTGGTTGCCGCACACGCTGAGCGCGTTCCCGGCCCGGACCATGCCCATGACCAGGCGGAGCACGCCGGGCGTGTCGGGGCCGCGGTCGACCAGGTCGCCCACGAACACGGCCTTGCGGCCCTCGGGGTGGGCGGCGCCGACCGCGCGCCCCTCGCCGTCGCGCTCGATCGCCCAGCCCAGCTCGGTCAGGAGCGATTCGAGCTCGGCGCGGCAGCCGTGCACGTCGCCGATGAGGTCGAACGGCCCGGTCTCCTCGGTGCGGTCCTGCCAGGACTTCTCCAGGACGATCCGGGCGGCCGCGACCTCCTCGGCGCCCTTGAGCACGTGGACCCGCCGGAAGCCCTCCTTCTTGAGCCCCTTGAGACTCCGCTTGAGGTCGCGGTGGTGGCGGCGGACGACGGCCTCGCCGAAGTCCCGGTCGGGCCTGGCGCGGTTGCGCTCGGCGGCGATCGAGGGCTCGACGTCGAGCACGATCGCGTCGACCAGGACGTGCCGCTCCTTCGCGGTCTTGATCAGTTCGGCCCGCGCCTTCGGCTGCACGTTGGTCGCGTCCACGACGGTGAGCAGCCCGCGCCGCAGGCGCACCCCGACGATGTGGTGGAGCAGTGCGAAGGCCTCGGAGGTGGCGGTCTGGTCCGACTCGTCGTCGCTGACCAGGCCCCGGCAGTAGTCGGAGGCGATCACCTGCGTCGGCTTGAAGTGCCGCGCGGCGAACGTGGACTTGCCCGATCCGCTCACGCCGACGAGCACGACCAGCGACATCGCCGGAACGGCCACGTCGATCGGCTCCCGGCCTTCAGCTGCAGGGATCGCAGGGGGCGCAGTGCCTTCGGGCACGGCGTTCGTCGTCGGGTCAGTCACGGTCGAACACTCCCATCTGGGTCGGGGCTCCGGTCTCGGGGTCGTCCACGCCGATCCCCTCGATCCGCACGCGGTAGCCGTACCGTTCGGCGGCGGCGCCGGCCCAGGCCGCGAACTGGGCCCGGTCCCACTCGAAGCGGTGGTCGTCGTGGCGGAACTCGTGCCCGCCCAGGCCGTACCGCGTGTTGTGCTCCACATTGGGCGTCGTCACCACGACGGTGCGCGGCCGGGCCTCCCCGAAGACGACGCGCTCCATGGCCGCGATCCTGCCGGGGTCGAGGTGCTCGATCACCTCCATGAGGACCGCCGCGTCGTGCCCGGCGAACCGCTTGTCGCGGTAGACCACCGAACCCTGCGCCAGCGTGAGGCGCTGCGAGCGACGCTCGGGCATCCGGTCGAGGTGCAGCGCGCGTTCGGCCATGTCGAGCGCCCGCGACGAGACGTCGACGCCCGTGACCTTCGTGAACTGCTGCTCCTTCAGCAGCTCGGCGAGGAGCTTGCCCGAACCGCAGCCGAGGTCGAGCACCGAGGCCGCCCCCGAATCTCGCAGCGCCGCGAGGACGGCGCCGATCCTGATGCGGTGCAGCGGCATCGACCGCTCCGCCGCCTCTTCCGAAGCCGCGGGGGCCTCTTCCTCGACGGGGGTCTCCAGCGCCGCCTCGGCGCCCTCGGCCTCGGCGAGCCGCGTCAGGGCCGCCCGCTCGTAGGCCGAGCGGTGGGCGAGGTACCGCCTGGTGATCAGCCCGCGCCTGGGGTGCGCGGCGAGCCAGTCGCCGCCGGAGCGCACGAGCTTGTCGACCTCGCCGATGTCGACCCAGTAGTGCTTGGCGTCGTCGAGGACCGGCAGCAGGACGTACAGCTGGCTCAGCGCCTCGGCGAGACGCATCGTCCCGCGCAGCCGCACCTTGACGTGCTTGGAGTCGGCGTCGAAGCCGGGCAGCGGCACAGCCTCGGCCTCCACCTCCCATCCCAAGGGCGCGAACAGCTCCCGCACGAGTTCGGGCCCGCCTTTGCACGGCACCGAGGGCACCGCGATCTCCAGCGGGATCGCGGCGGCGGCCAGCTCGGGCCGTTCCTCGCTGACGCCGGTGCGGGCCGTGGAGTAGACCTTCCCGAGCGCGACCGCCAGCAGCGACGAGCCCGCGTAGGGCCGGTCGTTGACGTACTGCTTGAGCGAGGCGTCGCCCGAACCGCGCCCGTGGGCGCGCGCCAGGCGCACGGGGTCGACCTCCAGGAGCAGGGCCGCCGTGCAGCGCTCTTCCGTGGCCTCGGGATAGAAGACCCAGGCGGCGCCGAAGGACTGCTCGAAGCGCTGCACGCGGTCGGGATGCTTGCGCAGCAGGCGGCCCAGGTCGGTCGCGGGCCGCGCGGTGGTCGTAATCGTCAGGAGCACCAGGTGATTATGCCGTCCGGTCCGCGAGGCCGCGAGCCGAATAGCCGCCGGTCGGGAACCCGGGCGCGCCCACCGGGTGGCTTTTCCCTTCGGCCGAATTCGCACCGCCGCTCCCGGGGGATTGGCCCGCGGCTCCGACTGCGCTACATTGTTATCGATAACTGTAAATGCCTGGATTGCTGAGGAGATTTCTCCCGGCATGCTCAGCGACCGGGCGCTTCCCTCACGGAGTCGATATGACATCGAGTACTTCAGGGCGCCCACGATACGGACGCCGCCTCGCGGCGGTCCTGTCCCTCCTGATCGGTGCGGTCCTCGCCGCGACCGTGTCCCTGGTCGCCACCTCCAGCGCGCAGGCCGTCGAGACCGGCGTCTGGTTCAAGATCGAGTCGCGCCATTCCGGGCTCGTGCTCGGCATCCGCGCCGCCTCGACCGCCAGCGGCGCCGAACTCGTCCAATGGGACAGCAACGGCTCCCAGGACCAGCAGTTCCGCTTCGTCGACGTCGGCAGCGGCTACTACAAGATCCAGGTCCGCCACTCCGGCATGGTCCTCGACGTCGCGTCCGGCAGCACCGCCGACGGCGCGAAGGTCCAGCAGTGGGGCGACTCGAACAGCGCCAACCAGCAGTGGAGCATCGCCGAGTCCGGCGGATACGCGACCTTCGTCAACCGGGCCTCGGGCAAGGCGCTCGACGTGTGGGAGTGGTCGACCACCAAGGGCGGCAGGATCTCCCAGTACACGCCCACCGGCGGCACCAACCAGCAGTTCCGCCTGATCGAGGCCGAACCCGACATCGAGGCCGACTACGTGGTCGCCGCGGACGGCTCGGGCACCCACACCACCGTCCAGGCGGCCGTGAACGCGGCCCCCTCCGGTTCGACCATCCTCATCAAGGCCGGCACCTACAAGGGCGCGGTCACCGTGCCCTCCTCCAAGACCGGCCTGACGTTCATCGGCGGTACCGGCAACGCGGCCGACGTCGTGATCCATGAGAACCGCTGCGCGGGTTGCAGCAACGGCTCGGGCGGGACCTGGGGGACCAGCGGCAGCGCGAGCGTCCTGCTCCAGGGCGCGAACTTCACCGCCAGGGACCTGACGTTCGCGAACACCTACGACGAGGCGGCGAACGGCAACAGCCAGGCCGTGGCCGTCAAGGTCCAGGGCGACCGGATGGTCTTCGACAACGTGCGCTTCCTCGGCAACCAGGACACGCTCCTGACCGACTCCGGCAGCGCCACCACCGTGTCGCGGCAGTACTACCACGACTGCTACGTCGAAGGGGACGTCGACTTCATCTTCGGCCGCGGCACCGCCGTGTTCGACGGATGCGAGATCAAGGCGCTCAACCGCGGCTCCTCCAGCAACAACGGCTACATCACCGCCGCGAGCACCGAGATCACCAACCCGTACGGCCTGCTGTTCTACCAGTGCGAACTGACCAGCAACGCCCCCAACAACTCCGTGTACCTCGGCCGCCCCTGGCCCGCCGGCGGCTCCACCACCGCCCGCGGCCAGGTGCTCTACCGCGAGACCTACATCGGCGCGCACATCCGCACCGCCGAGCCGTGGTCGGACATGTCCGGCCTGGCCTGGGAGGACGCGCGCCTGCGCGAGTACCAGAACACCGGCCCCGGCGCCACGGTGAACGCCAACCGCCCGCAGATGTCCTCTTCGGAGGCGGCGAACTACGAGCCGCTCGACTACCTGCGCGGCAACGACAACTGGAACCCGATCCTCTGACCTCCGCATAACCGACCGCACGGCAGCCGCCGGGGCTCCTGCCCCGGCGGCTTTCGCGTGCCCGCACTCGTCCCGACCCGCCGCGATGCAACCTCGAAGTGAACCCGATCCGTACAAACCACGACGGAGAAGAGTCGTAGCAGCGACGAAAGGCAGCCCATGACCCCCGAATCCGAGAGCGAGTTCCGCGCGCATGTGGAGGCGAGCCGCGACGCCCTGCTCCGCACGGCCTACCTCACATGCGGGGACTGGCATCTCGCAGAGGACGCCGTCCAGACCTCGCTGATCAAGCTCTACGGCGCCTGGAGCCGCATCCGCCCCGAGACCGCCGAGGCCTACACCAGGCGCATCCTCGCGAACTCCCTTGTGGACCAGACCCGCCGCGGCTGGTTCCGGCGCGAACGCTCCTACGCCGCACCGCCGGAACTACCCGAAGAGGGCGCCTGGGCCGACGACCCCTCGGGCGCCGTCGCGATCCTCTCCGGGCTCCCGCTGAAGCAGCGGGCGACGCTGGTCCTGCGCTTCTGGGAGGACCGGTCGGTCGAGGAGACCGCCCGGATCCTGCGGTGCAGCGCCGGCACCGTCAAGAGCAACACCGCTCGCGCCCTTCAGACTCTGCGCGAGCGCACGTCGACCACCGATCTCGCGACCCAACGAAGCCAGTGAGGAACCAACCGATGAACGAAGACGAAGTGCGGGACCTGCTCGACACCGCCGGAGCCGTCCCTGTGGACGCCGACCGCATCGACCCCGACCACATCATCCGCGCCGGCCGCCGCGGCGTCGTCCGCAAGCGCATCGGCGTCGCCACCACCGGCACGGCCGCCGCCGTTCTCGCCGTCGTAGCGGCCGTGGGCATCCCGATGGCGATCGGCGGCGGCGCCACCGCCGCGGCCGGTGCCCCCGAGGCCCTCCCCACGGCCCCAGTCGATCCGGACTTCCTCTCCCAATGGGCCCGCGCCGACGGCGCCGGCTGCCCGCTCCCCGAGACCGAGGAGACCGACCGCGCCGCCGCCTACACCGAAGCGCTGTTCGCAGGGCTCGCCGAGATCGGCCTGAAGCCGAACGGCAGTTGCGGCGAGGACACGCCGTTCGACGGCTTCTACTACACCGACCTCGACCGCGACGCCTTCTACCTCCTTGAGACCTACGCGTTCGAGGACGCCGACCCCTCCGCGCCCGAATGGGCCAACATGGAGGCGAACATCTGGAACGCCGAGGGACTCGACCTCACCGAAGGCGACGGCGGCGAGGCCTGCGGTTCCTACCCGGGCATGACCTGCAACTGGATCGAGACCGCGGCGGGCCCGATGCTGGTCGGCGAAGGCACCGGCCTCGACCCCACCGATCTCGCGGGCTCGCCCGAAGACTCGGCAGACGTCCCCATGATCTCCGTGATGCTCCTGCGCGGCGACATCGTGATCGACCTCGACCTCAAGTTCCACGTCGAACCGGGCCGCTCCCTCCCGACGACCGAGCAGCTCGCGGCCATCGCCGAATCCATTCCGGTGAACCAGCAGGCGGCCCCGTCCGCGACCCCCACCGAGGCCGACCTGATCGACGACCTGGCCGCCGCGATCCTCGAAGGGCTCCCCGGCGCCGACGTCGACCTCTCCACGGGCGAAGTGGTCCGCCTCGGCCCGGACATCACGGAGTACGGAGGACCGGTCTACGGCACCGGGCACACCCACATGGCCTTCCTGCTGGCCGAACTCGAATCCGGCGAGACCGTCCGCTTCTTCCTCCAGGCCGAGCCGATCGACGCCACCGACGAACCGGACCAGGCCGCCGATACCTACGCCCAATGCGCCGACGCCGAATGCGACATCACCGCCTCCAGCGCCGGCCACGACTCGATCCACCGCACCATCGACGGCGATCTCCCCAGCCTCACCGCCCTCGACTACGGCACCGCCTGGATGATCGGCATCGGCGTCGAACCCTTCAACGGCGACGACACCCCACCCGTCGACTTCACCACCCTCGACACCATCCTCGCCGCCCTCCGCTGACCCAGGTGCGAAGAAGGGCGCCCGAGCGACACCCGCTCGGGCGCCAATGTCGGCCTCTTCTCGAACTCGGCTATGACCTCATAACGCGCGTGCTCGTCCTGGCCCCGAAACACGCCTGACAGCCGTTGCACCGGCCCATATGCTGAACGTCGGTCGACCAGAAGGACGTACTCCATGCCTTTCTCTGCGATGGACAACGGCGCCCCCGACGGCCTCGCGACGGGCGATTTCATCATCCGGCCGATCAGGGCCGCCGACGCCGAGCTCGACTACGCCGCAGTCATGGAGAGCCGTGACTTCCTGCGCGGATGGGAGCAGACGGGTTGGCCCGAAGAGGACTTCACCGTCGAGGCCAACCGCGAGGACCTGGAGAAGATGGAGCGATGGCACGCCAACGGCGACGGCTTCTCCTACACGGTGATGAACCTGGTCGAAACGGAGTGTCTCGGCTGTGTCTACCTCAGGTCGACGAACGCGCGCACGTATGCGGGCGCCCGCATCAGCCCGATCGGTGACTTTCGCTGGGAGGACTACGAAGCGACGGTCTCCTTCTGGGTTCGCAGGTCGCGACTCGAAACTGCGACCGACCGCGCCCTGCTCGACGCGCTTCGGACATGGCTGGCGAAGGACTGGAGCCTCCAGGGCCATCTCTTCACCACAAGCGAACTGTTCGTCCAACAGGCCGACATGATCGGGCGCACCGATCTCCAACTGCGCTTCACGGTCGAGAAGCCGAACAAGCCAGGCCGATATCTCGCCTACGAGTAGTCGAACCGCTCCAGGGCCGAGGAGGCAGGAGCCGCCTCAACCGCTCCCACTCCGCAACAGTCGAATCACTCACTGCCACACGAGAAGTAGCTGATCACTCCAACACCAGCCATGCCCTAAGAACCCGTAACTATTTCGTCTCTGGTGCGTTGTTCTG
>NZ_STGX01000003.1:360452-409374 GCF_004912155.1 Glycomyces paridis | reverse complement strand
CACCCTGTTGAGTTCTCAAACAACACGCCATGACGATGAATCGATCCTTATGAGGATTCCTTCTCCGCCGGAGCAACCCGAACAACATTACTAGTCTCGAACCGCGCTGTCCAACTCAGGGTCCTTGACCCTGGTCACACGCGATTGAGCCTCTATGAAGTCTCAGGTGATCCCCGCAATTCGATCCGGGCCGCGCCATGACTTCGAGCCTGTCGCGTACTTCCGTGATCTCCGGACCGGCCTCGTTTTCCTCGGCTGTTCCGTTCCCCTGCGGGCAGAGACAAATATACACACCCCCGAAGGGGCCGAAACCAGGGGGGTCACCCAAGGTTCGACGATACGCTTGACCTGCGAAGACGGCAAGAACTTCGGGAAAGACGTCGAGACGAGCGGCGGTCGGGCGCGAGCCCGGCCGCCGTCGCGGACCGTCATCCGGTGCCGTCTTCGGCTGTTAGCCTGCGAGCGAAGGAACTCCGATCAGAGGAGAACGCATGTCAGTCACTCGCAACGCACGCACCCGATGGACCGGTGGCCTCCAGGACGGGGGCGGTGTCACCAGCTTCGTGTCCTCTGGACTGCCGGACACCCCTGTCACCTGGGCGTCGCGCGCGAACGACCCCGAGGGCAAGACCAGCCCCGAGGAGCTCATCGCCGCGGCTCACGCCTCCTGCTACTCCATGGCGCTGTCGGCCGGGTTGGGCAAGGCCGGCTACACCGCGGAGGAGATCGTCACCGAAGCCGGCGTGGACTTCAAGCCCGGCACGGGGATCACGGGCATCGCCCTGTCGGTGAGGGCCGTGGTGCCCGGCATCGACAAGGACGAGTTCGACCAGATCGCCGCGGCGACCAAGGACGGCTGCCCGGTGAGCCAGGCGCTCAAGGCGGTCCCGATCTCGCTTGAGGCGACCCTGGGTTAGGGTCGTCACAATCGACTGAAAATTTCATACTTCACGCACAGTGTGCGCGAAAGCATCGGGTGCACCATCCGCGGCGGAAACGCCGCGGCGCGGAACGCGGGCTCACGCCTGCGGGAGGCGCGGTGAGCGTTGGTTTCGCGCACTTGTTTGTAACCAGGCCTGCCTGCCCAGTTGCATACCTACAAGCAAGAGGAGGGAGTTCTCGTGACTGCTCCTGAAAACACCGGTAGGCGGTTCCACGCCTATACCATCCGCCATCTGGAGGAACTGCTCCAGCGAGCGCCGCTGACGGAGGATCAGCGGCTGCGTACGAGGGCCGTGGCGTCGGTCCTGCCGTTCAGGACGAACGCCTACGTGGTCGATGAGCTCATCGACTGGGAGCGCCCGTTCGAGGACCCGATGTTCCGGCTCGTCTTCCCGACCGAGGACATGCTGCCCGCCGAGGACATCGACCACATCGCGGGCCTGCTCAAGGCCGACGCTCCGAAGCAGGAGGTCACGGCCGCGGCCAACGTGATCCGGTTCAAGCTCAACCCGCATCCGGCGGGGCAGTTGCAGCTGAACGTGCCCAAGGAGGGCGAGGAATCGATCCCCGGGCTCCAACACAAGTACCGCGAGACGGTGCTGTTCTTCCCGCAGCAGGGCCAGACCTGCCACGCGTACTGCACCTACTGCTTCAGGTGGGCGCAGTTCGTGGGGATCGCCGACCTCAAGATGGCGAACAACGACGTCGAGCAGCTGACGGGGTACGTGCGCGACCACCCCGAGGTGAGCAGCGTGCTGCTGACCGGCGGCGACCCGATGATCATGGGTGAGCCGGTGCTGCGGCGGTACATCGAGCCGCTGCTGGAGATGGACCACGTCGAGTCCGTCCGGATCGGGTCGAAGGCCCTGGCGTACTGGCCGCAGCGGTTCGTCTCGGACCCGGACGCGGAGGACACGCTGCGGCTGTTCGAGCGGGTGGTGGACTCGGGGCGAAACCTCGCGTTCATGGCGCACTTCTCGCACCAGAAGGAGCTCGAGTCCGACATCGTGCGGGAGGCGGTGCGGCGCATCAGGTCCACCGGCGCGGTGATCCGGACGCAGGCGCCGCTGATCAGGACGATCAACGACGACGCGGACCAGTGGGCGGGGATGTGGAGGACCCAGCACAAGCTGGGGATGATCCCGTACTACATGTTCATCGAGCGCGACACCGGCCCGCAGGACTACTTCTCGGTGCCGCTGTGGCGGGCCTGGGAGATCTACCGGGACGCGTTCAGCCAGGTCTCGGGCCTGTGCCGGACCGTCAGGGGCCCTTCGATGTCGGCCACGCCGGGCAAGGTGGCGGTGGACGGCGTCGTGGAGATCGGCGAGGAGAAGGTGTTCTCCCTGCGGATGCTCCAGGCGCGGAACCCCGGGATCGTGGGGCGCCCGTTCTACGCCAAGTTCGACGAGAACGCGGTGTGGATCGATGATCTGAAGCCCGCGTTCGCGGACAAGTTCCCGTTCGAGTAGACCCGTCCTTCGTCGGCTGGACGGAGTCTGCGAGCCGGAGCGGCCGAGGCCGCTCCGGCTCTTCGCGTGTCAGGCGGTGTGCATGGCGAATCCGGTGGTGCCGGGGCGTTCGGCGCCCGGTTTGAGGAGGCCCGCGGCGTCGTAGTCGCCGCTCGACTCGGTGCGGAAGGGGATCGGATCGGTCGCGGCGAGGGTTTCCAAGCGCTCGCGCAGGCGCTTGGTCTCGCGGGCGAATCCGGGCGAGTCGACCGCCCAGGCGCTGTGGATCGCGAAGGGCGGCAGGACTCGCATCCCGGTGTAGAAGAGGGTGCCGTGCTGGATCGGGAAGAGCAGGTCGTCGAGCGGGCCGCCGATGCCGCGGCCGCTCAGGGTCTCCGCGGTGGCGCCGGTGGTGACCATGAGCATCGCGCGTTTCCCGGCGAGCACGCCGGCGCCGTAGTGCTCGGCGGTGTTGTAGCCGAAGCCGTTGGTGAAGACCCGGTCGAACCAGCCTTTCATGATGGCGGGCATGGAGAACCACCAGAGCGGGAACTGGAGGAGGAGCGCGTCGGCGGCCAGGAGGCGCTCGTGCTCGGCGCGGATGTCGGCCGCCAGCGCGCCGGTGCGGTAGGCCTCGCCGGCGGCGGTCATGAAGTGGCGGTCGGGTTCGGCGGCGAAGTCGTCGTGGTCGGCGACGGCCTTCCATCGCATGGCGTAGAGGTCGCTGAGGGTGCGGGTGTGGCCGAGGGCGGTGAGGGTCCGGTCGGTCTCGTCGCGGAGTGCGGCGTTGAGGGAGTCGGCGTGGGGGTGGGCGTAGACGTGGTGGATGTGCATGGGTCGATGGTGGCGGGGCGGGCGGGGGGCTGCCAGACGTCTGTTCGACCTGGGGTCCTTCGACCCTAGGACTGACAGACCTAGGCGTCGGAGCGCGGACGCGGTGATACTTGCCGCGGAGGTTTGAGTGATGTCGTCTGATGCGATCGGGATCCACAAGCTCGAGGACGTGGTTGATCTGGGGAAGTTCCTCCAGGCGCGGCGCGCCCGGGTGAATCCGGCGGAGGTGGGATTGCCGGAACACGACCGGCGACGGGTGCCGGGCCTGCGGCGCGAGGAGCTGGCGCTGCTGGCGGGAGTGAGCGTGGACTACTACACGCGGTTGGAGCAGGGGCGGGCGAAGCGTCCTTCGGATCAGGTGCTGGACGCGGTGTCGCGGGCGCTGGGTCTGGACGAGGCGACGCGGCGGCATCTGCACCGGTTGGCGGGGATGACGCGGTTGGAGCCGGGGCATCCGAGTGCGGAGCTGGGGCTGCCGCTGCGGACGATGCTGGAGGGGATCGAGGCGTTCCCTGCGATGGTCTCGAATCACCGCAAGGACGTGCTGGCGACGAATCGGATGATGCGGTTGCTGCTGGGGGGCTTCGGTTGGTCCTTGGAGGGGGCGAATTTCGCGCGGCTGTTGTTCGAGGACGAGTCGCGGGAGTTCTTCCCGGATTGGGAGTCGGTGGCGGCGGAGACGGTGGCGCAGTTGCGGAAGATGGCGGCGCTGTTCCCCGAGGACGCGGCGATGGCGGCGTTGATCGGGGAGCTGTCGATCCGGCATCGGCGGTTCAGTGAGCTGTGGGCGGATGCGGAGGTGGTGGACTGCATCCAGGGCGAGGTGCGGTTCGATCATCCGCTGGTGGGGGTGCTGCGGTTGCACAAGGAGCAGTTCCGGGTGGCGGACGGGAGCGGGCAGTTGCTGGTGACGTTGAGCGCGGCGCCGGGGACGGACGGGTACGAGAAGCTGGCGCTGTTGGGGGCGGGAGGGTAGTCCCCCGCCCCGTTCAGTCGCTCGACGGGGGCCGGTCCCCCGCCCCTGGTGGGCTTATTCGATGGTGAGTTGTTCGACGACGCTGGCCCATTCGGCGCCGCCGCGTCCGGTGGCGGCGAGTTCGTCGAGGTGCTTCTTGACCGGTTCGAGGAAGTCGGCGCTGATGCCCTGTTCGCGGCTGGCGGTGATGATCGAGGCGAGTGCGGGCCGGGTGAAGTCGACGGATTGGCCGGGCGGGGCGGCGTATTCGCGCTTCTCGACGTCGGCGCCGAAGTCGGCGGCGATCGGGATGAGGGCGCCGAGCCAGTCGACGAGGTCTCTGGCGGTGTCGGTGGGTGCGGCGCCGACGGTGCGCATCATGGCGATGGCGTGGAGGACGCCGCCGAACATCTGGTACATGGCGGCCAGGAGTGCCATGTCCTTGAGCGAGGCGAGGCCGGCGTCGGTGCCTTCGTATTCGGCGGTGCCGAGGGTTTCGAGGACGGGGCGGGCGATGGCGTAGGCGTTCTCGTCGCCGGAGTAGAGGAGGCGTGCGCCTGGTCGCCCGATCATGTCGGGGACGGCCATGATGGCGCCGTCGAGGTAGGTGATGCCGTGTGCGGCGGCCCAGGCGGCGGTGGATCTTGCCTCGTTCGGTGTGGTGGTGGTGAGGTTGACGACGACGCGGTGCTTGAGGTCGGCGGCGACGGGTTCGAGGTGTTCGCGGACGCTGGCGTGGTCGAGGAGGACGACGAGGACGAGGTCGCTCGCGTTGGCGGCTTCGGCGACGGTGGAGGCGACGTTCGATCCGGCGGCGCGGTGGGGTGCGGTTTTGGCGGGGGTGCGGTTCCAGACGGTGGTGTCGTGGCCGGTGGCGCGGAGGCGGTCGGCGACGGCCGAGCCCATGGCGCCGAGGCCGAGGATGGTGATGGTGCCCTTGGGCATGGTGGTCTCCTTCGGTGTTCGGTGGTGCGTCAGCGGATGTGGAGGCTTTCGATGACGCGGGGCCAGTCGGCGGCGCCGTGGCCGGTGGCGGCGGCTTCGTCGACGAGTTTCTTGACGCGTTCGAGGAGGTCGGCGCGGATGCCCTGTTCGCGGCTCGTTGCGATGAGGGAGCCGAACGTGGAGCGGCTGAAGTCCATGTCCTGGTCGACGGCGGGTTCGTATTTCGCCTGGTCGATGATCTCGGCGTACACGGAGACGAGCGGGAGCATCGCGGTGTTGTAGGCCGTGACCTCCTCGGCGGTGTCGGCGGCGCTGACGCCGACGGTGCTCATGAGGGCCGCGGCCTGGAGGAAGCCGGTGAGCATGAGGTACATGCCCGAGAGGAGCGCCGCGTCTTCGAAGGAAGCACAGTCTTGAGTGCGGCCAGGCCGGCGTCGGCGCCTTGGTATTCGGCGGTGCCGAGTGCTTTGAGGGCGGGTTCGGCGGTGGTGAAGGCGTGGTGGTCGCCGGAGTGGAGCAGGCGGGCGGTGTCGCCGATCATGGCGGGGACGGCCATGACGGCGCCGTCGAGGTAGCCGATGCCGTGTGCGGCGGCCCCGGCGGCGGTGGATCTGGCTTCGTTCGGTGTGGTGGTGGTGGTGAGGTTGACGAGGGTCTTGCCCGCGAGGTGGTCGGCGACGGGGTCGAGGTGTTCGCGGACGGCGGCGTGGTCGAGGAGGACGGTGACGACGAGGTCGCTCGCGGCGGCGGCTTCGGCGACGGTGGCGGCGTGTGCCGATCCGGCCTCGACGTGCGGTCGGGCCTTGGCGGGGGTGCGGTTCCAGACGGTGGTGTCGTGGCCGGTCTCGCGCAGGCGCGCGGCGACGGCCGAGCCCATCGCGCCGAGGCCGAGGATGCTGACGGTGCCCTTGGGCATGGCGGTCTCCTTCGGTGTCATTCGCGGATGGCGAGGCGGTCGATGATGCGGGGCCAGTCGCTCGCGCCGCGGCCGGTGGCGGCGAGTTCGTCGAGGAGTTTGAGGTGCGGTTCGAGGAGGTCGGCGCGGACGCCTTGTTCGCGGCTGGCGTTGATGAGGGAGGCGAGGCCGCGGCGGTCGAAGTCGACGCTCTGGCCGCCGGTGTCGTAGGTGCCGCCGTCGATGACGTCGGCGATGCCGCGGCCGTGCGGGAGCATGGCGGCGAGCCATGCTTCGACGTCGGCCGCGGTGTCGGCGGCGGCGGTTCCGGCGGTGCGCATCATGGCGATGGCCTGGACGTAGCCGAGGAACATGAGGTCCATCGCGGACAGGAGCGCCATGTCCTTGAGGGCGGCCAGGCCTGCGTCGGCGCCTTCGTACTCGGCGGTGCCGAGGGCTTCGAGGGCCGGGAGGGCGTCGGTGTAGGCGTCGTGGTCGCCGGAGTAGAGCAGTCGCGCCTGCGGGGTGCCGATCATGGCGGGGACGGCCATGACGGCGCCGTCGACGTAGCGGATGCCGTGTGCGGCGGCCCAGGCGGCGCTTTCGCGGGCCTGGTTCGGGGTGGTGGTGGTCAGGTCGACCAACGTGCGTCCCTTGAGGTCGGCGGCGACCGGTTCGAGCCGTTCGCGGACGGCGGCGTGGTCGAGGAGGACGACCAGGGTCAGGTCGCTCGCGGCGACCGCCGCCGCGACGGTGGCGGCGGTCTTCGATCCGGCGGCGGCGTGCGGGGCGGTCTTGGCGGCGGTGCGGTTCCACACGGTGGTGGTGCGGCCGGTGGCGCGCAGGCGTTCGGCGACGGCCGAGCCCATCGCGCCGAGGCCGAGGACGGTGACGGCGGTTGCGGTCATGGCGTCCTACGCCTTCCCGCGCAGGACGCGGTAGACGGGGACAGCCTGGCCGGTCGCTTCGCTCGCGTCCAGGGCGCGCCGGTAGTAGTCCTGAATCGTGCGGGTGAGGTCGGCGTCGACGCCGACCTCTTCGGCGGTGTCGATGACGTGCTGGGCGCCCGCGTGCATCATCTTGAGGTTCGCGGTGTCGCCCCAGCCGCCCTGCTTGGCGGACTCGGCGAAGTAGCGCATGAAGTCGACGTTGCTCTCCGGGGACTCGGTGGCGAAGGCGACGAAGCGGTCGATGTCGGCGCCGGAGGCCTCCACGATCGCCAGCGCCTGTTCGAAGGAGGTGAGGAAGGCGTGGAACTGGGCGAGGCCGGCCTGGTAGTAGACCTGGGCGAGGCCGTGGTCCTCGCCGAGGTGGTGGACGGTGGGGACGAGGGTTTCGAGGAGGGTGCGGTTGGTGTCGTGGAGGGCTTTGGGGCCGCTGACGTAGAGGCGGGAGGCGGCGTGGTGGAGGTCGTCGCTCTGGGTCATGTAGGCGCCGGTGAGGAAGGCGCCGCCGCGTTCGGCGACCCATGCGGCGCCCTTGCGGGTGTTGTCCGGTGAGTCGGAGGAGAGGTTGACGACGGTCGTGCCGGTGAGGTCGGCGGGGGCCTGTTCGAGGACGCCGTACATGGCGTCGTAGTGGATGAGGGAGAGCAGGACCGTGTCGTTGGCGGCGACGGCTTCGGCGACGGTGGCGGCGGGGCGGGCGCCGAGTGCGGCGGCGGCGTCGAGGCCCGGTCGGCTGCGGTTCCAGACGGTGACGTCGTATCCGGCGTCGAGGAGGGCCTTGACGGTGGCGCGGCCCATCGGGCCGAGGCCGATCACGGTCACTGATTTGTTGGCAGACATGTTGTGCCCCTTGCGAATTGGTGGATCACTGGTGGTGTTGACGGGATCCATGTTCGCCCGGCCGGATAGGCTCTGCAAGACCGCACCTTCGGGTGGGGCTACTTACGTCGAGGTTCGAAATACGGCCGGAGGGGGTCCGATGCAGGCGGCGAGTGACGCAGATCAAACCTGCGGCATGTCGATAGCGATCGATGTCGTGGGCGGCAAGTGGAAGATGCACCTGATGTGGGTGCTCGCCGAGGGGCCGGTCCGGTTCGGGCAGATCCGGCGCAAGCTCGACGGCGTGAGCGAGAAGGTGCTCGCCGAGAACCTCCGGCAGTTGGAGGCGAGCGGGATCGTGCACCGGGAGCTGTACGCGGAGGTGCCGCCGCGGGTGGAGTACTCGCTGACGCCGCTGGGGCTCTCGCTCGGGGAGGCGCTGGCGCCCTTGGAGGTCTGGGGTGAGCGGCACCGCGACGCCTTGGCGCCGCGGTCCGGTCTCGCCGCCTGCTGAGCGGGGCTAGGGGATCGGCGGGGCCTCGCGCCTGCGGTACTCGCGGCCGCCTTCGGTGCGTTCGAGGAGGAGTTCGTCGATCATGTCGCGGCGCAGCTGGAGCGGGTCGTCGTATTCGGCGGCGAGGGCCTCGGTGATCTCGCGTTCGGTGTAGACGCGGTCGAAGGCGAAGAGGCGTCCGGCGAGGTCGTTCAGCAGGGCGACCCGGGTGCGGCGGTTGACGGGGCGGACGGCGATGCGGCCGCCGGAGTACAGCGGTGCGACCTCGGGGGCGACGTCTGCGGGCGCGTCGGGCCTGGCGGCGCGGGCGGCCGCGGCGGCGTCGCGGAAGGCCTCGGGCGCGGCGCGGAGGCGGCCGTCCTCGCGGGTGAGGAGTCCCGCCTCGAACAGGCGCGTGAGGGCGCGTTCGGCGCGGGGGTGGCGGGCGTTGAGGTCGGCGACGGCCACGGGGGCGTCGGCGAGGACGATCTCGGCGAACACCCGGAGCCGTTCGGGGTCGGCGAGGGCTTTGACGATGGTGTGGGCCGGTTCGGCCGGTTGCGCTGGCATCCGCCCAGACTGGTGGAGACGGCGGGGCCGGTCAACGGCTTTTGCGGTTCAGCGGGTCGGGGCCAGGGCCCGGAGGTAGTCGAGGTCGACGCCTTCGAGGGTGTCGAGGAGGAGGACGTCGAGGTCCTCGGGGAGGGCGACCTCGCTGGGGATGGCGAGGGTGACCGCGCCGGCCGCGAGGGCGGAGGCGACGCCGGAGACGGAGTCTTCCAGCACGACCGAGCGGCGGATGTCGACGCCGAGTTTGGCGGCGGCGGCGCGGTAGGGCTCGGGGTCGGGCTTGCGGTGGTCGACCTCGTCGCCGCAGACGGTGAGGTCGAAGTTGTCGGCGCCGAGCTGGTCGATGATGACGTCGGCGAGTTCGCGGGGCGTGGAGGTGACGAGCGCGGTCGGGATGCCGGCGGCGCGCGATTCGAGCAGCAGGTCCTGCGCGCCGGGCTTCCAGTCGACGCCGAGGGCGAAGAGCTCCTTCATGCGGGCGCGCAGCCACAGTTGGCGCGCGGGGGCCTCGGCGAGGGGCCTGCCGAGGCTTTCGAGGAGCATGAGGACCGAGGCGTCCTCGTTGGTGCCGACCATGCGGGCGCGCACGAGCGGGTCGAGGGTGCCGCCGAGGAGGACGGCGAGCTCCTCGATGCCGGTGTCCCAGACCCGTTCGCTGTCGACGAGGGTGCCGTCCATGTCGAAGAGGACGGCTTGCGGGAACACGGCTTCCGGAAGGTCGGTCACGCGTCCAACAGTACGGGCGTCTCGGGTGCGCCGGGCCGGTCGTGGGGTCCCCGGCGAGCAGGCTCACACGGGTTCAGGCGAGCCCGGCGCGGTGGTGGCGCCGGCACAGGACGGTGTAGGAGTCCATGTCGCCGACTTCGACGAGGTCGCCGGAGAAGACCATGACGCCCTCCCGCACGCGGGCGTTGTGGGTGCCGCGCTCTCCGCACCAGCAGTTGACGCGCACCGGCAGCTCCTCGACGCGGTCGGCGAGCTCGATGAGGCGCTGCGAGGCGGGGAAGAGGCGGCCGAGGAAGTCGGTCTTGAGGCCGAAGGCGTAGACGTCGATGCCGAGGCCGTCGACGGCGTCGGCGAGGTGGTTGATCTGCTTGGGCGCTTCGAGGAACTGCACCTCGTCGACCACGACGTACGGCGGGCGCAGCGCCGCGAGGTCGTCGTAGATGTCGAAGCCGGGCTTGACCTCGCGGGCCTCGTGGCTCAGGCCCAGGCGGCTGGAGACGACGCCCTCGCCGCCGCGGTCCATCGAGGTGTACACGACGCCGTTCCCGCCGAGGGAGTGGTGGTACTGGAGGGCGAGGGTGGACTTCCCGGCGTCCATGACGCCGAGATAGGCGACGAGTTCGTGCGACATGGCTCTATGGTGCCGGGCGGGCGGCGCGCGGGTGAACGCGGTTCCCGGATCGGTGCCCGGCGCCCCAAGGACGCCGGGCACCCACCGGGGTCACTTGGCGTTAAAGTAGCTCGCCTCGGGGTGGTGCAGGACGATCGCGTCGGTGGACTGCTCCGGGTGGAGCTGGTCCCCTTCGGACAGTTCGACGCCGATGCGGTCGGCGCCCAGGAGGTCCACGAGGGTCGCGCGGTCGGCCAGTTCGGGGCAGGCCGGATATCCGAAGGAGTAGCGGCAGCCGCGGAAGTCGACGTCGAGGATGCCCGAGAGGTCCCCCGGGTCGGCGTCGCCGACGGTGCCGCCGCCCGGCAGCGTCCACTCCCGGCGGATGCGGCGGTGCCAGTACTCGGCGAGCGACTCCGTCAGCTGCACGGTGAGGCCGTGCACTTCGAGGTAGTCGCGGTAGGCGTTGGCCTTGAACAGCTCGTTCGTGTACTCGGAGACCTTGGAGCCCAAGGTGACCAGCTGCATCCCCAGGACGTCGAGGCGCTCGCCGTCCTTGGCGCGGAAGAAGTCGGCCAGGCACAGGCGCTTGCCGTGGCGCTGGCGCGGGAAGGTGAAGCGGGCCCGCTCGGCGTGGCCGTTCTCGTCCAGGACCACGAGCGTGTTGCCCTCGGAGTAGACCGGCAGGTAGCCGTAGACGACCTTCGCCTCGATGACGTTGTCGGTCGCGAGGCGGTCGAGCCAGTAGCGCAGGCGCGGGCGGCCCTCGGTCTCCACGAGCTCCTCGTAGGAGGCGCCGTCGTCCCCGCGGCCGGGCTTGAGGCCCCACTGGCCCAGGAACGTGGCGCGCTCGTCGAGCATCGAGGCGTACTCGGCCAGCGCGATGCCCTTGACCACGCGGGAGCCGTAGAACGGCGGCACGGGGATGTCGACGTCCGTGGCGACGCCGGAGCGCACCGAGGTGTCGTCGAGGTCGGGGAGGGTCTCGGCGACGAGCGTGGCCTGCTTGGCGCGCCGTTGGCGCCGCAGCGCGATCTTGGCGTCCTGCTCGGGGTCGGAGATCGGCACGCCGGTGCGGCGGGCGGTCATGACCTTGTCCATGAGGGCGAGGCCCTCGAAGGCGTCGCGGGCGTAGTGGACCTGGCCGCCTTCGAACATGTCGCGCAGGTCGTCCTCGACGTAGGCGCGGGTGAGCGCGGCGCCTCCGAGGAGGACGGGCCAGCGCCGGTGGAGGCTGCGGGCCATCATCTCGGCGAGGTTGTCCTTCATGATGACGGTGGACTTGACGAGGAGGCCGCTCATGCCGATGACGTCGGCGCCGTGCTCTTCGGCGGCGTCGAGGATGGCGTTGATGGGCTGCTTGATGCCGAGGTTGACGACGGTGTAGCCGTTGTTGGACAGGATGATGTCGACGAGGTTCTTGCCGATGTCGTGGACGTCGCCGCGGACGGTGGCGAGGACGATGGTGCCCTTGTCGGTGGTGTCGGCCTTGTCCATGTGGGGTTCGAGGTGGGCGACGGCGAACTTCATGGCCTCGGCGGACTGGAGGACGAACGGCAGCTGCATCTGGCCGGAGCCGAAGCGGTCGCCGACGACCTTCATGCCTTCGAGGAGGTGGTCGTTGATGATCTCCAGGGGACGCTTGCCGTCGGCGAGGGCGGTGTCGAGGTCGGTGTCGAGGCCGTTCTTGTCGCCGTCGATGATGCGCTGGGCGAGGCGCTCGCCGAGCGGGAGGGCGGCGAGGGCCTCGGCGCGGGCCTCCTTGGTGCCGGCGAGGCTGACGCCGTCGAAGACCTCGATGAGCTTCTGGAGGGGATCGTAGTCCTCGCCGCGGCGGTCGTAGACCATGTCGAGCGCGATCTGCTTCTGCTCCTCGGGGATGGAGGCCATGGGCAGGATCTTGGAGGCGTGGACGATGGCGCTGGTGAGCCCGGCCTCGACGCATTCGTTGAGGAACACGGAGTTGAGGACCTGGCGGGCGGCGGGGTTGAGGCCGAAGGAGATGTTGGAGACGCCGAGCGTGAAGTTGACGCCGGGGTAGAGCCGGGCGATCTCGCGGATGGCGGCGATGGTCTCCAGGCCGTCGCGGCGGGTCTCCTCCTGGCCGGTGGAGATGGGGAAGGTGAGGGCGTCGACGAAGATGTCCTCGACCTTCATGCCCCAGGTGCCGGTGAGGTCGTCGATGAGGCGGGCGGCGACGCGGACCTTCCAGTCGCGGTCGCGGGCCTGGCCCTCCTCGTCGATGCACAGGGCGACGACGCCGGCGCCATGCTCGGCGACGAGCGGCATCATGCGCTGGTAGCGGGAGGTGGGGCCGTCGCCGTCCTCGAAGTTGACGGAGTTGACGATGCACTTGCCGCCGAGGGCTTCGAGCCCGGCCTCGACCACGTTCGGCTCGGTGGAGTCGAGCATGATCGGCAGGGTGGAGGCGGTGGCGAAGCGGGAGGCGAGGACCCGCATGTCCTCGGCGCCGTCGCGGCCGACGTAATCGACGCACAGGTCGAGGAGGTGGGAGCCGCCGCCGGCCTGCTCGCGGGCGATCTCGACGCAGCGGTCGTAGTCGGCGGCGAGCATGGCGTCGCGGAAGGCCTTGGAGCCGTTGGCGTTCGTGCGCTCGCCGACGTTGAGGATCGAGGCGTCCTGGCGGTAGGGCACGTGGTGGTAGGAGGAGGAGGCGCCCGGTTCGAGGACGATGGTGCGCGCCTTGGGGGCGGCGAGGTCCTCGGGGGCGCCGCCGAGGCGGGCGCGGACGGCCCGGATGTGGTCGGGGGTGGTGCCGCAGCATCCGCCGACGAGGCCGACGCCGTAGTTGTGGACGAAGTCCTCGTGAGCGTCGGCGAGCTCTTCGGGCGTGAGCGGGTAGACCGCGCCGTTCGGGCCGAGGGTGGGCAGGCCGGCGTTGGGCATGACGGAGATCGGGATCGGCGAGTGGCGCGAGAGGTATCGCAGGTGCTCGCTCATCTCGGCGGGGCCGGTGGCGCAGTTGAGGCCGATGAGGTCGATGCCGAGGGCGACGAGGCTGGTCAGGGCCGCGCCGATCTCGCCGCCGACGAGCATGGTGCCGGTGGTCTCGACGGTGACCTGGGCGATGATCGGGACGCTCGTGCCGAGTGCGGCGTTGGCGCGCTTGGCGCCGATGACGGCGGCCTTGGCCTGGAGGAGGTCCTGGGCGGTCTCGACGAGGATCGCGTCGGCGCCGCCTTCGATGAGGCCGAGGGAGCAGGCCTCGTAGTGGTCGCGCAGGATCGCGTAGGGGGCGTGGCCGAGGGTGGGCAGGCGGGTGCCGCCGCCCATCGAGCCGAGGACGAAGCGGGGCCACTCGGGGGTGGCGTGCTCGTCGGCCTTCTGCCGGGCGAGGGCGGCGGCGGCGCGGGCGATCTCGCGGGCGCGGTCCTCGATGCCGTATTCGACCAGGCCGCCGTAGTTGGCGTTGAAGCTGTTGGTCTCGACGCAGTCGGCGCCGGCGGCCAGGTAGGCGTCGTGGATGCCCAGGACGATGTCGGGGCGGGTCAGGCAGAGGATGTCGGAGAGGCCCTCGTGGCCGTCGTAGTCCTCCATCGTCGGGTCGAAGGCCTGGAGCATCGTGCCCATGCCGCCGTCGGCGATCACGACGCGGCGGCTGAGGACATCGAGGAAAAGGCTCTTCGCAGACACGGGGCCAAGGGTACCGGCGGGTGCCGACAAGTGGGAACTCCGTTTCACAGGATGGGCACGGTGTCGGACGAAGATCACACGGGCACGAATAGGATGAGCGTCGTGAACCCCCTCCTGCTGGTCCTCGTCGTCGGCTTCGGCCTCTACCTCCAGTACTGGACGATCCGCTACGCGGTGCGCCACGCGCTCGCCGACGCCGACGAACGACGCTCGGCATCCGAGGAGAACGGGCGTAGCATCGGGTCGTAACGCCCCCTGGCGGAAGGAAGTCCCCCGATGGACACCGATGCTCGACTGTGGACCGAAGTGACCGATCCCGCGAAACTGCGGGAGATCGTCGGCGACGTGATGCCCCAGGCCGCGACCAAGGAGCGCGCCGTGCTCCACGCCAGGGACCGCGAGTGGCTGGCCGCGTCCCCGTACTGCGTGATCGCGACCTCGGGCGCCGAGGGCCGCTGCGACGCCTCGCCGAAGGGCGACCCGGCGGGGAGGCTGGTGCACGTCCTGGACGACACGACGGTGGCGATCCCCGAGCGCAAGGGCAACAAGCGCGTCGACGGCTACCGCAACGTGCTCGCCAACCCGCGCGTCGGGCTCCTGTCGCTCATCCCGGGGCGGCGCGAGACGCTGCGGATCAACGGGCGCGCCCGAGTGGTCTCGGACGCGCCCTTCTTCGAGGACATGGTCGTCAAGGGCCACAAGCCGATCCTGGCGCTCGTGGTCGAGATCGAGACGATCTTCTTCCACTGCGGCAAGGCCTCGATGCGCTCGGGCATCTGGAGCCCCGAGACGTGGGAGCCGGACGCGCTGCCGCCGCACGCGCAGATGGTCAAGGAGACCCAGGTGGTCGAGAAGACCCTCGAGGAGCTCACCGAGTACTACGGCGAGACGTACGAGCGGCAGCTGTACTGATCGCTACCGGCCCGCGTCGGCCTTGAGCCGCTCGATCGACTCGTCGTCGCAGTTCGTCCAGAACTCCCCCACCACGTCTTCGAGCCGGTCCATCGAACCGGCGTCGAAGAGCTTGTCCTGGTAGTGGGTGATGTCGTAGTCGATGGTGCCCATCGTGACCAGGTCGAGCGGCAGGATCGTCATGTCCCGGAACTCGTCGATCTCCCCGTACGAGGAGAGGATGCCCGCGCCGTAGGCCTTGAGGCCGTCCTTCTCGCTGATCACCCCGAACTCGAGGGTGAACCAGAAGATCCGGGAGACGAATTCGAGCGCCTCCTCGGAGTGGACCCTGCGGGCCGCCTCCCCGGCGGCCCGGTAGAGCGCGGCGAACCGCGGGGCCGCCAGCGCGTTGGCGTGGCCGATGACCTCGTGGACCACGTCGGGCTCGGGCGTGTACAGCGGCACCGAGTGGTGGCGGATGTACTGGGTGGCGTGGAAGCGGGCGTCGGAGAGCACCCCGTAGAACTCGCGCAGCGGGACGAGCCCGGCCGCGGGCAGGTAGCTGAAGCCGGTGAGCGGCTCCAGGGACTCCGAGACCTCGTGGAGCTGCGGTATGTGGTCGGCGGGGAGCTTGAGGCGCTCGGCGCCCTCCAGGTACTCGCGGCAGGCCAGGGCCTGGTGCCTGACCGCGAGTTCGGCGCTGACCAGCCGCCAGATCCCGTGCTCGGTGTCGGTGTAGGAAACGGTCGGCATGGGTAGGCCGGGTTCCCAGTCCAATGCGAGGGCCGCGATGGCGTTGCGCCGCTCGCGGTACTCGGGGTCGGCGAAGCCCGGGTGGTTCTCACCCAGTTCCACGACGACCGTGCCGTCGGCGTCGGTGTTGACCGGCGCGAAGTACTGTCCTTCTTCGAACATACCGACAGTCCATCAGGTGGGAACCGGCCTGTCAACGCGGTCGCCGGATCAGGCGGGGCGAAGTTTCGCCGGGGTCTCGGCGGGGGCGGATTTGCCCAGGAAGGCGCGCCTTTTCGCGTCGAAGCCGTGGCGGTCGTCGAAGAGGTCGCGGGCCATCTCGGCGAGCTCGATGGTCTGGTAGTAGGACATGGGCCTGGACTCGGCGCGGCGGCGGGCCTTGGCGGCGAACATGCGCCCGCGGGTGATCGGGTCGTTGTAGCCGATGGCGACGGCGCGGAGCCAGCGCTGGAACTCGGCCCAGTCGCGGGGGCCGACGGCGCCGATGAGGCCCAGGCGGGCGGCCTCGGCGGCGGAGATCGGGAGCTTGTCGCCCAGGAGGCGGGCGGCGGTCGCGGCGCCGACGCGGTTGGCGACCGACCAGGTGTGCAGTTCGGAGCCGTAGATGCCCATGTCGTAGTACGGGTTGAGGACGGTGCCGTCGCGGGCGACGGTGACGTCGGCGCACAGGGCGGCCATGACGCCGCCGGCGCCGGCGTTGGCGGAGAACGCGGCGACGGTGAGCTGGTCGGCGCCGGCGATCGCCAGGCACAGCTCGTCGATGGCGGTGATGTTGTCCCAGGCCTCGGCGGCGGGGTCGGGGGCGGCGTCGATGACGCCGAGGTGGATGCCGTTGGAGAAGGCGTGCTCGGTGCCGGTGATCACGAGGATGCGGGTGTCCTCGGTGAGGGCCTTCTCGACCGCGCCGGTGAGGCGGCGGCACTGCTCGGTGTGCATGGCGCCGTTGTAGGAGCGCAGGGTGAGGTGGCCGATGTCGCCTTCGCGGCGGTAGGCCGTCTCGGCGGCGGCCTCGGGCGCGGGGAGGAACGGGACCTCGCCGGGGTCGAGGACCATCGCGGCGGGGAGTTTGGGGCCTCTCCTGGTGCCGAGGAGGGCGGCGTAGCCGACCCAGAGGGTGCCGCGGCCGGTGGCGAAGGCGAGGGTCTCGCAGTCGCGGCCGACGACGGTGCCCGGTTCGGCGCCGGTGTGGTCGTCGGTGGCGACGGCGTCGAAGAGGCAGTAGGTGCGGCCGTGGACCTCCGCGGGGGCGCCGGGGGCGCCGTCGGCGGCGGCGATGCGGCGGGCGAGGTCGGCGGCGGGGGCGTGCCAGTCGAGGGCGAACGCGGGGCGGCGCAGCAGCGGCAGTTCGCCGGTGCCCGCGATGGCGCGCGGGTGGCGGTCGGCGGGGACGGGCCGGTCCCCGGCGGCGACGCGGCGGACGGTGGCGGCGACGCATTCCATGGCGGCGTCGGCGGCGGGGCCGTTGTAGAGGGCGCTCTTGGTGATCCCGGCCGGGACGTCGAATTCGGCGGTGGCCCAGATCGGTCCGGCGTCCATCTCCTCGACCGCCGAGAGGGCGGTGACGCCCCAGCGGGGCCGGTCCTCGAGGAGCGCGTGGTCGAGCGAGGAGGGCCCGCGGTCGCCGACGGGGCCGGGGTGGACGATCACGGTGGTCCGGCGCCGCCAGACCGCTTCGGGCACGCGGTGCTTGAGGAAGGGGCAGAGGACGAGGTCGGGGTCGGTCCGCTCGACCTCGGCCGTGAGCGACTCGGGGTCGCGGTGGGCCGGGGCGAGTGCCACGCCGACGTCGTGCCCCTGCTCGCGCAGGGCGCACCACACGCGCTGGGTGAGGCCGTTGAATGCGGACACCAGCAGCAGGATCTTCAATTCGACTCCAGGGGGATGGGGAGTCGGCCACGCTCAGTGATGAGCGTACCGATACTCGGCATTTCGCACAATCAGCGCGTGCAGTCTATGCCGAGCAAACCTCCGATCGTGTCCCGGGCGAGTGCCGGAGCCGAGGGGTCCTCGCCTCCGGTGGTGAGGGTTTCGTTGGCCCAAGCGTCAACGGCCGCAAGGGCTCCAGGGGTGTCGAGGTCGTCGGCGAGGCGTTCGCGGACGGCGGTGAGCACGGCCCCGGCGGGCACGGCGAGTTCACGCGAAAGGGCCTCCCGCCAGCGGCCCAGGCGCAGCTCGGCCTCGGCGAGCACGGCGGCGCTCCACTGGCGGTCCGTGCGGTAGTGCTGCGAGAGCAGGGCCAGGCGCACGGCGGCCGGGTCGACCCCTTCGGCGCGGAGCTTGGAGACGAACACGAGGTTCCCCAGGGACTTCGACATCTTCTCGCCGTCGAGGCCGATCATGCCGGTGTGCACATAGGCGCTCGCGAACGGGAGCTTCCCGGTGAGGGCCTCGGCGTGCGCGGCCGACATCTCGTGGTGGGGGTAGATGAGGTCGGAGCCGCCGCCTTGGACGTCGATCTGCTCGCCGAGGTGGTCGAGGGCGATGCAGGCGCACTCGATGTGCCAGCCGGGGCGGCCGGGGCCGACCGGGGAGTCCCAGGAGGGCTCGCCGTCGCGGGGGGCGTTCCACAGCTTCGGGTCGAGCGGGTGGCGCTTGCCCTCGCGCTCGGGGTCGCCGCCGCGCTCGGCGGCGTAGCGCAACATGGTCTCCTCGTCGTAGCCGGAGACGGAGGGTGCGGCGGGGAAGCGGTCGACGTAGGCCTCGACCGAGTGGTAGACGTCGCCGGACTCGTGGCGGTAGGCCGCGCCGGAGTCCACGAGGCGCTCGACGGCCCTGCCGACCGAGGGGATCGACTCGATCGCGCCGATGTAGTGGCGGGGCGGGACGACCGCGAGGGCCTCCATGTCCTCGCGGTAGAGGGCGGTCTCGCGCAGGCCGAGGACCTGCCAGTCGGTGCCGTCGCGCTCGGCGCGTTCGAACAGCGGCTCGTCGACGTCGGTCACGTTCTGGGCGTAGTCGACGTCGATCCCCTGGTCGAGCCAGTAGCGGTGGACGAGGTCGAAGGTGATCATGGTGGCCGCGTGGCCCAGGTGCGTCGCGTCGTAGGGGGTGATGCCGCACACGTACATGGTGGCGCGCCGGGCGCCGGGCTCCAGCGGCTCGCGCGGGCCGGCGGTCGCGGTGTCGTGCAGTCGCAGGGCGGGGCCGTGGCCGGGCAGGGCGGGTACGTGCGGTGCGGTCCAGGATTCCATGCCCGCGATCATATTTCGAATACCGGCCGACCGGCCAGCTCCCGGGGACCGAATGCGGCGCGGCCGCGGAGCCGGTGGGGCGCACCTGAGGCACCCATGTGAGGGCCGCTCGATGTACCTTGTGTGCTCATGGAACGCCGACCACTTGGACGCAGCGGCATCGAAGTCTCCTCTCTGGGCCTGGGAACGATGACGTGGACCACCGACGAGGCCGGCCTGGAGGATGCCGCCGCGCAGCTCCAGACCTTCGTCGAGGCCGGCGGCACCCTCATCGACACCGCCGACGTCTTCGGGCAGGGGGCCGCCGAAGCGGTGATCGGCCAGCTCATCGGCAAGATCGCGGCGCGCTCGGAGCTGCACATCGCCACGAAGGCGGGCGTACGCACCGACGGGGCGCCGCGCAAGCGGGACACCTCCCGGGGGTGGCTGCTGCGGTCCCTGGAGGGCTCGCTGCGGCGGCTCGGCACCGACTACATCGACCTGTGGGTCCTGCACGTCTACGACCCGGACACGCCGCTGGAGGAGACCATGTCGGTCCTCGACGGCGCGGTGGCGAGCGGGAAGGTCCGGTACGTGGGCCTGTCGAACCACACCGGGTGGCAGACCGCCCGCGCGCACGCGTGGCAGTCGGCCTGGCCCGGCCGCACGCCGATCGCGGCGAGCCAGGTGGAGTACTCGCTGCTCCAGCGCGGCGTCGAGCGGGAGGTGCTCCCCGCGTGCCTGGCGATGGAGCTGGGCCTGCTCGCGTGGTCGCCCCTGGGCCGGGGGGTCCTCACCGGCAAGTACCGGTTCGGGCGCCCGGCCGACTCGCGGGTGGCCTCGGCGCAGTGGTCGCGGTTCGCCTCGGTGTACCTCGACGAGCGCTCGGCCGGGATCGTGGAGGCCTGCGCGACCGCCGCCGAAGGGCTCGGGGTGAGCCCGCTCGAAGTCGCCCTCGCGTGGGTCCGCGACCAGCCGGGCGTGGCCTCGGCGATCGTGGGGGCGCGCAACGCCACGCAACTGCGGGCCTCGCTCGCGGCCGAGCAGCTGTTCCTGCCCCCGGAGATCCGCCTGGCGCTCGACGACGTGTCGGCGCCGACGGTGGGCTACCCCGAGAGCTACTGACCTGCGAAGACGCGAAAGGCCCCGCCGGTCGGCGGGGCCTTCGGCGTTACTCCCCGCCTTGGGACATGGACGCGAGCCACTCGTCCACGCGGCGCTCGCCCTCCTCGCGGGAGACGTCCTCGACCCGGGTCATGATCGACCAGCGGCGGCCGAACGGGTCGGCGATGGAGGCGTAGCGGTCCCCGGTGAGGAACACCGCGGGCTCCTCGCGGACCGTGGCGCCCGCCTCGACGGCCTTGGCGTACACCGCGTCGCAGTCCTCGACGTAGAGGACGAGGGAGGCGGTGACGTGCTCGGGGTCGGGCACCTCCATGCCGAAGGCCGGGTTCGGATCGCCGAGCTGGACGATCGAGTTCCCGATCTGGATCTCGCAGTGCGCTACCGTGCCGTCGGGCATGTCGTTGCGGGTGAGCGTGGTGGCCCCGTAGACCTCGGCGTACCAGTCGATGGCCTTCGCGGCGTCCTTGACGACGATGAAGGGCGTGACCGAGTGGTAGCCCTCGGGGATCGGGTTGACATTGGTTTCCGTCATGCGCACCAGTCTGGTCGACGGCCGTGACCTGCGCTTGTAAAAAAGCGACGTACCCGGCGGCTAGATTCGGTGGCATGGATCGACCGACCGCGAGCGACAAGGGCGTACTGCGTCCGCAGGAGGCGGCGCGGCACATCGACCTGCGCCGGTACCCGGTCCCGGGGCCGCTGGGGCGGTACGCGGAGCGGTACTGGACGGTGGCGTGGGACCTGCCCGAGGGCGCCTCCTACGAGTCGGTGGTGGTCCCCCACCCGTGCGTGAACCTCAGCTTCATGCCGGTCCTCGGCGCCGAGATCCACGGCCCCGGCACGGCGGTCTCGCGGCACCCGCTCACAGGATCGGGACGGGTGCTCGGGGTGAAGTTCCGGCCCGGCGGGTTCACCGCGTTCACCGGGATCGAGGCGGCCGAGGTCGCCGACTGGGTCGCCGGCGCGGCGACGGTGTTCGGCCCCGAGGTCGAGGCGCTCAACGCGGCCGTGGCCTCCACCGGCGACGAGGCGGGCGCGGCGGCGGTCGGCCGGTTCCTGGAGCCGCGGATGCCGCGCGAGGTCGACGCGCGCTACGAGGAGCTGCTTGGCATCGTCACGCTCATGCTGGAGGACCGCTCGATCACCCGCGCCGACCAGGTCGCCGCGCGGTGCTTCATGTCCCCCAAGCGCCTTCAACGGCTCTTCCACGCCTACATCGGACTGGGGCCGAAGACGCTGCTGCGCCGCTACCGGCTCCACGACGCCGCCGACCGCCTCGCCGCCGAACCCGGCACCGACCTCACGCGGCTGGCCGCCGACCTCGGATGGTCCGACCAGGCGCACTTCTCGAACGACTTCAAGGACCTCATCGGCCACCGGCCCTCCGAATACGCCGCCCAGTGCGCCACGACCGCAAGGGAACTGGTCATGGCGCACCGGTGAGCGCTCAGGCCGTCGCGGCGCGCCGCTCTCGGGCGGCGCGGGCGCGGACGAACAGCGCCAGGAACAGTGCGGTCGTCACGACCGCGGCGAGGGCCGTGAAGTACGCCTGCGGCGCAGCGTTGACCTCGTCCCCGGCGATGACGTTCAGGGCGACGTTGATGAGCCAGTGGCCGACGGCCGCGGTCGCCGTGCGCTGCCACAGTGAACCGTTGCCCATGTAGCCCAGCAGGATCGCGAACGCGACGGTGGAGACGAGGAACGACACGGCGACGGCGGGTGCGGTCGCGAACACCTGGACGTGCCAGGCCGCCCAGACGACGCCGGTGAGGCCCGCCGCGGCCAGGCGGGCCATGCGACGCTCGAGGAGCGGCTGCATGAAGCCGCGCCAGCCGATCTCCTCCCCCGCCGCGCCGACGAGTTGGAACACCAGGTAGAGGACGAAGGGCGTTCCACCGACCGCGGCGACGCCCGCGAGGTCCTGCCCGGTGGCGAGGGCGAGGGCTCCCGCGATCAGCGCGAACACGGCGACCGCGGCGACCATGAGCACGGTGTGCGCGACGACCTGGCGGCGCGAGACCGCCTCGGGCAGCAGGGACGCGAGGCGCCTTCGGTAGACGAGCCAGGTCGCGAGCGCACCGAGGGCCGGCCCGAACTGGGCCAGGGTGAGCGCCTCGGCGTCGATCACGGACTGGAACAGTCCGAGCAGGCCCGAGAAGGCGAACGCGAGGAGCACGAAGACGCCGAGGACCGGCCAGGGGCTCTTGGGGGCGGGATTGGACATGGGGATGCCTCTCCTGTAGTCGGGCGGGTGCGGCACCACTCTAGACCCGTTGCGCGGCATGGATTCATCGAGGTGGCGTCTTCATGACGTCATACTGTCATCTCGATGGCACACGGTGGCTTGCCGCCCGTGGAGCCGACCGCCGCGGCCCGCCCGGCGGTCGCGCTCAGGCGGCGGCGATCGCGCCCGCGTCCATCTCGATGCGGCGGCCCGCGAAGGAGGCTCGGAGCCTGCGGTCGTGGCTGACCAGGACCACCGTGCCGGTGTAGGAGGCCAGCGCGGCCTGGAGTTCTTCGGCGAGGACCGGCGAGAGGTGGTTCGTGGGCTCGTCCAGGAGCAGGACGTCGACCGGGCGGGAGACGAGGCGGGCGAGTTCGAGGCGGCGGCGCTGGCCGGTGGAGAGGGCCGCGACGGTGGTCCCGAACTGCTCGGGTGCGAACAGCCCCAGGGCGAGCAGTGCTTCGGCGTGTTCTTCGAGGGTGCCGACGCGGCCTGCGGCGAAGGCGCGCAGGACCGACTGGCGCGCCGAGCCGGGCCCGGCGACCTGGCGCAGGTGCCCGACGGCGCCGGTGCGTTCGGCGGTGCCGGTCTCGGGTTCGAGCTCGCCGGCGAGGACCCGCACGAGGGTGGTCTTGCCGGCGCCGTTCGGGCCGGTCACGAGGATTCGTTCGCCTTGGGCCACGGTCAGTTCGGGGACTTTGAGGCGGTCGCCGACGCGGACGCCCGCGAGGCGCAGGGCGGGCGTCTCGGTGGCCTCGGCGGCGGTGGCGAGGGCCGGTTCGAAGCGGAGCGGTTCGGGCGGCGGCACGACGGCCTCGGCGTGGAGGCGGGCGAGCCGCTGCTTGGCGATCTTGATGCGGCTCTGGGCGCCGTGGCTGCGGGAGCGGGAGCGGAAGGCGCCGGTGGACATGTTGGCCATCGGGAGCTTGCGCGGGATGGCGCCGGCGCGGCCGGTGTTGTGCTCGACGATGCCCTCTTGGCGTTCGACCTCGGCGTGCCAGCGTTCGTAGGCGGCCTGCGCCTGCTGGCGTTCGCTGGCCTTCGCGGTGAGGTAGCCGGCGTAGCCGTTGCCGTAGCGGCGGGCCTTCCGGTCGGCGACCTCGATCATGGTGGTGGCGACGGCCTCCAGGAAGGCGCGGTCGTGGGTGACGGCCACGACGGTGCCGGGCCAGTCGCGCAGTTCGGCCTCCAGCCAGGCCACCGCCTCGTCGTCGAGGTCGTTGGACGGTTCGTCGAGGAGCAGCAGGGCGGGCCGGGAGGCGAGGGTCGCGGCGAGCATGAGGCGCGAGCGCTCGCCGCCGGAGAGGGTTCCCAGGAGGCGGGCGCGGTCGAGTCCGGGCAGGCCGAGGGCGGCGAGGGCGCGGTCGACGCGCAGGTCGGCGTCCCAGCCTTCGCGGGCTTCGAAGCGGGCGGTGAGGTCGGCGTAGGCCTCGGCGGCGGCGGGGTCGTCGGCGAGGGCGCGCTCGGCGGCGCGCATGGCGGCCTCGATCTCGCGGAGGTCGGCGAGGGCGAGGTCGATCGCGTCGGCGACGGTGCGGTCCTCGGGCAGGTCGAGCTGCTGTGGCAGGTGTCCGACGCCGCCCGGTGAGAGGACGGTGAGTTCGCCGTTGTCGGGCTCCTCGGTCTGCGCGAGGAGTCTGAGCAGGGTGGACTTGCCGGAGCCGTTGTCGCCGACGACGCCGAGGCGTTCGCCGGGCTTGACGGCGAAAGAGATCCGGTCGAGGACGAGGTTGTCGCCGTAGCGCCTGGTGACGTCTACAAGGGAGAGTTGTACATGGCGGAGCACTGTGGCCTCCAGGGAGCAGTCGTTCGCGGTGAGGGTATTGCGGGACGGCGGCGCGCGGCTCGGGAACCGGTGGTTTCGCGGAGGCGGCGCGCCTGTGGCGGCACCGCGGAGCGTGGCTCGACGCGGTGGCACGGCTGCTTCTAGAGGAAGATCAACATCGCTGACGACTATAGGCCGGTTCGGGGCGGTCGTCCAGGGCGGGGCGGCGTGCGGGGGCGGTGAGGGTGCTCACCGCCCCCGCACGCTCGCTTCAGGACCCGGCGATGAAGCGGTCCATGGCGTCGACGCCGAAGCGCAGGCCCGAGAGCGGGACGCGTTCGTCGATGCCGTGGAACAGGGCGGTGAAGTCGAGGTCGGCCGGGAGCTTGAGCGGCGCGAACCCGAAGCAGCGGATGCCGAGGGTCGCGAAGGCCTTGGCGTCGGTGCCGCCCGACAGCATGTACGGCACGGTGACCGCGCCCGGGTCGGCGAGTCGGATCGCTTCCGCCATCGCGTCCACGAGGGGGCCGTCGAACGAGGTCTCGTAGCCGGGCTGGCGGATCTCGTACTCGAAGTCGATCCCTGAGCCCGCGAGGTCCTTGAGGATCGCCTCCAGTTCGTCGTTGCGGCCCGGGAGGGAGCGGCAGTCGATGACGGCCTCGGCGGTCGAGGGGATGACGTTGGTCTTGTAGCCGGCGTTCAGCCTCGTCGGGTTCGCGGTGTTGCGGAGGGTCGCGCCGACGAGGCGGGCGATGGGGCCGAGCTTGGCGACGGCTTCGTCGGGGTTCGCGGGGTCGAACTCGACGCCGGTGAGCTCGGAGACCGACTCCAGGAACTGGCGGACGGTCGGGGTCATCTCGACGGGGAACTCGTGGCCGCCGATGTTGGCGACGGCGCGCGCGAGGCGGGTGACGGCGTTGTCGTCGTGGAGCATCGAGCCGTGGCCGGGGCGCCCCGAGGCGCGCAGGCGCAGCCAGTCGAGGCCCTTCTCGGCGGTCTGGACCACGTAGACGCGGAGGTCGTTGGGGAGGGTCATGGAGAACCCGCCGACCTCGCCGACGGCCTCGGTGACGCCTTCGAAGACCTCGGGGTGCTCCTCGACCATGAAGCGGGCGCCGTAGTCGGAGCCGGCCTCCTCGTCGGCGGTGAAGAGGAGGACGAGGTCGCGCGGGGGGACCTTGCCGGTGCGGCGCCACTCGCGCACGAGGGCGAGGAGCATGGCGTCGAAGTCCTTCATGTCGACCGCGCCGCGGCCGTAGAGGTAGTCGTCGACGATCTCGCCGCTGAAGGGGTGGACGGTCCACTCGTCGGCCTGGGCGGGGACGACGTCGAGGTGGCCGTGCAGGAGGAGCGCTCCGCGGGAGGGGTCGGCGCCGGGGAAGCGGCAGGCGACCGAGGCGCGGCCGGGCGCGGACTCGTAGATCTTCGGTTCGAGTCCGACTTCGGCGAGCTTTTCCGCGACGTACTCGGCGGCGGCGCGCTCGCCTTTGGCGGTCGCGTTGTCGCCGGTGTTGGTGGTGTCGATGCGGATGAGGTCGCGGGCGATGTCGACGACCTCGTCAGCGGCCAGGGGCGGGTTCGCGGTTTCAGCCATTACTGAGTTGTATCAAGCCGCGATAACGGTCCGCACCGTGCGGTGGCCGCTGTCGCAGCCTTCACTCCCGCGCGGGCCCTCACCGCCCGCCGTCCCCAACCCCCACCCTCCCGAGAGGGGCAAGGTAGCGCCATCGTTTCGCGCGGGTACGACAGGAATCGGCCCCGCGGGCGCCCTTGTCACCCGAAAGCGGGCGCGAAGGCGAGGACTCGTTCAGGTCGGCGGAGCGGAGGCGGCCGGGGCCGCCTCCGCTCCGCGGGTCAGACCGCCGCGTCGGCGAGTCGTTTCGCGCGCGCCTTGCGGCGGCGCTTGACGACGATCGGTCCCGCCAGGCGCGGTGCGAGGGGGCCGATGGCCGCGAGGATGAGCACGTACGCCGCGGCGACGGAGCCCAGTTGCGGATCAAGGCCGGCGGTGACGCCGAGCCCGGCGATGACGATGGAGAACTCGCCTCTGGGCAGCAGCACCAGGCCAGCGCGCAGCTTGCCGGTGAACATCGAGCCGCCGCGTCCCGCGGCCCACCAGCCGGTGGCGAACTTCGTCGCGATCGTGCAGACCGCGAGCATGATCGCGACCGGCAGCACGGGCGGCAGCGCGGTCGGATCGGTCTCCAGCCCGAAGTTGACGAAGAAGATCGCCGCGAACAGGTTCTTCAGCGGTTCGAGCGTGTGCTCGGCCTTCCGGGAGACCTCCCCGGAGAGCGCCATGCCGACGATGAACGCGCCGACCGCGGCCGAGACGTGCACCTTCTCGGCGAGGCCCGCGACGACCAGGACGATGCCCATGACCTTGAGCAGCAGGATCTCGTCGCTCGGCGAGGCCAGGAAGCGCGAGAGCAGGTGCCCGCACCTGGAGGCCACCACGAAGGCGCCGGCGACCGCCAGGAGCGCGATCGCCAGGCCCCACGCGGCCTGCGCGAACGCGAGGCCCGCGAGGATCGTGGTCAGGATCGGCAGGTAGAGGGCCATGACGAGGTCCTCGGCGACGAGCAGCGCGAGGATCGTGGGCGTCTCGCGGTTGCCGAGCCAGCCGAGGTCGGAGAGGACCTTCGCGATGATGCCCGAGGAGGACACGTACGTGACCCCGCCGAACACGACGGCCGCGACGGGCCCCCAGCCGAGCAGCAGCGCGCAGGCGACGCCGGGGGTGGCGTTGAGGACCAGGTCGACCACGGCGCCGAGCCACGAGGTCTTCATCGTTCCGAGCAGTTCGCGCGGGGTGTATTCGAGGCCGAGCGTGAACAGCAGCAGGACGACGCCGATTTCGGCGCCGACGTCGAGGAATCCGGTGATGGCGTGGAGTTCGTAGAAGCCCCCGGCGCCGAAGGCGAGCCCGGCGAGGAGGTAGAGCGGGATGGCGGAGATGCCGGCCCTGCCGGCGAAGGCCCCCAGTAGCCCGAGTCCGCCGACGAGCAGGCCGAGTTCGAGGAGGAGTGTGACGGTCTCGTGCACTATTCGATACCTCTGAGAATGCCGTCGACGGCGTCGACCGCCTCCTGGGTGCCGATGGTGACCAGACGGTCGCCGACGTGGAGCTTCGCGGACGGGGCCGGTCCGGTCTCCACTCCGTCGGTGCGCACGATCGCGACGATGGACGCGCCGGTGCGGGTGCGGGCGCGGGTGTCGCCGAGGGTGCGCTCGGCGTAGGGGCTGGTGGCGTCCACGCTCAGCTGGCGGGAGACGAGGTTGTCGATCTCGTGGTGGAGCCGGTTGAGCTTCTCGACGATGCGGGCGCCGCCGAGGAGCTCGCCGATCGCGGCGGACTCGTCCGCCGAGAACACGATGCAGTCGAGCATCGAATCGGGATCGTCGGGGTCGTAGATGATGAAATCGCGACGGCCTTCGCGATGGGCGACGATGCCAAGGCGCACATGGCGCTTGGTCTCGAATTCGAATCGCACGCCGATTCCGGGCAGCTCGGTGCGCTCCACGTCCACGGTTGGTCACTCCTTATGTGTGGGATACGCACCGAACCGTACAGCACCGCTTCCAAAGGCGACCGAGATCACCGGGGGCCCGCGGCGAGGGCGCACCGTGTTCCCGGCGGTGCGTCGCGCCGCCGGGAACACGGTTGCAGGATCAGCCCGCGAGGCCCGCGGCGCCCGCCTCTTCGTCGGATTCCAGGGTGACGGCGTCGGCGGCTATCGACGCGGCGTCGACGAGGTCGAGGATCTTGCGGCCCATGCGCGCGTGCGCCTGGACCGCCGGGTGTGTCGCCCCGTAATCGTCCCAGTGGTCCTCGAACTGCGACATGAAGGAGTAGACGAGGACGGGCGCGCCCGCGGTGTTGAAGACGACGCCCGACTCGTTGCGGGTGGCGTCGTCGGCGCCGTACTTCATGGCGATGCGGGAGCGCTCGGCCGAGGACATGCTGCGGCGGAAGCCGTCGTGGTAGCCCGAGAGTCCGCTGAGGACGCCGAGGAGGAAGCGGGTGCTCCCGGCCGAGAGCAGCTCGCCGAGGGCGAGGCGGTGGAGGAGGTCGTTGGTCTCGGCGGTCGTGGTGTCGCCCAACCACATGCGGCTCGGGTTGGCCGGGTTGGGCTCGACGCGGGTGTCGGTGAAGCCCTTCGCGGCGAGGGTCTCGTTGATCTCGGCGGGCGGGCAGACCAGGCCGCACAGGCGCACCGAGGTGTTGTCGGAGGTCAGCAGCATCGCGACGAGGACGTTGGCAACGGTGATCTCGTCGCCGTACGCGGTCTGGTGGAAGTAGAAGCCCGAGCCGGTGAGGATGATGTCGGCGTCGAGCGTGACCCGGTCGTCCAGTGCGAGCTCGCCGCGGTCGATCTTGTCGAGGACGCCGAGGGCGATGCCGAGCTTGTTCATGCTCGCGGCGGTCTGGACGCTCGTCGAGTCGTGGTCGACGGCCGCGACGGGCGGGTTGGCGCCGTCGAGGAGCGTGACCTTGGCCTGCCAGGTCCCGCCGGCCTTGGCGCGCTCGGCGTCGTAGAGCCGCTTGATGCTCGCGGCGAGGCTGCGGGCCTCCTCCCCGGCGGCCGCGCCGTGCGCCGCCGAGCCGGTGCCGAGGACGGCGCCTCCGGCGGTGAGTCCTGCGCCGAGTTTGATTACACCACGTCGTTCCATGGTCGCCTTTCGTTGGCTTGCAACGGTTTGGGGGTGTCCGTTGGGATATACGCCGCTGTTGCGGCGGCCGGTTGCACGGGGTTCAGAAGAACGCGGGCGCGCCGCGCAGGAGCCGCTCGGCGAGGTCGCGTCGGCCGTTCGCGGCCAGAAGCCCGGCGGGGGCCAGGCGGTAGTCGGCGTCCACGGCGAAGCGCGCGCCCTTCGGCGGGCGCACGCCGCCGGAGGTGTCGGCGCCGACGGCCTCGCGGAGCCGGTCCGCCGCCGAGGGGTCGCGGCGCAGCACGCCGCCGGAGCCGACGACGAGGCCGACCGCGGCCAGGTCCTTGCCGCCGCGCAGCGGCTCGGTCGGGCCGCCGATGCGCTCGCCGCGGGCGTGGCGGCGCACCGCGATCCGGGCGGCCAGCGCGCTCAGCTCCCGGTCGAAGGCCCGTTCGCGGTCGGTGTCGGCGCGGAAGGCGGGGTCGGCGCCGCGCCTGCGCGCGGCGTCGGAGAGGTCCCGGTCGGTCGCCAGGTCCTCCTCGTCGGCGGCTTCGGCGATGCCGACGGCGGTGTGGCGGACCCCGAGGTCTCCTTCAACGGTCCTTGAGCGCCAGGCGGTTCCGGCGACCTCGGCGCGCGGGCCCTGGAGCTCGGCGTCGGGGGTGAGCACGGAGTAGACGTCGGTGGTCGCGCCGCCGACGTCGATGACGAGGAGGTCGCCGGTGTGCTCGGCGAGCAGTTCCACGCCCGTGAGCACCGCGTCCGGGGTGGCGGCCTTGACCATCGCGGTGAAGTCGGCGCTGGCGGAGAGGTGCTTGCCGGCGATGACGTGGCGCAGGAAGACGTCGCGGAGTGCGGTGCGGGCGGGGAGGGGGTCGAGGGTGCCGATGCGCGGGAGGACGTTGGCGACGGCGGTGACGGGGATGCCCGCGGCGGTGAGGAGCGCGGTGACCTCTGCGGCGGCGTTCGTGTTGCCCGCCAAGACGACCGGAGTGCGAAGGCCATGTCGTTCAGAGGCACTGGCGGCGAGGCTTTCGGCGTGGGCTCGGAGCGCGGTCTCGTCGCCGCCGTCGGTGCCTCCCGCCAGGAGGACCACGTCGGGGCGGGAGGCGCCGAGGGCCGCGAAGTCGCCCGCGGTGAGGCTCCCGGCGCGCACGTCCACGACCCGGGCGCCGGCGCTGAGGCCGGCCCGGTAGGCGGCGCGGGCGGTGACGAGGGGTTCGTTGCCGATGACGGCGAGGCGCAGGCCGCCGCCCGCGGAGGAGCAGACGAGGGTGTCGATCACGTTCGCGCCCTTGGGGACCGCCGCATCGATCGCGATGCGCAGGCCGTCCATGACGTCGGTGGCGAGGGTGGTCGGGTACGAGGCGGTGCCGAGGAGCGCGCCGGTGTCGGCGTCGACGGCGGCGGCCTTGGTGTAGGTGGAGCCGACGTCGGCGCAGACGATCGCGGCGGTCAAGGAACCACCACGGTGCCAGTGGCGGTGGTGGCGGTGAGGGGTTCGGCGAGGATCTGCGCCGCCGAGTCGCCGCGTTCGGGGTCGGCGCGGGCGACGACGGTGAGGGTGAACTCGACGGTGCGGCTGCGGGTGCCGGTGCGCACGACGACGGCGGTCGCCTCGACCACGTCCCCGGCGCGCACGGGGGTTTTGAACTGGACGTCGGAGTAGGAGGCGAAGAGGCCTTCGTCGCCGTCGGTGAGGATGCACAGCTCGGTGGCGACGTCGCCGAACATGCCGAGCCCGTACGCGCCGTCCACGAGGTTCCCGCCGTAGTGCGCGTGCGAGTAGGGGATGTAGCGGCGGTGGGTCACGGTGGTGCCGGTGTGGTCGGTCATGCTGCGGGTTCCCCCTCTTGGCGAAGCTTGCGGGTCATGAATCTGCACGGCTGAAGACGAGTCGGTGGACGAGGTAGGAGGCGACGTCGGAGGGCATGGTGCCCCGGGTGAAGATCCGGTCGACGCCGAGTTCGGCGGCGGCGCCCTCGTCGAAGCGGGGGCCGCCGACGACCAGGAGCGGGCGCCTGCCCGGCGGCAGGGCCTCGCGGAAGGCGGCCGACATCTCGCGGGTGTTGTGCAGGTGGGCGTCCTTCTGGGTGACGACCTGGCTGACCAGGACCGCGTCGGCGCCCTCGTCCACGGCGCGGTTCACCAGGTCGGGGACGGAGACCTGGGCGCCGAGGTTGACCACGCGCAGTTCGCGGTAGTACTCCAGTCCCTTCTCCCCCGCGACGCCCTTGATGTTGAGGATGGCGTCGATGCCCACGGTGTGCGCGTCGGTGCCGATGCAGGCGCCGACGACGGTGAGCTTGCGGCCGAGCTTCTCTCGGACGGCGTCGTTGACTTCCTTGGGGCTGAAGTGCGGGTAGTCGCGCTCGACCACCTTGACCTCGTCGAGGTTGACGAGGTGCGTGGTGGCGCCGTAGACGACGAAGAACGTGTAGTCCTCGCCGATGGGCTTGGCGTGCACGAGCATGGCGCCGTCGAGGCCCATCTTGGCGGCGAGCTGGAGGGCGGCGCCTTCGGCGCGCTTGTCGTGCGGGACGGGCAGGGTGAAGGACATCTGCACCATGCCGTCGCCGGTGGTGTCGCCGTAGGGGCGGACGATGCGGCTCATCGGGCGGCCTCCTCGTCGATGCGCGGGGTGTCGAGGTCGAGGATCTCGGTGGCGGGGTTCCAGTAGTCGTCGGCGCGTCTCGCGACGCCGTCGAGGCCGCGGCCCCCGTCGGCGGGGCGTTTCATGATGCCGAAGGTGCCGTCGGCGATGGCGTTGAGCAGGCCGTCGTCCACGATCCTGCCGAGGAGGTCGACGGCCTCGCCGAGGACGTGGTTGGCGCGGTTGGCGATGAACCCGCCGGTGGGCGGGTGGAAGTCCTCGGCGAGCCCGGCGCAGGCGCTCAGGACGTACCTGACGTTCTGGAGGGCGATGTCGCGGTCGGAGAGCCAGGGGGTGACGACCGCTTCGGTCATCATGCCCACCAGGAGGATCGACTGCCCGGTCATGAGTCCGGCGAGGTTGAAGAACCCGTCGAGGAGGTTGCCGCGGAAGACGTCGCCGGTCATGTGCTTGGTCGGCGGCATCCATTTGAGCGGCGCGTCGGGGAAGAGGGTGCGGGCGAGGAGTGCGTGGGCGAGTTCGAGCCGGAACGACTCGGGCACTTCGGGGTTGATCTCGAAGGCGTGGCCGAGGCCCAGGAGGGCGTCGGGGAGTCCGGCCTCGTGGGCGAAGCGCTCGTTGAGGAGCTGGGAGACGGTGACGGTGTGCGCGGCCTCGACGGCGTCGGCGGTGGTGAGGTAGTTGTCCTCGCCGGTGTTGATGATGATCCCGGCGCGGGCGTGGACCTGGCGGCTGAAGCGCTGGTCCACGAAGGTGCGGATCGGGTTGATGTCGCGGAAGAGGATGCCGTACATGGAGTCGTTGAGCATCATGTCGAGCCGGTGCATCCCGGCGAGCGCGGCGATCTCGGGCATGCAGAGCCCGGAGGCGTAATTGGTGAGGCGGATGTAGCGGCCGACCTCGCGGGAGGTCTCGTCCAGGGCGGCGCGCATGAGGCGGAAGTTCTCGCCGGTGGCGTACGTCCCGGCGAAGCCTTCGCGGGTGGCGCCTTCGGGGACGTAGTCGAGGAGGGACTGGCCGGTGGAGCGGATGACGGCGATGACGTCGGCGCCGGCCTTGGCGGCGGCCTGGGCCTGCGGGATGTCCTCGTAGATGTCGCCGGTGGCGACGATGAGGTAGATCCAGGGGCGCTGGGGCGGGTCGCCGATCTCGGCGACGAGCTGGTCGCGGCGGGCGCGGGAGGCGTCGATGCGGTCGAAGCCGGTGGCGACGGCGGCGCTCGCCCGCGCGCGCGCGGCGTCGGCGGCGGGGCCGGTCGGGAGGGTGAAGCTCGCGCCGCCCGCCGCGGCGGCGTGGGCGAGGCGGGTGAGGTCGGGGTGGTCGGCGAGGGCGTGGAAGACGGGGAGGGCGATGCCGTGCTCGATGCCGACCTGTTCGGCGACGGCGTCGGCGAGCCGGTTGACCCAGGGGATGCCTTCGGGGTCGGCGCCGGTGAGTCCGGCGAGGCGCAGGGTGGCGCGTTCGACGGAGACCGTGGTGTGGCTGCGGGCGAGGTCGACCACGGGTTGTGCGGCGCGGGCGGCGAGGGCGCGGGCGCGGGAGACCAGTGCGGGGTCGAGGGCGAGGTGCGGTGCGCTCATGTCAGTGCTCCTCGGTCTCGGCGGGCTGTTCGTGCGCGCCGACGCGGCCGATGAAGAGCTCTTTGAGGCGCGGGTCGCCTTGGACGAGGGCGAGCGCGTAGGCGGCGTGGCCGGGGACGTAGCCGTTGCCGATGAGCATCTCGACGTCGGCGGCGAGGCCTTCGGCGCCGAGGGCGGCGGCCGGGAAGGAGGTCGCCATGGAGAAGAAGACGATGGTGCCGCCGTCGGCGGTGGCGAGGATGGCGCCGTGCTCGCAGCCGGGGGCGTCGACGCAGACGACGGTGACGTCGGCGCCGCGGCCGTCGAGGGCGGCGTCGACCTTGCGGGCGACGGCGAGCGGGTCGGTGGCGTCGGCGACGACGATGTGGTCGGCGTGGCCGAGGCGGCGCAGCTGGGCGGCCTCGATCTCGTCGCGGACGAGGCCGAGGGTGGCCTTCGCGCCGGTGTCGCGGGCGGCGGCGAGGGAGAGGGAGCCGGACTTGCCGGCGGCGCCGATGACGGCGACGGTGGCGCCGGGGCCGCGGCGGTGGAGGACGCGGCGGACGAGGGCGGGCGCGCCGCACACGTCGAGGACGGCGAGCGCGAGGTGCTCGGGGAGGTCTGAGGGGAGGACCGCGGCGATGGACCGTCCGAAGAGGATGGCGTGCCCGGCGGCGGGGACCTGTTCGCTGCGCCCGTCCCAGCGGGCGAGGCCGTCGGTGATCGTCAAGGGGGTGAGGGTGAGCGAGACGAGGGTGGCGATCTTGTCGCCGACGGCGAGGCCGAGCGGGGAGTCGGGGCCGACGGCCTCGACGGTGCCGATGAGCATCCCGCCGGAGCCGGTGACGGGGTTGTGCATCTTGCCGCGGCGCTCGACGATGTCGAGGACGGCGGCGCGGACGGCGGCGCCGTCGCCGCCGTGGGCGGTGCTCAGCTGCCTGAAGGAGGCGGCGTCGAGGTTGAGTCGCTCGACGCCGACGCGCACTTCGTCGTCGGCGATCTCGGGGTTCGGGTCCAGTCGGTCGGCTGCTTGTGGCAGCGTCCCGGCGGGACTGACGACGCGCTGCGATCCGACCGGTGAGCCTTTCGACATCGTTGCCGCCCTTCCTGATAACGGGGATGTTATGGAGTCTCAATATGCGGGACCTAGCGCACAACTGTAACGGAAGGTTATCCTCGTCACAAGACGGTTATCCTCCGTCTGCGAGGTTTCACCGGGCCAACATCCCGGTCATGGAGGTGAGAAGGTGTCGGATCGACCGTTCGGTGCGAAGGCGCCCGTGGTGATCGAGCAGCCCTACCAGTACCGGCGCCGCACGCTCGTCGAGCCGGACTGGACGCGGTTCCCCGGCTGGCGGGAGGCCACCGCGGAGGACTGGGCCTCGGCCCAGTGGCAGCGGTCGCACTGCGTCAAGAACGTCAAGCAACTGCGGGAGGTGGTCGGCGACCGGCTCGACGAGTCGTTCTACGAGGACCTGGCCGCGGACATGGCGCACTCGGCGACGATGTCGATGCTCCTGCCGCCGCAGATGCTCAACACGATGGTGCCGGCGGTCGAGGAGACCGCGCCGGGCTCGTGGACCGAGGCGTTCCTGGCCGACCCGGTGCGCCGCTACATGCTCCCGGTCGCCTCCGACCGGCGCACCGACTGGCCCTCGCACCCGTTCTCGGGCCGCGACTCGCTGCACGAGCACGACATGTGGGCCGTCGAGGGGCTGACCCACCGGTATCCGACGAAGGTCCTCGCCGAGCTCCTGTCGACCTGCCCGCAGTACTGCGGGCACTGCACCCGCATGGACCTCGTCGGCAACTCCACGCCCACAGTGGACAAGCGGCGGCTGGCGCTCAAGCCCGTCGACCGCCAGAGCGCGATCCTGGAGTACCTGGAGGCGCACCCGGGCGTGCGCGACGTGGTGGTCTCCGGCGGCGACGTGGCGAACCTGCCGTGGCGCCAGCTCGAGGCGTTCCTGACACGGCTGCTCGACGTCGAGACGATCCGCGACATCCGCCTGGCGACCAAGGCGCTCATGGGCCTGCCGCAGCACTGGCTCCAGGACGAGGTCGTGGACGGCATGGGCCGCATCGCCAAGACCGCCGCCGACCGTGGCGTCAACCTCGCGATCCACACGCACATCAACCACGTCAACTCGGTGACCCCGACGGTGGCGAGGGCCGCGGCGGCGATGCTCGACGCGGGCGTGCGCGACGTGCGCAACCAGGGCGTGCTCATGCGCGGCATCAACGACACCCAGGCCGACCTGCTCGACCTGTGCTTCGCCATGCAGGGCGAGGCGAACATCCTGCCGTACTACTTCTACATGTGCGACATGATCCCCAACGCCGAGCACTGGCGGACCTCCGTGGCGCAGGCCCAGGAGCTCCAGACGGCGATCATGGGGTACCTGCCGGGGTACGCGACCCCGCGGATCATCTGCGACGTGCCGATGGTCGGCAAGCGCTGGGTCCACCAGCTCTCCGAGTACGACCGGGAGCTGGGGATCTCCTACTGGACCAAGAACTACCGGACCTCCATCGAGGCCGACGACCCCGACGCCCTCACCCGCCGCTACCCGTTCTACGACCCGATCGACACGCTGCCCAAGGCCGGTCAGCAGTGGTGGGCGAACATGCACCCGCCGGTCGCCGCCCGCGAGGCCGGCAACGAGGCCGCGGCCCGCTCGCGGCTGGCCTCGGCGCGGCAGGACGAGACGGCGGAGGTCGGATGACCGGGACCCTCATCACGGTGGCCCCCACCGGGGCCGAGGTCGACAAGGGCGAGGTCCCGGCCCTGCCGGTGACACTGGATGAGCTGGTCGCGGCGGCCGTGGCCTGCGAGCGGGCCGGCGCCTCGATCATCCACGTCCACCTCCGCGACGACGCGGCCAAGCCGACCCTCGACCCGGTGCGCCTCCGCGACGCCGTCGCGGCCCTGCGCGAGTCGACCGACCTCATCGTGCAGCTCTCCACCGGCGGTTCGGTCCGCGACGGCGAGGCGGCGCGTCTGGCGGTGCTCGACGCCGAACCCGACATGGCCTCCTGCACGATGGGCACCGTCAACTTCGGCCCCGACGTCTTCACCAACCGCTGGGACTTCATCGTCGACCTCCACGAGCGGATGCGGGACAAGGCCGTCGTGCCCGAGTACGAACTCTTCGACCTCGGCCACGTCACCTCCCTGGCGCGCCTCCTCGACCAGCGCGGCCTCCCCTTCGGCGACCACGTCCACGTCGACTTCGTCCTCGGCGTCCCCGGCGGCGCACCCGGCGACGCTTCTACGGTCACGACCTTCGCGGAGGCCACCGCCCGCTACCTGCCGGAAGGCACCACCTTCTCCGCCACCGGCATCGGCCGCACGACCCTCCCGGTCATGTTCGCCGCCATCGCCCACGGCGGCCACCTCCGCGTCGGCATGGAGGACACCGTCACCTTCGCCCGCCGACAACCCGTCACCGGCAACGACCAACTCGTCACCCGCGCCGCCGAAGCCGCCGCGCTCGCCCAACGCCCCGCCATCACCACCGTCGAGGCAAGAAAGCTGCTACGAATGCGAGACGCCGACTGAATCCCATCGCGCCGGGCGGGCAGCCGCCCGGCGCGACTAGGATGTGGGCATGACGAACTCACGAAAGGCGCATGGCGCGTAAGAGTCCCGGCGCGATTCGCGCCGAACTGCGAACCCTCCCCTACCCCGATGATCCACCGTCCCAAGACATCGCGCGTCTCTCGGCGCGCACTGTCGCGGCGATCCACCGCGTGGAGTACCACTCCCGCCACTACCATCTCTTCCCGGGCGTGACGGCATCGGCATTGCGCCGCTATCGGGCGTTCCTCGCCACAGGTCGCGGCCTGCTCTATCCGAAGTCGGCCGATTGCTCTTGCCCCGGATGCTCCATCGACGATGTGCGCCACGCCCGCGATGTACTCGAAACGGTCCTCGAGGAACTGCGCGGCCGCCCGCGATCCGAGCTCCGCCGCGAAGTCGCCGCGCTCGATCGACGCTACCGCGATCGCACCCTTCCCGATTTCCGAGCGCCCCTAAGAGAACACGAGCTCAGCGGGTGGTGGCACCATCGCCTGACATGAAACGCCGTGATCGGGTGCGAGTGACCACTGACCGGCCGGTGCACCGCCCCCGATTACGGTGGACCGCATGACAACCCTTGACCCCCAACGCAGTGCCCTCGTCCTCGTCGACCTCATGCCGCGGTTGCTGGAGTTGGAGCTGGGGCCGCGCCCGGGTGCGGTGGTGCTCGAAGCCGCGGTGGCTCTGGCCGAGCGTGCTCGGAGTGCGGGCGCTTTCGTGGTCGCGATCCGGTTGGAACGTACGGGGGCAGCAGTGCAGCCGCCCGGGAGTGAATTGGCGCCTGCGGTTGCCGCGCTTGCGGATGCGGTGGTCGTGAAGCGGACGGTCGGCGGGTATCACGGGACCGGGCTGGACGCGTTGCTGCGGGAGCGTGGCATCGAGACGCTGGTGATGGCGGGGATTCGAACGAACATCGGGGTCGAGTCGACCGCGAGGGCGGCGTACGACCAGGGGCATCGGCTCGTGTTCGTGGAGGATGCGATGAGCGCTCGGTTCGCGGAGCATCACGAGGCGTCGGTGCGGTACAACCTGCCTCGGTTCGGGGAGGTGGCGCCGTCGTCGGCGGTGCACTGGGGGTGAGGCGCCGTGCCGGGGTTCGGCACGGCGCCTTGGTGGTCATGGGCGCCAGGCGGGGTCGCGGCCGATGAAGGCGGCGAACCTGTCTTGGGGGGAGGCGTCGTCGGGAACGGGGACGGCGGGGCCGAACTGGCCGGAGTCGCGGAGGATCTGCTCGATCGGTCGCATGCCTTCGAGGGCGGCCGTGCAGCGTTCCTCGTCCAGGGCCGGTTCGCGGCCGAGGGCTTTGGCGAGGTCCCAGGAGTGGGCCCAGACGTCGACGGTGTAGAACTGGTCGATCGCCTGGTCGACGGGGTTGTCGCCAGTGTTCGGGTTGGAGAGGACGCGGCCGGCGGGGTCGTCGAGGATCGCTTGGATGTCGGCGACGTGGCGGGCCCAGGCGGCGGCCGGGTCGGCGTCGACGTCGACGTCCAAGGGCTCCAGTTCGATCCCGGCGCCCTTGAGGAAGTCGCGGGGCCATTCGACCAGGTGCTTGACGACGTCGAGGGCGGTCCATTCGGGGACCGGGCTGGGGCGCGCCCAGTCGGCGGGGCCGGCGGACTCGACCAGGGCGGTGAAGGCGGCGGCGTCGCGGGCGTGGCGCCCGGCCGGGGTGTCGGGGGTCTGCGGCCGGAGCAGGCGGTCGAGCTTCTCGTAGCCTTCGTTGACGCCGGTGTCCATGCCGCTGGCGAGGATGGCGTCCCGGGACGCGAAGTCCCCGACGACGCTGAGCACTCGGAGCTGCGTGCGCCCGCCTTCGAGCGGCTCGAAGGTCACCGTCTCCAGGGCGACGCCGTCGGGCTCGCCCTCGTAGGTGAAGGTCCAGACGATCCGTTCGTTCTCGCGCACTTCGTGGAAGCTGCCGAAGAACGCGGCGATCTCCTCGCCGCCGCGGTCGTTGGCGAAGGCCCATGCGCCGCCGGTGCGGGCCTCCCAGCGGATGATCCTGGTGGTGACCGAGCGCGGCCCGACCCACTGGGCGTAGAGCTCGGGGTCGACGTGCGCGCGGAACACCGCTTCGGGCGGCGCGTCGAACGCCCGCGTTATTTCGATCGTCGGCGCCTTCGGGTCGGCCGAGATCTCGGTCCTGTTGCTGGTCATGATGCTTCCTTCAAGTCGGTTCGGTCCTCGGCCCCGCGGGCCAGGAGGGCGTCGAGGCGGGAGTAGCGCTCCTCGGCCTCGCGGCGGTAGCGCTCGATCCACGTGGTCATGAGGTCGAACGTCTCGGCGTGCAGGTGGACCGGCCGACGCTGGGCGTCCCTGCTGCGGGTCACCAGGCCGGCCTCTTCGAGCACCTTCACGTGCTTGGAGATCGCCTGGAGGCTCACGTCGTACGGCTCGGCGAGCTCGCCCACGGTCGCGTCCGAGCCGGCCAGGCGGGCGACGAGGTCGCGCCGGGTCGGATCGGCCAGCGCGGCGAAGGCGCGGTCCAGGCGGTTGCTGCTGTCGTCCACTGATCGTCCTCAACTGATCGGTTGAATACCACGCTAGCCCGAGAACCGACCGTTGTCAACCGATCGGTTGCGAAAGGGGGGACGGCACGCCCTACTGTGTGCCGATGACCATTCTCGACCCCCGAACGACCGCGGTCGTACTCGTCGACCTCATGCCCCGACTGCTCGCCCTCGACCTGCATCCCCGCTCCGGTGCCGCGGTGCTCGAATCGGCGCTCGCGCTGGCCGGGAACGCCCGGACGGCGGGTGCCCGGGTGGTGGCGATCCGCGTCGAGCGCCCGAACGTCGCCGAGCAGCCGCTCGGCAGCGAACTGGCGCCGGAGGCGTCCGCGGTCGCCGACGCCGTGGTCGTGAAGCGGTCCATCGGCGGCTTCTACGGCACCGACCTCGAAGCGACGCTGCGCGGATTCGGCGCGGACCGGCTCGTCATGGCAGGGATCATGACGAACCTCGGCGTGGAGTCGACCGCGCGGGCGGCCTCCGACCACGGCTACGACCTGGTGTTCGCCGAGGACGCCATGAGCGCCTTGAGCAGGGCCGAACATGAGGCGGCGGTGGGCTTGAACCTGCCGCGGTTCGGCGAGGTGGTCGCCTCGGTCGGTCTGGACTGGCGGGCGCCGTAGCGGCGGGTGCGCCGGTTCCCCCGTTGACGTCGTTCTCCGGCCAGCATCCGGCGGCCCCGCCTGGTGAGGTTGTGCCTGCCCGCAGCACCGCGAGACAGGACAGGACGCCGACACTTGCAGACCGACACCGCGCCGACGGAGACCGCCGAGACGACCGCACGATGGCCCGCGGTGCTCGCGGTGACGGCGGGGATCTTCGCGCTCGTCACCACCGAGATACTCCCCATCGGACTGCTCACCTCGATCGGCGCCGAGTTCTCGGTCTCCGACGGCACGGCCGGGCTCATGATGACCGTGCCGGGCGTCCTCGCGGCGGTCGCGGCGCCGGTGGTGACCACCGCGACCGCGCGCTTCGACCGCCGGACCATGCTGTGCGCCTTCGTGTCGCTGCTCGCGGCAGCGAACGTCCTCGCGGCGGCGGCGACGGACTTCGGGGTCCTCCTCGCCTCGCGGGTGCTCGTCGGCGTCGCCATCGGCGGCTTCTGGTCGATCGGGGCGGGACTGGCGGGCCGGCTCGTGCCCGCCGCCGCGGGCCGCGCGACCGCCGTGGTCTTCTCGGCCGTGCCGCTCGGGTCCGTACTCGGCGTCCCGGCCGGCACCTTCATCGGGCAGCTCGCCGGATGGCGCACGGCGTTCGCGGTCCTCGGCTTCCTCAGCGTCGCCGTCCTCACCGCGCTGCTGCTGACGCTGCCGCCGCTGCCCGCCGAGCGGCCGACACGTGCGGCGCTGCTGGCGCGAGTGCTGCGACGCGCGGGCACGCGGTTCGCGCTGGCCGCAACGGTGCTCGTGGTGCTCGCCCACTTCGGCGCCTACACGTATGTGACGCCGTTCCTCGAACAGGTCACCGGGGCCGGGCCGACCGCGATCACCGTGGCGCTGCTCGTCTACGGGTCGGCCGGGATCGCGGGGAACCTCGTGTTCGGCGCCCTGGTGTCGCGGTGGCCGCGCGCGGCCTTCGCCGGCGTCGCCGCGGGCATCGCCGCCGGGACGCTGCTGCTGCCGGTCGCCGGACGCGACCTAGCCGGGGCCATCGCGCTCCTCGTCCTCTGGGGCGCGTCCTACGGCGGCGTGCCGGTCTGCTCCCAGACCTGGTTCGCCAGGGCCGCACCGGACTCTCCCGAAGCGGCCGGGGTGCTGTTCACCGCCTCGTTCCAGGCCACCATCTCGCTCGGCGCGCTCCTGGGCGGCGCGGCCGTCGACCGCGGCTCGCCCTCGACCGTCATGGCCCTCGCCGGGACGACCGCGGCGCTGGCGGTGCTCGTCGTCGCCGCGCACCGGCGGGATTGAGGGCCCGAACGCATCGCGTTCGGGCCCTTCGCATCTCGCGCTCAGTGGTGCCAGCGGCGGCCGGCGCCGGCGATGGCCCCGCCCACGGCGAGGAAGACCAGGGCGGCGAGGCCGTAGTTGACGACGGCCCGCGCCTTGGGGTCGTCGATCGTGAACATGTCGCGGAAGAGCCAGGAGAACCAGTTCGCGAGGTCGGCGATGAAGTCCACCAGCGGGTTGCCGGGGTTGGCCTCCAGCAGGACGAACGCGAGGTGCAGGAGGATGACGAGGGCGATGAGCCCGAAGACGATCGTGACGATGTGCACGATCAGCGGGTTGTGCCGTGAGGCGACGTAAGGCATGACCACTCCTTTCGCAACATCGTTGCCGTCGATGTTGGACAGCGGGGGTTCCCTGTATCGGGGCTGGTAAACGGAACTCGGGCGAACAGGCGCGGTGGGGCGGCGCCGCGGAAATGGAGGATGCGGTCAATACCGGTCGGCAGGTAAGCTGCGGGCCATGCCCTCCCCGCCTCGCGCCACCACCCCGCTGCGCCTCCTGACCGGCCTGGCGGGACGCCATTGGAGGCGCGTCCTCCTCGGCTCGATCTGCTTCGCGTGCGCCGGCGCCACCGCGATGTCGCAGCTGTGGATGATCGGGAAGGTCATCGACGACGGGCTCATCGCCCGCGACGGCGAGGCGTTCGCACGGTGGATCGGGATCATCGCTTGCACCGCGATCGTGCAGGGTTTCCTGTGGTCGAGGGGGTTCCGGCTGTTCGGCACCGCCGACGCGCGCGCCCAGCGGAGCATCGTGCGTCGGCTCACCGACCGGCTCAACCTCGCCGGGACCGGCATCCGGGGCCGGGTCTCGGCCGGGGAGCTGGTGAACCTGCCCAGCGAGGACTCACGCCGGGCCACCAGGGCCATCGCCGAGACGGGGTTCCTGCTCAACAACACCGCCATGTTCACCACCGGCGTCGTGCTCGTGTGGACGATCCACCCGCTGCTCGGCGTGGTCATCGTCGCCGGGAGCCTCCTCACCGCGCTCCTCGCCGGTCCGCTCCTCGGGCGGCTCCAGCAGCGCCAGAGCGACTACCGAGCGCACATCGGGCACCTCACCGCCGACGCCGCCGACATCGTGGGCGGCCTGCGGGTCCTGCGCGGGATCGGCGGGGACGTCCTGTTCGCCGAGCGCTACAGGGCCCGCTCGGACGCCTTGCGCGACATGGGCTACCAGGTGGCGAACCCGAGTTCGTGGATCCACGCCCTGCGCCACTCGATGCCGATCCTGTTCGTCGCGGCCATCACCTGGACGGGCGCGATCCTCGCCGTGCGCGGCGACATCACCATCGGCGGCCTAGCCTCGGCCTCCAGTTTCGCCACGATCTTCATCGCCGTCTCGGGGAACTTCCTCAGCTCCGCGAACTTCTTCGTCGCGGCCTGGGTGGGCGCCAAGCGGATCGCGCGGGTCCTCAGCGTCGAGTCCGACATCGCCGACGAGGGCGCCGCTACCGGCGCGACCGGGACGCTGCGCGACGGCGTCTCGGGACTGACCGTCCAAGTCGGCGCGCTCACCGTCGTGGTGACCGCCGAGACCGCCCCGGCCCAGGAGGCGTGCGAGCGGCTCGCCCGCTACCGCGAGTCCGACGCGCGCTGGGGGGACCTGCCACTCGCCGATTTCGCGCTCGCCGAGGTCCGCGAGCGGATCATGCTGCTCACCGACGAGGACTACCTCTTCGCCGAATCGCTCCGCTCGACGCTGCGGGTCGATCCGGACGCGGCGCTGGCCGCCGTCGAGGCCGCCTGCGCCGCCGACGTCTACACCGGGCTCGGTTCCGACCTCGACGCCCAAGTGGCAGAAGGGGGCAGGAACCTCTCGGGCGGGCAGCGCCAGCGCCTGCGGCTCGCCCGCGCGCTCGCGGCCGAGCCCGAAACGCTGCTGGCGGTCGAGCCGACCTCGGCGGTCGACTCGCACACCGAGTCGCTCATCGCCGAACGGGTCGCGGCGACCCGCGCCGAGGCGACGACCGTGGTCGTGACCGCGTCGCCGCTGTGGCTCGCGCACGCCGACCGGGTGGTGTGGATGGTGGACGGGAAGGTGCACGCCGAGGGCGCGCACTCGGACCTGCTCGCCGACCCCGACTACCGCCGCCTCGCCTCCCACTTGGAGACCGCATGAGCACCGTGGTTCCGAAGCCCCGCAAGGCGTTCGAGGACGGGCCCGCTGACGAGGCGCAGGAGCGCCTCCCGATCGCGGGCCCCGCGGAGGTCCGCCGCGCGTTCGTGCGGATTCTCGCCGACGACCGCGGCCGCGCCGTCCAGGTGCTGGTCCTGTACCTGCTCGCGGCGGTGTTCAGCACCGCGCTGCCGGTCCTGCTGGGGCAGGTGGTGGACGGGATCGGGGCGGGTTGGAGCGTCGCGCGGATCAACGCGGTGTGTTCGGTGCTGGTCGGGTGCGTGGCGGTGCAGTTCGTGCTCAGCCGCTTGGGCAGGCGGGCGGGGTACCGGTTCGGGGAGCGGGCGGCGGCGCAGTTGCGGGAGCGCGTGGTCGTGCGGGTGCTGCGACTGCCGCTGGACCGGGTGGAGCGGGCCGGGCGCGGAGACCTCGGCACGCGCACGGCGGCCGACGTGAACACGGTCGCGGACCTGCTGCGCGACCACGGGCCGATCGTGGCGACCTCGCTCATCGAGGTGGTGGTGCTGTATGCGGCGATGTTCGTGATCGATCCGCTGCTCGGTTTGGCGGCCCTGGTGACCCTGGTGCCGCTGATGCTGGCGGCGCGCCGGTATCTGCGGCGGGCGTCGGGGGCGTTCGTGGAGCAGCGGGCGGCGCTGAGCGAGGCGGCCGAGACGCTGAGCGCCTCGGGGGCCGGGTCGCAGACGGTGGCGGCGCTGGCCCTCCAGCGGCGGCGTCGGGATCTGGGCTACCGGCGGGGCGAGCAGGTCTTCGGAACGTTCGCGCGGGTCGTGGTGCTCCAGTCGGAGTTCTTCATGGTGTTGTTGTGGCTCAACCGGATTCAGGTGGCGCTGGTGCTGCTGGTGAGCGGCCTGTGGTACTTCGAGGGGGGCCTTACGGTTGGCGCGGCGGCTGCGGCGGCGACGATCGCCGTGCGCATCAGCAACCCCACCAACGCGGTGATGACGCACCTGGGCGAGTTCCAGCAGGGCGCGGCCGCGTTGGCGCGGATCGAAGGCGTGGGGCTGGTCGAGTCGGCGCCGCGCGAGGCGGTGCCCTCCGGTTCCGACCTGCGGTTGGACGCGGTGACGTTCGGGTACGGGGACGGGCCGGACGTGCTGCACGGGTTGAGCCTGCATCCGCGGCCCGGGGAGCGGTTGGTGGTGGTGGGGCCGTCGGGGGCGGGGAAGTCGACGATCGCTCGGCTGCTGGCGGGGATCGACCGGCCGCGGTCGGGGGCGGCGACGCTCGGCGGGGTCGCGGTGGGCGACATCGGTGTGGAGGAGCTGCGGCGGCGCGTGGTACTGGTGACGCAGGAGCATTACGTGTTCACTGCGACGCTGCGGGACAACCTGGTCCTGGCGGCGCCGGAGGCCGGGGACGCGACGCTGCTGGAGGCGCTGCGGCGCGTGGACGCGGGTTGGGCGCTGGAGGCGGGGCTGGACGTGATGCTCGGCGACGAGCACCGGCGGCTCAGTACGGCCGAGGCGCAGCAGATCGCGTTGGCGCGGGTCGTGGTGGCCGATCCGGACGTGGTGATCCTGGACGAGGCGACGGCCGGGATCGATCCGGCGAGCGCGGGCAGGGTGGAGACGGCGTTGGCGGCGGCGCTGGCGGGGCGCACGGTGATCGCGATCGCGCACCAGTTGCAGGCGGCGGCGTCGGCGGACCGGATCGCGGTGGTGGAGGCGGGGCGGATCGCCGAGGAGGGCTCGCACGCGGAGCTGCTGGCGGCCGGAGGGGTGTACGCGGGGCTGTGGCACGCGTGGCGCGGGGAGTGAGGGGGTTGCCCGTGCGGCCTGTCGCGCATAGGGTCCGTGCATGAGGATTCCGGTGACCGGTGCCGATGTCGAGCGGGCCGTGGGCTTCACAGTGGAGGAGCTGCGCGGCGCCGACGCGGCGGTCTGGGGGAACCGGGCCGGGCCGATGGACTGCGACTGCTGGGATGCGTTGGAGCACTTGAACAACGGCGTGTTCTCGTATGCGACGCGGCTGGCGCCGCCGGTGCCGTACGTGCAGGGGCGTCCGACGCTGCTGTGGGACCGCGGCGGGGAGCGTCCGCTGCCGCTGCTCACGGACCGGGCGCTGGGCCCGGATGCGGCGCTGGAGGTCCTGTTGACCGTGGGCGGGCTGGTCGCGGCGGTGGCGGACGCGCGTCCTGCGTCGGCGCGGGCCTGGCATGTCTGGGGGACGGGCGATCCTGAGGGGTTCGCGGCGATGGGCGTGGTGGAGACGCTCGCGCACGGCTTCGACCTCGCGGAGGGTCTCGGTGTTCCCTTCGAGCCACCGCCGGAGCTGGTGGCGCCGGCGCTGGCGCGGCTGTTCCCCGAGGCGCCGGGCGACACCGATCCGTGGCCGACATTGTTGTGGGCCACGGGCAGGGGCGCCTTGGACGGTCGGGCGCGGCGCGGTCCCGACTGGACCTGGCACGCGGCGCCGCTGTCAGTGTAGGGCGGGCTCGGCGACCCATCCGGCGACGAGGACGAGTCCGGTGGGGCGGTGGCGGGCGAGGTAGGCGAAGGGCCGGTCGAAGGTGACGCGGGCGCGCACGTGCCGGTGGGGCCGGTCGGGTTCGGTCGGGAGGCCGCCCATGTAGGACATGCCGAAGGCGGTGACGGCGGCGGCTTCGAAGCCGGTGGCGTCGAAGGTCGCGGTGCAGGTCTGCTTGGCCTGGGCCACGTGCAGCGGCTGGGTGGCGAGCCGGGCGAACTGGGCGAGGTCGGAGTCCGAGGCGAGTTCGAGGCCGAGCGCTTCGGCGTCGGCGAGGAGGTCGAGGTCGGCGGTGACGTCGAAGCCGACCGTGTGGACCTCGATCTCGGGCGCGACCTGCGGGTGCTCCTCGTAGGACTCGGCGATGCGGACGCCAGGTCCGGACTTCCCGGCGTCGAGTGCGATGGCCGAGCGGCCCCAGTCGGGGTTGTTCGCGGCGGCGAGGAGGCGGGCCATGACCTGGCCGGGGGTCACGTCGTCGTAGCCGACGGCGAGGAGCACGTCCACGTCGTCCTCGCCGCGGACGGTGAGCACCGAGGCGTTGGCACCCACGCGCAGGACGTCCTCGTGGTATTCGGCGGTGAGGGTCTTGACGCGCGGGTCCCGGGCCCAGGGGCCTTCGCGGAGCGACCCGTCGTTCTCGAACGGGGTGCGCCATCTGGTGCGCACGGACAGGGCGCTGGCGAGCACGAGCGCGGTGGCCTCGTCCAGGTCGACCGGCATGGTCTCGATGAGCCCCCGGGTGTTGCGGGAGGCCCAGGCGTCGAGCGCGGCCTTGTCGGCGGCGGTGTCGCCGGTTAGGGAGCCGACCGCGTCAGCGGGTAGCCCGGTGGTCCACTCCGGATCGAGGGTGACGCGGGCGCCGGCCCAGGCGGCGACGGCGAGGCTGATCGCGGGGGCGGACGCGACCCCCTCGGCGAGGGCTCCGGGCAGGGCCGCGGTGCACTCGGCGTCCAGGCCGACTGCGGCGAGCAGTTCCTCCTCGGTCTCCTCGAGCGCGCCGGTGGCGAGGATCGCCAGCAGCGCCCAGACGCCGAGTCCCGATGCGGCGGAAGGCAGTTCGTCGTTCGCGAGGAGCCAGCGCTTCGTCAGTGCGTTCGCGGCGGCGACGTCGGCGGGCGTCAGGGCGTGTTCGAGGGTTCCCTCACTCATGGAGGGAGGGTAACGCCGCCGCGCTCGCGGGTTCGGCGACCCAGCCGGCGACGAGGACGAGTCCGGTGGGGCGGTGGCGGGCGAGGTAGGCGAAGGGCCGGTCGAAGGTGACCGTGGCGCGGACATGGCGGTGGCGGTCCTGCGGCGGGAGGGCACCGGCGAAGGGCATGCCGATGGCGGTGACCGCGGCGGCCTCGAAGCCGGTGGCGCTGAACGTCGCCGTGCAGGCCTGTTTCGCCTGGCTCACGACGAGCGGTTCGGCGGCGAGCCGGTCGAAGCTCGCGAAGCGGGCGTCGCAGGCGTGGACCAGGCCGAGCGCCTCGGCGTCGCCGGTGAGGTCGATCTCGTCCGCGACTGTGAAGGCGACGGTGCGGGCGGCGACCTCGGGGCCGGTCTGGGGTCGGGGTGCGAGGTACTCGGCGGCTTCGACGCCGACCGCCCGGTCCCCCGCGGCCAGTTCGGTCGAGGAGCGGCCCCAGGCGGGTTCGCCCGCGGCGTCGAGGAGCCGGGCCATGACCTCGCCGGGGTCGAGGTTCTCGCGGCCGATCGCCAGGAGGACGTCGACGTCGTCCCGGCCGATGACGGTGAGCACCGAGGCGTCGTCGCCGACGCGGAGCACGTCCCGGTCGTAGGAGGCGGTGAGGACCTGGTGGCGCTGCTCGGCCCACGGTCCGGTCGGGAAGGGCGCGTAGGTCTCCTCGAACGGCGTGGCCCAGGTGGTGCGCACGAGCAGGGCGCTGGCGAGGACGAGGCGGATCTCCTCGTCGAGGGTGATCGGCATCCTGTCGATGAGCCCGTCGGTGTGCTCGTCGGCCCAGGCGTCGAGGGCGGCCTGGTCGGCGACGAGGTCGCCGGTGAGGGAGCCGACGGCGCCGACCGGGAGGCCGGCGACCCAGTCGGGGTCGAGGGCGACGCGGGCGCCCGCCCAGACGCCGAGGGCGATCCGGACCGCGGGCATGGCGCGGACGGCGCGCAGGAGGAGTTCGGGAGCGGCGGCGGCGCGGTCGGCGTCGAGGCCCGCGGCGGCCAGCAGCTCGTCGAGGGTGGGACCGACCGCGCCGGAGGCGAGCACGCCCAGCAGCGGCCAGATGCCCAGACCCGATGCGGCGGAGGGCATCGCGGCGCGCGAGGCGAACCAGCGGCGGGTGAGGCCGTTGGCGGCCGCCACGTCCCCGGAGGTCAATTCGAACGTGCCTTCATCGGTGCTCATGGGCCGGATGCTAGTGCGGGCGCGCTCACCCTAGGCACGCTCCGGTTCGGCGACCCATCCGGCGACGAGGACGAGTCCGGTGGGGCGGTGGCGGGCGAGGTAGGCGAAGGGCCGGTCGAAGCGGATCGTGGCGCGCAGGTGCCGGTGGTCGAGGCGGGGCGCTCCGGCGGCGCGGGCCATGGCGATCGCGGTGACGGCGGCGGCTTCGAAGCCGGTGGCGCTGAAGACGGCCTTGCAGGTCTGGCGGGCCTGACTGACGTAGACGGGTTCGGCGGCGAGGCGGTCGAAGCGGGCGAGGTCGGGGTCGCAGGCCTGTGCGAGGCCGAGCGGCCGGGCGTGTTCGGTGAGGTCGAATTCGGACCCGAGGTCGAAGCGGACGGTCTCCACGCCTGTCTCGGTGTCGGTCTGGGGGCGCATGGCGCGGTACTCGGCGACCTCGACGCCCGCCGCGCGCTCCCCCGCGGCGAGGTCGGCGCCGGGGCGGCCCCAGGACGGGTCGGCGGCGGCGGTGAGGAGGGCGCTCATGGTGAGGTGCGGGGCGAGGCCGTCGCGGCCGATCGCCAGGAGGACGTCGATGTCGCCGTCGCCGGGGACGGTGAGCACCGAGACCCGGTCGGTGACGCGCAGGACCGCGCCGGGGAGGGTCGTGGTGAGGCCGCGGCAGCGGCCGAGGGCGGCCCAGGGGCCGGTCGTGAAGGTGCGGGTGACGTCCTGGAACGGGGTGGTCCAGGTGGTGCGCACGGACAGGGCGCTGGCGAGCACGAGGTCGACGGGCCGTTCGAAGTCGAGGGGCATGGCGGGGATGAGGCCGCGTGTGTTGCGGGAGGCCCAGGCGTCGAGCGCGGCCTTGTCGGCGGCCCGGTCGCCGGTGAGGGAGCCGACGGCGTCGACGGGCAGCGTTGCGGTCCAGTCGGGGTCGAGGGTGACGCGCGATCCGGCCCAGACGCCGACGGCCAGGCGCAGCGCGGGCGAGTCGGCGACGGCGGCGAGGAGGGCGGCGGGCGCGGCGGCGAGCCGGTCGGACCTGATTCCCGCTGCGGTGGCGAGTTCGCTTCGCGTCGGCCCGCTCGCGCCGGTGGCGAGGACGGCCAGGAGTGGCCACAGGCCGAGGCCGGAGAGCGCGGCGGGGAGTTCGGGGAGGTCCTCCAGCCAGGCGCGGGTGAGGCGGTTGGCGGCGTGGAGCTCGTCGGTCGTCAAGGCCTGCTGGAGGTCACTGGTGCCCATGCGCGGATGCTATCGCGCCGGTGCGACCGGGAAATTCGGTTGCNCGAGTCGGCGACGGCGGCGAGGAGGGCGGCGGGCGCGGCGGCGAGCC
>NZ_STGX01000003.1:247219-360308 GCF_004912155.1 Glycomyces paridis | reverse complement strand
GCGGGCGCGGCGGGTTCTTCTAGCGTCGGGCGCATCGTCGGATCGACGTGTCAGTCCTGGAAGCGAAGGGGATCACCATGCGCCGAACTTCGGAGTACGCCATCCGAAACCAGCCGATCTCTACTCCGAGGACTGTCCTTGTCGTATCTCAATCTGGGGATTCTCGCCCATGTCGACGCCGGTAAGACGAGCCTGACCGAGCGGCTCCTGTTCGACGCGGGGATCATCGACCGCGTCGGCAGCGTCGACTCCGGCAGCACGCAGACCGACTCGATGGAGCTGGAGCGCCGCCGCGGCATCACCATCCAGTCGGCGGTCGTCGCGTTCCGCCTGGGCGCCACCACCGTCAATCTCATCGACACGCCCGGCCACACCGACTTCATCGCCGAGGTGGAGCGGGCCCTGCGCGTGCTCGACGGCGCGGTCCTGGTCGTCTCCGCCGTGGAGGGCGTCCAGGCGCAGACGCGCGTCCTGTTCCGCACCCTGGAGCGCCTCGGCGTGCCGACGCTCCTGTTCGTCAACAAGATCGACCGTCGCGGCGCCCGCGAGGCCGACCTGCTCGACGACCTCGCCGCGATGCTGAGCCCGCGGCTGCTCCCGATGGGGACGGTCGAGGCGATCGGCACCCCCGGCGCCGCGCCGGTGCCGTTCGACTTCGGCGAGCGCGCCTTCGCCGACCGGGCCGCGGACCTGCTGTCGGCGAGTTCGGACGCGTTCCTGGAGGCCTACCTCGACCGGCCCGGGTCGCTCGACTACGGGGCCGAGCTGGCTGCGCAGGTGCGCTCGGGCCGCGTGCACCCGGTGTACTTCGGGTCGGCGGTGACCGGCGCGGGTGCGGCGGCGCTGGCCGAGGGGGTGCGGCGGTTCCTGCCGGTCCCCCACGGCGATCCGGACGCCGAAGCGCGCGGGTCGGTGTTCAAAGTGGAGCATCGTGGGCAGAAGGTCGCGTACGTGCGCCTGCGCGCGGGCCGGATCGCGCCGCGCGACGTGCTGACGGCGTACCGCCGCGGCGAGTTCGGCGCGGTCGAGTCCCACGAGGGCAAGGTGACGGCCGTGGAGGTCTTCGACCACGGCACGGGCACCGTCCCCGGCGACGCCGGACCGGGTTCGATCGCGAAGGTGAAGGGCCTCACCGACATCCGCATCGGGGACGCGATCGGGTCCCCCGAGGGCCTGGCGAGCGGCGGCCTGTTCACGCCGCCGACCCTGGAGACCGTGGTGCGCCCGGCCGACCCCGAGGACCGCATCCGGCTCAACCGGGCCCTGCTCAGCCTCGCCGAACGCGACCCGCTGGTCGACCCGCACCTGGACGAACTGTCCGAGGAGACGGCGGTGCGCCTGTACGGGGAGGTGCAGAAAGAGGTCGTGGCCTCGCTCCTCGACCAGGAGTTCGGCATCGGCGTCGAGTTCGAGGAGACCCGCGCGATCCACGTCGAGCGGCCCGTCACGACCGCGGAGGCGCTGCACGAGATGGGCCCGTGGCAGCAGACGCCGAACCTCGCGACCGTGGGGCTGCGCATGGAGCCGGGCGAGCCCGGTTCGGGCGTGGACTACGGGCTCGAAGTCGAGCGCGGCTCGCTGACGCGGGCGCTGCGCAACGCCGTGGAGGAGGCGGTGTTCGAGTACCTGCGCCGCGGCCCGTACGGCTGGGCCGTCACCGACTGCCGGGTGCGGCTCACCGCGACCGGCTACATCGGACGGGCGAGCACGGCCGGGCACTTCCGCGACACGACGCGGTTCCTGCTCGGCGAGATGCTCGCCGAAGCGGGCACAGTCGTGTGCGAGCCGGTCAACCGCTTCGACGTCGAGTTCCCGGCCGGGACGGGCAACGCCGTGCTCAAGACCCTCGGCGAGGCCCGCTCGGACATCAAGGGCCAGTTCTCGACCGAGACCACCGGGTACGTCTCGGGGTTCATGCCGACCGAGGCGGTGCACGGCGTCGAGCGGCGGCTGCCGGGCCTCACCGAGGGCCTCGCGCTGTTCACCACCGAGTTCGCCGAGTACCGACCGGTGTTCGGCCCGCCGCCGCACCGCGGCGCGGGAGGTGCGCGATGACGCTGCGGGTGGCCAAGACCGGCGGCCGGTGGGAGGCCAGGTCAGCGGGGGCGCTGGCCGGTCGGGCGCACTGCTGGACGCGCCCGGACGGGAAGCGCTTCGCGGACTTCGTGTCCGAGGACGCCGCGGTGATCGCCGCGCTCAGCGCCGCGGTCACCGAGGACGGGCGCGCGCTCCACACGACCGCCGACGTCGCCGACGCGGACGCGCTGCGGCGCCTGGCCGAGGCCGGGTTCGTGGGCGAGCGCTACGAGCACCGCTGGACGGTGCCCGTCACGGTCGCCGCGGACTGGGACGACGCCGCGCTGGCGCCGTTCGAGGTCCGCTCCCCCGAGGACTCGGACGCGTCCGCGCTGCGGGTCCTCGACGACGAGCTGCGCGCGGACATCCCGGGCCTGCGGGGCTGGCGGTGGAGCCGCGAGGCGTGGGAGGCCGAACACGCCTCGCCCGCTTACGATCCGGCCCTGTACCCGGTCCTGCGCGACGGGCAGCGGTTCGCGGGCATGGCGCGCGTCTGGTCCAATCCGGGCGGCCCGCGCCTCGGTCTCGTGGCGGTCACCCGCCCGTACCGGCGCCGCGGCCTCGGCGCGGCCCTGCTCGCGCGGTTGTTCCGGGAGCTGCGCGAGCGCGGCGAGACCGAAGTGGCGACCGAGTGCGACGCGGCGAACACGGCCTCGCACGCGCTGCTCGCGAAGGCGGGCGGCCGGATCGTCGGCGGCGAGGTGGAGCTGGTGGCCCGGCCCGCCTGAGTCGAAGAGGCGCCGCCTCGGCCCGACCGAGACCGCAGGCGGCGCACCGCACGGGCGGTCGCGTACTACACGGTAGTGCTGCATGAGACCACAACGGCTGCAACCGGACCCGTTCCGACGCCGCGGCGGCGTCGGAACGGGTCCGGTCGTCAGGCGGTCGAACTGCACGACCGCCGTATGAGACTTGAACGGCCGCACCCGAATGCCGATCGACCTGGGTCAACGCGTCGAACAAGCCGAGGCGTCGGGTCGTCAGCTCGCGTCGAACGCTTCGACCGGGGCCGGCCTGCGCCTGCGGAGCGGCCGACTCGCAGTGGCGACCGCGACGGCGAGGTTGCAGGCGGCGAGCGCGGCCGGGCCGGTGTACTCCGGCCAGAGGCCGGTCAGCGTCACGGTGGCGTACCCCGCGAGCACCGCGATCGGGGTCGAGAGCGCGTAGAGCCAGGGCCGTGGGAGGCGCGCCAGCGCCGCGGCGGCCGGGCCGACGAAGACGGTGAGCAGCAGGGAGCCCTCGGCGCCGAGGATGACAGGGCCCCAGCCGTAGCTGTCCTCCGGTTCGGGGAGCAGCCCGGCGAGATGTGCGATGGCGAAGAAGAGCGCCACCAGTGCCGCCAGTTGCGCAATGGTGACCAGCAGCGACATGCCGCCGCGTGCGAGCAGCGGCCTGGTGTCCTTTTCGGTGGGACTCGTCGTCATAGGGCGGAACGGTACGGGAGGGACCCTCCCTCATTCGGGACGCGCGCGGCGGCGGGCGACGCGTTCGCGGAGGGCCGCTTCGGTGGCGGGCCATTCGTCGCGGACGACCGAGTACATCGCCGAGTCGCGGAGGCGGCCGTCCTCACCCTGCGCCCAGGAGCGGGACCAGTTGCGGAGGACGCCTTCGAATCGCGCGCCGGTGGCGGCGATGGCGGCGCGGGAGCGGGCGTTGCGGGCGTCGGTCTTGAGGTCGACCCGGTCGACGCCGAGGGCGGTGAAGGCGTGGGTGAGGAGCAGGAGCTTCGCCTCGGCGTTGAGGCCGGTGCCCTGGGCGGAGGCGGCGAGCCAGGTGAAGCCGATCTCGATCGCGTAGAGGCCGCGGTCGGGGAGGCGGCGCGGGTCCCACAGCGCGGTCGCGCCGACCGGAGCGCCGGTGGCGCGGTCGATCTGGGCGTACGGGCCGAGCAGTCCGGCGTCGCGCCGTTCGAGCTGCTGGCCGATGTAGTCGTCCACTTCGGATGCCGAAGGGACCCAGGTGAAGGCGTACGGGGACCGGTCCTCCTCGGCCGCGGCGGCGAGGCCGGCCGCGTGGCGGCGGTCGAGGGGTTCGAGGCGCACGAGGTCGCCTTCCAGCTGCGGTGCGTCGAACGGTGTCATGGCGGGCTCCTGTCGGCGGGTCGGGGCCGCGACAGCGTACGACGCGCGGGCGGCGGCGGCCGCCGGGTTTCCCGCCTGTCGGACCGCCGTGCTTGCATGGGAGGCATGGCAGCACCGAAGCGGCCGGGTGTCGTGCTCCGTTCCGAGCGTTCGCCCGGTCAGTACCACTCCATGCGGGCCCATGTGGACGACGAGGGCACGCTGCACGTCGAAGGCGAGGACGTGGACCCCCTGCTCGACTCGTTCGTGGGGAAGGGCGAGGTCGAGTGGTCCTACAAGGTGCGGGCCGAGCACCTCCCCGCGCTGGTCGAGGCGCTCGGCGGCGAGCCGGGCGCGGACGTGATCGACCTGCTCGCGGAGCGGTACACCGGCGAGGGGTCCTACGAGTTGAAGCGGGTCCTCAACAGCCGGGTCGTACCGGTCGAACGCTTCCTGTACTGACCGGTTGCGGCCCGGGCGGTCACAGCTCGGTCAGTTCGAGTGCGGCGATGGCGTCGGGGTCGTTGACGATCGCGATGGCGGTCACGCGGCCTTCGGCCACGGTGAAGGCCAGGACCGAGCGCGGGGTGCCGCCGGGGGCCCACATCGCGCCGACGGCGCCGTCTACCAGGACCGGGAACGCCGCGCGGGCCTTGCCGTTGAAGATCGCCGCGACGGCCTTCGCGCCGATGACCTCGCGTCCGGCGAAGCCGGTGGCGACGGCGGCCTCGTCGGCGACGACCGTGATGCCGGGGTCGAGGACCTCCAGGAGGTCCTCGAAGCGCCCGTCCCTGGCGGCGGCGAGGAAGGCCTCGACCACGGCGCGCTGCAAGGGCGCGTCGGGGACGGCGCCGCCGCGGACCCGGCGGCGGGCGCGGCTGGCGAGCTGCCTGGCGGCCTCGGGGGTGCGGTCGAGGACGGCGGCGACGCGGTCGAAGGGCACGCCGAACAGGTCGTGGAGGACGAAGGCGATCCGCTCGGGCGGGTTGAGCGAGTCGAGGACCACTTGGAGGGCGTGGCCGACGGCGTCGGTCAGGACCGCGCGGTCCTCGGGGCCGCCTTCGGGCCCGGGGTCGGCGGCGACGGGCAGGTCGGCGTCCAAGGCGTCCTCGCGGCGGGTCCGGCGCGAGCGCAGCAGGTTGAGGCACACCCGCGACAGGACGGTGGTGAGCCAGCCGCGGAGGTTCTCGACTTCGCCGGTGTCGGTGCGGGCGAAGCGGATCCAGGTCTCCTGGAGGGCGTCGTCGGCCTCGCCGGTGCTGCCGAGCATCCGGTAGGCCACGGCCCTCAGGTGGTCGCGGTGCTCCTCGAAGCGCTGCACCTGGAAGTCTCGGTTCATCGGTCCGCCTTTCACGTCGGTCGACTCTACTGACCCGCCGGGCGGCTCGGACGTGACCGCCTCAGGGCCTCGTGAAGAGGTCGAGCAGGATCGGCAGGCGCTTTTCGAGGAGGTCGGGGCGCAGTCGACCGTCGCGGCCCAGGGCGGCCAGGCCGTGGATCGCCGCCCAGCCGACCTCGGTGAACGCGTCGGGGTCGCGGTCGCCCGCGAGCGGCGCGAACACCGCGTACAGCTCCGCGAAGGCGGCCTTGAGGACCTCGGGGGCGTCGGCGCCGAAGGGCAGGCCTTCGGCGAGGGTGAAGATCGCCTCGAACAGGGCGGGGTTGGCGGACGCGAAGTCGAGGTAGGCCTGGGCGACGGCCGCGACCTCCCCGCCCGGTTCGGCGGCGGCCCTGGCCTTCTTGAAGACCTCGGTGAGTTCGGCGATGCCCTGGAGGGCCACGGCGTCGACGATCGCGCCGCGGCCGGCGAAGTGGCTGTAGAGGACGGGCTGGCTGTACTCGATCCGCTCGGCGAGTTTGCGGACGGTCACCGAGGGCCAGCCGTCGGCCTCGGCCATCTCGCGGGCGGCGTTGACGATGAGCGTTTCGCGTTGAGCGCGTTCGCGTTCGCGGCGCTGTTGTGTAGCCATGATCACGATACTAGCACCGCTAGACATTCGAGCGAGGCTATGCTAGCGTCATTCATGTTCCTAGCAACGCTAGATTTCCTAGCCGCAATCAAGGAGTCCCCCATGACCCGCCGCATCATCGCCGACGCCCTCACCGTCATCAGCGTCCTCTTCGTCTTCTCCTTCGGCCTCCAGTACCTCTTCACCCCCGCCGAGGTCGCCCCCAGCATGGGCTTCGCCCACTGGCCCACCGGGGAGGCCGCCGAATTCCTCAGCGTCAAGGGCGTGCGCGACCTCGCCTCCGCAATCGTGATCCTGGTCCTGCTGGCGATCCGCGAGCGCCGCGCGCTCGGCTGGGTCCTGCTCGCCATCGCGCTCATCCCGATCGGCGACGGCTCGCTCATCCTCGTCCACGACGGCAGCACCGCCGCCGCGTTCGGCATCCACTACGCGACCGCGGTCGCGGTCATCGTCACCGGCCTGCTCCAGCTCTCGGTCGCCAAGCGCGCCAAGGCCGTCGCGGCCTGACATGGGTCCGCCCGGCGGCGGGCGCCGACGAGGCTCGGCGCGCCGCCACCGGGCGGACCCGGACGTGGGAGACGGTTCAGGCGGCCGCTCCCACGGGCTCGTGCTCGGGATCGGGCAGGGTCCGCATGTTCCGCAGCGGCGAGAGGAACACCGGCAGGACCGACAGGCAGAACCCTGCCGCGGCGATCCACAGCGTGTTCCGCGCCCCGAGCGCCTGGCCGAGGGCGCCGCCCACCAGCGCGCCGACGGCGTAGGTGCCGTACACGATGAAGCGCACGGTCGCGTTCATGCGGCCGAGCATCCCGTCGGGGGTCAGGCGCTGGCGGAAGCTCACCTGCGTCACGTTGTAGACCACGGCGCCGAGGCCGACGAACGCCATCGCGGCCGCCGCGATCCAGATCCGCCAGCCGGGTTCGGCGGCCGGGGTGAGGAGCACCCACGGCGAGGTCACGGCGACCGAGACCCAGACGACGCGCCCCTCCCCCAGCAGGCGGGTGGCGGCGCCGACGGTGAACGCGCCGAACACGCCGCCGACGCCGAACAGGGCGAAGAACAGGCCGATCTCGCCGGGGCTCAAGCCGATGTCGCGGGGCAGGAACACGACGATCATCGCCATGAACGCGCCCATCCAGAAGTTCCAGGTGCCCGTGCACGCCACGATCGAGGCGAGGATGCGGTTCCCGAAGACGAACCTCAGGCCGTCCTTGATCTCGGCGCCGATCCGCGAGCCGTGGGCCACGACCGGCCGGGGTTCGCGGCGGCGGATGCGCAGCAGGAGCAGGGCCGAGGCGCCCATCGCGGCGGCGTCGAAGGCCAGCGCGACGGGCGCGGTGAGCCATTCGATGAGCTGCCCGGCGAGGACGGGCCCGCCGAGCTGGGCGGTCGAGCGCACGGTCTCGAGTTTGGCGTTGCCCTCGACGAGGTGCTTGCGGCCCACGAGGTGGGGCAGGTAGCTCTGGTACGAGACGTCGAAGAAGACGGTGAAGATGCCGATGACCAGGGCGACGGCGTAGAGGTGCCAGATGGTGAGGGCGTCGGCCCACCAGGCGAGGGGGACGGTGAAGAGGACGGCGGCGCGCACGACGTCGCTGACGATGAGGACCCTGCGGCGGCGCATCCGGTCGACCCACGCGCCGGCGGGGAGGCCGATGAGCAGGAAGGCGATCATCGTCATGGAGGAGAGCACGCCGACTTCGAGCTCTGAGACGTCGAGTGCGATGACGGCCGCGAGGGGCAGGGCGAGGGAGGTGATCTGGTAGCCGAACTGCGCGACGGTCGTGGAGAGGAAGAGGTCGCGGAAGTCGTGGTCGCGGAGGAGGCCGAGCCGGTCGGGTTCGGCGGTCAGCGCCGCCTCCGGGTCGCCGATGGTCGTCATGCGATTGAGTATTCCCAATCGATTGGGAATTGTCAATCGGTCATGTCGCGACGTGGTGTGCGATCGACTCTGGACCCCCTAGGATGGTGGCGTGGCAGAGGAGCGCGGACCCGAGCGGTACAAGGATCACCGGCGGCTGGCCTCGGAGGCCGAGGCGAAGGCGGTGGCCTCGGCGGTCCGGCTGCGGATTCTTCGCATGTGCCTCGACCAGGCGCTCACGAACAAGGAGATCGCCCAGCGGCTCGGGTCGAACCCGGCGACGGTGCTGCACCATGTGCGCAAGCTCGTCGACACGGGGTTCCTGGCGCCGCAGGAGGAGCGGACCGGCGCGCGCGGGGCGCGCGAGATCCCGTACCTGGCGACGCGCAAGTCCTGGGCGCTGCGGCTGGGCGAGGAGTTCTGGTCGGACATGTCGACGGCGATGATGGACGTGTTCCAGACCGAGGTCGCGCAGCTGGGCGACCCGTCGAAGGTGAACGCCGCCCGGCTCGGCCTGCGCATGAACGAGGAGCAGTACGAGGCGGTGAACAAGCGCTTCAAGATGCTCTTGAACGACCTCGCGGAGATGCAGCCGGGTCCGGGCGCGAAGCCGTACTCGCTGTTCCTGGCGATCCACCCCGACGCGACCCGCGACTGAGAGGGAACGCGAGGAGGGCTCGGAGCGCAGGCGCCCCCGGCTTCAACGATCGCTCGGGGGTGTGACAGCGGTGGTGCGGGCGGGAATGCGGGCCGGCTTCACGTGTTCGGTGGTCTGGTGCGGCGGGTTCACCTGCGGTCGAGGAGGGCCTGGACTTCGGCTCTGATCTCCGGGGTGTCGAGGCCTCGGATCTTGAGGGTGGTGCGGCGGCGGAGGACGTCGTCGGGGGTGGCGGCCCATTCCATGTCGCGGGCGTAGACGACCTGGGCCCAGATCTCGGGCGCGTCGGGGTGGAGGCGCTCGGCGAGTTCGGGGTGCTCCCCCGCGAGTCGGGCGATGTCGAAGGCGATGGAGCCGTAGTGGGTCGCGAGGTGCACGGCGGTGTCCGCGCCGAGGTCGGTGAGCGGCGAGCCGCCGTCGGACAGGAGCCGGTGGGCGACGGCGTGCGGGTTCGCGATGCCGGGCAGGGGCAGGCGGCGCGGCAGGTTCGCCAGCGGCTCCCTCTCGGCGCCGAGCGAGTACCCGGGCAGGCGCGCGAGCTTCGCCATGACCGTCCGTCCGATGTGGCGGAACGTGGTCCACTTGCCGCCCGCCACCGAGAGCATCCCGCCGCGGCCCTCGGAGAGCACCGTCTCGCGCCGGGCCTTCGCGGTGTCGCCGGGACCGCCGGGCAGGACCCGGAGCCCGGCGAAGGCGTAGGTGATGAGTTCGGGCCGCAGCTGGTCGGAGCGGACGGACACGCCCGCCTCGTCGAGGATCTGCGTGATGTCCCGGCGGTTCGCGGCGACCTCGCCGGGGTCGCCCTCGTAGGCCTCGTCGGTGGTGCCCAGCAGCAGCATGTCCTCCCAGGGCACCGCGAAGGTGATGCGGTACCGGTCGATCGGCGTCGCCAGCGCGGCCCGCCAGTGCGCGGTGCGCTTGAGGACGAGGTGGGCGCCTTTGGAGAGGCGGATGGAGGGGTTCGCGCCGGGGTGCTCCATGCGGCGGAGGTGGTCGACCCAGGGCCCGGTGGCGTTGAGGACGACGTGGGCGGCCACGCCGAACTCGGTGCCGTCGAGCCGGTCGCGCAGGTCGGCGCCGCAGACGCGGCCGCGGACGGTGCGCAGGGCGGTGACCTCGGCGTGGTTGAGCACGGCCGCACCGGATTCGACGGCGGCGCGGACGGTCATGAGGGCCATCCGGGAGTCGTTCATCTGGCTGTCGCCGTAGACGGCGACCGCTTTGAGGTGCTCGGTGCGCAGTTCGGGCACGGCCATGCGGGCCTTGGCGGGGTTGAGGAGGTGGCCGACGCCGTCACCGAAGCCGGAGAGCGCGGAGTAGGCGAAGACGCCGGCGCCGAGTTTGGCGGCGCCGTGGGGGCCGCCGCGGTAGACGGGGAGGTAGAAGGTGAGCGGGCGGGCGAGGTGGGGGGCGACCTGGCGGGTGACGGCGCGGCGTTCGAAGTGGTTCTCGGCGACGAGGCGCACGGCGCCGGTCTGGAGGTAGCGCAGGCCGCCGTGGAGGAGTTTGGTGGAGGCCGAGGAGGTGGCGCCGGCGAAGTCGCCGGCGTCGACGAGGGCGACGCGCAGGCCGGACTGGGCGGCGTGCCAGGCGGTGGAGATGCCGAGGATGCCGCCGCCGATGACGAGGAGGTCGAAGGTGGACCGTGTGAGTTCGGCGCGTTCGGCGGCCCGGTCGGGCCGTTCGCCGCTGTAGGCGGCCGGTCGGGTCGCCGCGAGGGGGTCGTGCCGCGCTGCGCCCATGGCCGGCCTCCTTTCGTCACCTGATGCTATTCGCTCAGCCAGCCTTTGGTCCGCTCAACGGCTTTGAGCCAGTTGCGGTATTCGCCCGCGCGGGTCTCGGGGTCCATGCGGGGTGTCCATTCGGCGTCGCGGCGCCAGTTGGCGCGCAGGTCCTCGGTGCCGTTCCAGAAGCCGACGGCGAGTCCGGCGGCGTAGGCGGCGCCGAGGCAGGTGGTCTCGGCGACGACGGGGCGCACGACGGGGGCGTCGAGGACGTCGGCGAGGATCTGCATGAGGAGGCCGTTGGCGGTCATGCCGCCGTCCACTTTAAGCGCGGTGAGTTCGGCGCCGGAGTCGGCGGTCATGGCGTCGGTGATCTCGCGGGTCTGCCAGGCGGTCGCTTCGAGGACGGCGCGGGCGAGGTGGGCCTTGGTGACGTAGCGGGTGAGTCCGGCGATGACGCCGCGGGCGTCGGAGCGCCAGTAGGGGGCGAAGAGGCCGGAGAAGGCCGGGACGATGTAGGCGCCGCCGTTGTCGGCGACGGTGGCGGCGAGGGTCTCGATCTCGGCGGCGTCGGCGATGAGGCCCATCTGGTCGCGCATCCACTGGACGAGGGAGCCGGTGACGGCGATGGAGCCTTCGAGGGCGTAGACGGGGTCGGCGCGGCCGATGCGGTAGCCGACGGTGGTGAGGAGGCCCGATTCGGAGCGGATGGGCGCTTCGCCGGTGTTCATGAGCATGAAGGTGCCGGTGCCGTACGTGGACTTGGCCTCGCCGACGTCGAAGCAGGTCTGTCCGAACAGGGCGGCCTGCTGGTCGCCGAGGGCGGCGGCGACGGGGACGCCGGCGAGGAGGTCGCCGAGGGGGCCTCCGGCGACGTGGCCGTAGACCTCCGAGGAGGAGCGGATCTCGGGGAGGACGCGGGTCGGGACGCCGATCGCGGCGGCGATGTCCTCGTTCCACGCCAGGTCGTCGAGGTTCATGAGGAGGGTGCGGGAGGCGTTGGTGACGTCGGTGACGTGGACGCCGCCGTTGACGCCGCCGGTGAGGTTCCAGACGATCCAGGAGTCCATGGTGCCGAACAGGAGGTCGCCCGCTTCGGCGCGTTCGCGCAGGCCCGCGACGTTGTCGAGGAGCCAGGCGATCTTGGGCCCGGCGAAGTAGGCGGCGAGCGGCAGGCCGGTCTCGCGGCGGAACCGGTCCTGGCCGGCGTCGCCGCCGAGGCGCTCGCAGAGGGCGTCGGTGCGGGTGTCCTGCCAGACGATCGCGTTGTGGACGGGCCTGCCGGTGCGCCGGTCCCACAGGAGGGTGGTCTCGCGCTGGTTGGTGATGCCGACGGCGAGGACGTCGTCGTGCCCGGCCCCGGCCTTGACCATCGCGCCCGCGACGACCTCCTGGACGTTCCGCCAGATCTCGGCGGCGTCGTGCTCGACCCAGCCGGGCCGGGGCAGGATCTGGGCGTGCTCCTTCTGGTCGACGGCGACCGCGCGCCCCGCGTGGTCGAAGAGGATGCAGCGCGAGGACGTGGTGCCCTGGTCGATCGCGGCGATGTACGGTCCGGCGTGCGTGTCGGTCATGGTGCGCTCCAGAGGCGGGTCGCGAAAAGCGGGTCGGGTCGATTGTGTCGCCACCGGGCGGCGGGCGCGAGCCGGACCGGGACCTTTCGGCGTCCCGGTCTTCGCGGACTCGGTCTTCGAGGACTCGGTGTTCGACGGCTTGGTTTTCAGCGGCTTGGTTTTCAGCGGCTCGAGTCTCGCCGGACCCGCCGATTCCGGTGCGCCGCTGAATCCGGCGGTCCAGTCTCGTCTGTACAGGAGACACCCGAAAGAACGAGGAGACCACCATGACCGAACCGCAGACCCGCACCATCGAGGCGCCCGGCGCCGTCCTGCACTACGACGTCCGCGAGGGCGGCGACGCGGGGCCGACGCTGCTCGTCGTCGGCTCGCCGATGGCCGCCGCGGGATTCGCGACCCTCGCCGGGCACTTCGCCGACCGGCGCGTGGTCACCTACGACCCGCGCGGGTCCGAACGCAGCCCGCGCACCGACGGCGCCGAGGAGACCACGCCCGAGGAGCACGCCGACGACCTCCACCGCGTCATCGCCGCGATCGGCTCCGAGCCGGTCGACGTGTTCGCCAGCAGCGGCGGCGCCGTGAACGCGCTCGCGCTCGTCGCGAAGCACCCCGGGCAGGTCCGGGTCCTCGTGGCGCACGAGCCGCCCGCGCCGCAGGAGCTCGACGACCGCGAGGCCGTGCTGGCGGTGTGCCGCGACATCCGCGAGACCTACCTGAAGTCGGGCTTCGGCCCGGCGATGGCGAAGTTCATCGCGCTCGTCTCCTACGACGGCCCGGTGCCCGCCGACTACCTGGAGGCGCCCGCGCCCGACCCGGCCGCGTTCGGCCTCCCGTCCGAGGACGACGGCTCCCGCGACGACCCGCTGCTGGGCCAGAACATGGTCACCTGCAACGCCTACCGCCAGGACTGGGACGCGATCCGCGCCGCCGCCACGCGCGTCGTGATCGCCGTCGGCGAGGACTCGGGGCAGACGATGGCGGCCCGAGCGGCCCGCGCCGACGCCGAAGCGCTCGGCGGCGAGGCCGTCGTCCTCCCCGGCGACCACGGCGGCTTCCTCGGCGGCGAGTACGGCCAGACCGGCAAGCCCGACGAGTTCGCGGCCGCACTGCGCGCGCTCCTGTAAGACGCGACGGCCGGACCGGTCCGGGACCTGGGACGGTCCCGGACCGGTCCGGCCTCAGCCCCCGCCTTCCGGTCCGGGGACTGCGGACGGGCCCGGGCCCGCCGGTCGCGGGTCAGTAGCCGTAGCGGCTCTTCAAGTGGCGCCACCAGTCGCGGAGCATCCACTGGTCGAACTCGGTGATGGTCGAGGACGAGCCCGCCAGCATGATGAAGCAGCACTGGCCCGAGGGCGTCCAGTCGTAGAAGTCGTCCAGACCGAACGTGTGCCCGAGTTCATGCAGGTAGATCGTGATCTGGCTGGAGTTCAACGAGTTCACGAAGTATTCCTGGCCCATGCGCTGGCCCCAGTCGCCGCCCGCGCCGCCGCCCATGCCCTGGGTGAGCCACAGGCTCTGGTCGTAGTGGTGCGTCTCGCCGCCGGGGCACTGGGAGTAGTTCCCGTCCTGGTGGAAGAACCGGCCGCAGTCCTCTGAGCACTGCGGCGCGTTCTCGCGGATGTCGCCGATGTAGACGTCGACCGAGTCGTCCGACCACTGGAGGAGGTTGCGGTCGCGGGCGGCCCAGCCGACCACGTTCACCTCGATCTGGTCGAACGGGAACTCGCTCCATCCGGCCATCTGGTCGAACCACAGGTCGTACTGGTCCTGGAGTTTCGCCTCGATCGCGTCGCGGGTCTGGGCGTTCACGGTGTTCTGCGAGTCCCAGCGGACGCAGTAGTCGATCGTGCCGCCGGTGGCCATGATCTGGTCCCACCCGAAGTTGCGGAAGTTCAGGTTGTAGGTGTCCTCGACGTGCGCCCAGACCTCGTCGAGCGGCTGGACCAGGTTCGAGGGCGGGTTCCACTCGTCCTGCCCGGTGCCGCCGGTCGGCTCCTCGGTGGGCTCCTCGGTGACGTTCGTGGGCGGGTCGGTCGGCACCGGCTCGGTGTCGCCGGTGCATTCGTCGCCGTTGAGCCAGAACGTCTCCGGAGCGGAGGTCTCGTCGCCCGAGAAGGTGCCGGAGAATCCGAAGGAGACGCTGCCCGCGGCGGGCACGCGCCCGTTGTAGGCCTCGGCGTCGGCGCTCACGCGGGTGCCCGACTGGGCGGTCTTGGCGTTCCAGGCGTTCTGGACGCGCTGGCCGTCGGTGAAGTTCCACTCCAGGCGCCAGGTGTCGATCGGGGCGTCGCCGAGGTTGGTGATGGCCACGTCGGCGTTGAAGCCGCCGGGCCACTGGGCGGTCACCTGGTAGTCCACGGCGCATCCGGCCTCGGCGGCCGAGGCGTTCGCGATGGTGAACGCGCCGGCGCCGCACGCGGCCACGGCGGCGGAGGCGGCGACCACGGCGCGCAGGCGCCTGCGGGCGCGGCCCGGTGGTGCGGGTGATGGCGTGTCGGGGAGTGCCGGTCCCATGCAGTAGTCCCGTCTGTCGGTGCGGCCGGGCCCTTCCCGGCCGGTCGTGACGTGCGCGGATCGACATTGATATCGATCACATTCGATAGGTTATGCCCGGAGGCACGGGCGGACAAGGGCTCGGAGGCCCGTGGGGGTTTCCGAAATCGCACTCGTCGGGGCCGGGCGGTCGGCGGCGCGCGGCGGCGCTAGATTCCTCCCACCAGGACGACGGAGGAGTGACCGATGGGCAAGAGCGCCGTGCGCTTCGAGGTGTTCGACGAGCGCTGGAACGTGGCGGGCGACGACTCGCTGGAGTGCCTGTACTCGGACGGGCGCTGGACCGAGGGCCCGGTCTACGTGCCTTCGGGCCGGTACCTGCTGTTCAGCGACATCCCCAACGACCGGGTCATGCGCTGGGACGAGACCGACGGCTCGGTGAGCGTCTTCCGCTCCCCCGCCCGCTACGCCAACGGGCACACGCTCGACCGGCAGGGCCGCCTCGTCTCGTGCGAGCAGGGTTCGCGCAGCGTGACCCGGACCGAGCTCGACGGCTCGGTCACCACGATCGCCGACCGCTGGAACGGCCTGCGGTTCAACAGCCCCAACGACGCCGTGGTCGCCGACGACGGCGCGGTCTGGTTCACCGACCCGCCGTACGGGATCACCAGCGACTACGAGGGCCACCGGGCCGAGCCGGAGATCGACGGCTGCCACGTCTACCGCGCCGACCCCTCGGGCCGCGTCGACCGCGTCGCGGACGACTTCGACCGGCCCAACGGCCTGGCCTTCTCCCCCGACGGTTCGGTGCTCTACATCGCCGACACCAGGCGCAAGCACCTGCGCCGCTTCACCGTCGAGGGCGACGGCCTCTCCGGCGGCGAGGTCTTCGCCGAGTCGCCCTCGGGCGGCTTCGACGGCCTCCGCGTCGACGTCGAGGGCCGCGTCTGGGCCGCCGCCTCCGACGTCCACTGCTTCGACCCCGACGGCACGCACCTCGCGACGCTCCCGGTCCCCCAGCCCGCCGTCTCCAACCTCGTCTTCGGCGGGCCCAAGCGCAACCGGCTGTTCATCACCGCCACCGACTCGGTGTACTCGATGATGCTGAACACCAACGGGACCTGGCGCCTCTAGCCGAGGTCGGCGAACCCGTACCGGTCGGCGAAGGCCGCCAGGTGGTCGGGCTCGCCCAGGAACGTGCCGAGGTGGGCGGGCTCGAAACCGAACCCGTCCACGATGGACGAAACCTTCGGCAGGAGCCGGTCGCACAGCTCATGGGCGCGGCGTTCGAGGGCGCTCGCCGGGACCGCGAGCCCGCAGCGCTGGAGGCTCGCGGCCCGGCGGCGGGCCCAGGCCGCGCCGTGGAGTGCCGCCAGGTCGCCGCCCTCGGGCGCGAAGCGCTCCATGAGCAGGCGTTCGGCGTGCACGGCGGCGGTCTCGATCGCGAGTTCCAGCTGCCCGTTCCAGACCCCGAACTCGTCCTCGGCGACCGCGCGGGACTGCGCGAGGCGCTCGCGGAGGGTCGCGACGAGGCGCCGCTCGCAGGAGCGCGCCAGCGCGAGGAAGTCGGCGGCGGTGCGGGGCTCGTCGGGCGGGTCGTCCTCGGGGGCTTCGTATCCGGCGGCGAGGCTGCGGGCGGTGTCGAGGCGGATGAGGGTGTTGTCGCCGCCTGCGGTGCGGTAGGCGTCCATGAGGGACTGGTAGGCGAGGAGTTTCGGGGTGGCGGCGTAGCCGAGGGCGCCGCAGTGCTCGCGGCATTCGGTGACGGCGCGCCAGGCGGTGTCGACGGCGACGGCCTTGTAGAGGGGCAGGAGCGGGTCGACGGCGGACCAGGGGACCCAGGCGGTGGAGGCGCCGGCGGGTTCGGGCGCGGGGTCGCCGGGTTCGGTGAGGCTGGTGATCGCGCAGGCGTCGGCGAGGGCGGTGAGGAGCGCGATGTGCTGGTTGCGGTAGTCGAGGAGCGGGCGGGGTCCGCTGAGGCGGTCGGCGGTGAGCCTGGTGCGGGAGTAGCGGATCGCGATGGTCGCGGCGGCTCGGGCGGCTGCCGCGGCCGCGGCTGTGATGGCGTGCCAGGTGGCGACGCCGACGGACATGGAGCGGCGGAGGCGGGCGTCGGGGGTGCCGAGGGGGTCGGTGAGGCGGCCGCGGTCGTCGATGGCGGCGCCGTCGCTGTGCCAGGCGTCGAAGGGGAGGCGGAGGCCGTCGAAGGCGACGGCGGCGAAGTCGACGGGGAGGGCGGTGGAGCCGTCGACCGGGCTCAGGCGCAGACCGGGCGGGGTGCCGTGGGGGCCGCCGATGCGCAGGGCGAAGGTGAAGACGCCGTGGGCGGTGCCGCCGGTGACGAGGCGGGCGTAGACGAGTGCGGTCTTGGGGACGTCGGAGGGCGCGGCGTTGGTGGGGAACTTGACGGCCGCGGGTGTGGGGGTGCGGAGGGTGAATTCGCGGGTGGCGGTGTCGTAGTGGGCTTCGGTGGCGATGGCGCCGTGGCTGTTGGAGCGTCCGGCCTCGGTCATGAGGAGGATGCCGGTGTCGTCGCCGACGCGGGCGAGGGCGGCGGCGGGGTCGGGTGCGAAGCGGGCGATGCCGTTGAGGCACAGGCAGTAGTGGAGGACGGAGAGGTGGAACAGGAGGGGGTCGCGGACGGTGGTCCAGGTGGCGAGGTCGCGGAGGCGGTCGCGGTCGGCGAGGAGGTCGGGGGCGGGTCCGGCTACGGCGCGGATGCGGGCGAGGGCGGCGTAGGCGTGGGCGTGGAGTGCGGCGGGGTCGGCGTTCGGGGGCCGGTCGAAGGCGGGGTCGGCGAGGAGGCGTCGCAGGTCGGTCATGTCGGTTCCCCTGTGGTCGTGTCGGGCCAGCGCAGGAGTGCGGCGCCCCAGGTGAGTCCGGCGCCGACGGCCATGAGGAGGACGGTGGCGCCGGGGGTGAGCCGGTCGGCGGCGTGGGTGAGGGCGGTGGGGATGGAGCCGGCGCCGATGTTGCCGAGGCGTTCGCCGATGACGACGAGTTTGTCCTCGGGGATGCCGGCGGCGGCGGCGTACATGCGGAGGGTGCGGGGGTTGGGCTGGTGGGGTACGAGGAGGTCGAGGTCGTCGAGGGTGAGGCCGTGTTCGGCGACGGTGTCGGCGAGCATGGCGTCGAAGCGTTCGGGGAGGGCCTTGCGGATGGCGGCGGCGTCCATGCGGATGCGGTGGGCGCCGGGGTGTTCGGGGTGGCGGCTGCCGCCGGCGGGGATGAGGACGGTGTCGGCGAGGGTGCCGTCGGCGCCGAGGCGGATGGATCGGAGGCCTTGTCCGTCGGGGACGGGTGCGATGACGCTGGCGCCGGCGCCGTCGCCGAAGATCGCGGCGGTGGCGCGGTCGGCGGGGTCGAGGAAGCGGGAGTAGGTCTCGACGCCGATGACGAGGGCGGGCGGGGCGCCGGGGCGGGCGGCGAGCCAGTCGCGGGCGACGGCGAGGCCGTAGAGGTATCCGGCGCAGGCGGCGCCGACGTCGAGGGGGACGGCCTGGGCGGCGCCGAGGAGGGCTTGGACGCGGCAGGCGGTGGAGGGTCCGAGTTCGTCGGGTGTGGAGGTGCCGAGGACGATGAGGCCGATGTCGGCGGGGGTGAGTCCGGCGTTGCGGAGGGCGGCGCGGGCGGCGTGGGCGGCGAGGTCGGAGGCGGCCTGTCCCGGTGCGGCCCTGCGGCGTTCGCGGATGCCGGTGGCGTCGTGGACCCAGCGGGCGGGGACGCCGAGGGCGGCGGCGACCTCGTCGTTGCCGACGACGGTGTCGGGTGCGTAGGTGCCGGTGGCGACGATGCCCCAGTCGGTCATGCGTTCCTCCCGATGACGCAGGCGGCGGTGCCGGTGCGGTCGATGGCGGTGAGTGCGAAGCAGGTGCCGGGCGCGGTGGCGTCGAGGGCGGCGGCGAGGGCGAATCCGAGGGTGGCGGCGCCGGTGTCGCCGGTGCGGTGGGCGTGCCGGAGTTTCGCGGGGTCGCCGAGGGCGGTGCGGATCGCGTCGCGTTCGGCGGGGCCGTTGCCGTCGGGTCCGGCGGTGGCCGCGACGGCGGTGACGGCGGCGCGCGGGAGGCCGGATTCGTTGAGGGCGTTGCGTATGGCGGTGGTGAGGGCGGCGGCTGGGTCGTGGCCGCGGGCGGTGGCGACGCCGGTGACGCGGGGGCCGGGCGCGTCGTCGAGGACGAGGCGGAACAGGGCGCAGCCTTCGCCGACGGGGACGGGTTCGGCGTCGGCGGGGCGGGCGGCGTGTTCGAGCCAGGCCCGTTCGGGGGTGGCCTCTTCGGCGGCGCCGCACAGGACCTGGTCGGCGCGTCCGGCGGCGAGGAGGCGGCGGGCGTGGCGCAGGGCCTGGGCGAAGGCGATGCGGCCGCCGCGGAGGGCGGTGTTGGGGCCGGTGACGCGGTGGCGGATGGCGCACTGGCCGGAGCCGTAGTTCATGACGGCGACGGGGAAGGCGCCGGGGTCGATCTGGTAGGGCCGGGGTTTGGTGACGGAGTCGGCGCCGAGGCGCATGGCGGTGGCGAAGCTGCCGGAGGCGGAGGCGAGGAGGATCGCGGTGCGGGCGCGGTCGGTGCCGGGGGCGGCGGCGAGGAGGCGGCCGGTCGCGGCGACCGCGAGCGCGGTGGCGCGGTCCATGGACCGGATGCCCTTGGGCCCCGCGGCGGCGGCGATGTCGAGGCCGGGAACGCGGAGGACGCCGGGCGGCGGCAGGTGGGGCCCGTGTTCGGCGGGGCCGCCGTCGGGTCGGGCGGGGAGCGCGGTGCGGCCGGCTATGCGCATGGGGCCCTGCCGATCAGGACGACGGCGTTGGTGCCGCCGAAGCCGAAGCCGTGGTTCTCGACGAGGTCGAGGCGGGCCGGACGGGCGGTGTTGGGGACGCAGTCGACGGCGCATTCGGCGTCGGTGCGGCGGTGGTTGATCGTGGGCGGGAGGGTCTGGGTCTCGATGGCGGCGATCGCGGCGATGGCCCCGAGCGCGGCGGAGGCGCCCATGGCGTGGCCGAGCATGGATTTGACGGCGGTGAGGGGCGGGGGCCGGTCGCCGAAGACGGCGCGGACGGCGCGGGCCTCGTTGACGTCGTTGACGGGGGTGCCGGTGCCGTGGGCGCTGATGGCGTCCACTCCGGATGGATCGGCACCGGCGTCGCGGAGGGCGAGGCGGATGCAGGCGGCGACGGAGTCGCGGTCGGGGGCGACGGGGTGGACGGCGTCGCAGTTGACGGCCCCGCCGCGGATCTCGGCGCGGACGCGGGCGCCGCGGGCGGTCGCGTGCTCGGCGGTTTCGAGGACGAGGACGCCCGCGCCCTCCCCCGGCACGGTCCCGGCGCGGTCGGCGTCGAAGGGGCGGCAGGCGTCGGGCGCGAGGGTGCCGACGCGGTGGAAGCCGGTGAACATGCGGCGGCCGAACGCGTCCGCGCCGCCGCACAGGACCACGTCGGCCTCGCCGAGGCGGATCGCGTCGAGCCCTTGGACGATGGCGTGGTTCCCGGCGGCGCAGGCCGCGGCGATGTCGACGGTCTCGGCTCCGGGCAGGCCGAGTTCGGCGGCGACGCGGCCGGCGCAGGAGGCGGTGTAGCGGGCGGCGACCGCGGGGTCGAATCCGGCGGGTCCTTCGGCGGCGACGGCGGCGGCGAGCCGGTCCTCTTCGGCCGCTTCGCAGTCGCTGACGCCGAGGGCGATGAGGACCCGTTCGCCGCGCAGCGCCTCGGGGTCGAGTCCGGCGTCGGCGAGGGCGAGCCGGGCGGCGGCGACGGCCATCGCCGCGGTGCGCCCGGCCGAGGCCGGTTCGGCGAGCCAGTCCTCGGGCGCGAAGTCGGGGACCTGGCAGGCGTGGCGGATGCGGTACCCGGCGGTGTCGAACGCGGTGACGTCCTGGAGGCCGGAGGCTCCGGCCAGGAGCGCGGCGGTGAACGCCTCCCGGCCGGTGCCTATGGCGCTGACGGGCCCGACGCCGGTGACGGCGGCGCTGCGCGCGTTCACCGGGCGGCCTTGGCGGCGACCAGGTCCCGGATCTGCGAGAAGCGCGTGGGCGGGTCGCCCGCGTCGGTGTCGAGCCCGAGTTCGTCTTCGAGGACGGCGGCGATCTCGGCGAGCTGGAGCGAGTCGGCCTCCAGTTCCTCCCGGAAGTCGGCGTCGTCGCCGACCGCTTCGGGCTCGGTCTCCAGCACCCGCGCGACGAGCGCGCGGGCGCGTTCGACGGGATCGGCGTCGGCCACGGCGTCGTCGGCGATGCTGTCGGCGGGGGCGTCGGTCATGGGAGTTCCCTTCGGTTCGGCGGAGGCCGGGTCTAGAACGGCGTTCGGTGTCGAGTTCGGGGCGGCCGGTGAATGCCGCACGGTTCATGTCGCGGTGCGACCCGTTCCGCGTAGCGGGTCGGTCGGGTCCGCTGGGCTTGGATGGCCGTCGACCGGGCCTGAACGAAACCTCCTGTGGCCGTGTTCGATCGGTGCTGTGCCGAGTTCGGGGCGGCCGCTGAGGGCCGCATGGTTCATGTCGCGGTGCGATCCGCGTAGCGGGTCGGTCGGGCCGGAGGGTCTTGGGCGGCGGTCGACCAGGTCTGAGCGAAACCCCCTGTCGCCCTCTTCGATCGGCGCTGCGCGAGTCCGTCTCCCGCGCACCCGGAAGCTTCGGCACCGGATTCGGACCCGGCTCCGTCGTGGGAGGGAGCCCCGGTCCGGGTCTCGGTGATGGACGGGCCCGCGAGTCGTCGGCGCCGAAACCGATCGCCGCCGAGCGGCCCGAGTCCGGGCCCGTCCCGACCCGGAAACCGGTCGTGCCGGGCCCGCTGGCGGAACGGACCGGAACCGCCGAGCGCCGTCCGGCGAGACCGCACCCGACAGGTCCGGCCCGGTCTCTCCGGGTCGATCGGTCCTGCGGCGTTCAGGCGGCGGCGCGGCCGATGCCCAACAAGCCCCGGGCGACCGCCGAGAGCTGCGTGGAGAGGCCGCCGTCGAGGACGAGGACCGAGCCGGTGGCGAGGCTCGCGCCGTCGGAGGCGAGGAAGACCGCGGCGGCGGTGACGTCCTCCGGTGCGCCCCAGCGCTGCTGGGGCACTTCGGCGGCGAGGGCCTCCTTGACCGGCGGGTGGCCGGTGAAACCGCTGGTGAGCTTCGTGTCGATCCAGCCGGGGGCGACCGCGTTGACGCGGATGCCCGCCTCGGCCCACTCGACGGCGAGGGTCTGCGTGAGCGAGATGATCGCGGCCTTCGAAGCGGCGTAGAGGGAGAGGCGGGGCGCGCCGCCGAGGCCCGCGATGGAGACGACGCTGAGGACCGAGCCGCCGCCGTTGGCGGCGAGGTGGCGCCCGGCGAGGCGCAGGAGCCCGACCGCGGGGTCGAGGTTGAGGCCGCGGGTGCGGGTCCAGTCGCCGTCGGTGAGGTCGAGGAAGGCGCCGGAGTGCTGGAAGCCCCCGGCGTTGTTGACGACGGTGTCGAGCCCGCCGAGTCCGTCGGCGGCCTCGTCGAAGGCCGCCGCGAGGCGGTCGGGGTCGGTGACGTCGCAGACGACCGGGACCGCGTTGCGCCCCAGGTTCTTCACGTCGGCGGCCACGGCGTCGAGGGCGGCGCCGTCGCGGGCGAGGACGGCCACGTCGGCGCCCGCCTCGGCATAGGCGAGGGCGATGGCGCGGCCGATGCCGCGTGAGGCGCCGGTGACGAGGGCGCGCTTGCCGGCGAGGGGGTGTGCGAGGCTCATGGCTGCTCCAGGAGGTCGGGTCGGAATCCGCGCGCCGCGGCGCGGGCGCGTTCGCGTTCGACGCGGTCGAAGTGGCCGCGTTCGAAGGCCCGGACGGTGAACCGCATGGTCGCGACCGCGCGTCCGGATTGGAGGATGGTGGCGGTGAGGTCCGCGGCGAGGACCTCGGGCCGGGGCCGCTGCACCGCGTCGGCGCGCAGCGCGATCGCGGCCGGGAGCGGGAACAGGAACGACGCGAACTCCGCGTGCAGCTCGCTGGTGGTGAACACGTGGAGGGCGGGACCGGGGGCCAGGTCGCGGCCGACGACGCCCATCGCCATCTGGACGCAGGCCTCGACCTCGACCATGCCGGGCACGTGCCCGGTGCCGTTGTCGCGGTCGGCGAGCACCGCGTTCCCGGGGTCGAGGACGAGCGCCGCCGTCCACGAGTCCCTGCCGGTCCGGCGCAGGTCCGCCACGAGGACGTTCCGCCGGTCGCGCTTGTGCAGGCCCTCTTCGGCGGGGACGCCGGCACCGAGCGCCGAGCGCCCCGCCTCGGCAGCGGCCCCGCCGACGTGGTCGGCGAACCGGTCGAACGGGGCCCCTCGGGACGGTGCGGGTCGTGGTGGCATGGATCGAGGCTAGGAAGGATGCCCGCGCCGTGGAACCGCTCGCGCGGATCGTTCCGGTGCACGGAACGTGATTGTTCCGCCACGCGGACCGAAGCGGTCGGTCAGTCGAGTCCCCGCACCGCCGCCGAGGCCGCGCGGGCGACCGACCGCAGGTGCGCGACGTGCTCGGCGGGCTGGAAGCTGCGGACCGGTCCGGCGAGGCCCACGGCCGCCAGGGCGGTGCCGCGGCGGCCGGTGACCGGCGCGGCGACGCCCCAGAAGCCGAGGAGGTGCTCCTCGCGGTCGAGCGCCACCCCGCGCAGGCGGACCTCCACGATGGCCTGGTCGAGGTCGTCGCGGGTGGCGATGCCGTTGCGCGTCAGCGGGGTCAGGTCGGCCTCGCGGAGGTACCGCTCGGCGGCGTCGGGGTCGAAGGCGAGCAGGGCCTTGCCGGTCGCGGTGCAGTGCAGGGGCACCGAGGCCGCGGTCCGCAGGATCGCCTCGGTGAACCGGTGCGGGTAGAGCAGGTCGAGGAAGCGGGCGGTGTCGCCGTTCGCGGTCGCCAGGCTCACCACGTGGCCCGAGCGCTCGTACAGCTCCAGCAGGTACGGCTTGAGGACCTTGCGCAGGCGCGACTCGCGCACCGGCGCCGGGTCCTGCCAGGCGGGGGCCTGGGCGAGGGCGTAGCGGCGCCCGGCGCGGTGGACCACCCCTGCGGCCTCCAGGTCCGCCAGCAGGCGGTGGACGGTCGTCTTGGGGAGCCTCGTGCGCCGCGACAGGTGGGTGACGCCCGTCGGTTCGCGGTGCGCGGCAAGCTCGTGGAGCACGAGGATGAGCTTGGCCGCGACACCGCGCGGGGTCGGATCGGAAGCGCTCAAGGCGGTACCTCACGCGGAGTGCAGACGATGTGGACGATGCCAGCATCATTTTCCGCGCCGCCCGGGGCGGGGGCGGATCTCTGCCCGATATCCGACAGTCCCGAACGGGGTTTCACCCGTTCGGGACCATGTTCGGAGGGGTCTCGCGGCTATCCGATGGCGTGGGCCATCGCGACGACGATCGGGCCCAGGAGCGGCAGCACGACGTTGGAGAACGCGTAGACGATCGTGTAGGCCATGAGCGGCGTCGCGTTGCCCGCGGCGGCCTGGACGGCCGTCACGCCCGGCGTCGAGCACTGCTGCCCGGTCACCGATCCGAGCACCAGCGGCGCGGGCAGCTTCATGATCTTCCAGGCGACGAACAGCGAGATGAACGCCGGGATGGCCGTCATCGCGACGCCCGCGATCGGCAGGCCGACGCCGAACTGCTCGACCAGCTCCACCGCCTGCGGACCCGAGGAGAGCCCGACCGCGCAGATGAAGGTCGCCAGGCCGAGGGTCTTGATGACGTCGGCGGCGCCGGAGTCGTACTGGCCGAACGTGGGCCGCTTGGAGCGGATCCAGCCGAACAGCAGGCCCGCGAGGAGGCAGCCGCCGCCGGTGCCGAGCGTCAGCGGGATCGTCCCGACCGTCCACACCAGCATGCCGATGAGGAAGCCGAGGACCACGCCGACGGCGATGAACACCATGTCGAAGGTGACCTTCGGATCGACCCGGAAGCCGATGCTCGGGATGGCGCGCTTCATGTCCCGCGCCGCACCGGAGATGCGGACGGTGTCGCCGCGCTGGATCATCGTCTCCGGCTGCACCGGCAGCTCGTGGTCGCCGCGGGTGATCCGCTGGAGGTAGATGCCCTGGCGCTCGTCGGCGAACTGGCGGCGGATCTCGGCGAGGGTCGTGGCCTGATAGCCCTTGCGGGTGACCACGACGTCGGCCAGGTCGAGGTTCATCGCCATCGACTCGTCGAGCGCGACCTCCTCGCCGATGCGCTCGGCCGAGCCCACGATGGCCTCGCGGCGGGCCACCACGAGCACCCGGTCCCCTTCGGCGAGCACGAGGCCCGGTTCGATATTGAGGGCCTTGCCCTCGCGGAAGACCTCCTCGACGGTGGCCTCGCCGAGGTCGGCCTGGAGCTCGCCGACGGTGCGGCCGGAGGCGGCCGTGACCTTGTACTCGCGGCCGACGATCGCGGGGGCCGCGGGCGCGGCCGTGGCGTCGTCGGCGGCGCCGCCGAGCTTCTTCCACAGCTTCGCGGCCTCGTCGCGCAGGTTCACCCGCATCATGAGCGGGAAGAACTGGCTCGACAGGAGCACGATCGTGATGAGGCCGCAGATGTAGGAGATCGAGTACGCGGTGCCGACGTTGGCCTGGAGCGTCGCGATCTCGGCGTCCGAGAGGTCGAGCCGCCCGATCGCGTCGGTGGCGGTGCCGACCGCCGCCGACTCGGTCGCGCCGCCCGCGAGCAGCCCGGCCGCGGTGCCCACGTCGAGGTCCATGATGAGGACCGCAGCGGCCGTGATCGCCAGGACCGACACGACCTCGATGCCGGTGAAGGTCGCGTACCGCAGGCTCCTGCGGTTGAGGCTGGCAAAGAAGGTCGGCCCCGAGATGTAGCCGAGCGTGAAGATGAACAGGGCGAAGGCGATCGTCTTGACCTGGTCGTTCAGCTCGATGTCGGCGAACATGCCGATGACGATCGCCACGACCAGCGTCCCGGCCACGCCGCCCAGCGAGATCTTCCAGATCCGCACCTTGCCGACCGCGAATCCCAGTGCCAGGCACACGAACAGCGCTATCTCGGGCGTGCCCGACAGCGTCTCCTCGATCCAGTTCATCTTCCCGCTCCCGTGCTCGTGCCGCTACCGCTGCTGCCGCTGGAACTCGGCGTGGTACTCGTCGCCGATGGCCCGCAGGGCGGCGCCGATCCGCTTGTAGGCGTCCATGCGCAGGTTCGCCATGCTCACCCGCACCGACCACTGGGGGCCGTCGAAGCCGCCGCCGTTGAGCAGGACGACCGACTCCTCCTGCGCGAGGCGGAAGATCGGGTCGACCGGTTCGAAGTTCGCCTGCATCCAGTCGGCGAACTCGGCGCCCCAGTTGCGCTCGGCCCAGCTGAGGAGGTCGAGCTCCACGTAGTAGTTCGCGGCCTCCGGGTCCTCGGGGTAGGGCACGTCGAGCCCTTCGACGAGGGCCTTGAGGCGCCGGGCGATGATCGCCTGGCAGTCGCGCTTGTAGGCGCCCTCGGCGTCGGTGAGGGTGTGGAGCGCGAAGAAGGTCATCTGGACCTGCTGCGGGGTCGAGAGCCCCGCGGTGTGGTTGAGCGCCACGTCGCGCGAGTCGGCAACGATCCGGTCGATGAACTTGAGCTTCTCGGGCTCCAGCGTGATCGAGGAGTACCGCTCCCTGAGGACGGCGGTGCGCGACTCGTCGAGGGCCGCGATGCGCTTGTCGAAGACGTTGTCGCGGGCGACGGCGATGACGCCGAGGCGCCAGCCGGTGCATCCGAAGTACTTCGAGAACGAGTACACGCCGATGGTGTTGGACGCCTGGCTCGACATGAGCGAGGTGAACCCGTTCGTGAAGGTGCCGTACACGTCGTCGGTGATGACCGTCAGGCCCGGGTTGTCGTTCGCGACGATCCCGCGGATGCGCTCCAGGGTGGCCTCGGCGAGCTTGACCGACGGCGGGTTGGAGGGGTTGACGAGGAACAGCGCCTTGATCGACGGGTCCTTGAGCTTGTCGATCTCGTCGTCGGGGTACTGCCAGGTGTGGATGCCGTCCTCGGTGTCCTTGGAGGCCTGGAGTTCGACGATGTCGAAGTCGTAGCGCTCCAGGTGAGGGATCTCCAGGTAGGGCGTGAAGATCGGGACCATGATCGCGATCCGGTCGCCCTTGTTCAAGAGGCCGTTGACCTGCGCGGAGTCGAAGAGGTAGCACATGGCGGCGGTGCCGCCCTCGACCGCGTAGAGGTCCCAGCCGCCCTGCGGGGCCCCGCCCATCTCGGCGTCGAGGTAGGCGTGCACGACCTGCTCTGCGTGGACGAGCATCCGGTCGGGCACCGGGTAGTGGTCGCCGATGACCGCGTCCGCGAGTTCGCCGACCCACGCGTCCGCGTCGAACCCTAGGGTCTCGACGCCGTGGGCCACGTACGAGCCGAGCGCGGCCGCGCCGGGGGCGGAGGCGTTGGCCTTGAGGAAGTCGTCGAGGCGCTGGGCGATGCCCTCGCTCTGCGGCATCCCGCCGAGGTTCTCGAACTCGTCCCAGTCGCGCCGGGTCTCGGTGACCGCGAACTGCCCGAAGAGGAAGAACGCCTCGCGGGGCGCGGTGGCCGTCCAGTTCGGATTGCCGCGCCCTGCGTTGACCATGGCGAGCGCGTTGGCGCGCTCGTTCTCCCCGGCCAGGTCGATGAGACGGTTCTTCAACTCGAAGGGGCTGAGCCCTTCGAGGCGGCGTTCCTCGTCGCGGTCGACGGTCATGGCGGTTCCTTCCTAGGCGGTGGATCAGGCGAGCACGGCCACGATGACCGCGCCCCAGATGGTGAGCAGGACGTTGCCGATGGCGTACGGGATCGTGTAGCCGAGGACCGGCACCTGGCTCTTGGCGCTGTCGGTGATGGCGCCGATGGAGGCGGTGGTGGTGTTGGCGCCGGCCACGATGCCGAGGTTGATCGGCACGGGGATCTTGAACAGCCACTTGCCGAGGTACATGGTCAGGAGCATCGGCAGGAGGGTCACGACGAGTCCGGCGAAGACGAGGCTGAGGCCCTCGGACTTGACGCCGGAGACGAAGTCGGGTCCGGCCATGATGCCGACGATGCCGACGAACATGCACAGGCCGCCGGTGGAGAGCATCCAGTTCGCGGCGGGCGGGAACTGCCCGAAGGTCGGGGACTTGGCGCGCAGCCAGCCGAAGACGAGGCCCATGATGAGGGCGCCGCCGGAGGTGGTGAGGCCGATGTCGGCGCCGGCCACGGCGATCGTGGGGACGCCGATGAGGGCGCCGACGACGATGCCGAAGCCGACGTAGCTCATGTCGGTGGAGTCCTTGGCGCGATTCGGGTAGCCGAGGTCGCCGATGACGGCCTCGACCTCGTCCTTGCCGCCCTGGACGGTGATCTCGTCGCCGCGGTGGATGACGGTGTCGTCGCTCCAGGGGATCTCCTGGCCGCCGCGGACCACCTTGGTGACGAACAGGCGCGGGGCGTGCTCGGCGAAGGCCGGGCCGATCTTCGCCCCGGCGAGCGACTTCTTGGTGATGACGATGGCGAGGGTCTCGACCTGGTAGTCGAGCAGCTCCTCGTCGTCGACCTCCTCGCCCCAGCGGTCGACGTCGAGGGCGACGAGGTCGGGGCGGCGGGCGGCGAGGGTGACCACGTCGCCGGCCTGGAGCGCGGTGTCGGGGCGGACGGGCGCGACGGCGCCGCCGCGGCGCAGGTCGTGGAACATGACGCGGTGGCCCAGGGTGAGGGCGCGGGCTTCGAGGTCGGCGACGGTGGCGCCGACGACGGTGCCCCCGTCGATGCGGAAGGCGCGGCGGACCACGGAGTAATAGGCGGGGCTGATGCCGGGCTCCTTGGCGACGCCGAGGTCCTTCTCCATCTCGTGGGCGTCGGCGGCGAGGCTCTTGGAGCCGAGCATCCGGGGCGCGATGGTGGAGAGGAAGAACGCGGCGGCGGCGGTGCCGAAGAGGTAGCAGACGGCGTAGCCGACGGCCACTTGCGACTCCATCTCCTTGACCTCCTCGGCGCTGAGGCCGGGCAGGGCGGCGATGGCGGAGTCGGCGACGCCGATGACGGCGGACTGGGTGAGGCCGCCCGCGAGCAGACCCGCGCCCCAGCCGGGGCCGTAGCCGAGGAGCTTGGCGAGGACGATGACGACGCCGAGGCCGAAGGCGCAGTTGATGACGGCGAGGATCACCTGCTTGACGCCGTCGCCTTTGAGCCCCGCGAAGAACTGGGGGCCCACGTTGTAGCCGAGGGCGAAGAGGAAGGCGACGAAGGCGACCGTCTTGACCAGGTCGGGGATGTCGATGCCGTCGAAGACGATGCCGACGAGGACGCCGGCGAGGAGGGTGCCGGTGACCGGGCCGAGCACGATGCCCTTGATCTTGAGCTTGCCGATGAGGAAGCCGAGGCCCAGGGCGAGGAAGATCGCGATCTCGGGGTGTGCGACGAGCGAGTCAGTCAGCCAGTTCCACACCGCAACCCCCATGTCACCGTCGGTAGTGGATTGAATTTAGCGGAATCGGGGGTCGCGCCTGGTCGGTTCGCCCTTTCGCGGGGGCCGCATATTTCGGCGATGAAAACTTTCTTCACATCGTTGACAACTCAAGAAGTGTTCCGTCATTCTGTTCGGTACACCGAGGACCGGCGGCGCGCTCGCGAGCCGCTCGGGCGCCTCGTGCCCGGAGCCGAATGCGAGGACCAGCACCCCATGAATCCCCATGCCCTGACACGGCGGTTCCTGTCCGCCCTGGCCGTGCTGGCGCTCACCGCCGGCGCGCTCGCGGTCGCCGCGCCCGGCGCCGCGGCCCAGGAGGACGACGTCGACACCCTCCTCATCGCCACGAACCAGGAGGTCGACACCTTCAACCCGTTCAAGCGGCGCAACGTCATCACCTACGAGACCAGCATGATGACGTACGACACGCTGGTGAAGATGGGCACCGAGTACGAGCCCGTGCCCGGCCTGGCGACCGAATGGGTCGAGTCCGAGGACGGCCTCACCTGGACGTTCACGATCCGCGAGGGCGTGACCTGGTCCGACGGCGAGGCGCTCACGGCGAACGACGTGGCCTACACGTACGGGCTGCTCATCGAGAACCAGGCGATCCACGACTGGAACGTCGACTTCGCGGGGAACCTGGTGTCGGCCGAGGCTCCCGACGACGCGACCTTCGTGCTCACCCTCGCCCAGCCCGCCCCGTGGGACGTGCTCACGCGCGAGGTCTACATCGTCCCCGAGCACGTGTGGTCGCAGTTCCCCGACCCGTCGGCGGACGACGCGAACCAGCTGCCGCTGGTCGGTTCGGGCCCGTTCCAGGTCACCGAGTACAAGACCGACGAGTTGATCCGCCTGAAGGCCAACCCCGACTACTGGGACGGCGCGCCCGGGTTCGACGAGATCGTCTACGACTACTACGCCGAGACCGACGCGGCCGTGGCCGCACTGGAGGCCGGCGAGGTCGACGTGGTCGGATCGGGCATGCAGGGCGGGCTCAACCCCGCCCAGATCGAGGCGCTCGCCAAGCAGGACCACGTCACCGTCAACGACGTCCAGGGCCGCCGGTACGTGTCCATCACGCTCAACCACGGCACCGTCACGCAGGACGGCACCGAGTTCGGCGACGGCCACCCCGCGCTCAAGGACCCGGTCGTGCGCAAGGCCATGCACATGGCGATCGACAAGCAGGCCCTCGTGGACACCGTCCTCGACGGCTCCGGCTCCCCGGCGACCTCGATCATCCCCGCGATCTTCGCCCAGTACCACTGGGACGGCGGGGACTCGCTCGTGCAGTTCGACATCGAGGGCGCCAACGCGCTCCTCGACGAGGCCGGGTACGAGCGCGGCGAGGACGGCGTGCGGACCATGCCCGGCGGCGGCCAGCGGCTGAGCTTCCGGTTCTACCAGCACGCCGACAACACCGCGTACGCCACGATCGCGCAGTTCGCCGTCGAGTGGTGGGCCGAGCTCGGCATCGAGGTCGTCCCCGAGGCGATCGAGCAGGGCGAACTCAACAACCTCGCCTACCTGGGCGAGTTCGACATCGCGTTCTCCGGCTGGGGCGTGGGCCCCAACCCGACCGAGCAGCTCGGCATGCACACCTGCGCGGTCCTGCCGACCCTCACCGACGGCACCGAGCGCTCCAGCGAGAACTCCTACTGCAACCCCGACTTCGACGCGCTCCACGAGCAGCAGAAGGTCGAGTCCGACCCCGACGCGCGCGCCGAACTCGTCAAAGAGGAGCAGCGCCTCCTCTACGAGGACACCCCCGTCATCTACCTGTACTACCAGAACGTCATGGAGGCGTACGACCACGACAGCGTCACCGGCATGACCACGCAGCCGACCGAGAACGGCATGGTCACCGGCCAGCAGGGCTTCACCTGGTCCTACTGGTCGGCGCAGCCGGTCGGCGGCGACGGCGACGAAGGCGGCCCGTCCGCGTGGGTCTGGATCGCGGTGGCGGCCGCCGTGATCGTCGTGGCGGGCGCGGGCTTCGTGCTCACGCTGCGCCGCAAGAAGACCGCGGACGAGCGCGAATGACCGACGGCACACCACCGTCCGAGCCGGACCGCGCGAGCGGTCCGGCCGGGGACGCCGCCGATCGCGGCGCCCCCGGGGCCCCCGCGGCACCCGCCGCGGGGGCCCGCACACGCGTCAGCGGCGGCTTCGGGCGCTACCTGCTCAAACACGTCGCCGGCGCGGCCGTCTCGCTCCTGCTGGTCCTGTTCTCCTCGTTCTTCATCTTCCGGCTCATCGCCGGAGACCCGATCGACCAGCTCACCCGCGAACGGCCCGTCTCCCCCGAGCAGCGCGCCGCGATGCGCGCCGAACTCGGCCTCGACCAGCCCATGTGGAAGCAGTTCTGGGACTACATCACCGGGACGCTCACCATGGACCTCGGCGACTCCTTCCAGTACCGCAGGCCGATCTTCGACCTCATCGTCGAACGCCTCCCCGCGACGCTCCTGCTCTCGGGCACCGGCATGGTCCTGGCGGTGCTCCTCGGCTTCTGGATCGGCGCCCGCGCCGGGTGGCGCCAGGGCTCCAGATTCGACCGCGGCCAGGTCGCCACCGGGCTCCTGCTGTACTCGGCCCCCACGTTCTGGCTCGGGATGATCGTCATCCTCGTCTTCGCCCGCTACCTCGGGCTGTTCCCCGTCAACGGGATGCGCTCGCCGAGCACCCCGCCGGACTTCTGGTCCCAGGCGGTCGACATCGGCCACCACCTCGTGCTCCCCGTCCTCACCTACACGGCCGTGGTGTACGCGGGCTACCTCATGATCATGCGGTCCTCGGTGCTGGACGAACTGGGCGGCGACTACCTCACCACCGCGCGAGCCAAGGGCCTGCGCGACGACGAGGTCCGCCGCAGGCACGCCGTCCCCAACGCGCTGCTGCCCACCGTGACACTCGTGTTCCTGGCCCTCGGGTCGGTCGTCAACGGCTCCATCGTCACCGAGACCGTCTTCAGCTGGCCCGGCCTCGGCAGCCTGTTCGTCCAGTCGATCTTCTACCCCGACCGCCCGGTGCTCCAGGCCCTCTTCGTGCTGTTCTCCGCCTCCACCATCCTGGCGGTGCTGTGCGCCGAGATCCTCTACTGGTTCATCGACCCGCGCATCCGAAGGACGGGCTGACCGTGACCGCCGTACCGACCTCCCCGCGCGCCCTCAGACGCGCCCGCACCAGGCAGTCCCTCGCCCGCTCCTGGGCCGCCTACCGCAGCCAGCGCGCCGGCATGGTCGGCCTGGTCCTGCTGAGCGCCATCGTGGTGCTGGCCGTGGCCGCGCCGCTCCTGGTCGACCAGTCGCAGCTGAGCGTCACGCAGGCGACCGGCGGGCGCATGGAGCCCCCGTCGGCCGAGTTCCCGCTCGGCACCGACGAGGTGGGCCGGTCGATCCTGGCGCTGACGCTCTGGGGCTCGCGCCTGTCGCTCATCATCGGACTGACCGCGACGCTCGCGGCGATCCTCGTCGGCACGGCCGTGGGCGTCACCGCCGGGCACGTGGGCGGCTGGTACGGGTGGGTGGCGCTGCGCGTATCCGACTGGTTCATGGTGCTGCCGAGCCTGGTCGTGGCGATCGCGCTCCTGGCGGTGCTCGGCCGCAGCATGGGGACGACGATCCTCGTGATCGCCCTGGTCTCGTGGTCGGGCACGACCCGGCTGGTGCGGGCCCAGACGCTGACGGTGCAGGCGCGGCCGTACCTGGAGCGCGCCCGCGCGCTCGGGGCCGGGCACTGGCACCAGATGACCCGGCACGTGCTGCCGAACGTGCTGCCGCTGGTGCTCGCGAGCGCGACGCTGCTGGTGCCCTCGGCGATCCTCATGGAGTCCTCGCTGGCGTGGCTGGGCCTGGGCGACCCGAACGTGGTGTCGTGGGGGTCGATCCTCAACCGGGCCTCCGACAACGGGGCGGTCTCGGCGCACGCGTGGTGGTACCTGCTGCCGCCGGGCCTGGCGATCCTGCTCGTCGTGCTGGCGTTCATGATGTGCGGCCGAGCGCTGGAGGCCGTGTTCAACCCGAGGCTGCGAGGTGAGGGGGCGTGACGCTCCTGGAGTTCGAGGACCTGCGGGTCACCTACACCGGTTCGCGCGGGCGCATCCCGGCCGTGCGGGGCGTGGACCTGGCGGTCGATGCCGGGGAGATCCTCGGGATCGCGGGCGAGTCCGGCTGCGGGAAGTCGACGCTCGCGATGGCGGTGCTGCGGCTCCTCCCCCGCTCCGCGGAGGTGACGGGCCGAATCCTGCTCGACGGCGAGGACCTGCTCACGATGGGCTGGGGCCGCCTTCGGGCCGTGCGGTGGACGGGCGCCTCGATCGTGTTCCAGGGGGCGATGCACTCGCTGAACGCGGTGCACCGCGTCGGCCGGCAGGTCGCCGAGCCGATCCTGGTGCACGGCGAGGCGTCCCCGGCGAAGGCCGCGGCGCGCGCCGAAGAGCTGCTGGAACGCGTCGGGCTGCCGCCCTCGCGGGCGCGGAGCTACCCGCACGAGCTGTCGGGCGGCCAGCGCCAGCGGGTGATGATCGCGATGGCGCTGGCGTGCGACCCGGATCTGATCATCGCCGACGAGGCGACGACGGCGCTGGACGTGATGGTGCAGGCGCAGGTGCTGGAGCTCTTGACGGGCCTGGTGGCCGAGCGGGGCGTGGGCATGGTGATGATCAGCCACGACCTGTCGGTGCTCTCCGCGGTGTGCGGCACGGCGGCGGTCATGTACGCGGGGCGGATCGTCGAACGTGGACCGGCGCATGAGGTGTTCGCGCAGGCGCGGCACCCGTACTCGGCGGCGCTCGGCGCGGCGTTCCCGGTGATCGGCGACCCGGCCTCGCGTGGCCGGCCGGGCGGTCTGGCGGGCGACCCGCCCGATCCGGCGCGGCTGCCGGAGGGCTGCTCGTTCCGGCCGCGGTGCGCTGTGGCGGTGGAGCGGTGCGGTTCGGAGTCGCCGGAGCTGGTGGCGGTGCAGGGGGCGGAACGGTCGAGCGCGTGCTTCGTCGCGCAGGAAGGTGGGCCCGTTGTCCTCTGAGGATGCGGTGGCCGAGGGCGTGCTGTCGGCGCGGGGGCTGCGGGTGGAGTTCGGCCTGCCGGGCGGGCGCGTCGCGCGCGCGGTGGACGGGGTCGACCTGGACGTGGCGCCGGGCGAGATCGTGGCGCTGGCGGGCGAGTCCGGTTGCGGGAAGACGACGCTGGCGCGGGCGCTGCTGGGCCTTGAGCGGCCCACGGGCGGTTCGGTGTCGTTCGGTGGTGAGCCCCTGCGGTTCTCGTCGCGGGCGCTGAAGGCGTACCGGCGGCGGGTGCAGTTGGTGCTCCAGGACCCGACGGGGGCGTTGAACCCGCGGCACACGGTGTACGACGCGGTGGCCGAGGGCCTGCGCATCCACGGGATCGCCGACGACGAGCCGGGGCGTGTGGCCGAGGCGCTGTCGCGGGCGGGGCTTCGGCCGCCGGAGCAGTTCTTCCTGGCGTATCCGCACGAGCTGTCGGGCGGTCAGCGCCAGCGCGTGGTGATCGCGGGGGCGCTGGTGCTGGAGCCGGACCTGCTGGTGGCGGACGAGCCGGTGGCGTCGCTGGACGCCTCGGTGCGCGGCGAGATCCTCTCGCTGCTGTTGCGGTTCAAGGAGGACGCGGGCCTGGGGGCGCTGGTGATCACGCACGATCTGGGTCTGGCGTGGAGCATCGCCGACCGGATCGCGATCATGTACCTCGGCCGTGTCGTGGAGCAGGGCCCGGTGGAGGAGGTGCTGACGGCGCCGCGCCACCCTTACACGCGGGCGCTGGTGTCGGTGCTTCCGGACTCCCCTGTGGCCGAGCCGATCGTGCTGGCCGGTGAACTGCCGGACGCCTCGCGGATTCCCGGCGGATGCCGGTTCCGGCCGCGCTGCCCGGCGTACGCCTCGGGTGAGGCGGCGGCGGTGCGGGAGCGATGCGAGGGCGAGGACCCGGTCCTTGCGGGGCCTGAGTCGCTCCGGGTCGCGTGCCACCTGGTGCATGCCAGGATGGTCGCATGAGGATCTTGATCAGCGCGGACATGGAAGGCGTCACCGGGGTGACGAGCCCGAGCGACGTCATCCCCGGCACGCCGGGTTGGGAGCGGATGCGGCGGCTGTTCACCGGCGACGTGAACGCGGCGATGAGGGGACTGGGCAAGGGACTTCCCACAGGCAGCTGGTCCATCGATGTGAACGATGCGCACTCGACGATGCGGAACCTGCTGCTGGACGAGCTCAATCCCGGGGCGCACTTGATCTCGGGCAGGCACAAGCCCTTGGGCATGATGCAGGGCTTGGACAAGCGGACCTGCGAGGGCGTGGTCTTCCTCGGCTATCACGCGGGGGCCGGAATGGAAGGCGTGCTCGCGCACACCTATCTGGAGAACACGATCACCGGAGTCTGGCTCGACGGGGCCCTGGCGAGCGAAGGCCGACTGAACGCGGCGCTCGCAGCCGAGTACGGCGTACCGGTCATCATGGTCACCGGCGATTCCGCGACGATCCGGGACGCTGAAGACTATGCGCCGAAGGCGTTCGGCGCAGTGGTCAAACACCATGTGTCGCGGTATGCGGCGATCTGCGATTCGCCTGATCTCGCTTGGAGGGAGATCGCCACCGTTGCCGAGGCCGCGGGCCGCCGCCTGGTGGGCCGACACGAGCCGGTCGTCTCCTCCCATGTGATCGAGGTCGAGTTCGACGCCTCGCACCTGGCCGACGCGGTGACGGTGATCCCGGGCGTCGAGAAGAGCGCCGTGCGTCAGGTCGCCTTCGAACTGCCCACGATGTACGAGGCGATCCGGTGCTTCAAGGCGGTCACGACGATCGCGAGCGCGGCGATGGAGGAGAAGTATGGCTGACGCGAGGGCGCTCGAAGAGGTCGTCGAGTTCACACGCGACCTGGTCCGGTTCGACACGACGAACCGGGGCGGCGGGGACGGGAACGAGCGCGAGGCCGCGGAGTACGCGGCTGAGAAGCTGGCCGAGGCGGGGCTGGAGCCGGTGATCCTGGAGAAGGCGCCGAACCGCTCCAATGTGGTCGCGAGGCTGGAGGGAACGGACCCCGAGGCGCCCGCGTTGCTGGTGCACGGGCATCTGGACGTGGTCCCGGCCGCGGCGGCGGACTGGAGCGTCGACCCGTTCTCGGGCGAGGTCGACGCCGACGGGATGCTGTGGGGCCGAGGCACCATCGACATGAAGGGCATGGACGCGATGATGCTCGCGGCCGTGCGCGAGTGGGCGCGCGAGGGCGTGCGGCCGCGGCGGTCGATCGTGTTCGCGTTCACCGCCGATGAGGAGGCCGAGGCCGAGTACGGCTCGGGCTACCTCGCCGAGGCGCACGCGGGCCTGTTCGAGGGTTGTACCGAGGGGATCTCGGAGTCTGGCGGGTTCACGTTCCACAGCGGCGGGATGCGGCTCTACCCGATCGCGGCGGGCGAGCGGGGCACGGCCTGGCTGGAGCTGACGGCGCGAGGCAGGGCCGGGCACGGCTCGAAGGCGAACCCGGACAACGCGGTGAGCAAGCTCGCGGGCGCGATCGCGCGGATCGGCGCGCACGAGTGGCCGCTGCGGGTCACTCCCGTGGTGGAGGCGGCGGTCGCGGAGCTGGCGGCGCTGCACGGCGTCGAGCCGGACTACGCGGATCTGCGCGGGCTCCAGGAGGCGGCGCAGCTGGTCGAGTCGACGCTGCGCAACAGCGCGAACCCCACGGTGCTGGAGGCGGGCTACAAGGTCAACGTCATCCCCGAGCACGCGAGGGCCGAGGTGGACGGCCGGGTCGTACCGGGCGGCGAGGCGGAGTTCGAGGCCACGATGGACGAGCTGTGCGGGCCCGACGTGGCGTGGCGGTACGCCCACCGGGAGCGCCCGCTCACCGCGCCGGTCGACTCGCCGACGTTCGCGGCGATGCGGGCTGCGATCCAGCGCTTCGATCCTGAAGGCCATCCGGTGCCGTTCTGCATGTCGGGCGGGACCGACGCGAAGCAGTTCTCGCGCTTGGGGATCGCGGGCTACGGGTTCTCGCCGCTGGCGCTGCCGCCGGAGTTCGGCTACGGGAAGCTCGCGCACGGCGTGGACGAGCGGGTCCCGGTCGAGGGCCTGCGGTTCGGACTGCGGGTCCTGGAAGACTTCCTGCGGAACGCGTGAGCGAGGAGTTGAAGGTGAAGCGAGCCCCGTACGGCACTTGGGAATCCCCGATCACGGTCGACATGGTCGCCGAGGGCGACGGCTGGCCGGGCGCGCTCGGCGCGGTCGGCGACGAGCTGTGGTGGACCGAGCCGCGCCCGGCCGAAGGCGGGCGGCGGGCGCTGATGCGCCGCCGGTCCGACGGGTCCACCGAGTCGGTGCTGCCGCCGCCGTGGAACCCGCGCAACCGGGTGCACGAGTACGGCGGACGCCCGTGGGCGGGCCTCGCGCGCGAGGACGGCCCGCTGATGGTGTTCACGAACTTCGCCGACCAGCGGCTGTACCGGTTCGAGCCGGACGGCGCGTCCGAACCGGTGCCGTTGACGCCCGAACCGGCCATCGCGAGCGGGCTGCGCTTCTGCGAGCCGGTGATCGTGGAGCGCTTCGGCGAGGTCTGGGCGGTCATGGAGGAGTTCACCGGCGAGCGGCCCACCGACGTGCGGCGGGTGATCGCGGCGGTGCCGCTGGACGGCTCGGCCGCCGGGGACCGGGCCGCGATCCGGGAGCTGACCGACGACACGTTCCGGTTCGTCGCCGGGCTGAAGGTGAGCCCGGAGGCCGGCTCGGCCGCGTGGATCGCCTGGAACCATCCGCACATGCCCTGGGACTCCTCGGAACTGCGGGTGGGCTTCGTGTCCGACGACGGGTCAATCAGCACACAGTGGAGAGAACGGGGCGGATTCGGGAGTTCGATCGCACAGGTCGAGTTCGCCGATTACTACACGCTGCTGTGCACCTCCGACCACACCGGCTGGTGGAACCTGTACTCGCACGACCCCTACGACCACTCGAACGGCCCGGTCCTTCCGATGGAGGAGGAGTTCGCCGGGCCGATGTGGAGCCCGGGCTCGCGCTGGTTCCATCCATTGCGCGACGGCAGGATCGCCGTGATCCACGGCAAGGGCGAGAGCCGCCTGAGCCTGTATGAGGGCCGGGCAGGGGAACTGCGCCAGGTCGAGGGCCCCTGGACTGACTGGGCCGCGAGTCTGACCGCGATCGGCGACAAGGTCTACGGCTTCGCCGCGAGCCCCGCCACCGGGTACGAGCTGGTCGAAGTGGACTCGGTGTCCGGGGAGGCGCGGGTGATCGCGCACGCGCACGAAGGCAAGGTCGACCCGGCCTACTACCCCGTGCCCGAGCACCGCACGTTCGAAGGTCCGGGCGGTCGCGAGGTGCACGCCCACGTGTACCCGCCGCGCAATCCCGGATACGAAGGGCCCGAAGGCGAAGCGCCGCCGTACGTGGTGTGGGTGCACGGCGGGCCGACCGGGCACGCGAAGGCGATCCTGGACCTGGAGCTGGCGTACTTCACGTCGCGGGGGTTCGGCGTGGTCGAGGTGAACTACGGCGGGTCCACCGGCTACGGCCGGGCCTACCGGGAGCGGCTGCGCGGGCAGTGGGGCGTGGTCGACGTCGAGGACTGCGCGGCCGTGGCCCGCGCGCTCGCGGCCGAGGGGACCGCCGATCCGGCGCGGATCGCGATCAGGGGCGGCAGCGCGGGCGGCTGGACGGCCGCCGCCTCGCTGACGTCGGTTGCGGCGCAGGGTGTCTACGCATGCGCGGTGATCAAGTACCCGATCATGGACCTCGCGGGCTGGACCGGGGACGACACGCACGACTTCGAGTCGCAGTACATCTACGGGCTGGTCGGCCCGCCGGAGGTGCTGGAGGAGCGCAATCGCGAGCGCTCACCCGTGGTCAACGCCGACCGGATCGCGGCCCCGTTCCTGCTCCTGCAAGGCCTGGAGGACGCGATCTGCCCGCCCGCCCAGTCAGAGATGCTGCTGGCGCGGATCGAGGGCAAGGGCCTCCCGCACGCCTACCGCGCGTACGAAGGCGAGCAGCACGGGTTCCGGCAGGCGTCGACCATCGTGGACGCGGTGCTCGCCGAACACGCGCTGTACGCGCAGGTCTTCGGCTTCGAAGGCCCCGACTTCGCATTGGAGCTCGAGCCGTGAGTCTCGCGCCGCTGCGCCGACCGCGCCGCCTCGTCCCCGGGGACCGGGTCGCGGTCGTCTCGCCGTCGAGCCCCTCCCCCGCCGACCGCATGGACGCCGGGCTCGACGTCCTGCGCTCCTGGGGCCTCGAACCGGTGCTCATGCCGCACGCGCGGGACCTGCACGAGCGGTACGACCAGCTCGCCGGGACCGACGCCGACCGGGCCGCGGACTTCACCGCGGCCTGGGCCGACCCGTCGTTCGCGGCGGTGTTCGCCGCCCGAGGCGGCTACGGCGCCAACCGCATGGTCGACCTGGTCGACTGGAAGAGGCTGCGGGAGTGCGAGCCGAAGGCGCTCATAGGGTTCAGCGACATCACGACCCTGCACGAGGCGGTCGCGCTCCACCTCGGCACCGCCTCCGTCCACGGGCCGCTCACCACCTGGTCGGCGTTCCTCGCCGACGCCGCGAACCGCGAGCACCTGCGGCTGACCCTGTTCGAGCCCGAGCGGGTCCAGAAGCTCCACGCGCCCGGGTCGAGGGCGATCACCGGCGGCACGGCGACCGGGGTGACCGTCGGCGGCTGCCTCATGCTGCTGGTCGGCGGGATCGGCACCGCCGAGCACCGCGCCGATCTGGAGGGCGCGATCCTCCTCATCGAGGACACCGACGAGCGCCCCTACCGGATCGACCGGATGCTCACGCAGCTCGGCCGCGCCGGCTGGTTCGAGGGGATCGCCGGGATCGCGGTCGGTTCGTTCACCGACTGCGGGCCCTACGAGGGCGTGCGGACGGTCCTGGAGGACCGCCTCGGCGGCCTCGGCGTCCCGGTGGTCGAGGAGTTCGGCTTCGGGCACTGCTCGCCTTCGCTGACCGTGCCGCTCGGGCTCACCGCGACGCTCGACGCCGACGCCGGGACGCTGGTCTTCGCCGAGCCCGCACTGCACTGAATCACGCGATCCACCTGCGGCGCAACACGATCCCGGTCCGTGCAGTTCGGACGGACCGGTGCCGGCGGTGCGCGCCGGTTCGCGGACTACGAAAATTCTCTCCGTAGTCTTGCCTTCACATGAAAGTTTCTGCCAGGATGAGCGGGTCGGGTCATACCCGGTCGCAGTGCCGCATTTCGCAGTGCCGCATCCGGGGCCGGGCCCCATCCCCGTTCCCGCGCAGACTGGAGTCCGCCCCATGGAGACGCATCCCCGCCGGACCGTGCTCGCCGCCGCACTCGGAGCCGCCGCGGCGGCCGCCGTCGCAGGCCCCGCCGAGGCCGATGGCGGGCGCCGCCGCAGTTTCGTCAAGCGGCGCCTCAGGGCGATGAGCCTGGAGGAGAAGGTCGGCCAGCTCTTCACCACGTACGCCTACGGCCAGACCGCCGACACGACGGCCGCCGCCGACGTCGCCGCCAATCAGGCGGCGCACGGCGTCGACAACGCCACCGCGCTCATCGCGACCTACCACCTCGGCGGGATCATCTACTTCGCCTGGTCGAACAACGTCGCGAACCCCGACCAGATCACCGCGCTCTCCAACGGGCTCCAGGACGCGGCCCTCGAGGGCTGCGGCACGCCGCTGTTCATCGCCACCGACCAGGAGCACGGGCTCGTCACCCGCATCGGCCCTCCCGCCACGCAGCTGCCGGGCGCCATGGCCCTCGGCGCGACCCATGACCCCGAGGCCGCCCGCGCCGCCGCCGTCCTCAGCGGCACCGAGCTGCGCGCGATGGGCCTGAACCAGAACTTCGCCCCCGACGCCGACGTCAACGTCAACCCGGCCAACCCGGTGATCGGCGTGCGCTCCTTCGGGTCCGACCCCGAGCACGTCGCCGCGATGGTCGCGGCGCAGGTGGAGGGCTACCAGGCACGCGGGGACCTCGCCTCCACCGTCAAGCACTTCCCCGGGCACGGGGACACCGCCGACGACAGCCACGCCGAGCTGCCGCGCATCGAGCACACCTACGAGGAGTGGCGCGCGATCGACGCCCCGCCGTTCGCCGCCGCGATCGACGCCGGTGTGGACGTCGTCATGACCGCCCACCTCCAGTTCCCCGCGCTCGACGCGTCGCTGCGGCCCGCGACCCTGTCCGAACCCGTCCTCACCGGACTGCTGCGCGAGGAACTGGGCTACGACGGGCTCGTGGTGACCGACTCGCTCCAGATGGACGGCGTGCGCGAGGGCTACGGCGACGACCGCGTCCCGGTGCTCGCGCTCCAGGCCGGGGCCGACGTGCTGCTCATGCCGATGGACATCGACCTCGCCTACAACGCGGTCCTCGCCGCCGTCGCCGAAGGCGAGCTCACCGAGCGGCGCATCGACGCCTCGGTGACACGCATCCTCGACCTCAAGTACCGTCTCGGGCTCTTCGAGGACCCGTACGCCGACCCCGACCTGGTCGGCCAGGTCGTCGGCACCGCCGCGAACCTCGAAGCGGCCCAGGCGCTCAGCGACCGGACCACCACCCTCGTCGTCAACGACGGGACGCTCCCGACGCCGACCGACGGCGGGTTCGTCCTCGTCACCGGCTGGGGCGAGACCACCACGAACGTGGTCGCCGCCGAGTTCGGCGCGCGCGGCTGGAGCGCCGAGCGGGTCGTCACCGGCCTCGCCCCCACCGCGGCCCAGATCGCCGCGGCGGCGGCCGCCGCCGACGGCAAGGGCCTCGTCGTCGTGTGCACCAACGGCATCGCCGACAACCCGGCCCAGGCCGACCTCGTGGACGCGCTCGCGGCCACCGGCGTCCCGCTCGTCGCGCTCGGCGTCAGGAACCCCTACGACATCGCGTACGTCGCCGACTCGGTCCACGCCTACCTGGCGACCTACTCGTACGCCGCCGACGGGCTCGAATCGGCCGTCCGCGCGATCACCGGCGCGCTCGCCCCGCAGGGGCGCCTGCCGGTCGACATCCCCCACGCCGACGATCCCGAGGCGGTCCTGTTCCCCTTCGGCCACGGCCTCGAATACTAGGAGACACCATGCAGCGCAGGAGACTCCTCGGCGGCGCCGTCGCCGGGGCCGCCCTGGCCGCGGCCACCGCCGCGCCCGCCCACGCCAAGCCGAAACGCCGCGTCAAGACCGGCGTCGAAGTGCTCGCCGAGGACGGCTTCGCCGAACTCGCCGGCCAGCGCGTCGGCGTCATCTCGAACCCCACGGGTGTCCTCCCCGACCTCACGCACGAGGTGGACCTCATGCACGGCAGCGGGAAGGTCGACGTGGCGGCGGTGTTCGGCCCCGAGCACGGCTTCCGCGGGGTCTCGCAGGCGGGCGAGGGCGAGGACTTCTTCCTCGACGCGAAGACCGGGCTGCCGGTGTACAACGCGTACAACGACATGGACCGGATGGCGGAGGTGTTCGCCGAGACCGGGATCGAGACGGTCGTGTTCGACATCCAGGACGTGGGGTCGCGGTTCTACACGTACATCTGGACGATGTACCTGGCGCTGGAGGCGGCGGGGCGGCTGGGGCTGCGGTTCGTGGTGCTCGACCGGCCGAACCCGGTGTCGGGGGCGGCGGCGAGCGGGCCGGTGCTCCATCCCGAGCACGCGACGTTCGTGGGGCTCAAGCCGATCGCGCAGCGGCACGGGATGACGGTGGGCGAACTCGCGTCGCTGTTCAACGGGGAGTTCACGGCTGAGCCGGCGGATCTGACGGTGGTGCGGATGGAGGGCTGGAAGCCGCGGTCGTACTTCGAGGAGACGGGGCTGCCGTGGATCGCACCGTCGCCGAACATGCCGACGGTGGACACGGCCGTGGCGTACCCGGGGACGTGCCTGTTCGAGGCGACGGCGCTGTCGGAGGGGCGGGGCACGACGAAGCCGTTCGAGCTGCTGGGCGCGCCGGGGATCGACCACGTCTGGGCGGAGTCGATCGGGGGCCTGGCGGGGGCGCGGGTGCGGGAGGCGTACTTCTCGCCGTGGTTCTCGAAATGGCAGGGCTCGGTGTGCGGCGGGGTGGAGCTCCAGGTGACCGATAGGTCCGAGTTCGATCCAATCAGGACGGCGCTGGCGATGATCGTGGCGCAGCGGCGGGCCTTCCCGGAGTACGGGTGGCGCTCGCAGGACCAGACCTCGTTCTGGCTGGACAAGCTCACCGGGAACCAGGCGGTGCGGCTGGCGATCGAGGCGGGCGCGGACGCCGAGGACCTGCCGGGACTGTGGGCCGAGGAATTGGATGCGTTTTCCGAGCAAAGAGAGTCGTATTTGCTCTATCGCCGCACCGCACAGTGATGGCACGATGACGAGGAGACACCATGCAGCGCCGAACCGTACTGGGGGGCGTGGCGGGGGCGGCCTGTTCCGCGCTCGCGTTCGCGACCCGTGCCAATGCCGAGGAGCATCCCTCAATGCCCGAACTGACCGGCCCGCCGACAGCCGGACCCTACGACGTGACCTTTCCGGCGACCCCCCGTCGACTGCACTACGGCTCGTGCGCGAGTGCGGGTCTGACCGGTGCGCACGTGAGTCGGATAGTCCCCGAACTACAGTCCCATATGGAGGGTCTTGAGCCCTCGTTCCCCGGGTACGCGCTGCTGGCGGCCCGCGACGGGGTCGTGGTGGTCCACGAGGCGGGCGGCCACCGGCTGCGATACTCCGGCTGGGACGAGGCGGCCGGCACGCCGGTCGAGCTGCCTCCCGAGCAGTGGGAGGCGGCCGAGACCGACACGGTCTACGACCTCGCCTCGATCTCGAAGCTGTTCACCGCCACCGTCACCGGCGTCCTCATCGACGAGGGGCTCATCGACCTCAAGGCCGCAGTCGTGGAGCACCTGCCGGGCTTCGACGCGTTCGACGCCGCGAAGTCGCCGATCACGCTGGGACAGCTGCTGTCCCACACCTCGGGGATGATCGCGTTCGTCAAGCTCTACGACCTGCCCGACGAACAGGCGCGCATGGAGGCGATCTACGCGCACCCGCTGCGGCGCCCGCCGGGCTCCGGCTACGAGTACTCCGACCTCAACCTCATCGTCCTGGGCAAGATCCTCGAACAGGTCACCGGCCGCACGCTCGACGACCTCGTGGCCGAGCTGATCTGCGAACCGCTGGGCCTGCGCGACACCGGCTACAACCCGCCCGACCCCTCGCGGACCGCCGCCACCGAGTACCAGCCGTGGACCGGCCGGGGCATGGTGCGCGGCGAGGTGCACGACGAGAACGCCTGGGGCTTCGGCGGGGTCGCCGGGCACGCGGGCGTGTTCGCGACCGCGTGGGACCTCGCGGTGTTCGGCCAGATGATCCTCAACGGCGGCCGGTACCGGGACGCGGTGATCCTCTCCGAGGCCACCGCGCGGCTGATCTTCACCGACCAGAACGCCGGGCTCGGCGAGAGCGCCGCGCGCGGCCTCGGCTGGCAGCTCGGCCAGCGCTGGTACATGGACGCGATGAGCTCACCGGTCACGGTGGGCCACACCGGGTACACCGGCACCTCGATCGTGCTCGACCCGCTGGCCGGGACGCTGCTGGTGCTGCTCACCAACCGCGTGCACCCGACGCGGGAGCGGGGCACGGCCTCGGCGTACCGGCGCGCGGCGAGCCGACCGTTGGGCCGGGCGGTGCCGGTCGAGCCGCGCTCGGGCGGGCGGGCCTGGTTCGCCGGGCAGGCGGACGCGACCCGGGCGACGCTCACTGCGGCGCTGGCGAAGCCGGCCGCGCGGGCGAAGGCCGAGTTCGCGCTCTGGTACGACACCGAGACGACCGACGCGGGCGCGTTCGAGGCGAGCGCCGACGGCGTCACGTGGACGGCGCTGCCGCTGGACCTGCGCACCGAGGACCACCACTGGCGCACCGAGGGCGCGTTCTCGGGCTACTCGGGGCGGCGGTGGATCGCCGCGCGCGCGGACGTGCCGGACGGCACGACCACGCTGCGCTGGGTCTACACGAGCGATCCGCTGTACCAGGGCCGCGGCGTGTACGTCGACGCGATCGAGGTCCGCTCGGGCCGGACCGTGCTGTGCGACGGCGGCGGGCTCGAGGCGGACGGCTGGGAGCGGGTGCGGGACTGAGGGGAACGCCGGCGGGCGTTCCTAGTCCATCGGGCGGGGGGCGTAGCGGTCGGCGAGCCAGTCCATGAGGGCGTCGGTCTTCGGGTCGACGGTCTGGAACGCGGGGTTCGCGTCATGCCAGGCAACGACCTCGCGGGCGCCGAGCCTGTACGGGGTCGCGTCGATGCCGAACTCGGGCACGAGGCGCTTGACCTTCGTGTTGTCGAAGACCATCGTGTTGGACTTGTCGCCGAGGAGACCGGCGCCCCAGTTCGGGTCGGCGGCGGCGATGGCGTCGGAGGCGACGTGCACCAGGTGCGGCTCCACGCCGGCGGCCTCGGCGATGTGACCGAAGATCTGGTTCCAGGTGGGGGCCTCGTCGCCGGTGATGTGGAAGGCCTCGCCGATCGCGGCCTCCTTGGCGAGGAGCCCCACGAAACCGACCGCGAAGTCGCGGCTGTGGGTGATGGTCCACAGCGAGGTGCCGTCGCCGTGGACGATGACGGGCTTACCGGCGCGCATCCGCTCCACGACGGTCCAGCCGCCGTCGAAGGGCAGGAGGGTCTCGTCGTAGGTGTGCGAGGGCCGGATGATCGTCATCGGGAAGTCGTCGTCGCGGTAGGCGGCGGTGAGGAGCTCCTCGCAGGCGATCTTGTCGCGCGAGTACTGCCAGAAGGGGTTCTTCAGCGGCGTCGACTCGGTGACCGGCATGTGGGTGGGCGGGGTCTGGTAGGCCGAGGCGGAGCTGATGAACAGGTACTGGCCGCAGCGGCCGGTGAACAGCTCGATGTCGCGCCGAACCTGCTCGGGGGTGAAGTTGACCCAGTTGACGACCGCGTCGAAGGTCCGGTCACCGAGCGCCTCGCGCACGGAGTCCGCGTCGTTCGCGTCGGCGGTCAGGAGGGCGACCTCGGGCGGGAGCAGGCGCTCGCCGGTGCGGCCGCGGTTGAGGACGGTGACCTCCATGCCCTGGCGGACGGCCTCGTGGACGCACGAGGTGGAGATCCGGCCGGTACCGCCGATGAACAGCACGCTGACACTCATGAGCGACCTACTTTCAGTTTTTCGTTCCCGGAGACAGGCCCACCCTACTCGCCGGGAGGCGCTTGCCGAGCGGGTCGCCGGAGCCGGCCGTCAGCGCCTGCGGCGGCGCGTGAAGCGGCGGAACGAGCGGGTCTCGCCGCCGAGCAGGGCGCCGAGGACGAGCCCTATGAGGCCGAACAGCGCGGCGATCACGAGGCCCTCCGCTCCTCCGGCGAGGAAGGCCAGGGCGAGCAGCAGCCCGGCGATCAGTCCGATGTGCGAGGCGCGCATGGCGACTCCGATCCGTGAGGCGAACATTGCTCCACTATGGGTACCCCTTCGGGCCTGCGCCAACCGCGCCGGGACCGGATCGGTGGACCCGGCCCGGCACAATGGCGCCATGCGCAACTTCCTCCCCTCGGGCGTGCCGTGGGGCTCTCCCGCCGCCGACACCGTCCCGCTGCCGCCGTTCGCGAGCCCGGCCGACCACGACCGGTTCACGCGGCTCCTGCAACTGCACGTGGCGCTCGTGGACGACGGCGGGCCGTCGCTGGCGGCGAAGACCCTCGGCTCGGCGCTCGATCCGCGCGGGCCCCGGTCCGAGCGGCTCACCGACCTCGAACTGCACACCGCCCTCGCGACCGGGTTCCCCGCCCCGTGGACCCCGGCCGCGCTCGCGGACGCCCTCGGCGGAGGCCGCGACGCGCCCCGGGAGCTCCCGGACGGACGCTGGGGCTGGGGCTTCGACCCGGACTTCACCGCGACCCCGCGCGAGGGCGGCGGCTGGACGATCGAGCGGCACGAGCGCGGCTCCAAGAGCTACCAGGACCTCGAACACGACCGCGACCTGGTGCTCCTGTGGGCGGAGGACTACTCCAGCCGCTTCTCCTATCCGTACGGCTGGCGCGTCGACCCCGCCGACGCGGCGGCACTGGCCGAAGGCGCCCGCGCGGTGCGCGGCGCCCACGCGCACGACACGTCGTACCGGTACCTGGAGAACTGGCGCGGCGAACGCGAGGAGTACCTCGCCGAAGGCTGACGGCTCAGCGGGGCCGGTCGCCCAGGAGGCGCCGCAGGGCCGTCGGCGTGTGCCCGTAGTGGCGCTTCACCGTGCGCCCCAGGTGGGCCTGGTCGGCGAAGCCCAGTTCGGCCGCGATCTCGGCCAGGCCGGTTGCGCCCTCTTCGATCAGGTCGAGGGCCCGGCCGACGCGGACCCGGTTGCGGTAGTGGGTGAGTGAGACGCCGAGACGGCGGCTGAACGCCCGGCTGAGCCGGAAGGGCGAGACGTCGAGCAGGGACGCGAGGGACATCAGGTCGGCCGAGCGCGGGTGGTCGGCACCGATGGCCTCGCAGGCGACGGCGACGAGCCCGCGGTCGGCGCCCGCGCCGCCGCGCCAGGGCGGCGGTCCGTCCGCGAGCTGCCGCAGCGCGCCGGTCAGCAGGGCGAGCAGGTGTTCGGTCAGGGCGAAGTCGACGTCGGCGCCGGAGGCGAGCACGCGCCGGTGGGCGAGGTCGACCGCGGCGTCCACGTAGAAGGCGCCGCGTACGGGCGCTGGCCCTTCACCGGCCGCGTCCGCCCAGAGCGCTTCGCCGATCCTGATCGAGGTGCACCGGTCGCCGCCGCAGGGATGCGCGAACTCCTCGCACTCCCCCGGTGCGCCTATGTAGCCCGTCGCCGGGTCCACGTAGGAGGCGACGCCGTCGGCGCGCCTGCGGAACCGGCCCCTGCGAACCAACACGATCCGGTGGCCGTCCTGCTCCGACTCCTCGGTCCAACCGCGGTGCTCGTCGACGCAGGTCACGGCCGAGACGTCGAAGTCCGACCGTCGGGCCAGGGTGCGTGCGGTGAGCATGGGGCGCACGCTACCTGCCGGGTCCGACAGCGGGCCGCAAGGATGTTCAAGCCGGGACCCGGGCGCTGCGTGCAGACTCGTCGTCGTCAACGACCACCGAGTCACAGGAGTACCGAATCATGCCCGCGATCGCCGCACTCACCACCGTCGTCCTCGACGCCGCCGACCCCGAGGCCCTCGCCGCGTTCTACGGGAAGGTCACCGGCTGGCCGGTCGCCTACCGCGACGAGGACACCGTACAGCTCGGTGGCGGGGCCCTGAGCCTGGGCTTCCAGCGCGTCGCAGGGTACCGGGGCCCCGGCTGGCCCGACGACGCCAAGCACTGCCACCTCGACTTCGCCGTCGCCGACGTCGGGCAGGCCGTCGAGTCGCTGCTGGCGGCCGGGGCGACCCGGCCGGAGTTCCAGCCCGGCGGTGGGGACTGGACCGTCCTCGCCGACCCCGAGGGCCACCTGCTCTGCCTCAGCGCCGCATAGCGGTCCGCCCGCAGGGCGCTCAGTGCACGCGGGGCGTCTTGCGGGCGCCCGGCCTGCGTGGCGGGTCGATGAGGAGGCGCACGGCCACCTCGCCGTCCGGGAAGGCCTCGGCGACCGAGTCGGTGAGCGATTCGGCGGCCCTGAGCAGCGAGGCGCCGTCGGCGCGCGGGTCGACGTTCGCGCGCAGTTCTATGAGCTGACCTGACCCGGTGCGGCGGCGCCTGCCGGTGACGTGGTCGACCGGCGCGGCGCGCTCGAAGTCGGCCCGCAGCTTCGGCACGATCGAGCGCACGTCGACCTCGATGCGGTCGGCGCCGTCCGCGGCGAGCGGCACCCGGCCCTCGACACCGCGCGGGATGCGCGCGAGCAGCCACCACACGGCCAGGACGGCGAGCACCAGCGCGGCGCCGGCGGCGGCCCAGGCGAACCAGTCGGCGCCGACCGCGTCGGCGATCCGGTCGGTCTCCAGGCGGTCCCAGCCGCCGAAGAAGTCGAAGCGCCACTCCAGGACCGCGCCGCCGAGGACCACGAGGAGCAGTCCCAGCATGATCACCGCCGGGCGGTCGACCGCGAGCCTCCTCATCGGCTCGCCTCCTTCGCCTGCACCGACACTTCGAGGTCGGCGAGCCCGGAGAGCCGGTCCCCCACGCGGTCCACGATCCCGGCGACGCCCGCCTCAGTGCCCGGCGACAGCAGCGCCTCCACCCGCAGGCGCCGGCGCCGGACCTCGCCGCTGCCGTGGAGCACGCCCGGGGCCCGCTCGGCGGCGTCGGCGGCCAGCGCCTCGATCGCGCGCGGCGCGATCCACAGGTCGGAGCGGCCCGTCGCGCGCGCATGGCTGCGGCGGGCGGGCAGGCACGCGGCGACGAGCAGCCACAGGCCGAGGAGGGCCGCGGCGATGCCGCAGGCGAGCACGAGGGCGGAGGGGGCCGGGTCGTCGAGCGCGGCGACGGCCGCGCTGAGCCAGGAGTCGGCGCCGGTCCAGCCGCGCGCGGCGGCGGCGTGCTGGCCGAGCACGAGCGCGAGGGCGGCCAGGAGCAGGGCGCCGACGAGGCCGAACCAGGTGGCGGCGGGCAGTCGCCGCGGGTCGCGGGCCTTCACTGGACCCTCCGTTCCGCGCCGTCGGCGGCGTCCACGAGGTGCACGGTGACGTCGAGGGCGACCACGTCGAGGCCGGTGATCCTGGTGGCCTCCTCGCGGACGCGGGCGGCGAGGCCCCGCGCGGTGGCGGCCGTCGGGCCGGGCCAGCGGACGCCGACGTCGAGGCTGGCCCACACGCGGCCGTGCTTGACGGTGGCGCGGGCGCGAGGGTAGCCGCGCACGAGCAGGCCCGACCGCTCGGCCGAGCCGGGCGCCCCGCGGGCGGCGCCTTCGAACACGCGGGTCACGGCGGTGCCGGTGACGCGCAGGGAGCCGCGCTCCTCGGCGGCCCGCTCGGGTCCGCCGGGGAGGTCGGCTATCGCGAAGGCCTCCTCAGTCACGGCGGCCTCGGAACCGGTCGAAGACGTCGAACTCGCCGCTGATCCTGCCGGCGACGGCGAAGCCGACCGCGCCGAGGACGACGGCGAGCAGGAACCCGGTGAAGCCGCCGGTGATGACGGCGATCGCCAGGAGCAGGCCGACCGCGAGGCCGGCGAAGGATGCTTTCATGTTCGGTCCTCGTCTCTGGGTTCGCCGACGTCCTCGACGGTGACGGCGACGGTGCGGGCGCCGGTCAGCGGGAGCAGCGCGGCCCGGAGGGCCTCGGCGGTGGCGCGCATGTCGGCGTCCCAGGCGACGGCCACGTGGACGGCGCAGGTGTCGGCGTCGATGCGCAGTCCGGGTATGCGCCGTCCGGGCAGGGCGGTGGCGATCGCGTCGCCGGGTCCGCCGTGCAGGCCCTCGACGCCCGGGACCGCCAGGGCCGCCGCGGCGATCGCGTCGGCGGTGGCGGCGAAGTCGGCGGCCACGGCGGTCACTCGACCCGCGGGTCGGCGTCGCCCTCGTCCTCGGAGTCCCCTTCGAGGTGGACGTCGTGGACGACGATGTTGACCTCGGTGACCTCCAGCCCGGTCATGCGCTCGACGGCGTCGACGACGTTGCGGCGCACGCCCGCGGCGAGGTCGGCGATGGCGATGCCGTAGTCGGCGACCAGGTCGAGGTCGACGGCGGCCTGGCGTTCGCCGACCTCGACGGAGACGCCCTGGCCGAAGTTGGTGCGCGAGCCGGGTATGCGCTCGCGGAGCGCGCCGACGGTGCGGCTGACGCCGCCGCCGAGGCTGTAGACGCCCGCGACCTCGCGGGTGGCGATCCCGGCGATCTTGGCGACCACCTGGTCGGCGATCGTGGTCTTGCCCTGGTCGCTCGCGAGCGCGCTGTCGCTCTGCGCTTTGGCCGCGGTGGTCTTCTCCGTCATCGCAGGTCCCCTCTGCCTCGCCGGTCACGGGGTTCCACGATCACACAGATGCGGGCCCCGCGCCGGGGAAAGGGGCGGAAGGGCCGGCGCCTCAGCGCTGGACGCCGCTGATCTCGAACGTCTGGACGGTGTTGGCGGGGAAGGCGCGGGAGAAGCGCTTGTTCGCGACGGAGGTGTCGGTGTAGGAGCGGTAGAGCTCGGAGCCGTCGGTCCTCGTCGACCAGCGCGCGACGGTCCCGTTGGGGACGGTGCCGAAGGCGGACAGGTCGTAGGTGACGGTCTGGGCGGTGCCGTAGTTGGTGGTGACGAGGACGAGCTTGCGGGCGGCGGCGTCGTAGGCGGCGATCGTGTTGCCCTCGCCGCCGTCGATGATGGTCATGCCGGGCCTGATGTGCCTGGCGTACTGGGCGAACACGTAGTACTTGGGGTTGACGGCGCCGAGGGTCCCGGCCTCGTTGTGCGCCTGGACGAGGCCCCAGCCGCCGCCGTCGAGGACCTGCCAGTAGCACCAGGCGGTGGGGTGGAGCCAGCGGAAGTCGAGGTTGAGGTTGCGGGCCAGGCGCAGGCCGCTGCCGTCGTTCTCGCCGTACTCGGAGTTCCAGAGGGTCTTCCCGGCGGCGTGGACGGCGCTGTAGACGGAGTCGCGGCGCCCGCCCTCGTACTGGTAGCCGTGGACGTTGACCTTGGCGACCTTGCCCTTGGCGCTGGAGGTGAGGCCGTTCCAGGTGCTCACGGCCTGGTCGTAGAGGGACTCGTCGGAGGCGGTGATGGGGGTGGAGTTGAGGCCGCGGGCGTCGAGCTCGGTGCGGAGGTGGTCGATGACGGTTGACTGGGTGGCGACGTTGAAGTGGCAGCCCTCCTGGGTGCCGGTGGCGGTCCACCAGTTCGCGATCGGCTCGTTGAACGGGTCGACGTAGTCGAAGTCGACGCCCCAGTGGTCATGGGAGTACTTGGCGACCGTGGCCATGTAGACGGCGTGCTGCTGCCGGTTCCAGGACTGGAGGTTGTCGGCGTTGCCGTCGGCGCCGCCGGAGGGGTTGTGGTTGGCGCACATCCACCACATGGGCGAGTTGGAGAACAGCTCGAAGAGGTTCGCGCCGCGGTCGCGGGCCTTCCACATGAGGTTGCGCTGGGCGCTGTCGACGTACCAGTTCCAGCTGGAGGAGGAGGGGTCGGAGGAGTTCCAGTCGAGCCAGTAGCCCTCCATCTGCCGCGAGGGCATCATGTTGGGCGAGACGACCATGCTCTCGCCGTTGATCGAGTTCCAGGAGCAGGCGCCGGCGTTGTAGCGGACGATGTTGAGGCCCAGGCCGGGGCGGGAGGCGCCGCCGAGGGAGACGTTGTTGCGGGTGAACATGAGGTCGGCGAGGTCGTCGCGGTCGCCCCAGCGCTTGCCCCACCAGCACAGGGAGGTGCCCCAGCCTTCCCATGTGCCCCAGGCGGATGCGGGGTTCGGTGTGGTCGTGTAGTCGGCTTGGGCGGCGGCGGGCGCCAGGGTGGCGCCCACGGTGCCCGCTCCGGCGGCGGTGAGGAGTGTACGGCGTCGCATGGGAGCCTCCTATCGATGATGATCGATATCATCCTGGCACTCCCGAGAGACAAAGTCAAATGCTTCGATAAAGGGCTGTACGAAGTGACGGCAGTGGCCCCTGTGGAGCGGCGGTCAGCCCCGCGCCGCGTCGAGGGCGTGCTCGACGTCCGGGTGGACCCGCCCGGCCGCCTCCCAGTCCGGCCACCAGGAGGCGCGGCGCGCGATCGTCAAGGCGCGCTGGGGAAGGCGTGCGAGCTGGAGTTCGATCCCGTCGCGGGCCAGCTGCCGGTCGAGCTCGGCGACCGCGTCGAGCACGGTCACCGACATCGTGGCCTGCGGGGCGAGGTCGAGGACCACGATGCGCGGCAGCGGGTCCTGCGCCGAAACGAGGTCGAGGACGCGGTTCTGAACAGACCGGACGCTGGCGGTGTACACGCCCGCGGTGGGGATGAGCACGAGGACCCCGGGCGCGGGCGCGTCGCCCGGGAGGGCAGCGCGCAGGCTCCCGTCCGGGGCGCGGCGCACCTCGGCCACGCCCACGTGGTTCGCCTCGCGCAGCACCAGGATCAGCGTGGTGCCCACGCCGACGGCGACGGCGGCGAGGAGCCCGGCGGTCAAGCCGACCGCGGCGGTCGCGACCGCCAGCGCGCAGTCGACCCGGTCGATGCGGGCGAGGCGCCGGAACTCCCCCGGCGTGACGAGTCCGAGGACGGCGGTCACGACGACGGCGGCGAGGGCCGCGCGCGGCAACAGGTCGAGGACGGGTGCGATCCACAGCGCGACGGCGACGGCGAGGCCGACGGTGACGAGCTGGGCGGCCTGGGTGCGGGCCCCGGCGCGGTCGTTGACGGCCGTCTGGGAGAAGCCCCCGGCGGAGGGCAGGGCGCCGAACCAGGCGCCGGCGAGGTTCGCGGCCCCGGCGGCGACGAGTTCGCGGTCGTTGTCGAGGGCGGGGTCGGAGGGGCGGCGCATGGCGCGGGCGACGGCGAGGGACTCCATGAAGACCATGAAGGCGATGGCGAGGGCGCCGGGCAGGAGACCGGCGGCCGCTTCGAGATCGGGGAGGCGGAGTTCGGGCAGGCCGGTGGGGACGGGGTCGATGAGGGCGACGCCGTGGTCGTCCAGGCCGAGGAGGGCGGTCGCGCCGATCGCGAGCGCGACGGCGACGAGCGGCGCGGGCACGGCCGGGAGGAGGCGGGGCAGGACGACGAGGACGGTGAGCAGCGCGGCGGCGAGGACGGCGGTGGCCGGGACGGTCTGCGGCAGTCGCTCGATCGCCGTGGCGGCCTGGGCGAAGAACCCGCCGGTCCCGGCGTCGTAGCCGAGGAGGGCCGGGACCTGGCCGATCGCGACGACGAGGCCGACGCCGGTCTTGACGCCGACGAGCACGGGCGTGTTGAGGTTCTCCACGAGGGAGCCGAGGCGCAGCAGGCGCAGGGCGACGAGGATGAGGCCGACTTCGAGGGTGAGCGCGGCGAGGGCGCCGAGCGATCCGGCCGCGACCCCGGCGGCCAGGAGGGTCGAGGCGGTGAGGGTGGCGACCGTGGAGGTGGTGCTGGTGCTCATGGCCTTCGCGCCGCCGAGGGCGGCGTAGACGAGCATCGGGACCATGCAGGTGTACAGGCCGACCTGGACGGGCATCCCGGCGACGGTCGCGTAGGCCATGGCCTGGGGGACGACGACGGCGCCGGCGGCGAGCCCGGCGAGGAGGTCGGCGCGCAGCCACCGCGCGCGGTAGCCGCGGAGGGTCGGGAAGAGGGTCACGGCGCCGAGCGGGCGCAGCGGAAGCCGAGGTGCCCGGTGGAGGTGTCGACGGTCTGCGGCAGGCGCGCGGCGGGCCGGTAGCGGCGGCAGTAGTTCGGGGCGCACAGGTAGGAGCCGCCCTTCATGACCTTGCGCGGGCGCCGTTCGGCGAGCGGCGCGGCGGGATCGACGCTGAGCAGGCGCTTCCCGCCGGTCGGGTCGCGGCGTGGTGCGGGCGCGCAGCAGGCGGGGGGGGGGTCAGGACGGTGGGCGGACCACCAGTCGGCGGTCCACTCCCACACGTTGCCGATCATGTCGTGGAGGCCGAAGTCGTTGGGGGCGTAAGTGTCTGCGGGTGAGGTCCAGTACCAGCCGTCGGCTTCGTCGTTGCGGAGCGGGAAGTCGCCCTGCCAGACGTTGGCGCGGTGCTCGCCGCCGGGGACGAGTTCGGCGCCCCAGGCGTACTCGGCGCCGTCGCGGCCGCCGCGGGCGGCGAACTCCCATTCGGCCTCGGTGGGCAGGCGCTTCCCGGCCCAGGCGGCGTACGCCTCGGCGTCGGCGAAGGCGAGGTGGACCACGGGGTGGTCGCCGAGGCCGTCGAGGTCGGAGCCGGGGCCTTGCGGGTGGCGCCAGTCGGCGCCGGGCAAGTGGGACCACCAGCGGTAGGCGTCGTCGAGGGGCACGGGCCGGTCGGGCGGGGTGAACACCGCGGAGGCGGGGACGAGCAGGTCGGGGTCGGCGCCGGGGTAGTCGGCGGGGTCGGGGGCGGTCTCGGCGGCGGTGACGTGCCCGGTGGCGGCGCAGAAGGCCGCGTAGTCGTCGTTGGTGACGGGCCGCAGGTCGATCTGGAAGGGGCCGACCTCGACGCGGTGCGCGGGGGCCTCCTCGGGGTAGTGGCGGTCCGAGCCCATCGTGAACGTCCCGCCCGCCAGGGCCGCCATGCCGTCCGTGGCCGTCTCCGTGTCCGTCATCGCCCGTCCTCCGCTCGCGCCGTCCTCAATGTAGGCGCGATCCGGACCGCGCCCGGGGATTTCCGGCTACGCGAGCCGGTTGCATGAACCTGTAAAACATGGCGGTAAAACGAAGTCGCAGGGCGTGCCGTTGAGGGAGAAGGCGCCGGGCGGTTCGGCGGCGAAGCCGCCGACGGAGCGGACCGTGATCGTCTGGATGGTGTTGGAGGCGCCGGGGTTGATGCCGCCCATCCAGTCGGCGGCCGCGTAGTGCACGTCCTGGCCGCTCTGTGACACGAGGCCGCCGTTGGGGCTCACGGTCACCGTCTGGTCCTCGTTGAAGGTCCAGTCGACCTCCCAGAGCGGTTCGACGGCCGCTTCGCCGTCGTTGTAGACGGTGATGGTGCCGCCCGCCTGCGTGGGACCCCACATGCTCCAGTGGACGCGGCAAGCGCCGTCGTCGCCGTCGTCCCAGGTGCCCGCGGCGAACTCGGCGCCGGTGTCGGTGGCGGCGGTGAAGTCGGCGTTGCCCGAGCCGGTACCGCGGAAGAACACGAGGTAGCCGCCGACGAGGACCGCGACGGTGGCGGTGGCGATCTCGGCGGCGCGGCGCATCCGGGTGCCGGGGCGCCCCAGGCCGATCGGCAGCGGGACGGCCCCGCGGATGAGGATCGCGGAGACCGCGAGGAACAGGCCGAACGCGAACCAGTCGCCGTCGTGGAGCCACACCACGGGCTTGCCGATGCCGGGCACGAGGATGCGGCCGATGCCGATGACGTCCTCGGGCGGCACGGGCGTGGAGTCGGCGTTCGCGTTCGCGTCGCCCGCGGTGGTGAACGTGCCGTCCTCGTTGACCTCCGCGATCCGGTGGAGGATCGGGTCGGGCGAGAGCCCGGCCGGGTCCTCGAAGCTGATGACCTGGCCCGCACGCAGCTCGGCTGGGTCGATCTCGCTGGTCAGGGCGATGTCGCCGACGCTGATCTTCGGCTCCATCGAACCGGAGACGACGGTGGTGCCGTTCCAGCCGAGGAGGCGCGGCAGCAGCGCCGCGGCGGCGAGGAACACGCCCACGGACAGGAGCCCGACGCAGACGGCCACGCGGGCGACGGTGGACCACGGGAGCTCCTCGAAGCGCCGCCTGCGAGGGGCCGGCTCGGGCGACTCCACGGTCAGCCCGTGCGGGCTTCCCACACGAACGTGGTGGCCGCGCCCGCGCCCTGGACGGAGTTCGGCGCGCCCGAGTCGAGCGTGTAGGCGATGGTGAACGTGGTGGTGTCGTTGTCCGACATGGTGTGCGTGAGCAGGCCGGAAGCGAAGTCGGTGGCGCCCTGGAGGTCGGCGAGCGTGCCGTTCCACGAGCCCCCGGCGTCGTCGGTGATCGCGAGGTTGAGGTACGGCGCGAGCCCGGTGTCGTCGTTGTCCTTGGTGTACATCTTGACCGTGGCGTCGGTCGCGCCGGTGTAGGTGACCGCGACGGCGCCGGAGTCGGAGTCGCCGGGCGCGAGGTCGGTGGCGGTGAAGACCGACGAGCCGCTCTTGTCGTTGGTGAGGTCGATCGAGGTGGCCGAGAACGTGCTCGAACCGGTCTCGGTGTCGGCGGTGAAGGCCGATCTGGAGACCTGGTAGACGAGCAGGACCGCCAGCGCGAGCGCGATGACGACGACCCCCGCGATGACCCAGACCTTGGCGCGGCTCCTGTTGCCGTCGTCTGCGGTGCCCGCGTCGTAGCCCATGGCGATCCCCCGATTCGCATTGCGGTCGTGACCTCTGAGGCTTACCACCGCCGGGGCCGGTCCGCAGCGTTCCGGCGGAATCGCGGACCGGCCCCGGCGCGGTTCAGTCGCGGGCCATCGCGGCGGCGTGGTGCTGTTCGAGGTCGACGTAGGCGTCGTCGGCGACGTCGAAGACGACCTTGGCGATGGTACCGCCGGTGAACTCGAAGCGGGGCTTGTACAGGGAGCTGACGGCGTCGCCGCCGTCGTAGCCGATGCACAGGCCCTCGCCGCAGAGCGTGAAGTGGCCGGAGTTGGTGCGGATCTCGGCCTCGGCGGCGACCTCGCCGTCGATGTGGAGCTTGAGCGGGCCGTGGGACTCGCCGTGCTCGCCGGTGCGGGCCTTGGTGAACTCGACGCCGACGAGGTGCTTGCCGGGTCCGGGCACGGGCGCGCTGACGCGCTGCTCGGGCGGGACGCCGAGGAAGTTGAACACGTAGTGGAGTTGGCCGTCCTCGATGAACAGGGCGTGGCCGCCGAAGCGCGAGCCCTGCGCGAAGACGACGCCGCGGGCCTGGTCGGTGAGGTCGAGCTCGGCGATGACCTTGTAGGACACGGCGTGGACGTTCGCGGCGGAGCGCTCGGGCACCGAGCTGGTGCCCGGGTAGTACACGTAGGTGCCCGAGGGCGGGACGGGCGCGTGGAACTCCATCTCCAGGAACTTCTGGAGGTCCTCGCCGATGACGTTCATGTCGTTGAGCGGCAGGACGTTGTTGCGCTTGGCCTCTTCGAGCCAGAGGGCCTGCATCTCGCGGAGCCGGTCGGGGTGCTCGTCGGCGAGGTCGCGGGCCTCGGAGCGGTCCTCGTCGGTGTGGAAGAGCTGCCAGACGTCCTTGTCGAAGCGGCCGCGGCCGAGGGTGGGGCCGTGCTCGGTGACGGCCTTCCAGCCCCGGTGCCAGATGGCGCGGTGGCCGAACATCTCGTAGTACTGGGTCTCCTTCGCGGTGGGCGCGTCGGCGGCGTCGAAGGAGTAGCGCATCGACACGCCCGCGAGGGGCGTCTGGCGGATGCCGCCGACGACCTCGGGGAACTCGACGCCGCAGGCGTCCAGGATCGTCGGGACGATGTCGGTGGCGTGGTGGTACTGGTCGCGGACCTCGCCGCGGGCCCTGATGCCTGCGGGCCAGTGGATCACGAGCGGGTCGCACACGCCGCCTTGGTAGACGTAGCGCTTGAACATGCGGTAGGGCGTGGAGAAGGCGGCGGCCCAGCCGGTCGGGTAATGGTTGTAGGCGTCGGGCGAGCCGAGCTTGTCCTTGAGCGGCAGGTTGTCCTCGATGCGGTCGGGCCAGCCGTTGAAGTACTTGCCCTCGTTGACCGAGCCGTTGGGGCTGCCCTCGCCGGAGGCGCCGTTGTCGGCGGCGTAGATGACGAGGGTGTTGTCGAGCTGCCCGGACTCCTCCAGGTAGTCGATGATGCGTCCGACCTGGGCGTCGGTGTACTCCGAGAGGGCGGCGTAGACCTCGGCCATGCGGGAGAAGAGGGCCCGCTCCTCGGCGGTGAGGGAGTCCCAGGGGCGCACGGCGTCGTTCGGCCCGAAGGTGCCGTCGGGCATCGGGTTGAGTTCGGTGAGGTCGGTGCCCTCGGGGAGGATGCCGCGCTCGATCATGCGCGGCAGGACCCATTCGCGGTAGGCCTCGTAGCCGTCGTCGAACTTCCCCTTGTACTTGTCGATGTACTCCTGGGGGGCGTGGTGGGGCGCGTGGTTGGCGCCGGGGCAGAACCACAGGTACCAGGGCTTCTCGGGCGCGGACTGCTTGGAGTCGCGGATGAAGGAGAGGGCCTTGTCGGCGAGGTCCTTGGAGAGGTGGTAGCCGTCCTCGGGCCCGTAGGGCTGGTCGATGTAGTGGTTGTCCTCGGCGAGGTCGGGGTACCACTGGTTGGTCTCGCCGCCGATGAAGCCGTAGAAGCGGTCGTAGCCCATGCCGAGCGGCCAGTTCTTCTTGGAGGCGCCCATGTGCCATTCGTCGACGGGCACGTTGTGGTTCTTGCCGACCCAGAAGGTGGACCAGCCGGCGTCGCGCAGGACGGTCGCCATGGTGGCGTTCTCGGCGGGCAGGTGCGAGGAGTAGCCGGGGAAGCCGGTGGAGGACTCCGAGATGGTCGCGAAGCCGTTCTGGTGGTGGTTGCGCCCGGTCAGGAAGCACGAGCGGGTGGGCGAGCACAGCGCGGTGGTGTGCCACTGGGAGTAGGTGAGGCCGTCTTTGGCGAGGCGGTCCATGGTGGGCATCTGGATGCGGCCGCCGTAGGGCGACCAGGCGGCGCAGCCGGTGTCGTCGTAGAGGACGACGAGGACGTTGGGCGCGCCTTCGGGAGCGGTCGCGTCGAGGAACGCGCTCCAGTCGGGCACGGAGTCGCGCACGTCGAGATTGATGGTGCCCTTGAATTCCCTGGCCATGTCTCCCCCTCAGGTCGCCGCCGTGCCGGTCGCGGGCGCCGTGGGCGCCCGATCGCACAGGGCAAGGCGAGGGTATCGACGCGGCCGGTCCCCTGTCCCGAAAACGCGGTTCATTCGCGTTCGGTTCCTATGGGGCCGGTGCGGCGCGGGCGGGGGTCCGCTCGGTGTGGGCGTGCGCGGGGTCGATGACCATCTGGGGCGCGTTGGCGACCAGGAGCCAGGCGGGGAGCACGGCGAGGCACAGCAGCGGCAGGAGCGCGATGTCGCCGACGACGGTGGCGGCCATGAAGACGCTGAGCCAGCCGTTGCGGGTGACGGCGAGGGTGAGGCCGAGGACGGCGCAGCCGACGGCGAGCGCGGGTGCGGCGCCGTCCCACACGTGGCTCCACAGGAGGCCGAGGGCGACGCCGACGAACACGATCGGGAAGATGCGGCCGCCGCGGAAGCCGCAGGTGGCGGCCACGACGAGGGCGAGGATCTTGACGGCGACGATGAGCAGCAGGCCGCCGGTGCCGTGGTCCCCCGCGGCGAGCTCCTTCATCTCGTCCAGGCCCTTGAACATGGTGATGGTGCCGCCGAGGACGGCGAGCAGGCCGAGGACGAGGCCGCCGATCGTGGTGCGCAGCATGGGGTTGGCGACGAGGCCGAAGGCCCGGTGGGACCAGTGGAAGGCGACGGCGGCGGCGAGGCCGAGGAGGGCCGCGACGGCGGCGACGGCGGGCGCGGTGAGCAGGTCGCGCCAGGCGAGGCCGGTGTAGGCGGGCAGGTCGACGGCGAACACGGGGGTGCCGAGGACCTGCATGGTCAGCGCGCCCGAACCGGCGGCCAGGAGCGGGGCGAAAAGCTTGGACCACAGGGGCTGGTCGGGGTCGCCGCCGGGCGATTCGGTGAGGGTGAGGGCGGCGGCGACGGGCGTGCCGAACATGGCGCCGATGGTGCCCGCGGCGGCGATCCCGACCCAGCCGGGGCCGGGGACCTTGGGGGCGAGGCGGGAGCCGAGGAAGCAGACGACGGCGACGCAGATCGCGACGATCGGGTTCTCGGGGCCGAGGCTCACCCCGGCGGCGAGGCCGATCGTGGCGGTCGCCGCGATCCCGGGCAGGGCCCGCATCGGCAGCGGGGCGGCCACGAGTTCGGCCGCGGCGGGGTCGGCCCCGGCGCCGCCGGGCCACTTCCAGACGATGAGGCCGACCGCCGCTCCGGCGACGGTGAGGACGAGGACGAGCCACCAGGCCGCGTCCGAGTCGAACCCGGCGGCCTCGGGCAGGGCGGTCCAGATCAGGTCCTGGAGCGCCTCGGCGAGTTCGCTCAGGGCGATGAGCAGGACCGCGCACACCACGCCCATGCCGAGCGCGAGCGGGGCGAGGCGCAGCAGGCCCTTGACGTCGGTGCGGCTCATGGGGACTCCCCTTCGCGGCGCCGCTCGATCCACTCGTGTCCGGCGGCGACGGCGTCCTTGACCGAGGCGAACAGTTCGGGCCGTGCGGCGAGGAGGTTCTCGCGTCCTATGCGGTCGGCGGCGCCGGTGAGGTCGAAGACCTTCATGAGGCGCTCGTCGACGCCCGCGATGATGAGGCGGCCCCCGGCGCGGCGCAGTTCCTCGGCGCGGTCGCCGAGAGCCTTGAGGACGCTCGCCGAGGGGATGTCGGGCACGCGGCGCAGCCGCAGCACCAGCACGGCGTCCCTGGCCTCGCGCGTGTCGGGCCAGGTCTGGTTGATCGCGCCGAGTTCGGCGAAGAAGCCGCCGCCGTCGTAGTTGAGGACGGTGACCTTGCCGGGCGGGAGGGTCTCGGGCGGGTCGGTCAGGCGCCAGTCGCCGCGCCCGTCCTCGACCACCGCGACGAGGCGGGCGCTGCGGGCGGCCTGGACGCAGTAGAACAGGATCGACAGGCCCGCGCCGAGGAAGATCGCCTGCTGGAGCGGGATCTGCGTGGTCGCCAGGAAGGTGAGGATCATGGCCGCCGCCGAGAGCTTCGAGGCGCGCCACACGAGCGCGATGTGGGCGACCTGGCCGCGGATGAGCTCGCCGCCGATGAGGATGAGCAGGCCGCCGATGACGGCCATCGGGATGTACTCGGCGTAGCGTCCGGCCGCCAGGACGATGGCGATGAGCCAGAGCCCGGCGAAGATCCCGGCCCAGCGGGTCGCCGCGCCCGCGCCGGTCGCGACGCCGGTGCGCGAGAGGGAGCCGCCCGCGGGCAGGGCCTGGAAGAATCCGCCCGCGACGTTCGCGAGGCCTTGGGCGGTGAAGTCGCCGGAGGCGCTGGTCCTGGAGCCGTCCGGGTTCGGGACGGCGGTGCTGATCCCGGCCGCCTGCGCCAGCGCGACGAGGGCGACGGCGACCGCGCCGGTGAGCAGGTGCGGGAGCGCGTCGAGGTCGGGCAGGACGGGGGTCGGGAAGCCGGAGGGCACGGCGGCGATGTCGCCGACTCCGTCGACGTCGAGGCCGAGGAGGGCCACGCCGACGGTGCCGACCAGGAGCGCGATGAGGAGGGCGAGCGGGCGCAGGCGCCGCACGAGGTAGGCGGCGGCCCAGACCGCGATGGTCGCGGCGGCGACGGCGACGGTGGCCGGGTCCCAGTCCGCGAGGTGCGCGAGCCACTCTCCGACCGCGGCGATCTTGTTGTGGGCCTGCGGGTCGTAGCCGGTGGCGTCGCCGAGGACGCCGACGACGATCTGAAGGGCGATGCCGGTGGTGAAGCCGGTCATGACGGCGGTGGACACGTAGCTCATGACCGAGCCGAGCTTGAGGAGTCCGAAGGCGAGCATGACGACGCCGACGAGGATCGTCAGGGTCGCCAGGGCGCCCGCGTCGTCGCCGTCGAGTCCGGCGTCGGCGAGCACGCTCTGGGAGGACAGGGCGATGGCGCTGGTGAGGGTGGTGATCATGAGGGTCGTGCGGGTGAAGAGCGCGCCCATGATCGTGGGGACCATGCCCGAGTAGAGGCCGGTCGCGGGCGGGAAGCCGCCGATGGCGGCGTAGGCCATGCCTTCGGGGATGGAGAACAGGCCGGTGACCAGGCCCGAGACGGCGTCGGCGCGCTTGGGGCGGCCCAGGCTCCGCGTCCAACGCCGCAGTGGGCGGCCCGGGGTCATTCGGGCGCCGCCTCGGGGGCGCCGCGCCCGACGCGTGCGACCACTTCCACGAAGGCGACGAACACGGCGACGACGATCGCGACGGTGACGACGCCGGAGACGCCGGGGTGCCGCCACAGGACGATCCACAGGAGGCCCACGATGACGGCGAGGAACTCGACGGGCCTGCGGAAGCGCTGCACGGCGCCGCCGACGGGGCCGAAGGTGAGACCGGCGCGCGTCAGGACCCGCGCGAGGGCGTCGCGGGCGCCGCGTGCGAGGCTGCGCGTGCCGGTGGCGGCGCGGCCGGGACCCAGGAGCCAGCAGGCGAGCGCGACGATGAGCGCCAGGACCGCAAGGGTCTGGGCGCCCGCCAGGAGGTAGCGGGTCAGGGCGTCGTAGACGGCGCCCGCGGCGTCGGGCGACTGCACCGAGCCGCTGAGCGCCGCGAGGTAGACGCTGCGGCCGATGACGAGCGCGCCCCAGAGCGCGAACATGGCGCCCGCGGTGAAGACCACGCCGAGCAGGAGGCCCCGGCGGCGCACGGGGGCGAGCGCGACGCCCGCGGCGAGCAGGGCGAGCGCGGCGATCGGGAGCGCCCACGCGGCGGCGTTGAGCAGGGCGGTGGCGACCTGGAGCTTCGGGAACGCGTCCGACGTGGCGAGGGTGAAGGTCACCGAGACCGCGGGAATCCGCTCGGCGAGGTCGAATCCGGCGTCGACCATGCGGTCCTTGACGCGCTCCACCACCGGGCCGAGGTCGAGGACGAGGTTCTGGCCCTGCACGGCGAGGGCGCGGCCCTGCTCGCCGGTGAGGATCGCGACGAGGGCGGCGTGGGCGGTGCGGTTGGCCTGGCGCCAGAGCTCGGTGAACTGGTCTGAGTAGACGACGGTGTGGACCTGCTTGTCGATGAAGGAGTCCACGCCGGAGGCGAGCGGCCCGGCGAGGCGGCTGAGGACGTCGGGGGCGCCGCGGGTCTGGACGGCGTCGATGGCCTCGGCGATGAGGGCCTCGACGTCGAGCGCTTCGGTGACGGCCGTGGAGACGCGGGCGGCGACGGCGGCCCGCACATCGTCGTCGTCCAGGAGCGGCTCCATGTTGTCGACGAACCGATCCGTGTCGAGGATCTCGTTGCGCGCGAACACGGTCACGGTCGCGAGGAGGGCGAGGACCGCCGAGAGGACGAGGAGGACGACGGCGCCGGTCCAGCGGGCGCCGCGCCCGACGCCGCCGGAGCGGGCGGCCTGCGCGCGGAGGCGTTCGAGTTCCTCGCGCTCGGCTCGGTTCAGGGCCGCGTCCGCCATCGTCTCGCTCCTTCGTCCGGAGGGGGCGTCCTTGTGGACCGTGCGGACCGCCCCTGTCGCTCAGCCAGAGCGTAGGGCCGCGAGCGGCGCGGAACCGTCGTTTTCTCGCATTCGGGGCACGGCCCGTATCCAGGGCTCTTACATTGATCCCATCCTGAGAGGAGCGAGATCATGACACACAGTCCTGAATCCCGTGCGTGGGCGATCGGCGGATGGGTCTTCGCGGCCTCGGCGGCGATCGTGATGGGGATCTGGCAGATCATCGAGGGCATCGCCGCCGTCGCCAACGACGGGTTCCTGATCGAGACCGAGAACTACACGTACAACCTCGACACGACCGCCTGGGGCTGGATCCACATCGTCCTCGGCGCACTCGTGCTCATCGTCGGGTTCATGCTGTTCAGCGGCTCGGGCTTCGCGCGCTTCATGGGCATCTTCCTGGCGTGCCTGGTCGCGATCAACAACTTCTTCTTCCTGCCGTACTACCCGCTGTGGTCGCTCATCGTGATCGCGCTGGCGATCTTCGTGATCTGGTCGCTCGCGACCGCCGACCCCAAGGACCTGTAGGGGGCTCGGATGCTCGGCGAGGTCATCGGGGACGTACTCCCGCAGGCGATCGGCATCGCGCTCAGCCCGATACCGATCATCGCGGCGATCCTGATGCTCCTGTCGCCGCGGGCCGGGCGCACCGCGCCCGCGTTCGCGGTCGGCTGGGTCGCGGGCATCCTCGTGGTGGCCCTGGCGGTCGTGCTGTTCGTCCCCGCCTCGGCCGCCGCCGGACAGGGCGGGGGCGGCACCGCCGTCGCCCTCGTCAAACTCGTCTTGGGCCTGCTGTTCCTGGTCATGGCCCTCGCGCAGTGGCGCAGGCGGCCCGCGCCCGGCGAGGCCGCGGCGCTGCCGAAGTGGATGGCCGGGGTCGACGCCATGTCCCCCGGCGCGGCCCTCGGCGTCGGGGCCGCGCTCTCGGCGCTCAACCCCAAGAACCTCTCGCTCGCGCTGGCGGCGGGACTGTCGATGGCGCGCCTGGACGGCGGCGACGCCGCGGTGGCGCTGACGGTGTTCGTGCTGCTCGCCGCGTCGAGCGTGCTCGTGCCCGTGGTCGTCTACGCGCTGTTCTCGGCGCGGATGCAGGCGCCTTTGGGCCGGCTCAAGGACTGGCTGACGCGCAACAACGCGACGGTGATGTTCGTGGTGCTGCTCGTCCTCGGCGCGACCCTGGTCGGCAAGGCCTTGGCCGCGTTCTGACCGGGTGCGGTACCGGAACGCGGCCAAGGGGTCTCAGCCGCGGTTGTACTTCTCCCACCAGGTGAAGGCGCCCTTGTAGGCGGCCGGGGTGTTGTCCGCGGCGTGGCTGGCGAGCCCGTTCTTGCCGAAGTAGTAGTCGTGGACCTGCGCCTGCGCGACCCCGGCCATGTCGGTGTCGGCCACCGCGTTCGCGTGGATGTGGTAGGCGAAGCCCTGCTCGGGGGTGCGCAGCCAGGCCGCGAAGCCGACGTCGCGCAGGGCCTTGACGGCCTGCCAGCGCTGGGTCGCGGTGAGGCCGGAGACGGAGATGTCGACGACGCCCCCGCCGTCGTGCGTCCCGGCGGAGTCGGGGTTGCCGGGCGTGTAGGAGCCCTGGGTGAGGGTGATGCTCCACGAGAGCTTGGCGTCGGCGGCGGCCAGCATGTTCTTGGTGCGGGTGTTGACCCGCTTGCCGCCGTAGGAGGCCGCGTTCGAGCCGATGTTGACCGCGCGGGTGACGGTGAAGCCGCCGGCCTGGCCGAGCTTGGCGAGCGAGGTGGGGCCGGGGAGCCCGTTGGCGTCCAGGCCGGTGTAGCCGAGGGACCGCTGCCAGGCGGCGTACGCGCTGACGGTGGAGGAACCGTAGTGACCGTCCACATAGGTGCTGCTCAGGAGCCCCTTGCCGGACAGCGCCGACTCGACGGCCGTGACGCTCGGCCCGGCCCCGGGCGTGATCGCGGTGCCCGACCGCGGCGGGTCGACCATCGCCGCGACCACGGTGAGTTCCATGTCGACGGTCGTGGCCGCCGAGGCGCCCTCACCGAAGAACGCGGTGGCGGCCGCCCCGGCGCCGGCGGCCATGAGCCCGCGCGAGAGCACCCACCGCCGCGAGCGGGGACCGATCATGCCTTGGTTGTCCATGTCCTTGTCTCCCTTCGAGGGACGAAGCGCCGAGGAGTGACCGGCGCCCCGATCTCAGCCGACCATATCGAAGATTTCTTTCGCTGAGAAGTCCCACGATGAAACAAATCTCCAACTTCGCCCGTCCCCGATCCGCGGGAGGAACGGCCGGTACGGTCGGCCCATGACGATGCCGGAGGCGACACGCCTCGAACTGTTCGCGGACTACCACCAGATCCACGTCGTGGACGAGTCGGCCGAGACCGACTTCGGGGAACTGTGGATCCCGGAGGCGACGGCACGCGGGCTCGCAGCGGGCGAGTGCGGCGTCGCGGTCGGCACGGCCGTCAATGTGAACGTGGCCGTGACGGTCGAGATCGCCGGGGCCGCACCGCAGGACGACACGGAGGCGTGCGACCACGCGGTCGAAGCGAGCGTCAAAGCAGGGTCGGGTCGCCTCGTGGTCATGGGCTGCACCGACTCCTTCCCGGAGGCCGCGCGCTTCGCGGTCGTGCCCGGCTGGCTCCGAGTGCGAGCGTCGCGGTCGAACCTGGCAGCCGCGATCGCGGCGGACCTCGACTCGGACGAGCGCCCGGAGACCATGGAGCGCTTGCGATTGCAGGTGTGGCCGGAGGCGCCGCGGGGCGTCGAGGTCCTGCACCGCTGGAGCGGCGGCCGACGGTCCGAGCCGCGAACCCCTCGGCGCGTCGGTTGGCGGTGGCAGGATTGGCGGGCCGCTCCGGGTTCGGGGCGGTCGTCGTTAGCGAGGGAGTGCGCATGGAGATCAGCGGGGTGTTCGCGGATGCGTTCGGGCGGGTTCGGGAGGAGGTCCATGCGGTGCTCGACGGGGTGTCGCAGGAGGTGCTGGACGCGCGGCCGGGGCCGGTGGCGAATTCGGTCGGGTGGCTGGTGTGGCATATCGCGCGGGTACAGGACGACCACGTCGCGGGGGTTGCGGGGAGCGAGCAGGTGTGGTTCTCCGGCGGGTGGCGGGAGCGGTTCGCGCTGCCGCTGGCGCCCGCCGACCACGGGTACGGGCACACCTCCGAGCAGGCCGGGCTGGTGCGCGGGATCGCGGCCGGGGAGCTGCGGGGGTACTACGACGCCGTGCACGCGGTCACGCTCGACTATGTGGAGGGACTGGAGGCCGACGACCTCGACCGGGTGGTGGACACGAACTGGGACCCGCATGTGACGCTCGGGGTGCGGCTGGTGAGCGTCGTCAACGACAACCAGCAGCACACGGGGCAGGCGGCGTACGTGCGGGGACTGCTCGAAGCGGAGTGAGGTCCCGACGTCGCAGGGGTCGCCGCGCATTTATGCGCGACGACCCCTGTTCTCGTTCTACGTAGGTCAGCGGGCGCCCGTCTGCGTCAGGTGCATCGAGGCGTAGCGGCCGCCGGTCTCCAGGAGTTCCTCGTGGGTGCCCTGCTCGGCGATGCGGCCGCGGTCGAGGACCACGATGCGGTCGGCGCTGCGGATGGTCGAGAGGCGGTGGGCCACCACGAGGGTGGTGCGGCCGCGCATGAGGCGGCCGAGGGCCTCCTTGACGAGTTCCTCGGCTTCGGGGTCGAGCGCGGAGGTGGCCTCGTCCAGCAGCAGGACCCGCGGGTCGCGCAGGAGGGCGCGGGCGATGGCGAGGCGCTGGCGCTGGCCGCCGGAGAGGCGGGCGCCGCGTTCGCCGACGACGGTGTCCATCGTGTCGGGCAGGTCGCGCACGAACTCCCAGGCGTTGGCGTCGCGCAGGGCCGCGATGATGCGCTCCTCCCCCGCGTCGGGCATCCCGTAGGCGATGTTCTCGCGGATGGTGCCCTCGAAGAGCACCGACTCCTGCGGCACGACCGAGGTGAAGCGGCGGGCGGTGCGCAGGTCGAGCTCCTGCATGTCGACGCCGTCGAGGAGGATGCGGCCGGAGGTGGGCCGCACGAAGCCGAGCACGAGGTTGAGGAGGGTGGACTTGCCCGAGCCGGAGGAGCCGACGAACGCGACGGTGGTGCCGGCCTCGATGTCGAGCGAGACGCCTTGCACCGCTTCGCCTTCGGCGCCGCTGTAGCGGTGGGAGACGTCTTCGAGGGTGAGGCGGCCCTCGACCGCGTCGACGGCGCGCTTGCACTCGTTCTGCTCGACGTCGGGCTCCTGGAGGACCTCGGCGATGGACCGCACCGACTCCATGCCGCGGGCGCCGACGGGGATGAGCATGAGCAGGTTCGTCAGACCCTGGGTCAGGAGCGCGAAGTAGGTGGAGAGCAGGACGACCTCGCCGGGCGAGATCGGCAGGAAGCCGGTGATCGAGAAGATCGCGGCGACGCCGAGGCAGCCGGCGCCGAGGATCTGCATGGTGACCCAGGAGATGGAGGCGACGTGCCCGTTGAGCATGTCGAGGTGGAGCCCGGCGCGGCGCACGCCGTCGGCGCCGGTGGCGACGCGCGAGACCGCGGTCTGCTCCAGGCCGTGGGCGCGGGTGACGGGGATGAGCGAGGCCATCTCGCCGACGCGGGCGGCAAAGCCCTCCATCTCGCGGCGGAACACCTCGTTGCGGGCGCGCGAGCGGCGGCGCAGGGCCGCGCGCAGGCCGATGGCGATGGGGACGGTGAAGGCGTAGATGGGCAGGAACTGCGGGACGGTGATCGCGGTCATGGTGACCGCTCCGATGAGGACCATCGCCGAGGACATCAGCGGGTGGGTCATCTGCTGGAGCATCATCTCGACGTTCTCGACGTCGCGCACGACCTTGTTCTGGACGATCGACGCGCTCGTGCGGGTGTAGTAGCCGATCGAGAGGCTCTGGAGCCGCGCGGCGAGCGCGTTGCGCAGGTCGGCGCCGGTGTCGCGCACGACGGTCATGAAGTTGCGGGTGTAGACGATGTGGCTCGGGTAGTTCTGCACGAGCAGGAGGACGGCCAGGGCGAGCCAGCCGAGCACGGCGCCGACGGAGCCGCCGGAGGAGACGAGGTCGATGATCGCGGCGGTGACGACCGGGAGGAACCACAGCGGGACCTCCTTGACCGCGAAGGCGAGGAAGGCCAGCAGCATGCGCCACGGGCGGCGGGCGAGGAGGCGGAGCACCGAGCGGGCGGGATGGGCGCCGTCGAGCATCTCCTGTCGGCGAGCAAACGCTTGCAAAGACATGGCCCCGATCGTATCCGACCGGTGGCTCCGAGCGCATCGGGAAAAGCGCGGCCGGGCCCTCCGGGGCCCGGCCGCGAGCGCGCTACCAGGCGTAGGCCTCGGGGGCGGCGCCGCCGGGGCCGGGGAAGAGCTCGTCGAGGGTCTGGAGGTCGGTCTCGTCGAGCTCGACGTCGAGGGCCGCCACGGCGTCCTCCAACTGCGAGACGGTGCGCGGGCCGATGATCGGGCCGGTCACGCCGGGCCGGCTCAGGACCCAGGCGAGGCCGAGGATCGCGGGGCTGACGCCCTTGTCGGCCGCCAGCGCCTCGTAGCGCTCCAGCTGCGGCCGGTGCCGTTCGATCGCCTCCAGCATGTGCGGTTCGGCGCGGCGCCAGGAGCCCTCGGCCTTGGCGAGGACGCCGCCGAGGAGTCCGCCGCCGAGGGGCGACCAGGGGATGACGCCGAGGCCGTAGTGCTGGGCCGCGGGGACGACCTCGAGTTCGATGTTGCGGTTGATGAGGCTGTAGATCGACTGCTCGGAGACGAGGCCGAGTCCGCCGCGCCTGGCGGCCTGCTCGTTGGCGCGGGCGATCGTCCAGCCGGCGAAGTTCGAGGAGCCGGTGTAGACGACCTTGCCCTGGGCCACCAGGACGTCGATCGCCTGCCAGATCTCCTCCCACTGGACCGTGCGGTCGAGGTGGTGGAACTGGTAGAGGTCGATCCGGTCGGTCTGGAGGCGCTTGAGGGAGGCCTCGATCTGGGCCCTGATGTGGTAGGCGGAGAGGCCGCGCTCGTTGGGGCCCTCGGCCATGACCTGGTAGACCTTGGTGGCGAGGACGATCTTGTCGCGGGCCTCGGGCCGCGAGGCGAGCCAGCGGCCCACGATCTGCTCGGTCCAGCCCTTGCGGGCGCGGCCGTAGACGTTGGCGGTGTCGAAGAAGTTGACGCCGAGTTCGAGCGCCCGGTCCATGATCCGGTGCGCCTCGTCCTCGTCGGTGGCGGGGCCGAAGTTCATGGTGCCGAGGACGATCCTCGACACCTTGACGCCGGCGCGTCCCAACTGGGTGTACTCCATGGGTCCTCCAAGCGGTGGGGTTTCATCCTAACGCCGCCGTGTAAGCCTTTGCCGAACGGCGTTCGGACGCTCCGGTCCCGTTGGGGCGCAGTGGCTCAGGCGATCCTGCGGACGGCCACGACGGTGTCGGTGATGCGGCCGGCCTCGCCGTCGGGGCCGACGGCGTCGCGCTCGGGCGATTCGAGCCGCTCGGGGCGGAAGCGGGCCTCGTCGAGGCCGAGCCCCTCGTAGAGCTCGGCGGGGCTGGGGAACTCGACGTGGTGGTCGTGGCGCCAGCCCCAGGAGGGGGCCGAGCCGTGGTCGACCACGAGGAGCAGGCCGCCGACGACGAGCGCGTCGGCGGCGCGGCGCAGCACCGAGGCGCGCTCGAATTCGAGCGGCGACTGGAGGAACTGGGCGGAGACGAGGTCGAACTCGCCCGCGGGCGAGTAGTCGGCGAGGTCGTGGCGCTCGGTGGCGACGGCGTCGGCGACGCCCGCGGCGGCGGCGTGCTCGCGGGTGCGGGCGAGGGCGGTGGCCGAGACGTCGACGGCGGTGACCTGCCAGCCCGCGGCGGCGAGGTGGACCGCGTCGCCGCCTTCGCCGCAGCCGAGGTCGAGGGCGCGGCCGGGCGGGAGGTCCGCGACGGTCGCGGCTAGGACGGGGTTGGCCCGGCCGCTCCAGATCCGGTCGGAGGAGCTGTAGTGCCGCTCCCAGAACGCGGCCGGGTCGTCGGTGTCGTGCTGGTGCATGGTCGGTCTCCGAACGCCGTAGGTGCCTCCAGGATTCGCCGCGGCGGCCGAATCCGCAAGTTTTCTTGCCGTTTCGGCAAGCCTAGCGAGGGCGGGGCGATCCGGTTCGCTTTCGCCGGGGGCGGTCCGACCGGGGGCGGCGGGCGGATGGCAGCATTGTGGGCGTGAGCGCCCGCCCGTCCTCCGCAGTCCTCCCCCGCGCCGTGCCCCCGGTCGCCGCGCTCGGCTCGCCGGTCGAGACCGAACGGACGGCGACGCCTGAGGCGACCGCCGACCCCGACCTCCCGTGGATCACGATCGTCCACGACGACCCGGTCAACCTCATGAGCTACGTGACGTACGTCTTCGAGTCGTACTTCGGGTTCCCCGAGCCGGAGGCGAACCGGCTCATGCTCGACGTCCACCACAAGGGCAGGGCGGTCGTCTCCAGCGGCACCCGCGAGGAGATGGAGCGCGACGTGCAGGCGATGCACGGCTACGGCCTGTGGGCGACGCTGCGGCAGGACCGCTGATGGCGCGGTACTTCACGCTCGCCGAGGGTGGCGCCGAGGTCGAGTTCGAGGACTACGAGGCCGCGCTCCTCGCCGGGTACGCCCGGCAGATGCTCGAACTCATCGACGCGCGCGAGCGGCCCGCGGGCGGCGGCGCGGAGGACCTCATCGCCTCCGCGTTCCGCGAGGGGCCGAGCGAACGGCCCGCCGACCCGGCGCTGGCAAGGCTGTTCCCCGACGCGTACACCGAGTCGGGCCCCGGCGGCGACGCGGCGGCGGCCTCGGCGGAGTTCCGCCGCTACACCGAGGGCGACCTGCGCGCCCGCAAGCACGAGGACGCGGCGGCGCTGGTCGCCTCGCTGGAGTCGCTCGGCGAGGGCCCGCTGGTCCTGGGGCCCGAGGACTGCCGCCGGTGGCTCGGCGCGCTCAACGACCTGCGGCTCACCGTCGCCAGCCGCCTCGGGATCGTCGACGAGGCGTCCCTGGAGGCGCTCGGCGACCTGCCCGAGGACGACCCGCGCGACGGTCTGATGATGGTCTACGAGTGGCTGACGATGCTCCAGGAGTCGCTCGTCGGCTCGATGCCGCGCTGACTCACCCGGTGGCGGGCGCCGCCACGGTCACGGTGTCGGAGAGGCGGTCGCGGGAGCGCATGAGGCCTTCGGGGCGCTCGGTGTACCCGTCGATCCCCTCGATGCCGTGCGTCTGGTCGAAGACCGTGACGTCGAACGCGTCGGCGTCCCCGTGGAGCGTGAGGGTGAAGCCCTCGGCGGGCACGTCGTAGAACCAGATCCGGTTCGGGTCGCCCGGCTCGGCGGGTGCCTCGATCGCGACCTCGGCGGTGGTGCCGTCGGCCAGGGTGACCTCGGCGCTCACGGGTTCGCCGTGGACGGCGAGCCACATCGTGTTCGCGCCGCGCGGCGAGGAGACCTGGAGCGTGGCCGAGTCGGCGGTGCGAGCGGTGAACACGGCGAGGGGCGCGGGGAGGTCGAGCGCGTCGGCGGGCCCGTGGCCGGTGCCCGGCGCGGCCGACTCAGTGTAGGCGGCGGGCAGGCCGGAGTCCTCCAGGCCGTCCTCGGTGACGAGGCGGGAGGTCCACTCGGAGCGGTTCAGGTCGGTCGAGACCCATGCGGCCGTGCCGTTCTCGGTGTCGAGCACATAGGAGAGGTAGGCCTGGCGCGGGTGGTCGGGGCCGAAGCGGTCGACGGCGAGGCCGGTGCCGACGAGGGCGAGGGCCGCCACGGCGGCGAGCGCGGGTACGAGGCGCCCGGGGCGGCCGTCGAGGCGGCGCGCCAGGGTCAGCAGCGGCAGCGCCGTGGCGGCGAAGAGGACGATGAGGACCGCCGGGACGGCCGCCAGCTCCATGCCGAAGGCCTCGACGAGGTTCGAGGTCCAGCTCAGCTGCACCACCGCGGGGACGAGCGCGACCGCGAAGAGCCCGTAGCCGAGCAGGCGCAGGCGCCGCGAGCGCGGTTCGAGGACCATCGCGGCCACGAGGCCCACGGCCGCGAGGGCTGGCACCGCGAACACGAAGGACAGGCCGGGCACGGCGAAGGCCGTGGCGGTGCCGAGGACCGCGAGCCACGCGAGGGGCGCGAGCGCGGCGGCGGCCGGTCCGAGCCTGCGGCGCACGGCGACATACCAGGCGGTGACGGCGGCAAGGCCGAAGGCCAGCAGCGCCAGGAAGTACCAGGTGCGATCGAACAGCAGCCCGTACGTGTCGCCGTAGCCGGGCCGCAGGGCCTGGAGCGCGGGCCACAGGCCGATCGCGGCGGCGGCCGCGGCCAGGATCGGCGCGGCGAAGGAGAGCGCGGCGAGGCCCAGGCGCGGGAGTGTGAGGAGGCCGCGGGAGCGGGCGAGGGCGGCGGCGAAGGCGACGGCGGCGAGGCCCAGGAGCGCGACCGGGAGGTTCCAGCCCTCGCCGTAGTGGACGAGGAGGCCGAAGAAGCCGAAGAACGTCTGGTCGTGGTCGGATTCCAGGTCGGCGAGGTCCATGCCGACGAGCGCGCGGGCGGTGCCGAGGGCGTTCTCGCCGTGGTGCTGGAGGCTGGCCGGGTCGAGGTGGTCGGTGTCGTCGTACGGCGAGTGGTACCAGGAGGCGCCGCCGATGAAGGCGTTGTTCAAGCCGATGTACCCGGCCTCGTGGAACCGGGTGAAGTCGGTGTCGTTGGGCAGCTGCCGGTAGGCCTCGATCGCGGAGGAGTCGCCGTGCGGGTGCGGTGCGGCGCTTGCGAAGAGATCGATGAGGGCGGCGTTCTCGGTGGAGGTCTCGAACATGAGGGAGGGGCCGGAGACGCCGCGGGCCTCCAGGTTGTGGACGACGGTGGGCGCCTCGCCGGCGGGGTGGGAGCGGGCGTAGGCCTCGGCGCCGAACAGGCCCATCTCCTCGCCGTCGGTGAGGAGCACGACGAGGTCGTTGCGGTGGGGTCCTTCGAGGCTCAGCGCCCGCGCGGTCTCGACCAGTGCGGCCACGCCGGAGGCGGCGTCGGCCGCGCCGGGCCCGGAGGGCACCGAGTCGTAGTGGGAGGTGAGCAGGACCGTCCCGGTCGAGTCGGTGCCGGGGAGGGTGGCGACGATGTTGTCGACCAGGCCGAAGCGGGCGGTGCCGTCCTCCTGGTCGCGGGCGAGTTCGGTCTCGACGGCCACGTCGAAGCCGAGGTCGGTGAGCGCTTGGACGAGGTGGTCGCGCACGCGGTCCTTCTCGGGCGTGCCCATCGGGTGCGGCTCGACCGCGATCGCCTCGACCGTGTCCCAGGCGCGGTCGGCCGAGAAGTCGGCGGCGGGCGCGTCGGCCGGGGCGGGCTCCGGGGACGAGGCGTTGACGGCCCAGTTGACGACGCCGAGCGCCGCCAGCGCGAGCAGCGCGGCGAGGGAGGCCAGCGGCCGGTCGGGCAGGTTCAGGATGCGGCCGGGCATGTGCGGCTCCTCGGGACTCGGGACGGCGGGGCCGAGGGGTTCGGGCGGCCCCTCGGGCGCCACTCTACTGCCGAGTAACGCCGGTCACTGCGCGCGGTCGGGCCGGTGCATCGAGGGCGGGGTTTCGCGTTCAGCGGCAAGGGGAGCTGCGGACCATTGGTCGCATAGGGTGGAAGGGCAGGCATATCAGGTGAAGGGGACGGGAATGGCCGACCGGATCGCGATCGTGTGGAATCCTTCGAAGACCTCCCGGGAGGACCTCGAGACGGCGTTGCCGGAGGGGGCCGGGCCGGTCTCCTGGTACGAGACGACGCCGGAGGACCCGGGCCGGGGCGCGGCGGGCGAGGCGCTGGCAGCCGGTGCGGGCGTGGTGGTCGCGGCGGGCGGCGACGGGACGGTGCGGGCCGTGGCCGAGCGGCTCGCGGAGGAGGAGTCGGAGGCCGAGCTGGTGATCGTGCCGCTGGGCACCGGGAACCTGCTGGCACGCAACCTCGGGGTGCCGGTGGGCGACCTCGCGGGCGCGCTCGGCCGGGCCTTCGGGGGCGAGTCGCGGGCGATCGACCTCGGCTGGGTCGAAGCGGAGGTCGAGGACGGGCCGGTGAGCCGGGCCTTCGCGGTCATCGCCGGTTTCGGCATCGACGCGCACATGATCGTGGAGACGGACGAGGACCTCAAGAGCAAGGTCGGGTGGCTGGCCTATGTGGAGTCGCTGGGCCGGGCGCTCTCGGCGACCGAGGTCGTGGACTTCACGATCGCCGTCGACGGCGGGGAGCCGGAGGCCGAGTCGGGGCACACGCTCATGGTCGGCAACTGCGGGACGCTGCAAGGGGGCGTGACGCTCCTGCCCGACGCGGACCCGGCGGACGGCGAACTGGACCTGCTCCTCCTCAGCGCCGAGGGGGTCGGCCAGTGGCTCGACACGCTCCGGTCGTTCGTGTGGGACAACGGCATCCGGCGCCTCTTCGGCGGCGGGGACAAGGCCAGGAGCGCCGAGACGGCCGCCCACGCGAGGGCGCGGAAGGTCGTGGTCGAGCTGTCGCGGCCGAGGGTCCTGGAGATCGACGGCGAGGACCTCGGCGAGACGTCGGCGTTCACGATCACGGTCCGGCCGGCGGCGGTGCGGGTGCGCTGAGGCGAAGCGGCCCTTGGAGTCGCATGTTCGAGGCGGCCTGTCGCACCCGATTCCTAGACTGTCGACCATGATCGACGAGACCTCCACGGCGAACGACGCCGCGCTGCCGGACGAGGACGCGTTCGTCCTCCCCAAAGCGTGGCGGCGGTTCGTGCAGCCACGACGCGGAAGCGGCGCGCCCCGCCGCCTCGCGATCGACTCCGGTGCGGGCACGGTGTTCCGTGTCTGGCAGGGGCCGAGAGTCCGTGAGTACCTCGCCCACGAGGCCAACGAGCGGTACGCCGCCGCAGGGCGGGCGTTCCTCGACGGCGGCCCGGACGTGCTCGGCGCTGCGGCGGTCCTGACGATCGCCCGGTCTTTCGTCTCCCCCGAACGGGCAGTGGCGCGCGAAGTGTTCGACATGGCCGCCGCCGAGCACGGCCTGCCGTTCGCCGCCGCGGCTCTGGCCGAGTCGCTCGCCGTCGAGATCGCGCCCACCGGTTCGGGCGAACGCGTTGCCCTGGTCCGCAGGTCGATATCCTCCACCAACTGGTCCCTGCTCGATCACAGGGACGAGGTGGAGGAGATCCGCATGCACTTCGCGTCGGCCTCCGACGAGGAGTACGCGTCGATCGTGTCCGCGCTGAAGGAGGTCCGAACCGACCCGGCGGGCCGCTTCGCGGTGAGCCTGCTGGTGCCGAGCGAGCGGGCGTGGATGGACGAGGTGTGCGAGGAGCACCGAGCGCACCAGGGGAACCGGTCGGGCAAGGACCTGCTCCTGAAATTCGTCACCACGCCTGAGCAGCTCGAATGCCTCGAACCGTCTTCGATGCGCTTCTTCTGGGTGCGGACCGCGCAGCTGGCCGACCTCCTCGATCGGCTCGGCCCCGCCGCGCTGCCGGTGATCGAGCGGTGTCTGGAGGGCCACTTGGACTCCGATGAGAAGAAGACGGTGTACCGGGCGCTCGCGGTGATCCCCACCGACGCCGCGTTCGCCCTTCTGGCCGACCGGCTCGCCGACCCGGTCGCGATGGCCTTCGCGTTGGAGGCCGCGGCGCGGTTCCCGCAGCGGACGCTCAGGACGATCGCCGACCGGCTCCCGGGCGCCTCCCCCGCTGACGCCGAGCGGTACGCGGCCTTGTTGCACGCCGACCCGGTCCTCCTCCACGTCGCACTGCCGCTTCAGGACGCGCGGGTCAAAGAGGCCGTCCAAAGCCTGGTCGGGGCCGAGGAGCGGCTCCCGGCGGTGCCGGACGAGGCGGTGCCGGGGCTGCTCCTCGCACCGCCGTGGGAGAAGGCGGACACGAAGGCGACGGTCGTGAAGGGACTGACGCCGCCCGCGATCGAACGGGTCGAGTGGGCCGAGGGCGAGCGCGAGGCGTGGGCCGAGCTCCCCATGTGGCCCGGGCCCTATCACGGCGAACCGGACTGGGCCGAGGAGGCGGAGCGCTTCGACGAGCGAGGCTCCGACAATCAGGCGATCATGCTGTGCCTGGCGCCCGAGGCCATCGCGCTCGAACTCCTGCCGCGCTGGAACACCGGCAGCACCTACCTCCAGGAGTCGCGGCTCCAGCGGGTCCTCGCGAGATTCGGCGACGCCGCCGCCGCACAGGTCGCGGCGGCGGCAGCCACGCACGTGGACCTGAGCGACACGCTGCTCCCGATCAGCGGCCTCGCCGCCGCCCGCTACGCCGCCGACGCCTTGGTGCGCCTGAAGACCCGGCGCGAGTTCGCCCTCGAATGGCTCGACCGCCACGCCGAGGACGCGGCCGCGCTCCTCGTCCCCGACGCGCTCGGCACCGCGAAGCGGCGCCGGACCGCCGCCGAGACCGCGCTGTGCGCCGTCGCCGTCGCCAAAGGCGCCGACCTCGTGCGCAAGGCCGCGGCGTCCTACGGCGAGGAGGCCGCCGCCGCGATCGCCGCGCTGGTCGACCTCGACCCGCTCGCGCCCGTGGGCGTGCCCGTCCCGATCCCCGGCGGCTGGGCCGTGCCGGCCGCGCTGCCGCAGGTCATGCTCGCCGGAGACGCCGGGGCGCTGCCGGACGCGGCCGTGCGGAACCTCATCGTGGTCCTCGCCCTCGGCACCCCCGAATACGACTACCCGGGCGTGAAGGTGCTCGCCGAGACCTGCGATCGGGCCTCGCTCGAACGGTTCTCGCTCGCGCTGTTCGAACGGTGGGTCGCCGCGGGCGGTCCGCCGGAAGACTCCTGGGCCCTGACGCAGCTGGCCCACTTCGGCGGCGACGACACCGTGCGCACGCTCGCGCCGCTCATCGCCCGCTGGCCGGGCGAGAACCAGCACCAGCGGGCCGTCAAGGGCCTCCGGGTGCTCGGCGCGATCGGCTCCGACGCGGCCCTGCGCGCCGTGAACGGCATCGCCGAGAAGGCCCGCTTCGACGCGATCGTATGGGAGGCGCACGAGCAGATCCGCACCGTCGCCGCACAACTGGGCCTGTCGACCGACCAGCTCGCCGACCGGCTCGTGCCCGACTTCGGGCTCCGCGAGGCCGACGCGCTCGTCCTCGACTACGGGCCCAGGCGGTTCCGGGTCGGCTTCGACGAGTCGCTGCGCCCGTTCGCGACCGACGAGGACGGCAAGCCCCGCAAGACGCTGCCCAAGCCAGGGGCGAAGGACGACAAGGCGCTCGCCGACGCCGCCTACAAGCGGTTCGCGCTGCTGCGCAAGGAACTCCGCACCGTCGCCGCCGACCAGGTGAAACGGCTCGAACGCGCGATGGTGGAAGGCAGGACGTGGACCACCGCGGAGTTCGACGAGCACTTCGTGCGCCACCCGCTCGTGTGGCAGCTCGCGCGGCGCCTCGTGTGGCGGGCCGCGACCGCCGACGGCGCGGTCACGTTCCGCCTCGCCGAGGACCGTACCGTCACCGGCGTCGAGGACGACGCGATCGCGCTGGCGCCGGAGGCAGCGATCGGCCTCGTCCACCCCGTGCACCTCGGCGACGAGCTCGCGGCCTGGGCCGAGGTCTTCGCCGACTACGAACTCGTGCAGCCCTTCCCGCAGCTCGCGCGGCCCGTCATGGCCTTCACCGAGGAGGAGCGGAGCACCGGCCGACTCACCCGTTTCGAGAACGTCACGGTCCCGGTCGGGAAGATCCTCGGGCTCGTGAGCCGCGGCTGGATGCGCGCCGCGCCGGAGGGCGGCGGGGTCGAACCCGGCGTCTCGTGCGGCCTGGGTGCCCTCCGCATTCTCGTCGAACTCTCCCCGGGCATCTCGGTCGGAGCGGTCGACATGCACCCGGAGCAGACGCTGCACAGCGTCGTCGTGTCCGGCCGGGAACGCTACGGGTGGGGACGGTCGGAGCCGCGCACCGGCTTCGAGGCCGAACCGGTCGCCGCCTCGGAGGCGCTGGCGGCGCTGGCCTCGCTCACCTGGACCGGCTGAAAGGGGAGGCCCTTCACCAGATCCTGGTGGGCCAGGCGGTGAGCACCGGGTCGTCGTAGCCGCCCGAGCGCATCACGATCGCGCCCGGCGCGAAGTACGCCGACGACCCGGGCAGCGCCGCGCCCTCGCCCGAGGCGAGGTCGTACGCGTACACCTCGTACGTGCTCCAGCCCCACATGCTCGCGTCCCCGTACAGCCACAGGGTGTCGCCGAGGATCGTGGCGCGGCCGCCGCTGCCGAAGTTCGTGCTCGCCCGCCAGCGCTCCTCGCCCGAGACGGTGTCGTAGGCGACGAGGTTCCCGGCCCCGTCCTCCCAGGCGGCGACCACGAGCGCGTCAGGGCCGACCGCGATCGCCTGGCCCTCGCCGGGGGCCTCCCAGACCGCCTCGCCGGTCGCGGCGTCGAGCACGGACGGGACGCCGTCGAGCGTCAGCGGCAGCAGGCCGTCGCCGGAGCCGGTGGCGGGCAGGCCGCCGCAGGAGGAGAGGGTCGAGTTCTTGCGGGTCGCCGCCTCGACCTCCCAGTCCGGTTCGGCGTCGCCGAAGCGGTACCCGGTGAGGGTGGCGGTGCAGTCGTCGGCGGGGTTCTCGTCGTAGTCGTCGTAGAGGACGAGGGTGTCGCCGGCGAGGTCGGCGCCGGCGTCGGTCTCGACGGTGACGAGCGCGTCGCCGTCCTCGTAGACGGTGACGGTGCGGTCCTCGTGGCCGTTGGGGAAGGACTCGAACAGGAGGCGGTCGGGGACGGGCTCGCCGGTCCAGTCGCCGCCGTCGAGGGAGCGGGCGCTGGCGTAGGTCGGGGTGGACCACTGGAGGGAAAGGTCGGCGGGGTCGCGGGAGTGGAGGGTGCAGTCGCCGATGCGCCCCTGCTGCTCGCCGGTGCACTCGGTCATGAGGACGGCGTCGGCGAAGACGGTGACGAAGGAGGCCTCGCGGTCGCGCCAGACCTCGTCGCCGGTGTCGAGGTCGAGCGCGACGGTGTCCTGGCGGCCGGGCCACTCGTAGTCCTCGTCGGCGAAGTCGTCGACGCGCTCGGAGAAGACGACGACGTCGCCCGCGACGCCGATCGCGGGCCCGTAGCCCTCCCATTCGTGGGACCAGACCTCGGCGCCGTCGCGTTCGAGCGTGAACCGCCCGTCCGAGAGGCGCAGGAGGCCCTGGTCGACGTGGGCGACCTGGTCGGTCTCCTCCTCGACGGCGGTGGTCCACAGGGGTTCGCCGTCGTAGGGGCCGACGCCTTCGGGGGCGCCGGGCTCCTCGGAGGGCGCCTCGACGGTGCCAACCGGGAGGTGGTCGGGCAGGTCGCCTTCGGCCCAGGCGCTCTCGTCGGGGAGGTCGTGGGAGTAGAACGGCTCGATCACGAAGGCCGAGGCGAAGACCGCCCCGGCGGCGACGGCGACGCCGACCTGCACGGACCGCGGCCAGCCGCGCAGCTCCCGCCACAGGGTGGTCCGGTCGGCGTCGGTCTCCATGGGTCCTCCAGGGCGGGCGGGCTGCTCCTCGCACCATAGGGGGTGGGGGCAAGCCCGGGGCGGGCTGGCATCCGGCCGTTATCCTCGGCTCGGTCCGGCCCCGACCCCTTGGAAGTGCCCATGTCGCTCCCCGATCCTCCAGTGTCGCGCACCCGCCGCGAAGGCCTGCGGGTCGGCTGGATCATGCTGTTCTCGGCGCTGACGCTCGTCCCGTTGACGGTGTGGCACCAGGTGCGCGAGCCCGACTCGGCGGTCGAGGCGGTCACGGCGTTCATGGAGGCCTTGCGGGACAAGGACCTCGAACGGGCCTACGAGTTCGTGGGGACCGCGCTCCCGGCGGGGGCCGAGGCGGCGTTCCTGCGGCCCGAGGCGATCGGCGAGTGGGAGCTGCTCGCGGTCGAGCAGCCGCGCAACACGATCGGGCTCCAGGAGCCGGTGACGGTGACGATCGGGACCGAGGACGGCACGGCCGAGGGAGCCTTCACGGTGGACGAGGACGACGGCGAGTACACCCTCCGCGATCCGTTCCAGACCGTGACGATCGCCGCCTCCTCGTACCTGTCGGTGGAGGTGAACGACCTGACGGTGCCGATGCCGCCCGAGACGACCTGGGGCGCGTGGTACATGGGTCAGGCGCAGCGCACGATCACGCTGCTGCCGGGGGTGTACCGGTTCTTCGGGGGCGAGCCGGTCGCGCTGATCGGCGACGACGACGGCGGCTCGGAGCCGTTCGGCGCGCCGCTGCCGGAGCCGGACGAGGAGGCGGCCGCGTCGCTCCAGGAGGCCGTGAACGCGTACGTCGACGGGTGCGTGGAGTACCGGTTGGGCGCGCCGCCCGGCTGCCCGTTCGCGACGGACGGGCTGGTCGACACCGAGGACCGGCGCCGCGTCGACGCCGTGGGCGACCTGGTGTGGACGGTCGAGGAGTATCCGGTGGCGGCCGTCGCGACCGCCGCGGGCTCGTACGAGGAGCCCGTGCTCGTGGTCGAGTTCACCGAGCCCGGACGGCTCGTGTTGGAGGGCACCGGCACCGAGGACCGCGGCGACCCGGCGCCGTTCACCGCCGCGTGCCACTTCGGCGGCACGGGGCTCCACGTGCTGGAGGACGCCGACGGCTCGTTCCAGGTCGCGCCGCTGGGCTACGGCCCCGAGGACACCTGCCGGGGCACCGAATGACGGCCCGGGTGCTGAGGGCGCCGCTGGCGTGGGCCCGGCCGCGCCGCTGGTCCATCCTCGTGGAGGCCGCGCTCGCGGTCCTGCTCGTCCTGGTCGCGCTACCGTTCGCGGTGTTCGGCGGCGGCGAGCCCGCGCCGGTCGCGGTCGTCAGGGGCTACCTGGAGGCGCTGCGGGAGGGCGACGTCGAGCGCGCCGAAGGCCATGTCTCGCAGGAGTACGCCCAGGAGGCCGACCGCTCCTGGCTCACCGCCGAGGCCATGTCCTCGGACTGGGAGATCGAGTCGGTGTCGATGCGCACGGCGTCGGCGACGACGGTCCACGTCGTCATCGGCGCGGGCGGGCGGAGCGCCGAGGGCGCCTTCCGGGTCGAGGAGTGGGAGGGCGAGACCCTGATCCTCAACCCGTACCTGTACTTGACGAGCACGGCGGGCCGGTTCGAGACCTTGGAGGTCAACGGCGACCGCCGCGAGGTGGAATCGAACGCGGACGGGGTGACGCTGCCGGTGGCGCTCTACCCGGGCTCGTACGCGCTGTTCGCGAGCGCCGCCGCGGTCACCGGCGAGGGCGGCGTCCCGCTGCTGGCCGTGCCCGGCGGCGAGGCGGGCTACCTCGGGAACGACCGGATCGACCTCGACGCGGTCATGACCGGGCCGCTCGTCGAGGGCGACGCGGCCGAGGACGTGCTCAACGAGAAGTTGGCGGCCTGGCTGGACGAGTGCGCCGAGAGCGGCGAGATCGCGCCCGCCGGGTGCCCCTTCAGCGCCGCCTACGAATGGGGCGTCGCCTACGCCGGGGCCACCGAGTTCCAGACGGTCGAAGAGCTGGACTGGGAGGTGGCGGCCTACCCGAGGGTGCGCTTCGGCCGCGACCTGCGCCTTGAGGTCGTGGAGCGGGGCTGGCTGACGCTGACCGGCAGCGGGACGACGCTGCTGGGCGACGAGCCGACCGCAGTGGACGGCGAATGCTCGGTCGACGCGGGCAACATCGCCGTGGACCTCGGCGGCGACGGGGGCCTGACGCTCCGACTCGCCTACGACCAGGCCAACACCTGCTAGGGACAGGTCAAGTGCCGTCGGCGACTTCCTCACGCCTGCGGACCGGTGCGGAGCCGGTCAGGCGCCGTTGAGGCGGGCGGCCTGCTTGAGCAGGTGCGCGCGTTCGGCGGCGCTCGACGCCGCCGACGCGGCGGCCGCGTAGCGGCGGGCCGCCTCTTCGCGATTCCCGGCCCGCTCGTGGAGGAAGGCGGCGACGGCCTCGCGCCGCGGCAGGGCGGGGTCGAGCGATTCGACCAGGCGCAGCCCGGCGAGCGGGCCGTCCACATGGCCCACCGCTACCGCGCGGTTGAGGGCGACGACCGGGTTGTCGGGCGCCAGCCCTGCGAGTTCGTCGTACCACTCCAGGATCTGCGGCCAGTCGGTCGCCGCGGCCGACTCCGCGTCGTCGTGCAGGGCCGCGATCGCGGCCTGGACCTGGTACTCCCCCAAGCGGTCTAGGGCGAGGGCGGCTTGGAGGAGGTCCACGCCCTCGGCGATCATCGCGGTGTCCCAACGGGAACGGTCCTGGTGCGTCAGCGGCACCAGGTCGCCGGCGGCGTCCAGGCGGGCGGCGCGGCGAGCGTGGTGCAGCAGCATGAGCGCGAGGAGCCCGGCGGCCTCGGGGTCGCCGGGGACGGACGCGAGCAGTTGGCGGGTCAGGCGGATCGCCTCGGCGGCGAGGTCGGCGTCGCCGGGCTCGGGTGTGGCGATGAAACCTTGATCGAACATGAGGTAGAGCACCCGCAGCACCGCGCCGACGCCGCCGGGGCGTTCGAAGCGCTCCCCGGCGACGGTGCGCTTGGCGCGCGAGATGCGTTGCGCCATAGTGGATTCGGGGACGAGGAAGGCGCGGGCGATCTGCGCGGTGGTGAGGCCGCCGACGGCGCGGAGCGTCAGGGCGACGGCCGAGGCCGGGCTGAGCGCGGGGTGGCAGCAGCGGCTCAGGAGCAGCAGCGTGTCGTCGGCCTGCTCGGTCGGGCCGCCGGGCGGCTCGCGCCGCACCGCGACCTCGCGGAGGGCGCGGGCCGAGGCGGCGCGGCGAGCGTCCAGGAATCTGCGCCAGGCGACGGTGACGAGCCAGGCCTTCGGGTCCTCGGGCGCCTCGCCGTCCCAGCGCCGCACGGCTTCGACCAGCGCGTCCTGCACGGCGTCCTCGGCCGCCGCGAAGTCGGCTCCGCGGCGGACGAGGACGCCCAGGACCTGCGGTGTGAGGTCCCGCAGCAGGTGTGCGTCGATCATCGGACCGGTCTACTCCACGACCGGCGGCTCGACCAGGAACGGCCGCACTTCGAGCCACTCGTGGAGCGGCAGGCCGTCCTTGCCGGGCGCCGAGGAGAGGTAGGCCGCGGCCTCGTAGGCGCGCTCCTTGGACTCGACGTCGATGATCATCCAGCCGGCGATGAGGTCCTTCGTCTCGGCGAAGGGGCCGTCGGTGACCGGCGGACGGCCTTCGCCGTCGTAGCGCACGAACTCGCCGTCGGGGGCGAGCGCCTGGCCGTCGACGAACTCGCCGCGCTCGCTCAGGTCGTCGGCGACCTTGCGCATGAAGTCGATGTGCGCGGTGATCTCCTCGGGAGTCCACTCCTCCATGGGCGCCTGGGCGTTCGCATGCTGCTTGGGTCCGCCGCGGTAGTGCTTGAGCAGCAGGTACTTGGCCATCGTTCTCTCCTGTTCGTCCGAGCGGCACTCGCTGCCGCCGACACACCTGGGACGGAGCCGCGCCGCGGTTCTCGACATCCCGGGGCCGGAATTCCGGATTTTATTTTCCGCGGCCCGGCGCATGGGCCCGGACCTGGGGATTTCCCGCGTGCGGAGTGTATGCAACGGGAGGCGGCTCCCGTAAAGTGGGATGGAACGACACGCAAAGGGGCGCGAATGGGGTTGCTGGACAAGTTCAACGAGTTGAAGGACATGATCACCGGGGCGGTCGACGAGGCCAAGGGCCAGGCCGGTGAGATGCTGGGCGACGCGACCGAGACGCCGCTGGCCGAGCAGGCGGGCGAGGCGGTGCAGCAGGCGGAGGACGCCGCGCAGGGCGCGGGCGAGGCGGCGCAGGACGCCGGGGACGCCGCGCAGGGCGCCGTGGAGGACCTCAAGGACCAGCACGGGCTGTAGGAACGTTCATCGGGACGGGCGGAGTCGATCCGCCCGTCCCGATCGCTTTGCGGGCGAAGGGCTACCGGGCCGACTCCCGGAGCCAGACGGCCATCGTGCCCTTGCCGCGGTTGGCCCAGGAGTAATAGGGGACGGTGCGGATCACCGTGGGTTCGGCGGCGGGGCGCTCGGTGCTGTAGAGCGAGTCGATGGGCCGCTCCCGCACGCCGTCGACGTCGACGCGCACGACGCCGAGGTCGGGGTCCGGCACGGCGCGGAGCGCCGCGTGCGGGTCCACGGCGAGGTCGGGGACGGGGCCGGCGTTGTCGATCTCCTCGGCGCAGTAGACGATCGGGCCGCGCTGGATCGCGGTCCGGCCGTGGACGGCGGCGACGGCCGGTGCGGCATGGACGCGGGTCGGGGCCATCGGCAGGTCGAGCACGACTTCGGTGCCGGGCGCCCAGGTGCGGTCGAGCACGAGGTACCCGGATTCGAGGGGCGCCTCGAACGGCTCGCCGCCCACGGTGAGCGTGTGGGACGGGGCCCAGTCGGGCAGGCGCAGGCGCAGCGCGAAGGCGACGGGCGTTTCGGTGTCGACGGTGAGGGCGACGCGGCCGTCCCAGGGGTACTCGGTGGACTGCGAGACGCGCACCGAGGCGCCGTCGCGGTCGAAGCGGGCCGAGCCGGAGACGTAGAGCTCGACGGCGAGGCCGTCGGGGTCGGCGGTGTAGGCGTACTCCTCCAGCGAGGCGACGAGCCGGGCGTAGTTCGGCGGGCAGCAGGCGCAGTCGAACCACTCCGAGCGCTCCACTGTGCCGTCGCTGGCGAGCGGGTTCGGGTAGAAGTAGCGGGTGCCGTCGGCGGAGGCGCCGGAGACGACGCCGTTGTAGAGCGCGCGTTCGAGCACGTCGGCGTACTTCGCCTCGCCGGTGAGGGCGCCCATGCGCCTGGCCCACATGACCAGTCCGATCGCCGCGCAGGTCTCGGCGTAGCCGTCGGTGACCGGCAGGTGGTAGGCGGGGCCGAAGGCCTCGCGGGAGGGGTCGGCGCCGATGCCGCCGGTGAGGTAGAGCTTCGTGGACACCACGTCGTCCCAGAGCCGCTCGCAGGCCGCGCGCAGCGCCGCGTCGCCGGTCTCCAGGGCGAGGTCGGCCATGCCGGCGTACAGGTAGACCGCGCGCACGGCGTGGCCGACGGCCTCGGACTGCTCGCGCACGGGCGCGTGGTCCTGGACGTACTCGCGGTACCACTCGGGCCGGGTCGGGCGGTCGAGGAAGTGCGGGCCGAAGAAGCCCTCGGTGCCGCGGCGGTCGCGTTCGGCCGCGAAGTAGTGCGGGTCCCTCCCGCGGCTGTCGACCAGGCGAAGGCTCAGGTCGAGGTAGCGGCGCTCGCCGGTCGCCCGGTAGAGCTTGACGAGGGCGAGCTCGATCTCGGGGTGGCCGTCGTAGCCGCCCTCGCAGGAGCCGCCGGGGCCGAACTCGCGGTCGACGAGGTCGGCGAGGCGGCGCACGAGGTCGAGGAGGCGGGTCTTGCCGGTGGCGGCGTGGTGGGCGACGCCCGCTTCGATGAGGTGGCCGGCGCAGTACAGCTCGTGCGCGTCGCGCAGGTCGGTGAAGCGCTCGCCGGGCCGCACGACGGTGAAGTGGACGTTGAGGTAGCCGTCGGGACCTTGTGCGCCTTCGAGGAGGGCGATGGCCTCGTCCACTGAGGCGTCCAGGTCGGGGTCGTGCCCCCGGGCGAGGGTATAGCTCGCGGCCTCGATCCACTTGGCGACGTCGGACTCCCAGAAGATGTGCGGCTCGCGCTCGTCGCCGGGCCGCCACGCGAGCTTCAGCGCCTCGAACTGGCCGCCGGTGCGCAGCTGGTGCTCCTGGTGGGGAAGGGCGCGGGTGCGCACGGTCTCGCGGCGCGGGCTCCAGAAGGCGTCGTCGACGACCACGTCGGCGATCGGCAGGGGGCCGCGGCGGGCGGGGGCTTCGGACACTGGATCGGTCCTTTCGGGACGGGTCGATATGGTTTTCGAAGTAGGGCGGATGAGGTGTCCGCTGAGCGGTGCAGAACTTTCGAAAAGGTTTTCGGAGATGCTAGACTGTGCGTCGGCCGCCTGTCAACACCCCGCCTGGAGGAGCCCGATGGCAACGGACGCATCGCGCCGCGCGACCCTGTCCGACATCGCGCGGGCCGCGGGGGTGAGCGTGGGGACCGCCTCGAAGGCCCTCAACGACCGCTTCGACGTCAACCCCGAGACCCGCGCCCGGGTCGTGCGCGTGGCCGCCGAACTGAACTTCCGGCCGAACGCGCTCGCGCGCGGGCTCCTGGCCGGGCGCACCCGGTCGGTCGGCGTGCTCACCAGCGACCTCTCCGGACGGTTCGCGCCGATGATCGTCGTCGGCGTCGAGAACGCCCTGGGCGCCGAGGAGTCCAGCGTGCTGCTGAGCATCACGCGCGGCGAGCCCGCGCTCGAACGCCACTACGTGCGCGGGTTCATCGAGCGGCGCGTGGACGGCATCCTCGTCGTCGGCTCCAGCCCCGACCCGCGGGCACCCGTGCAGGGCATGGAGGGCACGCCCGCGGTCTACGTGTACGCGCCCTCCTCCTCCCCCGAGGACGCCTCGGTGGTGGCCGACAACGTCGCGGCGGGCGCCCTCGCCGCCGAGCACCTGCTGGAACAGGGCCGGCGCAGCGTCTTCGTCCTGAGCGGACCGCCCGAGGCGGCGGCCGCCCGCGACCGCGCCGAAGGAGTCAGGGCCGCGCTCGCCGCCGCGGGCGCGCCGCTCACGCCGCTCCAGACGCTCTACGGCGACTGGACCGAGCAGTGGGGCTGGGACGCCGTCGGCGGCGTCCTCGCCTCCGGCGCCGAGGCCGACGGGTTCGTGTGCGGGGACGACCAGATCGCTCGCGGGGCCGTCGACCGGCTGCTGGCGGAAGGGGTCGCGGTCCCCGAGGAGGCCGGGGTCGTCGGCTTCGACAACTGGGACGTGCTCGCCGAGTACGGTCGCCACCCGATCACCAGCGTCGACATGGAGCTGGCCGAGATCGGCGCCCGCGCGGCCCGGATGCTCACCTCCGGCGGCCCGGCCGCGGGCGTCGTCGCCCACCCCGGGCGCGTCGTCGCCCGGTGGTCCACGCTCGGGCGCGCGAAGGATTGAACGAATGCGGCCCGGGTCCCCTCGCGGGGACCCGGGCCTGGAAGCCGTTGCGGGTCAGATGACCTGGCCGGTCTGGGACTGGAACGAGTCGCCCAGCGGGGTGGACTCGGTGGCGACCGTGTCGAGGAAGCCGTCCCCGTCGGTGTCGGTGAGGACCGTGTCGACCACGCCGTCGGCGTCCGAGTCGATCTCGATCTCGTCGACGAACCCGTCGCCGTCGTAGTCGGTGGCCGCGACGTCGGCGATGCCGTCGCCGTTCGTGTCCGTGAGGACCTGGTTGATCACGCCGTCGCCGTCGGTGTCGTAGGAGACCTGGTCGGTGTACCCGTCGCCGTCGGTGTCGGACTCGAAGGTGTCGGCCCGGCCGTCGCCGTCGGACTCGGAGATGATCGTCTCGAAGGAGCCGTCGCCGTCGAGGTCCACCAGGACCTCGTCCGAGATGCCGTCGCCGTCGACGTCGGTGGCGATCGCGTCGGCCTGGCCGTCGCCGTCGGTGTCGATGTAGGTGACGCCGTCGGCGGTGATCGTGCTGTCCGCGTAGCCGTCGCCGTCGAGGTCGAAGACCTCCTCCACGGTGGAGAGCCCGGTGCCGGCGGTCTCGTCCTCGACGGGGATCTCCTCCTCGGGGGCGGTGTCGGCCTCGTACGCGGTGTCGTCGTACTCGCTCATGGGTCTCTCCTCCGGTTGCGCTTCGTCCTGGTGCACCCGACTCTACGAGCGCCGCCGAGCCCCAGAATCCCCAGAGCGTGCCAACCGTCGCGCGTGTGCCCGCGGCCTCGCGGCCGCGGGCACACGCGAATCAGGCGCTGGCCGCGTCCTGGACCTCGCCGATGAGCTCCTCGATGATGTCTTCGAGGAACAGCATCCCGGTGACGGTGCCGCCGGCGCCGGTCACGCTGGCGACGTGGGCGCCCTCGGCCCGGATGCGCGCCAGGGCGTCCTCCAGCTCGGCGTCCGCGGCGACCGCCGGGAGGTCGCGGAGCCGGTCGGCCGGGATCGGCCGGTCGAGCGCGTCGGGGCCGGTCAGGTCGAGCACGTCCTTGAGGTGCAGGTAGGAGCGCGGCGCCCCGTCCGCGCCCTCGACGACGTAGCGGGAGTAGCCGCTGTCGGCGACGGCCTGGCGGACCTGGCGCGGCGTCGCGCCCTGCGGCAGCACGACCAGGTCGGCGAGGGGCACTTCGACGTCGGCCACCGTCTTCTCGGTGAACTCGAACGCGGCGGTGAGCGTCCCGGAGTCGTCCACGAGGGTGCCCTCGCGCTGCGACTCCTCGACGATGGTCGCGACCTCGTCGATGGTGTACGCGCTCTGGGCCTCGTCCTTCGGCTCGACCCGGAAGAGCCGCAGCGCGCCGTTGGCGACGGCGTTCAGCGCCCAGATGACGGGCCGGACCAGTTTGGAGACGAACACCAGCGGCGGCGCCAGGAGCAGCGCGGCCCGGTCGGGCACCGAGAACGCGAGGTTCTTGGGGATCATCTCGCCGAACACGACGTGCAGGAACGTCACCAGCAGCAGCGCCACGGCGAACGCGATGCCGGTGACGGCGCCGGGCGTGAGCCCGGTCCAGCCCAGCGGGTATTCGAGCAGGTGGTGGATGGCCGGTTCGGAGACGTTGAGGATCACCAGCGAGCACACGGTGATGCCCAGCTGGCTCGTCGCCAGCATGAGCGTCGCGTGCTCCATGGCCCACAGCGTGGTCCGCGCGGCGCGGCTGCCCGCGGCGGCGCGCGGCTCGATCTGCGAGCGGCGCGCGGAGATGACGGCGAACTCGGCGCCAACGAAGAACGCGTTGGCCGCCAGCAGGACGACCAGCCACACGAGGCCGGGAAGGTACTCGCTCATCGGTCGGCCTCCTGCTCGAAGGTTTCCAGTATCCGCTCGCGGGTCCCGCCGAAGGCGGGGTCGGTGGCGGGGTCGTCGGGGACGTAGCGCAGCCGGTCGATGCGCGAGCCGGTCACGCGGTCGACGCGGAGCACGCCGCGGTCGAGGCGGACCTCCTCGCCGAGCGCCGGGATGTGTTCGAGGGCGTCGAGCACGAACCCGGCCGCGGTCTCGTAGTCCTCCCCTTCGGGGATGCGGATGCCGGCGCGCTCCCAGAGCTCGTCGGGGCGCAGCGACCCGGCGAAGACCGCCGCGTCGCCGGTCTTGGCGATGAGGTTCTGGCGCCGGTCGTGCTCGTCGTGGACCTCGCCGAGCAGTTCCTCCACGAGGTCTTCGAGAGTGACGATCCCGGCGGTGCCGCCGTGCTCGTCGATGACGACGGCGATCTGGAAGCCCCGCCCGCGCAGCGTGCCGAGCAGGGAGCCGACCCCGGCGGTCTCGGGGACCTTGAGCGGCACGGACATGAGGTCGGTGACCGGCGCCGAGGCCCGCTCGCCGAACTCGACGGCGTAGGCGGTCTTGACGTGGGCCACGCCGATGACGTCGTCCACGTCCTCGCCGAGGACGGGGAACCGGGAGTGCCCGGTCCGGGCCGCCTCGGCGATCACGTCGGCGGCGGTCGCGGTCCGGTCGAGCGTCACCGCCCGCACGCGCGGGGTCATGACCTCGGCGGCGGTGTGAGAGGAGAAGGTCAGGGTGCGGTGGAGCATGACCGCCTCGTCGCGGTCGAGCGAGCCCTCGGTGGCCGAGCGCCGGATGAGGAAGCCGAGCTCTTCGGCGCTGCGCGCCCCCGAGAGCTCCTCCTTCGGCTCGATGCCCATCGACCGGATGACCCGGTTCGCGGTGCCGTTGAACAGCACGATGACCGGCTTGAACACGAAGGTGAAGCCGAGCTGGAACGGGACCACGAGCTTCGCGGTCGCCAGCGGGACCGCCAGCGCGAAGTTCTTGGGCACGAGTTCGCCCAGGATCATGGAGAAGAGGGTGGCGAGGGTGACCCCGACGACGGCGCCGATCGCGCCGACCGCGGATTCGGTGACGCCGAGGCCGATGAGGGGTTCGCGCAGGAGCGAGCTGATCGCGGGCTCGAACGTGTACCCGGCGAGGAGGGTGGTGAGGGTGATGCCCAACTGGGCGCCCGAGAGGTGGGTGGAGGTCACCTTGAGGGCCTTGATGCTCGGGCCGAGGCCCTTCTCGCCGCGCTCTTGGCGGCGTTCGAGCTCGGGCCGGTCGAGATTGACCAGTGCGAATTCGGAGGCTACGAACAGTCCGGTGCCGATGGTCAGCACCACACCGGCGAGGAGGCCCCAGACTTCCGTGCTCAACGCTCACCTCGCTGCTGCATGGCCGGAACCGGCATTGGCCGCCCCGAGGTGAGCCAGGGTTTATGACTGGGTGAATCGTCCATGCGGACGAGGATAGCGGCTGCCGGCAGGGACTTGCACGGTGACGGCGCCCGGATCACAACGCGGGAGGCGTGTGCGGGGATTCGGTCAGGCGGGGCCGGGGTTGGTGGCGCTGACCAGCCAGACGGCGCCGGGGAAGCGGACCGCGCCGTCGATGACGAAGGCGTCGAGGTCGGCGCGGACCTCGTCGACGAGCGACTCCCAGGCGTCGTCGCCGAGTGCCGGGCGGAGCTGCTCCTGGGCGAGGCGTCCGGTGCGCCCGGCGAGGACGCCCGCGATGCGCTGCTCGACGCCGTCGCCGCCGTCGAAGCCGTAGTCGAGGAGGAAGTCGAAGGCGTCGACGGCGATGCCGTCCCATCCGGCGGCCTTGAGGATCGCGGCGGTCCGGTCGGACTCGGCGAAGGCCATGGGGCCGGGTTCGCCGGGGGCTTCCGGGGCGGGCGGGGGGTCGAGGCGGGCGGCGAGGACGCGCGTGCCCGCGGTGAAGACGGGGTTCTCGGCTTCGCCTCGCCAGCAGGCGAACACGAGGCGGGCGCCGGGGGCGCAGGCGGCGCGGAGGTTGGCGAAGGCGGCGACGGGGTCGTCGAAGAACATGACGCCGAAGCGGGAGACGACGCGGTCGAAGGGGGTGCCGGGGGCGGCGGCGAGGAGGTCGGCGGTCTGGGCGTCCTCGACGATGACGGTGGCGCCCGGGACGCGGCGCGAGGCGGCCTCGGCCATGGTCGCCGAGATGTCGACGCCGACGGCTGCGGCGCCCGCGGCGTCGGTCGCGGCGAGGAGGGTGCCGGTGCCGCAGCCGACGTCGAGGACGCGCAGTCCGGGTGCCGGTGCGGCGGCGTCGAGGATCGCCCTCGTGACCGGGCCGAAGACGGCGTCGTAGACCGCCTCGTTCGCCACCCAGCCGGCGGCTCCTTCGGTCCAGTTCGCTCGCATCGTCTCGTTCGCCACTCGGTCACCATACCGGTGTCAGGCGCGGGCGCGGTCCCCCCAGCCCGCGGACTCGCCCGCGGGTGCGATGCGCTGCGGTACGCCCCAGGGGTTGTCGTCGCGCAGGGGCGCGGGGAGGACGTCGGCGGGGGCGTTCTGGTAGGCGACGCCGCGCAGGAAGCGGGCGATGGCGGCGGTGCCGACGCTGGTGCCGCCATTGGTGGTGGCGGGCCAGGGGCCGCCGTGGCGCATGGCGGGGGTGACGGCGACGCCGGTGGGCCAGCCGTCGAAGAGGACGCGTCCGGCGCGGCGGGCGGCGGCGCGGGCGAGGGCGGTGATGTCCTCGCGGTCGGTGCGGTGGACGGTGACGGTGAGCTCGCCTTCGAAGAGGGTCTCCAGGAGGTCGGCGTAGTCGGTGTCCGCAGGGGATTCGACGAGGATCGCTATGGGGCCGAAGCATTCGGTGAGCAGTGCGTCGGGGTGGGGGCGGAAGACGTCGAGGGGGACGGCGAGGATCGTGGGCGTCGCCCAGCCCTGGCCGTGCTCGTCGGTGCGGATCGAGCCGGGGGCGATGAAGCGCACGCCCGCGGCGGAGAGGATCGCCTCGCGGCCGGCGGTGTAGTGCTCGGCGATGCGCGGGTCGAGCATCCGGTGCTCCCCCACCGCGGCGGCGGCGTCGGCGATGGCGGCGTCGAGGCCGTGCCCGGCGGGGAGGAAGACGAGGCCGGGTTTGGTGCAGAGTTGGCCCGCGGAGCCGCTGACGCTGGCGACGAGGCCCGCGGCGAACTCGGGGCCGCGTTCGGCGATGGCGCCGGGCGTGGCGAAGACGGGGTTGACGCTGCCGAGTTCGCCGTAGAAGGGGATCGGGGCGGGCCTGGCGGCGGCGATGTCGGCGAGGAGGCGCCCGGCGCGCAGGGAGCCGGTGAAGGAGGCGGCCTTGACGAGGGGGTGGCGCAGCATCGCGACGCCCGCGTCCTGGCCTTCGATGAGTTGCATTGTGCCCGTTGGGAGTCCGGCCTCTTCGAGGGCGGCGGCGGCGAGCGCGGCGGTCTGCCGGGCGAGGCGGGGGTGGCCGGGGTGGGCCTTGACGACGACGGGGTTCGCGGCGGCGAGCGCGGCGGCGGTGTCGCCGCCGGCGACGGAGAAGGCGAAGGGGAAGTTCCCGGCGGCGAAGTTGAGAACGGGGCCGACGGGTTCGTTGGCGCTGCGCACGTCAGGGCGGGGGCCGAGCGCGAAGTCGGGGTCGGCGAAGTCGATGCGGGCGTCGAGGTGGGCGCCGTCCAGGACGGTGTCGGCGAAGAGGCGCAGCTGGACGGCGGTGCGGTTGAGCTCGCCGCGCAGGCGGGCCTCGGCGAGGCCGGTCTCCTCCATCGCGGTCGCCACGAGGTCGTCGGCGTTCGCGGCGAGGCGGTCGGCGAGGGCGACGAGGGCGGCGGCGCGGACGGTCGGGGGCAGCGCGGCGAGCGCGGGCGCGGCGGCGTGCGCGGCGCGGGCGGCGGCTTCGACCCGGTCGGGCGTGGTCTCCGGTGCGGTGTGCTGCTGCGTGGTGTCCTGCGTCATTGCGGCTCCTAGAACTGGAATCCGGTGGGGAACGGGTCGGTGGGGTCGAGCGTGTACTGGGCGGTGCCGGTGATCCAGGCGCGGCCGGTGACGGTGGGGACCACGGCGGGCCTGCCGTCCACGTCGGTCTCGGCGACGAGGCGGCCGATGAAGCGCGACCCGATGAAGGACTCGTTGACGAAGTCGGTGTCGAGGGCGAGTTCGCCGCGGGCCCACAGTTCGGCCATGCGCGCGGAGGTGCCGGTGCCGCAAGGGGACCGGTCGAACCAGCCGGGGTGGATGGCCATGGCGTGGCGCGAGTGGGCGGCCGTGGAGCCGGGCGCGATGAACTCGACGTGGTGGCAGTGGTCGACCCCTTCGATGAAGGGGTGCTTCGGCGGCGCGGCCTCGTTGATCGCGTCCATGATCGCGAGTCCGGCGGCGGCGATGTCGTTCTGGCGGGCGCGGTCGAAGGGGAGTCCGACGGCGTCGAGGTCGACCACGGCGTAGAAGTTCCCGCCGAAGGCCATCGAGTACGGGACGGCGCCGAGGCCCGGCACGTCGACGCTCGTGTCGAGCGCTTCGACGTAGCTGGGCACGTTCTCGATGGTGACGGACTCGGCGCGGCCCTCGCGCACGGCGACGCGGGCGGTGACCGGCCCGGCGGGCGTGTCGAGGCGGATCTCGGTGACCGGTTCGGTCACGGCGACCATGCCGGTCTCCACCAGGACGGTGGCGACGCCGATGGTGCCGTGGCCGCACATGGGCAGGCAGCCGGAGACCTCGATGTAGAGCACGCCCCAGTCGCAGTCCTCGCGGGTGGAGGGCTGGAGGATCGCGCCGCTCATCGCGGCGTGGCCGCGCGGCTCGTTGACGAGGAACCTCCGCAGGTCGTCGAGGTGCTCGATGAAGTGGAGGCGCCGTTCGTTCATGGTCGAGCCGGGGACGACGCCGACGCCGCCGGTGACGACGCGGGTCGGCATCCCCTCGGTGTGCGAGTCGACGGCGCTGATCAGCCGTGTCGTTCTCATGTTCGTCCTCTCGCGAAGGGACCCCGCGGGCGCCGGTCGCGCCGCGGGGGTTGAGGCGAGGGGGTGTCCGGTGAGTCAGGGCGAGTCGGTATCCGAGTCCATTCGTTCGCTCGCGAGGCGGAAGGGTCTTCGAATACCGGGGTTGTATTCGAAGACCCGACAACGAAGCGAGCGGGCGAATGGGCCGGATAGCGGCCGGCCTGGTTCACCGGAGACCCCCTAACGTGCCGCGGCGAAGTCCAGGGCGTGTCGCGTCTCGCGGGCGACCTGCTGGCGCTGGGCCTCGGAGAGCGGGCCGCGCGGCGGGCGGGTGGGGCCGCCGTAGCTGTTCCCGGCGATGTCCATGGAGAGCTTGATGGCCTGCACGAACTCGGTCTTGGAGTCCCAGCGGAACACCGGGACCAGGCCGGTGTACAGCTCTCGGGCCCGCTCGATCTCGCCGGCCTTGACGAGGTCGTAGATCTCGACGGCCTCGCGCGGGAAGGCGTTGGGGTACCCGGCGAACCAGCCGGTGGCCCCGACGACGAGCGATTCGAACAGGAGGTCGTCGGCCCCGGCGATCACGTCGATGCCGCAGCGCTCCTTGATCTCCAGGACGCGGCGGATGTCGGTGGAGAACTCCTTGATCGCCACGACGTTCTCGAGTTCGGCGAGCTCGGCGACGAGGTCGGGCACGAGGTCGACCTTGGTGTCGATCGGGTTGTTGTACATCATGATCGGCAGGCCGACCTCGTCGACGCGGGTGTAGTGCTCGACGACCTCGGCGCGGTTGGCGCGGTAGATCGTGGGCGGCAGCAGCAGGACGCCGTCGGCGCCGTCCTCCTTCGCGTGCTCGGCCCACTGGACGGCCTGGTGCCAGCCGACGCCGTGGACGCCCGCGACGACCAGGCCGCGGCCCGCGACGGTCTCGACGGCGACCTGGACGACCTTGCGCCGCTCCTCGTCGGTGAGCGAGGAGTACTCGCCGAGCGAGCCGTTGGGGCCGACGCCGCGGCACCCGTTCGCGATGAGGAAGTCGCAGTGCTCGGCGAACCGGTCGTAGTCGACCGCGAGCCCGCCGGGCGCCTTCGGGTCCTCTTTGAACGCGAGGGTCGTCGCGACGATGACGCCGCCGAGGTCGAAGTTCGTCATTGGGTGTCCTTCCCGCCGTGGGGCGTGGTGGCGAGCCCGGCGAGATCGCCGAGCCGGATCGGTGCGGCCAGCGGGCGCTGGTCGGAGGTGTCGGCGGCGCTCGCGGGGGCCGCTCCGGTGAGCTCCTCCACGGTGCGCCCGCACATGCGCGCCTGGCAGATGCCCAGGCCCGCACGGGTGGTGAGTTTGAGGGAGCGCAGCGAGTCCTGCGCGGTGGCGGCGGCGGTGTCGCGCAGGCGCCCGTACGGGACCTCCTCGCAGCGGCACACGACCGTGTCGTCGCGCAGCCAGGCCCGCCAGCCGGGGCGGACGCCGTGGGCGGCCTCGATGCGGCGGGCGACGTCGTCGGCGGCCCGGCGGCGGCGCAGGTCGGCGCGGAGCGCGGACCGGTCGCCCCCGGCGGCGCGGTGCCCGGCGATCCGGCCTTCGACCAGGGCCGCGTCCACGCCGCCGATGCCGGTGATCTCGCCCGCGGCGTAGACGCCGGGGACGCTGGTGCGCTGGTCGGCGTCCACGAGGACGAACCGGTCGGGGCCGGTGCGGCAGCCCGCGGCGATCGGCAGTTCGAGCCGGGGCGTGAAGCCGTGGCTCACGCACACCGCGTCGACCGCGACGGTCCGCTCGGTGCCGGGCACCGGCGCCCAGTCCGCGTCGAGGCGGGCGATGACGGCCTCCTCCACGCGCCCTTCGCCCCGCGCCTCGACCACGGCGGCGCCGAGGCGGTAGGGGATGCGGCGGCGCAGGTGGTGGCCGAGGTACCCGGCGAGTTCGGGGCCCTTGCGGGCGGCGCCGAGCAGGCGGTGGGGGCGGGCGAGCCAGCCTTTGGCGGCGTGGAGCGGGCGGGCGGCCTCGTAGACGCCGAGGACTTCGGCGCCCGCGTCGGTGAGCGAGCGGGCGACCGGCAGCAGGAAGGGCCCGGCCCCGGCGACGACGGCGCGGCGACCGACCGCGATCCGCTCGCCCTTCGCGAGCGCCTGCGCCGCACCGGCGGAGAAGGTGCCGGGGAGGTTCCAGCCGGGGAAGGGCAGCGTGCGGTCGTGGGCGCCGGTGGCGAACACGATCGCGTCGGCGGCGAGCGCGAGCGGCTCGCGCCCGGCGGCGTCGGCGGGGCCGACCAGGACGCGCACGGTCACCGCGCCGGTGGTCTCGACCGCCCAGACCTGGGCCTCGGTGAGGACCGTGATCGCCTCGTCCGCCGCGACGCGCTCGCGCAGGCGCTCGAACAGGGGCCAGCCGTGGTGGAGTCGGGCCTCGCGGACGCTCGAGCGTTCGGGCGGCAGGTGCCGCCAATACTGGCCGCCGAGGCCGTCCCCGGCGTCGAGGAGCGTGACCATCGCGCCGGCGTCGGCGGCGGCCACGGCGGCGCTGAGTCCGGCGGGGCCCGCGCCGATGACGAGGACGCTGACGCTCATGGCCGCTCCCCCGGTTCGGTGCCGTCGTTGGAGGTGCCGTCGTCTTGGGTCTCGACGGCGTCGCCGTCGCGGGCGCGGCGCATGCAGGTGCGCACGTCGCTCTCGCCGTTGACGGTGGCGACGCAGTCGAAGCACACGCCGATCCCGCAGAAGGCGCCCCGCGGGTGCCCGGCGACGGTGGTGCGCCAGGCGGTCCGGCCGTGGGCGAGCAGGACCCCGGCGATCGACTGGCCTTGCAGCCCTTCGAGGGTCGCCCCGTCCACGGTGATGCGCAGCGGACTGGCGGCGGCGGGCCGGATCGGGTCGGCGGCCCGTGGGACGAGTTCGCTCACGGCGTGCCTCCGAGGTGGGCGGCCAGGCTCGGGCGCGCGAGCTGGAACGGGGCCGGATCGAGGGGCGGTTCGGTCCCGGTGAGCTGGGCGCACAGCAGGGAGGCGGTGACGCCCGCGAGGCCGATCCCGGCGCCCTCGTGGCCGGTGGCGTGCCACAGGCCGGGGTGGCGGTGGTCGGGGCCGACGACCGGGAGGTGGTCGGGCATGTAAGGCCGGAAGCCGCCGTAGGCGCGGATGACGGGGGTGTCGGCGAGGAACGGGAAGAGCCGCACCGCGCGCCGCGCGATCTGGGCGAGGACCTCGACCCGGAGCCGGTCGTCGAAGCCGATCTGCTCGCGGCTGGAGCCGATGAGGACGGTCCTGCCGGGCGTGGACTCCACGACGCTGGAGGTCTGGAGGTCGGCGGCGGCCGACTGGGTCGCGCCGAAGTAGTCGCCGTCGTAGACCTTGTGGCGCACCCGCTGCGCCATGCGGGCGGTCACCAGGACCATGCCGCGGCGGGGGCGCACCGGGACGTCGGCGCCGAGGGCGGCGGCCGCGTCGCCCGACCAGGGCCCGGCCGCGACGAGGACGGCGCCCGCGCCGATGTCGCCCGCGCGGGTGCGCACGCCGACGAGGCGGCCGGCGCGGTCGCGGACCGCGCCGAGGGCCTCGGTGCCGGTCAGGACGGTCGCTCCCGCGAGCCGGGCCGAGGCGAGCAGCGCCTCGGCGGCGACCACGGGCTGGAGCTGGGCGTCCTGCGGGTAGTGGACGGCGGCGGTGAGGGCGGGGTTGAGGTCGGGTTCGAAGGCGAGCGCGGCGGCGGCGTCGAGGTGCTCGACGGCGACTCCGGCGGCGGCCTGGCCGTTTGCGAAGGCGCGCAGCGGTTCGGCCCCGGCCTCGGTGAGGGCGACGACGACGCCGCCCTTGCGCTGGTACTCGACGGAGGGGAAGGCGGCGCCGAGTTCGTCGGCGAGCTCGGCGGCCAGGCGGGGCCAGTCGGCCGAGGCGTGGAGGGCGAGGTCGAGTTCGGGGCCGGGCGCCTTGTCGGAGACGAGGAGGTTGCCTTCGCCGCGGGCGCTGGTGGCCCCTGCGGCGGCGCCGCGTTCGAGGACGACGACGCTGAGGCCCGCTCGCGCGAGCGCCCGCGCGCAGGCGGCGCCGACGATCCCGGCGCCGATGACGACCACGTCGGCGTTCATGCCCTCCCTCTCTCAGTAATATGTCACATTCTACAGGGAGTTCCATCGACTCCCGTGCACGGTCGCGCGGCCGTTCAGCCCGCGGGCTCCTCGGCCTTGCCCGCCCACCAGCCGACGGCGTGGCGGATGTGCTGGCGCATGAGGTCCGACACCGCATCCGCGTCGCCCGCGGCCAGGTGGTCGAGGATGCGGTGGTGCTCCTGCGCCGAGACGTGCAGCATACTGGTCTCCACCAGGGAGGCGAGGCCGACGAGCCGGGTGCGCGCGCGCAGTTCCGCGATCGTCTCGACCAGCACGGTGTTGCCGAGCATCGCCGTCAGGTCCAGGTGGAAGCGCTGGTCGGCCAGCAGGTACGCGGTGAGGTCGCCCGAGGCCGCGCCGGTCACGATCTCGTCGGCCTGCTCGCGCAGCGCCTCCAGGCGGTCGGCGGGGAACGCCGCGGCCAGGCGCGCCATCGCGGGCGGCTCCAGGAGCAGCCGGATCTCGACGATGTCGTGCAGCAGGTCGTCGCTCACGGCCGTGACGCGGAAGCCCTTGTTGCGCACCGGCTCCACGAAGCCGCGCTTCTCCAGGTCGAGGATGGCCTCGCGCACCGGGGTCGCCGACACCGCGAACCGCTCGGCCAGGCGGGGCACCGTCAGGAGGGTGCCGGGCGCCAGTTCGCCGGAGATGATCGCCAGCGACAGCGTCCGCTCCACCCGCGCGCGCAGGCTCTCGCCGGGTTCCAGCCGTTGGTCGGAGGACAGTGTCATGTTCCGGTTCGCCTTTCGATGCGGCGCGTTCGAGTCCGAGGCCGCCGAACAGCGTACGCCCCGCGACCATTGTGCGCTGTGATTCGCGTGGTCATCGCGGCCGGGCCTTCCCGGGCAGGACCAGGCGCCGCCGGGGCTCCTCGTTGCCCGCCCGGTCGGTCGCGGCGTACTCGATCACCTGCGGCTCCTCCCCGATCGCGCGCACGAACGCCTCCTGGAAGGTGCCCCAGAACGTGCCCGGGCCCTCCCACTGGACGCGCTCGACACCGGACACGCCGTCCTCGGCGTGCAGCGTGATCTCGACGCTCGCGCCGAGGTCCTTGACGGTGGCGCGCGAGACGGGCGCGGCGGTGTCGACGCCGACCTCCCGGACGGTGGTGCCGCTCAGGCCCGCGGCGTCGGTCGCGCGGGCCTCGATGCGCCGCACGCCTTCGCCGTCGAGGCGCACCGGCGCGGTGTAGGGCGTCCAGTCGCCGCCGTCGAGGCGCAGCTCCAGGCGGAGCCCGCCCTCATCGGCGCCGTCGACGTCGAAGCCGCGCAGGCGGACGCGGGGCGCGGTGGTGAACCAGCCGGAGGGCGCGGGCGCGTCGAGCAGCTCGATCGCGACGGCCGGGGGCACGCGCGCGGCGTCTGGCGCCAGCGCCCAGAGCGTCACGGTCACCCGCTCCCCCGCCGAGGCGGCGTCGAACTCGCGGCGCCCGGTCGCCGGGACGCGGGCGCCCGCGGCGGTGAGGCCGAGTTCGGCGAGCGCGGGGGCCGGGTCGGTGCCGGGTTCGAGCGCGAGGGAGCGGCGGACGGTGCCGTCCCCGGTGGTGTCGAAGAGGGCCGCGGCGGTGAGGACGCGCGCGAGTTCGGCGCGGCCGAGGAGGCCTTCGGCGCGCACGCGGGCGGCGACGGCGGCGACGCGGTCGAGGAACGATGCGCGGTCGGGGAACGATCCGGGCGACCAGAGGTCGTCGAGGAAGGTGGAGCCGTCCGGGCGGACCCGGTTGGGGACGCCGGTGCCCTTGCCGCCGAAGGCGATCTCGCTGTCAGCCGAGCGCACGTACATGTGGTAGCGGGCGTCGCCGCCGGACCAGGCGGGTTCGAAGGCGACGCCGTCGATCGTGACGGTGCCGTCGCGGGCGAGTTCGGCGAGGAGTTCGGTGCCGGTGCGGCCGGTGAGGAGGGCGCCGTCGAGGCCGCGGCGTCCGGCGAGCGGGAGGGCGAGGCCCGTGGTGGCGTCGGAGCGGGCGAGCAGGAGGGTCGGTCCGAGGAGGAGCGCGCATTGGCGCGGGTCGTCGGGGGTCGGCTCGGCGCGGAGCTGGACGGGGGTGTCGAGGTGGAGCACGTCTCCGGCGCGCCAGGCGCGGGTGACGGAGGCGTACCGGCCGGGGGCGGTCGCGACGCCGGCGGGGGCGCCGTTGAGGCGCAGCGCCGGTTCGCCCGCCGCCCAGCGGGGGACGCGGATGCGGACGGTGCGTTCGGCTCCGTCGGGTTCGCGGCCGGGGAGGGGGCGCAGTCGCAGCGCGAGGCGTTCGCCCAGGGGGTGGTCGGCGGCGAGGTCGACTTCGAGTCCGGCCTCGTCCCAGGCGAGGCGGGCGTCCGCGGGGAGGTTGACGTGCAGTTCGCCGGGGGCGTGGAGGAACACGGTGTCCTGGTATTTGACGTGGTTCTCCAGTCCCGTGCCGCCGCAGCAGGTGCCGACGTTGTCGTATTCGCGGAGGGCGCCGGGGTGGACGGGGAACATGTAGGTGACTTCGGGGCTGGTGTCGGAGCGGGCGTCCTTGCGGGAGCCGAGGACGTGGTTGAGGACGGTGCGCTCGTAGTAGTCCATGTAGCGCGGCTCGCGGGTGTGGGCGTAGAGCCTGCGGGCGAGTTTGAGCAGGTTGTAGCTGGCGCAGGTCTCGGCGTTGCGGTGGCCCACGTCGCCCGCGACGGCGCCGGGCGGGCCCCACAGCTCGCTCTCGCCGGTGCCGCCGTGGGCGTAGACGCGCCCGGGGACGACGAGGTCCCAGATCCCGGCGGCGGCGTCGAGGTAGCGGCGCTCGCCGGCCTGCTCGTACTCCTCGACGTAGCCGACGAGTTGGGGCAGGTGCTGGTTGGCGTGCATGTCGGTGAGGACGTCGGCGCCGCCGGTCCCGGCGGCGAGGAGGTGGTCCTGGTCGAAGTACGCGGCGGTTTCGAGGAGGCGCGGTTGGCCCGCGGCGGCGGCCAGGCGCGCGAGGGTCTCGTTCATGCCGCCGAACTCCCCGGCGATGTAGAGCGACCACATGCGTTGGCGCCGTTCGTGGTCGAGTTTCGAGAGGCGGCCGTGGACCCAGTGGCCCATGTCGGCGGCGATCGCCAGCGCCTGATCGTTCCCGGTGAGTTCGAAGGCGTCGAGGAGTCCGGCCATGAGCTTGTGGCAGGTGTAGTAGGGGGCCCAGATCTCGCCGTAGGGGGCGTAGTCCTCCAGGCGGGAGAACTGCCATTCGCCGTAGGCGGCGAGGAACCCGGGGTGGGAGTAGCGGCCGGTGGCGGCGAGGGCGGCCCGGACCTCGCCGAGGCCGGCCACGAGTTCGTCCGCTTTGGACTTGAGGCCGGGGTCGCGTTCACCTGCGGCGGCCATCGCGAGCATGGAGAGGAAGTGCCCGGCGTAGTGGCCGCGCAGGAGGTTCGCGGTGGGGGCGTGTTCGCGGCCGGGGTAGTCGGTCTCGCTCCAGGCGTCCTCGTCGGGGTGGCCGAAGTCCTCCCAGTTGCCGGGCGGGAGGGCCCCGCGGGTGTCGAGTCCGGCGTTGCGGCGGAAGACGGCGAGGAGGCGGTCGACGGGGTAGGCGCGGGCGAGGTGGAGGGTCTCGTCGCGGGCGCGGGCGAAGGCGCCTTCGACGCGCACGTCCCCGAGGGGGAAGGGCCGCAGGGGAGTCGTCATCGTCCGGCCTCGGCGAGGCGGGCGCGGGTCCAGGCCTCGACGCCGTCGGCGTCGATGGGCAGGGCCGCGGAGAGCACTTCGGCGCCGTCGGCGGTGACGAGCACGTCGTCTTCGAGGCGGACGCCGATGCCGCGCAGTTCGGGCGGGACGGTGAGGTCGTTGGCGTGGAAATAGAGTCCCGGCTCGACGGTCATGACGACGCCCGCTTCGAGGTCGGCGCCCATGTAGTCCTCGTATTCGGACTGGGAGCAGTCGTGGACGTCGAGGCCGAGGTGGTGGCCGATGCCGCAGGCGAGGTAGCGGCGGTGCTGCTGGCCTTTCGGGGAGAGGGCCTCGTCCACGGAGACGGGCAGGAGGCCCCAGTCGTGGAGGCCCTGCGCGACGACCTCCATGGCGGCGAAGTGGAAGTCGAGGTAGGCGGTGCCGGGGCGGATCTGTGCGAGCCCTGCGCGGTGGGCGCGTTCGACGAGGTCGTGGACGTCGCGCTGGCGGGGGCCGAAGGTGCCGTCGGCGGGGAGGGTGCGGGTGACGTCGGCGGTGTAGAGGCTCCGGGTCTCCACGCCCATGTCGAGCAGGAGGGCGGCCTCGGGGAGGACGGGGCCGTCGCAGCGGACCCAGTGGAGGACGGGCGCGTGGTGGCCGGAGCCGACGATGGTGGCGTAGCCGGGGCCGTTGCCGAAGGTGCGGGCGTGGCGGTCGAAGGTGCCCTGGAGCCAGCGTTCGCCCAGGCCCTCGGCGACGGCGCGGGGCACTTCGCGGGCGACGGCGGCGAAGCCGTCGACGGTGGTGTCGACGGCGAGGCGCATCTGCTCGATCTCCCAGGCGTCCTTGACCATCCGCAGTGTCGAGAGGTGGCGGCCGAGGGCTTCGGAGCGTTCGAGGCCGAGGCTCGCGAGGAGGGCCTCGGGCACCGAGCGGGAGGCGAGGGCGCCGGTGAGGCCGGTGGCGCCGTCGAGAGCCGTGACCGGTTCGACCTGGATCTGGAGGGCTTCGGACCAGGACTTGAGGCCCGGGGAGGCGCCGACCCACAGTTCGCCGTGGGCGGCGTTCGCGAAGAAGCCGGTCTCGCCGGGGCGGAAGGGCGCGGGCAGGTGGAGGCGGGCGTCGTGGCCGCCGGGGCGGGGGGTCATGACGAGGACGGCGCCTTCGGCCGCGCAGCCGGTGAGCCACGCGAAGTCGCTGTCGGCGCGGAAGAGGTACTCGCAGTCGTCGTTGCGGACGGGTGCGGTGCCGGAGGCGACGACGATCGCCTTGCCGGGCACGCGTTCGCCGAGACGGCGCCGGTGGGCGGCGGCGGCCTCGGCGGCGCCGGGGACGACGGCGGCCGGGACCGCCTCCTCGCCCCAGCCTTCGGCGATGCGCTCGGTGAAGGCCGGGATGTCGGCCAGGCGCGGGTAGCGGGTGCCCGCGTAGGGGGGCCGTTCGGTCATCGCTGTTCTCCTCCTCGGTCGCGGACGAGTTCGCGCAGGCGGGCGAAGACCCGTTCGGCGCCGATCCCGTCGTGCTCGTACTCGTTGGTGACCCAGGCCTGGGCGTTGCCGAGGCCCTGAAGCGTTGCCAGTTGCAGTCCTGAGTCGACGAACATGTCGTCGAAGTAGACGGCCGCGGCGACGGGGACGTCGTTGGCGGCCAGGCGCGCGGGGTCGAGGACGGGGCTCCATTCGGTGCGCTCGGCGAGGGCGCGCACGGCGGGCCCGAAGCCGCGCAGGAGCCTGACCTCCTCGAACATCCACGGGAAGGCCATCTCGCCGGTGAACGGGAGCGGGCGGCGGGCGCCGTCGAACTCGGGCCTGCGGTCCCGTTCGCGCTGGGCGGCCCACGCGGTGGGGCCGTTGGGCCCGTCGCCGTAGATGGACTCCTGGAGGGTCCAGAAGAGGGGGTTGGCGGCCGAGGAGGTGCGGGCGAGGACCCCGGCGAGGAAGCCTTCGGAGAGGCGGTCGCCGTCGATGAAGGCGTCCTCGACGAGCCAGTGCATCCGCTCGAAGCCGGGCTTCATGCCGAAGTCGATGCCGAGGGTCTGGAAGCGGTGCACGGTGAGCGGGTCGCCGTCGGGCAGGAGCACGGGCGCGGCGGCGAGCCGGTCGGCGATCGCGGCGACGCGCTCGACGTCCTGCGGGTAGCGGCGGTAGTACTCGGCGGTCTTGGCGGCGACGCGGTCGAAGGTGCGGCGGTAGACCTCGTCGGCGCTCATCGGGTTGCCGGGGATGCCGCCGCACACATAGGCGGCGCTGAGCGCCTCGGGCGCGTGCGAGAGGTAGGCGAGGGTGAGCCAGCCGCCGTAGCTCTGGGCGAGGGTGGCCCACTTGCGGCCGCCGTAGACCTCGGCGCGCACGTGTTCGAGGTCGCGGACGATGGAGTCGGCGCGGAAGCGCGCGAGGTGCTCGGCGCCGTCCTCGGCGCCCATGCCCTCCACGGACCGGGCGTCGAGCGGGGTGCTGCGGCCGGTGCCGCGCTGGTCGACCAGGACGACCCGGTAATGCTTGAGGGCCTCGGCGATCCAGCCGCCCGGCTCCAGGGGCCGCGGGTTCGCGCCGCCGGGGCCGCCTTGGAGGTAGGTGAGGAGCGGCAGGTCGTCGCCTCGCTTGTCGGGGTCGGTGAGTTCGCGGACGAACACCTCGATCTCGCCGCGCGGGTCCCACCAGTCGAGCGGGACGCGCACGGTCCGCTCGCGAATCCACATGCCCGGCATGGCGTACTGCTCGGTCGCCTCGTTCATCGCTGCGCGTCCTCCTGTTCGCGGGCCCTGCGGGCCGCCTCGTTGCGCCGCCGTGCCGCGTCCCACTCGGGTCTGATGCGGGGCACGGCGGCGAGGAGCTTCCGAGTGTAGGGGTCCTTCGGGGTGTCGAAGACCTGGTCGCGGTCGCCGGTCTCGACGATGCGGCCGCCGTTCATGACCGCGACGCGGGTCGCGATCTGGCGCACCACGGCGAGGTCGTGGGCGATGAACAGGCAGCTGAAGCCCTCCTCGTCCTGAAGGCGCCGAAGGAGGTTGATCACCTGCGCCTGCACGGAGACGTCGAGCGCGGAGACGGCCTCGTCGGCGATGATCATCTTCGGCGCGACGGCGAGCGCTCGGGCGATGCCGATGCGCTGCGCCTGGCCGCCGGAGAACTGGGCGGGGAATCGCGTCGAGTGGTCGGGGTCGAGGCCGACGCGCTCCATGAGGGCGCCGGTGTAGGCGCGGGCGCCGCCGGGGATCGGGCGGCGCTGGTAGACCAGGGGCGCCGTGACGATGCGCTCGACGGTGTGCTTGGGGTTGAGCGAGGAGTAGGGGTCCTGGAAGACCACCTGGACCTCGCTGCGGAAGGCGTGCAGGTCCTTCCCGGTGAGCGCCTGGACCTCGCGGCCGTCGAACTCGATCGTGCCGGCGGTGGTGTCCACGAGGCGGGCGATGAGGCGGGCGGTGGTGGACTTGCCGCAGCCGGACTCGCCGACGAGGGCGAGGGTCTCGCCGCGGCGCACGTCCAGCGAGACGTCGTCGACGGCGCGCAGGCGCGCGGAGCGGCCGAAGAGCCCGCCGCCGCGGACGTCGAACTCCTTGACGAGGTTGCGGGCCCGCAGGAGCGTCCCGGGTGCGTCGGTCATGACTCGGCCTCTCCGGCGGTGGTGCGCAGCAGCCCGATCTCGTCGTCGATGCGCGGGACGGCTTCGAGGAGCATCCGCGTGTAGGGCTCGCGCGGGTCGGTGAAGATCCGCTCGGCGGTGCCGCTCTCGACCAGGTCGCCGTCGCGCATGACGACGATGCGGTCGGCCACCTCGCTGACGACGGCGAGGTCGTGGGTGATGAGGATGAGGCCCGCGCCCGTGTCGGCGCGGATCTCGGCCAGGAGGTCGAGGATCTGCGCCTGGACGGTGACGTCGAGGGCGGTGGTCGGCTCGTCGGCGATGATGAGCTCGGGCTCCATGCTCAGCGTCATGGCGATCATGACGCGCTGGCGCATCCCGCCGGAGAACTGGTGCGGGTAGTGGTCGACGCGGCGGGCGGCGTCCTCGATGTGGACGCGCTCCATGGCGGCGATCGCGACCCTGCGGGCCTGGCGGCGGGTCACGCCGCGCCGGTGCGCCTGGTAGGCCTCGGCGATCTGGGTGCCGACGGTGTAGTACGGGTTCAGCGAGGACAGCGGGTCCTGGAAGACCATGGCGATGCGGTCGCCGCGCACCGCCCGCATGGCCCGCTCGCGCAGGGCCGTCAGCTCGGTCCCGGCGAACTCGATGGAGCCGGACCTGGTGGCGCCCTTGGGGAGCAGCCCCATGATCGCCAGGCTCGTCATGGACTTGCCCGAGCCGGACTCGCCGACGATGCCGAGGGAGCCGCCGCGGTCGAGGTCCAGGTCGAGTGCCTTGACGACCTCGCCGGGCCCCGAGGCGGTCGGGAAGGCCACGGTCAGGCCGCGCACGCGCAGCAGTGCCTCGCTCATGTCGCGCTCCCCACTCGCACCCGCGGGTCGATGGCGGTGTACAGCAGGTCGACGACCATGTTGCCGACCACGACCAGGAAGGCCGCGAGCAGCGTGACGCCCATGATGACCGGCTGGTCGTTCTTGGTGATCGAGTCGGCGGCGAGCTTGCCGATGCCGTTGAGCCCGAACACGGTCTCGGTGATGAGGGCGCCGCCGAGGAGGCTCGCGAAGTCCATCCCGAAGATCGTGACGATCGGGGTCAGGGCCGGGCGCAGCGCGTGCCGCCGCCACACGAGCCCGGGGCCCAGGCCCTTGGCGCGCGCGGTACGCACGTAGTTCTCCTGGAGCGTCTCGATGACGTTCGCCCTGGTGAGTCTGGTGTAGACGGCGGCGGCGCCGATCGCGAGCACGATCCAGGGCATGAGGAAGTTCATGAACCACTGCACGGGGTCCTCGCCGAACGGCACCGCGTGCGGGAACGGGAGCCATCGGAGGGTGACCACGAGCAGGAACTGGAGCGCGAGCGCGAGCACGTAGTTGGGGATCGACATGCCGGTGAGGGTGAGCCCGGCGATGAAGCGGTCGGCGAAGCGGCCCTCGCGCACGGCGCTGACCAGGCCCGCGGTGACCCCGGCGAGGAGCCAGAGCACGGCCGCGCCGATCGCGACGGTGGCCGAGACCGGCAGCCGCTGCACGATCATGTCGGTGACGGGCTGGCTCGACTGGAACGAGTAGCCGAGGCAGGGGGCGGCGCACTCGACGGCGTTGGCGCCCGTCCCGTAGGTGCGACCGGCGAAGAGCCCGGACAGGAACGTCCAGAACTGGGTCCAGAAGGGCCGGTCGAGGCCGAGGTTCGCGCGGATCTGGTCGATGGCCTCGGTCGTGCAGTTCTTCCCGCACACCTGCACCGCGGGGTCGGGCGAGAGCACGAAGAAGATCACGAAGGTGAACAGGCACACCAGGAAGAGGACGACGACCATGCCGGCGACGCGGTTGAGCAGGAAGCGGATCATGCGCGCGCGCCTCCGGTCTCGGCGAGTCTCCTGATGCGGTCGCCCAGGACGGTGAACGAGAGCACCAGCAGGAACAGGCAGGCGCCCGGGATGAGGAAGTAGGCGGGGTCGACGGCGTACCAGGGCACTGAGCTGGCGATCATCTGGCCCCACGAGGGCGTCGGCGGGACGACGCCCACCCCGAGGAACGACAGGCCCGCCTCGGTGCCGACGTAGCCGGGCACGGCGAGGGTGGTCATGACGATGATGGTGGAGGCGAGGTTCGGCAGGATCTCCTTGAAGATGATCTGCCCGCTGGAGGCGCCCGAGGCCTTGGCGGCCTCGACGAACTCGCGCTCCTTGAGCGACATGGTCTGCCCCCGCACGATCCGGGCGAGGTAGGGCCAGCCGAAGAACGAGATCACGCCGACCAGCAGGAATTGTCGGTTCTCGGCGGGCAGCGCCGAGAGCACGGCGATCATGAAGATGAGCGCCGGGAAGGCCATGAGGAACTCCATGACCCGCGAGACGACCATGTCGACCTTCCCTCCGAAGTACCCGGCGGTGAGGCCGAAGACCACGCCGAGGACGCTCGTCAGGACCGTCGCCGAGAGCGCGATCGTCATCGACACCCTGGCGCCGTAGACGATGCGCGCGAAGATGTCGCGCCCGCTGCCGGGTTCGACGCCGAACCAGTGCTCGGCGCCCATGCCGCCCGCCGCGCCGAGCGGGAGCCCGGCCATGTCGGGGTCGACGGCGCTCTGGTCGAACTCGTAGGGTCCCCAGCCGCTGAGCTTGACGATCAGCGGGGCGGCGAGGGCCATGAGGAGGACGAGGAGGATGTAGACGCTGCAAGCGAGGGCTGCGCGGTCCTTGAGGAAGGCGCGGGCGAGGCGTCGCCCCGAGGCCGGCGGCGAGGGCGGCGCGTTGTCGCGCGCCGCCTCGCCGCCTTGGGCGCCTTCCACTTCGAGCTCGGTCGGAGTGAAGGTCATGCGATCAGCCCTGCGACGGGTCCTTGAGCCCGATGATCGCGAGGTCGGTCATGCTCGTGCTCGGGTGGTAGCCGGCGATGTTCGCGCCGGGGAGGAAGAGGCCCTTCTCCAGGACGAGCGGGGCCATCGGCGCCAGCGCCATGACCTCCTCGTCGAACTCGCCCCACTGGACGTTCGCCTCGGCGAGGTCGGCGATGGCCTTGATCTCGTCGATGCGGGCGTTCACGGCGGCGTCGTCGAGCTGGGCGAGGTTGGTGTTGCCCTTCTCGGTGATGAGGCGGCCGTCGACGAGCGGCGGCACCATGGTGCTGGCGCTGGAGGCCCAGTCGGGGCACCAGCCGGTGATGGCGGCGTCGCTCTGCTGGGAGGGCGTGCCGATGGTCTCGTAGTAGGTCGAGGTGTCGATGACGTTGAGCTCGACTTCGACGTTGATCGCCTTGAGCGCCTCCTGGACCGCTTCGGCCTGGGCCTGCATGGACGGCTGCGCGCGGATGTCGAGGACGAAGGAGAAGCCGTCTTCGAGGCCGACCTCTGCGAGGAGTTCGAGGGCCTTCGCGGGGTCCCCGGCGTAGTCCTCGCTGGGGTAGAGGTCGAAGTCCTTGTGGCCGCTGACGGCGGTGGGGATGATCGTGGTCGCGGGGTCGGCGAGCTGGGTGCCGCCGGACGCGGTCTGGATGGAGGCGCGGTCGAGCGCGTAGTTGACGGCCTGGCGGACCTCGACCTGGTCGAAGGGCGCCTTGGTGGTGTTCATGCCCATGTAGGTGGTGCAGAACGCCGGGGACGCGATGAGGCGGTCCTGGAGTTCGGGGGTCTGGACGCGCGGCAGGGTCGCGGCCTGGATCTTCCCGGCGATGGCGTTGACGTCGGTGCCCTGCCCGGCGAGGAGTCGCTCGTCGATGGTGGCCGCTTCGAGGCCGATCTCGAACTCCCACGCGTCGGGGTAGGCCTTGCGGACGTCGTCGGTGTCGGCGTCCCAGTGCTCGTTGCGCACCAGCTTGATGAGGCTGCCGGGCGTGTAGGTGTCGAGCGTGTAGGGGCCGGAGGCGATCACGTCGTTGATGAACTCGTCGCCCGCGCCGGAGCCGACGGGGAAGGGCACCGCGTTCGGCTGCGCCAGTACGTTGTCGAACTCGGGGAAGGGCTCGATGAGGTGGAAGACGATGGTGTGCTCGTCGGGGGTCTCGATGCCGGGGTGGTCGCCGGACTGGTAGGGCCCGGCGTAGTCCTCGGGGGCGTCGACGGTCTGCTTGAGCCACGGGGAGCCGATGCCGATCTCGGGGTCCCAGGCGCGGGAGATGCCGAACTCGACCTCGGCGGCGGTGATGGGGTCGCCGTTGTCGAACTTGAGGCCGTCTTTGAGGGTGTAGGTCCAGGTGAGGCCGTCTTCGGAGGCGGTGCCGAGGCTTTCGGCGAGGTCGGGGACGATCGCGTTGGGGTCCTCGGCGTCGCCTGCGGCCTGCATGGTGAGGCCCCGGTAGATGAGGCGGTAGAAGGCGTTGACGCCGCCGTCGAAGCCGCGCGCGGGGTCGAGGTAGGAGAAGTCGGCGTTCTGGAGCATGTGGACGGTGCCGCCGGCGACGGGGTCGTCGCCGGCGCCGCCGGTGGAGTCGGAGGGGCCGCCGGTACAGGCGGTGAGCAGCAGCGCCGTGGCGGCTGCGGCCGCCGCGGCGCTGGTCGCCTTCTTGATCATGAGGGACTTCCTATCGGTGATCGGCGGGGATGGGGCGTAGGGGGACTCGGCGCTACAGCGGGGGCCGCGACGGGGTGCGGCACGGTCACGGAGCAGCCATGGAAGCGCCGCTTCCGCGTCGCCGCACCGTCGGTTTTCAGTAACATATCACATATCACATATCACTGGAACCGGTGCTGAGCTGCGATTTTCTTCGTGAGATCGCGCCGCGGGCACGGTGAACGGCCGCGCCGGGAGGCCCCGACGCGGCCGTCTTCGATGCCTCGCTAGGGCTCCAGATCCCTGACGCCCGCGCCCGTGCGGAGGTCGAGCGGGACCGAGACCTGATCGTGGACGATGCGCCAGGATTCACCGATCCGCTTGAAGCAGAAGGTGACCCGCACCCACATGCCGGCGGTCGCGGTCCCGTCCCCGAGCGTCCCGCTGAGCCGCCCGAACCCGTACCCGAACGCCAACGCCCCGTCCACCGCGAGCTCCAGGTCCCGCACCTCGTAGTCGACCTCGGCGAACACCGCGAACACGTTCGCCCAGTTCCGCAGCTTCGCCTCGACGCCGACGTGCCGCAGCGGCGCCTCCACGTCGAAGGACACCATGTCCTCGGCGTACACGCGCCGCAGCGCCTCCAGGTCCCTCGCCCGGAGCCCCTCCACGATCGCACCGACCACGTCTCGAACCGCGTTCTCGCTCATTGCCCTTGCCCTCCTTGACAGTCGACTGCACCCCTATGACCGCGCAGCGCGCCGAAACCTGACAGTCCTAGGACCATCCGCCTAGTGCCCCTACGCCGCTGGACCGATGCGGCCGCGGCCGCGGGTCGATAACGTCGGAGTCCGGGCGCCCGGGCGGCGCGAGGAGCGAGGAGGGGAAGCGGCATGAGCGGCAGCGAAGACACCGGATGGGCCGTCGGCGCACTCGACCTGGAGGCCTACGTCGAGCGGATCGGGTACACCGGTCCTCTGCGGCCGGACCTGGAGACCTTCGCGGGCCTGCACCGCGCGCACCTGGCGGCCGTGCCGTTCGAGAACCTCGACGTCATGCTCGGGCGGGGACCGAGCGCCGAACTGCCCGACATCGCGGCCAAGATCCTCGGCCGCCGCCGCGGCGGGTACTGCTTCGAGATGAACGCCCTGTTCGCCGCCGCGCTGGAGCGGATCGGCATTCCCTTGCGGCGCAGCCTCATCCGCACCGGCGACCCGCTCGTGCACCCGCGGCCGCGCTCGCATCTCGTCGCGCTCGCCGAGTTCGGCGGCCGGACCTGGCTGGGCGACGTGGGCTTCGGCTCGGGCCCGTCCGAGCCGTTCCCGGTCGACGGCGAGGGGCGGTTCCCCCAGGGCGCGTGGACGTACCGCGTGACCGAGCCGTTCGCCGACGGCGACCGGCGCGTGCAGGAGCTGCGAAGCGGGCGCTGGGAGACGATGTACACGCTCATCCCCGACGCGACCTACCCCGTGGACGTGGCCCTCGCGAACGAGAGCACCGCGACCAGCCCGACCTCGCCGTTCACGCGCCGCCCGATCGTCGTCAAGCGCGGCCCCGACACCGAGACGCGGCTCATCGGACGCACGCTCACGGTCGCAGGGCCCGACGCGACGGTGTCCACGAGGGAGGTCGTCGACGACGAGTACGCCGCCGTCCTCGCCGAGTACTTCGACCTGGAGCTGACCGAGGAGGAGACGACGCTCGTGACCGCGGCGATCCCGGAGGCGCCCGCCGGGTTACGGGCACTCGTGCAGGCCCCAGTAGGCGAGGTCGACCGCCTCGTCGAAATCGGCCTCGGACCCGGCCTCCGGGCGCTGCGAGACGATCTCGCAGCCCTGCGGCTGCGGCCCGCTGAACAGCAGCGTCGACGCGATCCGCACGTCCGTCCAACCAAGCTCGTTCAGGTGGTCGCGCGCCTCGGCCGCGTCCATGCCGACCACGTCCGGGAGCGTCCCGCCGACCGCCGGGGACGACTCGTCGCCGCCGCCGGGGTCCGAGGTGGTCTCGACGGGCAGTGCCGTCGCCCCTGCCGCGACCGAAGGTTCCTGCGAGGGTTCGTCCACCGACTCGGCCGCCCGGACGCCGGGCCCGGACGGTCGCTCGGTGCTCCGGAACGCCACCGCGGGCGCGCCGGACTCCGCGTCGGCCCCCGAGGGCGGCCAGTGCTGCCAGACCGCGACCACGGCGAGCACCAAAACAAGCGCGGCGACGAGGTACACCGCCCGCGGCACCCGCCGCCCGCGCGCTTCGGCGGGCGCCTCCTCGGACCGCTTGGCGCGGCGGCAGGCCGCGGCGAGTTCGGCCGCCGAGGCCCAGCGCTCGGCGGGGTCCTTGCGCAGGCAGCGCGCCACGATTGCCGCGACGGCGGGAGGGACCGACTCCGGCAGCGGCGGCGGTTCCTCGTAGAGGTGGGAGTGGACGATGCCGCGCGGGTCCTCGGCGTCGAAGGGCGGGCGCCCGGTCAGGCACTCGTAGGCGACCGCGCCGAGCGAGTAGAGGTCGGCGGCGCCGCCGACCTCGCGGCCGGCGAGCTGCTCGGGCGAGACGTACGACGGAGTGCCCATGATGCCGTCGGCCGAGGTCAGCCGGGCCTCGCCGTCGGTGAGCGAGATGCCGAAGTCGACCACGCGGAGCCTGCCGTCGGACTCCACGAGGAGGTTGCCGGGCTTGACGTCCCGGTGCACGACCCCGCCGCCGTGCGCCACGGCGAGCGCCTCGGCGGCCGCGGCGACATACCGCAGGGTCTCCTCGGCCGGGAGCGGCCCCCGCTCGGCCAGCAGCGCCGAAAGCGGCACACCCTCGACCAGTTCCATGACGATGTACCGCAGCTTCCGGCGCCCGCTCGCGTCCTCGCCGCAGTCGTAGACCTCCACCAGCCCCGGCCCCCGCAGCGCGGCCAGGATCTTGGCCTCCCTCGCGAAGCGGTCCTGCGCGCGCGGCGAGTCGTCGAGCCCGCGGTGCAGGACCTTCACCGCCACCCGCCGCTCCAGCAGCATGTCGAACCCGCGCCAGACCTCGCCCATGCCGCCGGTGGCAATGGGCCCGTCGAGGCGGTACCGCCCGGCGACGAGCGTTCCGATGTACAAGTGTGCTCCCGCTGAGAACCGCGGCCGACGCTGCGACCGCCGCCGAAATGACCGCCGAATGGCATTTGCACAGTACCGATCCCCCACGCCCGGCCCTCCACCGAGAACCCTCGCCGAACCCCCACTCCCCCAGGCGTTTCCCGTCCCCGCACCCACAAGGCGACCCCCACCGCCACCTCGTGGTTCACCCGTTCGTGG
>NZ_STGX01000003.1:0-247091 GCF_004912155.1 Glycomyces paridis | reverse complement strand
CTCGCCCGGGCACCGCACCGGCGCGGCCCTCCCTTGAGGAATCCGCTTGGGGCCGTGTGGAAACCGACATTGCCGCGGGCGAGTGCGGCGGTCGTCAATGAGGCGTGGACTCCGCACTGTTCCTCCTCCTCGCCCTCGCCCACCTCGCCCTGCTGGTCTGGGGCGCGACGCTCGCGTCCCAGTCCGGCCGGGCCGCGAACCTGGCGCTCCCGGTCGTCGCCGCGCTCGTGTACGACAACGCCGTCATCGCCGCCGGGAGTCTCGTCGGCGAAGGCGCGATGCTGGAAGGGCTCAACGCGGGCCGGTTCTGGCTGCACGCCCTCCTCACGCCGCTCCTGGTCGTCTGGGCCTGGGACGCGGTGCGCCGCTCCGATGCCGCATGGGCGGCGCGCCCGTGGGCGCGGTGGTCGGCGGTCGGCCTCGCGCCCGCGCTCGCGGCGCTCGAGCTCGCCACGGTCGTGGTCGGACTGGACCTCCACGTCCGCGACGAGCACGGCGCGCTGAGCTACACGGCCGCCCACGCGGGCGGCCCGCCGCCGATGGTCCTGGTCGTCGCGGCGGCCCTCCTCGCGGCGGGCGCCGTGCTCTGGCGCCGCGACGCCTGGCCCTGGCTGTTCGCCGGAGCGCTCCTCATGTCCCTCGGCTCGGGCGTCCCGATCCCCCTGCCCACCGGCGCGGTCACCAACGCCTTCGAAGTCCTGCTCCTCGCCGCGATCATCGCCACCACCGCCCACCAGAAGGCGCCGGAGCCGATCCGGGCGTGAACCGGGCGCCGATTCCGTCGGCGCCCGGTCCGTCGCAGGGTCCGGCGGGAGAGTCCGGTGAGAGAGCGCTCTCTCACCGGACGCGGCGATGCCCTTCCCTTTCCGGGTCAGGTGGCGGTCAGCGTGAGCCGGGTCGGGTTGCCGTCGAAGGCGACACCGGACTGGTCGGGGACGCCGTCGGGGGTGACGTCGTCGTAGGGGAAGGCGTAGCCGATCGGCGAGTTGTCGTGCACCGCCCGCGCGAAGTGGTTGGTGGTCTCGTGCGCGTAGAAATCCGCGACGGGCGCGCCGTTCGGCTGGTCGGAGTGCGAGTGGATGGTGCTGCGGTTGAAGGCCGCGGCCAGGCGCGCGAGGGCGCCCTTGCGGGCGTCGGTGTCGCCGGGGTTGTTCGCGAACGGCCCGTGATTGCAGGTGAAGACGTCTCGCGCGTCGGGCTTGGCGAAGGTCGAGCCGTCGTCGAAGACGAGGAGGTCGCCCTGGACGCGGCCGGTGAGGATGCCGCGCCCGCCTTGGAGGTCGATGCGCAGGTCGGTGCCGCGGTAGTGGTCCCAGACCTGGTCGGCGTAGGCCGTCCAGTAGTCCGCGAACGGCATGTCCGGCTGCCCGAAGTAGGGGGCCATGACGTTCTGCGGCGACATGACCCGCAGGATGCGCCCGCCGCCGTCGCGCATGACGAGGCGGTCCCAGGGCTGGCCGTCGGCGGCGGCCTGCGCGGTCAGGTCGGCGGCGATCGCCTCGACGGCGTCGGTGTCGAGCGCGGCGACGGAGTGGTCGCCGTCGCCTTGGAGGCGCAGGCCGATCGGGAGGGCGGTCACGAGGTCGACGTACGAGACGTTCACGAACAGCTGCACGTCGTTGAACGTGAACTCGCAGAAGGAGACGACCTTCCCGTAGTTGGAGTCGGCGGGATTGCCGAGCGCGGGCTCGACCAGCGCCGGGCCGGGGTTGACGTAGAAGTCGATCTTGGTGTCCCGCACGAAGTAGACGCGCGCGCCGTACATGCGCGGCAGGGTGATCACGACCGGCGCGGCGCCGGGCGCGTTCAGCGGGATCGAGGCGTCCACCGGGAGCGGCGTGACCGGCCCGGGCGGCTGCTCGACGTAGTACGGGCCCGAGGCCCGCACGAGCATCATCCGGTCGGTGCCGAACTCGCGTCCGGTGACGTAGGCGGAGACGTTGGCGCTGTCCGTGCCGTTCACGAGCGCGAGCTCGCATGTGGCCGGCGCGGCCTCGGCCTCGCTCACGGCGAGGCCGGACCACCAGGGCGAGCTGGCGGCGACCGCCCCCGCGGCGGCGGTCGTGGCGATGACGGCTCTTCGCGAAACCATGGAAAACCTCCAGAAGGTCCGAAGACTGTGAATTCGGACGAGATTAGCACGGTTTATTTACAAATTTAAAGCCCTAAATCCCCACGAATCCGAACGGGAGGCGCCGAAAGCCGGAGAAGCACCCGGCCGCCACTCTCGGCCACTCCATCGATACACGTACATATATTGACTTCATCGATTGAGATTGTTACCGTGAACACTCCCCGTTGAACGCCTGGTCCTGTCCCTCCCCCGACCACCCGGAGTCCTGATGCGCACCGATCCGTTCGACCGCCGCCGCCTCTTCCGGACCGCCGGCGCCGCCGCGCTCGCCTCGGCCGCCGCCGCACTCGGCGTCGCCTCCGCGGCCGAGGCCGCGGCGGGCGTCGCCTACGAGAACCCGCTCGCCCAGCAGCGCGCCGATCCGTTCATCGTGCGCCACACCGACGGCCGCTACTACTTCACCGCGAGCGTGCCCGCCTACGACCGCATCGTCATGCGCCGCTCGACCACCGTCCAGGGCCTCGCCACCGCGCCGGAGGTCACCGTCTGGTCCAAGCACGCCAGCGGGCCGATGAGCCACCACATCTGGGCGCCGGAACTCCACCACATCGACGGCAGGTGGTACCTCTACTTCGCCGCCGGGCGCGCCGACGACATCTGGGCCATCCGGATGTACGCCCTGGAGAACGCGAGCGCCGACCCCATGAGCGGCACCTGGACCGAGAAGGGCCGGATCGTCACGCCCCGCGACTCGTTCTCCCTGGACGCCACCACCTTCACCGACGGCGGCACCCGCTACCTCTGCTGGGCGCAGAGCGACCCCGAACTCGGCAGCGGCACCAGCCTCTACCTGGCCGCGATGGCGAACCCGTGGACGATCACCGGCACCCCGGTCCGCATCAGCAAGCCGACGCTTCCTTGGGAGGTCGTCGGCCACAAGGTGAACGAGGGCGCCGCCGTCGTCAAGCGCAACGGACGCGTCTTCATGACCTTCTCGGCCAGCGCCACCGACGCGAACTACGCGGTCGGCCTCCTGACCGCCTCCCAGGGCGCGAACCTCCTCGACCCCGCCGCGTGGAGCAAGCACTCGCAGCCGGTCCTGCGCAGCAGCGACGCCACGGGCCAGTACGGGCCGGGCCACAACTCGTTCACCGTCTCCGAGGACGGCGCGAGCGACCTCCTCGTCTACCACGCGCGCCCGTACCGCGACATCAGCGGCGACCCACTCTACGACCCGAACCGCCACACCAGGGTCCAGAAGTTCTACTGGAGGGCCGACGGCACCCCGGACTTCGGCATCCCGGTCGCCTCCGGGCCGACCCCCTACCGCTTCGCGGTCCACGGGGCCGCTGGCGTCTACCTGAACCACTACGACTTCCGCCTCAAGGCGAACGCGAGTCCGGCGATGCTCGCCGACTCCCAGTTCCGGATCGTCGCGGGCCTGACCGGTTCGGGCACGGTCTCGCTGGAGTCGGCGAACTATCCGGGGTACTTCCTGCGGCACAAGAACTACCAGGTGTGGGTCGAACGCGGCGACGGCTCGTCCCTCTTCAGGTCCGACGCGACCTTCCATCGGCGTTCGGGCCTCGCCGACGCCTCCGGGGTCTCGTTCGAGTCCGTCAACGCCTCGGGCCGCTACGTCCAGCACACCGGCGGCCTCGTCGACCTCCTGTCCCCCACGACCGACGCCGCCCGCGCCGCGGCGACCTTCCACCTCGAATGAGGACGGCCGGACTTCGGGGTCTTCGCGCAGGGGGCGGCGTCGGGTCGTTTAATGGAGCGACCTGCCCGAGCGAGAGGACCCGCATGAAGGCGATCACCGTCACCGACCCGGACGCCGGCACCGCCGGCATGACCTTCGGCGAGCGGCCCGAGCCGCACGCCTCGGAGAACGACGTGGTCGTGCGCGTGCGGGCCTCGGGGTTCACGCCCGGCGAGCTGACCTGGCCGGGCACGTGGACCGACCGGGCCGGGCGCGACCGCACCCCGAGCGTCCCCGGGCATGAGCTGGCCGGGGTGGTCGAGTCCCTCGGGTATGGGACGACCGGTCTCACCGTGGGGCAGCGCGTGTTCGGGCTCGCCGACTGGACCCGGGACGGCACGCTCGCCGAACGGGTCGCCGTCGAGGCCCGCAACCTCGCGCCGCTCCCGGCCGACGTCGACTTCACGACCGCCGCGAGCCTGCCTATCTCCGGGCTCACCGCCTGGCAGGGCCTGTTCGAGCACGGCCGACTCCAGTCCGGCCAGTCCGTCCTCGTCCACGGCGCCGCCGGCGGCGTCGGCTCCGTGGTCGCCCAGCTCGCCCGCGAGAAGGGCGCCCACGTCATCGGCACCGGCCGCGCCGCCGACCGCGCGGCCGCCCTCGACTTCGGCGCCTCGGAGTTCCTCGACCTCGAAGCCGACGACCTCGACGCCGTCGGCCCGGTCGACCTCGTCTTCGATGTCATCGGCGGCGATATCGGCGCCCGCTCCGCCGCCCTGGTCCGCCCCGGCGGCGCCCTCGTCACCATCGCCGGCCCGCCCGAGGTCCGCCCCGCCGACGCCCACGCCGTCTTCTTCGTGGTCGAGGCCGACCGCTCGCAACTCGCCGAACTCGCCGCCCGCCTCCGCAGCGGCCGCCTCCGCACCCGCATCGGCGCCGTCCACCCCTTGGAGGAGGCCGTCACCGCCTTCAACCCGACCACCCGCCCGACGGGCAAGACCATCATCACGATCGGCTGAACCGAAGCGCCCCAGGCGATCTCCTCGGGCACCTCCAGAACTCAAGATCATTTCCTTGCGTCATCGCCCGGTCACTCGTAGCGTGGGTGCGACCGTTCGCGCTCTCTCGCAAGGAGAAACACCGTGACCGCACCCGCCGTCCGATACCAGAGCATCTTCATGGACAACGACCGCTGGAACGGGGTCGAGCTCCGCGAGGACGACATCATCGTCGCCACCCCCGCCAAGTGCGGCACCACCTGGACGCAGATCATCTGCGCCCTCCTGGTCTTCAGAAGCCCCGAACTCCCGCGCCCGCTCGACGAGCTCTCCGTCTGGGTCGACGCCTACTTCCGCCCCCACGACGACATGCTCGCGTTCCTCGACGCCCAGGACCACCGCCGCTTCCTCAAGTCCCACACGCCCCTGGACGGCCTCCCCCGCGACGACCGCGTCACCTACATCAGCATCGGACGCGACCCCCGCGACGTCGGCATCTCCACCGACAACCACTTCGCCAACATGGACTTCGCCAAGGCCATGCAACTGCGCGCCGCCGCCCTCGCCCCCGACCTCGCCACCGCCCCCGAACCCCCCGCGCCCACCCTCTACGAGCGCTTCTGGAACTGGGTCGACACCGACGACGAACTCATCGGCCTCGCCGCCATGATCCGCCACATCGAGTCCTTCTGGTATCGCCGCGAGGAACCCAACATCGTCCTCCTGCACTTCGACGACCTCAAGACCGACCTCGAAGGCCAGATGCGCGCCCTCGCCGCGACCCTCGACATCCCCATCCCCGAGCCCCTCTGGCCCGACCTCGTCCACGCCGCCACCTTCGACGCCGTCCGAACCAACGCCGCCACCCTCACCCCCGAGAACGACCTCTGGAAAGACCGCACCGTCTTCTTCAACAAAGGCACCACCGGCCAATGGAAGCACCTCCTCACCCCCGCCGACCTCACCCGCTACCGAGCCCGCATCAACGAACTCACCACCCCCGAAATAGCAGCCTGGCTCCACCGAGACACCCTCTGACCGCGGCTAAAATTACGGCCCTTCAGGTCATGATGTGCGACGGGTCTGGTCCTTGAAGCACCACTTGCACTCATCCTTGCCCGCGTCTTCGGCGACTTCGCGGTGAACCGACTCAATGTCGTGGAGCCGCAGACCACTCCGGGCCGCACGGCTCTGTCCCTTATGCAACCATGGGCATTCCGCATCAAGGTGAAAGGCGCTGCCGCCCTTGCTGATGTACACCCGGATCACGCGTTGGGGAGCGGTGGCCGCACCACCGATGAGACCGGGACGGTCCCAGGGATCGTCGGTGTCGGTCACAGGGGCCTCCTGTCGGGCCAGGCGATCGGATCAACTCACCATAGCCGAGACATTTTCAGGAGTTTCCGCTGGTCAAATGGGCATTAGCGAGACCAGTTCGGCAGTTGTCCCTCAGCGCGTCGGAAAGGTGCCTGTCGACGAGCGCTTCGACGATGCTCACCACCACGGCGAAGTCGCCGACCAGGTGCGGTCGCCTTGCCGAATGACGGTGTAGTCGGTGAGACGCAAAGGAGTGAGGCGCATACGGTCGGCATCGGAATCATCGCCAGGGCACACAATAAAGGCCCCGGTAACGGGGCCTTCAATCTGTGCGCGAGGGGGGACTTGAACCCCCACGTCCATTAGTAGGACACTAGCACCTCAAGCTAGCGCGTCTGCCATTCCGCCACTCGCGCGTGCACAGAGAATTGTATATGTAGTTTGTTTTCGCTGCCAGGCGGGTGTTTGCGACTCGCCTTGACACGAGATGGAACTTTACACGACGGTGCGGGGGCGGGCGCAAGGGGGGTTCGCGGTCGTTCGGGCGGGGCGGCGACGGCTACGCTTGGGGGCATGACCGTGACCGCGCCTCGACTCCCCGACGCGGCGCTGGCGCATTGGGATCTGGGGCAGGTCTTCCAGATGCAGCGGGTCCAGACCGGGCTGATGAACCGGTCCTGGCGGGTGGACACCTCCTCTGGCTCGTACCTGCTCAAGCTCTTCCGAGATGTGACCGGGGCCGAGCTCCAGTTCCAGTTCCACGTGCTCCAGACGCTGGGCGCCTCAGGGGTGCCGGTCGTCCTGCCGGTGCTCAGCCGGGACGGGCGCGCGATCATCCTGCTCGAGGGTGAGGAGTTCGGGGTCTTCCCGTGGGTCGGCGGGCGGCACCGCTCGGGGCTGTCGATGACCCGCGAGGCGTGCCGCGACCTGGGGTCGGTCATCGGACGGCTGCACCGGACGCTGCACGCGGCGATCCCGGCGGACCGGCCGCCGAAGGCCGAGAACCCGCCGACGACCGAGGCGGCGCTCCAGAAGGTCGACCGACTGCTGGAGCTCGTGGCCGCCGGGCGCGGCGACAAGACCGGGTTCGAGGCCACGGCCGAGCAGACGCTGCGGCTCAAGCGGGGACTGCTGGTGCGCCTGGGCGACCGCAGGCCGCCCGACCTCGCGCCGCAGTACACCGGGTACACCCACGGGGACCTGCACCCGCACAATGTCCTGCATGGACCCGACGACCGGGTCTCGGCGATCCTGGACTGGGACCGGCTCACGATCTCTTCGTACGCCAGGGAGATGGCCCGCGCCGCGGTGTTCTACTTCACGTACGGCGACGAGCGCGGCCTCGACTGCGACCGCATCCGGGCCTTCGCGGGCGGCTACCGGTCCGCGTTCGACGTGGGCGAGCCGGAGATCGGGCTCGCGACGCACCAGCTGTGGTGGGACCGGCTCACCGACAACTGGGTCATCGAGTGGCACTACGTGCGCCACAACTCCGCCTGCGACCACCTGCTGCCGGGCCAGACCGGCCTGGTCAAGTGGTGGACCATCCACTACTCGCAGGTCGAGCAGTCGCTCATGGGGCGCTGACAAAGCCGCTGGCTTCCCGATATCGCTTCTGTCACAATGACCCGTGTGACTGAACTGCCCCTCCTCCACCTTCATGGAAGCCCCTACCGCCAAGGCGTGCAGCACGGCGAGCAGCTGCGGGAGGCGATCGCGGGCAACGTCGCGGTCTACCGCTCCCGGATGCTCACGGCGGGCCTGAGCGAGGCCGACCTCGCCGAGCGCTCCCGCCGCTACCTCGGCCTCTTCACCCGAGAGGACGCCCTCTACCGGGCGATCATGGACGGGATCGCCGACGGCTCGGGCCAGAACCTCCTCGACATCGCGCTCCTCAACGCCCGCTACGAGCTGCTGTACAGCGCCTGGAGCGAGTTCGGGCGGCCCACCGCCGAGGGCCTGCGCTCCGAGTGCACCTCCTTCGGCGGCGCCGACGGCGTGTTCGCCGCGGGCGGGACCCAGATCGGGCAGAACTGGGACTGGTTCACCGGCGTCGAAGGCGCACTGCTGCAATGGAAGCACGGCGACACGACGGTGATCGGATTCACCGAGGCGGGCGTCGCGGGCGCCAAGATCGGACTCAACAGCGCCGGGATCGGGCTGTGCATCAACGGGCTCGGCGCCAGCGTCGACGACTGGCGGATCGACTCGGTGCCGTTCCACCTGCGCACCTGGCGGATCCTCCAGTCCGGGACGCTCCCGGAGGCGATCGGCCACGCCCTCGCGCCCCGGCCCTCGTGCTCGGCGAACTTCTTCATGGGCAGCGCCGCCGCCGGCGTCGCCACCGTCGAGACCTCCCCCGGCGGCTCCCGGGTCATCTACCAGGACGGCACCGCTCCCCTGGTGCACGCCAACCACTTCCGCGACCCCGACCTGCTCGGGGTGCACCAGAGCTGGCTGGAGACCGGACGCGTCTCGACCTACCACCGCTGCGAGCGCATGGAGACGCTCCTGGCCGAACAGTCGCCGCTGACCGCCGAGCACCTCCACGCGGCCATGCGCGACCACGTCGGCGGGCCCATCGGGCTGTGCCGCCACCCGGTCGAGACCGACCCGGTGGAGCTCCAGACGCACACCGCGCTGGCCGCGCACCTCGACCTCGACGCGGGCCGCTTCTCCTACACGTGGGGCCCGCCCTGCGAGTCCGAGTTCACCACCGTCAGCCTCTAGGCGGCTGCGAGAGCTCCCAGCAGGCCACCGCGGTGGCCGCGGCGACGTTGAGCGAGTCGACGCCCGCGTGCATCGGGATGACCACGGTGCGGTCGCACGCGTCGAGGGCCGCGGCCGTGAGCCCAGGGCCTTCGGCGCCGAACATGAGCGCCGGGCGGGCCCGCTCGTCCGCGCTCAGGGTGCCGATGTCGACCGCGCCGCGCGAGGGGCTGAGCCCGTGCAGGGTGAATCCGGCCTCGCGGACCTGCCGCAGGCCCTCGGGCCAGGGGTCGAGGTAGGCGTACGGCACCGCGAACACCTCCCCCATGCTCACGCGCACGCTCCGGCGGTACAGCGGGTCGGCGCAGTCGGGCGCCAGGAGCACCCCGTCGAAGCCGAGACCTGCCGCGACCCTGAACACGGCGCCGATGTTGGTGTGATTGTTCAGGCCTTCGAGGATCACCAGGCGCCTGGTGCGTTCCAGGATCGCCGCGGGAGCGGGGAGTTCCTTGCGGTGGAAGGAGGCCAGCGCGCCGCGGTGGACGTGGAAGCCGGTGACGGCTTCGAGGACGTCGGGTCCGGCGGTGTAGCAGGGCGCACCCTCGGCGAGGCCCGCGAGTTGGTCGGCCCGTTTGGCGTCGATGAGCATGGACCGCATCCGGTACCCGGCTCGGAGGGCACGGCCGATGACCTGGTGGCCCTCGGCGATGAACAGGCCGTGGGGCTGCTCGAAGCGGGTGCGGAGGGCGAGGTCGGTGAGAGCGCGGTAGTCGGCGAGGCGCGCGTCCTCGGGGTCGTCGATGCGGGTCGCGGGTTCGGTCGGGAGCTCTGGGTCGGGCACCTGATGATTGTGCCGCAGGGACGGCGAACGCCCCGGGCCGCCCGTGCGGGCGGCCCGGGGCGTCACGGGTGCTTAGGCGGGGGCGGGGGGCAGTTCGTTGGTCCTGCCCTCGCCGATGTCCTGGACGTCGCGGGCGGCCTGTTGGGCCGCTTCGAGGGCCGCGGCGGCGGCGGCGTCGAGTTCGAGGGCGCTGGAGTCGATCTCGACCTCTTCCTCTTCTTCCGCGGCGGCGGCGTCGGAGCCGCCGAAGGCGTTGCCGATGCCGCCGAGGGCCTTGGTGAGCTCGGCGGGGACGACCCAGACCTTGTTGGCGGTGCCCTGGGCGATCGTCGGCAGCGTCTGGAGGTACTGGTAGGTGAGGAGTCGGTCGGTGGGCTTGGCCTTGTGGATGGCCGCGAACACCGTCTGGATGGCCTTGGCCTCACCGTCGGCGCGGAGCACCGCGGCGTCGCGCTCGCCCTTGGCGCGCAGGACGGCGGACTGCTGCTCGCCTTCGGCCATGAGGATCGAGGAGCGCTTGGTGCCCTCGGCGTTGAGGATCGCGGCGCGGCGGTCGCGCTCGGCGCGCATCTGCTTCTCCATGGCGTCGCGGATGCTCAGCGGCGGTTCGATGGAGCGCAGTTCGACGCGGGTGACCTTCAGGCCCCACTTGTCGGTGGCCTTGTCGAGCTCGGCGGCGAGGCGGGCGTTGATCTCCTCGCGGCTGGTGAGGGTCTTCTCCAGGTCCATCGAGCCGACGACGTTGCGGAGAGTGGTCGTGGTGAGCTGCTCGACGCCGGCAAGGTAGTCGTCGATGGCGTACACGGCGTCGGTGGGCTTGGTGATGATGTAGTACAGGACCGTGTCGATCTGGACGCCGAGGTTGTCGGCGGTGATGACCGGCTGCGGCGGGAAGTTCACGACGCGCTCGCGAAGGTCCACTTTGGCGCGGACGTTGTCGACGAAGGGCACGAGGAGCCGCGGCCCCGGTTCGAGCGTCCGGCGGTACTTGCCGAGTCGCTCGATGATGTAGTTCCACTGCTGGGGCACGATCTTGATCGAGCGGAAGAGCACGATGATCAGGAAGATCGCGACGATCAGCAGCAGTATGCCGATGGGGTCCATGGTGTTCTAGCCTCCAGTGGTCTGGCGGATCGGCGGGCTTTGTCTTGTTCGGGCTATGTCTGTTTCCATACGATGACGGTGGCCCCCTTGATTTCTACCACCGTGACGCTGTCGCCGGGTTCCAGCACCTGGTCGGGTTCGAGGGGGTAGGCCGTCCAGTTGTCGCCGGCGATCTCGACGAGCCCGCCGGTGAGGTCGACGGTCTCCAGGACCCTGGCGGGGGCCCCTTCCATCGCCTTGGCGCCGTAGGGGCGCAGTTTCTCGCCGCCCCGGTCGGATTCGAGGGCTTCCTTGAGGAACGGCCGAAGGCCGAAGATGGAGGCGATGGAGCCGACCCCGAAGAGGACGGCCTGGAGCCAGAAGGGTGCGCCGAGGGCGGCGGCGATGCCGGCGAGTGCGGCACCGCCGGCGACCATGGCGAGGACGAGGGTGCCGGTGAAGAGTTCGGCCACGCCGAGGATCACTGCGGCGATGATCCATATGAATACAGGGTCCACCCCCCAAGCATGTCATGCGCTCGCTACCTGGGGGGATTACGGTGCCGGGCCCGCGCCCGCGAAATGCGGTCGGGCGCGGGCCCGGCGGTGTCGTCGCTGGTGTCAGCGGCTCCGGTGCTTCTCGGGGGCCGGGGGGCGGCGGGCGGGGCAGCAGCCCTCGACCGTCGGGTCCCAGACCGGGAGCTTCCCGAGGCGCTTGAGCGGCGCGCCCTTCACGCGTTCGGCGACGAGGTCGCGGAACATGCCGACGAGGTCGTCGCCGACGCGGGGCGTGCCGGCCCGCAGGTAGCGCAGGCCGAGCGCCGCGGCGGTCTCGGCGGCCTCGTTGTCGAGGTCCCACAGGACCTCGATGTGGTCGGAGAGGAAGCCGACGGGGCTGACCACGACGGTGTCGACGCCTTCGGAGGCGAGGGCCTTGAGGTGGTCGTTGACGTCGGGCGCGAGCCAGGGCATCGACGGCGGGCCCGAGCGGGACTGCCAGACGACGTCGAAGGGTCCGCGCCATCCGGCGCCGTCGGCGACGAGTCCGGCGGCCTCGGCGACCTGGTCGGCGTACCGGGCGCCTTCCGGTCCGGAGCACTCCTCCATGACGGTGGGGATCGAGTGGGCGGTGAAGACCACTCGTGTCTTCGACTGGTCCTCGATCTGGTCGAGGCTCTCCCGCAGCCGCGCGGCGAAGCCGCCGACGAAGCCGGGGTGGTCGAAGAAGTGCCGGATCTTGTCGATGACCGGCGCGGTCTCGCCGACGGCGGCGCGGGCGGCGTTGATGTCCTCGACGTACTGGCGGCACGAGGAGTAGGAGCCGTACGCGCTGGTGCACAGGGCGAGGGCGCGCTTGACGCCGTCGCCGGTCATCTGGGTGACCGCGTCGACGAGCATCGGCGGCCAGTTGCGGTTGCCCCAGTAGATCGGCAGGTCGATGCCGGCGGCGCGGAACTCGTGCCGCAGGGCCTCGATGACCTCGCGGCACCACTGGTTGATCGGCGAGATGCCGCCGAAGTGGTAGTAGTGCTCGGCGACTTCGGCGAGGCGCTCGTCGGGGATGCCGCGGCCTCGGGTGACGTTGCGCAGGAACGGCAGGACGTCGCCGGGGCCCTCGGGTCCGCCGAAGGAGACGAGCAGGACCGCGTCGTATCCGTTCATGGCTGCTTCGTTCATTGCTGGCCCGTTCGTGACTGGACGGTTCATGGCTGGCGGGTTCACGGGAACGGCGCCGCTACTGCTCGGTGCGCTCGACTCCGACGGCGTGGAAGCCGCCGTCGACGTGGAGGATCTCGCCGCTGGTCGCCGGGAACAGGTCGGACAGGAGCGCCGCGCAGGCCTTGGCGACCGGTTCGGAGTCGGTGAGGGACCAGCCGAGGGGGGCGCGCTCGGTCCAGGCCTTCTCGAAGGCCTCGAAGCCGGGGATGGACTTGGCGGCCATGGTGCGCTGCGGTCCGGCGGAGACGAGGTTGACGCGGATGCCCTTGGGGCCCAGGTCGCGGGCGAGGTAGCGGTTGGCGGACTCGAGGCCGGCCTTGGCGACGCCCATCCAGTCGTAGACGGGCCAGGCCTGGCTCGCGTCGAAGGTGAGGCCGACGACGGACCCGCCTTCGGACATGAGCGGCAGGCAGGCGACCGCGAGGGCCTTGTAGGAGAAGGTCGAGACCTGGAGCGCGGTGGCGACGTCCTCCCACGGCGTGTTGAGGAAGTTCCCGCCGAGGGCCGTGGGGGGCGCGAAGGCGATGGCGTGCAGGACGCCGTCGATGCCGTCGACGTGCTCGCGGACCTTGTCGGCGAGGCCGGCGAGCTGCTCGGGGTCGGTGGCGTCGAGCTCGATGACCGGGGCGGGGGTCGGCAGCTTCTTGGCGATGCGCTCGACCAGGGACATGCGCCCGAAGCCGGTGAGGACCACTTCGGCGCCCTGCTCCTGCGCGTACTTGGCCACGCCGAACCCGAGGGACTGCTCGGTGATCACGCCGGTGATGAGCAGTCGTTTGCCGTCCAAGATTCCAGACATGTGTTCCTCCGTGGTCACTGTTCGATATAGAAAACTACTGCGGCGCGGCCGCTAATGGCCCATGCCCAGGCCGCCGTCGACGGGGATCACCGCGCCGTTGACGTAGGCGGCGGTGTCGCCGGCGAGCCAGGTGACGGCCCCGGCGATCTCCTCGGGGGCGGCGAAGCGCTTGGCGGGGATCGAGTCGAGGTAGGCCTTGCGCTGCGCTTCGGGGAGCGCGTCGGTCATGTCGGTGGCGACGAAGCCGGGGGCGACGACGTTCGCGGTGATGTTGCGCGAGCCGAGTTCGCGGGTGATCGAGCGGGCGAGGCCGACCAGGCCGGCCTTGGAGGCGGCGTAGTTGGTCTGCCCGGCGTTGCCGTAGAGGCCGACGATCGAGGAGATGAAGATCATGCGGCCGGACTTGGCGCGGAGCATCTTCGAGGAGGCGCGCTTGGCGACGCGCCAGGCGCCTTTGAGGTTGGTGTCGACCACGCGCTCGAACTGGTCCTCGCTCATGCGCAGCAGGAGCGTGTCGTCGGTGATGCCGGCGTTGGCGACGAGGACCTCGACGGGTCCGAACTTCTCCTCGACCTCGGTGAAGGCCGCGTCGACCGAGGCGGTGTCGGTGATGTCGCACTGGACGCCGTAGAGGCCGTCGGGGGCGCCGGTGCCGCGGTGGGTGACGGCGACGTTGTCGCCCTGTGCGGCGAATGCCCTGGCGATGGCGAGACCGATCCCGCGATTGCCTCCGGTGACGAGGACCGTGCGCGCCATTGTCCGAACTCCCTCATGTTCTTTGTACGAAGCCACCGACGATCGTAGCGACGGGCCCCTTGGAGGGCGAAGGGGCCTTCACTGACCGTGTGGTTCTCGCCTCAGGCGATCAGGTGAGGCGGGAGGTCCAGGCGAGGCTGAGCCCGGCCGCGGCGAACAGGAGGACCAGCGCGGTCCCTATGAACCACTGCGAGACGTCCTCGGCGATGGTGCGGTAGCCGAGCGAGGAGCCCATGTCCTCGTAGACGGCGCGGAGCTCCTCGACGCTGGCGGCCTCGTAGTACTCGCCGCCGGTGTGCTCGGCGAGTCCGGCGAGCGCGTCGCGGTCGACGGGAACGGAGACGAGTTCGCCGTCGAGTTCGATGACGCCCTCGTCGGTGCCGAAGGCGACGGTGGAGACGGGGATCTCGGCGGCGTCGGCGGCTTCGGCGGCCTCGTCCACGGTGCGACCGGCAGTGCGGTAGCCGTCGGAGAGCAGGAGGATGCGGGCGGGGGCGAGCCCACCGGTCGCGTCGGGCATGACCTGCTGGACGGCTTGGAGCGAGGCGAAGACGGCGTCGCCGGTTGCGGTGGCCTCGGCGAGGGTGAGGCCGTTGATCGCGGAGGTGACCTCGGCCCGGTTCTTGGTGGGGGGCACGACGACCGAGGCGTAGCCGGCGAATGAGACGAGGCCGACGTTGTACTGCTGGGGCAGTTCGGCGACGAAGTCGGCGGCGGCGGCCTTGGCGGCGTCCATGCGGTTGGGCTGCACGTCCTCGGCCATCATCGACAGCGACACGTCGATGGCGAGGATGACGGTGGCGCGTTCCTGGGGCTCCTCGACGTCGACCGCGGGGCGGGCCATGCCGCCGGCGAGAACGGCCAGCGCGACGACGAGGATGCCGGCCGGGAGGTGGCGGCGCCAGCCGGGCAGGCGCGGGACGAGTTTGGCGAGGAGGGAGGCGTTGGCGAACCTGACGGCGATCCGCTTGCGGGCGAACTGGGCCCAGACGTAGACCCCGGCGAGGGCGGCGACGGGGATGAGCGCCAGGAGCCACATCGGGTCGAGCAGGCGGATCAAGGGTTCTCCTCGGTGGTCGGTGGGTCGCGGTCGTCAGCGGTAGGCGGCGAGGTGGCGGCGTTCGGCCACGAAGGTGGCGATGTCGCGCAGCCAGTCCGAGCCGGTGGAGAGGCGCAGGTGGGTGGCGCCGCCGGTTCGGATGCCGGCGGCGATGCGTGCGCGCTGCTCGGCGGCGGCCTCGGCGTAGCGGGCGCGGAAGCGGGCGTTGCCGGTCTGGACTTCGACGGTGGCGCCGGTCTCGGGGTCCATGAGGTCGAGGACGCCGACGTCGGGGAGGGCGAGTTCGGCGGGGTCGAGGACTTCGACGCACAGGACCTGCTGGCGGACGGCGAGTCGGCGCAGTTCGCGGGGCCAGTCGCTCGGGTTGTCCTCGTCTTCGAGGAAGTCGGAGATGACGATGGCGAGGCCGCGTCGCCTGGCGTGGCGGCGGGTCGTGTCGATGAGGTCGGCGAGGTCGCTCGTCCCTTCGCCCCGCGGCAACGACGTGACGGTGCGCAGGAGGGAGCGGGCGCCGCCGCGGCCGGGGCGGGGCGGGATGGCCTTCGCGGGGCCGCCTTCGGTGACGACGGCGCCGATGCGGTTGCCGCCGCGTCCGGCGAGGTAGGCGAAGGCGGCGACGGCGCCTTCGGCGAGGTCGCGTTTGAGCATGCCGACGGTGCCGAAGTCCAGGCTGGGCGAGAGGTCGACGGCGAGCCAGGTCTCCAGTTCGCGGTCGGCGACGGTGGTGCGCACGTGGGGGACGGTGGTCCGGGCGGTCACGGGCCAGTCCATGCGGCGCACGTCGTCGCCGGCGCGGTATTCGCGGGCCTCGCCGGGTTCGGAGCCCGCGCCGGGGAGCAGGCCGAGGTAGTCGCCGTGGAGGAGTCCGTCGAGGCGGCGCGTGACGAGCAGCTGGAGGCGGTCGAGGGCGCGCAGGTCGGCGACGTTCACGCGCGCTACCAGGCGCCCGGCTGCTGGGGGCTGACGGTGCGCGGCGCCGAGTCCTGGCGGGGGCTGACGGTGGGGGCGGGAACGGCGGCGAGGAGCTGGGTGACGAGGTGGTCGGCGCTGATGCCGTCGGCCATCGCGTCGTAGGAGAGGACGAGGCGGTGGCGCAGGACGTCGGGCGCGATGTCGTCGAGGTCCTGTGGGAGGGCGTAGTCCCTGCCGCGCAGGAGCGCGATGGCGCGGGTGGCGCGGATGAGGCCGAGGGAGGCGCGGGGGCTGGCGCCGTACTGGATGTGTCGGCTGATGGCGCCGAGTCCGGCGGCGGCGGGGTTGCGGGTCGCCATGACGATGCGCACGGCGTAGTCGACGAGGGCGTTGTGGATGAACACGCCGTCGGCGGCCTGCTGGAGGCGCAGGAGGTCGTCGGTGTCGAGGACCCGGTCGGGGACGGGCGAGTCGACGCCCATGCGGAAGACGATCTCGCGCTCTTCGGCGTCGGTGGGGTAGCCGACGTTGACCTTGAACAGGAAGCGGTCCCTCTGGGCCTCGGGCAGGGGGTAGACGCCCTCCTGCTCGATGGGGTTCTGGGTGGCCATGACGAGGAAGGGCTTGGGGAGGCGGTGGGTCTGGCCGCCGATGGAGATGCGGCCCTCGGCCATGACCTCCAGCATCGCGGACTGGACCTTGGCGGGGGCGCGGTTGATCTCGTCGGCGAGCACGAAGTTGGTGTAGACGGGGCCGAGTTCGACGTCGAATGCCTCTGAGGACTGCCGGTAGATGCGGGTGCCGACGATGTCGGCGGGCACGAGGTCGGGGGTGAACTGGATGCGGTTGAACTCGGCGCCGACGACCTTCGCCATGGTCTCGACCGCGAGGGTCTTGGCGACGCCGGGCACGCCTTCGATGAGGCAGTGGCCGCGGGCGAGGAGGGCGGCGAACATCCGCTCGACGAGGGCGTCCTGGCCGACGATGACCTTCTTGATCTCGAAGAGCGCCTTCTCCAGGAGGGCGGCGTTCTCCGCGGGGGTGGGCACGCCGGCCCGGCGGTCCTGCGAACTGTCGGCCCCGGGTGATCCCATGTCGCTCCTTCGTGCGATTCGGTCTGTTGCCGTCGATACTAATTCGCCCGTTCCCGACCCGCAGGGGGCCGCGCGGACCGGTGGGGCGCGCCCGCACCGCCTTTTGTCGGGAACCCGACAATGATCGCCGAACCCCTTGCGGCACAGCAGGTCTACACTGCCGCATCAGTTTTGCGGCCCGCGCACGGGGGGTCTTTTGTCCTGAGCGTGACACGCCGCGCGGATTCAATCCGTTGCTGCGAAATGTCGGAGCGCTATGCTTTCTGCAACCCGCACGACTTCCCCCGTGGTCGTGCGGGTCTTCCGTACCTCCAGTCGGCAGGACCACCACTGGGGCCCTCCGGAACTAGAATTTCCCTCATGCCACGTCGCCGCCAGGCCCTGCTGCTCCCCGGACGCAACTACAGCGTCCAGGGGCCGCTGCTGATGTTCGCGCATGTGGCCCTGCAATCGCGTGGCGCCCATACGTATCCGGTGGTCTGGAAGGACGTGGACCGGCTCGCGGCCGACGAGCAGACCATGATCGAGGGCGTGTGCGAGCAGACCGAGGCGGTGCTCGACCGGGTCCACAACGACGACCCGCCGCTCCTGGTCGGCAAGTCCCTCGGCACCGCCGCCTCGGTGCTCGCGGCCCACCACGGGCTCCCGGCGATCTGGTTCACGCCCTTCCTCCAGCACTACCCGGTCGTGCAGGCGCTGCGGCGCGCCACCGCGCCGTTCCTCCTCATCGGCGGCTCAGCCGACCCCGCCTGGAACCGGACGCTCGCCGACGACCTGCCCGGCCAGGTCTTCGAGGTCCGCGGCGCCGACCACGGCATGTTCATCCGCGGGATGCCGCTCATCGACTCCGCGCACGCCCTCGCCGACGTGATCGAGGCCGTGGAGCACTTCATCGACACCGCCGTCTGGCCCCGCACCGGGTGACCGCGCACCACTTCCGGCACTCGCGCCCCGCGCCGCCCCGGGCCGCGGAGCGACAATCGCGGGGTGAACCGCGAACCCGACGCACCCGTCTGCTCCTCCCGCGGCTGCCGCGAGCGGGCGGCCTGGATGCTGCTGTGGCGCAACCCGCGCCTGCACACCGCCGACCGCGTCAAGCGCTGGGCCGCCTGCGAGGAGCACCTGGAGACCCTGCGCGGCTTCCTCACCGCGCGCGGGTTCCCATGCGAGACCGAGGCACTGCCGCCGCCCGAACCGATGGGATGATCGAGGCATGAGCGTGAAGGCGATCCCGGTGTGGGACCTGTGGCCCGGCGACGTCGAATGGCAGCCCATGTCGCCGAAGCTGCGGACGGTGTGGGTGCTGCGGAGCCTGGTCAACCTCCTCATACTCGCCGTCCTCGCGGCCGTGCCACTGGCGATATGGCTGGGCTGGGAGGGGCTCCTGTGGGCCCTGGGCGGGTACGTCCTGGTCGCGGGCCTGCGGGCGCTCGCGGTCGCGCGCACCGTCGCCACCTGGGGCTACGCCGAACGCCAGGAGGACCTCCTGGTGCGGCACGGGCTCCTGACGCGACGGCTGAGCATCGTCCCCTACGGGCGCATCCAGCTCATCGACCTCTCGGCCGGGCCCATCGAGCGGATGTTCGGCCTCACCACCGTCCAGGTCCGCACTGCCGCGCTCGGCTCGACCACCGAGGTGCCGGGCCTCGACCCGGCCGTGGCCGCGGCGCTGCGCGACCGCCTCGCCGTCCGCGCCGCCGAGGTCCGGGAGGGCCTGTGACGGCCGAGGTCCCCGAGGAGGCCGCTCCCCCGCTGGCCGACCTGCCGTACGGGCCCGAGCCGGCCGGGCCGAGCGCGCCGCCCGCAGGGGTGCAGCGCCAGCGCCTGCACCCGCTCACGCCGCTGCTGGAGAGCTTCCGGTTCTTCGCCGCCGCCGCGGCGGCGGTCGGCATCCAGGTGTTCACCTCCAGGAACTTCCTGTTCGCGGTGTACATCGCGGTGGCGGCGGCCGTGGCCGGGGGCATCGCGAGCCTCATCGCGCTCCAATACCGCGGCTTCGTCATCTGGGGTCGCGAGCTGCACATCTACAGCGGGGTCTTCACCCGCAGCCATCGCACGGTGCCGCTGGACCGGCTCCAGTCGGTGGACCTGTCGCGGCCGATCCGGGCGCGGCTGTTCGGGTTGGCGCAGTTGAACATCGAGGTCGCCGGCGGCGACGGCACGGACGCGCGCCTGGCGTATCTGAAGGTGGACCGGGCGCTGGCGCTGCGCGCGGAGCTGCTGGCGATCGCGGGACGCCCGGCGGCCGTGCCGGAGACCGTGGAGGCGACCGACGAGGCCGAGGAGGCACCGGAGCCGGATCGGGACGCGGGCCTGCTGGTCCCGCAGACCACGGTCAAGCGCCTGGCGCTGGCCTCGCTCCTGGAGGCGCTGCCGGTGCAGGTCGCGGCGCTGCTGGTGTTCGGGACGGCGTTCTCGGTGCTGGGGGCGATCTTCGGGTACGACAGGGTCGCCACGACGCTGTGGGTGACGTTCTTCGCGCCCGCGCTGCTGGGCTACGTGCAGAGCACGGTGGCGGTCGTGAACCGCTTCCTGCGCAACGGGCGCTTCAGGATCGCGCGCGACGGGGAGAACCTGCTCATCCAGCGGGGCCTGACGGACACGAGCCACGAGACGGTGCCGGTGGACCGCGTGACGGGCGTGAGCTTCGTGGAGCCGGTGCTGTGGCGCTCGCGGCGGTGGCGCCGCGTGGAGGTGTGGACGGCGGCGGTGGCGCAGCAGAGCTCGATGTCGGTCAAGTCGACCACGGCGCTGCCGGTCGGCGGCCCCGAGGAGGTCGCGGTCGTGGCGGGCGCGGCGGTCCCGGACCTGCCGAGCGACGCCGTGCTGCGGCAGGGCGCGGTCGAACGGCCGCCGCGGCGGGCGCGGTGGCGGATGCCGCTGCGCTGGAAGCGGACCGGTGCGGCGCTCACCGAGCGGGCGTTCGTGGTGCGCCACGGCCTGTGGGTGAACGTCCATGTGGCCGTGCCGTACGCGCGCATCCAGTCGGTGCGGGTGACGCAGGGCCGCGTGCAGCGGATGCAGGGCCTGGCGACGGTGCGGGCGATGGCCGCGGGCGGCCTGGGGCACGACGCGGTCGCGGTCCACCGCGACGTGCGCGAGGCGGTGGCGATGGCCGCGGAGCTGCGGGAGCGGGCGGACGCCGCCGCGGCGCTGGAGCGGCCGCGGCTGTCCTGAACCGCTGCGCCAGAAGAGCGGCGAGCGGACCGGGCCGGGCCCGGTCCGCCGCGCGGGTTCAGAGTCGGCAGGCGTCGATGTTCGAGGCGAGGATGCCGCGGGCGCCGATCTCGTAGAGGGCGTCCATGACGCGGTGGAGGTCGGCGCGCTCGGTCATCGACTGCACCGCGACCCACCCTTCCCGATGCAGCGGCGAGACCGTCGGCGACTCGATGCCGGGGGTCAGCTCGACCGCGGCTTCGAGGAGTTCGGCGCGCACGTCGTAGGCGAGCATGACGTAGGAGCGGGCGACGAGCACGCCGCGCAGGCGGCGCAGGAGCTGGTCGACCGCGGCGGGCGCGCCGTTGCCGGTCTTGCGGACCAGGACGGCCTCGGAGTGCATGATCGGCTCGCCGAAGACGGCGAGGCCGGCCTGCTTGAGGGTCGTGCCGGTCTCCACGACGTCGGCGATGGCGTCGGCGACGCCGAGGGCGATGGCGTTCTCGACCGCGCCGGCGAGTTCGACGATGGCCGCGGCCTTGGCGCCGTGCAGTTCGAGGTCGCGTTCGACCACGCCCGGGTAGGAGGTCGCGATCCGCTTGCCGTCGAGGCCTGCGGCCGAGTCGACGGTGCCGGGCCGGGCGGCGTAGCGGAAGGTCGAGCGGCCGAAGCCGAGCGAGAGGACCTCTTCGACCTCGGCGCCGGAGTTGACGGCGAGGTCGCGGCCGGTGATGCCGAGGTCGAGGTCGCCGGAGGCGACGTAGGTGGCGATGTCGCCGGGGCGCAGGTAGAAGAACTCGACGCCGTTGTCGGCGTCGACGGACTGGAGGTCGCGGCTGGAGCGGCGCTGGCGGTAGCCGGCCTCGGTGAGCATGTCGGTGGCGCCCTGTGAGAGCGCGCCCTTGTTGGGCACGGCGATGCGGAGCATGCGGATGGGCCTTTCTAGAGGTACCGGTAGACGTCTTCGACGCTGATGCCGCGGGCGACCATCATCACCTGGAGGTGGTAGAGGAGCTGGGAGATCTCCTCGGCCGCGGCCTCGTCCGACTCGTACTCGGCGGCCATCCAGACCTCGGCCGCCTCTTCGACGATCTTCTTGCCGATGGCATGGACCCCGGCGTCGAGGGCGGCGACGGTGCCGGAGCCCTCAGGTCGGGTCTGTGCTTTCTCGGCGAGTTCGGCGTAGAGCTGCTCGAAGGTCTTCACGACCGGGAATTCTACGTGGCGGACGAGACGGCAGCGACGCCGATGCGCCCCGGCTACCGCAGTGCGGGACGGCCGAGACGGGGATCACGCGGGAGCGGGCACGGTGCGTGACGGGCCTGGACATTAATTTGGTCGTGTGATCTAATTAATGCATCGACATTCTTCAACATATTTCAAGACTGAATGCCGGTGACTGAAACCGCATCTCACGAGAAAGGCGCAGACCGCATGCGACGCAGATCGCTCCTCACCGCCGCGCTGGCCGCCCCCGTGGCCACCGCAGGCGCCGTCGGCGCACTCCAATCCCCCGCCCAGGCGGCCGTCTGGTCCTCCTCCGACCAGTGGGGCAACTGGACCACCGGGCCGTACACGCTCTACAACAACATCTGGGGCTCGGGCGCGGGCGCCCAGTCGATCTGGGCGAACTCCGCCTCGAACTGGGGCGTGTGGGCGAACCACCCGAACACCGGCGGCATCAAGTCCTACCCGAACGTCTCGTACACGCTGGGGCGCAACGTCTCCAGCATGGGCAACGTCTCCAGCTCGCACAACATCACCGTGCCGACAGGTTCGGGCCTGGCCTACAACAGCGCCTACGACGTGTGGGGCAACGGCCACGCCCACGAGATTATGATCTGGACCCAGTGGTACGGCGCGGTCGGCCCGCTCGGGAGCTTCCAGACCAACGTCAACCTCGGCGGCCGGAACTGGGGTTACTACCAGGGGCACAACGGGTCCAACCCGGTGTACAACTTCCTGGCCCACACCCACACCACGAACTCGACGGTGAACATCACGGCCCACTGCCAGTGGCTGGTGAACACCGGGCGGATGCCGAACGTGCGCATCGACCAGATCCAGTTCGGCTGGGAGATCACCTCCTCCTCGGGCGGCCGCGACTTCCGGGTCAACAGCTATTCACTGACGACCTAGGGGACGCTCCCTTCACAGGCCGCGGGGGCCGCGGCGCACTCCGCCGGTTCAGCGGGATCCGACTTTGCCGGGTCGGGGACCGCTTCCGGCGGGGGGCGCCGCGGTTTTTCGCTGTTCGCGGAAGGCCTTCTGGCGGCACGCCGAGGAGCAGTACTTCGCGGGGCGCCCGGTCGCCGAGACCGGGACGGCGGCACCGCAGACCGGACACTTCCGTTTCGTTTCGTTACGAATCTCGGCGCCGACGGGAATTTCGTTACGGGTCGCTGAGTTTCGTTTCATCTCCATGCCGTCCGCATCCGTGCCGTCTGCAACAGTGCCGTCGACGTCGGTGCGCAGGCCTTCGAGCAGGACCTCCATGAGCCGCCAGGCCCGCTCGGGCGAGGCGAGGGTCTGGGCCATCGCCACGAAGCCGAGCATCATCGCCCGCGCGTCGTCCACGTCCAGGTCGGGGCGGACGGCGCCGACGCGCTGGGCGTCCAGCAGCAGCGAGGCCAGCGGCGAGTCGACCACGCAGCGGCCCTCGGTCGGCAGGGGCCGGCGCCACTCCCCCCGCGAGGCCAGCGCCTCGCAGATGCCGCGGTTGGCGAAGGCCTGCTCGGAGACGTGGCGCAGGAACGCGAAGAAGGCCTCGCCGGGGCCGCGCTCCTCGCGCAGGGCCAGGCCGCGGGCGGTGAGCTGCTCGGTGCGCAGGTCCAGGACCGTCGCCATGAGCGCCTCCTTCGTGGGGAAGTGCCGGTAGACGGTCCCGGCGCCCACGCCCGCGGCGGTCGCGATCTCCCCCAGTGCGACGGCGGTGCCGCGCTCGGCGAAGAGCCGGTCGGCGGTCTCCAGGACCTTCCTGCGGTTGCGCTGGGCGTCGACGCGCTCGGCCCTCGGCGCGGTGGCGTTCACGGGCGTGCCCCCTTCGGACCCGGCTTTAAACGGGTGTAATGTTCCGCTTCAGTAAGCGGGTCGTCGGCTCCGATACTATCCGGCGGCCCTCGTGACGGAAAGGGACTCCTCATGACAGGCGAGAAGATCATCCTCGTGACCGGGGCGACCGGGCGCCAGGGCGGCGCGGTCGCCGCGCGGCTGCTGGCGGACGGGTGGGCGGTGCGGGCGCTCACGCGGGACGCCTCGGGCGCGAAGGCGCGGGCGCTGGCGGCGGCCGGCGCGGAGGTCGTCGTCGGCGACCTGGACGACCGCGCGTCCCTCGACCGGGCCGTTGCCGGGGCCTGGGGCGTCTTCAGCGTCCACGCCGGGGCGTACGAGGGCGGGCCCTACGGCCACGACACCGACCACGAGGAGCGCAGCGCCGCGAAGCTCGGGGCCGCGGCGAAGGCGGCCGGGGTCGTCCACGTCGTGCACTCCTCGGCGGTCGGGATCGGGACGCCGCTGGAGTCGGTGCTGGACATGCTGCGGTACAAGGCCGCGGCCGAGGCGGCGTGGCGGGCGACCGGGCTGGGGCTCACCCTGCTGCGGCCCACGGCGTTCATGGAGAACAACTTCGACTCCCCGCGCGAGCTCCAGGGCGGCGCGCACGTCTCGGCGCTGTGGGCGGACACGTACGAGCCGCTCATCGCCGCCGACGACATCGCGGCGTTCGCCGCCATCGCCTTCGCCGACCCCGCGGCCCACGCGGGCCAGGCGTACGAGCTGGCCGGGGACGACCTGACGCAGGTGGAGAAGGCCGCGCTCATCGGACGGGTCGCGGGCCGGGAGGTGCCGTACGTGGGCATCCCGATCGAGCAGATCCGCGAGGCGAGCCCCTCGACGGCGCAGACGATGCTGGCGATCAACGAGCACCGGTTCGCGGTGGACATCCCGGCGCTGCGCCGCGTCCATCCCGGGCTGCTGACCTTCGAGGAGTGGATGACGGGCGTCGGCAAGCCGCTGGTGGACGCGTACTTCGCGCGGCTCGACGCGGTCTGAACGTGCGGGGCCGCGGGTCGGCGACCCGCGGCCCCGCAGAGCTAGCGGGCCCCGGCCTTCGCGGGGGCCTTCTCGGGCAGGACCACGGCGGGGCGGCTCGGGCCGGTGCGCGCGTGGGTCGCGTAGAGGGTGAGCCCCACGAAGGTGAGGCCGCCGACGAGGTTGCCGATCACCGTGGGGATCTCGTTCCACACGAGGTAGTCCATGAGCGAGAACTCGCCACCGAGCATGAGGCCCGAGGGGAACAGGAACATGTTCACCACGGAGTGCTCGAAGCCCATGTAGAAGAACACCAGGATCGGCATCCACATGGCGATGACCTTGCCGGAGACGGAGGTCGACATCATGGCGGCGACGACGCCGGTGGAGACCATCCAGTTGCACAGGACGCCGCGGATGAAGAGGGTGAGCATCCCGGCGGCGCCGTGGTCGGCGTAGCCGACGGTGCGGCTCTCGCCGATCGTGCCGAGCGCCTTGCCGATCTCGTTGGGCTCCACCGAGAACCCGAAGGTGACGATGACTGCCATCATGAGCGCCACGGTCAGCGCCCCGGCGAGGTTGCCGACGAAGACCAGGCCCCAGTTGCGCAGGACGAGGTTGAGGCGCACGCCGGGGCGCCGGTCGATCCACGCGAGCGGGACGAGGGTGAACACGCCGGTCAGCAGGTCGAAGCCGAGCAGGTACAGGAGGCAGAACCCGACCGGGAAGAGCAGTGCGCCGAGCAGGGGCTGGCCCGTGTTCACCGTGACCGTGACCGCGAAGGCCGCGGAGAGCGAGAGGATCGCCCCGGCCATGAAGGCGCGGATCACGGTGTCTCGCAGCGACATGAAGACCTTGGCTTCACCGGCGTCGATCATCTTGGCGGTGAACTCGGAGGGTTTCACATAGGACATCGGCGGCTCCATCGTCGTGGGCTGGCCTGAGGACGCCGTTCGGCCGCCGTCGGCGTTTCCGGGTCCTCGGCCGGTCGAGGGGAGTCTGCCCGAGCGCCGTTTCCGGGCGGTAACGTGCGGAGCGCCCGTTCGTCACGCCCGCCGCACAACGCCGGTCCCGCCCCGTTACCGGTCGGCGTTTCACGGCGCCGTTAAGAGTTCGTTTCCATCACCGGCGCGCCCTGGCCGCGGGCGGCGGGCGCCGCTACGTTGGCGGGACCCGAACCGTCGAAGGAGTCCCGAAGTGACCCCCATCTTGAGCAAGTCCGCCGCCGCAGAGCTCGTGGTCGCCGCCCGCATCCGCAAGGGCCTGACGTGGACGGCGATCGCCGAGGCGATCGACGCGCCGCCGGTGTGGACGACCGCGGCGCTGCTGGGCCAGCACCCGCTGTCGCCCGAGCAGGCCGCGGCGGTCTGCTCGCTGCTGGACCTGGACGGTTCGGTCGAGGAGAGCCTGCGGCTCCAGCCCTCGCGCGGCATCGACCCGGCGCTCCTGTCGGACCCGACGATCTACCGGTTCAACGAGGCGCTGGCGGTGTACGGGCCCGCGCTCAAGGAGCTCATCCACGAGGAGTTCGGCGACGGCATCATGAGCGCCATCAACTTCAAGGTCGACATCGCCCGCAGGGCGGACCCGGACGGCGACCGGGTCGTGGTGACCTTCGACGGGAAGTTCCTGGACTACCGCTGGTGAGGCCCTGGCTCAGGTGAGGCGTTCGGCGAGGTGGACGGTCACCTCGTCGCCCGCCGCGCCCTTGCCGATGGCCTTGCACAGTGCGGCGCGCACCGGCAGCCAGTGCGGCCCCTTGCCGGAGGGCATGAGGGTCGCGGCGAACTCGTGCCCGTCGAGCGTGCCGGTCACCTTCACCGCCTTGCGGGTGCCGAGCAGCTCGGCCGAGCCGGGCACGGTGAGGTAGGTCGGGAAGGACCCGTCCTTCTCGATGAGGGCGGTGAAGGTGTAGTCGATCGCCTGCGGCGCGGTCTCGCTCATGTCGTCTCCTCCGGTGGTGTCACCGGTGGAGACGATCCGCGGCCCGCGGATTCATCGCGGGCCCTCACACCGGGGCGGTCTCGGGCGCGAACGCGAAGGAGATCCGCTCCATGATCGTCTTACGTTTCGTGTTCTGGAAGGCGGCGATGCGCCAATCGCCGCCGTCCTCGCGCACGAGGGTGTAGGTCTGGACCTTGGTGAGCTTCGCGGGGCGGCGCCCGCCCTTGCCGACCTCGCCGCGGCTGGTGACGACGGCGGTGTCGGCGCCGAGGAACTTGATGCCGATGATGTCGTCGACCAGGACGCTGCCCTTGAGGAACCTGTCGAACAGGACCTGGTGGGCGCGGCCGATCTCTTCGCGGCCCCGGTAGACGGTGCCGATCCAGGTGACGTAGGTGGCGTCGGCGGTGAAGGCCTCGGCGTAGGCCGCGCCGTCGCCGGCCTCCCAGGCGTCGACGGCGGCCGCGATGCGGGCCCGGACGAGGTCGGCGGGTGCGGAGGTGTCCATGTTGAGGTCCCTTCTGGTAGCTTGACGCAACAACTGCGTCAAAACATTATCTGCATGAGTGCAGATATTAGCTTAAGGAAGAGGAACGGCCGTGTCAAGTCCCGACTTCGCGAAACTCGGCGCCGTCTACCCGCGCTACCTCAACGCCGTGGTCCTCCACGGCCTCGCCACCGCCCAGGCGGTCGGCATGGGCCCCACCGACCTCTACGCCGTCGGCACCCTCGTCTTCCACGGCCGCATGACCTCCGGCGAACTCGCCGCCAAGACCGGGCTCACCACCGGCGCCACCACCAGGCTCATCGACCGCCTCGAAGCACGCGGCCTCGTCCGCCGCGTCCCCGACCCCGCCGACCGCCGCCGCGTCCTGGTCGAAGCGGTCGAAGCGCAGGGGGTCGACCTCGACGACGCCCTCGCCCCCGCCCGCGAGAAGCTCGCCAGGGTCTTCGCCGACTGCACCGCCGACGAGATCGCCACCCTCACCGAGCACTTCGAGCGGGCCGCGCCCGCCTTCCACGAGGCGATCGAGGCGATCCGCGACGCCCGGTGAGCTTGCGCCGCAACGACCGCTGCGGGATGCTCTAGAGCGACAGCCCGAACCGAAAGGCCCCTCATGCGACCCCTCCACCGGCTGCACCCGACCCTGGCGAGCCTCGCGCTCGCCGCGGTCCTCGCCGCCACCAACGCCCGCTACGACTACCACCGCGACGAGCTCTACTTCCGGATGCTCGACCCCGCCTGGGGCTACGCCGACCAGCCGCCGCTGACCCCGCTCCTCGCCCACGCCGCCACCGCGCTCCTCGGCGACTCGCTGTGGGCCCTGCGCCTCCCGTCCCTCCTGTGCATGGTCGGCGTCCTGTGGATCGCCGCGCTCATCACCCGCGAACTCGGCGGCGGCAAGGGCGCGCAGGCGCTGTGCGCCTGGGGCCTCGCCTTCGCCGGAGTCGCGCTCGCCTTCGGGCACACCCTCGCCACGGCCACGGTGGACCTCGTGGTGTGGACCCTGGTGCTGCTCTTCGCGATCCGAGCCCTGCTGCGCGACCCGAAGTGGTGGCTCGCGGTGGGCGCCGCCACCGGCGTCGGTCTCTACAACAAGCACCTCGTCGTGCTGCTGCTCCTCGCGCTCGCGGTCGGGCTGCTCGTGGTCGGGCCACGCAAGGCCCTCGGATCGAAGTGGCTGTGGGCCGGAGTCGCGATCGCACTCGCCGTCGGCTCGCCGAACCTGGTGTACCAGGCCGTGAACGGATGGCCGCAATTGGAGATGGCCTCGGCCATCAACGAGACCGACGGCACCGAGAACCGCATCCTGCTGGTGCCCTTCCAGTTCCTGCTCATCGGGCTCTTCCTCGTGCCCGTCTGGATCGCCGGGCTGTGGGCGCTGCTGCGCAAGCCCGAATGGCGGCCCCTGCGGGCCCTCGCGGTGGCCTACCCTGTGCTGCTGGGGGTCGTGCTCGCCACAGGCGGCCAGTTCTACTACTCGATGGGCCTGGTCATCGCGTTCTACGCGGCCGGGTGCGTCCCGGTCGCCGCCTGGGCGCGGAGCCGGGGCCGCCGCGGCGTCCTGCTCGGCGCGGTCGCGCTCAACACCGCGGTCTCCGCGGTGGTGGCGCTGCCGCTCATCCCCGTCGCGGAAGTGGGCGACACGCCGATTCCGGACATGAACAGCACCGTCCCCGACCAGGTCGGATGGCAGGTCTACGTCGAACAAGTCCGGGACGCCGCCGCCGGGCTCCCCGACGACGCGGTGATCATCACCGCGAACTACGGCGAGGCCGGGGCAATCGACCGCTACGGCGCGGACCTACCGCCGGTCTACAGCGGCCACAACGCCCTCCACGAGTACGGCCCTCCCCCGGCGGACGCCGGGACGGTCCTGACCGTGGGCCTGCCGCTCGACCGGCTCGCCGCGCACTTCACCTCCTGCGAGGCGGTCGCCGTCCTGGACAACGGGGTCGTCGACAACGAGGAGCAAGGCGAGACGGTCGCGGTCTGCACCGGTCCGGTCCTGCCGTGGGACGAGCTGTGGGAGGAATTCCAGCACTACTCCTGAAGCGGCCGGTCCCAGCCCGGCGGCAGCGCCGTCGGGCCCCACGCCGGGTCCGGCGCGAAGTCGGTCAGCGAGCCGTCGAAGGGGTGGTCCCTCGCCTCGATCAGCGCGATGGCTCGTTCGCCCTCCGCGCGGATCGCATCGGCCTCCCCGGCCGTCCAGTACTCGGGGCGGCCGGTGCGTTCGGCGAACTCGTCCTCGTCCTTCCAGTTCCACGCGCCGTCCGGGGTCGCCCACACGTCGAGGGCGAGATCGGTCGTGTCGAGCCCGCCCGACCAGCGGCGGCTCGGCGTCTCCAGGTTCACGTACCAGCCGAAGAAGCCGTCGGCGCCGAAGAACCAGCCGACGGTGTGCGCGGCGCCCGGCGGCGTCAGCCACAGCACGTTCGTGCCCGTCCACGCGGACGGCGAGAGCATCGTCGGCGTCGCAGCGAGGTCGTTCGCGCTGAACTTGCGGACCCGCTCCCCCGCCAGGGTCGTGCGCCACATGACCTCGGAACCCTCCGCGGTCCATGTCAAGACGCCGCGCTCGTCGTCGGACACGACGCGCACGCTCACCACGGCGGCGATGCGGCCGTCGCGGCCGACGTCGCGGCGGAGGATGGTCTGTCCGGGCTGAAAGCTCATGGCTCCCAGCGTAAGGGGAGGACGCGGCGACGCCGCCGCCCGCTACTGCGGGCGGCGGCGTCATGCGGTGCTAGTCGAGGGAGCGGATCGCCAGGGCCGCCCCGAGGGCGGCCACGACCGCCTCGTAGCCCTTGTCCTCGGTGGAGTCGGGGAAGCCGGCTCGGGCGAGCGCCTGCTCCTGGTTCTCGACGGTGAGGACGCCGTGGGCCACCGGGGTCGACTCGTCGAGCGCGATCCGGGTGAGCCCCTCGGTGACGGACTTGCACACGTAGTCGAAGTGCGCGGTGCCGCCGCGGACGACGGTGCCGAGCGCGACCACCGCGTCGTAGCGGCGGGCCAGCGCCTGGGCGGCGACGGGCAGTTCGACCGCCCCGGCCACGTGCAGGACCTTGACGTCGGCGACCTTGGCGTCGGCGGCGGCGTCGAGCGCGCGCTTGAGCAGCTGGCCGACGACGCCGGCGTTCCAGTCGGTGGCGACGATGCCGAGCGTGAGCCTGGCGGCGTCGGGGACGTGGACCTCGGGTGCTCCGTGTCCTGCCATGTCAGGCGGCCTCTCTCGCGACGGGCGCGAGCCGGGGCAGGTCACCGAGGAGGTGGCCCATCCGGTCGCGCTTGGTGGTCAGGTAGGCGATGTTGTCGGGCGTGGCGTAGGTCGGCAGCCCCACGCGGTCGATGACCTCGAGGCCGTGGCCTTCGATCCCGGCGCGCTTGTCGGGGTTGTTGGTGAGCAGGCGCATCGACTTGATGCCGAGGTCGGCGAGGATCTGCGCGCCCACGGCCCAGTCGCGGGCGTCGGCGGGCAGGCCCAGTTCGAGGTTGGCGTCCACGGTGTCGCGGCCCTGGTCCTGGAGCTGGTAGGCCTGGAGCTTGTGGACGAGGCCGATGCCGCGGCCCTCGTGGCCGCGCATGTAGAGCACCACGCCGCGGCCCTCGGCCTCGACGGCGCGGAGAGCGGCCTGGAGCTGGGGGCCGCAGTCGCAGCGCAGGGAGCCGAAGGCGTCGCCGGTGAGGCACTCGGAGTGGACGCGGACGAGGACGTCGCGGCCGTCGCCGATGTCGCCCTTGACGAGGGCGACGTGCTCGTTGCCGTCGAAGGCGGCGCGGTAGCCCACGGCGGTGAAGTGCCCGGCCTCCAGCGGCAGGCGGGCCTCGGCGAGGCGCTTGACGTGGACCTCGTTGCGCTGGCGCCATTCGACGAGCTGGGCGACGGTGATGAGCGCGAGGCCGTGCTCGTCGGCGAACTCGCGGAGTTCGGGCAGGCGCATCATGGTGCCGTCGTCGTTCATCATCTCGGAGAGGACTCCGACGGGGCGTTTGCCCGCGAGGCGGGCGAGGTCCACGGCGGCCTCGGTGTGGCCGGTGCGGACGAGGACGCCGCCTTCCTGGGCGCGCAGGGGGACGACGTGGCCGGGTCGGCTGAGGTCACCTGCGGCGGTCGTCGGGTTCGCGAGCACGTTGATGGTGTGGGCGCGGTCGGCCGCGGAGATGCCGGTGGCGATGCCGCGGCGGGCGTCGACCGTGACGGTGTAGGCAGTGCCGCGGGGGTCCTGGTTCTCGGCGGCCTGCGGGGGCAGCTGGAGGTGGTCGGCCCGGTCGGCGAGCATCGGAACGCACAGGTATCCGCCGGTGTGGCGGATGGTGAACGCGACGAGTTCGGGAGTGGCGTCCTCGGCGGCGAAGATGATGTCGCCCTCGTTCTCGCGTCCCTCGTCGTCGGCCACGATCACGGCCCTCCCGGCCTTGATCGCGGCGATGGCCTCGTCGACGGTGTCCAAACGGATGTCGTTCATCGGATGCTCCCGGCTGATTGGAGGAGTTTTTCGACGTGCTTGGCGACGACGTCGGTCTCGATGTGGACCGGGTCGCCGATCTGCTTGCGGCCCAGTGTGGTCGCTTCGAGCGTGGTGGGGATGAGGCCGACGGTGAACTCGTCGCCGTCGATCGCGGCCACGGTCAGGGAGGTGCCGTCGACGGTGATGGAACCCTTCTCGACCACGTACTTCGCGAGGCCGGGCGGGAGTCGGAAGGTGACTTCCTCCCATTCGGCCGCGGGGGTGCGCTTGACGATCTCGGCGACGCCGTCGACGTGGCCCTGCACGAGGTGCCCGCCGAGGCGGGTGGTGAGGGTGGCGGCGCGTTCGAGGTTGACCGGGTCGCCCGCGTCGAGCCTGCCGATGGCGGTGCGGCGGTAGGTCTCCTCCATCACGTCGGCGGTGAAGACGTCGCCTTCGACGGCCACGACGGTGAGACAGACGCCGTTGACGCTGATCGAGTCGCCCAGACGGGCGTCGGAGGTGACGAGGGGGCCGCGGACGGCCAGGAACGCTTCACTGGCCTTGACGACTTCGCCGAGCTCTTCCACGATTCCGGTGAACACCTGTGGAACTCCCTACCTGCTGCGTTGGTGCTGAGGCACGCAGGCGGGGCAGGAGCATGGCTCGCAGGGGCCACCAGTGGCCTCCCGCGTTGCGTCTGCTCCCATCCGGACTTTGACCGTCGGTCCTGGGTTCTCACCAGGTCAACCGTCCGCTGGTTGCGGACGGGTCGCGGACTCGCGGCTTTCGCCGCTCACCGCCGGCTCGGAATTGCACCGACCCCGCTGACGCGCGTTTGCTACAAGGAATTGTGCCACGCCGGTATTCCGGCCGGGTTCGTACTGTGACGCACCCTACTCAGTGTCACCGGTCGTTCGTCCAGAAGACCGGCCGCCTGCCCGTTTTGCCGGGTGCGCGGCCCTCGGGGAAGGCGACGTAGTTCCCGGAGTGGGATTTGGCGACGCTCTTGAGGGTGGTGGCCTCGGCGACGGCCTCGTAGGCGTCGCCGAAGCGGCGCATCGTGGAGAGGGCGACGCCGGTGGAGAGGGTTGGCAGGCGCGAGCGGGTCATGCGCCGGTTGCGGTCGGCGTGCTCGATGTAGCCGCGCTCGACGTCGCGGGGGTCGCACAGTTGGCGCACGCGCCTGGCGAAGTGGTCGTTGAGGAAGCCGGTGACGGCCTCGGCGTGGTCGGGCAGGCACAGGATCGTGAAGTCGTCGCCGCCGACGTGGCCGAGGAAGACCGGGGCGGCCCCGGCGTCGCCCGCGGCGGCGTAGACGGATTCGGCGAGGGCCCTGATGAACTCGTCCCCGCGCACGAAGCCGTAGACGTCGTTGACGGCCTTGAACTGGTCGATGTCGATGTAGCACAAGGCGAACGGGTCGCCGCGCTTGATCCAGGACTGGAGTTCGCGGAGGATGCGGTCGTTGCCGGGCATCCCGGTGAGCGGTGAGGACTCGCGGACCTCGCGGTGGCGGCGGATGGCCGAGTCGATGCGCGCGGAGACCTCGGCGGGGTCGAAGGGCTTGGCGATGTAGTCGTCGGCGCCCGCCTTGAGCCCGGCGATCTTGTCGGCCGAGGAGGCCTTGGCGCACAGCAGGATGATCGGCAGGCTCGCGGTGGCCGGGTCGGCGCGCAGCTGGCGGGTGAGCGCGAGGCCGTCGATGAACGGCAGGTCGGCTTCGAGGAGGACGATGCCGGGGCGGCGCAGCGCGATCCCGGCGAGGGCCTGGTAGCCGTCGCGGGCGAGGGCGGTGTCGAAGCCGTCGGCCCTCAGGCGGGCGGCGAGGAACTCGGCGATCTCGGGATCGGCGTCGGCGATGAGGACCAGGTCGGGGGTGGAGGCTGGCATGGCGCGCTCATCCGGTTGATCGCGCCGCGTCGGCGCGGGCGCGCAGGCGCCTGGCCGCATCGGCGGGATCGGCGGCGCCGTAGATCGCGGTGCCGGCGACGAACGCGTCGGCCCCGGCCTCGGCGGCGGCGGCGATGGTGTCCTCGGCGATGCCGCCGTCGACCTCGATGCGCAGCTCCAGGTGCCCGGTCCGGGCGTGGGTGCGGGCGGTGCGGACCTTGGCGAGGAGTTCGGGCATGAAGGACTGGCCGCCGAACCCGGCCTTGATGGTCATGACGAGGAGCGTGTCGAAGGCGGGGAGGAGGTCGAGGTAGTCCTCGATCGGGGTGTCGCGGTCGACGGCGAGTCCGGCCTTGGAGCCGGCGGCGCGCAGACGCTTGGCGAGCGTGACGGGGTCGGCGCAGGCCTCGGCGTGGAAGGTGACGTTGTGGGCGCCCAGCTCGGCGTAGCCGACGGCCCACCGCTCGGGGTCCTCGATCATGAGGTGACAGTCGAGCGGGATGTCCGTGGCGGCCTTGAGGGACTTGACGACCGGCGGGCCGAGCGTCAGGTTGGGGACGAAGTGGTTGTCCATGACGTCGACGTGGAGCCAGTCGACGGCCCCTTCGACGGCCGCCGCCGCCTCCGCGAGGCGCGCGAAGTCGGCCGCCAAAAGACTCGGGGCGATGACGGTGTCGGCCTGCGCCGCTTGGAACTGTGCCACACGGACAGTGTAGGTCGCGCAACCGCGACGCAGGCCGGACACCTGGTGTCAGTTGTGGTTCAGATCAGCACGGGACCTCGAGGTCGACGGCCGGACCCTGGGCCACGAAGCCGAACAGCTCCTTGGTCTGGCCCGCCGCGACCGATCCGTTCCAGCCCACGTCGGAGGCGTTCACGGTGGACCCGCTGGTGGAGAGCTGGACGTTCCAGCTGCTCTGGATCGACTGGCCGGAGGGCCAGGTCCACGAAACGTCCCAGCCGTTGACGGCCTGGTCGGTGGTCATGGAGACCTTGCCCTGCCAGCCGGTGCCCCAGCTGCTGACGGACTCGATGTGGACGGTGCAGCCGTCCTCGGAGGGCCCGCCGGTGGTGGGGTCGTCGCTGGTCGGGTCGTCCGAGGTCGGGTCGTCGGTGGTCACCGGGTCGGTCGGCTCGACGTCGCCGGGCCAGTCCGATCCGGCGGCGTTGGCGAGCTGGTAGGCGAGGTCGGGAATGAACTGACCCGCCGAGCCGGCGCAGCCGTCGGCCTCGCCGACGAGCTTGACCCACAGGAAGGCGTCGATGCCGGAGAGGCCGGTGGAGGTGGTCGGGTAGGCGCCGATCGCCCGCCCGGACGGGTCGCACCACTCGCTGCCCTGGGGGCCGTTGCCGTTGCGGCTGGTGTCGATGACGGCGCCCTTGTTCGAGCCCACGATGTTCTGGATCTGGTGGGCGTAGGAGGTGGTCTCCTCGGTGGTGCGGTAGTTCGAGACGTTCAGCGCGAAGCCGTCGGCGTACTGGAGGCCGGCGTCCTGGAGGCGCTGGGCCGCCGTGGAGGGGGCGAGCCAGTCGGAGTTGCCGATGTCGATGTAGACCTTGGCCTGCGAGTCGGCGCCCTTGATGGCCTGGGTGGCGTAGGTCAGCGACTGGTTGATCTGCTGGCGCTGGTTCTGGTCGGCGCAGTCGTGCGGGAGGGTGTCGGGTTCGAGGATGATGTACGCCGGCCCGGAGAGCCCGTCCGCGAAGCGGTCGACCCACTGGCGGTAGGACTGGTGGTCGGGGGCGCCGCCGCCGGAGTGGCCGCCGCAGTCGCGGTTGGGGATGTTGTAGACGACCATGATCGGAGCGGCGCCGTCGGCGGCGGCCGCCGAGACCACGCTCTGCACCTGGGACTGGATGGTGTTCGGGTTGTACTGGGTGAACCAGGTGCCCGCGGGGGTCTCGGCGACGCGGTCGCCGATCATGGCCGCGCGCCAGTCGTTCGGGTTGTCCGCGACCCATTCGGCCGCCTGCGTGTTCGGGTTCGTCCACAGCGCCTGGGCCTGGGCCGAGACGTCCTGCGCGCCCGCGTTGGGACTGAGCAGGACGCCCGTGCCGAGGGCCGTGGCCACGGCGGTGGCCGTTCCCGCGACGATCGCCGCGAGACGTTGACGTCGTTTCATGGTGCACTCCTTGGGGTCTTTTTCATGCCGGAAACCCGGAGGATATTTACTGATGTCTATTTATGGTAGCGCTTCCAATTCAGATGCACGAAAGGGCCCCGACGGATTCGTCCGCCGGGGCCCTTTGACATGCGATGTAACCGATTACCCGGTTTTGCGCAGCAGTGCCAGGAACATCGCGTCGGTGCCGTGGCGGTGCGGCCACAGTTGCGCGTAGTCGCCCCTCCGGGAGTCCGGGACGCGCCCGGTCAGCCACTCCGCGGCCACGACCTCGGCGCCGCCGTCCTTGAGCACCGCCGCGACCACCTCTTCGGTCTCGGCCGCCACCGGCGAACAGGTCACGTACGCCACGATCCCGCCCGGCCGCGCCAGGCGCAGCCCCGAGGCCAGCAGCTCCCGCTGGAGCGGCACGAGCTCGTCGATGTCCTTGCGCTGCTTGCGCCAGCGCGCCTCCGGGCGCCGCCGCAGCGCGCCCAGGCCCGAGCAGGGGGCGTCGACCAGGACGCGGTCGGCCGTGCCCGGCTCGCCGAACTCCCGGCCGTCGCCGGTGTGGACGGTGACCGGCAGTCCCCTGGCGGCCTTGGCGACCAGTTCGGCGCGGTGCGGCTGGATCTCGACCGCGTCGACGCGGGCGTCGCGCTGCGCGGCGAGCGCGCCGAGCAGGCCGGTCTTGCCGCCGGGGCCCGCGCACAGGTCGATCCAGGAGCGGTCGGGCCCGTCGAGGGGCGCCTCGGCGAGCGCGACGGCCACGAGCTGGCTGCCCTCGTCCTGGACGTGGGCGAGGCCGGTGGCGACGGCGCGGAGGCGCCCGGGGTCGCCGCCGGGCAGGTAGATCGCGTACGGGGACCACTGCCCGTGGACGCCGCCGCGCGTCTCGCGCGAGAGGTCGCCCTTGGTGATGCGTCCGGGCTTGGCGCACAGGTGGACCGGGGGCGCGACGTTGTCGGCCGCGAGAGCGGGGGCGAGTTCGTCCGGACCCAACACCGCCTCGAACTCGGCGGCGATCCATTTCGGGTGGGCGTGGCGCAGGGCGAGGTCGGCGAGGCGGTCGCCGGTGGCGAGCTCCTCGCACCAGGTGTCGAGGTCCTTGGCGGCGACCTTGCGGAGCACGGCGTTGGTGAGGCCGGAGACGCGCGGTGAGACGGCGGCCTTGACGAGGCTGACGGTGGTGGCGACGGCGGCGTGCGCGGGGATGCGCATGTACAGCAGCTGGTAGGCGCCCAGGCAGAGGGCGTCGACGAGGTCCTGCTGGAGTTCGCGGACGTCGCGGCCGGAGGCGGCGGCGAGGATCGCTTCGAGGGTGCCGAGGCTGCGGAGGGTGCCGTAGGTCAGTTCGGTGGCGAGGGCGGCGTCGCGGCCGGAGTTGTCGGTCTCGGCGAGCATCCGCGGCAGCACGAGGTTGGCGTAGGCGTTGTCGGCGGTGACGGCGCGGACGGCGTCGAAGGCGACGCGGCGCGGGTTGACCTTGGGCAGGTCGCGTTCCGCCTCGCGGCGGCGGTTCCTCTTGTCGCTCATGCGAACACCGGCTTCTCTGTTTGGAGGCCGCGGCCCCAGGCGGCGGCGTCCATGGGCTTCTTGCCGGCGGGCTGGACCTGGCCGAGGAGGACCGGTTCGGTGGCGGTGCCGACATGGACGGTCTTCTTCGCGAGGGCGATCTCGCCGGGGGCGAGGTCGGGGCCGTCGGGGTCGGCGGTGACGGGGCCCAGTCGCAGGCGCTGGCCGTCGAACTCGGTCCATGCGCCGGGGGCGGGGGTAACGGCGCGGACGCGGCGGTCGACGGCGAAGGCGGGGTCGCCCCAGCGGACGCGGGCGTCTTCGACGGTGATCTTGGGGGCGTAGGAGACGCCGTCTTCGGGTTGGGGTTCACCGACGAGTGCGCCGAGGCCGAGGGCGGTGACGACGTCGAGGGTGAGGCGGGCGCCGGCGTCGGCGAGGCGGTCGAGGAGGGCGCCGGAGGTGTCGGCCGGTCCGACGGGCTCGGTGAGGCGGCCGTACACGGGGCCGGTGTCGAGGCCCGCTTCGAGCTGGAAGACGCAGGCGCCGGTCATCTCGTCGCCGTTGAGGACGGCGTGCTGCACGGGTGCGGCGCCGCGCCATGCGGGCAGGAGCGAGAAGTGGAGGTTGATCCAGCCCAGGCGCGGGATCGCGAGCGCGGCGGGCGGCACGAGCGCGCCGTAGGCGACGACGGGGACGAGATCGGCGTCGAGGTCGCGCAGCCGCTGGAGGAACTCCGGTTCGCGGGGTTTGGCGGGGGTGAGGACTTCGATGCCGTGTTCGTCGGCCCAGGCGGCGACGGGCGAGCGGGAGACCTTGCGGCCGCGGCCGGTCCTGGCGTCGGGTCGGGTCAGGACGGCGACGACCTCGTGGTCGGAGCCGTGGAGGGCCGCAAGGGTCGGCAGCGCGACCTCCGGGGTCCCGGCGAAGACGATTCTCATCGTTTAAAGAACACACCCTTGGTGTCGTGGGGGGTGACTTTCACTTTGACGTCTTCGTTGTACCAGTCCTGGGCCTGGATCTCGGTGAGCGCGGCTTTTCGGCGCTCCGCGTCGAGTCGGTCGATGAAGATGATGCCGTCGAGGTGGTCGGTCTCGTGCTGGAGGCAGCGGGCCATGAGGCCGGTGCCGACGATCTGGAGGGGGTCGCCGTACTCGTTGAAGCCCTTGGCGACGACGTTCTGGCGGCGCACGGTGTCGAAGTACAGGCCGGGAAGGGAGAGGCAGCCTTCGGGGCCGTCCTGCTCCTCTTCGTCGGGGAATTCGAGGACGGGGTTGACGATGTGGCCGACGACGTCGTCCACGTCGAAGGTGAAGACCCGCTTGCCGACGCCCAGCTGCGGTGCGGCGAGCCCGGCGCCGCCCTCGTCGAGCATGGTGTCGAGGAGGTCCTTCACGAGTCCCCGCAGTTCCTTGTCGAACGTGTCGACGTCATCGGCGGCCGTGCGCAGGACCGGGTCGCCGAAGATGCGGATGGGCTGGATCGACAATGTGCTGACCTTCCGAAGCGTGTACTGGCCGTTCTCCAGTGTCCCACCCGCCGGGCGGTCGGCGTGAGGGGTCGGCGGGAGGTGTGGTGCGGGTCCGGGGCTCGCGCCGGTCCGGCGGCGGGACCGGTCCGGTGGCCAGGAGGAGTCCGGCGACGATGCCGGCCGCGACGCAGGCGGCCAGCACCATGACCGGGAACGGGACCAGGAGGCCGACGGTGCCCATCGCTCAGGCCGGCTTCGGTCGCATCGGGGCCCGGGCGAGCAGGGCGAGTGCGGCGAGGGCGACCGCGGCGGCGAGGGCGAGGTCGATCCAGGCGAGCGTGTTCTCGTCCACGGCGAGCGGTATCTCGATGAGGGTGCCGTCGCCGTCGGGGACCTGCTGGCCGAGGTTGACCGCGAGTGAGATGACGGCGGACCGGTAGACGGCGACGGAGATGAAGAGCGCGCTGACGAGGGCGCCGAGCCACCGGCGGCCGAAGCGGATCATCGCGGATCCGGCGGCGGCGCCGACGGCGAACCACAGGGCCGGGCGGGCCACCGAGTCGAACCAGCCGAGGCCGTAGAAGCCCGTGTGGTGCTCGACGCCGCGGAAGGTCGAGAAGAGCCCGATGACGGCGTTGCCGGCCTGGGTGAGCGCCGCGGCGGCGAGGACCGCGACGGCGCCGTAGAGGGCGAATGCGGCGATGAGCTCCTTACGGGTGAGGCCGTTGGCGATGGCCCGCGGGTAGGCCTTGTGGAGGTGGAGCCAGCCCGCGGCGAGCATGGCGGCCGGGATCACGAGGAGGGCCCAGACGGCGAAGTCCGCGTAGGCGCCGACTGCCGCGCGGTAGATCGCGGAGGCCGCGAGCAGCACGGCGAATCCGGCGACCGTCCAGAGTCCGAGGGTGCGGGCGGCGTCGGTCGCCAGGTGGGCGGCGAAGCGGTACTTGCGTTGCGTCAGCGCGGTCATGGTCAGGCTCCTCGGGGACGGATCGGCGCGGATCGGAGGGCGAGGTCGAAGGCCGCGGCGAGGGCGGCGAGGAGGACGAGGCAGGCGCCGGTCCAGAGCGGGAGGGCGTCGGCGAGCGGGGCGAATTCGAGGAAGAGCGCTCCGGTGTAGAGGGCGCCGGCCAGGATGAGGATGAGTCCGGCGGGGAGCGGTCCGGAGCCGAAGCGCAGGGCCGCGGCGGCGATGGCGGCGCCGCCGAAGAAGTAGATCGGCGTGATGAGCAGGTACCGGGTGCCGGCGAGGGCGGCGGCGCCCCAGGTGCCGTCGGGGTCGGCGACGGCAAGGAGCACGGCGTGCTCGGCGAGGAAGCCCCCGACGGCCACGACCACGCCGAGTGCGGTGGTGAGCGCGCCGAACACGCCGAAGGCGGCGATGGTCTCGCGGCGGGTGACGCCGAGGGCGAGGTGGACGGGCACGGCCGCGAAGAGCCTGATCCCGGCGGCGGCGCCCCACAGCCATTGCGCGATGGAGATCCAGACGGCCCAGACGCCGCCGTCGGGGGCGGCCCCGGTCAGGGCGAGCACCGCGGCGAGGACGAGGGACACGGCGACGCCGATGGCGAGCGGCCAGATCATCCAGCGCAGGGCGTCGAGGGAGAGGCGCAGGCCGATCCGGTAGCGGCGCTTGGCGAGTGCGTCGTCCATGTCAGGCCTGCTTGGCGCGGATCGCGCTGTCGAGGATGAGGCGGCGGGTGATCCAGGCGCCGAGGACGATGAAGGCGGCGGTGAGGACCGCGCCGATCCACGGGTCGACGTCGTCGGCGAGGCCGGTGACGAAGCGGACCATCCAGCCCGGCCCCCACGGTTCGCTGCTGCTGAGCAGGTCGTCGAGGGCGAGGCCGATCGGGATGACGGGGATGAGCACGAGCCAGCCGCTGTCGGAGCGGTAGATCGCGGCGCTGACGAGGGCGCCGCCGGTGAAGTAGAGGGCGAAGACCAGCGGGTAGTGGGCGGCGAACTCGAAGGCGTGGCCGTAGGACTCCAGCGGCAGCGGGGTGTCCTGGTCGATGCCCTGGGTCCAGTCGAGGAGCCCGTAGTAGGCGTGCTCGACGAGGAACCCGGCGATGGCGACCAGGCCCAGCGCGGCCGACCACAGGAGGCCGAACAGGCCGGTGGCGGTGGCGAGCTCGCGGCGGGTGACGCCTTGGGCGATCATCGTGGGCATCATCGTGTAGAGGAAGCCGCCGCCGACGATGGCGGTGCAGATCTTGCCGACGTTGGCCGCGTGGTACCAGCCGGACTGGCTGACGTCGGCCCACTGGCCGATGATGAACGGCACCAGGAACGCGAGGACGACGGCGGCGACGATCCACCCGGCGAAGTACTTGACGCCTTCGGTGAACATGCCCAGGCCCAGTCGGTAGCGCCGGGCGGCGAGGGAGAGGTCGGACATGGCTACGCTCCGTTCCGGTCGGGGTTGGTCAGGTGGATGAAGAGGTCCTGGAGGCCGACCGGGCCGATCTCGACGCCCGCCGCGGCGGCGCGGGCGCGCAGGTCCGCGTCGAGGGCGGCGACGGTGGCGCTCTTGGTGCCGCCCAGGCGCTGCTCGGCGAGGAGTTCGAGGCCTTCGGTGAGTTCGTCGACCCGGTCGGCGGCGCCGGTGAGGGTGGCGCCGCGCCCCTGGAGGGTCTCGACGGGCTGGTGGACGAGCACGCGGCCGCGGTCGACGATGACGACCTCTTCGAGGTAGTTGGCGACCTCGTCGATGAGGTGGGTGGAGAGGACGACGGTGTGCGGACGGTCCATGTACTCGGCGAGGAGCTCCTTGTAGAACGCGTCCCGCGTGGGGGCGTCCATGCCGAGGTGGACCTCGTCGAACATGGTCAGCTCGGCGCGGGCGGCGAGGCCGGTGACGGCGGCGAGGACCGAGCGCTTGCCGCGCGAGAGCTCGCGGACCTTCTTCTTGAGCGGCAGCTCGAACTTGTCGGCGAGCTTGGCGGCGTAGTCGGGGTCGAAGCTCGGGCGCAGTTCGCCGCTGGCGAGGACGTCCTTGACGGTGTCGGCGTCGTCGAAGTCGCCGCCTTCGCGGACGAGCGCGACGCGGGAGACGACGGGCGCGTTCTCCCAGACCGGCTCGCCGCCGACGAGGACGTCGCCGCCGGTGGGGCGGCGGAACGCGGCGATGAGGCTGAGCAGACTGGTCTTGCCGGCGCCGTTGCGTCCGAGCAGGCCGTAGATCTTGCCGGCTTCGAGGGTCAGGTCCACGTCGGCGAGGGCGTCCGCGTCACCGTACTTGAGGGTGACGTCGCGGAGGTTGACGGTGAAGCTCATTGGAGGGCGCCTTTCTCGGTCTGGGCTGCGGCTTCGTCTTGACTGGCCCGCAGGTAGTCGATGATGTCGGTCAGGGGGATGCCGGCCTGGCGGGCCTCGCGGACCAGCGGCGCGAGGACGCGCTCGAAGAACCGCTCGCGGAAGTCGGCGGCGAGGCGGTCGCGGGCGTCGTCGGCGACGAACATGCCGACGCCCCGCTGCTTGTAGAGGACGCCCTCGTCGACCAGCTCCCGGAACGCCTTCTGGGCCGTGGCCGGGTTGATCTGGTAGAACGCCGCGTATTGGTTCGTCGACATGACCTTGCCTCCCGGTTCGAGCGAGCCGTTCATGATCTCGGCCTTGATCTGGTCGGCGATCTGCCGGTAGATCGGCGTGCCGTCATCGAACATCTCGCCTCCTTCGGTCTAGAGTTTCGGTTGGTCGGTTCAGAGGTTCATTACTTGACTAATGAACCATAGCACGAAGAGCCCCGCCACCGTCAACCCCGCTCCCCCGCCGACCGTTGCCAGTGCCGGTGTGATTGCCGTAACGTGTTGCGCGGCAATCGATGCCGACAACAACAGACCAATAAGGGAGCACCCCATGCCCGAGGCACGACCCGGTCCCGCCGACCCGTCCCGCCCCATCAGCCGACGCGCGTTCGGCCTCGGCGCCGCGGGCGGCGCCGGCGCCCTCGCCTTCCTCGGCGGCGCCCCCGCGCACGCCCAGAGCGCCTCGAACACCGACCCGGCCGAGTACAGCGTCGACGTCAAGTCCTACGGCGCGGTCGGCGACGGGGTCACCGACGACTCGGACGCGATCCGAGCCGCCGTCGCCGCAGCGCTCACCCAGCGGCGCTCGGGCATCGTCCGCAAAGAGGTGTTCTTCCCGCCCGGGGACTACCGGATCACCAAGAAGGACACGCTCATGTGGTCCCCGACCACCGGCAACGCCGACCAGGTCTTCGGCCTGCGCTTCCGCGGCTGCGGGCCGCGCGTCACGAACGTCAAATTCGACACCGCGTTCGCCGCCAGCGCCGACCCGCGCGAGAACAACCTCATCACCGCCGCGGTCCGCCTGCGCTACACCTACTTCGAGGGCATGAGCTTCACCTCGACCAACCCCGCCAACAACTTCGCGTACTACTGGTCGGTCGACTCCCTCGCGGGCACCCCGACCTACCCCGAGTACGGCAACGGGCAGAACCAGTACTTCGTGTACCGCGACATCGAGTGGAAGGGCTCCTGGAACCGCGTCATCGGCATCGACGGCGACAAGGAGGCGAACAACAACAGCGAGCACCACTTCGTGCTGTGCTCCACCGACACCGTCTCGCGGTACACCGACGCGTTCCTCACCTGCGGCGTGACCGACCCGGCCGGGAGCAAGCAGCAGGACCAGTTCCTCAACTACTTCGTCCAGTCCTGCAACTTCGCGCTGGCCGGGGGCGACTTCTTCAAGTTCAACCGGGGCGGCTCGATCAACGTCTACGGCGGTTCGTGGTCGATGGTCGGCACGAGCGCGGCCCGGTACTTCGTGCTGCCGTACACCGCCGACGGGGACACGACCGCCGCGCGGCTCAACGTCAACGGGGTGCGGTTCGAGCCGAAGAAGAGCCCCGACCAGAAGGTCATCGACTGCGGCTGGAACCGCGGCACGGTCACCTTCACCTCGTGCTCGGACATCGCGGCGATCCAGGAGGCGAGCGCGTTCTACAACACGCACCGCTACAGCGGCGAGGGCGGGCGCATCCCGATCGTGCGCTACCAGGACTGCGTGCTCGGCGGGTACCACCTGGTCGACGCGGCGGGAACCTCGCTCCAGAACGGCAAGATGATCTACGAGGGCTCGCGTTTCCACCACTCGAACACGGCGGTCGGCACGGCCGGGAGCACCGCGTTCCTGCGTTACGCGTCGGCTCCGGCGCGGTACGCCTTCCGCGACGGCTGGAACACGGCCGACGCCGAGGGCTGAGGAGGCGACGGGGCGGGGGACGGCGCCTCCGCCCCGCGGTCGGATGCGGCGGACGGGGTCCTCAGACGAGGCCGCCTTCGTAGGCGGCGATGACGGCCTGGGTGCGGTCGCGGACGGCGAGCTTGGTGTAGACGCTGCTCAGGTGGGTCTTGACGGTCTCGCGTCCGAGGAAGAGCTCGGCGGCGATCTCGGCGTTGGACAGGCCGCGCGCGGCGAGGGCGAGCACTTCGCGCTCGCGATCGGAGAGGTCGCCGATGCCTTTGGGGGGCTTGCGGGTCGGTGCGGCGGCGGCGAGGCGGCGGACGGCTTCGGGGAACAGGAGCGCGTCGGTGCGGGCCACGAGGCGCACGGCGGCGAGGAGGTCTTCGAGGCGGGTGCGTTTGAGGAGGAACCCGTCGGCGCCCGCGCGCAGGGCCTGCCACACGTAGTCGTCGTTGTCGAAGGTGGTGACGACGAGGATCTTGGGCGGGTCGGCGAGTTCGGACACGATCCGAGAGGTCGCCTCGATGCCGTCGACCTTCGGCATCCGCACGTCCATGAGCATGACGTCGGCCTTGCCGGAGCGGGCGATGGCGACCGCGTCGATGCCGTCGGCGCCTTCGGCGACGACGTCGAGGTCCGGTTCGGCGCCGATGACGGCGGCGAACCCGGAGCGGATCAGGGCCTCGTCATCGATCAGGGCGATGCGCAGCGGAGCGGTCATCCTCGGCCTTTCGGGTGTCGGTGGGAACGGTGGCGCGGACGGTCCAGGCGCCGGCGGTCCAGGCGGCCTCGGCGGTCCCGCCGAGCACGGCGGCGCGCTCGGCCATGCCGATGAGGCCTCTGCCGCCGGCGCGCCCGCGCGGCCTGCGGGCGGCGGGGCTGGTCACGGTGATCGTCGCTTCGCGTTCACCGATGTGGACGGTGACGTCGGCGCGGGGCTCGTCGGCGTGGCGGATCACGTTCGTCAGCGCCTCCTGCACGATCCTGTAGGTCTCGCGTGAGGCGATGCGGCCCAGGGCGTCCCGGTCGCCGGTGACGTGGAGTTCCACCGTGGCCCCGGATTCGGCGGCGAGCGTTTCGAGGTCGGCGAGGTCGCGCTGCGGGCCGCGCGAGCGGTCGCGGTCCTCGCGCAGGGCGCCGATGACGGCGTCGAGTTCGGCGAGCGCGCCGCGGGCGGTCTCGCCGACGGCGCTCATGGCCTGGGCGGCGAAGTCCGGGTCGGCGGTGATGACGCGGGCGGCGGCCTCGGACTGGATGACGACGACGGAGAGGGCGTGGCCGACCGAGTCGTGCAGTTCGCGGGCGATGCGGTTGCGTGCGGCCAGGCGGGCGGCCTCGGCGCGGGAGGCGGCGAGCCGGTCGGCGGCCCCCTGGCCGAGGAGGCCGGGCGCGAGCGCCCGCATCCCCGCGGTGGCGAGGGCGATGGCGCCGATGAGCCCGGCGAGGAACAGCGGGCCGGTGACCAGGCCCCATTCGACGAGACCGCCCGAATACAGCGGCGGCGCGTCGTCGAGGACCCCGACGGTCAGGAGCGCGCCGTTGTAGAACAGGTAGACCGCGAAGGGCACCAGGGCGAGCGTGAGGCCCGAGAGGAGGCCGCCGACGGCGGCGTGGAGGGTGAACCAGCAGCCGGTGCGCCAGCGCGAGTTCCAGGTGTCGTCGTCGGTCGGAGAGGCGAACTCGGCGCCCAGGAGGCGCCGGGCGGCGGTGCGCTCGACGTCGCGGTCGGGCAGCAGGAGCGAGGCGGCGGCGACGAGCGGGAGGACGCCGAGGTAGACGAGCGGCGAGAGGATGCCGTCGAAGCCGCCCGAGGGGTCGGACCAGTTGTAGAGGACGGCGCCGACCATCATGAACGGCATCATGAGCGCCCCGCCGAGGATGATCCAGACCCAGCCGCGGTAGGTGGCCCTGGACCAGAGCGGGGCGAGGAGGCGCATGGGGCCATTGTGCCAGCGGCGGGAGCTCATGGTTCCAGCGTGGCCGGTCGCGGGCCCGGGCGCCTCCCCCGAGGGCCGGGCGCCGGTCCCCCGTCCGGGGGACCGGTCCGCGCCCTCAAGCGCCCTCGTAGGCGTCCTTGAGGGCCTGGAGGTCGATCTTCTTCATGGCGTACATGGCGTTGACGGCGCGCACGGCGCCCTCCTTGTCCTCGCCGCCGACGTACCGGTCGGCCTGGGTGGACCAGATCTGCCAGTTGACGCCCCACTTGTCGGCGATCCACCCGCACTGGATCTCCTTGCCGCCGCCGTCGAGGATCGCGTCCCAGAAGCGGTCGATCTCGGCCTGGTCCTCGCAGTTGACGAGGAGGGACATGGCGTGGTCGTGCTTGGCGGAATTATCGCCGTTGATGGCCGTGAAGGACTGCCCGGCGAGGTCGAAGTTGACGACCATGGCCTGCCCGGGCGTCCCGTGGGCGTCCTCGATGAACGGGATGGTGCTGGTGACCTTCGCGTCGTCGAAGAGGGTGAGGTAGAAGTCGACGGCCGCTTCGGCGTCCCCTTCGTACCAGATGTTGGTGACGATCTTCTGCGGCATGGCGCGGTCCTTTCGAGCGGCGGTCTTCGTGTGGTGCCGGTACGGCGATTGCATCAGTTGAGACGAGCCGGCGAGCCGAAACTCGTCGGTTCGGGCGCTTCGGCGCTAGGTTTCGGGGATGGTGCAGAGCGATGCCGAGACCGTGGACGCCTACCTGGCCGGGCTCCCCGAGGACCGCCGCGAGGCGATGGGCGCGATCCGCGACGCGTGCCGGGAGGCGATGCCGGGGTTCACGGAGGTCATGGCGTACGGGATGCCGGGGCTCTCGCGGGACGGCACGGCCGGGGGCGTCGAGATCGCCTTCGCGTCCCAGAAGCGGTACATATCGTTCTACCTGCTCCGCACGGACGTGCGGGCGGCGTTCGAGGAGCGCCTGGCGGGCCGCGACATGGGCAAGGGCTGCCTGCGCTTCAGCAGCCCCGCACGGGTCGACCTCGACCTGGTCCGCGACCTGGCGGCGGCCACGGCCGCCTCCGGCGGCCGGGTGTGCTGAACGACCGGCGCTCGCCTCACGTCGTTCCCGAGCGGCGGTGGTATACAGGTACGGTGAGCGACGAAGGACGAGGACGACTGCGAAACGCCTTGGCGGCATTGATGTTCCGAGCCCAGGCCCTCACCGTATTCGGCTACATGGGCGTCGCCTCCCTCATCGGCGTCGAGGCCCTCATCGTGGTCCTCGGCTTCACCACGGTCCTCCCCATCGCCATCCCCTTCCTCCTCATCGCGGCCGCGGCCGCCTACTTCCTCCGCGAACGCCTCCGCACCCTCTGGACGGGCCTGCGCACCCGCCTCAGCCGCGACACGAACGGCTGACCCCTCAGGCCCGCGCTGCCATCGGCGCCACCCGCACGAAACCCCTTTCCGCGATCCGCGACAATGGACCCTGTTCGCACGAACCCCTCGCGACACCCCCGCCCCGCCCCGGCGGCCCCCTCGAAGACGCCCCCTCGAAGACAAGGACCCCATGAGCCCTGACGACGTGCCCTCCCCCGACCCCGAAAACCCCTCAGAACCGCCCGCCTACCCCGTCTACCCGCCCGTCCCCGGCGAAGGCGCCCCGCATCCGGGCACCAACGGCATGGCCATCGCCTCCCTGGTCGTCGGCATCGTCGGCCTCTGCTTCTGCTTCGGCTTCATCGCCATCCCGCTCGGCAGCGCCGCGAGGCGCAGGATCGAGACCACCGGCCAGTCCGGCGACGGCCTAGCAATAGCCGGCATCGTCCTCGGCTGGCTCTCCGTGGGCTTCATCGCCCTCCGCATCCTCAGGCTCATGGCCGACGGCCCGGGCCTGTGACCGACGAACAGCAAGAACCGGACTCGCACCCCGAGCCCGCTGCACCCGCCACGCCGCCCGACCCGGTGCGACGGTCCCTGACCGCGGGCCTCGCCCCGCTCCCCGAACCCGTCCCCGGCGCCAGGCTACGCAAAGGCCTCCTCATCGCCCTGATCGCGGTCGTCGCCGCCGCGGGCGTCGTCTGGCTGTTCGTCAGACCCGACGACCCGCGGCCCGAATGCTGCACCGAGACCTCCGCGGTCGTCGAACCCGAGACGGGCCTGACCTATCCGCTCCCGGAGGGCTGGTACGAGTACAAGGGCGTCGAGTTCATAGAGGACGTCACGTCGGGAGCCCGAACCGAAACCGATGAACCGATCGCGCAGATCTGGACGTTCGTCATTCCGGACTGGAGCGGCGACCCGAAGGCGACGGCGGAGGAGTCCGCGCGAATCACCACCGGCATCTTCTACGCCGCAGTCCCCGAGGAATGGGAGTTCCTCTCCTCTGAGACCCGGACCATCGGCGGCACCGAGGCCTACGAGGTCTCCTGGGTCGTATCGCACCCGCGCTACGAGGAGTCGGCCTACGGGCGCCTGCTCCAGATCCCGTCCGAGGACGGACTGTCGGCGCGGTTCCTGTTCAGCCTGGCCTATCCCGACGACGAGGCGCTCCGCGACGAGGTCGACTGGATCTTCGCGAACGCCTCGCTGCACCGATAGGGGCTGCGGGTCAGGCGATCTCGCGGGGGTCGATCTGGATGCGGACCTGTTCGGTCTTGGCGGCCGAGCGGGCCGCGGCGGCCTTCGCGAGGAAGGCGGCGAGGGCCGGGCCGTTGCGGCGGCGGACTCGTAGGAGGAGGCGCTCGGTCCGCTCGTCGACCGGGATCGGGCCGATGACCTCGGCGTCGAGGTCGGCGGGGAGGTCGGCGGCGAGCTTCTCGGCCTCGCCGTTCGGGCCTGTCAGGGCGGCGAAGCGCATGACCGGGGGGAACCCCAGTTCGGCGCGGTCGTGGAGTTCCTGGGTCGCGAACCAGGCCGCGTCCCAGCGGATGAGCGCCTGGACGACGGGAAGGCCGCCGTCGGCGGTCACGACCGCCGTCCCGGTCGGCGCGCACAGGGCGACCGCGTTCATCCAGATCCGCAGGGCCTCTTCCGAAGCGGTGAGTTCGGCGCGTGTGAGCTGAGCCCAGGTGTCCACTAGGAGCACCGCACCGTAGCCCTGCGGCGCAAGGGGTTCGACGCCCGGGGTGGACACCACGAGGCGGGGCCCGGGCGGGATCGCGTCCAGGCGTTCGGCCGCGTTCGACTCGACCACGTCGACGCCGGGGAAGGCGCCGGCCAGCTCCTCGGCGGTGCGGGCGGCGCCGATGACCACCGCGCGCATCCGGGTCGAACCGCATTCGCCGCAGCGGTAGTCCTCGTCCACGCGGCCGCACCAGGTGCACACCGGCGGGCGCCGCGGGCCGGTCAGTCGCAGCGGCCCGGTGCACGCCGTGCACATCGAACGTGTGCGGCAGCGCTGGCAGGACACCGCGGGCACGTAGCCGCGGCGCGGGACCTGGAGCAGCACCGGCAGGTCGGCGTTCAGGGCCTTGCGGGCGGCGTCCCAGGCGACGGTGGGCAGGCGAGCGGTGGAGCTCGACGGGTCGGCGGCCAGGTCGGCGTCGTCGCCGATCGGCACGACGCGCGGCGAGGCGGCGCGCAGCGCCTCGCGGTGGGCGTGCGCCGAAACCGCCCAACCGGTCTCCACCAGCAGTTGGGCCTGGGCGGTGCGCGCGAAACCGCCGACGACGCAGGCGGCGCCGGCGAGTTCGGCGCGGGTCAGGAGCACCTCGCGGGCGTGCGGGTGCGGGGCGTGGAGGCTGATGAGGTTCTTGTCGCCGTCGTCCCAGACGGCCACCAGGCCGAGGTCGGCGACCGGCGCGAACATGGCGACCTGCGTCCCGGCGACCACGCGCACCTCACCGCGCAGCGCCTTGAGGAAGGACCGGTACCGCGGGGTCGGGCCCATCGCGTTCGACAGCGTCACATGCCGATCGGGGCCGAGCGCCGCGGTGAGGGCCTTGTCGAGGCGTTCGAGGTCGTACTGGTCGGGGACGACGAGCAGCGCGCCGCGACCGGCCGCGGCGGCGGCGCCCGCGGCCTCGGCGAGGCGCGCGGCCCAGTCCTCGCCGGGCACGGCGTTCCAGGCGATGCGGGCTTCGCGGCCGCCGCCCACCGCGCGTAGGAATGCATCGCCGTGGATATATCTATTCCAGTGAGTGCCGACCGGGGCGCCCACGGCGAGCGGTTCTGCGGCGGGCTCCTTCTCGACCCGGACCTTGCGTTCGGGCAGGGCCAGGCGCAGGACGTCGGCGAGGTTGCCCGCGTAGCGGTCGGCGATCCGCCGGGCGAGCGTCGCGACCTCGGGCGCGAGCACCACACCGGGCGGCACGACCTCCAGGACCGGCAGGACCTTCCCGGGGAACTCGGTGCGGTCGCGCATCTCGATGACCGTGGCCTTGAGCCTGCGGCCGTTGAAGCGGACGACGACGCGGCAGCCGGGGCGCACGTCGCCCCGCAGCTCGACCGGGACGCGGTAGTCGAAGAGCCTGTCCAGCTGCGGCAGCGGCTGGTCGACGCAGACCGCTGCGATCGCCGGGTACTCGTCCATCCGGTAAACGTACCGGTCCCCACCGACGCCGGGGCGCCGCACGGCCGCGCCGGTGGGATCGCCGCCGTGACGTCGCCCGAGCGGCACCGGAAACGCGCGAACCCTCGCCGCGATGCGGCGAGGGCTCACGTGTTCGCTTGCGGGCCTTCAGTTCACGGCTTCCTTGAGCTCGGCGGCGCGGTCGGTCGCCTCCCAGGTGAACTCGGGCAGTTCGCGCCCGAAGTGGCCGTACGCGGCCGTCTTCGAGTAGATCGGGCGGATGAGGTTGAGGTCGCGGATGATCGCGGCCGGGCGCAGGTCGAACACGTCGAGCACGGCGCGCTCGATGCGCGCGGGGTCCACGGTCCCGGTGCCGAAGGTGTCCACCGCGATGCTCACCGGCTTGGCCTTGCCGATCGCGTAGGCCACCTGGACCTCGCAGCGCTCGGCGAGCCCGGCGGCGACCACGTTCTTGGCGACCCAGCGGGCCGCGTACGCGGCCGAGCGGTCGACCTTCGACGGGTCCTTGCCGGAGAAGGCGCCGCCGCCGTGGCGGGCGTATCCGCCGTAGGTGTCGACGATGATCTTGCGGCCGGTGAGGCCCGCGTCGCCCATCGGGCCGCCGATCTCGAAGCGGCCGGTCGGGTTGACCAGGAGCTTGTAGTCGGCGATGTCGAGGTCGAGGCCGGAGACGACCGGCGCGATGACGTGCTCGGCGACATCGGGTGCCAGGAGCGAGTCGAGCGAGATGTCGGGGGCGTGCTGGCTGGAGACGACCACGGTGTCCAGTCGCACGGGGCGGTTGCCGTCGTACTCGATGGTGACCTGGGTCTTGCCGTCCGGCCGGAGATAGGGGACGGTGCCGTCCTTGCGGACCTCGGTGAGGCGCTGGGAGAGCCGGTGCGCCAAGGCGATCGGCAGCGGCATGAGCTCGGGGGTCTCGCGGCACGCGAAGCCGAACATCAGGCCCTGGTCGCCCGCGCCCTGGAGGTCGAGCTCGTCGTGGCCTTCGGCGTCCACACGGGACTCCCAGGCCTTGTCGACGCCCTGCGCGATGTCGGGGCTCTGGCCGCCGATCGAGACGTTCACGCCGCACGAGGCGCCGTCGAAGCCCTTCTTGGAGGAGTCGTAGCCGATCCGCAGGATCGTGTCGCGCACGATCCGGGGGATGTCGGCGTAGGCATGGGTCGTGACCTCGCCGGCGACGTGCACCTGACCGGTGGTGATGAGGGTTTCGACCGCCACCCGGCTCCCGGGGTCCTCGCCCAGCAGGGCGTCCAGGATCCCATCGGAGATCTGGTCGGCGATCTTGTCCGGGTGGCCCTCGGTGACCGACTCGGAGGTGAACAGGCGACGTGCCACGGCACTCCTCAACACTTCCACGCCGCCAAGCGGCGCACTTCGACTGACTTCGCAGCTCACAAGTCTATGCGCTCACGATCCTCCCACCAAGTCGGCGCGCAGGCGCCGGGCGGTGTCCGTGGCGTCCACTCACCGGGAGTCGCGCGGCCCCAGCGCAGCTGAGACGGCGTCCCAGATCGCGTCGGCCACCGATTCCTTGGAGGCGTCGACGAGAGCGTCGACTTCGCCACGTTCGTCGAAGATCGTGACCGAGTTCTCGGCGGCGCCGAACACGGCTCCGCCCGAGACGTCGTTGAGCACCACCAGATCGGCGCCCTTGGCCTCGCGCTTCGCCCGCGCGTGCTCGGGGCCGTCGTGGGTCTCGGCCGCGAAGACGACGAGCACCTGGCCCGGGGCCTTCGCGCGCCCCACCGCCGCCGAGATGTCCGGCGTCGAGGTCAGCGCGAGGTCGATGTCGCCCTTGCGCTTGAGCTTGCGGTCCGAGGCCGTTTTGGGCGTGAAGTCGGCGGGCGCGGCGGCGAGCACCGCGGCGTCGGCGCCGACGGCGGCCTTGACGGTGGCCTCGTACAGCTCGCCGGTGGTCCCCACGCGCTCCACGGCGATCCCGGCGGGCAGCGGGGCGTCGATGTGCGCGGCGATGAGGCGCACCTCGGCCCCGCGGGCGGCGGCCGCGGCGGCGATCGCGATGCCCTGGCGCCCCGAGGAGTGGTTCCCGATGAAGCGGACCGGGTCGATCGGCTCGCGGGTGCCCCCGGCGGTGACGAGCACCTTGCGGCCGACGAGGTCGCGGGCCGGGGAGGTCAAGAAGCCCTTGAGCAGGGCGAAGAGCGATTCGGGCTCGGGCAGGCGGCCGGGGCCGGTGTCGGCGCCGGTGAGGCGGCCCGAGTCGGGCTCGACGACGTGGGCGCCGCGCTCGCGCAGCGTCGCGACGTTCGCCCTGGTGGCCGCGTGCTCCCACATCTCGGTGTGCATCGCGGGCGCGAAGACCACCGGGCAGGTCGCGGTCAGCAGGGTGCTCGTGAGCAGGTCGTCCGCGCGGCCGTGGGCGGCGCGGGCGAGGAGGTCGGCGGTGGCGGGGACGACGGCGACGAGGTCGGCGCCGCGGCCGAGCCGCACATGCTTGACCTCGGCGACGTCCGAGAACACGCCGGAAGCCACCCGGTGGCCCGACAGGGCCTCCCAGGTGGCTTCACCGACGAACTCCAGCGCCGCCGCCGTGGGGATCACGGTCACGTCGTGACCGGACTCCTTGAGCAGGCGGAGCAGGATGCAGGCCTTGTAGGCGGCTATGCCGCCCGACACGCCCAGGACGATGTTCAAACGTGCGGCCCTACGCCTCGGGGTCGTCGAAGGCCTTCGTCTCAAGGAGGCCCTTGTCGAGTTCGCGCATGGCGATCGACAGCGGCTTCTCCTCGGGCGTGGTCTCGACGAGCGGGCCCACGTACTCGAGCAGGCCTTCGCCCAGCTGCGAGTAGTAGGCGTTGATCTGGCGCGCCCGCTTGGCGGAGTAGATGACCAGCTGGTACTTCGACTGGGCCTTCTCCAGCAGATCGTCGATCGGCGGGTTGGTGATGCCGACCGGGTCGGCGACAGTCCCTGACACGTGTAATCCTTCGTGTGCGACTCGTGGTGCTCAGTGGCTCCGGGCGTGCTGAGCTGAAGTGCGGCTCGCGGGCCTCACCTTGGCGAGGCTATTTGCGGCTCGACGGCGATGCCGACGCGAGGGCCGGAGAACTGAGCAACTCTACCAGCTCGGCGGCCGCCTGCTCGATCGACACGTTGGTGACTGTGTGATCGAACTCGGCCTCCGAGGCCAGCTCGGAACGGGCGGCCTCCAGGCGGCGCGCGATCGTGGCCTCGTCCTCGGTCCCCCGCCCGGTGAGGCGGCGGACGAGTTCGTCCCACGACGGCGGGGCCAGGAAGACCAGTTGGGCGTCGGCCATGGCCCGGCGGACCTGGCGCGCGCCCTGCAGTTCGATCTCCAGCAGCGCCGGGAGTCCGGCGCGCAGGCGCTCCTCGACCGGGCCGCGGGGGGTTCCGTAGAGGTTCCCCGCGTAGGAGGCCCATTCAAGGAACTCCCCCGCGGCGATCATCGACTCGAACTGCTCGGTCGACACGAAGTGGTAGTCGGCGCCGTCGACCTCACCCGGGCGCGGCTTGCGGGTCGTGCAGCTCACGGAGAGCCAGACCCACGGGTAGTACTCCTGGATGAGGGCCTTGACGCTGCCCTTGCCGACTCCGGACGGGCCGGAGAGCACCGTCAGGCGCTGAGCGAGGGCTGCGTGGTGACGATCGATGCTCACGCGACTACTACTACCCGAACTTAGGCCTGGTCGCCCTTGAATTCATCCAAAAGCGCGGCGCGCTGGTGCTCGCCCAGGCCGCGCAGGCGACGGGAGTCGGCGATCTTCAGCTTCTCCATGATCTGGGTGGCGCGCTTGTCGCCGATGCCCGGGAGGGCCTTGAGCACGGCCGAGACCTTCATCTTGCCCGAGATGTCGTCGGTGGCTGCGGACTTGAGGACCGCTTCCAGGGTGGTCTCGCCCGACTTCAGCTTCTCCTTGAGCAGGGCGCGGGCCTTGCGGGCGGCTGCCGCCTTCTCAAGGGCTGCGGCGCGCTGTTCCGGAGTCAGTTTAGGGAGCGGCACGGGGTCTCCTTGCAGTCGTGGTTTTCGTCCCTGTGGACCTTGACGTGCGGGTATCGGTGAAGCATACCCAGCTCGGGAACGGTAACCCCAGGGTCCGACACGCCTGCGACCGGGGGTGGGGCATTTTTCGGACCGGGTTATCGGCGGTTTATTCCCCCATCGCGGCGCGGCATTCCTCCTGCAACGCCTCGACGGCGGTGCGAATGCTCGCCGCAGCAGGCCCCGGCTGTGCGATTTGTCGAGAATAGGACGGGATTGCGAAGTTCATGGCCGGGCCGAGGACGCGCGGAAGATCACTCGGACGCCCGCCCTGGGTGCCCATGCCCGGAACCAGGATGGGGCCGTTGAACTGGGAGAGGTCGTGAGCGGAGTCACGTTGGCTCACGGTGGTGTGGGTGATTCCGTAAGTCGACTCACGCAGGCGGGCGTCCCCCTCGGTGGCGCACGCGCCGATGGTGGCGCCCACGACGATGCCGAAGGAGCCCATCGGCTCGGCGTCGCGGTTGTGCTCGTTCACCTCGTCGATGACGCCCTGGGCGACCGACTTGCCGTCCAGTCGGCGGGCCTTCTGCACCTGCTTGCCCTCCGGGTTCGAGGTGCGGGCCAGGACGAACACGCCCTTGCCGTGGGCCGAGGCGAGGTCGAAGGCGGGCTGGAGCGAGCCGGTGCCCAGGAAGGGGCTGACGGTGATCGCGTCGACCGCGAGGGAGGAGGCCGGGTCGAGGTACGCCTGCGCGTACGCGGCCATCGTGGAGCCGATGTCGCCGCGCTTGACGTCGAGGATGACCAGCGCGCCCGCGCGGCGGGACTCGGCGATGACGCGTTCGAGCAGGGCGATGCCGCCCGAGCCGAAGCGCTCGAAGAACGCCGACTGCGGCTTGACGAAGGCCACGTGCTCGGTGAGGGCCTCGACGAGGGTCATGCAGAAGCGCTCCGCCCCGTCGAGGTCGTCGTCCAAGCCCCAGTACTGGAGGAGCGCGCCGTGGGGGTCGATCCCGGCGCACAGTGGGCCGCGCACCTGGGAGAGGTGGTAGGCGCGGGCGCCGAATTCCTTGCTGGCAGGCATTGGTTCGCTTCTTTCGGTTCGGAGGTGCGGGAGCCGGCGGTTCGGGCTCTCAGGTTCGGGTCGGGGCGCGGTGGCGGCGCTTGGCGGGGTTCTTGAAGCGGCGCACGCTGCCGCGGACCAGGCCGGGGCCGTTGTAGACGAGGCCGGAGTAGATCTGGACGAGGCTGGCTCCCGCGTCGAACATGGCCTGGGCGTCGTCGGGGGTCATGACGCCCCCTGAGCCGATGATCGGCAGGCGCCCGCCGGTCTCGCGGTGCACGAAGCGGACGATCTCGCGGGAGACGGCGGTCAGGGGCCTCCCGGACATGCCGCCGGGCTCGGCCGCCACGGCGTCCTCGCTGGGGTCGACCCCGTCGCGTCCCAGCGTGGTGTTGGTGGCGATGACCCCGGCGACCCCGGCTTCGAGGCAGACCTCCAGGAGCTGGGACATCGCGGACTCGGTGAGGTCGGGGGCGATCTTGACCAGGACCGGGCGCTGTGCCCGGCCCGCGGCGAGGCGCTCGCCCTCGACGCGCAGGGCGCCGAGCAGGTCGCGCAGGGACGAGGCGTCCTGGAGCTGTCGCAGGCCCGGGGTGTTGGGCGAGGACACGTTGATCGCGAAGTAGTCGGCGAAGGGGTAGAGGAAGCGCATCGACTGGAGGTAGTCCTCGATCGCGCCGTCGAGCGGCACGGCCTTGGACTTGCCGATGCTGATGCCCAGCGGGCAGTCGACGGCCGGTGCGGCCGAGAGCCGCGCGGCCAGCGCCTGCGCGCCGTCGTTGTTGAAGCCCATGCGGTTGACGATGCCCTGGGAGCGGGGCATGCGGAACATGCGCGGCTTGGGGTTGCCGGGCTGGGGCTGGGCGGTGACGGTGCCGATCTCGGCGAAGCCGAAGCCGAGGGCGGGCCAGGCGCCGACGGCGATGCCGTTCTTGTCCATCCCGGCGGCGAGGCCGACGGGGTTGGGGAAGGGCACGCCGAAGACGGTGACGGGGGCGCTCGGCCGGTTGACCTTGATGAGCGCGTTGCGGACCTGCCGTTGTTCGGACAGGCGGACGAGCCAGCGCAGGGTGGACTCGTGCGCTCGCTCGGCGTCCCCGCGTGCGATCCGGAACAGGACCGGGCGGGCCAGATTCTGATACAGCATGGTCATTCCTGTATACGTCAATTCACCGGGTGAGCGACACCGACACTGGTGCCTCGTCGCTCACCCGGTGGGGTTGTCATTCTCGTCGCTCCGGTTCCGCCGCCGCCTCAGGCCGCGACGGTCTCGGCGCCGCGGAGGCGGCGGTGGAGCGCTTGGAGGGAGGCCACGCGGATCTCGCCTCGGGAGGCCGATTCGATGGCCTGGACGGCTGCGGCGGCGCCTTGGATGGTGGTGACGCAGCTGACGTCGGCGACGACGGTGGCGGATCGGATCTCCCAGCCGTCGGTGCGGGGTCCAGTGGAGGCCGAGGGCGTGGTGATGACCAGGTCGATCTCGCCGGAGGCGATGAGGCTCACCGCGTCGGGCACGCCCTCGCCCTTGGCGCCGCTGTGGCGGGCGACGGGGGTGAAGTCGATGCCGTGGCGTTTGAGGACGAGTCCGGTGCCCTCGGTGGCGTAGACGGTGAAGCCGAGGTCGACGAGGCGGCGGACGGGGAAGACGATCGAGCGCTTGTCGCGGTCGGCGACGGAGACGAAGATCTTCCCGGAGGTGGGGAGCTTGCCGTAGACGGCGAGCGTGGCCTTGGCGAAGGCGAGGCCGAAGGTGGCGTCGATGCCCATGACCTCGCCGGTGGACTTCATCTCCGGGCCGAGGACGGCGTCGATGCCGGAGCCCTCGACGGTGCGGAAGCGCTTGAAGGGCAGGAGGACCTCCTTGACGCTGATGGGGTCGTCGGGTCCGGCGTCGGAGCCGTCGCCCTCGGGCACGAGGAGGCCTTCCGATCGCAGTTCGGCGATGGTGGCGCCGAGGGCGATGCGGGCGGCGGCCTTGGCGAGCGGGACGGCGGTGGCCTTGGAGACGAAGGGCACGGTCCGGGAGGCGCGCGGGTTCGCTTCGAGGACGTAGAGCTGCTCGTCCTTGAGGGCGTACTGGACGTTCATGAGGCCGCGGACGCCGATGCCGAAGGCGAGCTTGGCGGTGTAGTCGCGGATCTGCTCGATGACGCCGGCGCCGAGGGTGATCGGCGGGAGGGCGCAGGAGGAGTCGCCGGAGTGGACGCCGGCCTCCTCGATGTGCTCCATGATGCCGCCGAGGTAGAACTCGGTGCCGTCGCACAGGCAGTCGACGTCGATCTCGACGGCGTCGTCGAGGAAGCGGTCGATGAGGATCGGGTGCTCGGGGCTGGCCTCGGTGGCGCGGGAGATGTACCCGGCGAGGGTGTCCTCGTCGTAGACGATCTCCATGCCGCGGCCGCCGAGGACGTAGGAGGGGCGCACGAGCACGGGGTAGCCGATCTGGGCGGCGACCTCGCGGGCCTCCTCGTAGGAGAACGCGGTGCCGCCGGCGGGGGCGACGAGGCCGAGTTCGTCGAGGAGGCGGCCGAAGACGCCGCGGTCCTCGGCGTTGTCGATGGCCTTCGGGGAGGTGCCGACGATGGGCAGGCCGGCGCCTTCGAGGCGTTCGGCGAGGCCGAGGGGGGTCTGGCCGCCGAGCTGGACGACGACGCCGATGACGCCGGGGCCGCCCGCGGCCTTGCCGGACTCGTGTTCGGCGTGGAAGACCTCGGTGACGTCCTCGAAGGTGAGCGGCTCGAAGTAGAGCCGGTCGGCGGTGTCGTAGTCGGTGGAGACGGTCTCGGGGTTGCAGTTGACCATGATGGTCTCGTAGCCGACCTCGCGCAGGGCCTGGACGGCGTGGACGCAGGAGTAGTCGAACTCGATGCCCTGGCCGATGCGGTTGGGCCCGGAGCCGAGGATCATGACCTTGGGCCGGTTGGAGGGCTCGACCTCGGTCTCGTCCTCGTAGGTCGAGTAGTGGTAGGGCGTGTGGGCCTCGAACTCGGCGGCGCAGGTGTCGACGGTCTTGAAGACGGGGCGCAGGCCGAGCCTGTGGCGCAGGCGGCGGACGCCGTCCTCGCCGGCGAGTTCGGGGCGCAGGGCCGCGATCTGGGCGTCGGAGAACCCGGCGCGCTTGGCGCGGCGCAGGAGCGCCTCGTCGACGACGGCGGCGGCCTCGATGCGGTCGCGGAGGTCGATGAGCTGGGAGACCTGGTCGAGGAACCAGGGGTCGATCTTGCAGGCCTCGTGGACTTCGGCGACGGTGGCGCCCAGGCGCAGGGCGCGCTCGGCGGTGTAGAGGGTGCCGTCGTGGGCGGTGCGGAGCGCTTCGAGCGTGTTCTCCAGGGTGGCGCCCTCGGGGTCGGGGCGGGTCCAGAAGCCGGCGGCCTTGGTCTCGGTGGAGCGCAGGGCCTTCTGGAGGGCCTGCTGGAAGGTCCGGCCGAGGCTCATGGCCTCGCCGACGGACTTCATGGTGGTGGTGAGGACCGGGTCGGCGCCGGGGAACTTCTCGAAGGTGAAGCGCGGGACCTTGACGACGACGTAGTCGAGGGTGGGCTCGAAGGCGGCGGGGGTGGCCTTGGTGATGTCGTTGGGGATCTCGTCGAGGGTGTAGCCGATGGCGAGCTTCGCGGCGATCTTGGCGATCGGGAAGCCGGTGGCCTTGGAGGCGAGCGCGGAGGAGCGGGAGACGCGAGGGTTCATCTCGATGACGATCATGCGCCCGTTCGCGGGGTCGATGGCGAACTGGATGTTGCAGCCGCCGGTGTCGACGCCGACTTCGCGCAGGATGGCGATGCCGACGTCGCGCATGTGCTGGTACTCGCGGTCGGTGAGGGTCATGGAGGGGGCGACGGTGACGGAGTCGCCGGTGTGCACGCCCATGGGGTCGACGTTCTCGATGGAGCAGACGACCACGACGTTGTCGTTGCGGTCGCGCATGAGTTCGAGTTCGTACTCCTTCCAGCCGAGCACGGACTCCTCGATGAGGACTTCGGTGGTGGGGGACTCGGCGAGGCCGTTGCCGGCGATGCGGTCGACGTCCTCCCAGGTGTAGGCCATGCCGGAGCCGAGGCCGCCCATGGTGAAGGAGGGGCGGATGACCACGGGGAGGCCGAGGTCCTCGACGGTGGCGCGGACCTCGTCCATGGAGTGGCAGACCGCGGAGCGGGGCACTTCGCCGCCGACGCTGAGGACGACGTCCTTGAACTGCTGGCGGTCCTCGCCGCGCTGGATGGCGTCCATGTCGGCGCCGATGAGTTCGACGCCGTACTTCTCGAGGATGCCGGCCTCGTGGAGGCCGACGGCGGCGTTGAGGGCAGTCTGGCCGCCGAGGGTCGCCAGGATCGCGTCGGGCTTCTCCTTGGCGATGATCTGCTCGATGACCTCGGTGGTGATCGGCTCGACGTAGGTGGCGTCGGCGAACTCGGGGTCGGTCATGATCGTGGCCGGGTTGGAGTTGACGAGGGTGACGCGCAGGCCCTCCTCGCGCAGGACGCGGCAGGCCTGGGTGCCGGAGTAGTCGAACTCGCAGGCCTGGCCGATCTGGATCGGGCCGGAGCCGATGACGAGTACGTGCTTGATGTCGTCGCGCTTAGGCATCTGCCTTGGCCCCCTTGGCGTCGTTGGAGCGCACGGTGTCGATGAGTTCGACGAGCCGGTCGAACAGGTAGTCGGCGTCGTGCGGCCCGCCGGCGGCCTCGGGGTGGTACTGGACGGAGTAGGCGGGCGCGTCGAGGCAGGTGAGGCCTTCGACGACGTCGTCGTTGAGGCACACGTGGCTGACCTGGACGCGGCCGAACTCGGTCTCGAAGAACTCGCCGCTCTCGGGGGGCGCGAGGGCGAACCCGTGGTTGTGGGCGGTGATCTCGATCTTGTTGGTGTGCCGGTCGAGCACGGGCTGGTTGATGCCGCGGTGGCCGAACTTGAGCTTGTAGGTGTCCAGGCCGAGGGCGCGCCCGAGGATCTGGTTGCCGAAGCAGATGCCGAAGACCGGGACGCGGCGGCGCAGCAGTTCGCGGGTGACCGAGATCTGGTGGCCGGCGGTGGCGGGGTCGCCGGGGCCGTTGGAGAGGAACACGGCGTCGGGGCCGTCGGCGAGGAGCTCGTCGACGCTCGCGCTCGCGGGGAAGACCGTGGTGGTGATGCCGCGCTCGGCGAGGCGGCGGGGGGTGTTGCGCTTGATGCCGAGGTCGACGGCGGCCACGGTGTAAGCGGCGGTGCCCTTGGCCTCGTACGTGTAGGGCTCGGCGGTGGTGACGGCGGGGACGTGGTTCGCGCCGGCCATCTGCGGGGAGGCGAGGACCCGGGCGAGCAGCTCCTCGGCGTCGGTGGTGCGCGAGGAGATGCCCACGCGCATGGCGCCGGCCTCGCGCAGGTGCCGGGTAAGGGCGCGGGTGTCGACCTCGCAGATGCCGACGACGCCCTGGGAGGCGAGTTCGTCTTCGAGGCCGCGCTTGGCGCGCCAGTTGGAGGCGAGGCGGGAGGGGTCGCGCACGACGTAGCCGGCGACCCAGATGCGGCGGGACTCGTCGTCCTCGTCGTTCCAGCCGGTGTTGCCGATCTGGGGGGCGGTCTGGGCGACGACCTGCCCGTAATAGGAGGGGTCGGTGAGGGTCTCCTGGTAGCCGGTCATGCCGGTGTTGAAGACGGCCTCGCCGAAGGTCTCGCCGACGGAGCCGAAGGCCTCGCCGCGGAAGACGCGGCCGTCCTCGAGGACGAGGATCGCTGGTGCTCGGCTCATTGGATCTCCTCTGCGATGGTGCCGTTCAGCACGGTGGCGCGTCCCCGGAGGAACGTCGCCTGGACGGTGACCGGGAGCGTCATCCCGGCGTAGGGGGTGTTGCGCGACAGGGACGCGAGGTCGGCGGGGACGACGGTCCAGGACGCGGCGGGGTCGACGAGGGTGAGGTTGGCCTCGGCGCCCGGTTCGGGGTCGCGGCCGTGGGCGTCGAGGCCGGCGATGCGGGCGGGCGTGCGGGAGGTGCGCTCGGCGAGGAGGTCCCAGTCCACTTCGGTGGGTCCGCCGAGGGCGAGGACGCTGATGGACAGGGCGGTCTCCAGTCCGAGCATCCCGGGGCGGGCCGCGGCCCACTCGCAGTCCTTGTCCTGCGGGGCGTGCGGCGCGTGGTCGGTGGCGACGGCGTCGATGACGCCCTCGGCGAGGGCGGCGCGCAGGACGGCCACGTCGGCGTCGCGCCGCAGCGGCGGGTTGACCTTGTAGACCGGGTCGTAGGTGCGGGCCGACTCGTCGGTGAGCAGCAGGTGGTGCGGGCAGACCTCGGCGGTGACGTTCGCGCCGCGGGCCTTGGCCTCGCGGATGATGTCGACCGAGCGGGCCGTGGAGACGTGGCAGAAGTGGACGCGTGCGCCGGTGTACTCGGCGAGGAGCACGTCGCGGGCGATGATGGCCTCTTCGGCGACGGCGGGCCAGCCGGGCAGGCCCAGTTCGGCCGAGACGGCGCCCTCGTTCATCTGGGCGCCTTCGGTGAGGCGCGGCTCCTCGGCGTGCTGGGCGACGAGTCCGCCGAAGGTCTTCACGTATTCGAGGGCGCGTCGCATGAGGACCGGGTCCCACACGCAGTGGCCGTCGTCGGAGAACATGCGCACCGCGGCGGCGGAGTGCGCCATCGCGCCGATCTCGGCGAGCCGCTTGCCTTCGAGTCCGACGGAGACGGCGCCGATGGGCTGCACGTCGGCGTATCCGGCGGCGCGGCCCAGGGCCGCGACCTGCTCGACCACGCCGGCGGTGTCGGCGACCGGATAGGAGTTCGCCATGGCGCACACGGCGGTGTAGCCGCCCTTGGCGGCGGCCCGCGTTCCGGTGTAGACGGTCTCGGCGTCTTCGCGACCGGGTTCGCGCAGGTGCGTGTGGAGGTCGACCAGGCCGGGCAGGAGCACCAGGCCGTCGGCGTCCACGACGCGGGCGCCGGGGGCGGAGAGCGAGCCGGTCTCGGCGATGCGGCCGTCGCGGATCAGGACGTCGGCGCGGCCCCTGCCGAGGAGGTCGGCGCCTTTGATGAGCGTGTCGGTCACCGGGTTTCTCCGTTCGTCAGCAGCAGGTAGAGGACGGCCATGCGGACCCAGACGCCGTTGGTCACCTGCTCGGTGATGGTGGCGCGGGGCGAGTCGGCGACCGTGGCGGCGATCTCCATGCCGCGGTTCATCGGCCCGGGGTGCATGACGATCGCGTGGTCGGGCAGGAGCGCGAGGCGCCGCTCGTCGAGGCCGTAGAGGCGCGCGTACTCGTTCGCGGTGGGGAAGAACGCGGCGTTCTGGCGCTCGCGCTGGACGCGGAGCATCATGACCGCGTCGGCGCCCTTGAGGCTCGCGTCGAGGTCGTAGCCGATCTCGACGGGCCAGCCGTCGATGTCCTTGGGCAGCAGGGTGGGCGGGCCCACCAGGCGCACGTTCGCACCGAGTTTGGACAGCAGCCAGACGTTCGAGCGGGCCACGCGCGAGTGGAGGATGTCCCCCACGATCGCGACGGTGCGGCCCTCGACGCCGCCGAGGCGGCGCCGCATCGTGTAGGCGTCGAGCAGGGCCTGCGTCGGGTGCGCGTGGGTGCCGTCGCCGGCGTTGAGCACCGCGCCGTCGAGCCACTCGGTGAGCCGCTGCGGGGCCCCGGCGGCCGGGTGGCGGATGACCACCGCGTCGGCTCCCATGGCCTGCAAGGTGAGGGCGGTGTCGCGCAGGCTCTCGCCCTTGTTGACGCTGGAGGTCTTGGCCGCGAAGTTGACGACGTCGGCGCTCAGACGCTTGGCCGCGGTCTCGAAGGAGGTGCGGGTGCGCGTGGAGTCCTCGTAGAAGAGGTTCACGACGGTGCGCCCGCGCAGCGCGGGGAGCTTGGGGACCTCGCGTCCGGTGACAGCGTCGGCCATCTGCTGCGTGACGTCGAGGACGAGCTCGGCCTCCTCGCGGCTGAGGTCGCTGGTGTCGAGCAGGTGTCTCATCGCTCCCGGCCTCCGGTCAGGACCACCGCGTCGAAGCCGTCGTACTCCGTCAGGCGCACGGCCACGTTCTCGTCGCGGGCGGTGGGGATGTTCTTGCCGACGTAGTCGGCGCGGATGGGCAGCTCGCGGTGGCCGCGGTCGACCAGGATCGCGAGCTGGACGCTGGCGGGGCGGCCGAGGTCGTAGAGCGCGTTGAGCGCGGCGCGGACGGTGCGCCCGGAGTAGAGGACGTCGTCGACGAGGATGACCCGCTGGTCGTCCACGCCGCCCGGCGGCAGCTCGGTCGGGCCGAGCGCGCGGAGCGCGTTGCGGCGCAGGTCGTCGCGGTACAGCGTGATGTCGAGGGTCCCGGCGGGGACGTCGAGGTCGGCGAAGCGCCTGATCCGGTCGGCGAGGCGCCCGGCGAGGGCGACGCCGCGGGTGGGGATGCCCAGGAGCATGGTGTCGGGGGCGCCCTTGGTCTTCTCCAGGATCTGGTGCGCGATCCGGTCGAGGATGCGGCCGATGTCGTCGGCCGCGAGGATGTGCTTGCCCGACGGGTCTTCCTCGTTCTGCCTGAGGGCAGGGGAAACCACGCGAACCTCCTTCTCCGCCTCACTGGACGGTCTGTTAAAGAACGGTTTCGTCGCGGGCCATACTACGTCGCCGGTGACGGAGCGTAAAGACGGATCCCAAAAGCATGACGTCATTACGGGCGTTGATGACTGATTTAGTAGAGTTTGCACGGCGGTCGCGAAGGTCTCACGCGACGAAGAACACTGTTTGGGGGCACCCCAACGGCCGATGGTCACCGACCGTAGTCAACAATAGGATTCCTCTCGTACCGAAAATTGGAGTTGATCCAGCATGGCGACATCTGACTACGCCAAGTCGCTCGGCAACCGGCTGCGTGACATCCGCATGCAGCAGGGGCTGTCGTTGCAAGGCGTCGAGGACAAGTCCGGCGGCAAGTGGAAGGCCGTCGTCATCGGTTCCTACGAGCGGGGCGACAGGTCGATCACCGTCAGCCGCCTCGCCGAACTGGCCGACTTCTACCGCATCCCGGTCTCCGAGCTGCTGCCCGAGGGCGTTCCGCTCCCGGTCGAGCAGGCCGAGAAGATCGTCCTCAACCTCGAAGCGCTGTACGACCACCCCGACGCCGAGCTGGAGCACGTCGCCAAGCTCGCCCGCTCGATCCAGCAGCGCCGCGGCGACTACAACGGCCGCATCCTCTCGATCCGCGCCGACGACCTCTACACCCTCGCCGTCGTCTACTCGACCACGCCTTCGGGCCTCATCGAGAAGCTCGAGGACTTCGGCGTCCTCGTCCACGACCTCCAGGCGTTCTTCGCCTCGGAGGAGTAGGACCGCACCACTCGAACGGCCGGGCCCTGGATCGGAGGGCTTGGCCGTTTTTCGTTGCCCGGGTGGAAGAACCGCGAACGGCCGGGCCCTGACAGTGCTCATGCGACCGCGAGGGCTTGGCCGTTTCTTTGCACCCCAACGAGAAAGCGGCCGAACTCCACTGAGTCCGGCCGCTTTCAAGCTGCTCGCGTCAGTCCCGGTCCTCGTCCACGACGACCTGGTTCCAGCCGGGGACGTCGTCCTCGGCCTCGACCTTCGGGGCGGCCTTGGCGGCGGCGTCCAGGACGGCGTTGACGAAGGAGGTGTCGTCGGAGGAGCCGATCTGCTCCGCGACGCGCATGGCCTCCTTGATGGCGACCGGCGTGTCGACGTCGGCGACGTGGCGGATCTCGTAGAGCCCCACGCGGAGCACGTTCCGGTCGACGGCGGGCATCCGCTCCACCGCCCAGCCGGAGGCGGAGCGGCCGATGATGGCGTCGAGTTCGTCCAGGTGCGTGGCGACGCCGCGCACCAGTTCCTCGGAGTAGGCCGGCAGGCGCGGTGCCTCGGGGTCGGCGAACGCGCGGGAGGCGCGCTCGGCGAGCACCTTCGAGGGCTCGGTGTCGCGGCTCTCGGCCTCGTAGAGGATCTCGACGGCCCGCATCCGCCACTTGGTGCGGGCGGTGAGCCGATCAGGTCCGCTCTGCTGGTTGCCCACGCCTATGCCCGCGAGAGGTATTTGCCGTCGCGGGTGTCGACCTTGATCTTCTCGCCGTTGTCGATGAACAGCGGCACGAGGACCTGCGCGCCGGTCTCGACGGTGGCGGGCTTGGTGCCGCCGGAGGAGCGGTCGCCCTGGAGGCCCGGCTCGGTGTAGGTGATGACGAGCTCGACCGAGGCGGGGAGCTCGACGTAGAGCGCCTTGCCGTCGTGCCAGGCGATGGTGACCTCGGAGTTCTCCAGCATGAACTTGGCGGCGTCGCCGACCAGGCCCGGGCCGAGCGGGAACTGGTCGTAGGACTCCATGTCCATGAACACGAAGTCCTCGCCCTCCTTGTAGAGGTACTGCATGGTGCGGCGGTCGACGTTCGCGGTCTCGACCTTGGTGCCGGCGTTGAAGGTCTTGTCGACGATCTTGCCCGACGGGATCTGCTTGAGGGTGGTGCGGACGAACGCCGGACCCTTGCCGGGCTTGACGTGCTGGAACTCCTGCACCTGCCAGAGCTGGCCCTCCAGGTTGAGCACCAGGCCGTTCTTGAGATCGTTCGTGGATGCCACGGGCGTTCGTCTCTTTCAATCGAGGTTCGGAGTTGACGACCGTCAATGGTAGCTGCCGGTCCCGCAGGTCAGTGCCCCGCCCGCGCCCGCTGTGTCCAGCGGCGCAGCGCCCCGCCCCGGAGCGGGTCAGGCCACCGCGGTCCCCAGCACCAGGAATCCGCAGATGAGCACGAACAGGATGAGCAGAAGCGGGCCCACGAACCGCAGGTAGCGGTCGTAGCGGACCTTCGCCAGCGCCAGGCCGCCCATGACGACGGCGGTGGTGGGCGCGATGAGGTTCATCCAGCCGCTGGCCGACTGCCAGGCGGTGATGACCAGGGACCTGGGGACGCCGGCGAAGTCGGCGAGCGGGGCCATGATCGGCATCGCGAGCGTGGCGTGGCCGGAGGTGGAGGGGATGAGGAAGGCGAGCGGGATGTTGACGATGAACACGGCGATGGCGAAGACGCCCGAGGAGGTGCCGGAGACCACGCCTTCGAGGGAGTGCAGGACCGTGTCGGTGATGTGGGCGTTGTTCATGATCACGGTGATGCCGCGGGCGAGGACGATGACGAGTCCGGCGCCGACGAAGTCGCCGAAGCCCGCGACGATCTTCCCGGTGACGCCCTCTTCGCCGAGGCCGCCGACGACGCCGGTGATGACGGAGGCGACGAGGAACATGGCGGTGAGTTCGGGGAAGTACCAGTCGAGCTGCCAGGCGTAGGACGCGGCGTCGGGGCCTTCGATGACGGAGGCCCAGGGGATGATCGCGAAAATCATGAACAGAAACGTGAAGCCGACGAACCAGAGGGCGAACTGCTGGCGGCCGGTGAGCGGGTCGGGCACGGGCGCTTCGGCGGCGCTGGACTCACGGTCGCCGTCCTGCCAGCCGGAGAGGGACTTGGCGGGGTCCTTCTTGACGCGGCGGGCGTACCAGAGGACGTACAGGACGGTGACGGCGGTGAGGACGACGAGCATGGCGAGGCGCAGGCCGATGCCGTCGCCGATGGGGACGTCGGCGGCGGAGGAGGCGGTGCCGGTGGCGAAGGGGTTGACGGTGGAGCACAGGACGCCGACGCCCGCGCCGAGGATGATGGCGCCGACGGCGGTCATGCGGTCGTAGCCGAGGGCGAGTGTGAGCGGCACGATGAGGGCGTAGAAGCCGAGGGTCTCCTCGGCGAAGCCTTCGACCGTGCCTGCTATGGCGAAGATGACCATGATGCCGACGACGAGGAGGATGCCGCGGTCGCGGAGGCGGTGGGCGAGGCGGCCGATGCCGCGGTCGAGGGCGCCGGTGGCGAAGGTGACGGTGATGAAGGCGCCGACGGCGAGGACGAACAGGAACACCTGGACGGCGCCGTAGAGGTCGCCGGTGTTGTTCGGGCCGACGAGTCCGGTGGTGGGGTCCTGGATGCCGTAGAGGCCGTTGACGGGTGAGACGAAGAGGTCGTAGAGGCGGTCGCCGAAGGACTGGTCTGCGTCGATCTGCTGGTAGGAGCCTTGGACTGGGCGGCCGTCGTCGTCGAGTTCGTACTGGCCGGGCGGGATGACGAAGGTCAGGGCCCAGACGGCGAGGGTGACGACGGCGAGGACGGTGTAGGCGGTGGGGAACTTCCACTGCTTGGACGCGGTCTCCTCGGCGGGGGCCTCGGTGTCGGTGCCGCTCATCGGCCGGCCTCCTTCGCGTATTCGTCGAAGAACCGGGCTTCGGCGAGGACGGTCTTCTCGAGTTCGTCGATGAGGACGCGTTCGTTGGGGCCGTGGAGGCCGCATTCGCCGTCCTCGGCGCCGAACATGAGGATCTCGGCGGCGGGTTGGGCCTTGGCGAGCGCGTTGACGAGGGGGATGGAGCCGCCGGAGGCCATCTCGGCGACGTCGGCGCCCCAGGCGGCGGCCATGGAGCGCCGCATGGCGCGGTAGGCGGGGCCGCCCATGGTGGCGGCGTATCCGGCGCCGGCGTCGCCGCCGGTGACCTTGAGTTCGTTGCCGAAGGGCCGCAGGGCTTCGAGGTGGCGGATGACGGCGGCTTGGCCTTCCTTGACGTCCTGTTCGGGGTGGACGCGGACGTTGAGGTAGGCGCGGGCGTAGGGCACGACCGCGGAGGCGGCGGAGTCGACGGCGGGGGCGTCGAGGCCGATGACGGTGATCGCGGGGCCGTGCCAGAGGCGTTCGCCGATGGGTCCGGTGCCGAGCTGGGCGGTGCCGGGGAGCATCCCGGTGAGGTGGGCGAACTCCTCGTCGGAGTAGGCGGTGCCGTCCCAGGCGTCGCGGCGCATCCCTGGGACGGCGACGTCGCCGTTAGCGTCGTGGAGGGTGGCGAGGGCGGCGATGAGGGTGAGCAGGGCGTCGGGTGCGGCGCCGCCGAACTCGCCGGAGTGGACGGGGTGCTTGAGTGTGCGGACCTCGACGTAGACGTCGGCGGCGCCGCGGAGGGCGACGGTGAGGGTCGGCGAGCCGGGGCGGACGTTGCCCATGTCGCAGATGAGCATGGCGTCGGCGGCGAAGCGGCCGGGGTCGCTGGGCGGGTAGTCGTCGAAGGCGGAGCCGTACTCCTCCTGGCCTTCGAAGGCGATGCGGACGCCGACGGGCGGTCGGCCGCCGTGGGCGCGGAGGGCGCCGATGTGGGCGATGAGGTTGGACTTGCAGTCGGCGGCGCCGCGGCCGTAGATCGCGCCGTCCTTGCGGGTGGGGGTGAACGGCGGTGTCTCCCAGGCGGATTCGTCGCCCGCGGGTTGGACGTCGTAGTGGCCGTAGAGGAGGACGGTGGGCGCGCCGGGCGGGGCGGGGATGCGGCCGGTGATGACCGGGGAGGTGTCGGGCAGCTCGATCGCGTCGAGGTCCTGGACCCCGGCGTCGCGCAGGAGGTCCACGACGTAGTCGTGGGCCCGGCGGACGGGTTCCTTCGGGTGGTTGGGGAAGGCGATCGAGGGGATGGCGACGAGGCGTTCGAGTTCGTCGCACAGGCGCGGCATCAGGCCGGAGACGGTGTCCTTGAGTTCCACCGGTTCATTCGACCACTCCGGTGACCGTCGCAAATGGCGTTTCGCGAATCGGCGGGCGGGCTATTCGGCGTCGGTCTGGGCCTCGTCGGCGATCCGGTCGACGGCGTGGAGGTACCCGGCGACGCCCATGCCGACGATGATGCCGCCGTCCGCGTGCGGGGAGACGTAGCTGTGGTGGCGGAAGGTTTCGCGTTTGTGGATGTTGGAGATGTGGACCTCGATGAGGAGGCCGCTGAGCTGGGCGCAGGCGTCCCCGATGGCGACGGAGGTGTGGGTCCAGCCGGCGGCGTTGAGGATGACGGGCCAGCCGCGGTCGGCGGCCTCGTGGAGCCAGTCGATCATCTCGCCTTCGGCGTTGGTCTGGCGGACCTCGACGGGGGCCTTGCGCTCCTCGCCCCGCCGCTCGCAGAGGGCGACGAGCTGGGCGTAGGTGGTGGCGCCGTAAATCGCGGGCTCGCGCAGGCCGAGGCGGTTGAGGTTGGGGCCGTTGAGGATGAGGATCTTCCAGTCGTCGCTCATGCCGTCAGCCTCTCATAGGCCTCGCGCTGCTGCTCGATGGTCACGTCGTCCACGAGCACGGGTCGGGCGAGTTCGTCCAGGAGCACGAAGCGCTGGGTGGCGCCGGTGTTCTTCTTGTCGATCTTCATGGTCGCGAGGAGGTCGTCCCAGCGTCCGGCCTCGTAGGAGGTGGGGAGGCCGAGGGATTCGAGGACGGCCTCGGTGCGGGCGACGAGGTCGGCGCGGCCGGTGATCGCGCCGAGGTGGGCGGCGTAGACCATGCCGACGGCGACGGCGTCGCCGTGGCGCCAGGTGAAGCGTTCGAGCTTCTCGACGGCGTGGGCGAAGGTGTGGCCGTAGTTGAGGATCGCACGCAGGCCGCCCTCCTTGAGGTCGGCGGCGACGACGGCGGCCTTCATGGCGATGGCGCGCTCCACGAGTTCGGCGAGGACCGGGCTCTGAGCGTCGAGCGCGGCCTCGGGGTCGGCCTCCACGAGGTCGAGGATCACCGGGTCGGCGATGAATCCGGCCTTGACGACCTCGGCGAGTCCGGCCGCGAGGTCGCGGACGGGCAGCGAGACGAAGGCGTCGAGGTCGACCAGGACGGCGCGGGGCGGGTGGAAGGCGCCGACGAGGTTCTTGCCGGCGGCGGTGTTGACGCCGGTCTTGCCGCCCACGGCGGCGTCGACGGCGCCGAGGAGGGAGGTGGGGACGTGGACGACGCCGATGCCGCGGAGCCAGCAGGCGGCGGCGAAGCCGGCGAGGTCGGTGACCGCTCCCCCGCCGACGCCGACGACGAGGTCGGTGCGGGTGAAGCCTTCGGCGCCGAGGGCGTCCCAGACCTGCTCGGCGACGGCGACGGTCTTGCCGTCCTCGGCGTCGGGCAGCTCCATGAGGGTGGGCTCGACGCCGTCGGGCAGGAGCGATCCGACCCGCTCGGCGAGCGCGGCGGTGTTCGCGGTGTGGAGGACGGCGACGCGGGCGGCCCGGCCGAGGTAGGCGGGGAGGCGTTCGACGGTGCCGCGTCCGATGAGGACGTCGTAGGGGGCGTCGGCGTCGTTGACGACGACGGTGCGCACCGCGAGGCGGGCCTTGATCTCCGCGGTCAACTCGTCCACTTCCCTTGCGGTGGTGTCGATCTCGATGTCGGCGACTTCGCGGTAGAGCGGGAGGCGCTCGTCCATGAGTCGGCGCAGCTGGGCGCGCGGGTTGACCTGGAGGAGCGGGCGGCCGCGGTCGAGTTCGGTGCGCTTGACGGCCTCGCCGAGGTCGACGGTGAGGTGGACGACGGTGACGGCGGCGAGGAGCTTGCGGGTGTCGTCGGCCATGACGGCGCCGCCGCCGAGGGCGAGGACGCCCTCGTGCTCGGCCACGGCGCGCCGGACCGCTTCGCGTTCGAGGGCGCGGAAGTGCTCCTCGCCCTCGTCCACGAAGATGTCGGGGATCGACTTGCCCGCGGCGTCGGCGATGTCGGCGTCGGTGTCGCGGAAGGTCGCGCCGAGGGCCTCGGCGAGCGCGCGGCCGATCGTGGTCTTGCCCGAGCCGGGCGGCCCGACGACGACGACGAGACTCATGGGTTCACTCCGGTTCGGTGGCGTGCACGGCGGTCGGCGGGCGGTTCAGCGGACCCGCAGGTGGTCGAGGTACTGCTCGAAGTTGCGGCGGGACTCGCCGACCGAGTCGCCCCCGAACTTCTCCAGTGCGGCCTCGGCGAGGACGTAGGCGACCATGTGCTCGGCGACCACGGCCCCGGCGGGGACGGCGCAGACGTCGGAGCGCTGGTTGATGGCCTCGGCGGCCTCGCCGGTGACGGTGTCGATGGTCCGCAGCGGGCGGGTGAGCGAGGAGATCGGCTTGAGCATGGCCGAGACGCGCAGGGGCTGGCCGGTGGTGATGCCGCCTTCGAGGCCGCCGGCGCGGTCGGTGAGGCGCTCGACGCCGTCCGGGCCGGGCACGATCTCGTCGTGGGCGAGCGAGCCTCGCACGGCGGCCTGCATGAGGCCGTCGCCGATCTCGACGGCCTTGACCGACTGGATGGACATGAGCGCGGTGGCGAGGCGGGCGTCGAGCTTGCGGTCCCACTGGACGTGGGAGCCGAGCCCGGGCGGGACGTGGTAGGCGAGGACCTCGACCACGCCGCCGAGGGTGTCGGCGTCCTTCTTGGCGGCGTCGACCTCGGCGACCATGCGCGCGGAGGCCTCGGGGTCCATGCAGCGCAACGGGTCGGCGTCGACGGCCGCGAAGTCCGCGGGGGTCGGGACGAGCCCTTCCTTGGCGCGCACGCCGCCGAGGGCCTTGACGTGGGAGACGATGTCGATGCCGAAGGCCTGCTTGAGGAAGGCCTTGGCGGCGGTGCCGCCGGCGACGCGCGCGGCGGTCTCGCGGGCGGAGGCGCGCTCCAGGATCGGGCGGGCGTCCTCGTGGTCGTACTTCTGCATCCCTGCGAGGTCGGCGTGGCCGGGGCGGGGACGGGTGAGGGGGGCGTTGCGGGCGATCCCGGCGAGTTCGGCGGGGTCGACCGGGTCGGCGGCCATGACGGTCTCCCACTTGGGCCACTCGGAGTTGCCCACGCGGATGGCGACGGGCGAGCCGAGGGTGCGGCCGTGGCGGACGCCGCCGATGAAGTTGACGACGTCGGCCTCGAACTTCATGCGGGCGCCGCGCCCGTAACCGAGGCGCCGGCGGGCGAGCTCGGCGCCGACGGCGCCGGTGGTCAGCTCGATCCCGGCGGGCAGGCCGTCGAGCGTGACCACGAGTTCGGGGCCGTGTGATTCTCCAGCAGTCATCCATCGCAACACGCCGTCAAGTCTGCCACTGGGACGGCTGTGATTCGGCACCTGGTGGACGTGGTGTCCCAACGGATGGGCCGGCCGGTGCCGGGGGGCCGGGCGGCGGGCCCGAATCGGGCGTCGAAGCCGTTGCGCCACAGAGGACTCACGGCCTCCTCGCGCCGCGGGCGAGTGGGGCCGCACCGCTAGACTCGGGCGATCATGTGCGCAGGTCAGACACGGGATACTGCAAGTTTCAAGCAAGTCGACGATGGAAGGACGACGGTGCGATGAGTCCCCAACGCGCACGGAGATCCGCGGACCGCCTCCCGGCACGGCGGTCGCGCAAACCCACGATGACGGACGTGGCCGCCGAGGTCGGCGTCTCGAGAGCGCTGGTGTCGCTGGTCTTCCGGGGCCAGCCTGGCGCGAGCCCGGAGACCCGCGAGCGGGTGTTCGCGGCGGCGGCGCGGCTCGGATACAAGCCCGACATGGCCGCGCGCCTGCTCGCGCGCGGGCGCAGCCGGGTCCTCGGGGTGCTGTTCACGGCGAGGAACCCGTACCACGTGGACCTGGTGGAGGCGGTCTACCCGGCGGCCGAGGAGCTGGGCTACGACCTGGTCCTGAGCGCGGCGGTGCCCACCAGGGACGAGCACAAGGCGATCGAGGCGCTCATCGGCCACCGCAGCGAGGCGCTGCTGCTGTGCGGGCCGACGATCGACGACGAGGCGGTCGCGGCCCTGGCCCGGCGGGTGCCGACGGTGGTGATCGGGCGCCTCATCAAGGACGCCGGGGTGGACGTGGTCACCTCCTACGACCGGCCGGGCACGCGGGCGGTGGTGGACTACCTCGTGGGCCTGGGCCACCGCGACATCGTGCACGTGGACGCCGGGAGCCGCCCGGGCGGGCCGGAGCGGCGCCGGGCCTACCGCGACGCGATGCGCTCGCACGGGCTGGAGGAGTGGATCCGGGTGCTGCCGGGCAACCACTTCGAGGAGGGCGGGGCCGAGGCCGCGCGGGCGCTGCTGGAGGGCGAGGGCCCGCTGCCGACAGCGGTGTTCGCCGCGAACGACCTGAGCGCGATCGGCCTGCTCGACGTGTTCACGCGCGCGGGCGTGAAGGTCCCCGAGCAGGTCTCGATCGTCGGCTACGACGACAGCCACATCGCCGGGCTCAGCCACATCGACCTGACGACGGTGCGCCAGGACGTGCCGCGCCTGGCCCGCCTGGCGGTCGCGGCGGCGGACGAGCAGCTGCGCGGCGCCCGCGAGGCGGGGGCGACGCTGAAACTGGAGTCGCGGCTGGTGGTCCGCGGCACGAGCGGGCCGCCGTCCCATTGAGGCGTACCCGGCGGTCCGCGGGGGCGGGCCGCCGGAATCGAATGGCGACAACGCTTTCCGTCGAAACGACGGGAAAGAGTCATTGACATTCAAATACTTCAATGAAAGGATGCAGGTGGTAACGCTCCCAACCCTTTCGAGGAGAGCACCTCCATGCCACGAACCGCACTGGCACCACCAGCCCGATCAGCACCCCGGCGCGTCGCGCTCGCGGCCGCGACCGCACTCGCCGTGGGAGCGATTGCCGCCGCTCCCGCCGCGCAGGCGCAGGACGAGGAACCGACCAACCTGGTCACCAACGGCGACTTCGCCGACGGCACCAACGGATGGTGGACCACCGCGAACCTCACCGGCGCGGTCGCCGACGGCGAGTGGTGCATCGACGTCCCCGGCGGGACCCTCAACCCCTGGGACGCCATCGTCGGCCAGGACAACCTGCCCCTGGTCACCGGCGAGTCCTACGAACTCCAGTTCACCGCTCGGGCCTCGGCCGACGTCAGCGTCCGCGCCCTCGTCCAGCAGCCGGTCGACCCCTGGATGACGGCCCTGGAAGAATTCCCCTCGCTGACCGCGGAGGCGCAGACCTTCAGCTACGCCTTCACCGCCAGCGCCGACTGGCCGGACGCACAGCTCGCGTTCCAGATCGGTCGCAACGACGCACCCTGGCAGCTGTGCCTATCGGAGGTCGCCTTGCTCACCGGCGCCGAACCGCCCGTCTACGACCCCGACACCGGCCCGCGCGTGCGGGTCAACCAGGTCGGCTACCTGCCCGACGGCCCCAAGCGGGCCACGCTCGTCACCGAGTCCGAGGACCCGCTGGCCTGGCAGCTGCACGACGCCGAGGGCGCCCTGGTCGCCGAGGGCGACTCCGCGCCGCACGGGCCCGAGTCGACCTCCGGGGAGTCGGTGCACGTCATCGACTTCTCCGAGGTCACCGCCGCCGGCGAGGGCTACACGCTGACGGCCGACGGGGAGACCTCGTACCCGTTCGCGATCGGCACCGCCGCTTACGGCGACCTCGCCGTCGACGCGCTCTCCTTCTACTACCCGCAGCGCTCGGGCATCGCCATCGACGATGGCGTAGCCCCCGGGTACGGCCGCGAGGCCGGGCACGTCGACGTCGCGCCGAACCAGGGCGACGGGGCCGTGACCTGCTACGGCGGGGCCTGCGACTACACGCTGGACGTGACCGGCGGCTGGTACGACGCGGGCGACCACGGCAAGTACGTGGTCAACGGCGGCATCTCGGTCGCGCAGCTCATGTCGGTGTACGAGCGGACGCTCCACGCGCCCACCGGCGACCCCGCGCGCCTGGCCGACGGGACCCTGCGCCTCCCCGAGCACGGCGACGGCGTCCCCGACGTCCTCGACGAGGCCCGCTGGGAGGTCGAGTTCCTGATGTCGATGCAAGTGCCGGCCGGCGAGGAGCTGGCGGGCATGGCCCACCACAAGATCCACGACGAGAACTGGACCGGCCTGCCGCTCATGCCGTCCGACGACCCGCAGGCGCGGTTCCTGGAGCCGCCGTCGACGGCGGCGACGCTCAACCTGGCGGCCGCGGCCGCGCAGGCCGCGCGGCTGTTCGAGCCCTACGACCCCGAGTTCGCGGCGCAGGCCCTGGAGGCGGCCGAGACCGCCTACGCGGCGGCGCTGGCGAACCCCGAGGTCTACGCGGTCGACCGCGGCGCGGGCGGCGGTCCTTACGGGGACAACAAGGTCACCGACGAGTTCTACTGGGCGGCGGCCGAGTTGTTCCTGACCACCGGTGCCGACGCCTACGAGGCGGACGTGCTCGGCTCCGAGCTGCACGAGGAGGACGTCTTCGCCGCGAGCGGCTTCTGGTGGGGCGAGGTGGCGCAGCTCGCGAAGCTCGACCTCGCGCTGGTGCCGAACGCGCTCCCGGGCCGCGACGACGTCATCGCCGAGGTCGTCGCCGGTGCGGACGTGTACCTGGACGAGCAGGACGCGAGCCCGTGGGACCTCGGCTACGGGGCGAACGGCTTCGACTGGGGCTCGAACTCCGCGGTGCTCAACCGGCTCGTGGTCGTCGGCGCCGCCTTCGACCTGACGGGCGAAGCGCGCTACCGCGACGGCGTGTTCGCCGGGCTCGACTACATCCTGGGCCGCAACGCGCTCGGTAACTCGTATGTGACCGGGTACGGTTCGCACTTCTCGAAGAACCAGCACTCGCGCTGGTACGCCAACCAGTTGGACCCGGCGCTGCCGAACCCGCCGGTCGGGACGCTCTCGGGCGGTCCGAACTCGGTCGCCAGCACGTGGGACCCGGTCGCGCAGCGGTGGCTGACCGACTGCGACCCGCAGGGCTGCTACATCGACGACATCGGGTCGTGGGCGACGAACGAGCTGACGATCAACTGGAACGCGTCGCTGGCGCAGGTCGCGAGCTTCGCGGCCGACCAGGTCTCGGCGCCGTCGGCGCCCTCGTGCCAGGTGGAGTACCTCATCAACGGCCAGTGGCCGGGCGGGTTCGTGGCGCAGGTGCTGGTGACCAACACCGGTGACGCGGCGCTGGAGAACGTGACGCTGCACTGGGCGATGCCCACGGGTCAGTCCGTGGTCCAGTCCTGGAGCGCCGACCTGTCGCAGGAGGGGCATCTGGTGACCGCGACCGAGGTCGGCGGCGGCACCGCGCTGAGCGCGGGCCGGACGTTCACGTTCGGGTTCATCGGGGCGAAGGACGCGCGTACGGCGGTGGCCCCGTCGTCGGTGACCTGCACGACCGGATGACCGCACCCGGCCTCAGGGCCGGGGAAGTCTTGATCCGCCGCGACCGGGAAGGGTGAGCCCGGGGTCGGCATCGGGGCGGCCGCCTCACGGCGGCCGCCCCTTGACGCGTTCGCTCACGGCCGCCCGCACGGCCGCGGCGTCGCGGGCGGGGGGCGCCGGCGGCGCCGCCCCGTCCGCGCACGGGCGTCAGTGGCCGTGGTGGCCGCCGTTGTCGCTGCCGTTGGCGTGGACGTTCACGTCCGACCAGTTGCAGCTGGCGTCGCCGCTGAACGACAGGATGTCAAGCAGGGCGAGGATGTCACCGGTGTTGTTGACGCAGAAGTTCGACAGGACGTTGACACCGCCGAAGTCGTCCGCGTCGTAGACGTAATCGGACCCGTTGGCCATCGCGGGCGAAGCCGCGCCGACTGCGAGCATCGCCGCGGCACCGGCGACCGCGGCCCCTTTGAGTGCTGTACGAAGCATGAACGCTCCCTTGAATCGGATTCGGTGAACTGCCCTGGTTCCAGGGCCGCTGATGACTTTAGGGAGGTTCCGGCCGCCGCGCGGCGGTTCGCGGCATGTGAGCGAATTAGATGATTTCGGGCGGCGCTTGAGTGACGGGCGTGTTCGAGGCCGCGAGGCCGAGCAAGGCCCCGGCGAGCATGGCCGGTCCGTACGGGAGGTCGCGGCGACCGGCGGCGAGCGCTACGGCCGCCTGTCCCCCGCCGACGAGGACGGTCGCGAGGGCCGCGGCGGCGGCGGTCTGCCATGCGGCCCAACCGAGGACGAGGCCGAGCAGGCCTGCGAGCTTGACGTCGCCGAAGCCGACCTGGCCTGCGGCGCAGCCGATCCCGTAGAGGGCGAGTCCTGCGGCGGCGCAGGCGGCGGCCCGGAGCATTGCGTCGGGGTCGCCGGTGGCGAGCAGGAGCGCCGCCGCGACCGGGTAGGCGGGCAGGACGAGGAGGTCGGGCAGGCGCCGCTCGTAGGCGTCGATCCAGCCCGCCGCGATCCCCGCCGCGGCGACGGCCGCGAGGGCGAGCGCGTGGAGCGGATCGGCGGCGCGCCAGGCGATCACGAGTGCGGCGGCGAGGCTCGCGAGGGCGAAGAGGCGGCGGTCGGGGCGGCGCCCGGTGGCGAGCGAGACGGTCCGGTGCAGGCCCGGGACGGCGAGGAGGGCGACAGCGGCGGCGACGATCATGCCGGCGATGGTCCCATTGCGGCGCAACGGGAGGCGGGAACGACGCGGCGTGCCGCGTCGTTCCCGTCCGGTGTCAGCGTTTGGCGGCGGTCTTGCGGCCGTTGCCGGTCTTGGCGCGGCGGGCGGCGGGACCGTCCCCGTTGCCCTTCCCGTCGAGGCCCAGGAGCGGGCGGAGGTAGTGGCCGGTGTGGCTCGCGGCGATCGCGGCGACCTCCTCGGGGGTGCCCGCCGCGACGAGGGTGCCGCCCTTGTCGCCACCTTCGGGGCCGAGGTCGATGACCCAGTCCGAGCACTTGATCACTTCGAGGTTGTGCTCGATGGTGATCACGGTGTTGCCCTTGTCGACCAGGCCGTCGAGCACGCCGAGGAGCTTGCGCACGTCCTCGAAGTGGAGGCCGGTGGTCGGCTCGTCGAGGATGTACACGGTCTTGCCGGTCGAGCGCTTCTGGAGCTCGGAGGCGAGCTTGACGCGCTGCGCCTCGCCGCCCGAGAGCGTGGGCGCGGGCTGGCCGAGCCGCACGTAGCCCAGGCCGACGTCGACGAGGGTCTTGAGGTGCCGGTGGATCGACTGGATCGGCTCGAAGAAGTCGGCGGCCTCCTCGATGGGCATGTCGAGCACGTCCGAGATGGTCTTGCCGCGGTAGTGGACCTTGAGGGTGTCGCGGTTGTACCGCGCGCCGCCGCACTCCTCGCAGGGCACGTACACGTCGGGCAGGAAGTTCATCTCGATCTTGAGCGTGCCGTCGCCCGAGCACGCCTCGCAGCGCCCGCCCTTGACATTGAAGGAGAAGCGGCCGGGGCCCCAACCGCGGACCTTCGCCTCCGGGGTGCCCGCGAAGAGCTTGCGGACCTTGTCGAACACGCCGGTGTAGGTGGCCGGGTTCGAGCGGGGCGTGCGCCCGATCGGGGACTGGTCGACGCCCACGACCTTGTCGACCCCGTCGAGGCCGGTGATGGTGCGGTGCTTGCCCGCGACCACCTTGGCGCCGTTGATCTCCGCGGCGAGCGTGTTGTAGAGGATCTCGTTGACGAGGGTGGACTTGCCCGAGCCGGACACGCCCGTCACCGAGACCATGCAGCCCATCGGGAACGCGGCGTCGATGCTCTTGAGGTTGTTCTCCCTGGCGCCCTTGACGACCAGCTCGCGGGAGGGGTCGGTGGGGCGGCGCTTGTCGGGGACGGGGATGTGGCGGCGGCCCGAGAAGTAGTCGCCGGTGATGGAGCCCTTCGCGTCCGACAGGCCCGAGACGGGCCCGGAGTAGATGACCGAGCCGCCGTGCTCCCCGGCGCCGGGGCCGATGTCGACGATGTGGTCGGCCACGCGGATGGTGTCCTCGTCGTGCTCGACCACGATGAGCGTGTTGCCCAGGTCGCGGAGGCGTTCGAGGGTGGCGATGAGCCGGTTGTTGTCGCGCTGGTGCAGGCCGATCGAGGGCTCGTCGAGGACGTAGAGGACGCCCACGAGGCCCGCGCCGATCTGCGTCGCCAGGCGGATGCGCTGGGCCTCGCCGCCCGACAGGCTCCCCGAGGCGCGGGCGAGCGTGAGGTAGTCGAGGCCGACGTCCAGCAGGAACCGCAGGCGCGCGGTGACCTCCTTGACGATCGGCGCGGCGATCATCGTGTCGCGGTCGGTGAGCTTGAGCGCGTTGAAGAACGAGGAGCAGTCGGCGACCGAGAGCGTGCAGACCTCGTGGATCGAGAGCCCTTCGACGGTGACGGCGAGGACCTCGGGCTTGAGGCGGGCGCCCTGGCAGGTCGAGCACGGGATCTCGCGCATGAACTGCTCGTACTTCTCGCGGGTCCACTCCGAGTCGGTCTCGTGGTGGCGGCGCTCGACCCAGGGCACGACCCCTTCGAAGCGGGTCTCGTAGGAGCGGCGCTGGCCGCGCTTGTTGCGGTAGGAGACCTGGAGCGTCTCGTCGTGGCCGTAGAGGACGGCCTTCTGCGCCCGCGAGGGCAGGTCGGCCCACGGCGTGTCGACGTCGAAGCCGACGGCTTCGCCGAGCGAGACGATCTGGAACAGGAAGTAGTCGCCCATGCCGACCGAGGACCAGGGCGCGAGCGCGCCGCCACGGATGGTCGCCTCGAGGTCGCGGATGACCAGTTCGGGGTCGACCTCCTTGCGCACGCCCAGGCCGTGGCAGACCGGGCAGGCGCCGAAGGGCGCGTTGAAGGAGAAGGTGCGCGGCTCCAGCTCGTCGAGCGTGAGCGGGTGGTCGTTGGGGCAGGCGAGCTTCTCGGAGAAGCGGCGCGTGCGGTCGGGGTGGTCCTCGGCGACGTCGACGAAGTCGAGGACGACCACGCCGTCGGCGAGCCCGAGCGCGGACTCGACCGAGTCGGTGACGCGCTGGACCGAGGAGGGCTTGACGACGAGGCGGTCGATGACCACGTCGATGTCGTGCTTCTCCTGCTTCTTGAGCTTCGGCGCGTCGGTGAGCGCGTACACCTCGCCGTCGATGCGGGCGCGGGCGTAGCCCTGCTGCTGGAGGTCGGCGAAGAGGTCGACAAACTCGCCCTTGCGCTTGCGCACGACCGGGGCGAGGACCTGGAAGCGGGTGCCCTCGGGCATCGCCATGATCTGGTCGGTGATCTGCTGCGGCGACTGGCGCCCGATCTCCTCGCCGCAGACCGGGCAGTGCGGGACGCCGATCCGCGCGTAGAGCAGGCGCATGTAGTCGTAGATCTCAGTGATCGTGCCGACGGTCGAGCGCGGGTTGCGCGAGGTCGACTTCTGGTCGATCGAGACCGCGGGCGAGAGGCCCTCGATGAAGTCGACGTCGGGCTTGTCCATCTGGCCGAGGAACTGGCGGGCGTAGGCCGAGAGCGATTCGACGTAGCGGCGCTGGCCCTCGGCGAAGATCGTGTCGAACGCCAGGGAGGACTTGCCCGAACCGGACAGGCCGGTGAAGACGATCAGGGAGTCGCGGGGCAGGTCGAGGTCGACGTCCTTGAGGTTGTGCTCGCGGGCGCCGCGCACGACGATGGTGCCGGAGGATTGCTGGGTTGCTCGCTGAAGGTGCTCGTTGGCCACGGTGGGAATCTAACGTTCGGGTCCGACAGTTCTGGGAGGCCCGCTGTTCGACAGTGCCGCTGCACCGGGCCGCCTGTCGAGGTTACCCCGCCGGGTACTGCGGTTTCCCAGGCGACTGTGACCTTTGCCTCAGGTTCGCCGCAGGGGCCGGTACGCGGGCCGAGGCGGCCCCTCGGCCCGCGTGCGGCCGCCCGGCGGCCGCAAGGGTGGCGCGGCCGGGCGGCCGGGTCCGCGGCCGCGGACCCGGGTCGGTCAGTCGAACCGGTACAGGTCGTACTGGTCCATGATCCCGATGAGCTTCTCGGCGTACTTCGGGTCGGTCGCGTAGCCGGCCTTCTGGATCTCCTTTGCGAAGCGTTTGGGGTCCCCGGCGTGGTCCATCGCGGTGTCGTAGCGGGCCCAGTTGGCGAGCAGGTCGCCGTGGTCGCGGTAGGAGTCGGCGACGCTCTCGTAGGCGCGGAAGGTGGCCTTGAGGTCGAAGCAGCCGCCGGTCGGGCTGCACTCGAAGGTGGCGTAGTCGCGGCAGCCGATCGCGTGGGCGCCGGGCGAGCCGAAGCACTTCATGCCGAACAGGTTGTGGTCCTCGCGGGCGAGGGCGCCGCGGCCCCAGCCGGTCTCCAGGATGGCCTGGGCGAGGGTCACGGAGGCGGGCACGCCGGTGGCGCGGTCGCTGGCCTGCGCGGCAGGCGCGTTGGCGCTGATGAAGCCCTTGTTGCCCCCGCGCGGGACGGTGGGCGGGTCCTGGCCGCACCACGGCAGCCACGGCTCGCCCTTGCTCCACTTGACGTAGGCGGCCGAGACGTAGCGCTTGTCGCCGACCTTGTACCAGGAGCCGGTCTTGCGGGCGGTGCCGTCGACCTGCTGGCCCCACACCTGGCACTGGACGGTGAGGGCCGCGCCGTTGGCGTAGGCGCCCTGGCGGCCGCTGGTGGAGGTGGCGGCGGCGCGGATGTTGAGCTCGCCCCCCTCGGTGGCGACCTTGGCGCCGGTGGCCGCAGCGGTGGCGGCGGCGCACCAGGGGACGGTGCGCGCGGGCGACCAGGCGACGTAGGCGTCGGCGATCCAGCGGTCGGAGCCGATGCGCAGCCAGGTCGAGGAGTCGCGCACGTGCCCGTCGATCTGCTCGCCGCGGACCTTGCAGTAGACCGAGACGGCCGCGCCCTTGGCGAGGGTGCCGACCGACTTCTTGTCGGTGGCCGGGCCCGAGCGCACGTTGAGCGGGCCTGAGGCGGTGCTCACGGTGGCGCCGGTGAGGGCCGCCTGAGCGGGGAGCGCGGCGGTGAGCGCGGCTCCGGCGGCGAGCGCGAGAACCATTACGAATCGGATGGATACACGGAATACGCCCATAGGACGGGAGTTTAGATACTGTCGGATAATCCCTCACGGAAAGCCACAATGTGAGCATTGTTCCCACGCCAGTGGCGCCTGGGTGTCCGCGATCACCAGGGTTGACGCCAGGTCCGCCTTCTGCTTAGGCGACAATGGTCGTCGTGTCTACACGCTCTGATCTGCGAAACATCGCCATCGTCGCCCACGTCGACCACGGCAAGACCACGCTCGTCGACGCCATGCTCAAGCAGGCCGGCGCCTTCCGTGAAGGTGCCGCGGTCGACGACCGCGTCATGGACTCCGGTGACCTTGAACGCGAGAAGGGCATCACGATCCTCGCGAAGAACACCGCGGTCCACTACACCAACCCGGCGGACGGGTCCGCCATGGTCATCAACATCATCGACACGCCCGGCCACGCCGACTTCGGCGGCGAGGTCGAGCGAGGCCTGTCGATGGTCGACGCGGTGGTGCTCCTGGTCGACGCCTCCGAGGGCCCGCTGCCCCAGACCCGCTTCGTCCTGCGCAAGGCGCTCACCGCGCGCCTGCCGGTCATCTTGTGCATCAACAAGACCGACCGTCCCGACGCCCGCATCGACGAGGTCGTCAACGAGACCTACGACCTGTTCCTGGACCTGGACGCCGACGAGGAGCAGATCGAGTTCCCGATCGTCTACGCCTGCGCCCGCGACGGCGTCGCGTCCCTGAACAAGCCCAAGGACGGCACGGTCCCCGAGGACTCCGACAACCTCAAGCCGTTCTTCGACACCATCATCGAGCACGTCCCGGCCCCCGAGTACACGCCCGGAGCGCCGCTCCAGGCGCACGTGACGAACCTCGACGCCGACAACTTCCTGGGCCGCATCGCCCTGTGCCGGGTCGAGGAGGGCGAGCTGCGCAAGGGCCAGACCGTCACCTGGATCAAGCGCGACGGCTCGACCCAGAACGTGCGCATCACCGAGCTGCTCATGACCGAGGCGCTGACCCGCAAGCCGGCCGAGAAGGCCGGCCCCGGCGACATCTGCGCCATCGCGGGCATCCCCGACATCATGATCGGCGAGACCCTCGCCGACACCGAGAACCCGGTGGCGCTGCCGCTCATCACCGTGGACGAGCCGGCGATCTCGATGACCATCGGCACCAACACCTCGCCGCTGGTCGGCAAGGGCGGCAAGGGCCACAAGGTCACCGCCCGCCAGGTGAAGGACCGCCTCGACCGCGAGCTGGTCGGCAACGTCTCGCTGCGGGTGCTCCCGACCGAGCGGCCGGACGCCTGGGAGGTGCAGGGCCGCGGCGAGCTGGCCCTGGCGATCCTGGTCGAGCAGATGCGCCGCGAGGGCTTCGAGCTCACCGTCGGCAAGCCCGAGGTGGTCACCAAGCAGGTCGACGGCAAGACCCACGAGCCGGTCGAGCGCATGACCATCGACTCCCCCGAGGAGCACCTGGGCGCGATCACCCAGCTCATGGCGACCCGCAAGGGCCGCATGGAGACCATGACGAACCACGGTTCGGGCTGGATCCGCATGGAGTGGCTCGTCCCCTCCCGCGGCCTCATCGGCTTCCGCACCGAGTTCCTGACCCAGACCCGCGGCACGGGCATCGCGCACTCGATCTACGAGAAGCACGAGCCGTGGTTCGGCGAGCTGCGCACCCGCAACAACGGGTCGCTCGTGGCCGACCGGGCCGGGGCGGTCACCGCGTTCGCGATGATCAACCTCCAGGAGCGCGGCGTGCTCTTCTACGGGCCGACCACCGAGGTGTACGAGGGCATGATCGTCGGCGAGAACTCGCGCTCGGACGACATGGACGTCAACATCACCAAGGAGAAGAAGCTCACCAACATGCGCGCGGCCGCGGCCGACTCCACCGAGAACGTGGTGCCCCCGCGCCTGCTGTCGCTGGAGCAGTCGCTGGAGTTCTGCCGCGACGACGAGTGCGTGGAGGTCACGCCCGAGACCGTCCGCATCCGCAAGGTCGTGCTCGACCAGAAGGAGCGCGGCCGCTCGGCCTCGAAGGCCAAGCACGGCAAGTAGTCCCGAGACGAGGAACGGGCCCGGCCTTGGCAGGCCGGGCCCGTTCGCGTCGTGGGGCTACTTGTCGTCCTCGCCGCGCTGGCGCTCGGCGAGGAAGGTCTCGAAGGCGGCGCCGAGCTCGTCGGCGGTGGGCATGCGCCCGTCCTGGAGCATCTCGTCGGCCTCGGCGGCCTCGGCGAACGAGTCGTACTGCTCTTCGAGGGTCTTCACCACGTCGGCGACCTCTTCGGACTCGGCGACCTGCTCGGCGATGTCGGAGTCCACTTGGGCGCGTTCGACTTCGAGTTCGTCGTCGGAGGGCAGGTCGAGGCCGGTGGCCTCGCGGATGCCCTCCAGGAGGCGGACCGTGGCGGCCGGGTAGGTCATCTGCATGACGTAGTGCGGCACGTGGACCGACAGGCCGATGGCGTCCCGCCCGGACTCGCCGAGGCGGTACTCCAGGAGGCCGGCGGCGTTCCCGGGGACGGTGACCTCGTTGAACACCGGGCGGTTGTCGAAGACGAGTTCGGGCCGCGTGGCGTGCACGGTCATGCCCAGGGAGCGCGTGTGCGGCACCCCCATCGGGATGCCCTGGAAGCCGAGGGTGAGCGGCACGTGCCAGTGCTCCACGAGGTCCTCGACGGAGTCCACGAACCGTTCCCAGGCGAAGTCGGGCTCGGGCCCGGTCATGAGCAGGAACGGCCGCTCGGAGGCGTCGCGCATGAGGTAGACCACCAGTTGGGGCGCCTCGAAGTCCGACCAGCGGTCGATCGAGAAGGTCAGGTTCGGCCGCCGGGAGCGGTAGTCGATGAGCTGGTCGACGTCGAACGACGCGATGGGGGTGTGCTCGCAGGTCTTGAACAGGTGGTCGACGACCCCGCGCCCCGCCTGGCCCGCGTCCATGAACCCGTCGAGGAAGTGCAGCAGCACCGCGCCCCGCGCCTCCGGTGGCTCGGCGAGGACTTCGCACAGTGCCCAAGGGTCAACGTTCAAAACAATCGGCTCCTTCTTCCTTGACGCCTTCGATGCTAACGCCCGGGGCCGATCCCCGATTCCCCCTCGGGGAGAACTTCGGAGAAGCGTCACGCCCGCGCCCGGCGCGCCGCCCGGGACCGGGTCCGGGGCGGCGCGGACGGGTCTCAGCCCCACACGTCGAAGACGGGCGCGGGTTCGGTCGCGGGGCGAACCCCGAAGTAGCCCAAGGCGAACTCGTTGATCTCCTTGAACGCCTCGCCGGTGGTCGAGCCGCCGCCGCCCCCGCCGGGGACGTAGACGCTCACGGCCACCACGTACTGCGGGTCCTCGGCCGGGGCGAAGCCCACGAACGAGGTCACGTTGCCCGGCGCGTACTCCCCGTCCACGACGAGCCCGCCGGTGCCGGTCTTGCCGGCCAGGTGGTAGTGCTCCAGCTGCGCGTTGTGCCCGGTGCCGGTCTCGTCGGCGATCGGGGCCTGGAGGAGGTACTGGAGGTCCTTCGCGGTCTCGGTGGAGATGACGCGCCGCTCGGCGGGGTCCTCCTGCTCGACCGGGTCGCCGTTCGCGTCGATCTTGTGGTCCACCAGGGTGGGCTGGACGTAGACGCCGTCGTTGGCGATGGCGCCGTACATGGCCGCCATCTGCATGATGGTGGCCGTGCCCTCGTGGCCGATCGGGACCGAGCCGTAGGAGGTGCCCGACCACAGCTCCGGCGGCTGGAGGATGCCCGCGGCCTCCCCGGCGATGCCGACGTCCGAGGGCGCGCCGAGGCCGAAGGCGAGCTGGTACTCGTAGAGCTTCTCCTTGCCGATGCAGTCGGCCAGCTGGATGGTGCCCACATTCGAGGACTGCGCGATGATCCCGGCGAGGCTCAGGATCGCGTCGCCGTGCTGGTAGCCGTCCTTGTAGTCGACGCCGCCCTTGTTGATCGTCTGCGCCACGGGCATGGTCCCGTCGGGCTCGATGCAGCCCTCTTCGAGCGCGGCGGCGAAGACGATCGCCTTGTGGATCGAACCGGGGTCCACAGTGGCCTGCGTGGCGTAGTCGCGGTACGCCTCCTCGTCGTCCACGGCGAACGGGTCGGCCGCGTCGTAGGTCGGGGTCGAGGCCATCGCGAGCATGTCGCCGGTCCCGACCTCCATCACCAGGGCCGATCCGAACTCGGCGTCGTGCTCGGTGACGGTGGTCTCCAGGATGTTCTGGACCTGGAACTGGAGGTCGGCGTCGATGGTGAGCTGGAGGTCCTTGCCGGGCACGGCCTCCTCCTCGCGGTAGAACGCGCCGGGGATCGGCAGGCCGTCGAGCTGGCTGCGCTCGTAGGAGAGCTCGCCGTCGGTGCCGCGCAGCCACGAGTCGTAGGTGGCCTCCAGGCCGGCCAGGCCCGTGCCCTCCTCGCCGGTGAAGCCGAGGACGTTGGCGGCCAGGTCGTGCCCGGGCACCACGCGCCGCTCGTCGTCGCCGATGATGAGCCCCGGGTCCTCCATCTCGCGGATCTCGTCGCCGATGGCGAGGTCGACGCCGCGCTGGAGGTAGGCGAAGCGGATCTCCTCGCCTTGCGGGGTCGACTGCGTCGAGAGGATCGGCTCCAGTTCGGAGGCCGGGCGGCCCAGCAGCCGGTCGAGGCGCCCGGCGAGCTCGGCCGGGTCCCCTTTGAGCATCACCGGGTCGACTGCGATGTAGTTCGACTCCACCGAGTACGCGAGACGGTTCCCGTTGCGGTCGAGGATGGCCCCGCGCTCGGCGGGGAGCGGCTCGGTGGTCAGGCGCTGGTTCATCGCCTCGGCGGCGTAGACCGCGGAGTCGGTGACCTGCAACTGGACCAGGCGGGTCCCCGAGAGGACCAGCAGGATCATCACGAAGGCCGAGGCCATCCGCAGGCGCCGGGACGGGCTGCCCAGGCGCGGCAGGCGAGGCTGGGGGCGCACCGGCGAGGGCCCGGCGGCGCGGGAGGCGCCGCGGCGCTGGGCGCCGACAGTGCCTCTGCCGGTGCGCTTCGCGGGCGTGGCGCGCACGGTCCCGGTGCGGCGCACCGGCTCCGACTTCGCGGCGGTCCGGCGGGTCGCGGTGGGGCGCGACGGCGGGCGCGCCTCGGTCGGGATCGTGCCGGTGTCGCGCTGGCGGCGCTCGCGCGAGCGGGCCGCGGCCTCGCGGCGGCGCTTCGCCGCGAGGTCCGCGGCCTCGTCCGCTCCGGCGCCCTCGGCGGCCCGGTTGCGCTCGCGGCGCGCGGCCTCGCGGTCGCGCGCGCCGTTCTCCCTGGCCCGGTTGTCCTCCGAGGAGGCCGAAGCCGCCTCGCGGACGGTGCGTCCGCGAGGCGTGTAGCGACGTGCTCGGCTGATCGATGAGGGGTCGCGCCGTCGACGGGGGTCGGGTTCGGTCATCGACGTCCTCTAATCGTTGCTCCAGGGCAGCTCGACGGTCTCGCCGCCGGGCAGGTACAGGTAGGTCACCGTGTCGGGCCTGACCATGCCGAACGCCTCCGCGTTGGCGGCGAGGGTGTTGGGCGAGTTCAGGTTCGTCAGCTCGTCGGCCAGCGTCTGCTCGGTCTGGTCGAGGTCCGCGGCGTTGCTCCGCAGCTCCTGGAGGTGGTACGCGTCCTCGTTGATGACCGTGTTCAGCAGCAGCAGGCCGACGATCCCGGCGACCACCAGGGCCGCGATCCCGCCGACGAACGCCGGGCGCGGCACCTCGACCGGCTCGGGCGCGGGCTTGGCCTCCGAGCGCTCGCGCGTGCGCGGCAGCACCACGGTCTCGCGCTGCGGCGAGGCGGGGGCCTCGACCGGCGGCAGGTCGATCGGGACCGTCTCGGGCTGCACCGCGAGGTTCCCGTCGAACACGGGCGCCTCGGACGCCTCCCCCACCAGGGACCGACGGCGCGAGGACGCGGCGCGGGCCCGGCGGCGGGCGGCCTTGATGATCTCCTCGGGGTCGGCCTGCGGCCGGCGGTAGGGCTGGTCGCTCATGATGCGCCTCCTGCTCCTGTGGACGGTCTGATGCGCTCGGCCGCGCGGAGCCGGGCGGGCGCCGATCGCGGATTCCGGTCGAGTTCGGTCTGGGTCGGTTGCTGGGCCTTCTTCGTGAGGAGTCGAAAGGTGGGCTCGGTGCCCGGGAGGTCGACCGGGAGTCCGGCCGGGCTGTTGGACCTGGCGCGCTTCGCCAGCTCCAGCTTGGTGATGCGGTCTTCGAGCGAGTGGTAGGACAGCACGGCGACGCGCCCGCCCACCGACATCACGTCGAGGGCGGCCGGCAGGGCCCGCTCCCACGTGACGAGCTCGCCGTTGACCTCGATGCGCAGGGCCTGGAAGGTCCGCTTCGCAGGGTTGCCCCCGGTCCGCTTGCCCGCCTGCGGGATCGCGTCCTTGACGAGCTCGGCGAGCTCGCTGCTGGAGGTGATCGGGGCCTTGTCGCGGGCCTTGACGATCGCGGAGACGACGCGGGTCGCGAACTTCTCCTCGCCGTACTCGCGGAGCAGGCGCACGAGCTCCCCGGGCTGGTAGGTGTTCACGACGGTCTCGGCGGTGAGGTCGTCGTCGGGGTTCATGCGCATGTCCAGCGGCGCGTCCTGGCTGTACGCGAAGCCGCGCTCGCGCTGGTCGAGCTGCATCGAGGACACGCCGAGGTCGAACAGGACCGCGTCGAGCGCCTCGAACCCGTTGTCCGCCAGCACCTGCGGGATCTGGTCGTAGACGGCGCGGGCCGGGACGAAACGGTCGCCGAAGCCGGCGAGTCGCTTGGAGGCGAGTTCGAGCGCGTTGGGGTCGCGGTCGACGCCGACGACGGTGAGGCCGGGGTGGGCGGTCAGCAGCGCCTCGGTGTGCCCGCCGGCGCCGAGGGTCGCGTCCACGGCGAGGGCGCCGGGGCGCGCGACGGCCGGGGCGAGGTACTCGAGCACCTCGTCCAGCATGACGGGGACGTGCGGCGCGTTCGTGGTGTCGTTCATTCCGCTCACCTCCTTCTCTACAGTCCTTCGGGCAGGTCGCCCTCTTCGATGTCGGCGAAGGCCTCCTCGGAGGCCTCCAGGTAGTCGTCCCAGGTCGCGGTGTTCCAGATCTCGACCCGGTTCGAGGCGCCGATGACGACCAGGTCGCGGTCGAGTCCGGCGTACTCGCGCAGTCGCGCGGGGATGGTGACGCGGCCCTGCTTGTCGGGGACCTCGTCGTGGGCGGAGGCGAAGAACACCCGGCTGTAGGCGCGGGCGGTCTTGCTGGACATGGGGGCCTGCTGGAGCGATTCGGCGATGCGCGCGAACTCCCCTTCGGGGAACACGTACAGGCACCGCTCCTGGCCCTTCGTGATCACGACTCCCTCCGCCAGCCCTTCCCTGAACTTCGCGGGAAGGATGACGCGGCCCTTGTCGTCCAGGCGCGGGGTATGGGTGCCGAGGAACATCGGCGCCACCCCCCGTGACTCTCAGGCTGCGCGGCCTCCCCGACCGCGCCGGCGGACCACCAGTCCCGCCATTGCGCCCCACCTTACTCCACTCCTCCCCACCCTTGGGGGTTGTTTCCGCGCGACATCCGTGGTGGGCGTGGCGAATCGGCTGGTCATGATCGGTGGAGGGGAGTGGAGTGACGTGTGCGCAACAGTGGCCCTCACAAGCGAGTTTCATTCATTGTTCACCCCTTCGGGTGGCATGGGGCCCTTGCGGAACGACCGCGGCGGGGTCGTCCGCGCACGGAGCGCGACCGGAGTCGGGCACGGTGCGCGCGCGGCCGGTCACTGTGGAGCGATGTGGTGGGAACGCTCGGAACGGCGCGGTCGGGGGAAGCGCAACGGCGGTAGGACATTCGCGTCCGTCACTGCCTGGGAGCGCGCACGCGTGGGGGCGGGGCGGGCGGTCTCACGCTCACTCGCCACTCGTCACGCGTTCCGAGGGCCATGTGACAAACTCTTGTGCATAGTCGTTCGAGAACCGCCGTCGTCGAGTGCGAACCAGCCGAAAGCGAGAGCCCGCATGAGCGCGAATCTGACCCCACGCGCGAAATTCGCCACCGCGCTCCTCAGGACCGCCGCGGCGCTCTCGCGGGCGACGGGCCGGGGGGACGGGTCGGTGATCGGCGGCCGCGTCGGGCTCATCGTCGAACCGCGGCTTCTGGAGCTGCTGGCGGACGGGCGCCACGTCGTGCTCATCTCGGGCACCAACGGCAAGACCACGACCACGCGCTTCACCACCGCCGCCCTGGAGGCGATCGGGAAGGTGGCCACGAACTCCTTCGGCGCGAACATGCCCACCGGGCACACCACGGCGCTCGCGAAGGCCCCGAAGGCCGAGTACGCGGCGCTCGAATGCGACGAGCACTACCTGGGCCAACTCTTGGACGCGGCGAGCCCGAAGGTCGTGGCGCTCCTCAACCTCTCGCGCGACCAGCTCGACCGGGCCATGGAGGTCACCGCGCTCGCCGCGAAGTGGCGCCAGACCCTCCAGTCCTCGGCGGGCCAGACCACGATCGTGGCGAACGCCGACGACCCGCTCATCGTGTGGGCCGCCTCGGTGTGCCAGCGCGTGGTGTGGGTGGCGGCGGGCCAGAGCTGGACCGCGGACTCGGCGATCTGCCCGAACTGCGGCTCGCACCTCGACCGGTTCGGCGAGTTCTGGCGGTGCACGAACTGCGGCCTCAACCGCCCCAGCCCGCAGTGGTCGGTGGCGCAGGCGGGTTCGGCGGTCGTGGGGCCCGACGGGCGCCGGTACGACCTCAACCTCCAGTTGCCGGGCCGGGTGAACCGGGCGAACGCGGCGACGGCGCTGGCGATCGCGAGCCTGTTCGGGGTGGACCCGGCGCAGGCGGCGCCGCGGCTGTCGGAGGTGGCCTCGGTGGCGGGCCGGTACGCGAAGGTCGAGCGGGACGGGCGGCACCTGCGGCTGCTGCTGGCGAAGAACCCGGCGGGCTGGCTGGAGTCGTTCGACATGATCGAGCAGGGTCCGCCGGTGGTCCTGTCGCTGAACGCGCGCGAGGTGGACGGCTTCGACACCTCGTGGATCTACGACGTGGACTTCACCTCGCTGTCGGGCAGGAAGGTGGTCGTCACGGGCGACCGCCGCACGGACCTGGCGGTGCGGCTGGAGGTCGACGGGGTCGACTTCCTGGTGGTGGACGACGTCCGGGCGGCGATCGCGGCGGTGCCGCCGGGGCCGGTGGAGGTCGTGGCGAACTACACGGCGTTCCAGGACATCCGCGCCGAATTCAACAGGGTGAACTGAGAACCATGTCAACTGAGAGAGCGAGCGTTCAACCGTGGCACTGAGCACCCTGCGCATCGTCTGGCTCTACCCCGACCTCTTGTCGACGTACGGCGACCGGGGGAACCTGCTGGTGCTGGCCCACCGGGCCCGCGCCCGGGGGATCGACGTGGAGCCGATGCAGGTCCGCAGCGACCAGCGCGTCCCGACCACCGCGGACATCTACCTCATCGGCGGTGGCGAGGACGGCCCGCAGGCGGTCGCGGCCGACCGGCTGCTCCAGGACGGTGCGCTGAACCGGGCGGCCGAGGCGGGGAAGCCGATCCTGGCGATCTGCGCGGGCTACCAGCTGCTGGGCTCCTCGTTCTACGCGAACGGGCGGGCCTACGAGGGGCTGAACATCCTGGACCTGCGTTCGGACCGGGGCCCGTCGCGGGCGGTCGGCGAGGTCGCGGGCGAGACGGCGCCGCAGCTGGGGATCGGTCCGATCACGGGCTTCGAGAACCACGGGGGGCGCACGCACCTGGGCGAGGCGGTGCAGCCGCTCGCGCGGGTGACCGCGGGGGTGGGCAACGACGGCGCGACCGAGGGCGCGTGGGCGGGGCACGTGATCGGCACGTACATGCACGGTCCGGGCCTGGCGCGCAACCCGAAGCTAGCGGACCTGCTGCTGGGCTGGGCGATGGGCGTCGACCCCTCGCAGTTGCGGCCGCTGGACGACACGTGGCCGGAGAAGCTGCGGCAGGAGCGGTTCGGGGCGCTGTCGGGGGCGCAGTAGTCGGGCGCCGTGGTCGGCGGCCCGGAGGAACGAACCTCATATTTCTCGCACTAGGCTGGGCGGAGCGTACCCCCACCAGTTAGTTTTGTCAGGCAACTAACTGTTCTGGCGGCGCACCCCGCGCCGCACGCCCGCCCCTGTGTGAGGAGACCCCATGGACTGGCCCAAAGGCGTCGACGGCCTGAGCTACGGCGGCGACTACAACCCCGAGCAGTGGCCCGAGGACGTCTGGGGCGACGACGTCCTCCTCATGCGCGAGGCCGGGGTCAACCTCGTCACCGTCGGCGTGTTCGCCTGGGCGAGGCTCGAACCGCGCGAAGGCGAGTACGACTTCGGGTGGCTCGACCGGGTCCTCGACAAGCTCCACGCCGGAGGGATCGGCGTCGACCTGGCGACCCCCACCGCCTCCCCGCCGCCGTGGTTCACCCTCGCCCACCCCGACGCGCTCAACACCCGCCCCGACGGGGTCCGGCAGGTCCACGGCTCGCGCGACACCTACGACGTCTGCGCGCCCGCCTACCGGGAGGCCTCGCTGCGGATCGCGGCGAAGCTCGCCGAGCGCTACGCCGGGCACCCGGCCCTCGCCATGTGGCACGTCCACAACGAGTACGGCTCGGCCACCTACTCCGAGCACGCCGAGCGGGCCTTCCGCGTCTGGCTCCAGGAGCGGTACGAGACCCTCGAAGCGCTCAACGAGGCCTGGTGGGGCGCGTTCTGGAGCCAGCACTACAGCGAGTGGGACCAGGTCCTCGCGCCGCGGGCCACCCAGTACCTCCACAACCCCGCGCACGAGCTCGACTACAAGCGCTTCACCTCCGACGCGATGCTCGACCACTACCGCGCCCAGCGCGACGTGCTCCGCGCGGCCAACGCCGAGATCCCGATCACCACGAACTTCGTGTTCGGCCAATGGGTCCCGGTCGACCACTGGCAGTGGGCGGGCGAAGTGGACCTCGTCGCCTTCGACTCCTACCCCTCGGCGCCCGACGAGCGCGCCGAGCAGCAGAGCGCACTCCACGCCGACCTCTCGCGCTCCTGGGCCGGCGGCGGCGACTGGCTCCTCATGGAGCAGGCCGCCGCAACGATCCACTCCAAGGACGGTGCGATCGCCAAGGCGCCCGGCCGCATGGCCCGCCACTCGATGATCCACATCAGCCGCGGCTCCAAGGGCGCCATGTTCTTCCAGTGGCGCGCCGGGCGCGGCGGCGCCGAGCAGTGGCACTCCGCGCTCCTCCCCCACGCGGGCAGGCACACCCGCATGTTCCGCGAGGTCGCCGAGTTCGGCAACACGCTGCCGGGCATCGCCCACACCGTCGAGTCCCCCGTGGAGTCGACCGTCGCGATCCTGTGGAGCCCCGAGTCCTGGTGGGCCACTTCGGGACCGCACCTGCCCGCACCCGTCGACTACCTGGAGAACGTCGCCCAGATCCACCGGGTCCTGCGCGACCGGGGCGTCGTCGCCGACTTCGTCGCCCCCGAGGGCGACCTGTCGAAGTACACCACCGTCATCGCGCCCACCACGTACGTGCTCAGCAAGGCCGCCGCCGAGAACCTCCGCTGGTTCACCGCCGGCGGCGGGCGCCTGGTCGCCTCCTACCTCACCGGCGCCGTGGACGAGCACTGCCAGGTCTGGCTCGACGGGTACCTCGGCGGCCTCACCGACCTCTTCGGCGTCCGCGTCACCGAGCACCTCCCCCAGCCCGCGGGAGAACTCCGCGCCCTGTGGAACTTCGGCGCCGCCGAGCGGTTCTGCGAACTGGTCGAACTGCGCGGCGCCCAGTGCGTCACCCAGTACGCCACCGGCAACGTCATCGAGAACCAGCCCGCCGTCACCGTCAACCCCGTCGGCCAGGGCGAGGCCTGGTACGTCTCGTGCAAGCTCGTGGACGAGGCCTGGGACCGCCTCTTCGAGGAACTCAAGCTCACCGGCCCCGGCGGGCGCGGCGTCGACGTCGTCGACCGCGGCCGGTGGCGGTTCATCCTCAACCACACCGAGCAGGAGACGCAGGTCGGCAACGTCATCGTCCCCGCCGGGTCCTGGGCCGTCGACGAGAGATGAGCCGTTTCGGCCCGCCTCCGCCGAGGCGGGCCATACGCTCGCACCTATGAGCGCACCGGGCGCGGCGGGCATGAGCCGAAGAGAGCTGTACACGCTCTTCGGCGCCCTCATGCTCACCATGCTCCTCGCCTCGCTCGACCAGACCATCGTCGGCACCGCGCTGCCCACCATCGTCGGCGACCTCGACGGCATGGACGACTACACGTGGGTCGTCACCGCCTACCTCATCGCGACCACCGCCTCCGTCCCGCTGTACGGCAAGCTCAGCGACCTCTACGGCAGGCGCCCGGTCATCCTCACCGCCATCGTCATCTTCCTCGTCGCCTCCGCGCTCGCTGGCCTGGCGCAGAACATGCTCCAGCTGGTGATCTTCCGAGGGCTCCAAGGCCTGGGCGGCGGCGGCCTCATCACGCTCGCCTTCACCGTCGTCTCCGACGTCGTCTCGCCCCGCGACAGGGGCCGCTACCAGGGCTTCTTCGGCGCGGTCTTCGGGATCTCCTCGGTCGCCGGGCCCGTCCTCGGCGGCTGGCTCGCCGAGGTCGACTGGCGGTGGATCTTCTACATCAACCTGCCGCTCGGCTTCGCCGCGATGATCGCGGTGAACCAGATCCTGCGCCGCCACCACTTCCCCACCCGGCCCCACCGCATCGACTGGCTCGGCGCCGCCTGCCTCGTGCCCGCCGTCGTGAGCCTCCTCCTGGCCGTCACCTGGGGCGGCAACGACTACGCGTGGAGCTCGCCGCAGATCGTCGGCCTGTTCACCGCCGCGGGCGTGCTCACCGCCGCGTTCGTCCTCACCGAGACCCGCGCGAAAGAGCCCATCCTGCCCCTGCGCATGTTCAAGCAGGGCACCTTCGCGCTCGCCAGCGTCATCGCGCTCATCTTCGGCGTCGGCATGTTCTCGGGCATCGTGTACATCCCGCTGTTCTTCCAGATGGTCCGCGGCTACTCCCCCACCGAGTCGGGCCTGCTCATGCTGCCGATGATGTGCGGCATGGTGCTCACCTCGGTCTCCTCGGGCTTCGTGATCTCCCGGCTCGGGCGCTATAAGTGGTTCCTGGTCGCCGGGTCGATCGTCATCACCTCGGGCCTGTGGCTGTTCACCAACCTGCACGTCGAGACGCCGCTGTGGCTCTCCAGCGCCTACCTGCTGGTCCTGGGCATCGGCATGGGCATGTTCATGCAGCCGCTCGTGCTGGCGATGCAGAACATCGTCAAGCTCGAGGACCTCGGCGCGGGCACCAGCACCAACAACTTCGCCCGCTCGCTCGGCGGCGCGGTCGGCACCGCCGTGCTCGGCGCGGTCATGACCGCGCGCCTCGACGACGAGCTCGGCGCGAACCTCCCCGGGGCGGTCGCGCAGCTGACCCCCGAGGAGGCGGCCGCGTTCGGCGCCTCGGACCTCTCGGCGGTCATGGAGTCCCCCACCGTCGTCGCCCACCTGCCCGACCCGGTCAGAGAGGTCGTCCAGCAGGCCTTCACCGACGGGCTCGACCGCGTCTTCCTCGTGGCCGCGTGCATCGCCGCCGTCACCGTGGTCCTCACCCTGTTCATGCCGAACCTGACGCTGCGCAGCACCCAGGCCTCCCTCGAGGACGACCCCGACGCCAAGGCCGCCGAGATCAAGGCCGAGACCTCGCCCTGAACGCCCCGCCAGACCTGTCGACACAGGACGAACAAGGAGGAGAACACATGGAGATCCTGATCGTGGGCTCGGGCAACATGGCCCGCGGCATCGGCCTGCGCCTCGTGCGCGGCGGCCACCGCGTCCGCATCGCCGACCGCGAGCCCGACAAGGCGGCCGACCTCGCCGCCGAACTCGGCGACAGCGCCTCGGGCGAGATCCTCGACGGCACCGCCGGCGCCGAGGTCATCGTGTTCGCGACCCCGTACGAGGCGAGCAAGCAGCTCGCCGAGATGTGGGCCTCCGAACTCGCCGGCAAGACCGTGATCGACATCTGCAACCCGGTCGACTTCACCACCTTCGACGGCCTCGTCACGCCCGAAGGGAAGTCCGCGGCCGAGGAGATCGCCGCGGCCGCCCCCGGCACGCGCGTCGTCAAGGCCTTCAACACCACCTTCGCCTCGCGCCTGGCGAACTCGACGCCGCTCGACGTCTTCATCGCCGGCGACGACCCCGACGCCAAGAAGACCGTCACCGGCCTCTGCCTCGACGCCGACCTGCGCCCGATCGACGTCGGCGGCCTCAAGCACGCCCGCGTCCTCGAAGCCTTCCAACTGCTCCACATGAAGGTCCAGGACCAGATCCAAGGCGGCTGGGCCACCGAGCTCACCTTCAAACCCGCCTGACCCGAACGACCGAAGGGAGGGCGCCGATGCGGCGCCCTCCCTTCCGCGTCGCAATGCCCGTCGCTACAAGGTCGAATCCACCACGAAGTCGCGGCCGAGGCCGAGCAGGACGCCGTCGGCGGTCAGCAGTGTCAGTCGGTGCTGCTGCGCCTGCGAGATGATCAGGCGGTCGAACGGGTCGTGGCGCACCAGTTCGGGAAAATCGCGCAGCCCTTCGGCGTGATCCGCCGAGATTTCGAGGAGTTCGAGTCCGCTGGACTCGACTTGGGCGGCGAAGTCGGCCGGGATCTTCAACTTGCCGAGCATCGCCTTGATGGTCAGCTCCCAGACCGTGGCGACCGAGACGTGCACCGAAGCGGCCGACTCGATGCGCCGCCTCGCGAGCGGACCGAGCCGCGGTCCGTCGCTCATCGCCCACAACGCGGTCTGGCTGTCAAGCAGGAGCATCGGCGTCCCCGTAAAACATCGCCTGGATGTCGGGGTCGATGTCGAACACGTCGTCGTCGTATTCGAGCTGGTCCTTCAGCAAGCCGAAGGTCACCTTCCGCTCGCGATGCGGGATCAGGTCCACCAGCGGCTTGCCCGCCTTCGCGATGACGATGTGCTCACCGTGGGAGGCGCGCTCAACCAGCCGAGACAACTGGGTCTTGGCCTCATGGATGTTCACGACGTACGTCATGCCGTGAGCTTATCAGACTAGACCAGACTTAGCTAGTGTTGGAGGTTGCGAGCGGTCCCGGGGTCGCGGTCATGTTGGCGACGGGCGCTCCCTGGTGCTCGGCTTCGCGAAGAGCGGTGCTCCGGTCGGCGCGTCGCGGCGGCCTCGCATGAGGGCGAGGCCGAAGGCCAGGAGGCCGAGGGTGATGAGGATGTGCATCGCGAAGGGTACGGGTGCGTCGGTGAGGATCTGGGTGAAGTCGCTGGCGGCGTGGAGCAGGACGAGCGGAAGCAGCCAGGCGAAGCGGAACTGGAAGGCGGCCAGGGCGTAGCCGTAGACGCCGGTGATGGCGAGGAGGACCAGCAGGTCCTCGGTGGAGGGCGAGCCGGTCGCGAGCTGGGACAGGTGCTGGAGGCCGAACATGATCCCGGTGAGCGCGACCGCTGGTCCGGCGCGGAAGGCCTTGCGGAGGGTGCCGAGGACGGCGACGCGGGAGGTGAGTTCCTCGTTGAGGCCGACGAGGAGGAGCGTCAGGGCCCAGAGGCCGTAGCCGGGGGCCTGCGGGCCGAAGCCGCCGGGGTAGGCGAGCCAGATGAAGGCTTCGAACACGAAGGGCAGCAGAAGGAGTGCGGCGCGCTTGGAGCGCCAGAGGGTGGCGATCCCGGTGTGGTGCCACATGCGGAGGCCGGTGACGGCGGCGATGGCGAAGATGGCGCAGACGGCGTTGGCGAACAGGCCCTGGTACCAGCCGTGTATGCCGAGGTCGGGGGCGATTTCGAGGGCGCCGAGGATGAGGCCGAAGCGGGCGAGTTGGAGGGCGGCGGCGAACAGCAGGGCGCGGGCGGGCGAGCTGGCCATGGCGGTGTCCTTCGCGGCAGGGGGCGAGGACAGTCTAGGGAGGGGCGGCAACGGCGCGCGGTGCGCCGGTCAGTCGGTGAGGCGGATGCTGAAGCCGATGGCGCGGTAGGCGGTCGTGGTGAGGAGGGCCTGCTTGGGTTCGGGGATGTCGCCGAAGTGGACGTTCGGTTGCAGGTGGCGCAGGCGGGGGTCTTCGAGGATGCCTTCGACGGGGCCGCCGGTGACGAGGGCGTCGAAGGCGGCGGTGCCGAGGACGGCGAAGACGGCGTCCTTGGCGCGTTTCTCGGCCGCTTTGGCCTGGCCGTCGCGGCGGCGGGCGAAGCGCTGCTGGGACTGGCCGCCGGCCTTGGTCTTGCCCTGGACGTAGGCGGTGTCGGTCTTGGAGGCGGCGACGCGGCCGTCGCTGACGACGCCGACGGAGTAGGCGCCCTTGCGGGCCAGGAGGACGGCGATGCGGCGGGGTTCGAGGGCGTAGTCGCGCAGGTGCTCGGCGGCGACGATCGGGTCGGGGTCGAGGAGCCAGGCGGCGGGCAGGCCGTCGGCCAGCACCCAGCGGATGCCGGCCGACGTGCCGCCGTTGGACTCGATCGTCCAGGCGTCGCCCTCGGCGTGGTGGGCGGCGATGCCGCCGTTGCGGTCGCCGAAGTTGGCGACCCAGCGCGGGAGCCGCTCGGGCTCGATCTCGACGATCCGGCCGCCGCCGGACGCGGACCGCTCCCTGGAGGTCGAGGTCATCCGGTCAGACGTTGAAGCCGAGGGCCCGGAGCTGGTCGCGTCCGTCGTCGGTGATCTTGTCGGGGCCCCACGGCGGGATCCACACCCAGTTGATCTTGAGGTCGGTGGCGAGGCCGCCCTCGGGACCGGAGCACAGGGCCGAGCGGGACTGGTCCTCGATGACGTCGGTCAGCGGGCAGGCCGCCGAGGTGAGTGTCATGTCGAGGGTGACCACGTTCTGCTCGTCGACGTGGACGCCGTAGATGAGGCCGAGGTCGACGACGTTGATGCCCAGCTCGGGGTCGACCACGTCCTTCATGGCTTCGAGGATGTCCTCCTCCTTGGCCTTCACGGTGTCGGTCATGGGCGGCTCCCTCCGGTTTCGGCTTCAGCTCGGACCAGGGCGTCCTTGAACGCCATCCAGCCCAGCAGCGCGCATTTGACGCGCATGGGGTACTTCGAGACGCCCGCGAACGCGACGGCGTCCTCAAGGGTCTCCTCGTCGCCATCGGACTGGCCCTTGGAGTTCATGAGCTCGGTGAACTCGGCCAGGCGGGCGAGCGCGTCGTCCACGGTCGTGTCGTGGACGAGTTCGTACAGCACCGACGCGGAGGCCTTGGAGATCGAGCAGCCGACGTTCTCGTAGGAGACGTCGGCGACCCGGTCGCCCTTCACGTGGACCCGGAGGGTGATCTCGTCGCCGCAGGTCGGGTTGACCTGGTGGGACTCGCCCTCGTAGGGTTCGCGCAGGCCGGCGCCGCGGGGGCGCTTGTAGTGGTCCAGGATCACTTCCTGGTACAGCTCGTCGAGGTCCATCAGCCGAACACCTTTCGCACCTGGGCCAACGCCGCCACGAGCCGGTCTATTTCCTCGTGGGTGTTGTAGACGTACCCCGAGGCGCGGGTGGTGGCGTTGACGCCGAAGCGGTCGCAGGTGGGTTTGGCGCAGTGGTGGCCGACCCGGACGGCGATGCCCTCGGCGTCGAGGATCTGCCCGACGTCGTGGGGGTGGATGTCGGCGAACGTGAAGGAGACGGTGGCGCCGCGGCCGATGGGGACGCGGGGGCCGATGACGGTGAGGCCGTCGACGGATTCGAGCCGTTCGAGCATGTACCCGGCGAGCTCCTTCTCGTGGGCGCGCACGTTCTCCATGCCGAGTGCGTCGAGGTAGTCGACGGCGGCGGCGAGGCCCACGGCTTCGGCGATCGGCGGGGTGCCGGCCTCGAACTTGGCGGGCGCCTCGGCGAACGTCGTCTTCTCCATGGTGACGGTCTTGATCATGGAGCCGCCCGTGAGGAACGGGGGCATCGCGTCGAGCAGGTCCGCTTTCGCCCACAGGACGCCGATGCCGGTGGGGCCGAGCATCTTGTGTCCGGTGAAGGCGATGAAGTCGACGCCGAGGTCCGCCACGTTCACGGGAATGTGGGGGACGGACTGGGAGGCGTCGAGGCCGACGAGCGCGCCGACCTCGCGGGCGCGGGCGGTGATCTGCGAGGTCGGGTTGACGGTGCCGAGCAGGTTCGCGACGTGCGTGAACGAGACCAGCTTCGTGCGTTCGGTGATGACCTCGGGGACCGCTTCGAGGTCGAGGCGGCCGTGGTCGGTGATGCCGATCCACTTCAGCGTCGCCCCGGTGCGCAGCGCGAGCTGCTGCCACGGGATGAGGTTGGCGTGGTGCTCCATCTCGGTCACGACGATCTCGTCGCCGGGCGCGAGGCGGAACCTCGGGTCGGCGTGCGGATCGAGCGCGGCGTTCTGGAACGCGTAGGCCAGCAGGTTGATCGCTTCGGTGGAGTTCTTGGTGAACACCACCTCGTCGGCGCTCGGGGCGCCGATGAAGGCGGCGACGCGGGCGCGGGCGCCCTCGTACGCCTCGGTGGCCTCGGCGCCGAGCGTGTGGACCGAGCGCGAGATGTTCGCGTTCGAGTGGTCGGTGAAGCGGCGCATCGCGTCGACCACCTGGACGGGCTTCTGCGAGGTGGCGGCCGAGTCGAGGTAGGCCAGCGGTTTGTCCCCGATCCTGCGCTGGAGGATCGGGAAGTCGGCGCGGATCGCCTCGACGTCGAGCTTGGAGACTGCCTCCACGGGCTCCTTCTTCCTGTGGTCTAGGCGGCCTTGGTGCCGACGTAGGACTCGTAGCCTTCGGCTTCGAGCTTGTCGGCCAGTTCGGGGCCGCCCTCTTCGGCGATCCTGCCGTCGACGAAGACGTGGACGAAGTCGGGCTTCACGTAGCGCAGGATGCGCGTGTAGTGCGTGATGAGCAGGACGCCGGACTCGCTGGTGGCCTTGGCGTGGTTGATGCCCTCGGAGACGGTGCGCAGCGCGTCGACGTCGAGGCCGGAGTCGGTCTCGTCGAGGATCGCGAACTTGGGCTTGAGCAGCTCCATCTGGAGGATCTCGTGGCGCTTCTTCTCGCCGCCGGAGAAGCCCTCGTTGACGTTGCGGTTGACGAAGGCCTCGTCCATCTTGAGGTCGGCCATCGCGCCCTTGAGGTCCTTCATCCAGGTGCGGATCTTGGGGGCCTCGCCGTCGACGGCGGTCTTGGCGGTGCGCAGGAAGTTGGAGACGCTGACGCCGGGGACCTCGACCGGGTACTGCATGGCGAGGAAGAGGCCGGCGCGGGCGCGCTCGTCGACGCTCATCTCCAGGACGTCCTCGCCGTCGAGCAGGACGGTGCCGCCGGTGATCTCGTACTTCGGGTGCCCGGCCAGCGAGTAGGCCAGGGTCGACTTGCCGGACCCGTTGGGGCCCATGATGGCGTGGGTCTCCCCGGAGGAGATGGTCAGGTCGACGCCGTGCAGGATCGGCTTGGCGCCCTCGTCGGTGTTGACCGAGACGTGCAGGTCGCGGATTTCGAGCTTGCTCATTGCAGATTCCTTCAGGCGTTTTCGGTGGTCTTGGGTTTCAGGCTGAGGTAGACGTCGCCGTCGCGGACTTCGACCGGGTAGGTCGGGACGGCGACCGTGGCGGGCGGGCCGGACGGCTTGCCGGTGCGCAGGTCGAAGCTCGACCCGTGGAGCCAGCATTCGATCGAGCAGTCCTCGACGTCGCCCTCGGAGAGCGCCACGGCGGCGTGGGAGCACTCGTCGTAGAGGGCGAAGACCTCCTCGCCCTTGCGCACGAGCACGATCGAGGTGCCGTGGATGTCGGCCGCGACGGGCTCGGCCTCCGGCAGGTCCCCGAGCGCGCAGACGCGCAGGAAGTCGTCGTCGGTCACGGTCTCACTCATGCCGTGGCACCGGCCTCGGCGTCCAGGCGGGCGACGACGAGTTCGGTGAGCTCCTCGCGGAGCGCCTCGTCGGGGACCTTCTGGAGGATCTCGTTGAAGAAGCCGCGCACGACCAGGCGACGGGCCTCGGGCTCGGGGATGCCGCGCGACTGGAGGTAGAACAGGTGCTCCTCGTCGAAGCGGCCGGTCGTGGAGGCGTGCCCGGCGCCGACGATCTCGCCGGTCTCGATCTCCAGGTTGGGGACCGAGTCGGCGCGGGCGCCGTCGGAGAGGACGAGGTTGCGGTTGATCTCGTACGTGTCGGTGCCGGTGGCCTTGTCCTGGATGAGGACGTCGCCGACCCACACGGTGTGGGCGGTCTCGCCCTGGAGGGCGCCGCGGTAGTTCACGTTCGAGCGGCAGTCGGGGACGGAGTGGTCCACGAGCTGGCGCTGTTCGAGGTGCTGGCCGGCGTCGGCGAAGTAGAGGCCGAGGGCGTCGACGGAGCCGCCCTGGGCGGCGTAGTCGATCGACAGGTACTGGCGCACGAGGTCGCCGCCGAGCGTGACGGCGATGTGGTCGAGCTTCGCGTCGCGGCCGAGGCGGGCCTTCTGGTGCTCGACGTGGGTGGACTCGCGGTCCCATTCGGCGACGACGACCAGGCGCAGGTGCGCGCCGTCGCCGACCGAGATCTCCACGTTGTCGCCCAGGCGGGCCTGGCCGGTGTGGCGCACGATGACGGTGGCGTCGGCATGATGCCCGACCTCGATGAACGTGTGCGCCCAGGTGGCGCCGTCGAGGCCGCCGCCGGTGACGTCGATCCAGATCGGCTCGGACACGGCGGTCTCGGGCGCGACGGCGACGAGGAGGGCCTTCTCGCTCTTGGCCCAGGCGACGGCGCTGGGCCGGTCGAAGGGCGTGAGGATGGAGCCCAGCCGCTCGTCGTCCTTGCCGATCGCCTCGGCGGTGACCCCTCCGGACAGGCTGCGGACGGCGTACTCGGCGGCCTTGGCCGCGGGCGCGGTCTCGGCCGAGTCCAGGCCCGCGAGACGCTTGATCGGCGTGAAGCGCCAATCCTCTTCGCGACCGGTCAGTGCCGGGAAGTCGGCGGGCTCGAACGAGCGCAGCAGCTGCGACTTCGTCTTCGGGGGCACCTCGCCCGCGCCGTGGGTGTGCGGCTTGGCGGTCGCCAATTCGATGCTCATGAAATCTCTGGTTCCTAGTCCTGGTCCCGGTCGCTTAACCGACCGCGCCTTCCATCTGGAGTTCGATGAGCCTGTTGAGCTCCAGGGCGTACTCCATCGGCAGTTCCTTCGCGATGGGCTCGATGAACCCGCGCACGATCATGGCGGCCGCCTCGTCCTCGGTGAGGCCGCGGCTCATGAGGTAGAACATCTGGTCCTCGCCGATCTTGGAGACCGTCGCCTCGTGGCCCATGTCCACGTCGTCCTCGCGGATGTCCACGTAAGGATAGGTGTCGGAGCGCGAGATCGTGTCGACCAGGAGCGCGTCGCACTTGACCGTCGACTTGGAGTGGTGCGAGCCCTCGTCGACCTTGACCAGGCCGCGGTAGGAGGTGCGACCGCCGCCCCGGGAGATCGACTTGGAGACGATCGTCGAGGAGGTGTTCGGCGCGGCGTGGGTCATCTTGGCGCCGGTGTCCTGGTGCTGGCCCTCGCCGGCCATCGCGACCGACAGGACCTCGCCCTTGGCGTGCTCGCCGACCATGACCACGGCCGGGTACTTCATGGTGACCTTGGAGCCGAGGTTGCCGTCGACCCATTCCATGGTCGCGCCCTGCTCGGCGATCGCGCGCTTGGTGACCAGGTTGTAGACGTTGGACGACCAGTTCTGGATGGTCGTGTAGCGGACGCGGGCGTCCTTCTTGACGATGATCTCCACGACCGCGGAGTGCAGCGAGTCCGAGGAGTACACCGGGGCGGTGCAGCCCTCGATGTAGTGCACGAACGAGCCCTCGTCGGCGATGATGAGCGTGCGCTCGAACTGGCCCATGTTCTCGGTGTTGATCCGGAAGTAGGCCTGGAGCGGGATGTCGACGTGGACGCCCTTGGGCACGTAGATGAAGGAGCCGCCCGACCAGGTGGCGGTGTTGAGCGCGGCGAACTTGTTGTCGCCGACCGGGATCACGGAGCCGAAGTACTCCTTGAAGATCTCCGGGTGCTCGCGCAGGCCGGTGTCGGTGTCCATGAAGACCACGCCCTGCTGCTCCAGGTCCTCGCGGATGGAGTGGTAGAGCACCGTCGACTCGTACTGGGCGGCGACGCCGGAGACGAGCTGCTGGCGCTCGGCCTCGGGGATGCCCAGCTTGTCGTAGGTCTTCTTGATGTCCTCGGGCAGGTCCTCCCAGGACTCGGCCTGCTTCTCGGAGGCCTCGACGTAGTACTTGATGTTGTCGAAGTCGATGCCGGACAGGTCGGCGCCCCAGTTGGGCATCGGCTTGCGGCCGAAGAGCTTGAGGCCCTTCAGGCGCAGGTCGAGCATCCATTCGGGTTCGCTCTTGCGCGCGGAGATGTCGCGGACGACCTCCTCGGTCAGACCGCGGCGCGCGTTGGCGCCGGCGGCGTCCGAGTCGGCCCAGCCGTACTCGTACCGCTCCAGGGAGGCGAGGGCCTCCTCCTGGCTCAGCGGTTCGCTCTTGTGCGTGTCGGTCATCTCAAGACTCACCTTTGACCTGTCGGGTTATCGGTCCGCGCGTCCGGGGTCGGGCAGCGGCACGGGGCCGCCTCCCCCTTCGGCGCCCGCGGCCCGGGGGCCGCGCTTCGTTCCGGGCACGTGGGTGGTGCACACCCCGTCCCCGTTGGCGATCGTGGCCAGCCGCTGGACGTGGACGCCCAGCAGGCGGCTGATCACCCTGGTCTCCGCCTCGCACAGCTGCGGGAACTCCGCGGCCACGCCCGCCACCGGGCAGTGGTGCTGGCAGATCTGCCCGCCCGAGGCGATGACCGACGCCGTGGCGGCGTAGCCCTCCCCGGACATGGCGTTCGCCAGCGCCTGGGCGCGGGCCATCGGGTCCTGCGAGTCGACCGCGTCCAGGGCGGCCCGGCAGCGGGCCTCCAGGCGCGCGACCTGCTCGGCGGCGAAGCCGCCGACGGCGTCCTCGCCTTCGAACCGGCGGATCCAGCGCAGCGCCTCCATCGCGAGGTCGTCGTAGGTGTGGCCGAGGGAGGTGCGGGCGGCCGCCGTGAGCTGGTAGCTCCTGGCGGGCCTGCCGCGGCCTGCGGTCCTGACCACGCGGGTCTCGACCTGGCCCTCGGCCTCCATCGCGTCGAGATGGCGGCGGGTGGCGGTGGCGGTGATGCCGAGGGATCGCGCGAGGTCGGCGGCCGTGGCGTGGCCGCCTTCGAGCAGCAGCCGCGTCACTCGGCGGCGGGTGTCCCCGTCCGTCGAGTGGCTGGTCGCCCTCGTCACCATTTCCACAAGGTAAATGTTACTTAATTCGCCGGGAAGCGTCGAGATGGCCGATGGTGAGACGGGGCACGCAGGTTTGCCTAACCTCACCTGTCACGCACGGCGCGGCCCACACCAGGCGGACCGCGGTGCCCTCCCTCGCAGGCAAGGGGTTAGATTCGCGGCGTGAAGCTCTTGCAGCGGTGGTTCGGACAGCCCAAGGCGATTCGGCGGTGGGCGTTCGCCAGCGTGATCGCGAACGTCGGCATCATCGTGACCGGCGGCGCGGTGCGCCTGACCGAGTCCGGCCTGGGCTGCCCGGAGTGGCCCAAGTGCACCGCCGACTCCCTCACCACGACCCCTGAGATGGGGATCTACGGGGTGATCGAGTTCGGGAACCGGGTGCTGACGTTCGCCCTGGTGGCGGTCGCGCTGGGCGCGCTGCTGGCGGCGTGGCTGCGGATTCCGCGGCGGACCTCGCTGGTGCGGCTCGCGGTGCTGGGGATGCTGTACGTCCCGGTGCAGGCGATCATCGGCGGGATCACGGTATGGACGAACCTGAACCCGTGGGTGGTGGGCCTGCACTTCCTGGCCTCGATCCCGCTGGTCGCGCTGTCGGTGGCGCTGTACGCGCGCTCGGGCGAGCCGGACGGCGAGGTGGTCGAGCTGGTGCCGCGCGCGGTGGTGCTGCTGGGCCGCGGGATCGTGGGGGTCGCGTTCGCGGTGATCGTGCTCGGCGTGGTGGTGACCGGTTCGGGTCCGCACGCGGGCGACGCCGACACGCCGCGCAACGGGATGGACCCGGCGCTGATGTCGCAGCTCCACGCGGACGCGGTGTGGCTGCTGCTGGGCCTGACGGTGGCGCTCATCGCCGCGCTCCACGCGGTGAAGGCGCCGCTCGCCGCGCGGCGTGTCGCTTACGCGCTGCTGGCGGTGGAGCTCTCCCAGGGCGTCATCGGCTACGTCCAGTACTACCTCGACCTGCCCGAGCTCCTGGTGGGCCTGCACATGCTCGGCGCGGGCGTGCTGTGGGTGGCCGCGGTCGCGGTGCCCTTCAGTCTGCGCCGCCGCGAACCGAGCGTCGAGGCGGTGCCGCTGCACTACGAGATCCACGGCGAGCGCGAGGGCGACGTCATCGTGGAGCGCGAGCCCGAGCCGGCCGCGTAGACGAGACTGCCGGACGGCCCCGGGCATTCGCCCGGGGCCGTTCGTCATTCCGGGGATTCGGGGGCGGCCTCGCCGCCGTAGGCGGCGATCTTGAACTCGGTGGCGGCGAGGGAGAGCGTGAGTTCGCGGATGCGGCGGCGCACGGTGTCGCGGTGCTCGATGAGCATGTCGAGTCGCTCGGGCACGGTGTGGGCGCCCGCGTCGACCAGGGCGATGTAGTGCTGGAGGTCGCGCATCGGCATGCCGGACAGGCGCATCCGGGTGAGGAACACGAGGCGGCGCACGGCGGCGGTGTCGTAGACGCGGTGGCCGAGGGCGTCGCGGGCGACCGCGATGAGCCCGGCGCGCTCGTAGTACCGGAGCGTGTGGGCCGAGACGTCGAGGAGGTCGGCGGCCTCGGCGATCGTCATGGACTCGGGGACGTCGGCCGGGTCGGTGAGGCGGCGGATCGCCTCGGCCGAGACCGGGCCGCCGTCGCCGAGCGATGCGAGCGCCCGCGCCAGGAGTTCGTCGGTGGCCATGGTCCGAACCCTAGACCGGGCGGACGGAGGGGGCCACTCCGTCGAAGTCGGCACTGCGGGCGAGGTCGGCGAGGCGTTCGATCTCGGCGAGGCCGGTGCGGTGGGCGGCGCTCAGGCGCAGGACCGCTTCGGCGCCCAGCGGGAGCCGGAGCGGGAGCTCGTCACCGCTCACCAGGTCGGCGATGATACGGGCGGCCTTGTCGGGGTCCCCTTCCTGGCGTCCGTCCACTCCGGCCATGTCGGCGCGGACGGCGGCGAGGCCGTCGCCGTAGGCTTCGGCGGCCTCGGCGAACTCGAGCGATCCGTGGAAGCCGGTGCGGAAGCGGCTGGGCTCGACGATCATGACGCGGACCCCGAAGGGCGCCACTTCGCCGGCGAGGGACTCTGACCAGCCTTCGAGGGCGAACTTGGAGGCGGAGTAGGCCGAGACGCCGGGGAAGGAGATGCGGCCGCCCTGGCTGCTCATCTGGACGATCGTGCCGCGGCCCTGGGCGCGCATGGCGGGCAGGGCTGCGCGGACGAGGGCGGCGGGCCCGAAGAGGTGGAGGTCCATCTGGTCGCGCAGTCGCCGGTCGCCGACCTCTTCGACGGCGCCGACGACCGCGCCTCCGGCGTTGTTGACGAGGACGTCGATGCGGCCGAAGCGGTCGAGGGCGGCTTGGGCGAGGCCGGGGGCGGCCTCGGTGTCGGTGACGTCGAAGGCGACGGCGGCGAGGCGGTCGGGGTGGACGGTGGTGAGGTCGTCCAGTCCCGCGGGGTCGCGGACGGCGGCGACCACGTTGTGGCCGGTGGCGAGTACGGCGGCGGCGAGGGAGCGGCCGAGGCCGCGGTTCGCGCCGGTGATGACCCAGGTCTCCTGCTGCATGGGGACGACGCTATGGCTTCGAGCGCGCTCGAACGCAAACCATTGTGGCAGGGGTCATGGGGGCGGCCCCGGAACGGGTTCCGGGGCCGCCTCGCTGGCACTGCTTTATCAATGGCGGCCTTGGGGTTTGAGGGTGATGAAGGTGACGGAGTAGGGCTCGAACTCGTAGGTGAACTCGTTGCCGAGGCCGCGGACCTGTTCGGTGACGGGGTAGGCAACCTGCTCCTCGCCGAGGAGGTTGTCGCAGGCGGGGTCGCAGGCGATGGTGGTGACCTCGGCCTTGTCCTTGAGGGTGCGACCGTCCAGGTTCACGTCGGTGGTCATAGCGCGGTCCTGGGCGTTGACGACCTTGAGGGTGATCTCGCCGGTGCGCTCGTCGCGGGTGACGACCTGGTAGAGCGGTTCGATCTGCTGCTCGTCGACGACGCTGAAGGCCTCGACGCCGTCGACGTAGCCGGTGATGGTGCGGCCGGAGACCTCGATCTTGAGGTCGTAGGTTCGGCCGGTCTCGATGACGGTGTCGTGGTTGACGAGGGTGGACTTGCCGCCGCCGGTGGCCTTCTCGACCGCGGAGGTGGTGTTGTTCCAGCCGCCGAGGTTCCACCAGTAGTAGTCGCCGGTGCCCTGGACGCCGAACATGACGAGGAAGCCCTCGCTGCCGGCGGTCTTGGTGGCCTGGAGCTCGAGGGTGTAGTTCGACCAGTCGGCCGAGCCGGCGGTGCTGCGGGCGTCCTCGACCAGGGCGGTCTGGCTGTAGGCGCCGTCGGCGGCCTCCCAGACGCCGGCGGTGTTGCCGCCGACGGTCCAGTCGGCGGCGCCGTCGGCGAAGTCGTCGGCGAAGAGCGGGGCGCCGTCGGCGCCGGTCACGGTGACGTCGTCGTAGGTCGCGGCGGTGTTCCAGGTGGCGAGGCCGATGCCGCCCGCGATGTCCGGGGAGGCGATCGGGGAGGCGTCCAGGGTGGATGCCAGGACCTCGTCGCCGGCGTTGTTCGCGAACAGGTGCTGCACCTCGTAGCTGGCGGATTTCACCGTGCGGTGGTTGTCGAACCAGATCATGTCGGGCGCCCAGTCGACGTAGTCGATGTTGGACAGGAGCGGGGCGTAGGAGGCCATGTCGACCACGTCGCCGTTGCGTTCGATGCCGGTGAGGTAGGAGGCCTCGGAGAGGGCGCTCCACCAGGTGTTGGAGCGGGAGGCGTACTCGCCGACGAAGACGTGCGGGCCCTGCCGGTCGTAGGAGTCGTAGCGCTCGTTGTTGGAGAAGAACCACTCCGGCGAGTTGTAGTAGTGCTCGTCGACGAGGTCGGCGCCCTGCTCGCGGGCGAACTCCCAACTGCGGTCGAACACGTCGCCGGTGTCGTCCACACCGGAGTTCGCGACGATCTCGATGTCGGGGTAGGCCTCGCGGATCGCGTCCTGGAACGCCGGGTAGTTGGCGTAGTACTGCTCCTTGTACTCCTCGTTGCCGAGGCCGATCTTCTCCAGGCCGAAGGGCTTGCGGTGGCCCATCGAGGCGCGCACCGAGCCCCATTCGGAGGTGACGGGGCCGTTGGCGAACTCGATCAGGTCGAGCGTGTCCTGGACCCAGCGGTCGAGTTCTTCGGGGTCGGTGATCTCGGCCGAGTCGCCGCAGCCGGTCACGCCGACGGGGACGACCGGGAGCGGTTCGGCGCCGATGTCCTCGGCGAACTGGAAGTACTCGAAGTACCCGAGGCCGTAGGACTGGTTGTAGCCCCAGAAGTTGTGGTTGGTCGGGCGCTCCTCGACGGGGCCGACGGTGTCCTTCCAGTTGTAGGCCCGCTCGCGGCTGTCGGGGTCGAAGGAGCCGGTGTTGACGATGCAGCCGCCCGGGAAGCGCAGGAAGCCGGGGTCGAGGTCGGCGATGAGTTCGGCGAGGTCGGCGCGGAGGCCGTTCTCGCGGCCCCTGTAGGTGTCCTCGGGGAAGAGGGAGACCATGTCGAGGTCGGCCGCGCCGGTGGTCGTGACGGCGAGTCGGCCCGTGGTGGCGTCGGCGTCGGCGGTCAGCTCCGCCTCGTACCGCTTCCACTGGCCGTTGCCCTTGACGCGGATCTTCTCGGTGGCGGAGAGGGGGTTCCCGTCGGCGTCGAGGAGGGCGACGCGCAGTTCGGTCGGGGCGTCGGCGCTCGCCCAGACGCTGAGGTCGTAGTCGTCGCCGTCGGCGAAGGCCATGCCGGTGTTGTAGCCCGCGTTGACGATCGCGGTGCCGGCGGCGGCGCTGAGGTAGGAGGGGTTGGCGTCGTTGAGGGGGTGCTCGTCGGCGACGGCGGCCGTGCCGGTGACCTGCCAGGCGGTCAGCGGGTGGTAGGAGCCCTCGTCGGCGGCGCTGAACTCAAAGGAACGGTTCTGGACGAGCTCGGCATAGAGGCCGCCGTCGGCGGCGTGGTTGATGTCCTCGTAGAACAGGCCGTAGAGCTCGTCGGAGATGGCGGTGGCGTCGGAGAGGTCGACGTCGATGCGCGCGTCGGCGTCCTGGGCCGCGGCCTCAGAGGCGGTGAGGGAGGAGATCGCGACGGCCGCGGCGGCGGCCAGGGTCACGGCTCTCGTGCTGGTCGGAAACTTCATCGACTCCCGTTCCTTTGCGGAGGAAGGTGTTGAAACATGTCAATGCATTGTGCATGTTAACGGTCACTCAGTCAAGCGGCGGCCCACGGCGGCCTCGCGGACGAGGCCCCGCCGGCGCGCGGCCCCTAGAATCCGGGTGTGACACAAGCGATTTCGCGGCGCGACCGCGTCTTGGGCTGCCTGGTCGGCGGCGCGGTGGGCGACGCCCTCGGCTACCAGGTGGAGTTCGACCACATCGACACGATCACGCGGGCCTGGGGTCCCGAGGGCGTCACCGACCTGCGGTACAACCACGTCTCCGACGACACGCAGATGACCCTCTTCACCGCCGAGGGCCTGCTCGACGCCGAGGCCGGCGGCGAGTTCGGCTCGGTGCGGGAGGCCTATCTGCGCTGGTACGCCACGCAGAAGGAGTACATGCCGCCCGCGGGCGCCCGCGGACTCGCCGCCGAACCGTGGCTGTACGCGCGCCGCGCCCCCGGCAACGCCTGCCTCTCGGGACTGCGCGAAGGCGGCGGGCCGGGCGTCAACATGAACTCCAAGGGCTGCGGCACCGTCATGCGCTCGGCGCCCTTCGGCGTCCTCGCCCCCTCCCCCGTCGCCGCCTTCGGACTCGCCGAGCGGTGCTCGGCGCTGACCCACGGGCACCCGACGGCGGGGACTTCGGCAGGCGCGTTCGCGATGATCGTCGCGCACCTGCTCGACGGCAAGGGCCCGCAGCTCGCCGTGTCCGAAGCGATGCTGCACCTGGGGAACGCGCCCGGCGGCGAGGAGACCCTGCGGGCGCTCCAGGGCGCCTACGAGCGGGCCGGGAACGTGCCGCCCGCCCCGGCCTCGACGGAGGCGCTCGGCGGGGGCTGGATCGCCGAGGAGGCGCTGGCGATCGCCGTCTACTGCTTCCTCGGTACCGACGACGTGCGCGCCGGGCTCGTCGCCTCCGTCAGCCACAGCGGCGACTCCGACTCCACCGGCGCGATCCTCGGCAACCTCTACGGCGCCGCCTACGGCCTCGGCGCGCTGCCGCGGGAGTGGGCCTCGCAGGTCGAGGGCCGGGAGACGATAGCGGCGGTCGCCGAGCGCCTCATCGCACGCGGATGACGACGGGACCGCTTGCAGCGCAAGCGGTCCCTATATTCGAACGAGGCCGCGACCGGCCGGGACGGGCCGGAGCGGACTCAGGTGTCGTACCCGCGCGGCAGGGTTGTTGCCGGGGACCCATCGATGTCCGTTTTGCCCGGACTCTCCGTTCACCTTTCCGATCGCCGTATCGGCGGCCCGGGCGCACCGCGATGTCGTACCCGCGGGGCAGGGTTGGAACCGGGGGCCCATCGATGTCCGATTTGCCGGGACCCTCCGTTCACGTTTCCCTGGCTAGGCCGCGGCCTTGACCGCGGCGGCCACCGCCGGGGCGACCCTCGGGTCCAGCGGCGAGGGGACGATGCGGTCGGGCGCGAGGTCCTCGGCGGCGATGTCGGCGATGGCGCGGGCGGCGGCGAGCTTCATGTCCTCGGTGATCTGCGGGGCGCCCGCGTCGAGGGCGCCGCGGAAGATCCCGGGGAAGGCCAGCACGTTGTTGATCTGGTTCGGGTAGTCGCTGCGCCCGGTCGCCACGATCGCGGCGTGGCGGGCGGCCACCTCCGGGTCGACCTCGGGGGTCGGGTTGGCGAGCGCGAACACGATCGCGTTCTCGGCCATGCCTTCGAGAGCCGATTCGGCGATGCGCCCGCCCGAGACGCCGACGAGCACGTCGGCGCCGCGCAGGGCGGCGGCCACGTCGCCGGTGCGCCCGTCGCGGTTGGTGCGCTCGGCGAGGCGCTCCTTGACCGGGTTGAGGCGTCCGCGGCCCCGGTGGATGATCCCGGTCGAGTCGCACACGATGACGTCGCCGACCCCGGCCTCGGTGAGGATCTTGGCGATGGCGACGCCCGCGGCGCCGGCGCCGACGATCGTCACCGCGAGGTCCTCGGCGCGCCGGTCCTGGAGGCGCAGCGCGTTGGTGAGCGCGGCGAGCACGACCACGGCGGTGCCGTGCTGGTCGTCGTGGAAGACCGGGATGTCCAACAGGGCCTTGAGGCGGTCCTCGATGTCGAAGCAGCGCGGGGCGCTGATGTCCTCCAGGTTGATCCCGCCGAAGGAGGGCGCGATGGCGGCGACGGCGGCCACGATCGCGTCGGGGTCCTTGGTGTCCAGGCAGATCGGGACGGCGTCGACGTCGGCGAACTCGCGGAAGAGGGCGGCCTTGCCCTCCATGACCGGCAGGGAGGCCGCGGGCCCGATGTCCCCGAGGCCGAGGACGGCGGTGCCGTCGGTGACGACGGCGACCAGGTTCGAGCGCCAGGTGTGCGTGCGCGCCAGGGAGACGTCGGCGGCGATGGCCTCGCAGACCCGGGCGACGCCGGGCGTGTAGGCGACCGAGAGGTCCTCGCGGCTCCCGAGGGGGACGGTGGTCGAAGTGCGGAGTTTCCCGCCCCGGTGGGCGAGGAAGATCGGGTCTTGCAGGTCGATCACGGTTGGAGATGGCATGGAAAGCCTCATTGCTTCGATGTCGATCGCCGACTCTGCGGACGCGGGGCGTATGGCCCCGCCGGGGATACGAGCGGCCGGCGGCTCCGGCCCGCGGGCTTATGACCCGCCTCCTGCACCGCCTCTACCGGCTCACGGCGCGCGTGCGGCGCCGTGAGCGGAGTACCCGGAGACCGGTCAGTGTAGCTCAGCGGTGACCTGTATCCGGACGGCGGCGGCCGTCCAGGCGGTCCGTTTCGCGTCCTCGTCGTCCTCCCCCAACGCTTTGGACAGTTGGACGAAATCTGTTGCGGCCCTTTGGAGTCCGACCCGGTGCAGTTGGGCGGCGGCGGCCTCGGCGCGGGCGCGCGAGGGCTCGCGCGAGCGCCGCAGGCCCTGGTGCGCGAGGTCCGCGCAGACGGTCGTCGCGGCCTCGATCGCGGCGGCCACTGGGTCGGTCGCGCCCGCGCCCTCCCCCGCGGCGGCGAGGTCGGCCGAGTCGTCCCCGGGCGCGAAGTCGGGCACGACCGGGCCGTCGGCGGTGAGGATCGCGGTGGGCTCGACGATGAGCTCCCCGCGGTGGCGGCTGACGTGCCCGGCGACCGCGAGTGGCTCCCCGGCGAGGGCCTTCTCGGCCGCTTCGAGCGCGCCGGGCGCGGCGGCGCGGTGCTGCACGCGCAGCCGGGCGCTGCCGCCGCCGGGGGCGGTGACGACCGCTTCGAGGCACTGCGAGGCGGGGTCGTAACCGAGGCTCTCGACCGACTCGATCGCGACGACCCGCAGGGACTCGGCGGCGACGCGCGGGCGCACCAGGCCAGGCGGCAGGTCGGCGAGTTCGGCGGCGAGCGCGTCGAGGTCGGTGGCGCGCAGGGAGGGCGGCAGGTCGTTCCAGGCGAGGCCGAGCGGCAGCACCTGGGTCTTGGCGAGGCGGCCGGTGCCGAGTTTGAGCGCGCGGGCGGCGGTGCGCGTGGCGGCCTCGGTGACGGTGTTCCCGGCGGCGAGGGTGCCGATCCGGCATCCGGCGATGCGGCGGGCCGCGAGGTCGGCGCCGGTGAGCGGCGCGTCCTCGGGGACGGGCCATTCGCGCTGGATGGCAAGGACCATGCCGGTCTCGGGCTGGGCGAAGTACAGCTCCAGGGTGCGGTCGTCGCCGTCGGTGCCGACGCGGGCGCCGAGGCCGGTGAGGCGCACGAGCTGGAGCGGGGTCGCGTCGGCCTCCTCGCTGCCGAGGATCTGCGCGCTCGGGGTGCCGCCGGGGTGGCGGGCGGCGCGGGCGCGGGCGGGCAGTTCGGCCAGGAGCGAGGCCAGGCGCAGCGGATCGTAGGCGGCGGAGCGGTCCTCGTAGCGCTGGAGCTGGTCGATGAGGTCGTTGACGGCGCCGGCGGGCCAGTGGGCGCGGCGGCGGGTGAGGGCCTTGGACTCGCGTTGGAGTGCGGCGCGCAGGACCGCGTCCGCGCCGTCGACGCCGTCGAGGAGGACCTGCCCGGCGAGCTTGAGGGCCTCGGCGAGGTCGCCTTCGGCGCTGGAGCCGCCGACCGAGACGGTGGCGGCGCCTTCGGCCTCGGCCTCGCGGAAGGCCCAGACGGCGAGGACGACGGCGACGGCGCGGGCGGGCCCGGTGGCGTCGGTGTGGACGTAGCCGAGGCCGGGGACGAGGAAGGAGACGGTGGCGGCGGGCAGTTCGGCGACCGCGGGCCGGTCGGGTCCGGGCCAGACCAGGCGGGCGGTGTACCCGGCGCGGCGGGTGGTCTCGGCGGCCTTGAGCGCGTGGTGGCCGAGGGCCTCGCGGAGCTGGTCGTCGGTGATGGCGGCCGGGGTCGCGGGCGGTTCCTCAAGGGCCGCTTCGGGGGCGGGCGTCCCGTCCTCGGCGGGCGCGTCGGCGTGGTCGCGCTGGTAGGCGAGGACCGCGCCGATGCGGTGGCGGCACTTGCCGGTCGCCCCGCAGGTGCAGGTGGCGGTTTCGAGGCCGCCTTCGGCGCCGAGCACGGCGCGGGCGCCGTCGGGGAAGTCGGCGGTGAGCGTGCCGTCGTCGGCGAGCGAGACGGTCGGGACGGCCCCGGCGTCGAGGTCTTTGGCGGCGCGCTTGACGAGGCCGCGGTTGGCGAGGGCCGCCAGCGCGTCGGGGGTCAGCGCGAGGAGGTCGGTGCGGGTCACTGGGTGCACTCCATCCGGGGGCGGGCGGTCATGTGCCGAGGCGCTCTGCGACGAATTCGACCAGGTGGGAGGGGGTCATGGCGCCGATGTGGGCGCCTTGGGCGGCGAGCCGTCCGGCCATCTCGCGGTCGTAGACGGGGTTCGCCTCCTCGTCGAGCGCGGCGAGGCCGAGCACCTGGGTGCCCTGCTGGCACAGCTGCTTGACGGTGTGGACGAGGCGGTTGGCGTTGCCGCCCTCGTAGAAGTCGGTGATGAGGGCGACGATGGAGCGCCGGGGGTTCTCGATGAGCCCGGCCGCGTAGTCGACGGCCTTGGCGATGTCGGTGCCGCCGCCGAGCTGGACCTTCATGAGCAGCTCGACCGGGTCGTCCACTTCGGAGGTCATGTCGACCACGGAGGTGTCGAAGGCGACGAGGTGGGTCTTGAGGCCCGGGAGGGCGTACAGGCACGCGGCGGTGACCGCCGAGTGGATCACCGAGCTGGTCATGGAGCCGGACTGGTCGACCAGGAGCACCAGCTGCCACTGCTCCAGGCGTTTGGAGGTGCGCGAGTGGAAGTGCGGGCGCTCGATGGCGACGCGCCGCTCCTCGGGCCGGTAGTGCTTGAGGTTGCCTTGCAGCGTCCGCTTGAGGTCGAAGTCGCGGGCGCGGCGGTGGCGGCTGGGGCGGCGGTTGCGGCTGCCGGTGAAGACGGTGCGGACCTCGACCGAGAGCTTCTCGACCAGGCGGCGCACGACCTCCTCCACGATGCGGCGGGCCGCGGCGAGCACCTGCGGGTTCATCAGGTGCTTGGTGCGCAGGACCGCTTTGAGCAGCGCCGGGTTCGGTTCGATCCGGGCGAGGACGTCGGGGTCGGTGAGCACGTCGTGGATCTCGTAGCGCTCCACGGCGTCCCGTTCGAGGCGCTCGATCGTCTCCTTGGGGAAGAGCCGGTGGATGCCGTCGAGCCAGTCGATAGTCGTGAGGATGGAGGGTTCGTCGCCGCCGCCTCGGTCGCCACGGGCGCCGCCGCGACGCACGTCGCGTTTGCCGAGGTCGTCGCCGCGGCTGTAGAGCCAGTCGAGGGCGGCGTCGCGCGCGGCATTCTCGGGGCCGAGCCCGCCGGTGTGGCGTTCGGCGGCGGGCCCGAGGATGAGCCGCCAGCGTTCCAGGTCGGCGCCCATCAGGACTCCCCTCCGAAGTGCAGGTGTTCGCGTTCGAGGACGGCGTCGACGCGCGCTTCGAGCGCCATCGCGGCCGCCGTGGTGAGCGGGTCGACGTCGAGGCGGGCGGTCAGCGCGTACGCGTCGCCGCCGCCGCGCGCCGAGACGATCCGCTCGGCGATCTGGCCGCGCTCGCGCGGCGGGAACATGCCGAAGGCCTGCCGCAGCGCGGGCAGGGCCACGAGGAACTCGTCCTCGGTGAGGGCGCCGACGAGGTCGTCCACGGCGGCCACGACGCCCTGCTCCTCGGCGATGACCTCTTCGCGGGCGACGGCGAACAGGCCCGAGAGCCAGTCGCCGAGCCGGTCGGGGCTCGCGGCCCCTTCGGCGGCGGCCGCGGCGTCGGTCGGGGCGCCGAAGGTCCAGGCGAGGCCGAGGGCGGCGCCGCGCAGGTCCGGCGGGGCCTGCGGGTCGAGCGCGATCCGGTCGGCCGAGCGGGTGACCCATTCGGCGGTCGGGGCCAGGTCGGGGGCGTGCCGGACGGCGTCGCGCAGCGCGCACAGCGCTTGCAGGCGGCCGAGGTCGGCCGGTCCGGGCGCGGCGTGCAGGCCTTCGACGAGCCACAGGACGCGGTCGCAGCAGGCGGTGATGACGGCCGCGTAGAGGTCGGAGCCCGCGGTCCCGAAGAGGTGGTCGTGGCGCCACAGCGCCAGGGCCGCACCGAGGGCTCGCCCGACGGCGGCCACGTCGCCGCTGTCGGCGACGGCGGCCTCCACGGCCGTCCCGATGCTGTCGGTCAGGTGCGCGCGCCCGCACAGGGCGGCGTCGAAGAGGAGGCCCGCGAGCGCGTTGAGGTCGTCGGCGCCGTCGAGGCGCTGCTCCAGGACGGTCTGGGCGGCGTCGCCGAGGGTCGCGCCGAGGGCGCCGGCCTCGATGAGCGAGGGGAGCCGGTCGGTGTGCGGTCGCAGGGTCCAGTGCTCTTCGGCGGTCACGTCGGCGCCCGCGGCGGGGCCGGAGTTGCGCGAGACGCCCGGCAGCGCGAGCAGCCGCAGGCAGTGCAGGGCGCGGCTGCGTTCGAGGTCGCGGGGTTTGACGAGGTCGAGCCGGAGGTCGCCGTCCTTGTCGAGGCCGAGCCGTTCGAGTTCGGCCTGCGCGTCGGCCACGAGGGGCGGGGCGGGCGTGGCGGGGTGGAGGCGCCCGACGCGTCCGCCGGTGAGGGCGGCGGTCATCTCGACGACGACGGGGTGGGTGCCGGGGGTGAGGGTGCCGCGGCGGGTCCACGGCAGCGGCTGTTCGAGGTCGTCGCTGATGAGGGCGCTGGCGAGGCCGTCGAGGAGGTCGGTGCGGCCGGGGCGGTGGTGGCCGCGCAGGCGCGCGAGGCCGTCGGTGAGGCTGCGGGCGCCGATGAGGTCCGAAGTGGAGACGTGGATGCCCTTGGAGCGCAGGCGCATGGTGATGCGCTGGACGAGGGAGGCCGCGGCGGGACCGGGCCCCTGCTCCCACAGCTGCTGGTAGTACTCGGGCGAGGGCATACCGGACTGGTAGCCGCCGAAGGAGTCGAGGCGCTTGAACGAGTAGGGCACCAGGAAGCCGCCGACCTCGGTGCCCTCCGGGGGGCTGGGGATCTCGGGGGGCTCGGCGGTGCCCGTGGCCGCGAGGCGGCGCAGGGCGGGGGCGTGGAAGCCGCCGCAGACGACCAGGACGGGCCCGTCGTGCTCGGCGAGGGCGGCGCGGATCCAGGCGGCCATGTGGGCTTCGCGGGCGGTGTCGGACGCGCTGGCGTCCACGGCGTCCTCGCCTTCGCCGCGGATGATGTCGAAGTACTGGTCGAGGCGCGCTTCGAGGCGGTCGGTGTCGGCGATCTCGACGAGGTGGTCCCACAGGGCGTCGGTGTTGTCGACGGCGAAGGCGCGGCAGAGCCGGTCGGTGGCGTCGGTGTAGCGCCGTTCGGCGTCGGAGTAGCGGTTCTCGATCCCCGAGAAGGCGTCGTGCCAGGCGGGGAGGTCGATGAACCGCACGTCGGCGCCGATGCGGCGGCCTTCGGTGAGCGCGGCCCACTCGGGCGAGTAGTCGCACAGCGGGGTCCAGGAGCGGCGCACGGCGAGGTCGGTGCTGGCGTACGAGTAGATCGCCACGGGCAGTTCGTGTTCGAGGGCGAGTTCGTCGAGCCGGTCGTTGAAGTCGGCGGGGCCCTCGATGAGGACGGCGGCGGGCCGGAGCGCTTCGATCCGGTCGGCCACGAGGCGCGCGCAGGCGGGCGAGTGGTGCCGTACGCCTTGGACGTGGAGGCGGTCGGTCAACGTGTCGGCGGTCATCCCGGCAGCAGGTTCCGCGCCTGGTAGAGCGAGGCCCAGTGCGGGCCCTTGCGCTGGGGGGCCTTCTGTTCGAGGTAGCGGCGCAGGCGCGCGAGGTCTTCGGCGCTGTCCTTGGCGGCGGCGCCGGCCATGCAGTCGACGATGTCCCCGGCCTCGGCCTCGCCGCCGCGCAGGTACCAGGCCTTGATGCCCACGGCGTGGGCGACGGAGACGGCCTCGGCGGTGGACATGACGGCCTGGGGTCGGCCCTGGGTGTCGCCCGAGCGCAGGTCGCGGAAGACCTTGACGAGGACGGCGAGCACGTCGCGCGAGGGCGGGACGGGGACGCCGGAGCGGGCCAGCGCGTTGGCGGCCTCGTGTTCGACGAGGTCGAGTTCGGTGTCGAAGTCGGCGATGGGGAAGACGGTCTCGAAGTTGAAGCGGCGCTTGAGGGCGGCGCTCATCTCGTTGACGCCGCGGTCGCGGGTGTTGGCGGTGGCGATGATGTTGAAGCCCTCGCGGGCGAAGACCATCGAGTCGCCTTCGAGTTCGGGGACGGCGAGGACGCGGTCGGAGAGGGGCGAGAGGAGGGAGTCCTGGACTTCGAGGGGGCAGCGGGTGATCTCTTCGAAGCGGACGACGCGGCCTTCGGCCATGCCCTGGAGGAGGGGGGCGGGGACGAGGGCGCGCTGGGTCGGGCCTTCGGAGACGAGCAGGGAGTAGTTCCAGGAGTAGGCGATCTGGTCTTCGGTGGTGGAGGCGCCGCCTTGGATGGTGAGGGTGGAGTCGCCGGAGACGGCGGCGGCGATGAGTTCGGAGAGGAGGGACTTGGCGGTGCCGGGTTCGCCGACGAGCATGAGGCCGCGGTTGGTGGCGAGGGTGACGAGGGCGCGGTCGATGAGCGAGGGGTCGCCGACGAACTTCCTGGTGATGCCGCGGGATTCGTCGCCGACGACGAAGGTGCGGGCGGCCTGGAGGCTGAGGGCCCATCCGGGCGGGCGGGGGGCGTCGTCTTCGGCGGCGAGTTTGGCGAGTTCATCGGCGTAGCGGCGCTCGGCGGGCGGGCGCTGGAGGCGGGGTTCGGCGGTGGTCGTGTCGCTCATGGGTGTCTTTCTAGCTCAGTCGGTTCGGGAGTGCGGCGTCGCGGTCGGCGAGGAGTTCGGCGGCGGTGACGGGGTCGAGGTGGCGGCCGGGCAGGGGGCTGGCGGCGTCGGGGTGGCGGTTGCGGGTGGCGCTGAGGCGCACGTGGTGGACGGTGTGGAGGGCGGTGGTGTCGGGGTCGAAGCCGTTGTCGGGGTGGGGGTCGGCGTCGGCGAGGAGCCAGCCGCCGGGGAGGCGGCGTTCGAGGCGCCAGGCGCGGGTGGTGCCGGCGATGAAGCGGTGGCTCCAGCCGATGCCTTCGGCGAGGGCGGCGTAGGTGGCGGTGGCGCCGTCGAAGCGGGTGAGGCGGCCGGTGGCGAGTTCGTCCTCGGTGAGGGCGTGGGCGGGCTGGTCGAGTTGGCGGAACGGCTGGAGGACTTCATAGTCGCGGAGGATCTCGGTCCAGGCGGCGGTCTCGGCGCCGAGGAGGGCGGGGTGGGCGACGCGGACGGGTCCGTTCGGGGTGAACTCGCGGTCGTGCGCGTCGGCGAAGGCGCCGTCTTCGGCGATGCGGAAGCCTCTGCCGCTGAACCAGACGAGGCGGGCGGCGAAGGGTGCGACGAGGGGGTGGGCGAGGAGGGCGGCGAAGTCGGCGGGGGTCCAGGTGCGGCATTCGTGCATGGCGGCGCGCAGGCGGTGGACCTGTGCTTCGGCGCCGGTCGCGACGGTCTTGACGAGTCGGCGGTAGCGGGCGAGGGAGGCCTTGGCGAGGGCCTGGTCGTCGCGGACGCCGGGTTTGGGGAGGGCCTTGCGGGGCTTGCCGGTCTCGTCGGTGATCGCGGGGGCGAGGAGGTGGTCGAAGCGGACGTGGAAGCGGCGGGGCCCGTAGTCGAAGGCCAGGGCGGCGGGGTCGGTGACGCCGTGGTCGGGGACGAGGCGGTCGGCGTAGGCCTCGGGGTCGAGGCCGCGGGCGGCGGCGAGGCGGTCGGCGAGGACGCGGGCGCGGCGGGAGACGGCGCGGGAGCGGTCGGCGACCGCGATGGCGTGCAGGTGGGTGAAGGCGGTGTCGGTGCCGATGTGGGCGAGCACTTCGATGCCGAGGAGGGCGCGGTCGGCCTGGCTCTTGCCGGGCCAGGCGGCGGTGAGCGGGCCGAGGACGGCGGCGGTGGTCTCGTCGCCGAAGCGGGCGAGCTGGTCGACGGCCCAGGAGTCCTTGCCGGGGGCATCGGCGCGGAGCCACAGTTCGAACAGGGCCAGGGAGAAGTCGCGCAGGGACTCGGGTTCGCAGTGCTCGGCGTGGCGTTCGACGCCGGGAAAGGGGAGGCGCACGGACCACAGGGAGAGGGCGCCGATGAGGTGGCGGACCTGTTCGGGCGGGAGCGCGGCGTCGCCGCCGCGGAGCATGACCGGCGGAAGCATGGTGGGGTCGGCCCAGGGGCCGGGCTTGGGGGGCTGGCCGGAGAGCGGGACGTGCGGGTGGGTGGCGAGGAGGTCGCGGACGCGGGCGACCGCTTCGGGCCCTTGGGGTTCGAGGGCGCGCAGGACGGTGTCGGCGCCGAGTCGGTGGCCGAGGTGGCGCAGGGCGGCGGCGCCGCCGATGCGCTCGATCTTGGTGCCGCCGAGCGCGGGGGGCGCGAGGAGGGGCGCGGCGTGCTCGCCGTGGCGGTCGAGCCAGCGGACGGCGTGGAGGTGCGCGGATTTGAGGCGGGTGAACCAGTCGGCGACGAGGGCCGCGGCGGCGGCGCTGCGGATCGGCACGATGGCGTCGGCGTATTTGGCGTGGGCCTTCATGTCGGCGACGATCGCGTCGGCGGCGGCCTCGCCGCGGTGGGCGAGCCGGGCCCAGAAGCGGTCGCTGACGCCGAGGCCGAGGTCGCCGGGTCCGTCCCAGTGGGTCTCGGGGTGCCAGGCGATGTGCCCGGGTTCGATGGCGAGGGCGCGTTCGTGTTCGCCCGGGGCCCAGACGATCGCGATGTCGGCGGGTGCGGTGAGGCCTTCGAGGGGCGGTGTCGTGGTGCGGGCGGGCCGTTCGGTCCAGGGGGGTGCGGCGAGGTCGGCGGGGAGGCGGGCGGGGCCGGCGACGGGGACGGCGTCGGCGAGGAGTGCCGCGACGGCCGCCTGCTCGTCGGGGTCGAGGCCGGTGAGGACGGCGTCGAGGGGGGCGTCCTGGAGGACGCCGCGGAGGCGGGCGGCGGCGACGGGCGCGAGGTCGGCGCGCGCGGCGGCGCGGGCGAGCCGGGCGGGCGAGCGGGTCGCGGCGGCCTGGAGCCCGGCGAGCGCTTCGGGTGCGGCGGCGCGGTCGACGAGGAGGCGCGCGGCCTCGTCGGTGGGGATCGTCCCGGCGGCCTCGTAGAGGAGGGTCCGCTGCTTGTAGTCGGTGTGGTCCTGGTCGAGGGCGCCGGCGAGGACGGGCAGGGCCGCGCCGCCGAGGTTGAGCAGGAGCGCGGCGACCACGTCGTGGCGGATGTTGACGACCGGGAGGTGGGGCCGGCCGAGGCGCCTGACGTGTCCGGGCTCGGTGGCGATCGACCACAGGAGCGGGCCGAGGGCGTAGTGGCTGACCTGGGTCCGGTGGTCGTCGCAGGCGTCGGCGACCCAGTCGGCCTCGTCGGGCAGGAACAGGGCCGCGGCGAGGCGCTTGACGGGCGTGTCGCGGTGGGCGTCGGCGCGTTCGACGATGCGGCGGTACTCGTCGTCACCGGTCTCGGCGACGACGGAGCGCAGGTGCGCGGGCAGGCCAGCGGGGTCGGCGAACGTGGTCCAGGAGGCGCCGGTGGGCTCGCAGTGGGCGAGGCCGGGCAGGGAGGGTCCGTTCGGGTCGTGGAACCAGCGCAGGCCGTTGGCGTGGCTCTCGATGACGGCGGCGACGGCGAAGGGCGTGCCGTGCTCGGCGGCGAGCGCGTCGAACAGCTCGACGAGGACCGGCCCGGGGTCGGTGCCCTCGTCGGAGGCGCGGCGGCCTTCGGTGTAGCGCAGGAGGTTGCACAGGGCGGCGGCGCCGACGGGGTTCGGTTCGCCGTCGAGGTGCGCGCGGGCGGCCTTGTCGAGGGCGGGGACGGTCTGGGGGTGGTCGAGGATCGCGGCGAACTGTTCGCGGCCGCGGTCGATCCGCTCGGCGGTCCTGGCGGCGGCGCCCGGGTCGATCGCGGCGGGGCGGCGGACCCCGTTGCCGCGCCGAGGGAGCACGAGATCAGTCCACTCAGGAGGGAGTGTCACTCGGTCTTCTTGCGCGGCAACGGGTTCGGTCATTCCATTTCCTTCATGGCGCGGCCTTCAAGGGGCGGGAGGCTTCCCAAGATCATAGAGACGGGGTGCGACAGCGCCGCCCGCTCCCGGCTTCGAACACCCTCAGGAGCGGCCGGTGAGGCGCGTCAGCGTCACGAGGATCTCCGAGGCCGTGAGCGCGTCCACGGCCGGCGGCGGGGTCCGGTCCTCGCGGGCGCCGTACCAGTCGTAGGCCTCGCTGTCGGCGAGGCGCACGCCCACGAAGGTCTGCACCGGGTTCTCCCCCACCATGCCGACCCAGATGCCCGGGTCGAGCGAGAGGGTGACGTACCCGCCGCCCGCCAGCGCGAGGTACACGCCGGGCTCGACGCCGCCGTCCTGGGGCTCGCCGCGCTGCCAGCCGCGCTTGGTGAGGCCCAGGACGCGGCCGACCTCGACTTCGGCGCCTTCGAAGCGGGCGAGGTGCCCGGTGGCCAGCTCGTCCTTGGTGAAGGCCATGACGGGCCGGGTGAGCTGCTCGAAGGGCTGGAGGATCTCGTAGTCGGCGAGGATCTGCGACCAGGCCGCGAGGTCCTCCGCGCTCATGCGGATCGGGTGGGCGAGGCGGATCGTGGCGGACTCGGGAAGGGCCGCTTCGTCTTCGGCCGCGTCGGAGTAGGTGCCGTCCTCGGCGATGCGGAAGTCGACGCGTTCGGCGCCGGTCTCGGCCGTCCACACCAGGCGGCGGGCGAGGTGCTTGACGAGCGGGTGCTCGGCGAAGCAGGTCCGGAACTCCTCCACGGTCCAGGACCGGGCGGCGGTCATGGCGAGCTCGAGGCGGGCGACCTGGTCGGCCGAGGCGGTGCGCAGGTCCTTCTTGAGCTGCGAGAAGCGCTGGTACGCAGCTCCGGCCGACTCGGGGTCGTCCTTGGCGCCGGGCTTGGGCAGGGCCTTGCGGGGCTTCCCGTCCTCGTCGGCGACGAAGGGCTTGAGGTGCTCGTCGAAGCCGACGGTGAAGCGCCGCGGGCCGTAGTCGAGCACGAGCGGGCCGTCCCCGAGCCCGAAGTCGGGCACGAGCCGGTCGGCGAGCTGCTCGCGGCTGAGCCCGAGCTCGGCGGCGATGGCGGTGATCTGGACGCCCGCCTCGACCTTGAGGGCCTTGAACTTCACTTTGTCGGCGATGCCCTGGATGGCGCGCAGCGCCGACTCGGTGCCGATCGCACCGAGCACCCCGAGGCCGGTGACGGCCCGCTTGTGCTGGGCTCTTCCGGGCCAGTCGCGGACCTTGGGGGCGAGGAGGCGCACGGTGTCCTCGTCGGCGAAATGGGCGAGCTGGGTGAGCGCCCAGCCGTCCTTGGCCGGTGCGCCGCAGGCGATCCAGCGCTGGAACAGGGCGCGGCTGAAGCGGGCGAGCGAGGCGCGGTCGCAGGTCTCGGCGACGACGTCGAGGCCCGCGTAGGGGTAGTCGGGGGTCGCCAGCGCCAGCACGGTGATCAAGTGCTTCACCGAGGCGGCCGGGAGGGCGCGTTCGCCGTCGGCGAGGAGGACCTGCGGCAGCAGCGCGGGTTCGGCCCAGGCGCCGGGCCTGGGGACCTTCACGCCGCGCGGTTCGAGGGGGTCGCCGTCGAGGAGGCCGCGGATCGCTTGGGCCGCTTCGGGTCCGTAGGTCTCGGCGGCGGCCGCGACCGCGGGGGCGCCGATGCGCGCGACGGCGACCGAGAGGAGGCCTTCGGCGTTGCGGCGGGCCTTGCGGTCCTCGCCGAGCGCGTCGGGGACGAGCAGGCGGGCGCCTTCGGCGCCGTGCCGGTCGATCCAGGCGAGCGCGGTGGCGCGGGCGGACCTGAGGCGGGCGAACCAGTCGGCGGCGAGGCGCGCGGCGGCGGCGCTGCGGACGGGGACGAGCGCCTCGTGGTGGACGGGGTTGGCGCGCAGGGCGTCCACGAGCCGGTCGGCGGCGGCGTCCTCGAAGCGGGAGAGCACGACCTTGAGGTCGCTCTGCGTGTAGGGCGCGATCTCCCCCTGCCACTTGTCGAGTGCGGTCGCGGCGACCTCGACGGGCGCGTAGGTGAGGGCGATGGCGAGCATCGAGCCGCGGTCGCGGGTGCCGAGGGAGCGGATGCGCTTGTGCCAGTCGTCGACGGTGAGGCGCTTGAAGTAGTCGTACTCGGTCTGAGACCACCGCTCGCGTTCGCCCTCGGCCCAGACGACGCCGGTGCCGTCGGGGGCGGTGAGGCCCGGGACGGTGGCCGTCTTCGCCTTGGGGCGCTTGACGGTCCACGGCGGACTGGTCAGCAGGGCGGGGAGGTCGGCGGCGGGGGCGTCCTTGGCGGCGTTCCGGAGTGCGGCGAGGGCGCCGCGGGCGTCGGCGTCGAGGGCGGCGAGGCGCGCTTCGGGGACGCGGTCGAGGAGCGCGGCGGCCACGGGCCGCAGCTCGGGGTCGATCGCGGGGGCCTTGGCGGCGACGAGTCGCAGGGTGCGGCCGGGGAAACGCGCCGCCAACGCGGCGGCGTACTCGGCGGTGAAGGGTTCGGCGAGGTCGTCGAGGAGGTAGGCGGCGGCCTCGTCGGTGGGGATGAGCGCGACGGCTTCGAGGAGGAGCCGGCGCTGCTCCTCCACGAGGTGGTCGCCGAGCGTGGCGGTGAGGAACGGCAGGGCGCGCGGGCCGAGGTTGGCGAGGACGGCGCCGACGTTCGCGGCGTCGATCCGGTAGGGGCCGAACTTGCGCAGCCCGGCGGCGGTGAGGAGGTCGGGGCGTTCGACGGTGCGCCACAGCAGGTCTTCGTTGAAGTACTCGTCGTGCGGCGCGGACTCGGCGCAGACCTCCTCGGCCCAGGCCGCCTGTTCGGGGAACAGGATCGTGGCGATGAGGCGGCGGGTCGGGTCGGTCCGCAAAGCCCCGACTCCGGCGACCGCGGCGGCGTACTCGTCCTCGGGTGCGGCGGCGAGGAGGCCGCGGAGTGCGGCGATGCCGCTGTCGAGTTCGTAGGAGAGCGAGCCGAGGTGCGTGAGCGGGGACGGGGCGATCGTGCATTCGGCGACGGTCGTATGGCGCCGGTTCCAGTGGTAGCGGCCGGTCGGCGAGTTCGTGGAGAGGCGGACCAGGGCGGCCTCGGCGGCGAACGCGACGCCGTGGGCGGTGACCCAATGGTCGAGTTCGGGTCGCAGCAGCGAGGGGCTCTTGCGCTTGTCGCTGTACGACAGGAGGACCGCGATCACTCCGGCGCCGAACGCGTCGGGTTCGTCGCCGTCCACGATGCTCGCGAGGTGGCGCAGCCCGGCGGCCGCGTAGTCGGCGTTGTCGGGGGACGCGAGCGCGGTCCGGATCTCCTCCTGGTGCCACTTGGTGAGGCCGCGCACGACCTTCGCCGCCTCGGGGTCGATCGCGACGGGCTCCCCGGCCCGCAGGCCGCGGCGCGGCAGCAGGGAGGACTCCCACGGTGCGGGGAGTTCGAGCTGGTCTTCTTGGGCGGCAAGGGATTCAGTCATGGTCTGCTTTCTGGTGACCGGGGGCGTCGCGACCGAGCATAAGGGCTGGTCACCACGCCCCCGAGGGACGGGTCAGGCGCCGGTGAGGCGGGCGAGCGCGGTGAGCGCCTCGGAGACGGCCACGGGGTCGAGGCGTTCGGGGCGGCGGTGGTCGCGGTCGAGGGCGGGGCCGGGTTCGTGCCGGTAGTACTCGCCGTGGTCGAGGTGGACGCCGCGGACGGTCTGCTCGGGGAACTCGCCGGGGTACCCGGCGTAGATGCCGGGTTCGACGGCGACGGTGACGAAGCGGCCCTCCGCGAGCGCAAAGGCGACGCCGGGGCACATGCCGCCGTCTTCGGGGGCCGCTCGGGTCCAGCCCTTGCGGGTCATGCCGATGAGGCGGCCGACGTCGACAGTGGCCCCTTCGAATCGGGCGAGGTGCCCGGTGTCGAGCTCTTCCTCGGTGAGGGCCATGACGGGCCGGGCGAGCTGGTCGAACGGCTGGAGGATCTCGTAGTCGGCGAGGAGACTCGCCCAGGAGTCGACGGCCTCGGCGCCCAGGAGCACCGGGTGCGCGATCCGGACGGCGGCGTCGTCGGGGAGGTCGAAGGCGTCGTCTTCGAGGTCAGAGAGCGTGAGGTCCTCGGCGATGCGGAAGCCCGTGCCGTCGGCGAGCCAGACGAGGCGTCGCGCGAGGTGCCCGGTGAGGGCGTGCTCGACGAAGAAGCGCCGGAACTCGGCCGGGGTCCAGGTGCGGCCGCGGATCATGGCGGTCTCCAGGCGCGCGACCTGTTCGGCGGCGACCGCTTTGAGCTCCTTCTTCAAGGCGGCGAAGCGCTTGTAGGCGTCCTCGGCGAGTTCGGGGTCGTCGTTGGCGCCGGGTCTGGGGAGGGCCTTGCGGGGTTTGCCCGCGTCGTCCACGACGAAGGGCTTGAGGTGCTCGTCGAAGGCGACGGTGAACGTGCGCGGCCCGTAGTCGAGGTCCACGGTCTCGCCGAGGCCGAACTCCGGGACGAGGCGGTCGGCGAGCTGGTCGCGGTCGAGGCCGAGCCCGGCCGCGATGGCCTCGATCTGGACGGAGGCCTCGTGTTTGAGCGCGGCGAAGCGGACCTTGTCGGCGATGCCCTGGATGGCGCGGAGGGCCTCCTCGGTGCCGATGGCGCCGAGCACGCCGAGACCCGCGACGGCCCGCTTGTGCTGGCTCTGGCCGGGCCATTCGCGCACGCGCGCGGCGAGTGTCCACACGGTCTCGTCCTCGGCGAAGTGGGCGAGCTGGGTGAGCGCCCAGGCGTCCTTCGGCGGGGCGCCGACCGCGAGCCACTGCTCGAAGACGGCCCGGCTGAAGCGGGCGAGGGAGGCGCGGTCGCAGGTCTCGGCGACCACGGCGATCCCCGGGTAGGGGTGCTCGGGGGTGGCGAGGGCGAGGACGGTGAGGAGGTGCGGGATCGAGGCGGCGGGGAGGGCGCGCTCGCCCCCTTTGAGGAGCACCTGCGGGAACATCGGCGGCGCGGCCCAGGCGCCGGGTTTGGGGACCTTGACGCCGCGCGGCTCCAGCGGGTCGCCGCCTACGAGGCCGTGCAGGGCGGTCGCTGCTTCGGCGGGCGCGGCGGCGATGACGGCGTCGGCGCCGAGGCGCCGCGCGAGGTGGGCCAGTGCGCTTTCGGCTGCCTTGCGGGCTTTCGGTTCGGGGCCGAACGCGTCGGGCACGAGGTGCGGAACGGCGGCGAGGCCGTGGTGGTCGAGCCAGGCGGCGCCGTCGGCGAAGGTGGCCTTGCTGCGCGTGAGGCGTTCGGCGGCGAAGCGGGCGGCCTCGGTGTCGAGGACGGGCATGAGCACCGAGGTGCCGCAGTAGCCGCGCGCCCGGTGCGCGGCGGGGACGCCGATCTCGCCGAAGCGGGCCATGATCGTCTGGGCCTCGCCGTATCCGGGTCGGAGCTCCTTCTCGACCCAGGTCGCGACCATTTTCTCCGCCAGGTCGAGCGGGCCGAAGGCGACCAGGGCGCCGAGTCGCGCGTCATGGTCGGTGAACCGCAGCTGCTCGGCGTACTCGTGCCAGAACGACACGAGTTCCGCTCGGTCGTCGGCGAGTACCGCGTCCGCTTCGGCGAGCAGGCGTTCGCGTTCGCCTTCGGGCCAGACGAGGCGGGTTCCGGCGGGCGGTTCGAGCCCGGCGATGACGAGCGGTTTCGCCTTGGGGCGCTTGCGGGTCCACGGCGGCGCGGTCAGGAGCGGGGGCAGGTCGGCGGGGTCGGCCTCGGGGACGCCCGCGGTGGCGGCGGTCAACCGGTCGAGTGCGTCGCGTTCGGGCCCGGTGAGCTGCGCGGCGGCACCGGCGTCGATCCTCGCGGCGAGGGCGGCGAGCCGGCCGCGGCCGCGCGTGTCGGCGTTCTCGGCGGCACCGGCGACGGCGCGGAGCATCGCGACCGGCGCCCGCGCCGCGCTTTCGGCGGCGGCGTCGAAGGCGAAGGGCCGGTCGAGGGCGTCGACGAGGAACGCGGCGGCGGCCGCGGTGGGTATGAGCGCGACGGCTTTGAACAGCGTCTTCGTGGTGTCGCGGCCGAATCGGCTGCCGGGGCCGAGGGTCCGGGCGAGGACGGGCACGGCGTCGGCGCCGACGGCGTGCACCAGGGCCGCCGCCCGCTCGGCGTCGGCGTGGTAGTGGTGGAGTTCCTCGATGCCCATGGCCGCCAGGTGCTCCGGGGTGCTCGCCGAGTGCAGCAGGAGGCGGTCGACGTTGCCGTAGTAGAGCTGGTCGCGGTATTCGGCGCCCGCCTCGGCGACCCAGTCCTCTTGTTCGGGGAAGTAGAAGGCCGCGCCGAGGCGGTGCTCGGGGGTGCCGCGGTGCTCCGCCGCGGCGGCCACGGCCGCCGCGTAGTCCTCTTCGGAAGCGGCGGCGAGGAGGGCGCGCAGTTCGGCGGCGGTGCCGCTGTCCAGGTCGTCGACGAGCGGGCGGGCCGCGTACCTCGCGGCGGGCTGGAGCACGAAGTGCCCCAGCCGGGACCGGCCGTAGCCGGCTCCGGCGTTCGTCTCGACGGCGCCGCGCTCGATGCACGCGCGCACCGCCCACGCCAGGCCGTGGGTCTGGACCCAGGCGTGGAGTTCGGTGCGGGTCCACCAGTTCGGTTCCCGCACGCCGCTGTACCGCAGGAAGGTCCCGGTCGCGGCGGCGCCCTTCGCGTCGGGCTCGCCCGCGAGGTAGGCCCGGACGGCGTTCGTGTGGCGGCGGTTCTTGCGCATGTCGAGGATTCGTCCGAGGAGGTCGTCTCCCTCTTCGATCGCCTGGCGCAGCGCCTCGGGGGCCTCGGGGTCGAGGGCGACCTCGGGTGCGGGGCCCCGGCCACGGCGCGGCAGGGTTCGCGCGGCCCATGTGGGCGGCAGTTCGATTGCGGCCGTAGGTGTCACGTGGTTCAAGGTCATGTGCTTCTCTCCAGCGGCCGGGGTTGCCGCTCCGAGGATAGGTCCTCGGTACGACAACCCCGGTCGTTCAGGCGGTCAGGAGGTGCCGGTGAGGCGGGCGAGGGAGCCGAGGATCTCGGCGGCGGTGACCGCGTCGATCTTCGAGGCGCACGCGGGGACCGGGTGCTGGTCGTCGCGCCACCAGTAGTCCTCGCGGTCGGTGATGCGCACCGACTGCACGGTCTGCTCGGGCGTCTCGCCGATCGCGCCGACCCAGATGCCCGGTTCGAGCCCGACGGTGACGAAGCCGCCGCCGGGGAGCCGGAAGCCGATCCCGGGTTCGACCCCTGCGTCCTCCGGGGAGGCGCGGTGCCAGCCGCGCTTGGACATCCCGAGGACGCGGCCGACCTCCACTTTGGCGCCCACGAAGCGCTGGAGGCGGCCCGTGGCGAGCTCGTCCTCCGTGAAGGCCATCGTGGAGCGTGTGAGCTGGTCGAACGGCTGGAGGATCTCGTAGTCGGCGAGGACCTCGGCCCAGGCGTCGACGGCCTTGGGCTCCAGGTGGACCGGGTGGGCGATGCGCACCACGGCGCCTTCGGGGAGCTCGACCTCCTCGTCCTCGACGTCGCTGAAGGTGCCGTCCTCGGCGATGCGGAACCCGAAGCGCGCGCCGTCGGCCTCGGCGAGCCACACGAGGCGGCGCGCGAGCTGCGCGGTCAGGGCGTGGTCGACGAAGTACCGCCGGAACTCCTCGACGGTCCAGGACCGGGCCGCGACCATCGCCGACTCAAGGCGCCCGACCTGGTCGGCGGCGACGGTCCGCAGCTCCTTCTTCAACGCGGCGAAGCGCTTGTAGGCGGCGTCGGCCAGGTCGGGGTCGTCCTTCGCGCCGGGCTTGGGCAGGACCTTGCGGGGCTTGCCCGCGTCGTCCACCACGAAGGGCTTGAGGTGCTCGTCGAAGGCCACGGTGAACGAGCGGGGCCCGTAGTCGAGGCGCAGGGTCGCGGCCTCCCCGAGGCCGAAGTCCGGGACGAGCCGGTCGGCGAGCTGCTCGCGGCTGAGCCCGAGCCCCGCGGCGATCACGGTGATCTGGCGTCCCGCCTCCTCCTTGAGGGCCTTGAACTTCACCTTCTCGGCGATGCCCTGGATGGCGCGCAGGGCCTCCTCGGTGCCGATGGCGCCGAGCACGCCCAGGCCCACGACGGCGCGCCGGTGCTGGCTCTCGCCGGGCCATTCGCGGATGAGCGGCGCGAGCGCCCACACCGTCTCGTCCTCGGCGAAGTGCGCGAGCTGGGTAAGCGCCCACGCGTCCTTCGGCGGGGAGCCGACGGCGAGCCACTGGTCGAACAGGGCCCGGCTGAAGCGGGTGAGGGAGGCGCGGTCGCAGGTCTCGGCGACGACGTCGAGGCCCGCGTACGGGTAGTCGGGGGTCGCCAGGGCCAGGACCGTGATGAGGTGCTTGATCGAGGCGGCCGGGAGGGCCCGCTCGCCGCCTTTGAGGAGGACCTGCGGGAACATCACCGGAGAGGTCCACGGGCCGGGCTTGGGGAGCGTGGCCCCGCGCGGCTCCAGCGGGTCGCCGCCGACGATCGCGGCGACGGCTTCGGCCGCTTCGCTCCCGTACGACTCGGCCGCGGCGGTCACGGCCTCGGGGCCGTGGTGGACGGCGAGGTGGGCCAGCGCGGTCTCGGCGTACCGGCGCCGCGCCTTGTCGGTGCCGAGGGCGTCGGGGACGAGGTAGGGGACGGTGTCGAGGCCGTGGCGCGCGAACCATTCGACGGCGCTGGGGCGGGCGGATTTGAGCCGGGCGAGACGTTCGGCGCTGAGGCGCGCGGCGGTGAGGTTGAGGATCGGTCCGGGGAGGACGCGCACGGTCGGGTCCTTCAGGGCCGCGCCGAGGACGCGGTCGGCGACGCGTTCGCCGAAGCGGGCGAGGATGCGCTGCTCGACGGTGTCCCAGTAGGAGCTGGTGAGGCCGGGCCAGTCGGCGAGGTGGGGTTCGGCCTTCTCGACGGGGGCGTAGGCGAGGTAGTGGGCGGTGTAGGAGCCGGAGCGCTTCTCGCCTTCGCGTTCGAAGGCCTCGATCCAGTAGTTCGGGTCGTAGTGGGACTCGACGGCGTCCCATGCTTCGCGTTCGCCTTCGGCCCAGCGCACGTGCGTGTCGGCGGGCGGCGCGAGGCCGTCGATGACGACGGCTTTGGTCTTGGGGCGCTTGACGGTCCACGGGGGCGCGACGAGGAGGTCGGGGAGGTCGGCGGCGTCGGCCTCGGGGTGGCGGGCGTTGTCGGCGAGGAGTTCTTCGACCGCTTCGCGCTCTTCGGCCGTGAGGTGTTCGCGCGCTTCGGTGTCGAGGAGCGCGGTGACGGCGACGATACGGGCCTTGAGTTCCGCGGAGGCGGTGGGGGCCAGGGTGATCGCGGTGCGGAGGGCGCGGACGGGGAACCGGCCGGCGGCCTCGGCGGCGTGTTCGAACACGTGGGGCTTGTCGACCTGGCCGAGGAGGTACGTCATGGCCTCGTCGGCGGGGAGCATGGCGATGGCCTTGAGGACGAGTTTGCGGGTCGTGGAGCCGACGCCGGAGGCGGGGTCGGCGGTGGCGGTGAGGAACGGGAGGGCGGCGGCGCCGAGGCCGTCGAGGAGTGCGGCGAGGGCCTTGGCGTCGGTGTAGTAGTCGCTGAGGACGGTGACGCCCGCGGCGGTGAGCTGGCCGGCGTCGTTCACCGAGTGGTAGAGGACCTCGTCGACGAGGGACGGCGACTGCTGGGCGGCGTACTCGGCGCAGACCTCGTCGGTCCATGCGGTCTCGTCGGGGAGGAGGGCGGTGGCGATGAGGCGCTTCTCGGGGGTGTCGCGGTGCTCGGCGACGGCGGCGACGACGGCCGCGTACTCGTCGTCGGGGAGCTCGGCGAGGAGGGACCTGACGGTGGCGACGCCGCCGCGGCCGAGTTCTTGGACGAGCCCGTAGGGGTAGCCGTTGCCGTAGACCTGGATGTTCCGCTCGTCCGCGGCCCCGCCCGAGATGCCGTGGGAGTTGACGGCGCACAGCGGGAGGCGCTCGACGGCGGCGGCCACGGCGAACGCGAGGCCGTACTGCTGGACCCAGAAGTCGAAGTCGGGGCGCAGCCACGTGTCGTTGCGCCTGCTGTTCTGGTCGAGCATGAGCGTGGCGACGGCCGCGGCCCCGAGCGCGTCGGCCTCGCCGTCGAGGAAGGCGTTCCCGGCGTCGGCGTAGGCCTCGTTCTCCGGCCGCGCGAGCGCGGTGCGCAGCTTGTCGAGCCGTGCGGCGATCTTCTGGCGGCGCCGGTTCGAGGCCTCGGGCTCCAGCACCCCGGCCTTCCCGGTCCGCTTCCCGCGGCGGGGCAGCAGGCGGCCCTTCCAAGCGGCAGGCATTTCAAGTCGATCCTCTTGGGGCGCAACGTGTTCAGACATACGTATCCTTCAGGGGCGCGGTGACCCGGTGCGCGACTCGCGTCCGGTACGGCGCCGAGAATAGGCGCCGGGTACGACATCGCGTCGGTTCAGCGAAGCCCGACGAGCCGGTCGAGCGAGGCGAGGGCTTCGGAGGCGGCGACGGGATCGATGTCGAAGCCGCGTCCGCCGGTCTCGCCGGAGCGTTCGGCGAGCCGCACCGAGCGGAGCGTCTGCGGCGGCCCGGCACCGCCGGCGCCGATCGGGAGCCCGGGGTCGAGTTCGACGACCAGGGAGCCGCCTTTGGGGAACGCGTACTTCAGGTCGCGCTGGGCCCCGTTGTCCAGCGGGACGCCGCGGACCCAACCGCGCGAGGTGAGCCCGAGCAGGTGCCCGGCTTCGACGGTGAGCCCTTCGTAGCGGGCGATGCGGCCGGTGTCCGACTCCTCCTCGGTGAAGGCGAAGACCGGTCGCTGGATCTGCGGGAACGGTTGCAGCAGTTCGTAGTCCGCGAGGACGCGAGCCCAGTCCTCGCGCTGCCGGGCGCTGAGGCGCACCGGGTGGGCGAGACCGACCACATCGCCCTCGCCGAGTTCCACGACGGACTCGTCCACGTCGCTCAGGGTGCCGTCCTCGGCGATGCGGAACGCCACGGCGCCTTCGGGCGTCTCGGCGATCCAGACCAGGCGGGCGCCGAGGACGCGGAGCAGCGGGTGGCCGAGCACCGACCGCCCGAACTCCTCACGGGTCCAGACCCGGCCGCCGACCATCGCGCCCTCGAACCGCCGCAGCGCGTCCGCGGCGACGGTACGCAACTCCTTCTTGAGCGCGGCGAAACGCTGATACGCGGCGGGCGCGAGATCGGGGTCGTCCTTGGCGCCGGGCCTGGGGAGGCTCTTGCGCGGCTTGCCGTCCTCGTCGCGCACCTCGGGCTTGAGCTGCGCGTCGAGTACGACGTGGAAGCGCCGCGGCCCGTAGTCGAGGACGAGGGGCCCGGCGAGTCCGAAGTCCGGCAGGAGGCGGTCGGCGAGCTGGTCGGCGTCGAGGCCGAGCCGGTAGGCGATCCGCTTGACGTGATGTCCCGCTTCGGCTTTCAGGGCGCGGAACTTCACCTTCTCGGCGATGTCCTGGAGCGCCCGCAGCGCGTTCTCGGTGCCGATCCGCGCGAGCACGCCCAGACCGGTGACCGCCCGGTGGTGCCGGCTCTGACCCGGCCACACGCGGATGAGCGGCGCGAGCGCGGCGACGGTCGCGTCGTCCCCGAACTCCCCGAGTCCCGTCAGCGTCCACTCGTCGGATTTCGGGGACCCGCCTTTGAGCCACTGCTCGAACAGCGCCCAGCCGAAGTCGCGCAACGACGACCGGTCGAAGGCCTCGGCGACCGCCTCGATCGCCACCGGCGCCTCGGGACCGCGAATCGCCAGCACCGTCACCAGGTGCCCGACCGCACCGGCCGGGAGCGCGACCTCGCTCCCGCGCAGGCGGACCTGCGGCAGCGCGGCGAGGTCGAGCCAGGGTCCCGGACGCGGGATCCTGTCGGGCTCGATCATGTCGGGGTCCGCGTCGAGCAGCAGCCCGATCGCCCGCGCCGCTTCGCCGCCGGACTCCGTGACTGCAGACTCTGCGACGGCGGCGAGCACGGCGTCCCGCCCGTGCGCCGCGGTGATCCGAAGGATCGCGCGCTCGGCGGGTATCCGCGTCGACTTGTTCCGGCCCAAAGCATCCGGGACCAGGTACGCCACCGCGTCGACCCCGTTCCGATCGAGCCAGGCCGCGCCGTGCCCGCGAACGGCCTTGAGGTTCGTGAACCAATGCGCGGCCAGCCGCGCCGCCTCCTGCGACACGATCGGCAGGAGCAGGTCGCCGAACCGCAGGTCCCGCCGCAGCGACCCGGTGATCTTCGCGCCGCCCGCGTCGCCGAACCGCACCAGCACCGCCTGAAGGCGGGCCCGCATCCGAGCCGCGTCCCGGTCGACGGCCCCGCCGTCCCACTCCTCGAACAGCGGCGCCGCCAACTCCTCCGGCGCATACGCGACCGCCTCGGCTACGGCCCTGCCGTCCCAACGCTGCACCGCCGCGACCTGAACGGCCCATGCCGCCGGCGTCCCGCCGGGATCGAACCGCGCGCTCTCCGCTGCGAACCGCTCCCGCTCCCCCGGCGCCCACACCACGCGGGTCTTCGCATCGACCGCGACGTCGAGGCACACGACCTCACGCGGCACCCGCTCCCCGACCCATGGAGGAGCGACCAGCAGCCGCGGCAGCAGTTCGACAGGGGCTTCGGGCAGCGGCTCAGTCTGATCCTTCACACCGGCAACACTAGGACCGGGCTGCTCGGCATCGGTCGCAGCCTGTTTCGGGCCGTCTTCGGTTCGGCGGCGCTCCCGCCCGGTCGGGGCGGCGTCTAGGCGCCGCTGATGCCGAGGGCTTCGAGGGCCGTGATCGCCAAGGCGGACAGGATGATCGCGGCGAGGATCAGGCCGGTGATCCTGCCTGCCGGGCTGCCGAGGTTGACGGTCCACTGTGATCCGCCGACGCGCTGGTGGACGAGGAACGCGGGGTCGTCGGGGTTGATGTAGACGAAGCCGCCGAGGTGCCAGTGGCGGTCGTCGTCGCGCTGGACCATGCCGGTGTCCTCGTCGGCCTCGCCGGGCAGTGCCGGAAGGCGGTGGCCGCCGGCGCCCACGCGCAGCTCGAAGCGGATCGCGGCTGCGGCCGCGAGCAGGAGCGGGGCGACGATCGCGGCGGTCACGGGTATCGAGGGCGGCACGAGCTCCCACAACCGCAGGGCGATCCCGGCGAGGGTCAGGTTGACGCAGGCGGCGACGGCGAAGCCGAGGTTCGCGAGCGACCGCAGGTACTCGCGGTAGCGCCGCGCGGTCGCTTCGGGCCGGGCCGCGTCGAGGTCGGGCCGGGCGCGCACGATCGCGGCGAGGGCGAGCGCGGTGACGAGGAGGACCGCGGCCTGGCCGAGGGCCGGGTTCGCGGCGGTCCAGAACCCGGTCGGGACGCGTTCGCCTCCGGCGAGGTCGAGGCCGCCCAGTCCCGGCAGCGTGTCGGGCAGCGACCCGGCCCGGTCGAGCCCGACGACGGCCGTGGCGGCGAGGACCGCCGCCGCGGGCACCAGCCTCGGCCAGGGGACGCGCACGGGGTCGGTGCGGAACGACAGGTCGGCGGTGACGGCCTGGCGCGTCCCGGAGTACCAGCCGCCGTCGCGTTTGGCCTTGCGGATCGCGCCGCCCGCGAGGAGGTACGCGCCGGTGTCGGCGGCGATGAGCGCGACCGTCGCTGCGGCGACGGCGGCTTCGGCATTCATGAAGAGCGCCAACGGCATCGCCAGGACAGCGGCGGCCACGCCGAGGACGAGGACCCTGCGGGCGTAGGTGCGGCGGGCCTCGGCGACGACGGGCTCGTCGGCGCGGTCGGCGGGCACGGCGGTCCCGAACGGCAGGGTCGGACGGGCCAGCGCGGGCAGGGCCCGCCAGACGGCGGTGACCGCGGCGATGGTGGTCAGGAGCAGGGTCAGGGCGGTGAGGTTCACGGTGCCTTCCGTTCGGCGGCTTCGGGGGTGAAGGAGTCGAGGACGTCGCCCGAGCGGCGCAGGACCTCGTCGCCGGTGAGGCCGTGGGCGACGGCTTCGGCGAGGAGGGTGCGGAGGCGTTCCTGCCAGGCGTCGGCGATGCCGGGTTCGGGCGGGCCGGAGGAGGGGTCGCGGCGGACGACGGCGCCGCTCTTGCGGTTGACGCGGATGAAGCCCTCGCGTCGCAGCAGGTCGTAGGCCTTGTTGACGGTGTGGAAGTTGACGGCGAGGTCGGCGCCGAGCTGGCGGGTGGAGGGCAGCGGGGTCTCGGCGGGGAGGTCGCCGGTGGCGATGGCCGTGACGATCTGGTCCCGGATCTGCTGGTAGATCGGGGTCTCGCTGTCCACGTCGAGCGTCAGTCGCATCCCTGAACCCTATCTGATATACATGAGCTATAACAGATAGAAGAGCTGGATTCACGGAAGGGAACACCAGTGAGCCTCCCCCACCGCCTCGAATGCCGGGGCCTCGCCAAGCGCTTCGGCCCGGTCGACGCCGTCACCGACCTCTCCTTCGACGTCGAGCCCGGCCGCGTCACCGGTTTCCTGGGCCCCAACGGCTCCGGCAAGACCACCACCCTGCGGATGCTGCTCGGCCTCGTCCGGCCCGACGCGGGCACCGCGCTCATCGGCGGCCGCGCCTACCGCGACCTCGCCGAACCGGCCCGCACCGTCGGTGCCGCCTTGGAGGACACCGGCTTCCACCCCGCCCGCACCGGCCGCGACCACCTGCGCGTCTACGCGGCGATGATCGGCTGCCCCGACGACCGCGTCGAGGCCGTCCTCGAACTGACCGGCATCGCCGACGCCGCGCACCGCCGCACCGACGGCTACTCGACCGGGATGCGCCGGCGCCTCAACCTCGCCACCGCGCTCCTCGGCGACCCGCCGGTCCTCGTCCTGGACGAGCCGACCAACGGCCTCGACCCCGAGGGCATCGCCTGGCTGCGCCGCCTCCTGCGCGGCCTCGCCGCCGAGAGCCGCACGGTCCTCGTCGCCAGCCACGTCCTGTCCGAGGCCGAACGCCTGGTGGACGACGTCCTGGTGATGCACCACGGCAAGCTCGTCGCCGCCGGCACGCTCGCCGCGATCACCGGTGGCGACACCCTCGAACACGCCTTCCTGCAACGCATCGGAGCCCTCGCGTGAACCGCCTCGTCCGCGCCGAACTGCGCCGCCTCACCTCGACCCCGCTGTGGCGGTGGGGCCCTGCCGCGGCGGTCCTGTCCGGCGGCGCCCTCACCGCGCTGTGCGTGCTCGTCGGCCCCGAGCGCTTCGACCCGCCCATGCCCGGCGTCGCCACCGAGGCCGGAACCCGCCTGGTGCTCAGCCTCATCGGCATGACGGTCCTGGTCCCGGCCCTGTTCGGGGCGCTGGCGGTGACCTCGGAGTACCGGCACCGCACGATCGCGCACACGTTCCTGTTCGAGCCGCGGCGCCACCGGGTCCTCGGCGCCAAACTCGCGGCGTACACGATCGCCGGGGCCGTGTACGGCCTGATCACGGCGGCGGCGGGCGCGGGGGCGCTCTACGGCGCCGCGGCGGCCAAGGGCGTCGCCGTCGGCGCCGACCCGGTGACGGTCGCGCAGGTCCTCGCGGGTCTGGCTGCGGCGCAGGCGGTCTACGCGGTGATCGGCGTCGGCCTCGGTGCGCTGATCCAGAACCAGACGGCGACGCTCCTGGTCCTCGGCGCCTACCTCTACATGGTCGAGCACGCCCTGGCGATCGTCCCGGGCTTCAACCTCGCCTACCCGCTCCTGCCCGGCGGCGCGACCGCCGCGCTCACCGAGGCGAGCCTCATGAGCGAAGCGGCCGTGGAGGTCACCGGCGCCGCCGCACCGCTCCTGCCGCCGCTGCTCGGCGCGGCCGTGCTGCTCGCCTACGCCCTGCTCGCCTCTGCTGCGGCGGTGCTCGCCCCCATGCGACGCGACGTCGTCTGAGCAACCTCGTTCGAAGGAGAAAACGATGGCACAAGTCCAGTCCACCGCAACCCACCTCGTCGTCACGCTCACCGGGGCGAGGCGCGCCTTCGGCCGCTGGCGGCCGCTGTCGTTCCCGTGGACGCAGGTCACCGGGGTGCGCGTCGACCCCGAGGCGGCCCGCCGCTTCCCGGGCGCGCGCTGGGGCGTCGCCTCGAACATCCCCGGCGTCATCAACCTGGGTTCCTTCCGCCGCAACGGAAGCCGGGACTTCTGGGACGTGGCCGACCCGACCCGCGCCGTCGTGGTCGAGCTGCGGGACGCGAAGTACGACCGCCTCCTCCTCGAAGTGGACGACCCGCAGGCGACCGCGGCCGCGATCCGGCCCCGCCTCGCCCGGGAGCGCTAGCCGCCGCAATTCGGTCGACAACACCGAATCCGTGCGGCCATGCTGGGCGGATGACCACCAGCGACATCTGGACCGCCGAGACCGCTCGGCGCTACGACACACCCGGCGAAGGCATGTTCGCGCCGGAGGTGCTCGGTCCGACCGTGAAGCGCCTGGCCGCCCTCGCCGAGGGCGGCCGGGCCCTCGAATTCGCGATCGGGACAGGGCGCGTGGCCGTGCCGCTCGCAGCGAGCGGCACGGCGGTCGCGGGCATCGAGTACTCCCCCGCGATGATCGAACAGCTCCGCACCAAAGTGGACGAAGCGACGATTCCGGTCGTCCACGGCGACATGGCGACCGCGACCGCCCCCGGCGAGTTCAGCCTCGTCTACCTCGTGTTCAACACCGTCTCGAATCTCCTCACGCAGGACGAGCAGGTCGAGTGCTTCCGCAACGCCGCGAGGCACCTCGCCCCCGGCGGCCGGTTCGTCATCGAGCTGTGGGTGCCCGAGCTGCGCTCGCTCCCGCCGGGTAAGGACGCGACGGTCGGGGTCGTGGAGCCTGGCTACATCCTGCTCGACACGTACGACCCGCTCACGCAACTCCTGACCTCGTACCACTTCACGTTCGACGAGACCCGCGACGCCCGCCTCGGCCGCAGCAACCACCGCTACATCTGGCCGTCCGAACTCGACCTCATGGCCCGCCTCGCCGGGTTCACGCTCGAATCGCGCCACGCGGACTGGGAGGGCGCCGAGTTCACGGCCGAGTCGCGCTCGCACGTCTCGGTCTACCGCCTCGGTCAGGAGGTGTAGCGGCCCTCCTGCATCGTCTTGGGCCACTTGCCGTGCCGCGCGCGGTAGGCGTCCTCGACCTCCTGGGCGACCTCCTCGCCGGCGCGGAGGCGGACGAGGAGCGGCACCAGCCAGTCCAGTTCCGCCGCGTCGAACTCCGTCGCGAACCTCGGGTTCAACCCGGTCTGCGGCCCGTCGAGCACGCGGCTGAGCCACACCTGACCACCCGCGTTCGCGGCGTGCGGGCCGATCGAGAACGAGAGGACCGAATCCGCGCCGTCGAAGTGCACGGCCACCTCGACGGGGTGCGGGTACGGCCCGGGGGCCGTGCGCGCGACGACGACGAAGTCGAGGATCTCGCGCTGCTGCTGTGCCATCCGGCCATTCGATCATGCGCGGGAGCACCGCCGCGGGCCGCGGGTTCGGCCACATGGCCGAAGCGACCGGGCCGCCGCGCCGCGACGATTGCCTTATGGACACTCCTCGACGCCCCCGCCGCGAATGGCCCATCGCCGCCGGGCTCATCCTCCTCGCCCTCGTCCCCTCCATCGCGGGCACGTTCCGGATCGGCGAGATCGCCTCCGGCGCAACGCAGACGGCCGAGAACGCCCGCTTCATGGAGGTGCCGCTGCCCGTCGTCCTCCACATCGTCGGCGCCCTGGTCTACGCCCTCGTCGGCGCCTTCCAGTTCCTGCCGGGCCTGCGGCGGCGCCACGTCCGCTGGCACCGCTTCGCCGGCCGGTACCTGCTCGTCCCGGCCGGGCTCACCGTCGCCGCGAGCGGCCTGTGGATGACCGCGTTCTACGACACGCCCGCCATCGCCGACGGCCCGGTAGCCGTCTCCCGCTACGTCGTCGGCACCCTCATGCTCGCCTTCATCCTCCTCGGCGTCGCCGCGATCGCCCGCCGCGACTACTTCGCCCACGGCTCGTGGATGATGCGCGCCTACGCGCTCGCGATGGGCGCCGGGACCCAGGCGTTCACCGCGGGCGTGTCGATGGCCTTCCTCGGCGAGCCCACCGCCTTCGAACACGCCCTCCAGCTCGACGCCGGGTGGCTCATCAACGCGCTCGTGGCCGAATGGGTGATCGCCCGCCGTCGCGCGCGCACCCGCCGACCTGCGACGATCGCGGTATGAACGCCGTGCACGCCCTCCTCGCGCGTCCCCGCGCGGCGGGCGCCCGGGGGCCCCGGGTCCGGGACGTCGCGGTCGTCGCCGCCCTCGCCGCCGTCGCCACCGCCGAGGGCGCGCTGCGCCCCGACCTCGACTGGCCGCGGGTCACCACGCTCGTGACCGTCGCGATCCTGCCGGTGCTCCTGTGGCGCCGCTCCCGCCCGCTCCCCGTCGTCGCCGCGATGACCGCCGCCACCTTCGCGTTCGCGCTCGCCCAGGCGCTCTCGGGCATCGACCCCGACGCCCTGGTCACCACGTTCGCGTTCCTCACGGTCCCGTACGCGCTCTTCCGATGGGGCTCGGGCCGCGACCAGGCGGTCGGCGCCGCCGTGATCGCGGCGGGCCTGGCGGCCACCAGCTGGCTCGGCCGCGACCCCGTCGCCGACCTCATCGCCGGGATCGTGTTCATGGGCGGCGCCTGCCTCATCGGCGAGCTGCGCCGCGAACGCGTCGAGGCCCGCGCCCGCCACCTCGACGCCGTCCGCGCCCGCGAACGGGAGGCGCTCGCCCGCGACCTGCACGACACCGTCGCCCATCACGTCTCGGTCATCGTGATCCGCGCCCAGGTCGCCGCCTCGGACCCGAACGACGCCGCGCGAGTCACCGAATCGCTCGACGTCATCGAACGCGAGGCGCAGGCCGTGCTCGCCGACATGCGCTCGCTCGTGCGGGCTCTGCGCGCGCCCGCCGACTACGCCCCCAGCCCCGGCCTGGCCGAGCTCGCCCGCCTCGCCGAGGCCGGGCCGCCGCCCGTACGCGTGCGGATCGACGCGCCCAACCTGCCGGGCATCGTGGCCTCCACGCTGTTCCGCATCGCCCAGGAGGGCGTCACCAACGCGCGCAAGCACGCCGGCGCCGCCACCCGCATCGACGTGACGGTCGCGACGGACGAGGACACCGTGCGCCTCACCGTCCACGACGACGGCGCCCCCGCACGGCCCCCCTCGGGCGACGGCCACGGCCTGCAAGGCATGTCCGAACGCGCGGCGCTGCTGGGCGGCGAGGTGGCGGCCGGACCGGACCCGGGCGGCGGCTGGACGCTTCGCGCGGCACTTCCCCTGGTCGAGGCCGTGGCCGAGAAGGGCCCCAGATGATTCGCGTGATCGTCGCCGACGACCAGGAACCGGTGCGCACCGGCCTGCGGCTGCTCCTGGAGACGCTCCCGGACGTCGAGGTCGTCGGCGAGGCCGCCGACGGCCTGGCCGCGGTACGCCTCGCGCGGCTCGTGCGGCCCGACGTGGCCCTGCTCGACATCCGCATGCCGGGCCTCGACGGCATCGAGGCCACCGCGATGCTCGCGGGCGAACGCGTCGCCGACCCGATCGCGGTCGTCGTCATCACCACGTTCGACCTGGACGAATACGTGCACGGCGCGCTCCGCGCGGGAGCGAAGGGCTTCCTGCTCAAGGACGCCGGGCCGCATCTCATCGGCGAGGCCGTGCGCGCGGCCGCGAACGGCGACGCGCTCATCTCGCCGCAGATCACCGTGCGCCTCCTCGGCGAGTTCGCGCGCCCCGCCAAGCGAGTCCGGCAGCCGACGAGCCCGCTGACCGACCGTGAAGAGGACGTCCTCGCCCTCCTCGCCACCGGCCTCACCAACACCGAGATCGGCGAGCGGCTCTTCCTCTCCCTCGGCACCGTCAAGACCCACATCGCCGGGATCTTGACGAAGCTCGGCCTGCGCAACCGCGTCGAGGCCGCGATCTGGGCCCACGAATCCGGTCGCGCGCAAGGAGACCGCCCGCACTGAGGGCCCGCCTCGGGTGGAGGCGGGCCCTCGCTCAATGTTCCGGTTCAGGTCGCGTCAGTTCGGCGAGTGCACCGTCCCGTCGTCCCAGTCGCGGGTCGCGCCGCGCACGTACCAGTTCGCACCCGAGGTGCTCCCCGAGAAGCGCTGCTCGATCGAACCGTCGAACGGCGTCGCCGAGGCGTTGTCGCCGTACGCGTCCGTGTACACGGTCGACGAACCCGACGCCTGGAGCGAGAAGCCCCCGGGCCGGTACTCCCGCAACGCGCCCTTGAACGGCGAGCGCGGATCGTCCCACTGGAGCCGCTGGCCGCCGCCCGCCTGCAACGCCTCGTCGCAGTTCGGACCGCCCAGGAGGTCCGGCTCGTAGCACAGGTCGAGCACGCGGCCGAGGCCGTTCGGCAGCGACGGGTCGTAGTAGCGCTGCGAATCGACCACATAGAACAGCGGCGACATGCTGAAGTTCACGCCCGCGCCGCTGACCTGCGAGTTCCCGAACCAGAAGTCGTCCATGTCGGAGACGTTGAACGGCTGCGGCGTCGGGAACAGCGGGTCGTTGTGCGTGTCGCCCCTGCGGATCGCGTCGATGCACCCGGTCTCGGCGATGAGCCTGCCGGGCGTCACGAACTCCGAGGGCGAGTCCGCCGGCACCGGCGTCCCGACCTCCACGCGCTGCCCGCCGAAGCCCGGGCACTCCGAGGGGCTGAACCCGCCCGCCTCGCCGAACGGCATGAGCATCGCGAAGTCGGCCTGCACGGTCTGGCCGTTCGCGTTGCACTTGATGTTCGCGATGAGCTCGTGCACGTTGTTCTTGAACGCGTCCGGCGAGTGCGTGCCCTGGTGGATCTTCAACAGGATGTCGCACCCGGCGAGCACGGCTCCCTGCGGCGGGAAGAAGGACGTGCCGTTGTCGCCCTGGATCACGTCCACGTTCTCCACGAGGATCTTGTGCCCCACATGGTCCTCGTGCCGGTGGCTGTGCTCGGGCAGGCTGTCCACCTGCACCTCGCTCACGTACCCGAAGGGCGGGAACCCGCTCTCCCCGAACAGCGGCGACTCCCTGGGGTCGTCCCCGTGCTCGTGCCCGAAGGAGCACCCGCTCGCATCCCGCGTCGGATGCCAGGTCGGATAGACCTTCCCGTCGGGTCCGTAGGTCCAGTACCGGGCATGGACCTCATTGGAGCACTCTCCGGAGCGCGGCTCGTACCCCTTCGGGTCGGATTCCTGAATCAACTGGTAGGCCCGGCTCAGCTCCGCATCCGCGGGCGGAAGCCCTTGCCCCCATTCAGGATTGCCCGGATCGGGATCCGGACCGCTCGTCGTGGGCTCGGGATCGACCTGCCCGTCGCACACGTCCCCGTTGATGGAGATCTGCCCCGGCGCGGCACTGCTGCCGCTCCCGATGAACCCGAACACCTCCCGGCTCTGCCCCGAACCGATCGCGGCATTCCAGCCCACGTCGGAACCGGTGAATCGGCCCCCACTCACATTCCAGTCCACGTTCCACGCGGAACTGACCGACGTCCCCGCCGGGAACGTCCAAGCGATCTCCCAACCATTGATGGCCTCACCAGCGGTGATGGTCACATTGGCCTGAAACCCGCCGCCCCACTCACTCACGACGGTGTAGTCCACCTCGCAGCCCTCCTCAGCGAAGGCCTGCCCGGCGCTGACAACACTGACAGCACTGGCGCCCAGCGCAACAACGGCCGCACTGGCAATCCCCAGCCGCTTCCGTCTTCGAATCCCATGCATGTTTCGAGGTCCTTTGTTAATCGCGGCCTCGTCGCGCTCGCAACGGTGAAGGGGGTCCGTCGAGTCGTATCATGCGAACCAGTCCAGGCCAGCTCCCACAGGGAACCACCCCAAACCATCCATCGATACTCCTCTATATCTCAACCCCTTGTCAACCCTCCCCCCAGACCGGACCGGGCATCATTGACCCCAGGGCTCACAGACCATCATCCTCAAAGTCTCCGATTCGCCGTCGAGACCATCGGAGTCCAAGAGGATATCGCTTTTGTTCGGCGCACCTTCTTGAGCAAGCGTCAACAGATCCCGAGCAAGTGAAATCAGTCCCGCTCGATTTCCTTGTATTTCAATCTCACGCCCGAAGCTGTAATCGACAACTGAAACAGTAAGGCGCGTATCCGATTCCCACCAGCTCACGACTCCCATATCGGAGCGATAGGGCCATATTTGAATCCGGATATCGCGAGTCTCCCGTTCGCCATCACGGGGACCACCTACGACTTGTTCTTGTTCCATTTCAACCTCAGATCATAATCTGAACATGCGCTCCGGGCGCAGGACGAAGCAGCAATACGATCAAAACCCATTCGCCATCTACCGTTCGGATCGCAAGCGGAAAGCTTCAGCGGGGAAGAGCCCGGCGCATCTTGACGCAGACGGTCTCGTAGCGCCTGGTCTCGCCGCCCGGGAGTTGCTCGTCCCAGCCGTCGGGGGCGGTGCCGTAGGGGGTGTAGCCGAGGCGCTCGTAGAAGGCCCGGTTCCCTTCGAGATGCTGCTCGTATCGAAGCTCAGCGCGGCTCAGGCCGCGAGCGCGGATGCGGTCCTCAAGACCGCCGACGAGGACGGTGCCGATGCCGCAGCGTTGCAGGAGCGGGTGGACGGCGAGCTGCCAGAGGTAGCCGGCGTCGGAGAACGGCGCGAAGTCGACGCCACCGATGGCCACCGGCACCCCTGCGGGCCCGCAGACCGCGACGTAGTCGACCTCGCCCAATGCCGCCCGATCGAGTTCGGCAGCAACCGAATCGAGATGCAGGCCACCGCCGGACCACCCGCAGCCGGGAAGGTCGTCCACTGTCAGATTGCGAATGGCCAAGGCAAGCGTGACCTCGGCACGCGCCATCGGATTCCCTGCTGGCCCTTCCCGCTGTTCCTTCACGATGCGAGCCTGCCAGTACAGGGGCAAGCGCCGCAACCGCGTTCGTTCGATGTCGCCGGAGCGAGCGCCTCGCCGTCAGCTTGCCCATGCGGGTCACCCGATGCGCTCAGCGTTGATCTCACCCCGCACCCAATCGACGGTCGTGGGGCGATCACCTGTACCTGTCTCGCAGAACTCTTCGAGCGACATCCGATGCCTTGCTTCCAAGGCCTCTCATCGAGCATGAACACCTGATTGTCCCCTGCGCCGATTCCTGCGATCGAAAAGCGCTGCTGCTCGACCGCGACACGGATGAGCTCGGCCTTCTCAAAAGGCGTCTGCGCATGCTTCGTCTTCCCCATGCTGTGAACGGTGAGGATCATGCGAGCTCCTTTTCAGTTACGGGTGTGCCGTTCTGCTGCCGGCGGCCTCAAAGCGCGGTGTCGCGGAGTTCGCGGAAGGCGTGGAGTTGGCCGGCGGTGTAGGTGTCGTCGGCGGTATGGGTGGCTCGTGCGCGGCAGATTTCGAGTCGGAGGCCGTCGCGGATCAGGGGGACGATGAGGTCGCGGTCGACGGGGCGGCCGGTGCGGTGCTCGTAGGCGGTGAGGAAGTCGCGGGCGCGGTCGGGCAGGAGTGTGTCGCCGGTGGTGTTCTTGGAGTGTTCCCAAGTGGCCCAGGCGAGCTCCGATTCGGGCAGGTGGATCCGGAGTTCGTCCCAGTCGATCAGACCGGCGATGGCGCCGTCACGGCGGATGAGGTTTCGGCGGTAGAAGTCGCCGTGCAGGGGCATGCGGGTAGGCCGGCGCCGGACCGCCGCGAGCGCCGCGTCGAGGGTGGGGTCCTGGAGGTCGTCCCAATGCCCGCAGGACTCGCAGCGCGCGACGGGCTGCGGGCGCGGGCCAGGGTCGCTGAGTGCGCTTGCGGCGGTGTGCAGCCGTGCGAGGAGGTCGGCGGCCTGTCTCCGGGCCGTCGGGTCCTCGCGGTCGAGCTGTTGCCCGTCGATCCAGGGCCAGACTGAGACGGGATTGCCCGCCACTTCGATGACGGCGCGGCCGTCGGCGTCTCGCAGCGGGACCACGACCTCCGGTACGAATTCGGCGAGCCGGGCGACCGTCCGATAGACCCATTCCAGGTCGTCCGTAGACCGGAAAGTGGGGCTCACCCGGACGGCGTGCCCGCCGGTTCTCCAGATTTCGCACTCGTCGCCCAGCCCCCGGACCGGCTCGGCGTCGGCAATCGGCAGGCTGAACCGCTCGGCCAGCGCCGAGGCCAGGTTTTCGGGTGGGCGTTCGGGCATTGCCGCAGCCTAATACCCTGGACCGAAGGCGGGGAGGGCGCCGAGCGTCTGCGGCAGCCTGGCGAAGACAAGTTCGCCTGCCTCCCATGAGGACCGGCGACAAATGGAGGCAAAGGAAGCATGAGCAGGCCGAAGCAGGACTGGCCGGTCCAGTGGCACATCACCCCTGACGGCTCCGCGATCAAGGCCTACCCGAAGGCGAAGGACCACTCCAATCCGCAGCAGAAACCGCCGGAGGGCCTGAAGTACCTCCGCTACCGCACCACGCGGCCACTGGAGTTGTCGGACCTGTACGCCCTCGAAGCCGACCTCGCCGGCTCCAACGCCCGCTTCGACCGCGTCAGCACCGTGCCGCTGATCGCGGGCGGCGCCGGGCTGCTCGGGTTGGTCCTCGCATCGCTCGTCTTCCCGATGCTCGATCTCGAAGGGACGCCCGCGAACGCCCTCTTCACGGTCTCGATTCCGTTGCTCGCCATCGGCCTCCTCGGAATGCTGATCCTCCCCGGTCTCATGCGCTCCCGCTTCGAACGTCTCCACACGGCTCACGGGCTCGCCTCCTCCACCCCAGAGGTGTTGAAGGAGCCCGAGGCCAGAAAGGCCGTCGAGACCCCAGGAACCGTCTCCGGTCCGAGCATCGGTCACAGCGAAACGCCCTGACGAGGCGCACCCCGCCCTGACTTCAGGATCGCAAGCGTCACCAGCGAACATGACTACATGAGCAACACCGCTGGAACCGGCCGCTTCGCCTCCATTTCCGATGCCGACCTCGCCGCCGTCGGTTCGTATGCCGATGCCGCGCGAATCGTCGAGTCGATGCGCGAGGACCTGATCGCCCACCCCGGGGAGTGGGAGAACTCGAACTTGGAGCGATTCCTGGATGCCCTGGCCGCCGTCTTGGAGTCCCTCCCCCGCAACCCCGGTCTGAGCAACCGCGACCAGGACCTCACCGGGCCCGCTTGGCAGGTCATCGCCGGCGCCCTTGTCGGTGCCAGCGGCTACGAGTAAGCGAGCTCCATGGACGGACAGGTCCGCTGGCGGTCGCGAGTCAAGTATGGGATCGCGGGTTCGAGGACGGTGTGTGGCAGGCTCTTGCGGCATGATCGATGATTTCGCGAAGGACCATCTGCTCGGGCGGCTGCGGCGGGATCGCCAGGCGTTGGTGTGGAAGCTCGACGGTTTGTCTGAGTACGATGCCCGCCGACCGTTGACGGCGACCGGGACCAACCTGCTCGGCCTGGTCAAACATGTCGCCAGTGTCGAGGCCAGGTATTTCGGTGAGGTTTTTGATCGGCCCTCGCCAGAGCCGTTGCCGCGCTGGCAGGACGCGGACGGCAGTGACCTGTGGGCGGCCGAGCACGAGAGTCGCGATGAGATCATCGAGTCGTACCGGCGCACGTGGGCGCATTCGGACGCGACGATCAGCGAGCTGCCTCTCGACGCCGCCGGTCGTGTGCCTTGGTGGCCTGAGCCGTACACCGACACCACCCTGTTCGCGGTCCTGGTCCATGTGCTCGGGGAGACCATCCGGCACACCGGGCAGGCCGACATCCTGCGCGAGGGCCTCGACGGCCGAACCGGGCTGCGCCCCGAACAGGAGCAGCCGATCGACGAGGAAGCCCGCGCCACATATTGCGCGAAGATCGAGCAGGCCGCCAGATCCGCGGGACGAATCGAGCCTTGATCCTGGCCCGGCAGCAGTGGCCTCGCTTCGAAACGGCGGCGGGACCATCGGAAAGGAAAGCCGACCTACTCGCGATCGACCGCGTTCGAGGCGATCTCGGATTTCTCGCTCGCCGTCGGCGGTGACGGCGCTCCCCAGGAAGAGGCAGAACGGTGCTCCTCCGTGAAGCGCGGCCAGGCGAATGCGAGCCCCTCGGCTACGCGCACCAGCGGTACAAGGGAAAGTTCGACCACCTGGTGTGCGAGTTCGAGGGTTGGCCCTGCCCGCGCTGCACCGAGCTGAACTATGACGCCGAGTGCACTTGCAGTCTCAACTGCTGGTTTCGCACTTGCCGACACTTTCCGGCCGAGGATCTCACCTAAGAACCACCGTCTGCGGCCTGCGGGAATGGAGGCGCTACAGGTGGCGACAGGTACCGGCACGCGCCCCCACAGCAAATCCGAGAAGCGCTAACATTTATCCTCAGTCGCTCGAACATGCACACGAGATGCGATTCGAGCCCACCCTTCATTTCAGAACAATGAGGACATTCTGATGATTAAGAAGACGCTTATGGTCATCGGCCTAGCCGTCGCCACCCTCGTTGCCACCGCGGTCCCGGCCTCCGCCACGGAATACTCGTCGGCCCTCAAGATCCAAGGAGTCCAGTACAACGCGCCCGGCCCCGACGACAACCGCTGCTCGGGAGGGAACACCTCCAAGGAGTACCTGACCATCAGGAACTACTCCAAGACTGCGACGGTCAACCTCCGGGGCTACCGGGTGAAGGACGCTGTCGGCAACAGCTTCACGTTCACCGCCGACCACTACCTCCAGCCCGGCGACTACGTCCGGCTTCGCGGCGGCAACGGCAACGATTCGGACGCGAACAACGTCGTCTACCGGGACAACTGCAACTTCATCTGGAACAACACCGGCGACTCCATCTATCTCTACAAGCCGTCGGGCACGGGCGCGGACTCCCACTCCTACAAACCGGGGCGCGATGACGCCGACGGCAACGGCTACGTCACCTTCCACTGAGCCCTGCAGCGCGCAGCGCTCAGAACCGGCTTCAAGTCCATCGACGAAGGTCAGGCGTGCTGACCCCAGCCATGTTCGGTGAGTGACCAGCGGCGGAGAGGTTCGTGGCGCGATCCTGGCGCAGCCGCTCGTTCTCGGCGCGGAGCTTCCGGTTCTCTTCGGCGATCACGGCGTCGTAGCCTACGAGGCCCTCGTTCTCGCTGGTCGGGCGTCGAACCTGGGTGATTCGCATTGCCGCTTCCGGTGCTTTTCACCCAGGTGCGCACCGCCTGGACGATGCAGCCGGTGAGGCGCTGGAGCGGCTGCGGGTCAACGGGGTTCGGTTAGCCAGGCGGGGAGTGCGTCGAAGAGGGCTAGGCCGATGCAGAGGGCGCCGAGTAGTAGTCCGATGGCGAGGAAGACGAGTGAGGCGAGGGCCCACGGGAGTTCCTTGTCGGCTTGGCAGAGGGGACAGGTCCAGCCGCGGCGGTTGTGGTGCCAGCCGTCGAGCTTGGCCATCATCGCGGCGGATTCCTCGGTCGTGGCGGACGGTCCCCAGCCGCCGCATCGGCGGCAGATTACTCGGTGCATTGTTGCGGCCCAACGTGTTCAAGGGTTGATCGCGTGTTCGGTGAAGTGGCCGGAAGGGTGGAAGCCGAGGCGGCGGTAGACGGGTTCTCCTGCGGCGGACGCCTGGAGGACCGCCACGCGGTGGCCGCGCTCGCGGGCCGTGTGGAGGGCCGCGAGGGGGATGGCGCCCCCCTAGCCGAGGCGGCGGTGGTCGGCGAGGGTGGAGATGTTGTAAACGCCCGCGACGTCCGCGTGGAGGAAGACCTCGGCGGAGCAGACAGGAAGGCCGTCGACGTAGCCGACCAGGTACCGGGCTGGACTCTGCGCGGCCAGCGCCTGCGGGGCGGCCTCGGCGAAGAAGCGGCGCACCGTGTCGGCGGGCAGATCCCAGTTCGCGGCAAGGACGTTCGCATAGTCGGCGAGCTGCTCAACGGCGGAGACGGGATGGATGTCGAGGCCCTCGACGGCAATCCGGGGCGGGATTTCGTTCAGGTCGGCCCACATCGCCGTCTCCGTTTCGGAGGCGGGGAAGCCCGCGGCGGCGAGTCGGGTGGCGAGGTCGGACGGTGTCGAGCCGGGCCCGACCCACCACGAGAAGTGACGACCCGCCCGGGACACCGCCTGTACGGTCTCAGCGATCCGAGCCGAAGCGGTCGCGGCGCTGAAGCGGGCCCCAGCGACGATGTTGAACGTGTCGTCATCCAGCCCGCTGTCGGCGATCAGGAGGTCACCCGTCTCCGAGACGCCCGCACCGGTCATCTTCCGATGCAGGTGACAAGCGTGTTCCGCCAGATTCCGGTCCATCCGGACTGCCAAGTCGGCTTCGCTCAGGTCACCATCGCTCATGAGGACCGATCCCAGCATGATCCAGCGACGAGCGCACCTGAATTGGGCCCGATGGCCTTTCAGTCGGCGAAGTCGAACTCGCCGTCTTTAGCGCCTGCCAGGAACGCCACCCACTCCGCCCGGGTGTAGACGATCGGAGGCGCCTCGCGGTGCTGCGAGTGTCGGAGCGCAACGCGCCCAGAGTCGTCGCTGAAGAAGCCCGCTTCGACGCACTGGCCGCTGTTGTCTGGGCTGCGAGTGCTCTTCTGCCAGCGGATTCCTGCCAGCTCCTCGGCTGACAGGTCTTGATCGGTGGTCACACGATCCTCCGGACCTAGCTGTTGAAGTCGAACTCGCCGACCTTGGCACCCGCGAGGAACGCGGTCCACTCGGCCCGGGTGTACACGATCAGCGAGCCCTCGGGGTGACGGGAGTGGCGAACCGCGACTCGCCCAGAGCCGTCAACCAAAGGACCAGCCTCGACACATTGACCGTTGCCGCTGGTGCTGCGAGAGCTCTTACGCCAACGGATTCCAGCAAGCTCGCCTGCCGAGAGCTGCTGTTGGGTGCTCATTCCATCTCCTTCAATCGATCCGCGATCAAGTCTCGGGACCGCTCCGCTGGTAGTGCCGCTCGGTCAAGATCCTGCCACACAGCTTCGAAAATACTCGCCCTGGGTTCCTCGACATACAGGCCACCAGCACGGGTTTCGACATGCGCGACTGCCGGATAGGGCTCTGGAAGCTCATACAGTGTGAAGGTTCCCTCAGATCCCTTGTGCGGCCCTGATTCCTCAGGGATGAAGCGAATCGTGAGGTTCTCGCGTTCGGAAAGCTCCAGCAGGTGCTTGAGCTGGGCCCGCGAGACTTCGAGCGAACCTGTGATGCGCCGCAGAATCGAAGCCTCAAAGATTGCCTCGATGAGCGGAGCTTTCTTGGCTGTCAGGATCTGCTGCCGGTCGATTCGGAGGTCGGTCCATCGAGCGATCTGGTTCGCAGATTCGGTCCCGAAGCGAAGTTCAGTGATCACGGAGGTCGCGTACTCGCGAGTTTGGAACAGTCCATACACAAGGAAGTGCTGGTAGGCCAAGATGCGAGTCGCCCGGCTCTCCAACCAGGGAACATTAACGAAGTCCTTGCCAAAGTCGTCTCTGTGGCTGTCCCACCAGTCTCGCTGCCAGGCGTCTTCACAGATCTGTTCCAGGTCGGCGCGCTGCTGCGAATCGGAGACATCGTAGAGCGTCATCAACGCGCTCAAATCAGCCTTGCGGAGCGGATACTCGCCGTTCTCGTAGCGGCTCACGGTGCTGGCGTCTCGTTGGAGATACTCGCCCGCCACCCGCAGCGACATCTTCTTGGCCATGCGGAGTTCACGGAGTTTCTCGCCGAGCCATTGAGAGCGGAGCGAGGGGCCGGGGCCGGTGATGATCGCCATCGATACTCCAATCCTCTGTCGGAGAACCGACAGAAAAAGACGCGCCCGATCGAGCGAGGCAATATTGCCTCAGTCGATGATGTGTGCCATGATACCAACCAGGCACGAGGAACGCACTAGGGGATTCCGGGGACGGGGTTCGTGAGTTCGGGCATTTCGCGCCCTCAAATAAGCCGACCGGGGCGGGACCGAAGCTTGGTACCCGAGGCCCGCCCCGGTCTTTCGACATCGGAGGTAGATCCGTGTCCAGACCCATTGTCACCTACTTGCCGGGCGGGGCCAACCCTGATCCGGCGCGCGTCCCGTCGCTCGAACGGGGGACCTTTACCGATGGCCGCCACAACTTCGGGGTCCGGGCATCCTCCGCGAACTCCCCCGATTCGTTCCAGGTCTATACCGGCGACAGCCGCGACATCGTCCTGATCATCTCCGGCCTGAACTCCGGCGAGCTCAAAGCCACCTGGGGACCCGAGTGGCGCTCGATGGGCGCCGAGTGGAAGTCCTGGGCCGAGGAGTCCGCCTTCCGCGTCTTCTACTCGGGCCACCGGATCGGCACGCCGGGGGCTCCGACCGTGGCCCGCACCAGCCGCCCGCGGCCCGAGGCGACGAGGTACTGCAATGGCTGATGCGACCACGTTGGCCGACCCGGAACCGCAGCGGAACCGCCGCTCGGACGGCGCATCGGGACTGGTCGGTTACCTCGGGGACTTCACCAGGGGCCCGGCCGTCTTCACCGTCTACGACCTCGGGCCCGAGACCGGCGTGTACCCGGCCGGGCCGAACCGCTACCTGATCGACTGCGAGGACGGCGCCCGGCCGTACGAGATCTGCCGGTTCACGGGTGACCTGGAGGACCCGCCCGTCTGGCGCGGGGCCTGGAACGACGACCCTTGGTGCCCCTGGATCCTGGCCAAGGCCCGCAAACTCGCGGCAGGTTCCAAGTCCGGGTCCCGATCCGGTTCGACCTGACAACGGCCGGAAGCGAACACGGGAGCCGACCCGAGCAGGGCCGGAATCGAATGCGAGGGCCGACCGGTCCGGTGGGGATCGGTCGGCCCTCAGTCGCGCTCAGCACTGTTCCGTGCTGCTCCATGCTGCTCCGTGTTGCTTTCTCGCTGACTTTCTCTGCTCTGTCGATGCTTCGTCGTGCGCGAAGGCGGATCGCCGCTAACACCAGATGTCGTCCTTGGTGCCCTCGGGGCACACGTCGAGGACGCCGTTCTCACGCGTCGCCTCATCGACGGCCCCATCGATGATCCGGAACACCAGCACCGCCCCGACCGCGAAGAGGATGAGCGCGACCAGCAGGACCAGAAGGGATTTCACTCCCGCAGCCTAGACCCGGCGATGCCCGCGGGTCGACCGTGCGTGGTGGCCTACATGAGGAAGGAGTCGACCGCCAGCGCGAGGAACAGCAGCGTCAGGTAACTGGTGGACCAGTGGAAGAGACGCATCGGCTTGGGGTCCTCGCCGCGGTTGACGCGGCCGAGGAGCTTGTGGCACTCCCACACGAACAGGCCGCCCGTGACGACCGCGACGATGCCGTAGAGCCAGGTCGTGCCGGGCTGGAGGAGCATCGGCACGACGGAGACGGCGAGCATCGCCCAGCCGTAGACCACGGACTCGACGGCGACGCGCTTGGCGGGGGCGACGACGGGGAGCATCGGGATGCCGGCGGCGGCGTAGTCGTCCTTGAACTTCATGGCGAGCACGTAGAAGTGCGGGGGCTGCCAGAGGAAGACCACGGCGAACAGGACCCAGGCCATCCACGACATGTGCCCGGTGACGGCCGCCCAGCCGATGAGCACGGGGGCCGCGCCGCAGGCGCCGCCCCAGACGGTGTTGTACGGGGTGGTGCGCTTGAGCCAGATCGTGTAGACGACGTCGTAGTAGACGATGGCGCCGAAGGTGAGGGCGGCGGCGAGCCAGTTGACGAGCAGGCCCATGCCGAGGACCGCGATCGCGCCGATGACGAGCCCGAAAATGAGGGCGTTGCGCGGCGGGATCTGGTGCTTGGCGAGGGGGCGGCGCGAGGTGCGGCGCATGAGCTGGTCGATGTCGCGGTCGATGTAGCAGTTGATCGCGTTGGCCGAGCCGGCGGCGAGGGCGCCGCCGAGGAGGGTGGCGAGGACGGCCGTCAAGGACGGGAGCGCGTCGTACTCGATGCGGGCGGCGACGAGCATCGCCGGGACGGTGGTGATGAGGAGCAGCTCGACGATGCGGGGCTTCGTGAGCGAGACGTAGGCGCCGACGAGTGCGCGCCAGCCCGGCCGGGTGTCCTGGGCGGCACCGGGTTCGGGGAGTTCGATGCGCTTGCGGGCGGGCCGGGGGCGGTCGGCGAGGGCGCCGTTGGCGCCGGGGGCCTGCAAGTCGGTGCGGGTCGGGTCCTCGTTCATCACCGCCCACCATACGGTCTGTGCGGTTGTGACCGGGGCCTGGGTCGATGGCCCCTACCAGGGCCTTTCGGGTGCGAGGATTGCTCGTGGGCGGGTTCACAACGCGCCGAATTTCGCCCTGCGAGAGACCGCGCATAAAGTTCAGCCTGTGTAGGTAGGGTCAGAAGGCACACGTCAAGGGCCCAAATACGACGAGCATCAATACGAGTATCAAGGAGTATCGCAGTGGCACAGTTCGAGTGGACCGAACTCGATCAGCAAGCGGTTGACACGGCGCGCCTGCTGGCCGCCGACGCGGTCCAGAAGGCCGGCAACGGCCACCCGGGCACCGCGATGAGCCTGGCTCCGGTCGCACACACCCTGTTCCAGAAGGTCATGCGCCACGACCCGAGCGAGCCCGAGTGGGAGGGCCGCGACCGCTTCGTGCTCTCGTGCGGGCACTCCAGCTTGACGCTGTACGTGCAGCTGTACCTGGCCGGGTACGGCCTGGAGCTCTCCGACCTGGAGAGCCTGCGCCAGTGGAACTCGCTGACCCCCGGCCACCCCGAGGTGGGCCACACCGCGGGCGTCGAGACGACCACCGGCCCGCTGGGCCAGGGCCTGGCGACCGCCGTGGGCATGGCGATGGGCGCGCGCCGCGAGCGCGGCCTGTTCGACCCCGAGCCGGCGGTGGGCGAGAGCCTGTTCGACCACTACGTGTACGTCCTGGCCTCCGACGGCGACATCGAGGAGGGCGTGACGCACGAGGCGTCGGCGCTCGCCGGTGTGCAGGAGCTGGGCAACCTGGTCCTCATCTACGACGACAACGAGATCTCGATCGAGGACGACACGAACATCGCCCTGATCGAGGACGTGGCGAAGCGCTACGAGGCCTACGGCTGGCACGTGCAGACCGTGGACTGGAAGGCCGGGTCCGAGTACAACGAGGACCCGAAGGCCCTCTACGAGGCGATCGAGAAGGCCAAGGCCGTCACCGACAAGCCCTCGCTGATCCGCCTGAAGACCATCATCGGCTGGCCGGCCCCCAAGAAGCAGAACTCCTACGCCGCGCACGGCTCGGCCCTGGGCGCCGACGAGATCGCCGCGACCAAGGAGATCCTCGGCTTCGACCCCGCAAAGTCCTTCCACGTGTCGGACGAGGTCCTCGCGCACACCCGTTCCGCGGTCACCCGCGGGCAGGCCAAGCGCGCCGCGTGGCAGACCGAGTTCAACAACTGGGCCGCCGAGCACCCCGAGAAGAAGGCCCTGCACGACCGCCTGTGGGCGGGCGAGTTCCCCGAGGGCTTCGAGGACGCGTTCCCCGAGTTCGAGGCCTCCGCGAAGGGCGTCGCGACCCGTTCGGCCTCCGGCAAGGTGCTCTCGGCGCTCGCGCCGGTGCTGCCCGAGCTGTGGGGCGGCTCGGCCGACCTGGCCGGCTCCAACAACACCACGATGGACGGCGAGGAGTCGTTCCTGCCGCTGTCGCGCCAGACCAAGACCTACCCGGGCAACCCGTACGGCCGCACCCTCCACTTCGGCATCCGCGAGTTCGGCATGGGCGCGATCCTCAACGGCATCAAGCTCCACGGCCCGACCCGCCCCTACGGCGGGACGTTCCTGGTCTTCTCCGACTACATGCGCCCCGCGGTGCGCCTGGCCGCGCTCATGAAGACCCCCGTGGTCTACGTGTGGACGCACGACTCGATCGGCCTCGGCGAGGACGGCCCGACCCACCAGCCGGTCGAGCACCTCGCGGCGCTGCGCGCGATCCCGGGCCTGGACGTCGTCCGCCCCGGCGACGCCAACGAGACCGCCGTGGTCTGGAAGACCCTGCTGGGCAAGACCGACCGCCCCGCGGCGCTCGCGCTGACGCGCCAGAACATCCCGGTCTACGACCGCACGAAGTTCGCCTCGGCCGAGGGCGCCGCGAAGGGCGCGTACACGCTCCTCGACACCGAGGGCACCCCCGACGTGATCCTGCTGGGCTCCGGCTCGGAGGTCCAGCTGGCCGTCGAGGCCGCCGAGACCCTCGCCGCCGAGGGCGTCAAGGCCCGCGTCGTGTCGGTCCCGTCGATCGAGTGGTTCCAGGAGCAGGACGAGGCCTACCGCGAGTCGGTGCTGCCCAAGGCGGTCAAGGCCCGCGTGTCCGTCGAGGCCGGCATCGCGCTGTCCTGGAGGGACCTCGTGGGTGACGCGGGAGTCAGCGTCTCCCTGGAACACTTCGGTGCCTCCGCGCCGTTCGAGAAGTTGTACGAGGAGTTCGGCATCACCGCCTCCGCCGTCGCGGACGCGGCCCGCTCCTCCATCAAGAAGGCACAGCAGTAGCAGGCAAGCGGAACTAGCTGGAAGGCTGGAGGAACCGATGAGCGCGAACGAGAATCTCGCCGGTCTGTCGGCGGCGGGGGTGTCGGTCTGGCTCGACGACATCTCGCGCGAGCGACTGGAGACGGGCAACCTGAAGGAACTCATCGCCGGGTCGTCCGTCGCGGGCGTCACGTCGAACCCGTCCATTTTCGCCGCCGCCCTGAGCAAGGGCAGCGGTTACGACGAGCAGATCGCGGACCTCGCGGTCCGGAAGGTGAGCGTCGACGAGGCCGCTCGCGCCATCACCACCTTCGACATCCGCTGGGCGGCGGACGTCCTGGCCACGGTCTTCGAGACCACCGGTGGCCAGGACGGCCGCGTGTCCATCGAGGTCGACCCCCGCCTCGCCCACGAGACCGAGGCGACCATCGCCGAGGCCAAGGCCCTGTGGTGGGCCGTGGACCGCCCCAACACCATGATCAAGATCCCGGCCACCGAGGCCGGGCTCCCCGCCATCACCGCCGCGATCGGCGAGGGCATCAGCGTCAACGTGACGCTGATCTTCTCCCTGGAGCGCTACCGGGGCGTCATGGACGCCTACATGGCCGGCCTGGAGATCGCGAAGGGCAAAGGCCTCGACCTCTCAACGATCCGCTCGGTCGCCTCGTTCTTCGTGTCCCGCGTGGACTCCGAGATCGACAAGCGGCTCGACGGCATCGGCACCGACGAGGCCCTGGCGCTCAAGGGGAAGGCCGCCGTCGCCAACGCGCGACTGGCCTACCAGGAGTTCGAGAACGCGTTCGCGACCGGGCGCTGGGAGGCGCTGGCCGCGGCCGGGGCCGTCCCGCAGCGCCCGCTGTGGGCGTCCACGTCGGTCAAGAACCCCGACTACCGCGACGTCCTCTACGTCGAGGACCTCATCGCCCCCGGCACCGTCAACACCATGCCCGAGGGCACCCTCCACGACTTCGCCGACCACGGTGAGGTCGAGGCCGACACGATCCGGCCGCACTACGCCGACGCCGCGACCGTCATGCTCCGCCTGGAGCGGGTCGGCGTCGACTACGCCGACGTCGTGAAGGTCCTCGAAGACGAAGGCGTGGACAAGTTCATCGTCAGCTGGAAGCAGCTGCTGGAGCAGATCGAGTCCAAGCTCAACACGAGCGGAGCACAGAAGTGAGCGAGCCGATGGGCAAGATGGAAGCCGCCGGAGGCCTCGCGGTCACCACCGGCGTCGACGTGAACGCTGGCGTCGACCGGCTCAGGGCCGAAGGCGTGCCCGCCAAGGTCGCCGCCAAGGACGCCACCCTGTGGGGCCCCGAAGCGGAGGAGGAGGCCGCGATCCGGCTCGGCTGGGTCGACACGTTCGTGCAGTCCAAAGAGCTCGTCGCGCCGCTCGCGAAGCTGCGCGCCGAACTCGGCGAGCAGGGCGTCGACCACATCGCCCTCGCGGGCATGGGCGGCTCCTCGCTCGCGCCCGAGGTCATCTCCCGGACCCTGGACCTGGGCATCAGCATCCTCGACACCACCGACCCCGGCCAGATCCTGGCCGAACTCGGCGAGGCCTCGCTGCGGCGCACCGCCGTGGTCGTCTCCTCCAAGTCCGGCTCGACCGTGGAGACCGACTCGCAGCGCCGCGCCTTCGAGGCCGCGTTCGAGGCCGTCGGCGTCACCGACCACGCCAAGCGGTTCGTGTTCGTCACCGACCCCGGCTCGGCGCTGGAGGAGCTGGCGACCGCGCAGGGCTCGCACCTGTTCCTCGCCGACGCCACCGTGGGCGGGCGCTACTCGGCGCTGACCGCGTTCGGCCTCGTGCCGACCGCGCTCGCGGGCGCCGACATCGCCGAGCTCATCGACCAGGCCGAGACCTTCGCGGCCACCATCGGCTCCGACGGGGACGACCCGGCCGTGGTGCTCGGCGCGGTCATCGCCGCCAAGCAGACGATCACCATCGCCGACGACGGCACCGGCATCGTCGGCCTCGGCGACTGGGCCGAGCAGCTCATCGCCGAGTCCCTCGGCAAGGACGGCAAGGGGACCCTCCCGGTCGTCCTCGAAGGACCCGCCGCCCCCGGCGCTCGCGGCGCCGACCGCGTCTACGCCACCGTCGGCGGTTCCTCCACGGGCCTGCCCTCGTCCGGCTCGGCGCTGGCGATGCCCGACGTGGTCGTCAACGGCCCGCTCGGCGCGCAGTTCCTCGCGTGGGAGCTCGCGACCGCGTACGCCGGGTACCTCATCGGCATCGACCCGTTCAACCAGCCGAACGTCACCGAGTCGAAGAACAACACCAACCGCATCCTCGCCGACGGCCTGCCCGAGGAGCGCCCGCACGCCGTGGACGGCGCGGTCGAGATCTACGGCTCGCACGCCGAGACCGTCGCCGGGGCGCTCGGGGAGATCCTCACCGACGCCGACAGCGAGGGCGCGTACATCGCCGTCCTGGCCTACCTCGACCGGATCGACGACGCTGACCTGGCGAAGCTCCGCGCCGAACTGGCCGACCGGACCGGCGCGCCCGTCACCTGGGGCTGGGGACCGCGGTTCCTGCACTCCACCGGGCAGTTCCACAAGGGCGGGCGCCAGACCGGCGTGTTCCTCCAGATCACCGGCGCCAGCGCCGAGGACCTCGACATCCCCGGCCGCGACTACACCTTCGCGGGCCTCCAGGCCGCGCAGGCCGCCGGGGACCGCCAGGCCCTCCAGTCCCGCGAGCGCCCGATCGTGCGCCTGCACCTGACCGACCGCGAGCGCGGCGTCAACCAGGTGCTCCACGCGGTGCGGGAGCTGAGCTAGATGAGCGACGCCCCTGCGACCCACGTCAACCCGCTCCGCGACCCGGCCGACCGGCGGCTGCCGCGCATCCCCGAGCCATGCGCCCTGGTGATCTTCGGCGTGACCGGCGACCTCGCGAAGAAGAAGCTCATCCCGGCGATCTACGACCTCGCCAACCGGGGCCTGCTCCCGGCGTCGTTCGTCATCGTCGGTTTCGCCCGCCGCGACTGGGGCGACGAGACCTTCGAGGAGATGTCCCGCGAGGCCGCCAAGGCCCACGCGCGCACGCCGTGGCGCGAGGAGGTCTGGGCGCGCCTGGCCGGCAACTTCAAGTTCGTGCAGGGCGCGTTCGACGACGACGCGGCCTTCGACCGGCTCGACGCGACCGTGGACGACCTGCGGATCACGCACGGCATCGTCGGCAACGCGGCGATGTACTTCTCGATCCCGCCGCTGGCGTTCCCGACCGTGCTCAAGCAGCTCAAGCGGACCGGCATGTCGGACAACCGCCAGGACGGCGGCGGCTGGCGCCGCGTCGTGGTCGAGAAGCCCTTCGGCGAGGACCGCGCGTCCGCGTCGGAGCTCAACGAGCTCGTCGACCAGGTGTTCACCGCGCCCGACGTGTTCCGCATCGACCACTACCTCGGCAAGGAGACGGTGCAGAACATCTTCGCGCTGCGCTTCGCGAACGCGATGTTCGAGCCGATCTGGAACTCCAACTACGTCGACCACGTGCAGATCACGATGGCCGAGGACGTCGGCATCGGCACCCGGGCGGGGTTCTACGACGACAACGGCGCGGCCCGCGACGTCCTCCAGAACCACGTGCTCCAGCTCCTCGCCATCGCGGCGATGGAGCAGCCCAACGGGTTCGAGGCCGAGGAGATCCGCACCGAGAAGCTGAAGGTCCTGCGGGCCATCAAGCTCCACGACGATCTCGAGGCGACCGCGATCCGCGGCCAGTACACCGACGGCTGGGTGCAGGGCCGCCCCGTCAAGGGCTACCTGGCCGAGGACAACATCCCGCAGACCTCGACCACCGAGACGTACGCGGCGGTCCAGATCGGCATCCAGAACCGGCGCTGGAACGGCGTGCCGTTCTACCTGCGCACCGGGAAGCGGCTGCCCAAGCGCGTCACCGAGATCGCGGTGGTCTTCAAGGAGGCCCCGCACATGCCGTTCGCCGACTACGACACGACGACCCTGGGGAACAACCAGCTGGTCATCCGGGTCCAGCCGGACGAGGGCATCACGGTGAAGTTCGGCTCGAAGGTCCCGGGCACCGGCATGGAGCTGCGGGACATCTCGATGGGCTTCGGCTACGGCGAGACGTTCACCGAGTCGAGCCCCGAGGCGTACGAGCGGCTCATCCTGGACGTGCTGCTGGGCGACAAGACGCTGTTCCCCGACGCGCAGGAGGTCGACGCCTCGTGGGCGGTCATCGACCCGCTCGAAGAGTACTGGGAGAGCACGAAGCCCGAGCCGTACGAGTCCGGGACGTGGGGCCCCGCCGGGGCCGACCTCATGCTGCAATCCTCCGGCCGCCGCTGGCGCCGGGCCTAGAAGGGGAGTCTGGACGTGCATCTGAAGGACACCACCACCGGCGACATCATGAAGGCCCTCGACGGGCTCCTTCACGAGGTCGGCGGCGGCACCTCCGGCCTGGCGCTCAACCTGGTCGCGCTGACCACCGAGGACGAGCGCGAGGAGGTCGAGAAGGCCGCCTCGTTCGCCGCGCAGGAGCACCCGTACCGGCTGATCCTGGCGATCCCGCGGGACCTGGAGGCGACCGAGCCGCGCATCGACGCCGAGGTCACCGTGGGCGACCGGCTCGGTTCGGCCGAGGCGATCATCCTGCGCCTGGACGGTCCGGCCGCGAAGCACCTGACCTCGATCGTGCTGCCCATGCTGGCCTCGGACGTCCCGGTGGTCACCTGGTGGCTGCTCGACCCGGTCCGGTACGGGCTGGAGCACGAGCTGCGCTCGTTCGCCGACCGGCGCATCACGTACTCGGCCCGCGCGGCCGACCCGGTCGCGTCGCTGGCGCGGCGCGCCGAGTCGTACGTGCCCGGCGACACCGACATCTGCTGGACCCGGATCAGCCTGTGGCGCTCGCTCATCGCCAGCGCCTTCGACGGGGTGACCCAGTCGGTCGAGAAGATCGTCATCAAGGCGGACGACGACGACCCGTCGGCGCAGCTCATGGCCGCGTGGCTCGACACGCGCCTGGGCGTGTCGCCGGAGGTCGTGGACACCGAGGTCGAGCGCAACTCCGAGCACCTGCCCGCGATCGCCTCGGTGGCGTTCACGATGGTCGGGGGCGAGACGATGGAGGTCGAGCGCAAGACCGACGGCACCACGGTGCTGCGCCAGGCGGGCCTGCCGAAGCGCCGCCAGACGCTCCAGGGCCGCACCCTGGGGCAGCTGCTCGCCGAGGAGCTGCGGCACATCGAACCCGACACTGCCTACCGGCACGTGCTCGACGCGTTCAAGGACCACTACGCGTCGGATCGGGCGGCCGCATGAGCCGTTCGAGCGCCGTGATCGTGCACGAGGACGCCGACGTGCTGGCCGACGCGGTCGCGGCCCGGTTGATCAACCGGCTCGCGGACGCGCAGGCGCAGCGGGGTTCGGCGTCGGTCGTGCTCACCGGCGGCCGCATCGCCGCGAAGGTGTACGCGAACGTCCTGGCCTCGGGCATCCGCGGTGTCGTGGACTGGTCGCGGGTCGACTTCTGGTGGGGCGACGAGCGGTTCCTGCCCTCGGGCGACCCGGAGCGGAACGAGACCCAGGCGCGCGAGGCGTTCCTGGACCACCTGCCGGTCGACCCGGAGCGGGTGCACCCGATGGCGGCCTCCGACGTGGTGGACACGCCCGAGGAGGCGGCCTCGCTGTACTCGGCCGAGCTGGAGACCGCCGCCGGCGGGACGGGCGTTCCCGCGTTCGACCTGGTGCTGCTGGGCATCGGCGAGGACGGGCACGTGGCGTCGCTGTTCCCGGGCAACGCCGCGCTCGACGCGGCGGGTTCGGCGGTGGGGGTGCACCACTCCCCCAAGCCGCCGCCGGAGCGCGTGTCGCTGACCCTGGAGGCCCTCAACACGGCCGCCGCGGCGTGGATCATCGCCTCGGGCCCGGGCAAGGCCGAGGCGGTCGACGAGGCCCTGTCGAAGCGCGAGCTTCCGGCGGGCCTGGTCGAGGCGCAGGGCCACACCAGGTGGCTGATCGACAAGGACGCCGCCGAGCGCTTGAAGCACTTGGAGTTCTGAGACGCGAAGAAGGGCCCGGAGCGAACCGCTGTTCGCTCCGGGCCTTTAGCGTGTGTCGGGTGCGGCCCGTCGCCCAACCTTGCGATCTGGGGCCGCTCGGAGCGGTGGTGAGTGCCGCTGCGATCGGAGCGGTGGTGAGTGCCGCTCGGTGTCTTCTAGTAGAGGGAGCGTTCGCCGCGGGCGGCGGCGCGGGCGGCGAGCGCTTCGGCGAGGAGGTCTTCGGCCTCCTCCTCGCTGCGGCGCTCACGCACGTAGTTGAGGTGGGTCTTGTACGGCTTGGCGGATCGGCGCTCGGGCGGGTTCTCCTGGTCGGGGCTGGCGGGCCAGCCGCAGCAGGTGCAGTCCCATTCCTGCGGCACCTCGACGTAGAGCGCGAATTGGCGAACGGTCTCGTGTCCGTTGGCGCACCAGTAGACGACGTTCTGCCGTGGCACGGGTTCGCCGCGTTCCGAGTGGAGTCCCGGGGCGGCGCCGATCCGCGTGCCGCGGATGGCTTGTCCGTTGGACATATGTGTGATCGCTCCTCACAGACGGGGGATCTCTTGTAGAGGTCGACCGGGCGCGACGGCGCCGCCAGGGGTCTGCGGGAGGATGGCCGCGGGGCTCCCCGGTCGACGCCGTGGAGTCACCGGCCTGAGCGGTTGGGGGACCGCCCTCGGTAATTCTATGACGTGAAGCACACACTGTAAAGACTGCCGGGAGTTCGCTTTGCACCGAAAGCCGCGGCGGTCCCGACGGCGGATTTCGAACCGGATCGGTTGCGGCGCTTGGGTAAAGCGATAGGGGCCCGCGAGCGTCGCTCGCGGGCCCCTATCGAAGTCTGTCGCTAGACGATGGTCCGCATCAGAAGCCCGAAGGCCAGGATGCAGGCGAACCAGATGACCCCGACGCCGATCGTGATGCGGGTGAGGTTCTTCTCGGCCACCGACGAACCGGAGGCCACGGAGGACATGCCGCCGCCGAACATGCTCGAAAGACCGCCGCCCTTGCCCTTGTGCAGCAGCACCATGAGGATCAGGATCGCGCTGGAAAGCAGCAGGATGATCAGCAGGGCGTAACTCAGAACCGTCATCATCGGTGATCGGGTGTCCTCTCAGCAATTCTGGCCCGTTATGGGGCGCGGGCCACGCCCGAGTCTAGCCGAACGCCTGATAACGACCGAATGCGGTGTCACACCATGCGGCACCCGGAAAAGAAGGGAGCCGCCGCACGACGTTGTGCGACGGCCCTGTCAATGGCTCGCAGCGCTCAGCTCGGGCGCTGCGAACGGTCTCTCGCTACGCTCCCGCGTGCTCGGGGAAGCGAACGATCTTGGCAAACTCCTCGGCGTCCAGGCTCGCGCCGCCCACGAGGGCGCCGTCGATGTCCGGCTTGCCCATGATCTGGGCGACGTTCGAGGACTTCACGGAACCGCCGTAGAGGATGCGGACCCGCTCGGCCACCGCGCCGAACTTCTCGGCGATGGCGGCGCGCAGGGCCCCGATGACCTCCTGGGCGTCCTCGGCGCTGGCCGTGCGGCCGGTGCCGATGGCCCAGACGGGCTCGTAGGCCACGACGACCTTGGCGAGCTCCTCTTCGGTGAGCCCGTCCACGGCGGCGATGAGCTGCGAGACCGAGTGGGCGATGTGGTTGCCCGCCTCTCGGACGTCGAGCGCCTCGCCGACGCACAGGATCGGGCTGATGCCGTTGTTGAGGGCCTGGCGGACCTTGGCGGCCACCAGTTCGTCGCCCTCGTCGTGGTACTGCCGGCGCTCGGAGTGGCCCACGGCCACGTAGGAGCAGCCGAGCTTGGCGAGCATCGAGCCGGCGATCTCGCCGGTGTACGCGCCGGACGGGTGCGCCGACAGGTCCTGGGCGCCGAAGCCGATGGTCAGCTTGTCGCCGTCGACCAGCGTCTGCACGCTGCGGATGTCGACGAACGGCGGGAGGACGACGGCCTCGACCGCTTCGAGCTGCTCGCGGGTGAGGCTGAAGGCCAGCTTCTGCACCAGCGCGATGGCTTCGAGGTGGTTGAGGTTCATCTTCCAGTTGCCGGCGATGAGCGGCTTGCGGGTTTCGGTCATCTTCTACTTCTCCAGTGCGTCAAGGCCGGGGAGCGTCTTGCCCTCGAGGTATTCGAGGGAGGCGCCGCCGCCGGTCGAGATGTGGCCGAATCCGTCCTCGGGCAGGCCGAGGGTGCGGACCGCGGCGGCGGAGTCCCCGCCGCCGACCACGCTGAACGCGTCGGAGTCCACCAGCGCCTGCGCGACGGTCTTGGTCCCCGCGGCGTAGTCGGGGAACTCGAACACGCCCATCGGGCCGTTCCAGAAGACGGTCTCGGCTCCGGCGATCCGCTCGGCGAAGAGCTTGGCGGAGGCCGGTCCGATGTCCAGGCCCATGCGCTCGGCCGGGATGGCGTCCACGGACACCGTCAGCGGCTCGGCGTCGGCGGCGAACTCGGCCGCGGTGACGGTGTCGACCGGCAGCAGCAGTTCGACGCCGAGTTCGGCGGCGCGGGCGAGGTAGGACTTGCAGACCTCGACCTGGTCCTTCTCCAGCAGCGACGAGCCGACCTCGTGGCCCTGGGCCGCGAGGAACGTGAACATCATGCCGCCGCCGACGATGAGCGTGTCGACCTTGTCGAGGAGGTTGTCGATGACCGCGAGCTTGTCGGAGACCTTCGCGCCGCCGAGGATGACCACGTACGGCTGCTCGGGCTTGCCGGTGAGCTTCGAGAGGACCTCGACCTCTTTCGCGATGAGCCAGCCGGCGTAGTGCGGCAGGAGCTTCGCGACGTCGTAGACCGAGGCGTGCTTGCGGTGGACCGCGCCGAAGGCGTCGTCCACGTACAGGTCGCCGAACGCCGCGAGCTGGCCCGCGAACTCGGCCCGCTCGGTGTCGTCCTTGCTGGTCTCGCCCTTGTTGAAGCGCAGGTTCTCCAGCAGGAGCACGTCGCCGTCGCCCTGGGCGACGGCCTTCGTCTCGGCGTCCGTGCCCACGGTGTCGGTCGCGAAGGCGACCTCGCGGCCGAGGACCTCGCCGAGGCGCTTGGCGACGGGCGCCAGCGAGAAGGCGGGGTCCGGGGCGCCCTTGGGGCGGCCCAGGTGCGAGCACACCACGACGCGCGCGCCGGCTTCGGCGAGCGCCTTCACCGTCGGGGCGACCGCGCGGATGCGGCCGTCGTCGGTGATGTTCTTTCCGTCCAGAGGCACGTTGAGGTCGGCGCGTACGAGTACGCGCCGACCGTTGACGCCCTCCTGGAGGAGTTCGTCCAGCGTCTTCATCGGCGAGTTAGCCGACCAGTTCGACGAGGCTGACGAGGCGGTTGGAGAAGCCCCACTCGTTGTCGTACCAGCCGAAGACCTTGACCTGGTTGCCGATGACCTTGGTCAGGAGGCCGTCGATGATGCAGGAGTGCGGGTCGCCCTCGATGTCCTTGGAGACGATCGGGTCCTCGGTGTAGTAGAGGATGCCCTTGAGGGGGCCGTCCGCGGCGGCCTTGAGCGCGGCGTTGACCTCTTCGGCGGTGACCTCGCGGGAGGCCTCGAAGGTGAGGTCGGTGATGGAGCCGGTCGCGATCGGGACGCGCAGCGAGTAGCCGTCGAGCTTGCCGTTGAGCTCGGGCAGCACCAGGCCGACGGCCTTGGCGGCGCCGGTCGTGGTGGGCACGACGTTCAGGGCGGCGGCGCGGGCGCGACGCGGGTCGCTGTGCGGGCCGTCCTGGAGGTTCTGGTCCTGCGTGTAGGCGTGGATGGTCGTCATCAGGCCCTTTTCGATGCCGATGGCGTCGTTGAGGACCTTGGCCATCGGGGCCAGGCAGTTGGTGGTGCAGGACGCGTTCGAGATGATGTTGTGGTTCTCGGCGTCGTACTTGTCGTGGTTCACGCCCATGACGACGGTGATGTCCTCGTTCTTCGCCGGAGCGGAGATGATGACCTTCTTGGCGCCGCCTTCGAGGTGGGCGGAGGCCTTGGTGCCGTCGGTGAAGAAGCCGGTGGACTCGATGACGACGTCGGCGCCGACCTCGCCCCACGGGAGGTTCTTGGGGTCGCGCTCGCTGAACGCCTTGATGGTCTTGCCGTTGACGGTGATCTCGCCGTCGCCGACCTTGACCTCGTAGGGCAGGCGGCCCAGGATCGAGTCGTACTTCAGCAGGTTGGCGATGGTGTTGAGGTCGCCCAAGTCGTTGAAGGCGACGATTTCGACATCGGCACCGGAGGCGAGAACCGCCCGGAAGAAGTTGCGCCCAATGCGGCCGAAGCCGTTGACGCCAACGCGGATGGTCACGTGGCCATCTCCTCGCTAGAACAGGATCGGATATCTGACTGAGACCGGAGGCGGTCTCGTACGCGATCCGTTCAGCCGAATAGCGACGGTGGAACAGATCGCTGTTCGGCCTCGTCGCCGAGCACTCCTTGACCCTACCGCTCAGGTTCTGAAAACCTGTCGCGGCCGGTTCCCCCCGATCATGTCACACCCGGGACAGCGGTGTGACATCGCGGTTAAGCGTAGCCGTTGCCCTCCCGTTCGCGCGGCGTACCGCGCCCAGGAGGCCGCGGTTCAGGCGACCAGGGCCTCTTCCTCGGCGACGACGTCGTCGGGGCCGGGGACGCCGCTCTCGTGGGCGCGCTTGGTCGCCATGTTGATGAGGCGGCGGATGCGCCCGGCGATGGCGTCCTTGGTGAGCGGCGGGTCGGCGAGGGTGCCGAGCTCTTCGAGGGAGGCCTGGCGGTGGTCGAGGCGCAGGCGGCCCGCGGAGGCGAGGTGCTCGGGGACGTCCTCGCCGAGGACTTCGAGGGCGCGGGTGACCTTGGCGGCGGCGGCGACCGCGGCGCGGGCCGAGCGGCGCAGGTTCGCGTCGTCGAAGTTGGCGAGGCGGTTGGCGGTGGCGCGGACCTCGCGGCGCACGCGCCGCTCCTCCCAGGTCAGGACCGAGGAGTGGGCGCCGAGGCGGGTGAGCAGCTCGCCGATGGCGTCGCCGTCGCGGATGACGACGCGGTCGACGCCGCGCACGTCGCGGGACTTCGCGGCGATGCCGAGGCGGCGGGCCGCGCCGACGAGCGCGAGCGCGGACTCGGGGCCGGGGCAGGTGACTTCGAGGGCCGAGGAGCGGCCGGGCTCGGTGAGCGAGCCGCGGGCGAGGAAGGCCCCGCGCCAGGCGGCCTCGGCGCAGCACGGGTAGGCGCCGACGACGTGGTTGGGAAGGCCCCGGACGGGGTAGCCGCGCTGGTCGGTGAGGCCGATCTGCTTGGAGAAGGCCTGGCCGTCGGCCATGACGCGCAGCAGGTAGTGGTTGTTGCGGCGCAGCCCGGCGGCCACGAGGACGTGGACCTCGGACTCGTAGTTGTAGAGGGCGGAGATCATGCGCTTGGCGCGGCGGGCGACGTTCCCCGCGTCGACCTCGGCCTCGACGACGACGTTGCCCTGGCCCACCAGGTGCAGGCCGCCGGCGAAGCGGAACAGCGCGCCGAGCTCGGCGCGCTGACAGCAGGACTTGTTGACCTCAATACGACTGAGCTCGTCCTTGACCTCCGAGGTCATCGCCATTCGTTAACCACCATCTTCGACCAGCAGACTTCCCAATGCGGCGGCGAGGGCGCCGACGTCGTGCGTGACGCCGTCGGCGGCGAGGTCCGCCGCGACCAACCGCGCCTCCAACGATTGTGCCGCACTGTTCAACGATCCGGGATCGGCGAGGGTTCGGGCGTCGCCCGAGACGACGTAGTGAAATCGGACACCTTCGGCGTAGCGACGCAGCGTGTCGACGTGTCCGGCCGGGGTGAGGCCGTCGGTCTCCTTCTCCTCGGAGAGGTTGAGGACCAGGATGCGGCGGGCGTCGGCCGCGGCCACGGCCTCGCGCAGGTCCGGCAGGAGCAGGTGCGGGATGACGCTCGTATACCAGGAGCCGGGCCCGAAGACGTGCCAGTCGGCCTCGGCGACCGCCGCGAGGGCCTCGGGGCAGGCGGTGGCGCCCGCGGGCAGCAGGCGGACGTCGAGAACGCGCCCGTCGGCCACCGCCACGTCGTGCTGTCCGACGATCGTGCAGGTGGTAGTGGACTCGGCGGTGTCTGGCAACGCGGTGTCCTGGAAGGCGGTCTCCTGGAAGGCGATGTCCGCTTCGATGTCGAGCGGGGTGACCGACATCGGGAGGATGCGGGCGCGCGAGCCGAGGAGGCGGGCGGCGGCGTCGAGGGCCGCGACCGGGTTGGAGTGGCGTTCGAGCAGCGAGGTGAGGACCAGGTTGCCGACGGGGTGGCCGGTGAGGAAGTCGTCGCCGCCGAAGCGGTGCGCGAACAGGGCCGCGACCTCGCTCTTGGCGGGGTCGGCGGTGGCGACGAGCGCCTTGCGGAGGTCGCCGGGCGGCAGGAGCGGGCGGGTGGCACGGATGGTCCCGGAGGAGCCGCCGTCGTCGGCGACGGTGACCACGGCGGTCAGGTCGATGTCGAGCCGGGTGAGGGCGCGGAGCGAGGCCGAGAGGCCGCGTCCGCCGCCGAACGCGACGACTTTCAGCATTCGCGACTCCCTCGGGGTCGGGGTGCGGGAGGTTCGGGGCGCAGGGCGGGGGTGCGGCGTTCGGGCCAGGGGGGCGGGACGTCGGGGAGGTGCCCGGGAGGTTCGGGCCAGGCCGGGCCGGTCCCGGAGGGCCCGGCGGGGCCCGGTCCGGCGCGGCGGCGCCGGGGCGCCCGGTCCTCAGGCCCGGTCGGGCCCTCGGGGCGGTTCGGCCGTTCGGAGCTGCCCGATCCGTCGGCGCCTTGCGGCCCTTCGGAAGGGGGCGGTCCGCCGAACCGGTGCGACCCGGCCGCCGTCACTCGTTTCCCCGGTCCCGGTGGTGCGTGTTCGCGGGGAACCCGGCCGCGTTGAAACGCTTGGCGAGCTCTTCGGCGATGGCGACCGAGCGGTGCTTGCCGCCCGTGCAGCCGATGGCGATGGTCATGTAGCGCTTGCCCTCCCGCTCGAAGCCCTGCGTGGTGCCGAGCAGCAGCGTGGCGTACGCGTCGACGAAGTCCTCGGCGCCGTCCTGACCCAGGACGTAGTCGGACACGTCCTTGTCGGTCCCGGTGTGCTCGCGCAGGGTGGGAACCCAGTACGGGTTGGGAAGGAATCGTACGTCGGCCACGTAGTCCGCATCGCGCGGGATGCCGTATTTGAACCCGAATGACATGCAGGTGAACTGAAGTCCGGGCGAGGACGGCGCGAGGAACGCCTCCTCGACGCGCGCCCGCAACTGGTTCTCGTTGAGGTGCGTGGAGTCGAAGAGCGTGTCGGCCGAGGCCCGCGCGGGCTCCAGCAGGCGCCGCTCGGCGGCGATGCCGTCGGCGAGGAGCCCCGCGCCCTGGAGCGGGTGCGCGCGGCGGACCTTCTCGAAGCGCCGGATGATCACGTCGTCGTCGGCGTCCACGAACACCAGGTGCGGCTTGAAGCCGCCCTTGCGCAGGTCCTCCAGGACCCCCACGAGGTCGGTCATGAACGCGCGCGAGCGCACGTCGAGCACCATCGCGGTGCGCCGGACCTCCTCGCCGCCAGCGGCGGCCAGCTCCGCGGCCTGGCCCACCAGGGACTCGGGAAGGTTGTCGATGACGTAATATCCCACGTTCTCCAACGCGCGCGCCACGGTCGAACGCCCGCCGCCGGAGATGCCGGTGACGATCACGAGATCCAATTCGCCGCGGTCGCCAGAGGCCGCGTGCACAGCTGCCACACCCATAAGTCAAGTATCCCCAAGATCGATCCTGCCGCCGGGGTGACACGATCGAGCGCCCCGCCGAACTCACAAGCGTATAGGTACCAGCCGCGTCTCAAGCACCGTTGTCGTCGGGATTACGCAGATGTGACCGTACGGCCTCCGCGAGCTTCGGGCCGATGCCCGCCACCGCTTCCAGATCGGACGGTTCGGCCTCGCGGATGCGCTTGACCGAGCCGAACTCCCGCAGCAGCGCCTTGCGCTTGGACTCGCCCAGGCCCGGCACGCCGTCGAGGGCCGATGCCGACATCTTCTTGCGGCGCCTGGTGCGGTGCAAGGAGATCGCGAAGCGGTGGGCCTCGTCGCGCACGCGCTGCATGAGGTAGAGCGCCTCGGAGGTGCGCGAGAGGATCACCGGGTACGCCTCCCCCGGCAGCCAGATCTCCTCCAGGCGCTTGGCGAGCCCGGCGAGGTTGATCGTGTCGATCCCGAGCTCCGCGAACACCGCCTCGGCGGCGGCCACCTGCGGCTGCCCGCCGTCCACGACCAGCAGCTGCGGCGGGTAGTGGAAGCCGCGCCGGGGCTCCTCGCCCTCCTCCGCCGGAGAGCCGGCGGGCTGGTCGGCGATCTTGGCGAGCCTGCGGCGCAAGGTCTCCTGGAGCGAGGAGAGGTCGTCCTTGCGCTCGCCGCGGATGACGAAGCGGCGGTACTCGCTCTTGCGGGGCAGGCCGTCCTCGAAGACGACCATCGACGCCACCACGTCCTCCCCCTGCGACTGCGAGACGTCGTAGCATTCGATCCGCAGCGGCGCCTCGGGCAGGTCGAGCGCGTCGGCCAGCTCTTCGAGCGCCTTCGAGCGCGCCGTCAGGTCCCCGGCGCGCTTGAGCTTGTGCCGCTGGAGGTTCTCCAGCGCGTTCTTCTCCACGGTCTCGGCCAGCGCCCGCTTGTCGCCGCGCCGCGGCACGCGCAGGTCGACCTTCGCGCCGCGTCGCTCCGACAGGAGTGCGGCGAGCGCATCGTGGTCGCCGGGCAGGGCCGGGACGAGGACCTCGCGGGGCACCACTTCGTTCTGCTCGCCGTAGAACTGGAGGCAGAACTGCTCCACGAGTCCGGCGAGGTCGACCGGCTCGGGCTTGTCGACCACCCAGCCGCGTTGGCCCCTGATGCGGCCGCCGCGGACGTGGAACACCTGGACGGCGGCTTGGAGCTCGTCGTCGGCCACGGCCATGACGTCGCAGTCGACGTCCTCGGCGAGGACCACGACCTGCTGTTCGAGGACCTTGTCGAGGGCGGCGAGGTCGTCGCGCAACCGGGCGGCGCGTTCGAATTCGAGGGACTCGGAGGCCTCCTGCATCTCCCCGATGAGGCGGCGGCGGACGGGGGCGGTGTCGCCGGACATGAAGGCGCAGAAGCCGTTGACGAGTTCGCGGTAGTCCTCCGCGGAGATGCGCCCGACGCAGGGCGCCGAGCACTTGCCGATGTCGGCGAGGAGGTTCGGGCGGTTGATCCTGTTGCAGCGCTTGAACTCCGTGTCGGAGCACGTGCGGATCGGGAAGACCCTGGTGAGCAGGTCGAGGGTCTGGCGGATGGCCCACGCGGACCCGAAGGGCCCGAAGTAGCGCACCCCTTTGCGGCGGTTGCCGCGCATGACCTGCGCGCGCGGGAACTCCTCTCCCACGGTGACCGCCAGCCACGGATAGGACTTGTCGTCCTTGAACATGACGTTGAAGCGCGGGTCGTACTCCTTGATCCAGGTCCACTCCAACTGGAGCGCCTCGACCTCGGTCGCCACGACCGTCCACTCCACGCTCCGCGCGGTGTTGACCATCCGCCGCGTGCGCTCGTGCAGCCGCGACTCGTCCGCGAAGTACGAGTTCAGCCGGTTCCGGAGGTTCTTCGCCTTCCCGACGTAGATCACGCGCCGGTCGCGGTCCCTGAAGCGGTAGACGCCCGGCGCGGTCGGAATGGTGCCGGGAGCGGGACGGTAGTCAACGGTCACAGACCCAAGGCTATCGCCCGCCCCCGACACCACTCTCGAAGACGGTGCTCTCGAACCGGTTCCGGCGACCGGTCACTCCTCCTCGAACAGCTCCTTGCAGCTGCGGACGCGGACGGCCTTCGCGGTCCACGCTTCGAGCCGGTCGAGGTCGCGGCAGAACTCGACGCGCGAGCGGTCCTTCGCCGAGACGGGGACGCCCAGCCCTTCGAGAACCCTCAGGAGCATCAGCCGGGCCTGCACGAGGCGGCCCTCTTCACGCCCCTCCTCCCGGCCGGCTTCGAGTCCTTCGTCGACGCCGTCCTGGTGGACGCGGGTGTAGTACGCGCTGTGCCAGGGCTTCCGTTCGGTGTCCATGCTCTCCTCCATGATCTCGGCGAACTCGTCGCTGACGAGACGGGTCAGGTAGTGGGCGTAGTCGCCGGCGCGCTCTTCATCGATCGTATCGAGCTTCGCGAGGATCGCGGCGATCGTTCCCTGCGGGTCGCGGGCCATGTCCTGGTCGCCGCGGACGAGCAGCGTCGCGACCGACATCTGCACGCTCTGGTTCGCCGCGCTCGGATCGGTGATCGGCGGGAGGTCCTGCGAGCCGACGGCGATCGGGGTGACCACGCTGCGGACCCCCATCCAGATGCCCTTGCGGTAGCGGCGGGCCAGCGCGTCGGTCTTGCAGACGATCACGAGTTCGACCTGCTTCTCATGGTCTTGGAATGCCTTCGCGACGTATCCGGGGAGCCGGAACATCTTCTTGTCCGACCAGCCGCTCTGGACTTCGCCGACCACGATGAGTCCGTCGGCTCCGGCGAATCCGATCTCGACCGTGCGATCGGTGCGGCGCTCGTTGTGGATCGGCGCGCCGAGGGACTCGGCTCTGGTCCAGGCGCCGGAGGGCGGCGCGGCGTCCTCGCCGTCCGACTTCGGAGAATCGTTGGCGCGATGCCATTGGTCGGTGCAGATCGGCACCGATTTCGCCTCGCCGATCTCCAGGAGTTCCCAGGAGAGTTCGGGGTTGTCGGCGATCAGCGCCGCCAGGGTCTCATGCCAGTCTCCGGGCACCGGGGACTCCGTTCTCGCAGTCGGTTCCGTTCGACTGGAGAACGATCGTTCGAGGACCCTGACACGGGGGTGTCAGGGTCCTCACATTCGTTACGGCATGCGGGTTATGGCGGCGAGTTCTGTCAGGAGGTCGTCCACTTCTTGGCGCGGCATGCCTCGGGCGGTGAACCAGGTGCCGATGTTCTCGACGTCGCGCAGCAGGAATTCCCGGCCGAGGGGGTTGGCGTAGATGTCGACGATCTGCGGGAGGTCGAGGACGACGAGGCGGCCGTCGTGGACGACGGTGTTGTAGGGCGAGAGGTCGCCGTGGGCGAAGCCCTGTTCGGTCATGAGTCGGAGGGCTTCGGCCGCCTGGTCCCACAGGTGGTCGAGTTCGTCCGGGTCGGGGCGGGTCTCGGCCAGGCGGGGCGCTGCGGTGCGGCCGTGTCCGATGAACTCCATGATGACCTCGGTGCCGAGGATCTGCACGGGGTAGGGAACGGGCGCGCCGACCTCGTAGAGGCGTTTGAGCGCGTCGAACTCGCTGGCGGCCCAGCGGCCGGCGGCCTGCTCCAGGCCGAAGGCGGTGCGCTTCGCCATCGCGCGGGCGTCGCGCGAGCGCTTGGCGCCGCGCCCGGCGGTGTAGTCGCCCGCCCGGTTGAACTGGGTGTGCTCGGCGCTGCGGTAGCGCTTCGCGGCGAGGATCACGGCCCGGTCGGTGCCCGGGAGCGCCCGTTCGATGAGGAAGACGTCGGCTTCCTTGCCGGTCTTGAGGACGCCGAGTTCGTAGTCGACGGCGCCGTGCTCGGTGATGACCCAGTCCGGTCGGGGCTCGGGGCCGCGCTGGAGCGGCTCGGAGTCCCACCAGATCGACCAGCGGTCGCCGGTCGGCGGGCCGTCGTCGGTCGGTCCTTCGTCGAACTCGGTGCGCATCTCCTCGAACCTGGCCTGGTCTTCGGCGGAGAACACCTCGTCATCGGCGAAGTCGCGGCGGCGGCGCTTGGTGGATTGGAAGGAATCAGAGTATTCGGACTTGCGTGCCAAGGTGGCGGGCTCCTGTGGAGTCATCCGCTGCGCGCGACCGGGTTTCGATGCACCGGTGTCAGAGCGCGTCGGCGGGAGGCGAACTGGGAAGCATGGCGAAGACGTCGACGACAACCATCAGTCACACCTCCGTTCGCAAGCGTCCCGGGCGCGATGCTCCGGGCAACAGCGGTGACTCTATCGGACCTCCTGGCGCGAGCGCAAGTCCTTTTGCACCGTGTGCCGTGCCACGTCAGTGACCTGCGGAGTCGTAGGCCTTGACGCCCTGCCTGAAGGTCCAGAAGGCGACCGCGGCGCAGGCGGCGGCCACGAGCGGCGGGGCGAGGAGCCAGACCGGGTCGAGGCGGCCGGTGAGGATCTGGGCCGGCACGAAGCTCGCGAACGCGAGCGGGAGGCCGAAGGTGAGGACGAGGCGCACCGCGGCGGGGAAGACGGTGAGCGGGAAGCGCATCGCCTCGTTCTGGAGCTCGGTGAGCGCGAAGGCGAGCACGGGCACGCGGCCCTTCATCCAGAAGTTCGCGGCGTTCGCGATCGTCAGCAGGGCGGCCTCGACGACGGCGGCGCAGGCCAGGAGGAAGATCGCGGCCGGGATCAGGGCGGGGCTGATCCCGGCGCCGATCCAGCCGGTGACGAGCATGACCAGCCCGAGGGTCACCTCGCCGAAGACCTGCATGCCGACGTGCTTGGAGGCGACCTGGACGATGACGGGCGCGGGCCGGGTGAGGCGGTAGTCCATGTCGCCTTCGACGATCATCTTGCCGGTGTCCCAGATGCCGTCCCACAGCAGCGCGGTCGAGGACCAGGCGAGGCCGAGGAACCCGGCGAGCACGAGCATCTCGTGGTAGCCCCAGCCGACGATGGCGTTGACGTTGGCGAACAGGATGCTCAAAAACGCGAAGAGCACGACCTGCCAGAACGTCCCGGCCAGGGCCATGACCCAGAAGTCGGCCGGGTACTCGGCGATGGACCGCAGGTAGGCGCCGATGGAGCGGCGGTAGACGGCTCCGGCGTGGCGGACCTGGGAGGCGCTAGCCGCCATGAATGGTCACCTTCTTGACGAGCCGGGCCCAGATGAGCCGGGCGATGAACCACAGCCCCGCCGCCCAGGCGGCCTGGGCGGCGATGAGGCCGAGGGCCCCGGCGGTGTCGACGCGGCCGAGGTAGATGGAGGCGGGCGTGGTGGTGAAGTGGACGAACGGCAGGGCCCAGGCGACCCCTTGCAGCCAGACGGGCATGAGCGCGATCGGGACCATCATCCCGGAGAAGAACGCCACGAGCGAGTCCTTCGCCCACTGGACGCCCAGGAACCGCTGAGTGATGAAGCAGGTCATGGTCGCCAGGTAACTGATGCAGAAGGCCAGCGGGAAGATGAACAGGACGCTGATACCCGTCAGGAGCGCCGCGAGCGCCGAGACCGGCGGCGCGGGCCGGAACGCGAGGGCGGCCAGCGCGGTCCCGAGGATCGCGGCGGGCACGGAGGCGGTCATGCCGCCGATGTACTCGGCGGCGCGGGCGCGCTGGAAGTCGACGGGTTTGGTCAGGTCGATCGCGACGTGGCCGTCGAGGATGCGGTTGGCCATCTCCCAGTCCGAGCCGGCCCAGGCGAGGGTGGCGGTGAGGAAACCGATGACAAGGTAGGCCTTCATGGCGGACCAGTCGTAGCCGCCCAGTTCGCCGTCGCCGATGATCTGGCTCCAGACCGCGAGTCCCGCGAGGAGGGACCAGCCGCCGAAGAGGATCGAGAACAGCCAGGTGGTCTTGTAGGCGATCTTGCGTTTGAAGGTGACGGTCGCGAAGGCGAGGTCGACGCGTGCCATGTCAGTGTCCGGAGGAGTCGTAGGAGCGCAGGCCGAGCCGGTAGACGCCGAGCGCGGCGAGGACGCAGGCGAGGGCGGCCAGGGGCGTGCCGACGAGCCACGCCGCGGAGAGGTGTCCGGTGAGGACGGCGACGGGCACGAAGTTGACGAAGGCCACGGGGATGACGAACATGGTCAGCAGCCGCACGCCGATCGGGAAGAGGCCCAGCGGGAGGACCATCGCGTTGCTCTGGAGGTCGATGAGCATGAACGCGAAGTTCGACATCGGGCCCTTGATCCAGAAGTTCACGGCGCAGAAGAGGGTGACGAGCGCGCATTCGATGGTGACCGCGCAGGCAATCGCGAGGAGGCCGATCGGGACGGGCGCGAGTCCGAGCCCGGCGCCGATCCAGCCGTAGGCGAGCATGACGAGGCCGAACGCGACCTCGCCGAAGCCCTGCATGCCGATGTGGGTGGTGGCGACCTGGACGACGACGGGCGCGGGCCTGGTGATGCGGTAGTCGATCTCGCCTTTGAGGACCATCTGGCCGGTGCTCCAGACGCCGTCGCACAGGAGCGCGGTGGAGCCGCTGGCGACGGTGAAGAGCCCCGAGAGCATGAGCATCTCGTGGTAGCGCCAGCCGGCGACGTCGGGGACGGTGGCGAACAGGACGGTCAGGAACGCGAACTGGAGGACGTTCCACATGACGCCGGCCGAGGCCATGACCCAGAAGTCGGCGGGGTACTCGGTGATGGAGCGGATCTGGGCCACGATCGCGCGGGTGTAGACCGCGCCGACGTGGCGGGCCCCGGCGGGCCTGCGGGGGGCGAGGAGGTCAGCCACCGTGCACCGTCACTTTCTTGACCGCGTGGCGGAACACGAGCCGGGCGCCGATCCACATGCCGACGCCCCAGGCGGCCTCGGCCGCGAGGAGGCCGAGCGCGCCGGCCGTGTCGACGTGGCCGAGGTAGATGGCGGCGGGCGTGGCCGTGAAGTGCGGGAAGGGCAGGGCCCAGGCGACGGCCTGGAGCCAGGAGGGCATGAACGCCAAGGGGATCATCATCCCGGAGAAGAAGCCGAGGAGGGCTTCGCGCAGCCACATGATGCCGAGGTAGCGCTTGGTCCAGAAGCACACCAGGATCGACAGGTAGGTGATGCCGAAGGCGAGCGGGAAGACCAGCAGGAGGCTGAGGACGGTGAGGACGCCGGCGGTCGCGGAGACGGGGCCGGGCGGGTCGAACAGGAGCCAGGCGCCGATGACGCCGACGACGACCGTGGGGACGGTCGAGATCATCGAGCCGACGTACTCGGCGGCGCGGGCCCGCTGGAAGTCGACGGGCTTGGTCAGGTCGATCGCGACGTGGCCGTCGAGGATGCGGTCGGCGATGTACCAGTCGGCGGCGCCGAAGACGAGGGTCCCGGTGACGAACCCGATGATGATGTAGGCGCGCATCGAGTCCCAGTCGTAGCCCGAGAGGGCGCCGCCGGAGAGAAGGTTGCGCCACAAGGCCATCGAGACGAGCATGGCGCCGCCGCCGAGTACGAGGGCGACGATCCACTGGGTCTTGTAGGCGAGGCGGCGCTTGAGCGAGACCGTCACGAAGGCGCGGTCGACCGCGAAGCCGTGGGTCACGGGGCGCTCCGGGTTCGGTGCGGGTGGGTCACTGGGTCAGCTCGCCTGCGTAGAGGCGTCGGATGACGTCCTCGATGCTCGGTTCGGACAGCGACAGGTCGCGCGGGGAGAGCCGCGCGGTGAGGGAGCCGAGGACCTCGGCGGTGGAGAAGCGCGCGGACTCGTAGGTCACGGTGACCTCGGAGGGCGATGCGCCCGCGGCCCAGGCGAAGTCGGGGAACTTCTCGGTCAGGGCGGGGACGTCGGCGGGGCCTTCGAGGTGGAGGTTCACGGCCTTGGTGGTGATGTAGTGGGCCTTGAGCTGGGCGATCGGGCCGTCGTAGGCGACCTTGCCCTTGTCGATGACCACGATGCGCTCGCAGACCTCCTCGATGTCGGCGAGGTCGTGGCTGGTGAGGAGCAGGGTGGTGCCGTCGTCGACGAGTTCGCGCAGGAAGGCGCGGAGGCGGTCCTTGACGGAGATGTCGAGGCCGATGGTCGGCTCGTCGAGGTAGACCATCTTGGGGTCGTGGATGAGCGCGCAGGCGAGGTCGGCCCTCATGCGCTGGCCGAGGGAGAGGGTGCGGGCCAGGGCGGGCATGAACTCGCCGAGGTCGAGCAGCTCGTCGAACTTGGCGATGCGGGCCTTGTAGTCGGCGTCGGAGACGCCGTACATGTGCTTGAGGAGCTTGAGGGACTCCTCGACGGGCAGGTCCCACCACAGCTGGGTGCGCTGGCCGAAGAGGACGCCGATGTCGTGGGCGTTGGCGATCCGCTCGGTGTGCGGGTCGCGGCCCATCACCCGGACGGTGCCCTCGGTGGGCTTGAGGATGCCGGTGAGGAGCTTGACGGTGGTGGACTTGCCCGCGCCGTTGGGGCCGACGTAGGCGACCGACTCCCCCGCCTCGACCGTGAGGTCGATGCCGTCGACCGCGGTGTAGTTCTTGTATTTGCGCTGCGCGAGGTGCTTGAGGGCGCCCTTGAACCCCGAGGCCTTGTCGGGCCTCCGGAAGGTCTTGGTGAGGGAGCGGGCTTCGAGAATCGGCATACGTCAACGGTAGGAAAATTCGATGGGAGCGGGCCACTCGTTTTCCGTGACGTAGGACCCTCGTGAGGGGCCTTCGCGGGACCGCATCGGCAGGAATGCGCTTGCGAGCCTGGGGTTCCAGTGGTCTCGTGAGGCGCGTGGGATGAGAATGCGAGACCGGTCACGTCGCGGGTCGCGAAGCGCTGGAACGAATCAGCGCAAATCAGGCCAAGGGCGGTGCGGTCGCCTCAACGCGGACCGAGGAGGTCGCGTTCGGCCTGCGGCAGCGAGCAGGCGGCCGTGCCGCCGGGCATCCGGTGGCGGTTGCGGGCGAGGAGGCGGTACAGCGGCCAGGCGACCCACGAGACGGGCGCGAGGGAGAGGGCCCAGCCGAGTGGCCGCCAGTACCACTGGGCGCGGCGCAGGAGCACCGCGACGGCGTCGGGCCCGGCCCACCGGCGCCCGTCCTCGATCCACTGCACGGCCGACTCGGCCTCGACCCGCTCGACGCCGAGCGCGGCGAGGTCGGCCCGCTGCCAGGGGACGACCCGGGCTTCGGTGCGGATGCGGCGTTCGACGAAGTGCGCGCAGTCGGTGCAGAACGCGCAGTCGCCGTCGAACAGGAGAACGCTCATGCACCAATCATGGACCCGCTAGCGCCCGGAGTTCGCTCCCGCGGCGGTGTACAACGCGTCACGCATGGCTTCGACCGGCGCCTCCGCGAGGCCCGTGAACTGGGTCCACTGCCGGACCGCCTGCGCCAGCAGGAGCGCGAGGCCGTCGAGGACCTTCACGCCCTCGCGCTGGGCCGCCGCGGCCAGCGGGGTCGGCCACGGGTCGTAGAGGATGTCGAACAGGACCGCGTCGCCCTTCCAGTCCAGGACGAGGTCGTCGGTCACGCCCTTGGGAACGGTCGCGATGACGAGGTCGGCGCGGCCCGCGAGCACGGCCTCCTCCCAGGAGGCGGCCTTGAGGCGCAGGCCGAGACGCTCGGCCACCGGTTCGAGTTCGGCGACGGCCTCGCGGCGCCGCGCGTACACGGTCACGGCGCTCGCGCCGAGCTGGACGGCGGCCGCGAGCGAGCCGCGCGCCGAACCGCCCGCGCCGAGGACGGCGACCTCGTCGGCCGCGGTCAGGCCGATCCCGGCCAGCGCGTCCACGATGCCGGGCGCGTCGGTGTTGTCGGCGAGGCGCCGGCCGCCGCGCAGGACGAGCGTGTTGGCCGCGCCGATCGCCTCGGCCACCGGGGTGGCCTCGTCGGCGACGGCGAGTGCGATCTCCTTGAGCGGCATGGTGAGCGAGAGCCCGGCCCAGGTGTCGTCCAGGGAGTCCACGAAGCGGGCGAGCGCGGGCTCGTCGCACTCGTGGCGCTCGTAGGTCCAGTCGGCGAGCCCGGCCGCGGCGTAGCCGGCCGAGTGGATGACCGGCGAGAGCGAGTGCTCGATGGGCTTGCCGAGGACGGCCGCGCGCACTACTGGATCCCGTTCTCGCGGGCGACGTCGGTGGCGTCCTGGTGCTCCGCGTAGGTGTCCGAGAAGATCGCCCGGCCGTCCTGGTACGCGGTCACGAAGTAGAGCCAGGTGTCGTCCTCGGGGTTCACGGCCCCTTCGAGGGCGGCCTGACCGGGGTTGCCGATCGCGGTCGGGTAGTAGCCCGCCTGCACGGTGGCGGCCCAGCGGTTGGACTCGTCCGACATCTCGTCGCCGGTCATCTCGCCGGAGGGGATCGGGTCGAGGCCCTCGAACTCGCGGCCGTAGTTCCAGATCGCCTCGCTGCCGAGGCAGTTGCAGCCGAGCTCGTCCACCGCGCCGTCGGCGTAGAGGCGGTTGTACATGACGGTGGCGATCTTGGCGTCGTCCTCGGCGATGCCGGACTCGGCCTGGATGATGGAGGCGACCTGGAGGGCCATCCACGGCTCGACGTCGAGCGCGGCTGCGGCGTCCACGAAGCCGATCTCCTCGATGACCGAGTTGAACTTCGCGACCATGGCGCCGAGCATGTCCTCGGCGGTGGCGCCCTCGTCGAACTCGTAGGTGGAGGGGAAGAGGAAGCCCTCGATGGAGACGATCTGGTCGGTCTCGAAGTTCTCGTACCAGAACTCGGGGACGCCGAGGGCGACCGGGTCCTCTGCGACCGCTTCGAAGTCCTCGACGGGGATGCCGTACTTCTCGGAGAGCTCGGCGTAGATCTCGAAGGAGGTCTTGCCCTCCACGACGGTGAAGCCGTTGACGATGCGGTTCTCAGGGTCGGTCAGGAGCCCGAGCGCCGTGGCCGCGGACATCTCCTCCTGCATGAGGTAGGTGCCCGGCTGGATGCCCTCGCCGGCGTTCCCGTCGTCCTCGGAGGCGTTGAGGAAGGCCTTCGCGGAGGCGACCACGCCCACCGATTCGAGGTGGTTGGCGATGTCGGCGACGAACCAGCCCTCTTCCACGATGACGGTGACCTCGGTGCCGTTGCCTTCGCCGGTGTAGTCCTCGGCGACGAAGTAGTCCTTGAGGACGTTGTTGTAGGCCCACCAGCCGCCGACGCCCAGAATGCCGAAGAGGGCCACGACCAGGGTCATGGCGATCAGGGCTTTGCCGGAGTCCTTGCGACGGTGGCTACGGGGAGCCCGCGCGTGCTCGTCCTCGGACCTGAAATCGCCGAGCATTCCGTTCTCTACCTCCGCCGCCGGTCCAACCAAGTCTGGAGGATCTCCACCGCGGCGGCCTGGTCGACGATCGAGCGCTTGCGGCTGCCGCGCACGCCGCCTTCATTGAGTCTGCGGGTGGCGACGGCCGTGGTCATGCGCTCGTCGGTCAGGGTCACCGGAACTGGCGAGACGTGGCCCGCGAGCCGCTCCACCCAGGCTCGGGTGTGAGCCGCGGCCGGCCCCTCCTCACCCGAAAGAGTAACCGGTAGGCCGACCACGATTTCGACCACATCGTATTCCCGGGCCGTATCGGCGATTTCTCGTATATCGGAAGGAATGTCCCCACTGGAGGTCTTCAGATCGCGACGCACGGTCGCCACGGGGGTCGCCAGGAGGCCGTCGGGGTCGCACACGGCGACGCCCACGCGGGCCTTGCCGAGGTCGACGCCGAGACGGCGGCCCCGCGTCCACTCGGTGGTCGCGGGGCCGTTCGCTTCTTCTTCCATTACGCGGTGATCGCGCGGACTACCGCGTCGAGCAGGTGCTGGGCCTGGTCGGCGGGGACGCCGCCGCCCTGGGCGATCTCGTCGTTGCCGCCGCCCTTGCCCGACAGCGCGGCCTTGACGAGGGCCTGCGCCGAGACGTTCCGGGCCTTCGCGGCGCCGTTGACGGCGACGACGATGCTGGCCTTGCCGCCGGCGGTGGCGACGACCGCCGCCACGCCCGGCTCGCCCTCGGGCAGGTGCCCGCGGATCTGGGTGGCGAGGTTGCGCACGTCGCCGCCCTTGGTGCCCTCGGGCGCGCGGATCGCGGCGACCTTGACGCCCTCGACCTGCTGCGCCGCGGCCGCGAACTCGGCGGCGCGGCCGGAGACGGCCTTGGCCTGGAGCGTCGCGAGCTCGCGTTCGGCGTCCTTGGAGCGCTGGAGGATCGCGCGGACGCGTTCGAGCACGTCGCCGCGCTGCGCCCCGATCTCCTCGGCGATCTGCGAGACGAGGTCCCGTTCGCGGGCGAGGTAGCGGTAGGCCTCCATGCCCGTGGCGGCCTCGACGCGGCGCTGGCCCGAGCCGACCGAGGACTCCCCGGTGAGCACGAGCGGGCCGATCTGGGCCGAGTGGGACACGTGCGTGCCGCCGCACAGCTCGCGCGACCAGGGGCCGCCGATCTCCACGACGCGGACGGTCTCGTCGTAGGTCTCGCCGAACAGCGCGACCGCGCCGAAGTCCTTGGCCTCCGGCAGCGTCATGTACTTGACGGCGACGGGCAGGTCGTCGCGGACGGCCTTGTTGGAGACCTCCTCGATCTCGCTGCGGGTCTCGTCGGAGAGCTTCGCGCGCCACGAGAAGTCCAGGCGCAGGTAGCCGGGCCGGTTGAACGAGCCGGACTGGAGCGCGGTCGGGCCGAGCACCTCGCGCAGGGCCGCGTGGACCACGTGCGTGCCCGAGTGGGCCTGGCGGGCGCCGAGGCGCCACTCCGCGTCCACCGTCGCCTCGACGCGGTCGTCGAGGACCAGTTCGCCTTCGAGGACGCGGACCTGGTGGACCACGAGCTTCTTGACGGGGCGCTGGACGTCGACGACCTCGCCGAAGAAGTTCGGGCCGACGATCTTGCCCGCGTCGGCGTGCTGGCCGCCGGACTCGGCGTAGAACGGGGTCCGGTCGAGCACGACCTCCACGATCTGGCCGGCCTTCGCGACGGCGACCGACTCGCCCTCAGAGAGGATCCCGATGACGCGGGACTCGGTCGCGAGGGACTCGTAGGCCTTCCAGTCGGTGGGGCCCTGCTCCTGGAGGAGCTTCCAGTACGCGGACAGGTCGGCGTGGCCGGTCTTGCGCGCGGCCGCGTCGGCCTTCGCGCGGCGGCGCTGCTCGGCCATGAGCTCGCGGAAGCCGTCCTGGTCGACCGACAGGCCCTGCTCCTCGGCCATCTCCAGGGTCAGGTCGATCGGGAAGCCGTACGTGTCGTGCAGCTCGAACGCCTTGGACCCCGAGAGGGTCGCCCCGCCCTCGGCCTTGGTCTCGGTGACCGCGGTGTCGAGGATGGTCGTGCCGTGCTTGAGGGTCTTGAGGAAGGCCTCCTCTTCGCCGTAGGCGTAGGAGGAGATCCGCTCGAAGTCGGTGCGCAGCTCCGGGTAGGCCGCGGACATGCGCTCCATCGCGACCGGCAGCAGCTCGGGCATGGCGGGCTTGTCGTAGCCGAGGAGGCGCACGGCGCGGATCGCGCGGCGCATGAGGCGGCGCAGCACGTAGCCGCGGCCCTCGTTGGAGGGCACGACGCCGTCGCCGATGAGCATGAGCGAGGAGCGCACGTGGTCGCCGATGACCCGGAAGCGGATGTCGTCCGGGTGGGACTCGGAGGCGGTGTGCGAGGTCGAGACGCCGTAGCGCTTGCCCGTGAGCTCCGAGGCCTTGTCGATGATCGGCCGGACCTGGTCGGTCTCGTACATGTTGTCGACGCCCTGGAGGAGCGCGGCCATGCGCTCCATGCCCATGCCGGTGTCGATGTTCTTCTTCGGCAGGTCGCCGGTGACCTCGTAGCCCTCCTTGGCGGGGCCGCCGCCGCGGATGTTCTGCATGAACACGAGGTTCCAGAACTCGAGGTAGCGGTCCTCGTCGACCTCGGGTCCGCCCTCGGGCCCGTAGTCGGGGCCGCGGTCGTAGTACAGCTCCGAGCAGGGGCCGCACGGCCCCGGGATGCCCATCGACCACATGTTGTCGGCCTGGCCGCGGCGCACGATGCGGTCGAGCGGGAGCCCGATCTGCTTGTGCCAGATGTCGATCGCCTCGTCGTCGTCGAGGTAGACCGTGGCCCAGATGCGGTCGCCGTCCAGGCCCAGGCCGCCGGACTCGAGCGAGCCGGTCGTCAGGTCCCAGGCGAAGCGGATCGCCTGCTCCTTGAAGTAGTCGCCGAAGGAGAAGTTGCCGTTCATCTGGAAGAACGTGCCGTGGCGGGAGGTCTTGCCGACCTCGTCGATGTCGGGCGTGCGGATGCACTTCTGCACCGACGTGGCGCGGTTCCACTCCGGGGTCGCCTGGCCCAGGAAGTAGGGCACGAAGGGGACCATGCCCGCGGGCACGAACAGCAGGTTCGGGTCCTCGAAGGCCGGCAGCGGTGCGCTGGGGACCACCGTGTGGCCGTTGGACTCGAAGAACTTCAGAAACCGGCGTTGGATTTCAGCGGTCTCCATGGGGCACCTCCTTCGGGGCTAGTACGGGCGGCCGTTCAGGGCCTGGTCGTGGTCGGCGTCGTCATCGGCGAGCAGGGGCGTGATGTCCTCGCCGCGCTCGATCGCGTCGAACAGCTCGGCCTCCTTGGCCTGCTTGGCCTCGGAGACGTCCGCCCAGAACGCCTTGAACGACGCTTTCATTTCAGCACCGGCACCGCCCACACGCTCGGCGACCCCGCCGGGAGTGACCGACTCCGCGACCTTCGTGAGCTTGCGGACGACCACGACGCCGACGACCACGCCGACACCGATCCAAATCATTCGTTTCAACACGTGCTTCGATCCTCACCGATCCTGGCGCCGAGGCCAAACGGTTTTACTGTGCGGACTTCCGGCGGGCCTTCGCGGCGCGCTTGGCCTCGCGCTTGGTCTGGCGGGACGCCTCGACCATGCGGCGCACCTGGTCCTCGTCGACCTCCTGGCCGCGCTTCTTCACGGCGGCGCGCAGGCCGAAGCCGAACGCGGCGGCCTTGACCAGCGGCGAGCCGACCGCGGAGACGACCAGGCTCGTGACGTTGGCGACGTTGGAGGAGATGTGCGCGGCGTTCCCGGTGATGGTCGAGACCTTCTCCAGCTCGCCCTCGACCTGGGTCAGCGAGGCGTTGACGTTGTCGAGCGTGGCGTTCGCGTTGCGCAGGATCGGGCCGATCTCGTGGTCGACCTTGTCGAGCACGCTGTTGACGCGCGCGAGCGTGCCCGTCGCCTTGCGGATGAGGCCCGCCGCGAGCCACAGCGAGACGATGAAGATCACGACCGCGACGATCAGGAGTGCGACTTCCCAGAGTCCAACGTTCGTGAACTCCACTGCCAACGTCTCGCCTGGCACAGCTGTTCCCCCTCGATGTGCGGTGACCGACCGGTGCGGCTGCGAATGGTTCCCGGTAATCGCGCATGATCAGCGCAGCCCCGACCTTACCTTGCGGGACCGGACATCCGGCGCAACGGGGCGGTGGTCGGCTACACCGACTCCTCATAGGCGCGGCGGTCCTCGGCCAGGCGCGGCAGCGCCGCCTGGGCGGCCACCACGGCGGTGACCTCCGAGCCGACGCACAGCTCGTAGCGGTCGCTGCAGTCCACCGGCACGACCCACAGCTCCAGGTAGAGCTCGTCGCGCACGTAGCAGCCCTCCTCGCCGAGGCCGCCCACGCACAGCTCGGGGTCGGCCGGCGTCCAGCCGGCGTCGAGCACGGCCTGCCAGTACTCGTGCGCGGTGTCCTCGACCGTGCCCTCCGAGGTCCACGTGCGCATCCGCACCCGGCACTCCCCCAGGCACCAGCGGCTGCCGTAGGTCTCGTCGGTGGCGGTCACCGCGGCCCAGCCCGGCACCGACAGCTCGTCGGCGGCCCGGCGCGTCGGGTCGACGGTGACCGCGCGGCCGAGCCACAGCACCGCCGCGACCAGCAGCACCGCCGAGGCGGCGACGGCGGCGACGGTCATCCGCAGGCGCGCGATCCGCGCCCCGGTCTGCTCGAGCTTCGACGCGAAGAGGCTCGCGGCCTCGCCGCCCGGGCCCTCAGTCGCCATCCGCCCGCTTCTCCTCGCGCACGATCCGGCGCAGCTTCTCCAGCCGGTCGGCGATCTCGGCCTCGCGGCCGTGCCGCGTGGGCCGGTAGTAGTCGGTCCCGGCGACCACGTCGGGCGCGTACCGCTGGGGCACCACGCCGCGCGGGTCGTTGTGCGGGTAGACGTAGGCCTTGCCGTGGCCCAGGTCCCCCGCGCCCTTGTAGTGCGCGTCGCGCAGGTCCGGCGGCACGGGCCCGATCCTGCCCTTGCGCACGTCGCCGATCGCCTCGTCGATCGCGGTGATGACGGCGTTGGACTTCGGGGCGGTCGCGAGGTGGGCGACCGCCTGGGCGAGGTTGATGCGGGCCTCGGGCATGCCGATGCGCTCCACGGCCGTCGCGGCCGCGGTCGCGGTCTGAAGGGCGGTCGGGTCGGCCATGCCGACGTCCTCGGACGCGAAGATCACCAGGCGGCGGGCGATGAAGCGCGGGTCCTCGCCGGCGACGACCATGCGCGCGAGGTAGTGCATCGCCGCGTCGACGTCCGAGCCGCGCAGGCTCTTGATGAAGGCGCTGGCGACGTCGTAGTGGCCGTCGCCGTCGCGGTCGTAGCGCACCGCGGCGGTGTCGATGGCGGCCTCGACCACGGCGACGGTGATCGCGTCGCCCTCCTCGACCGAGAGCGCGGCGGCCTCCAGCGCGGTGAGGGCCTTGCGGGCGTCGCCGGAGGCGGTGCGCACGAGGTGGTCGCGGGCCTCCGGTTCGAGCGTGACCGCGCCGCCGAGGCCGCGCTCGTCGGCCACGGCCCGGTCGACGAGCTCGCCGACGTCGGTGACGTCGAGTTCGCGCAGCGTCAGGAGCACGCACCGGCTCACCAGGGGCGCGACGACGGAGAAGTAGGGATTCTCGGTGGTGGCGGCCAGGAGCGTGATGGTGCGGTCCTCGACGGCGCCGAGCAGCGAGTCCTGCTGGGTCTTGGTGAAGCGGTGGACCTCGTCGATGAACAGGATCGTCTGCGGTCCGCCGGTGCGGCGGACCCGGCGGGCCTCGTCGATCGCGGCCCGCACGTCCTTGACGCCGGAGTTGAGCGCCGACATCGCCCGGAAGCGCCGGTCGCCGGACTGGGCGACCAGGTGGGCGATGGTGGTCTTGCCCGAACCGGGCGGGCCCCACAGGATCACCGAGAGCGGCTGGCGGCCCTCGACCACCTGGCGCAGCGGCGAACCGGGCCCGAGCAGGTGGTCCTGGCCGACGAGTTCGTCCAGCGCGCGCGGGCGCATCCGCACCGCCAGCGGCTCGTCGCCGGTGGCCGAGCCCGTGCCGAGGATGCCGGTGTTCGGCGGCTCCTGCGGGCTGTTGATCTCGAACAGTCCTGGTGCGTCCATAACAGGACCAGGGTATGCCACGCACGAGGACCGCCCGCCGTTCCGTGCCGCCGGGGGCGAACGGTACGGATGCGCGTTTTCAAGGCGAACGGGATTGACACGCGCGTTTCCCGAGCTTTACGGTGAAATCCCCGCAGTGTTGCCCACATCACAATCACATTGGGAGGCAATGATGCCCGCAATGGTCCTGGCGGTCACGGTGCTCGCACTGTTCGCCTGCGGATTCCTCTTCTACGCCCGCTACATGGCGAGCCGCGTCTACCGGCTCGACCCCGGCTACGTCACCCCCGCGCACCGCTTCAACGACGGCGTGGACTTCGTCCCCACCAACAAGCACGTCCTCTTCGGCCATCACTTCACCTCGGTGGCAGGTGCCGCGCCCATCGTCGGCCCCGCCATCGCCGTCTACTGGGGCTGGCTGCCGGCCCTGATCTGGATCGTCCTCGGCACCATCGTCGCCGCCGGGGTCCACGACATGGGAGCCCTGGTGCTCTCCGTGCGGCACAAGGCCAGAGGCATCGGCACGATCACCAAGGACGTGATCGGACCGCGCGCCGGGACGCTGTTCCTCATCATCATCTTCTTCCTGCTGACGCTCGTGAACGCCGTGTTCGCGGTCGTCATCGGGAACCTGCTGGTGGCCTTCCCCGGCGCCGTGATCCCGATCTTCGCCGAGATCCCCATCGCGATCGCCATCGGCTACTACGTCTACAAGCGGCGCGGCGCGGCCCTGGTGCCGAGCCTCCTCGGCGTGGCGGCCCTGTACGTCCTCATCTGGGTCGGCAACGCCGTCCCGGTCGACATCACCCCGCTCGCCGACGGGCTCGGGATCGACAATCCGCGCAACCTGTGGATCGTGATCCTGTTCGTCTACTGCTTCATCGCTGCGCGCATCCCGGTGTGGATGCTGCTCCAGCCGCGCGACTACATCAACTCCCACCAGCTGTTCGTGGCGCTGGCGCTGGTGCTGCTGGGGGTCGGGGTCGGCTGGAACACGATGGTCGCCCCGGCGCTGAACACCGTTCCCGAGGACAGTCCGAGCATGTGGCCGTTCCTGTTCATCACCATCGCGTGCGGCGCGATCTCGGGCTTCCACTGCCTGGTGTCCTCGGGGACGACCTCGAAGCAGCTCGACAAGGAGACGGACGCGAAGTACGTCGGCTACGGCGGCGCGCTCGGCGAGGGCACGCTGGCGCTGTGCTCGATCCTGGCCGTCAGCGCCGGTGTCGCGGCGACGCGGGCCGACTGGGACGCCCTGTACCCGGACTTCGCCACCGCCTCGGGCGGCGCCGTCGGGAACTTCGTCAACGGCATCGCCGTGTTCGCGAACAACCTCGGCATCCCGCTCGAGGTCGCGGCCGTCTTCGGCGCGGTCGTGGTGATCTCGTTCGCCGCAACCACGATGGACACCGGAGTCCGCTTGCAGCGCTACGTGGTCCAGGAGATCGCGGAGATCGCCGGGTGGCGGCGGGTGTCCGGGCACTTGACGCTCGTCACCGCCGTCGCCGTCGTCATCCCCCTGTGTCTGGCGCTGCTGCCGGGCGGCGAGGACGCGGGCTACGCGTTCGGCGTGCTGTGGCAGCTGTTCGGCACGACGAACCAGCTCCTCGCCGGTCTCGCCTTCGCGGTGATCGCCGTCTGGGTGACCAAGCGGAGGGCGAACCCGATCGCGATCCTCGTGCCGCTGGTGTTCCTGGTGGGCATGACGACCTGGGCGCTGATCGAGAACCTTCTCAACTTCGTCGACCAGGGCGAATGGGTCTTGGCGCCGCTCGACGCGGTGATCTTCCTGCTGGCGCTGTGGATGATCGTCGAGGCCGCCCGAGCCCTCGCCGCCGCCTGGAGCGACCGCGGCGGAGCGCCGCGCACCGCGCCCTCCGAGGACGCCGAGGAGGTGCCTGCGGCCGGAGGAGCCGCCGATTGACCGCGGCCTGACGCGGCGCGAGGGCCGCCGCACCCTTCGGTGCGGCGGCCCTCGCCGTGGTCGTCCGGGGTTACTGGGGGGCCGCGGCCATGTCCTCGAAGGGGTGCAGGTTGGTCGAGTCCGGTGCGGCGATGTCGTACGAGCCGCCGATCTCGACGACCTCGCTGGTCAGTTCCATGGTCATGCCGTCGGTCTCGGGGAGCGACATCGAGAGCGTCTTGAGCAGGCCGTCGCCGTCGAGGGCCACGGTCACCTCGATGTCGCCGAGCGCCGCGGCGTCGCCGCCGGAGGCGGAGTTCGCGAAGGTCTGGAGCGCGGCCGAGTCGCCGGTGAGCTTGCCGGTGTAGACGCCGTCGCCGGTCTCCTCGACGTCGGAGAGCTCGGAGAGCATGAGCTCGGTCTGGGCCGCGAGGTCCATGCCGCCGAACTGCTGGTAGACGCCGGCCAGGTCGCTGTCGCCCGCGAGGTCCATCGTGAACCAGACGTCCTCGCCGTAGGTGTCGGCGATCGTGTCGTACATGCCGCCGGTGATCTGGACGTAGGCCGTGCCCTCGGCGACGATCGTCTCGGTGTGCATGTCGGCGAAGAGCGCCTCCATCATCTCGGCGGTCTCGGGGTCGCCGCTGAGGTCTTCGCCGGATGCCTCCAGGATGGCGCTCATGAACATGTCCACACTGGCCTTCGTGGAATCGCCCTCCACGGCGCTGGTCATGACCATGAAGTCGAGGCCGTTGACGGTCATCAGCGAGTCCATCTGGTAGGAGTCGCCGTGCAGGCCGTCGAAGGAGGCCCGGACCATGTCCTGCGGGCTGAGCTGCGCTGCGGCCTCGTCCTCGCCGGTCTTCTCGGCCGGTTCGTCGGAGGTGCACGCGGTCAGGCCGAGACCGAGCGCGGGGACTGCCAGCGCGCCGATGAGGAGTCGCGCGGTGCGGGAAGACATGTGGATCGCTCCTGGGTACTGGGTGCCGGATTTCGCTTCGAGTCTAAAGGAAGGGACCGGGTCCGGCGAGGGCCCGGGCCGCGGTCGCGGGTGGCAAGGGTTGCAATTTATTCATATCCATCTATATCATGATTCCTCCGCTTTCATTACCCGGCACCATGAGAGACAAGGAGCAGCCATGCGACGCAGACTGCCTGCCATAGGCGCGGCGATCGCCGGACTAGTCCTGGCGGCGGGCACCGCCACCGCGTCCGCGCAGGAGGACGACACGGCCGACCCGGCCGCCGCCCCCGAATTCGACTTCAGGACCGGCGACACCGTCGCCACCGGCCTCACGATCCCCTGGGGGCTCACGTTCCTGCCGGACGGGACCTCCGGCATCGTCGCCGAACGCAACTCGGGCGACGTCCTGCGCGTCGGCTACGGCGCCGAGCCGGTCGTGCTCGGCAACCTCGACGTCGTCGGCGGCACCGGCCCGCTCGACGAACGCGGCCTGCTCGGCCTCGCCGTGTCCCCGACCTTCTCGACCGACGGCTGGATCTACGCGTACCTCTCGACGGAGGAGGACAACCGGGTCGTGCGCTTCACGCTCGACCGGTTCGAACCCGAGACGGTGCTCACCGGCATCCCCTCGGCGCTCAACCACAACGGCGGGCGCCTCGCGTTCGGCCCCGACGACAAGCTCTACGTCTCGACCGGCGACGCGAACGACAGCGCCAACTCCCAGGACCTCGACAGCCTCGGCGGCAAGATCCTCCGGCTCGAACCGGACGGCTCGATCCCCGAGGACAACCCGTTCGAGGACTCCCCGGTCTACACCTGGGGCAACCGGAACGTGCAGGGCATGACCTGGGGGCCCGAGGGCGAGATGTACTTCTCCGAGCTCGGCCAGAACACCTGGGACGAACTGAACCTCGCCGAGCCCGGCGCGAACTACGGCTGGCCCGAGGTCGAGGGCACCGGCGGCGACCCCGAGTTCACCGACCCGCTCCTCACCTGGTCGACCGCCGAGGCCTCCCCTTCGGGGGCCGAGGTCGTGGGCGACACCATCTACATCGCGGCCCTGCGCGGCCAGCGCCTGTGGACGGTGCCCGTGGCGGGCGGCGAGGTCACCGGCGATCCGATCGCGGTACTCGACGGCACGATCGGCCGCGTCCGGACCGTTGAGCTCGGGCCTGACGGCTGGCTCTGGGTGACGACCTCGAACGGCGACGGGACGGACAAGGTGATCCGGTACCGGCCCATCGGCGGTACTGAGTAGAGCGAGTACGAGGCGAGGCCCCTGAGCGGATGCTCGGGGGCCTCGTCGTCGGTTCGTCAGACCCCGTCGGTGGCGGCCTCCGAGGTGGGCTCGTCAGAGGTCGGCTCGTCGGAAGTGGGTTCGTCAGAAGTCGGCTCATCAGAGGTCGGGTCGTCGGACGGCGTTTCTGACGGCGTCTCCGAAGGGGTCTCGCTCGGTGTCTCGGAGGTCTCGTCCTCGGTGGGCGAGTGCCAGTCGTCGTCATCGTCGTCGTCGGTGGTGACCTCCTCGTCGGAGGTGGGGGCCTCCTCGGAGGTCGTGGCCGCGCCCGTGGTGGTCGTGTTGTCCTCGATCTTGCCCGGGTCGTTGGTGTCCCTCAGGAAGTTCCACCAGATCAGCAGGCCGATGATGACCACTGCGGCGGTCACGGCGGCGACGATGATCCACGGCATGGCGCCGTTCCGCTCCTCCTCTTGGAGCATCTGGCCGGTGGGCTGCTCGGCGGTGCTGCCCGCGACGCCGGCGCCGATGAGGGCCGTGGCGTCGGAGCCGAAGTACTGGGTGCGCTGGCCGTCCGGCGGGGTCGAGCCCGCGACCGGGATGCTGCCGGTGACCACGCGGCCCTCGCGCGCGGAGCGGGCCATGTCGGCGGCCGAGGAGTAGCGGGCGGCCGGGTCCTTCTGGAGCGCTTGGAGGACGACTTGGGCGACGCCGGGCGGGATGTCGCGGGAGAGCGGCGGCGGTGCCTGCGTCATGTGACCGTTCATGACGGCCACGGGGGTCTCGGAGACGAACGGGGGCCGACCCATCAAAGCCTCGTACGCGACGATGCCGAGTGAGTAGAGGTCGCTGGCGCCGGTCAGCTCGGCGCCGTTGAGCTGCTCGGGCGAGGCGTAGGCGAGGGTGCCCATGACCGTGCCGGTCTCGGTGAGCCCGGAGGCGCCGCGGGCGGCGGAGATGCCGAAGTCGACGATCTTGGTCGCGCCGGTCTCCTCGTCCACGAGGAGGTTGGCGGGCTTGATGTCGCGGTGGATGATGTCGTGGCGGTGCGCGGTCTCCAGCGCGTCGGCGGCCGTCGAGACGATCTGCATGACCTCGGCGGGCGGCAGCGTCCCGCGGTCGCGGAGGATCTCGGCGAGCGAGCGGCCGCGCACGAGCTCCATGATGAGGTAGGAGACGAGGCCGTCGTCGTCGGTGGTCTCCTCGCCGTAGTCGTAGAGCGCGACGATGCCCGGGGACTGGAGGGCCGCGACGGCGCGGGCCTCGAGCTGGAAGCGGGTGCGGAACTTGTCGCTGTTGGACAGTCCCGCGTGGAGGATCTTGATCGCGACCGTGCGGCCGAGTCTGGTGTCGGTGCCCTTCCAGACCTCCCCCATGCCGCCAGCGGCCAGCCGTTCGTCCAATCGATAGCGACCCGCCACCGAGGTCCCGCTCTGCACGTCGAACCCGCTCCTCTTGATTCCTGCCGAATGCAAGGTATATCAGCCGCTCAAAGGCCGCGCCCATCGCCCACGGACTCCTGCCAGTCCGGATTGCGTTGAGGGGCAACCGGGCAGATGGAACGGCAGACGGCCCGAGCCGCAGGCTCGGGCCGCCCACTACGTCATCGTAGGGCTATTGATCAACGTCGTCGGTACCCGCTTCCGGTTCGGGTGTGAAGTCGATGCCCGCCTCGGCGCGCTGCTCGGGCGTGATCGGCGTCGGGGCCGAGGTCAGCGGGTCGACGCCGCCGCCGGCCTTCGGGAACGCGATGACGTCGCGGATCGAGTCGGACTTGGCCAGCAGCATGCAGACGCGGTCCCAGCCGAGGGCGATGCCGCCGTGCGGCGGGGCGCCGTACTTGAGGCCGTCGAGGAGGAAGCCGAACTTCTCCCGGGCGTCCTCGTGGGTCAGGCCGAGCACGTCGAAGACGCGGCTCTGGACCTTGGCGTCGTGGATACGGATCGAGCCGCCGCCCAGCTCGTTGCCGTTGAGGACGATGTCGTAGGCGTAGGTGAGCGCGTTGCCCGGGTCGGTCTCGAACTTGTCGATCCACTCGGGGTTCGGCGAGGTGAACGGGTGGTGGATCGCGGTCCAGCCGCCGTCGTCGGTCGGCTCGAACATCGGGGCGTCGATCACCCAGCAGAACGCCCAGGCGTCGGGGTCGATGAGGCCGGTGCGCTTGCCGACTTCGAGGCGGGCGGCGCCGAGCAGCTCCTGGGCCTCGCGGCGGTCGGTCGAGGCGGCGAAGAAGACCGCGTCGCCGGCCTTGGCGCCGACGGCGTCGGCGAGCCCGGCCAGGTGTTCCTCGGAGAGGTTCTTGGCGACGGGGCCCTTCGGCTCGCCGGTCTCGGCGTTGAAGGTGATGTAGGCGAGGCCCTTGGCGCCGCGCGCCTTGGCCCAGTCCTGCCAGCCGTCGAGCTCCTTGCGGGTCTGGGCGGCGCCGCCGGGCATGACGACCGCGCCGACGTAGCCGCCCGCGTCGATCGCGCCGGCGAAGACGCGGAACTCGGTGCCGCGCAGGTAGTCGGTGAGTTCGACCAGTTCCTGGCCGAAGCGCAGGTCGGGCTTGTCGGAGCCGTAGCGGTTCATGGCGTCGTGCCACTTCAGGCGCGGGATCGGCAGCTGGACCTCGTGGCCGGCGAGCTCGGACCAGAGGGCGGCGACGATGCGCTCGCCCAGGTCGATGACGTCGTCCTGGTCGATGAAGGACGCCTCGATGTCGAGCTGGGTGAACTCGGGCTGGCGGTCGGCGCGGAAGTCCTCGTCGCGGTAGCACCGGGCGATCTGGAAGTACTTCTCGAAGCCGCCGACCATGAGCAGCTGCTTGAACAGCTGCGGGGACTGCGGGAGTGCGTACCAGGTGCCGGGCTGGAGGCGCACGGGCACGAGGAAGTCGCGGGCGCCCTCGGGGGTCGAGCGGGTCAGGGTCGGCGTCTCGATCTCGAGGTAGCCGTCCTCGACGAGGAGGTTGCGCGCGATGTGGTTGGCCTTGGAGCGCAGCCGGATCGCGTGGTTGGGGCCGGTGCGGCGCAGGTCGAGGTAGCGGTGGCGCAGCCGGATGTCCTCGGAGACGTCCACGTGGTCGTCGATCTGGAACGGCAGCGGCGCGGACTCGGAGAGCACGTCGAGGGAGGTCGCGTTGATCTCGATCTCGCCGGTCGGCAGTTCGGGGTTCTCGTTGCCCTCGGGGCGGCGCAGGACGGTGCCGGTGACCGTGACGCAGAACTCGTTGCGCAGCTCGTGGGCGACCTTGGCGGCCTCCGAGTCGCGGAAGACGACCTGGACGACGCCAGAGGCGTCGCGCAGGTCGACGAACTCCACCCCGCCGTGATCGCGGCGACGCGCCACCCATCCGGCGAGGGTGACTTGCTGGTCGACGTCAGCGGCACTCAACGTGCCGGCGAGGTGTGTCCGATACACGGGCTCAAAACTCCTCGAAGGATACGGCTTGCGGTCGATGCGGGCTTCGGACCATTCTCGCGAACGCCTCGGCCAGCAGCAATCGTATAACCGTTATCGATCTTGGAACGCAGGCGTGCCTGCGGGCACGTCCGGCATCACCCGGAATGCGGGCGGCGGGAGGAGCGGGTGCGACTCGGCCTCATCGCGCGAGTGCGCTGCTCCGCTTCATGTGCGGTGCGTGGGCGCACTGCTCTGCCCTTTTGTTCGGCGGGCAAGCGCGCTACTGCGCCTCCACTTCAGCGCGCGAGCGCGCTGCTCTGCCCTTTGTTCAGCGCGCAAGCGCGCTGAAGCCGAGCAGTCTGATCACCACGTCGAGGAATCGGCGGGCGTCGGTGACGATCGCGTCGGCCTCCTCGGGCGTGACGATGTCGGGGATGCCCGCTTGGGCGAGGACCCGTTTTCTGGCGGTGCGGGCGAAGTGCGAGGCCCATTCCTCCAGTTCGGGGGCGACGCCGCGGAGCAGCTCCCAGGTGCTCGACGGGCGGCCGGGACGGCGCCTGCCGGTGGCGTCTCCGGCTCTGACGGCGAGCACCGCCACGGCCACGCGCAGGGCCGCCATGTGGGCCTCGGCGTAGCGTTCGCCCGGCCTGGTGCGCTCGGCGGCGTCGTCGAGGTCGGCGCGGGCGGTGGCGAGCAGTTGCAGCGGAGAGCGGTTGGGGAGCTGGTCGGCGGGGATGCGCAGACGGGAGTTTGATACGGTGCCCGCCTGCACGAGTCGGGGCGAGCTCGCGCCGCGGGTCGTCACGGGCGAGGTCGATCGGGTGGCGCCCGGTCGTGACGGGTTCAGTCGAGAAGCTGCCATCAGGGCCTCCTAAACCTGTTCGAACTTGCGTTCGAGAAATATCGAACCACAGGGGTCCGACATTTCCAACCCCCAACATCGCCGAAAAGCAGCGATTGACTACCCACTGTCGTGCATCCGACAGGAGAGTCGTTGTCCCGCAACGGAAAGAATCGAGCACTATTCGTTTCCCGGCGTCGTACCGCCATCGGAAATACATCCGCTGTTCGAAAAAAGCCGCCCCGCACCATCGGTGCGGGGCGGCTTCAATCGCGGTCGGCGGTCCACTCGGGTGGGCGCGCCGCCTCCCGAGTGCGTCCGCTACTCGGCGATCTCGTCGATCAGTCGCAGGTGTCCTCGGGCCTCGTCGGCGCGGCCGAGCCGCTGGAGCGTGCGGCCGAGGAGGCGGCGGGCGTAGAAGTCGGCCGGATTGGTCTCGACCATCCGCTCCGACAGGGCCAGGGCCTTGTTCAGCTGCGCCGACTTGAAGTAGGCGCGGGCCGCCAGCAGCACGACGTCCGGGTGGTCCGGGTGGTCGCGCAGGAGCGGCTCCAGGAACTTCAGGGCCGCGTGCGGGTCCTTGAGCGCGAGCATCTCCTCGGCGTCGCGCAGCCGCTGGGTCTCCTCGGGCACCTGGCGTTCCCGGGAGGCGGCGTCGATGAAGGCGGCGAGCTGGTCGTCGGTGATGTCGTCGTGGCGCATTGCCCGTTCAACACGGACCTGCCGGGGATCATTCCCGGCCGGTTCAGTCGTTGCGAAGCGCCGTGGAAACGACGATCACGAGCTGGAGCAGGCCCAGCGCCGCCAAGAGCATCCAGCCGGTGACGGTGATGGTCACGGCGCCGCCGATCCACTCGTGGTACTGGCCGCCGCCGGCCACCGCGATGACCCCGGCCGCGCCGAAGCCGAGGGCGACCACGACTTCACGCACCGAGCGCTCCCCCAGCGTCGTCATGCCCAGGTCGCGCAGGCCGACCTGGCGGGCGCGCGAGCGGGTGAGGACGTACATCCAGCACAACGCGCCGGTCACGGCCACCGCCCAGCCGGGCGCGCCAAGCAGCCACAGGGCGAGGAGCCAGGCCGACTCCGAGAGGCGGGCTGCCAGCGGCTCCAGGACCAGGACGCGCCGAGACAGGCTCGTGGAGCGGGTCGCCAGGAGCGCGTAGGAGGAGTCGGCCAGCGCCGTGATCGCGATGAGCGGCAGCGCGACGAGGATGACGGGCCCGCCGACGAGGACGCAGACGGGCGTCAGGAGTCCGGCGGCGAGTCCGACGCCGACGACGGTGCCGGGCTGGAAGCGGGTGGAGAGGATGACCCGGCCGACGAGGGAGTCGGCGGGCACACGGGAGCTCATGGGTCTTGTTGTAGCAGATGGCATCAAACGAGCATTGGCAGCATCGGACATAGAAGAGGACTCTACGTGTCCGGGACGTGACCGCAATCCCTCGATCGGGTAGCCGACAGCGCGCTCAGGGGCGCAGGTTCTGCCAGACCCGCCGGGTCGAACGCGAGTGGTTCAGCGTGGTGAAGTGCAGCCCGGGGGCTCCTTCGGCGAGGAGGCGCGTGCCCATGTCGGTGGCAACCTCGACGCCGATGTCGCGGATCGCGTCGCGGTCGTCCCCGGCGGCGCGCAGGCGTTCGGCCAGCGCTTCGGGGAAGACCATGCCGGTGAGCACGGCGAACCGCTCGATCTGCTTGATGTTGGTGACGGGCATGATGCCCGGCAGGATCGGGATGTCGCAGCCGGTGGCGGCGACGGCGTCGCGCAGGCGCAGGTAGTCCTCGACGTCGAAGAAGATCTGCGTGATGGCGAAGTCGGCGCCCGAGCGGCACTTCTCTACGAAGTGGCGGACGCCGGTGTCCCAGTCGAGGTCGCGCGGGTGGCCTTCGGGGAAGGCCGCGACGCCGACGCTGAAGTCGCCGGACTCCTTGATGAGTTCGACGAGTTCGCTGGCGTGGAGGATGCCCTGGGGGTGCTTGACCCAGTCGGCCTGCGGGTCCCCGGGCGGGTCGCCGCGCACGGCGAGGATGTTGCGCACGCCGACGTTCGCGAAGTGGCCGATGAGGTTGCGCAGCTCGGCGACCGAGTGGTCCACGGCGGTGCAGTGGGCCATGGTGAGCAGGGTCGTCTCGGAGTTGATGAGGTCGGTGGTCTCGACGGTCTTCTCGCGGGTGCGCCCGCCCGCGCCGTAGGTGACGGAGACGAAGTCGGGGCCGAGCTGTTCGAGGTTGCGGATGGTGCGCCACAGGACGCCTTCGGCCTTCTCGTCGCGCGGCGGGAACAGCTCGAAGGAGAACTTGGGCGTGCCCTCGCGGAGGAGGTCGCCGACCTTGGCGGCCTTCGTAGGCATCACGCTGGGCACTCCGAGAGTCATGCAGACAACGGTAACGGTTCTGACACACGTGTCCTGACCTGCACTGGACACCACCCAATACTTGGGATCGCCCGCGATCGCCTAGGGTTCGAACCGTGGAGCTCAACGAGCGCATCGACGCCGCCCTGACCGCCTTCCTCGACCGGCAGGCCGCGGTCGTCTGCGGCATCGACGACCGCCTGGGCGACTACGCCGACGCGGTCCGCGACTTCGTGCTGGGCGGTGGCAAGCGGCTGCGTCCGGCGTTCGCGTACTGGGGCGCGCGGGGCGCGGGCCTGGCGGACTCCGCGGAGCTGGTCGCGTGCGTCTCGTCGCTGGAGCTGCTCCAGGCCTCGGCGCTCATGCACGACGACCTCATCGACGGCTCGGACACGCGGCGCGGCGCGCCCTCGATCCACCGGCGCTTCGCCTCGCTGCACACGGCGCAGGGCTGGTCGGGGCGCGCGGACGGGTTCGGTGCGGCGGCGGCGATCCTGCTGGGCGACCTGTGCCTGGCATGGTCGGACGAGCTGCTGTGCTCGGCGGGGATGCCGGTGGAGGCGGTGGCGGCGGCGCGTCGCGACTTCGACCTCATGCGCACCGAGGTGAGCGCCGGGCAGTACCTGGACGTGCTCTCGGAGGTGCGCCGGGACGTCTCGGAGGCGACGGCCGCGAAGGTGGCGCGCTACAAGTCGGCGAAGTACACGATCGAGCGGCCGCTGCTGGTGGGCGCGTCGCTGGCGGGCGCCGGCGAGCGGGTGCGGTCGCACTACTCGGCGATCGGCCTGCCGCTGGGCGAGGCGTTCCAGCTGCGCGACGACGTGCTGGGGGTGTTCGGTGACCCGGCGCAGACGGGCAAGCCGGCCGGTGACGACCTGCGCGAGGGCAAGCACACGTTCCTCATCGCGCGCGCCTGGGCGGGCGCCGACGGGGCGCAGCGTGCGGCCCTGGACGCGAACCTGGGCGACCCCGGGCTGGACGCGGCCGGCGTCGAGCGGCTGCGGGCGGTCCTGTTGGACACGGGCGCGCTGGCGGACACGGAGCGGCGCATCGAGACGCTCGCGGCCGAGGCGGAGGCGGCACTGGAGGCCTCGCGCCCGGATGTGGACCCGGCGGCGCTGGAGGTCTTCGCGGGCCTGCTGGTGAAGGCCGTCAAGCGCGACTTCTGAGGCGCCGACGCTCGGACGCCGGTGCCGGGGACGATACTGCTGTTCGGAGCGTTGCGCCCCGATCGATGCGCCACGCACGGGTGACCTGACGGTCACCACCCGTGCCCTCGCTCGTTGAACCTGGTGGAGCATCAGGATTGGACGGTGTGAGTCAGGTGGGAATCTTCGGCGTCATCGGGCGTGAGACGAGGGGCGCGTTCCGCTCGATCGGCTACGACCTGCAACGGTCGCGGCGGTTCCGGCGGATCGGGGTGATCGCGGTGGCCACGGTCGCGGGCGGGGTCATCGCGACGGGCGCGCTGGTGCGCGAACCGGTGCCGGAGATGATCGGTCTCGGCGAGGGCGGCGAGGGCGCCGACATCATCGAGGGCTGGTTCGGGCTCGGCGCGGACACGGCCGGACAGGACGCCGAGACGTCCGAGGCGCCGTCGCAGTCGCCGTCGGGCGAGCCCGCGGCGCCGACCGCGTCGGATTCGGCCACCGAGTCGGAGCCGCAGGGCCGCACCAGGAACTCGCGCACCGCGCCCGCCGCCGACCCGGGGCTGGTGCAGGTGGGCGGCGAGGACACGGCGACGCCCGGCGGCGAGGAGGGCGGCTCGTCGGCGCCGACGCAGGTGCCGACCGAGGAGCCCACGGAGGAGCCGACCACGGACGGCCCCACCGGCGGGCCGACGCAGGAGCCGACCTCGGAGCCTCCGACGACGGACGCTCCGGCGCCGAGCGAGACGGTGACCGTCTCCCCCGAGCAGGAGCAGGCGGCGCGGAACTCGGCCGCGCCCGAGCCGCGGAAGGCCCCGATCGGGGGCTGAGGGCGGTCACTTCGGCGAGCCGGTCCGCTTCGCCTCGGCGAGTTCGGTCCGGATCGCGGTGATGTTGCGTTTGACGGCGGCGACGTCGGGCCCGTCGGGGGCCTGTTCGCCGCGGCGCTGGTCGCGGGCGACGAGCGTCGCGAGGTTCACCAGTTCGCGCTGGAGTTTGCGCAGCAGGTGGGCGGCGGGTTTGCCCCAGCGCTTCGCGGCGCGCTTGCGGGCCTTGCGGCGGCTGCGCAGCGAGCGCATCTCGGTCAGGTCCTCGGTGGTGATCACCGCTTCGTCCTCGTCGGACATCGTGGTGACGAACCAGTGCCATTCGGCGCGGGCCGCGAAGTGGTAGAGCACGAAGAACAGGCCCAGGATGATCAGGCCCTTCCCGTAGGTGAGCGGTATGGCCAGGGCGGGCGTGAGCCCGCCGGGGACCGGCAGGTTCCACAGGCCGTGCATGCCCAGGGCCAGCGCGAACAGGCCGACGCCGACGCCGACGCGGGTACCGAGGCGCCGGCGCGTCTGAGTCACGAAGAAGGCGATGCCGAGCCCGGCGGCACCGGTGTACAGCGGGTGCGACCAGGGGCCGGCGACGAGGACGCGGGTGAAGGTGACGCTGAGGGCGCCCGAGAGGTCCGAGTTGGGGTTGAGGACGGCGAAGTTGATCGCGTACGTGAGGTTCTCGACCACTTGGAAGCCGAGGCCGACGAGCGCGCCGTAGATGAGGCCGTCGATGGAGCGGTCGAAGTGCTCGCGGACGATGAGGACCAGCAGGACGACGCCGAGGGCCTTGAGCCATTCCTCGTTGAGCGGCCCGGCGATGGCCGGGCCCCATTTGCGCGCCCACCGGGAGTCGGTGAGTTCGGCGAGGACGACGAGCGCGGCGTTGTTGGCGATCATGGCGAACGCGACGGCGGCGAGGCCGCCCCAGCAGACGGCGGCGGCGCGGACGGTCGGCGGTTCGCGTTCGAACAGGTCGAGGCGCGAGAGGATCGTCAGGAAGACGACGGCGAGGACGGCGTTGATGGCGATGGAGGCCCACAGGGCGGTGGCGATGTCGCCGTAGGAGGGCGAGAGGACGCGGCCGAGTTCGAGCAGGCCGTAGACGAGGCAGGCGACGAAGAGCCAGTAGGCGGGGCGGCGCAGCCGGATGAAGGCGCCCTGGCTCTCCACGACGACGCGTTCGGTGCGGACGGTCATTCGCCCTCCAGCCGGAACGAGGCGAGGTAGGGGGCGGGGTCGACCTGTTCGGCGCGCGGGTCGGCGCCGGGGGCGAGGAGGACGAGGATCGCGGCGGCGCCCTTGTCGTTGCCGACCACGGTGATCGACCCGGCGGTGTCGATGCCGATGATGTCGGCGCGGTACCCGGTGAGGCCGGAGCCGGTGTCGGTGTACTCGCGCAGGTCGGTGTACGTGTAGCCGTTCTGGGCGACGATGGGTTCGGCGCGGCGCTGGAGGAGGCGTTCGAGGCTGTCGACGCCGGAGTCGACCTCGACGGAGGCGGTGAGGTGGTCGCGGGTGAAGTTCTGGCGCTGGTCGGCGAAGTGGACGCCGGGGCTGGTCCAGCCGTCCCCGGGCAGTTCGAACTTCAGCCCGGCCCCGGCGACGGGGTAGGACTGGAGGTAGAGGGTCTCGCCGTCGGTGATGCTCTGGACCGAGTCGCCAAGGGCCCGTTCGAGTCCGAGCCACACGCCCATGGGGAGTGCGATGGCGAGGGCGGCGAGGACCGCCTGCCACATGCGTCCCCGCTCCAGCCCCAGCCGGTTCAGCCGAATGGTGACCTCGCCCAAATCCCGCTCCCTGTAGCGCGCAAGACGCGGAGTGCGTTCGGCACTCCGCGCCTTGTGTACCTACGGCCCCGCGAGCGGGCGCCGTGACCGTGCGTCCAGGGTACGGGGCGCGGGGCGCCTCGCGCCCGGTTTCGGCCGATCCGCGCCGCGGTGGCGGCGCGGACCGGTCGCCGTGGGCCTCAGGCGACCCGGGTGGTCCAGCCGTGGGTGTCCTCGGCCCTGCCGTACTGGAGGTCGAGGAGGGTCTGGCGCAGGTGCATGGTGAACTTCCCGGCCTCGCCCCCGCCCACCTGGAACTCGCCGGAGCGGCTCTTGACGGTGCCGACCGGCGTGATGACCGCGGCGGTGCCGCAGGCGAAGGCCTCGGTGAGGAGGCCGGACTCGGCGTCGCGGCGCCAGCGGTCGATCGAGTACTTCGTCTCGCGGACCTCCCAGCCGGCCTCGGCGGCGAGGGTGAGGATGGCGTCGCGGGTGATGCCGGGAAGGATGGTGCCCAGTTCAGGGGTGTAGAGCACCCGCTCGTCCTCGTAGGCGAAGAAGAGGTTCATGCCGCCGAGCTCGTCGACGTACTTGAACTCGACGGCGTCGAGGAAGATCACCTGGTCACAGCCCTGCTCGATGGCCTCGGACTGCGGCAGGAGGCTCGCGGCGTAGTTCCCGCCGGCCTTGGCCGCGCCGGTGCCGCCGGGCCCGGCCCGGTTGTACTCCTCGGAGACCCACAGCGTCAGCGGCTTGGGGCCGCCCTTGAAGTAGGCCGCCGCCGGGGAGGCGATGAGGAGGTACTGGTACTCCTTCGCCGGACGCACGCCGAGGAACGCCTCGGAGGCGATCATGTACGGGCGCAGGTAGAGCGTCGACTCGTCCTGGCCGGGAACCCAGGCGCCGTCCACCGCGAGGAGCTCGCGGACCGAGGCCAGGAACCACTCCTCTGGGAGGTGCGGCATGGCCATGCGGGTGGCGGAGATGTTGAGGCGGCGCGCGTTGGCCTCGGCGCGGAACAGGCCGATGCCGCCGTCCTCGTACCGGTAGGCCTTGAGGCCCTCGAAGATCTCCTGGGCGTAGTGGAGCACCGCCGCCGCGGGCGAGAGCGTGAGCGGCCCGTAGGGCTTGACGGTGGCGCTGTGCCAGCCGCGGCCCTCGGTCCAGGTCATGGAGAACATGTGGTCGGTGAACACGGTGCCGAACACGGGGTCGGCGAGGATGCGCTCGCGCTCCTCGTCCGGAAGCGGGTTCGGGTGCGGCTCGCGCCGCAGGTCGGGAAGACCCTCGCTTGTCATGGAATCGTCCTTCAGTTCAAAAAAGGCTCGGTAAGGATCGTTTTGGCGGTGCTCAGTGGTCCTGACGCCTAACTTACCGCTCGTTCAGGTGGGCGGGCGGCGTGTGGCCCGGTGGTCGCCGGCACGAGAAAACGCCCGGCGAGGCGTTCTGGTCGAACGCTGGCCCGCCGGGCGTCGAAGCTGCTTTCAGCTGAGCTGGCCGGCGACGTCGGCGGCTACTCGGTCGCCCACCTCGCCGGTCCGGATCGTGGCGCCGGACTCGCGTCCGGCGAGTTCGCGCTCCACGGCGGCGTTCACCGCGACGGCGGCGTCGGCGCGGCCGAGGTGCTCCAGCAGGAGCGCGGTGGAGCCGATCGCGGCCACCGGGTCGGCGACGCCCTGGCCGGCGATGTCGGGCGCCGAGCCGTGGACGGGCTCGAACGTCGAGGGGTGCGTGTGGTCGGGGTTGATCGAGCCGGTCGCGGCCAGCCCGATGCCGCCGGTCACCGCCGCGGCGATGTCGGTGAGGATGTCGCCGAACAGGTTGTCGGTGACGATCACGTCGAAGGTGTGCGGGCGGTTCACCAGGAACATGGCCGCGGCGTCGACGTGCTGGTACTCGGTGGTCACGTCCGGGTACTCGACGGCGACCTCGTCGAACGCGCGCTTCCACAGGCCGCCGGCGTGCACGAGGACGTTCGTCTTGTGCACCAGCGTCAGGTGGCCGCGGCGGCGGCGGGCGCGCTCGAACGCGTCGCGGACGACCCGCTCGGTGCCGTAGCGCGTGTTCAGGGACTCCTCGGTGGCGATCTCCGCGGCCGAACCGGTGTGGAGGTTGCCGCCGGCGCCGGTGTACAGGCCCTCGGTGCCCTCGCGGACGACCACGAAGTCGATGTCGCCGGGCTTGACGTCGGCGAGCGGCGAGGACGCGCCCGGGAACAGGCGGCTCGGGCGCAGGTTCACGTACTGGTCGAACTCGAAGCGCAACTTGAGCAGCAGGCCGCGTTCGAGGACCCCGGGGGGCACGGACGGGTCGCCGATGGCGCCCAGGAGGATCGCGTCGTGCTCGTCCAGTTCGGACAGCACCGAGTCGGGCAGGACCTCGCCGGTGCGGTTGTAGCGGCGCGCACCCAGGTCGTACTCGGTCGACTCGTATCCGGGAAGGGCCACGGCGAGCACCTTCTGCGCCTCGGCGATGACCTCTTGCCCGATCCCGTCGCCCGGGATGACCGCGATCCTGCTCATGCTGCCTCTCTGATGCCGATGCTCGATGCCCCCGCCTCGTCGCGCGGCCGTCGGAAGGCCTGTCGCTCCACTGCCGGTCGATTCATTCCCGATAATGCGGAATGCGGGCGGGTGCGTTCACCTTAACGCACCCGTCCCGCATTCCGACGAACGACTCTCAGCAGTTGGAACGCATCGAAGAACGTCCACTTCGGGGACGTTCCGACGCGCCGCTAGTCCTTGAGCGTCACCGCTTTGACGCCCGTCGCGCCGACCGCTTCCTTGATGCGGCCGAGCACCTCGGCGGGCACCGGCGCGTCCAGGGCCATCGCCATGACGGCCTCCCCGCCGGCGGCCTTGCGGGCCACCTGCATCGCGGCGATGTTGATGCCCAGGTCGCCCAGGGTCCCGCCGATGAGGCCGACCACGCCGGGGCGGTCGCCGTAGCGCAGGAACAGCAGCGAGCCGTCCAGGTCGATGTCGAGCTCGAAGCCGTCGATCTCGGTCAGGCGCGGGCCGCCGTGCGGGCCGGGGCTGATCGTGCCCGAGACCTGGAGGCCCCGGCCGTCGACCATCGCCCCGCGCAGGGTCAGCTCGGTCTGGTACTCCGGCGACTCCTTCGCCGTCAGCAGACCGACCTCGACGCCGCGCTGCTCGGCCACGAGCGGCGCGTTCACGTAGGTGACCGAGTCGGCCACGTCCACGAACAGGCCCTTGGACGCCGCGAGCTGGAGCACCGTCACGTCGTGCTCGATGACCTCGCCGCGGACCTCCACCGTCACCGACTGGACGGCCGAGCCGGCCAGCGCGTTGAAGGTGCGGCCCAGGCGCTCGGCCAGCGGCAGGAGCGGGCGCACGGCCTCGGCGACGATGCCGCCGGCCTGGACGTTGGCCGCATCGGGCACGAACTCGCCAGACAAGGCAAGTTTGACGCTCTTGGCGACCGCCAGGCCCGCGTTGTCCTGGGCCTCGCGGGTGGAGGCGCCCAGGTGCGGGGCGGCGACCACGTTGTCGAGGGCGAACAGCGGCGAGTCGGTGCACGGCTCCTTGACGAAGACGTCGAGGCCGGCGGCGGCGACGCGCCCGTCCTGGAGGGCCGCGGCGAGCGCGTCCTCGTCGATGAGGCCGCCGCGGGCGGCGTTGACGATCCGCACGCCGGGCTTGACCTTGTTCAGGGCGTCCTCGCCGATGATCCCGACGGTCTCGGGGGTCTTCGGCAGGTGGATCGTGATGAAGTCGGCGACCGACAGCAGCGTGTCGAGGTCGACGAGCTTGACGCCGAGCTTCGCGGCCAGCGCGGGCTGCGCGTACGGGTCGTAGGCGACCACGTCCATGTCGAAGGACTGCATGCGGGTGGTGACGAGCTGTCCGATCTTGCCGAAGCCGACCACGCCGAGGGTCTTGCCCTGGATCTCGACGCCGGTGAACTTCTTGCGGTCCCAGCGCCCGGCGCGCAGCGAGGCGTCGGCGCGGGCGATGTGGCGCGCGCTGGCGAGCAGCAGCGTGATGGCCTGCTCGGCGGCGGACACGATGTTGGAGGTCGGCGCGTTGACGACCATGACGCCGCGCTCGGTGGCGGTGGGGAGGTCGACGTTGTCGAGGCCGACGCCCGCGCGGGCGATGACCTTGAGCTTCGGCGCGGCCTCCATCGCGGGGGCGTCGATGGTGGTGGCGGAGCGGACGATCACGGCGTCGGCGTCGGTCAGCGCGGCGTGGAGGGATGCCACGTTCGTACCGTCGATCTCCCGGACGTCGAAGTCCCCGGAGAGGACCTCGATCGCGGCGGGCGCGAGCTGGTCGGCGATGACCACGACGGGTTTCGGTTCGGTCATGGGATACCTCGCAAAGGTAAGGAGAGACGGAGGACCGGGCGCGGCGCTGCGTCGTCGGGGCAATGGTATGTCGATCGCGTTAACGGCTCCTTACCGACCTGCCGCATTCCGGATGATGGAACGAGAGGACCCCGAAGGGTCCTCACAGAGCCGTTGCCATACCGCCGGGGAGTCGCTGTCGTACCCTTGCGTCACTTTTGATTCGGGGGCGAATGCGGACATGAGCCCCACTCAATTCGCAACCGCCCCCGGCTTCGATGGTGCCCGCCGCCTCCGACACCTGCATTCGCCGAAAATCCCGATGAATGGGATCGCCCGGCGGGCAGCGCCACACGGGCGGGCCGGAACACACCGGCCGAACCAGGCGGCCAGCGCCATCGCCGTTCGCGCGAGCAAACCGTGCCCGGCCCTCGGCCGCGACGGTCGCCTGCGAGGCTCATTCGAAGCGAGCGTCCTCGTCGAGGAGTTCGTGCTCTCGGGCGCGACGGTCGCCCGCGGGACTCATTCGAAGTGGGCGTCCTCGTCGAGGAGTTCGGCGGCGTCGCTTTCGGCCTCGGCGAGGACTTGTTTGACGACGGGGATGGCGATGCCCGAGCCGTAGCCCTTGCGGGCGAGCATGCCGACGAGTTTCCGCAGGACCGCGTCGTCGCTCTGGCCCGCGAGCGAGCGGTAGCGGCGGCGGGCGAGTTCGAGGGCGGCGGCGCGTTCGTCCTCGTCGCTGACCTGCTCGACGGCGGCGTCGATGAAGTCGGGGTCGACGCCCTTGCGGCGCAGCTCCCCTTGCAGGGAGCGCTTGGACAGGCCGCGCGAGCGGTGGCGGGACTCGACCCAGGCTCGAGCGAAGACCGCGTCGTCAATGAGCCCGACCTCGGCGTACCGCTCCAGGATGTCGGCGACCACGGTCTCCTCGAAGCCCTTGCGGCGCATCGAGTCACCGAGTTCGGAGCGGGTCCGCGGCCGGCCCGACAGCAGTTGGAGACAGTACTGCCGGGCCGCCTCGGGATCTCCGGGCTTAGAAGTCGACCGGGGGTTCTTCAATCTCGTCCTCGCTCGGCACGTCCACGGCGGCGTCGACGCCGAGCTTCTCCTTGATCTTCTTCTCGATCTCCAGGGCCAGGTCCGGGTTCTCCTTGAGGGTGAGCCGGGCCTTCTCCTTGCCTTGGCCGAGCTGGTCGCCCTCGTAGGTGTACCAGGCGCCGGACTTCTTCACGATGCCCTGGTCGACGCCCATGTCGATGAGCGAGCCCTCCTTGGACACGCCGTGCCCGTAGAGGATGTCGAACTCGGCCTGGCGGAACGGCGAGCCGACCTTGTTCTTGACGACCTTGACGCGGGTGCGGTTGCCGACGGCCTCGCCGGCGTCCTTGAGCGTCTCGATCCGGCGGATGTCCAGGCGCACCGAAGCGTAGAACTTGAGCGCTTTACCACCGGCCGTGGTCTCCGGCGAGCCGAACATGACGCCGATCTTCTCGCGCAGCTGGTTGATGAAGATCATCGTGGTGCCCGTGGTGTTCAGGCCGCCGGTGATCTTCCGCAGGGCCTGGCTCATGAGCCGGGCCTGGAGGCCCACGTGCGAGTCGCCCATCTCGCCCTCGATCTCGGCGCGCGGCACGAGCGCGGCCACCGAGTCGATGACGATGAGGTCGACCGCGCCGGATCGGACCAGCATGTCGGCGATCTCCAGCGCCTGCTCACCGGTGTCCGGCTGGCTGACCAGGAGGTCGTCGACGTTCACGCCGAGCTTCTCGGCGTAGATCGGGTCGAGCGCGTGCTCGGCGTCGATCATCGCCGCCACACCGCCCTCGGCCTGCACATTCGCCATGGCGTGCAGGGCGATCGTGGTCTTACCGCTGGACTCGGGACCGTAGATCTCGATGATCCGGCCCTGCGGCAGACCCCCGACGCCGAGCGCCACGTCGAGCGCGATCGAACCGGTCGAGATGGTCTTGACGTTCTGCTTCGGCTTCTCGCCCAGTCGCATGACCGAGCCCTTGCCGAACTGCTTGTCGATCTGGGCCAGCGCGAGATCGAGCGCCTTGGCCTTGTCCTGAGCGGAATTCATTCCGCCTCCCCTGGATCCTGTCTGCTTAGCCATACCGAATACGGTAGTCGGCCCCTCCGACAACCTAGAACAACGGCTTGTTCGAACAGGGCACATCTCGCAGAGATGAAAGAAGCACAGCTCGCAGAGATGAGGAACGCACAGCTCACGGAGATGAAGGAAGCACGGTTCAGGGAGACGAGGGAGGCACGCATCAGAGCACCGGCGAGCACAACCCCCGGCGGCGCGCCGGACGCCTCCCCGGTCAGACCCGCCCTACCGGACCAGGCGGGACGGGATGCGCTCCGGCCAGGCGCGGCACACCGCCATCCACACGGCCTTGGCGTTCTCGCCCTCGGCCAGCGCCTGGTCGATGGTGCGTCCGCCGAGCTGGGAGAGAGTGTGGTCGCTCGCCACGGAGCGGGCGTAGGTCCGCCCGAAGGTCTCGTGCATCCGATCCCAGAAGTCGCTCAGTTTCACGCGCCCGCCGCCCCTCGTCGTCGCGCCGCCCCGCCGGTCCGCGCCGTGCGGCGCGCCGCTGCGGTGGCGGCTCCTCGGGCACTACGGTAGGCGACTGCATGGCCTGGGGCCAAGCCCAGGTGGCAAGATTGCCAGGTGCCTCGCGTCAGCCAAGAACACCTCGACTCCCGCCGTCAGCAGATCCTCGACGGCGCCCGTTCGTGTTTCGCCCGGTTCGGCTACGAGGGGGCGACCGTACGGCGGCTCGAAGAGGCCACGGGGCTCTCACGAGGGGCGATCTTCCACCACTTCCGCGACAAGGACGCGCTGTTCCTGGCGGTGGCGTCGGTCGACGCGGCCGAGATGGCGGCCACGGTCGCCGAGCGCGGCCTGGTCGGGGTGATGCAGGACCTCACGGCCGGGGCCGACAAGCCCGAGATCGCCGGTTGGCTCGGCACGCAACTGGAGGTCGCTCGGCGTCTGCGCACCGACCCGGTGTTCGCCGAGGCCTGGGGCCGCCGCCGCGAGGCAATCGCCGAGGCCAGCCGCGAGCGTCTGGAGCACCAGCGCGAGATCGGCGTGCTGCGCACCGACCTCGACATCGAGGTGCTGGCCGGTTTCCTCCAGCTCATGTACGACGGCCTCGTCCGCTACCTGGCGACAGGCCGCGACGACCTCGACATCCCCCGAGTCCTCCAACTGGTCGAAGACGCAGTCCGCCGCCACTGAGGACCTCTCATCTAGCATTCGGCAGATGAACCCCTCGAGACCACTCGCGACCACCGCCGCCCCAGGCGCTCGCAGATTCCACAGACGGCGTGTGGTCCTTGCATCGGTCCTGATGCGGGGCGTCTACGCGTACACGGTCTTCGCGGCCTGTTTCGTCGCTCTCCTGCCATGGGCGTTCGGCCGCCGACTGAGCTTCGAGGCGCCTCTGGACCTGGGCCTCTACGTACTGGCGGCGTTGGGAGCCTTGGGAGTACTCGCGCAGACCTGGCCACTCGCCAAGGCGCACCGCGCCGTCTTGCGGCGACGTCCGGAGGGCACACCGCTCAGCCGGGAGGACGCCCCCGGACTATGGGACCTGGCGGAGCGCACCGCGAGCGCACTCGGATCGCCGATGCCCGATTCGATCGTCGTCGATGCGCATCCCGAATTCCGCCTGTGGGCCTTCACCGAGCGCACAAGGACGTCGTTCACCGTCACCGTCGGACTGCCGCTGCTGACGTCGCTGACCACCGGACAGGCCCGCGCGCTCATCGCCCGGCTCCTCGCCGCCACGACCGGTTGGGCCTGGCGCCATGCCCGCACCACGACCGGGCGCGACCTGCTGCGACTGGCCCTGCGCCACCCGCTCCTGCACCGCAGGAATCCGCTCGCTTGGCCGCTCAGGGGCTACGCCGACCTGTACTTCGAACTGCACGGCGCGACCGACCGGGCGATGACCTTCGATGCCGACATGAGGGCGGCGCAGGTCGCAGGCGGTGCGCACCTGCAATCCGCGCTGCGCGAGACCTTGGCGACCGAATGGGCCTGGCACTCGTTCGACCATCGGTTCCTGCGCCGCTGGGACCGGGCGCGCCTGGTGCCGAGTGATGTCCTCGGTGGATACGCCCTGTACAGAGAGCACCATCCAGACGAGATCGCCGCGCTCCTCAGTCTCACGCTCGACAACGGGAACCCGCGCTCGCGCTACCCCTCGTTCCGCCGACGGTTCGCCGCAACCGACGGAATCGAGGGAACGGCGCACGAGAACGACGGCGCGACCGCGCTGGACCTCCTCGCCGATGCCGATCGACTGCGGGCGCGGTTCGAAGACCGTTACACGGCACCTGGAAGCGAACGCGTCGACTGGGGCGACCTCGGCGAGCGAGCCTCGCTCGGCTTCCACCGCCCCGTGGCAGCGGCGGCGTACCAAGCGATCGCCAAAGCGCTTCCGAGCAGGCCCGCGGGGCTCGATGCCGTCGTCGCCGAGATCGAGGCGGGCCGCCGTGACCGCCTGTTCCGTTCGCTGGATCGAGCGCGGTTCCCCGCGAACGGATTCGAGTCGATGCTCGTCTGCGCCGCGTTCGCCTCAAAGGCGCTGCGAACCGAGATCCCCTGGGCCGGAACGATGGCGCCGAAGTGCGTCGACGGTCGACCGTTCGATACCCGGGTATTGCAGAAACCTCTCTTCTCGATCCCTCCTGACCCGGCCCGATTCCGGTTGCAGCTCAAGGAAGTCGGCGTCGACATCGCGCTGGCCGCACTCGACTCGGGTCCGGAGGGAAGCTGAGGGGAACGCGCCTGCCGCAGAAATAGCCGGGCCGGATACGCAGCCCCTGCAGGAGGGCTGCGCGAACATCACTAATATTCCTCCACATGAGTCCCTCAGACATGTCGAATAGTGCCCCTTCCCCTCGCAAGTCCACCGCGCTGCGCGCCGCGATCTCCGTGGTGCTGCTCGGCGGCTTCTACATTTACGCCCTGGTCATCGCCGCCGCGGTCGCGGCCGGGACCGTGTATGCGGTCTCGAAGTTCGGCAGCAGTCGCGCCAGCGTCGAGGTGATCGTCTTCGGCGGCGGCATCACGCTCGCCGTGATCGTGGCGCTGTACCGGGCACTGCGGCACAAGTCCGAAGCGCCGCAAGGCGTTCGGCTCTCCCGCGAGGACGCTCCCGGCCTGTGGGAGTTGGCCGAGCGCTCGGCGGAGGCCGCGGGGACCCGCGGTCCCGACGAGATCATCGTGGACCCGGAGTTCAACGCCGCCGTCACCGAGCAGACGAAGGCGCTCGGCCTCATCGGCGGGCGCCGGTACCTCATCGTCGGGCTGCCGCTCCTGTCCTCCTTCAGCACCGGGCAGTTCCGCTCGGTCATCGGCCACGAGTTCGGCCACTACTCGGAGTCGCACACGCGCCTCGGCGCGCTGGCCTACCGGGGCCACGTCTCGGTTCAGCTCATGCTGAACGCGTTCGCCTCGCGCCGGTTCAACCCGGTGAACTGGCTGTTCCGGGCGTATGCGGAGCTGTTCTTCACCGTGCAGGCGAGTGTGAGCCGGACCCAGGAGTTCGAGGCCGACCAGGTCGCGGCGAGGATGACCGGCGGGGAGAACACCCGCTCGGCGTTCCGGGAGCTGCCGGTCATGGCCGCCGCCTGGGAGCGTTTCACGGAGCAGTACATGCTTCTTGGCGCGGGCGAGCGCCTGGTGCCGCGGGACGTGTTCGGCGGGTTCAAGTCCTTCCGTGAGGGCCGCGCCGAGGAGATCGCGGAGCTGCGGAGCGCGCCGCTGCCGAGTGAGACGCACCGGCGCGACACCCACCCGGCGATCGCCGACCGCGTCGCCGCGCTCGAGGGCGTGCCCGGGGGCCCGCAGGCCGGGGACGAGGCGCCCGCCACCGGGCTCCTCGCCGACTTCAACGCGGTCGCCGAGCGCGTGGACGCGGAGTGGATCTCCGCGGAGGTCGAGCGGGTGCCGTGGTCGGAGCTGTGCCACCGCGTCGTGGCCGTCTCCCAGCGCAAGCAGGCCGACGCGGCCTACCGGGCGATCGGTCGGGTGCTCGGCGCCGAGAAGGCGAACCTGGACGCGTTCATCGGCGAGATCGAGGCCGGTCGCGGCGAGGCGTTCCTCAAGAGCCTCGCGGGCGCGAACTTCCCGCGCTCGGGCGTGAACGCGATGGTCGCGAGCGCGGCCGAGGCCTCGGGCGCGCTGCGGGTGGAGCTGAGCTGGGACGGGCCGATGAAGGTCCTGGGCTCGGACGGCGAGCCGTTCGACCTCGCCGGGGTCGCGGAGGCGCTGGTCGGGCCGGGCGCCGACGCCGCGAAGGCGCGGGCGCTGCTGGCGGAGCGGGGCGTCGACGTGGCACTGGGCGCTCCGAGCGGCAGCGGCGACGCGGCCTCCCATGCGGCCGAGAAGGCCCGGATCATCGCGGCCACCGACGTGGTCGAGCTCGACGGGGTCAAGCACCACATGTTCGCCGCGACGACGGGGTTGGCGTTCGTGCCGATCCGGCCGCGCTCCGGCGAGGGCGAGAAGCGGCTGCGTGCCGTCATGGAGGAGTCCGGCGGCATGGAGGGCCTGGTCAAGGCCTCGGCGCTGTGGCTGCCGTTCGAAGAGGTCAAGCACGTCGAGCGCCTGAAGGGCTTGAGCTTCAAGGCGACGATCACAACGCAGGCGGGCGCGACGCACATGTTGGTGGAGAAACTCTCCAGTGACGACGTTGGGAAGCCGTTCGAGGTGGTCGAGCAACTGATGAAGCAGCTCGCCGAGCGCTAGGGGGCGCGGTCGGAGCGGAGGCGGCGGGCGTTGCCCGCCGCCTCTTTCGTCCCTTTGGAGATATCGAGCAAATCAGGCAACATACTGTGAACACGGTGCATATTTACATGTACCTATATTTCTTGGTATGATCCCGGGTTAGTTGAACTATCAACGAATGCTGCCTCGGGCTCCCCACCCGGAGACAGCGGTCAACGGCGACCCCTGTCCGGCGCTCCCTGTCGGCTCGAACCAGTGCAGCACCAACCTGGGAGGGCATATATGTTCGCCAGACTCCAACCGTACGGACTGCTCATCGGACGCGTCATGCTCGGCGTCGTCTTCATCGCACACGGCTGGCAGAAGTTCGCCGACGGCATCGACCACTCGGTGCAGAGCTTCGAGAGCTTGGGTATCCCGGCACCCGCGCTCTCGGCCTACTTCACCGCCACCGCCGAACTCGTGGGCGGCGTGCTGCTCATCGTCGGCGCGCTCATGCCGCTCACCGGACTCGTACTCGCGGGCATCATGCTCGGCGCGATGTACTTCGTCCACCTCGACGGCGGCTTCTACTCGAGAAACGGCGGTTTCGAATACGTCCTGACCCTCGCGGCGCTCTCGGTCGCGATCGGATTCTCCGGAGGCGGCGCCTGGGCGCTCGACAAACTCTGGCTCAACAAGAAGGACGAGGCGGCCGAGCCCGCCCCGGCCGAAAGCGCAGTCTGAACCGCATCCGGGCGGCGCCGAGCGATCGGCGCCGCCCGGACCTTCAGCACGGCCGCACGCCCCCGAGCGAGTTCACGTCCTCGGGGTCGATGACGAGCCACACGAACGGCACGTAGCCGAACTCCCCCTCGCTCAACCGCACCCGCACCATGACGTCGGAGGCGTCCTTGCCCGGGTGGTAGTCCCAGTAGCCGTCGGCCTCCTCGCCGCGCGGCGTGATCGTCTCGGCGGTCTCGTAACAGACGAGGTCGAACTCCTCCCCCACTTCGGCATAGGCGACGGTGTCGGCGACGTCGGCAGTCCCCCGGACGCCCGGGTCGCCGCCCTGCTCGCGGCAGTACTCCCGGGTCGAAGGGCAGTCCCAGTAGACCGTCCCGAGCTGCATCGGCGTGGTCGCCTCGCCTTCGAGCGGCGTCGCCTCGGCGTCCGCCGGGTCCTCCCCCGGGCCGTAGACGGCGACCGCGTAGCCGGTGTTCGCCCACAGCTCCTCAAGCGTGAACTCGTCGCAAGGCTGCTCCGGGTAGGTCTCGGCGCCCGCTCCGGCGTCGATGACGGCGGTGCAGCCCTCCATGCCCTCTTCGGCGCTGGTGCGGACCGTGATCGTGGTCGGCGTCGTGTCGATCGCGACGATCGACACCTCGCTCCAGTCGGCGGTCTCGTCGGCGGTCTCTTCAACAGCGCTCGCCGAGGTCTCCTCGGTGGTGTCGCTCTCGCCCGACGGCTCGCCGTCGCGGCCGGCGGCGTCGGTGAGGAACCAGGTCACGCCCGCCACGAGCGCCAAGGCGAGCACGACGACGAGTGCCAGCAGCCACGGCACCGTCCGGTTCGGACGGACGGGAAGCACCGGGGACAGGAGCGCGGGGGCCGCGTAGCCCGCGGGCGGGAGGGTGCCGGGCGTCTGCGGGGACGGTGAGGCGGCCGGGGTGACCGGCGGCAGCGCGGCGGCCGGGGTGACCGGGAGCGGCGGCGCGGTGGCCGATCCGGCGACCGCGCCTTCGCTCACGACGAGCTCGGGCTGCTCGATGAGCGTCGGCGCGATGCCGAGTTCCTGGTGGATCATGGTGGCGGCCAAGGGCATCCGGCTTGCACCGCCGACCATGAAGACGCCAGCCACCCGGTCGGGGCCGAGCCCGGCCTCGCGCATGACGGCCTTGGTGATCGCGACGGCCTCGGTCAGGAGCGGGCGGGCGAGGAGTTCGAGTTCGGCGCGGGTCATCAGCTCGTCGTTGGCGAAGCCGGGCACGGCGATCTCGGTCGCGGTGCTGCGCGACAGGCGCTCCTTGGCCTCGCGGACCTCGTCGTAGAGCGCGAACCGGCGCCGGAGGGTCGCGCTCGGGGCGCCGGGGGCGAGCAGGGCGCGCCACTGCCCGGCGCGCTCCTCGGAGCCGTCGTAGCGCCCGCCGAGGTACTCGACGAGGGCCTGGTCCAGGTAGTGGCCGCCGATGCGGTCCGAGCCGTCGACGGCGAGGACTTCGTAGCCGGTGCCGGTGCGGGCCACCGCGCTCGCGTCGAAGGTGCCCGCGCCGAGGTCGAAGACGACGACCGCGCGGCCGGGTTCGAGCGCGTGGCCGAGGACCTCGGCGAAGTAGCGGGCGGCGGCCACCGGCTCGGGCATGAGGATCGGCGCGCCCGCGCCGGCGGACGCGGCGGCGTCGGCGACGATGTGTCGCCTCGCCGGACCCCACCCGGCGGGCACGGTCACGGTGACGGCGCGCGGAAGGCCTGCGGTGGTCCCGCATTCGGCGATGACGCGGCGCAGCACGGCGGCGACCGCCTCGCGGACCGGAATCTCCTTGTCGGCCAGGAGGAGCGAGCCCTCGCCGAGGCGGAGCTTGGGGTTGCGCTCGTAGCGCTCGGGACGCAGGCGGCCTTCGCGGGCGGCGTCCCGCCCCACCAGGACGTTTGCATCGATGCCGAGGTATATCCCAGAGGGCAGCAGGGGGTTGCCCTCGAAGAGGAGCTGGTGGCGGCGGCCGTCGCCGCGCACGACCGTCGCGACCGTGTTGTGGGTGCCGAAGTCGACGCCGAGCGCCGCCGCCGTTCGGGAGACAGGGTCCATGCCGGGCCTTCTGCGGGTGGTCGTGGAGGGTGACCGACACAGCGTACTCGGGCCCGGACACTCGGGGAGCCTTCACGTTCGGCGGCTGGAAGGTTCGGTGAACGGCAACACCAGACCGGCTCAGGCGCCTCGCCGCAGGTCGGACGCCTTGCGCCGCAGGCTATGCGAGTCTCTCGCGGCGGTCCGGATCGAGAGCACTGCTGCGGGAACACCGCACCGAGCAGCGAGACGGCCCGGCCCGCAACGGAACGCGAAGCGGCCCCGGGGAAACCCCGGGGCCGCTCGCTCTGTCAATGCCTACCAGCGGTCGCGACGCTCGCGGTCGCCTCGGAAGCCGCCGCGGTCGTCGCCGCGGAAGCCGCCGCGACCGCCACGGTCGTCGCCGCCGCGGTTGTCGTAACCGCCGCGGGAGGGACGGTCGCCGTACCCGCCGCTGCTGCTGCCGCCGCGGTAGCCGCCGCCCCGGTTGTCCCGGTCGCCGTAGCCGCCGCGCGAGGGACGGTCGCCGTAGCCGCCGCCCTCGCGGTTGCCGCGGTAGCCGCCGTCGCGGTTGCCGTAGCCGCCGCCTTCACGGTTGCCCCGGTAGCCGCCGCCTTCGCTGCCGCCGCGGTAGCCGCCTTCACGGTTCCCCCGGTAGCCGCCGCGGTCGCCGCCTTCACGGTTGCCGCGGTAACCGCCGCGGTCGCCGCCCTCGCGGTTGCCGCGGTAGCCGCCGCCTTCACGGTTCCCGCGATAGCCGCCGCGGTCGCCGCCTTCACGGTTCCCCCGGTAGCCGCCGCGGTCCTCGCTGCGCGCGCCGCGGTCGTTGCGGCGCTTGGTCGGGCCTTCGATGATCTCGCGCTCGGCCTGCTCGCGCAGACGGGTCGCCTCGGTCCGCAGGCCTTCGGCGTCCTCGCGGAGGCGCTGGATCTGCGACTCCAGGCGGGCGGCCTCGGCGTCGTTCTGCGAGGCCTGGTGGTCGGCGGCCACGGCGCGCAGGTCGGTGAAGTTCCGGGCGCCCATGAGCGCGGTCAGCTCGGCGTCGAAGTTGTCGTTCACGTAGTGGCGCTGCGCGTCGACGCCGGCCCGCTCGATGAGGCTGAACATGCCGCGGTTCTGGTGCGGGAGCACGAGGGTCGCGACGTGGCCGGACTGCCCGGCGCGCGCGGTGCGGCCGGCGCGGTGCAGGTAGTCCTTGTGGGTCTTGGGCGGGTCGACGTGGAGGACCATGTCGACGCCGTCCACGTGGATGCCGCGGGCGGCGACGTCGGTGCACACCAGGGCGTCCAGGCGGCCGTTCTTGAAGCGGTCCAGGACCTTCGAGCGGTCGACCTGGGACATGCCGCCGTGCAGGCCCTCGGCCTTGACGCCGGCCTCGCGCAGCTCCTCGGCGATGCGGTCCACCGCGAGCTGGGTGCGCACGAACACCATCGTCAGGCCCGGGCGGGCCGCGACGGCGGCGGTCATGGTGGCCTTGTCGCGCGGGCCGATGAGCAGCAGGTGGTGGCTCATGGTCGTGACCGAACCGGCCGACGGGTCCACCGAGTGGGTGACCGGGTCGGAAAGGTACTTCTTGACCAGGACGTCGATCTCCTTCTCCAGTGTCGCGGAGAAGAGCATGCGCTGGCCGCCGACGGGGAGCATGTCGAACAGCTCCTCGACCTCGGGCAGGAAGCCCATGTCGGCCATCTGGTCGGCCTCGTCGAGGATCGCCAGCTCGACGTCCTCCAGCGAGCACTCCCCGCGGCGGATGAGGTCGCGCAGGCGGCCCGGCGTGGCGACGAGCATGTCGACGCCCGCGCGCAGCGCGTCGATCTGACGCGAGAACGCGGTGCCGCCGCAGACGACCTTCATGTCGATGCCCACGGCGTCGCCGAAGGTCTGGAGCGACTCGGCGACCTGGATCGCGAGTTCACGCGTGGGAGTGAGGATGATGGCGCGCGGGCGCTTGGCCTTGGTGCGGCCGCCGGCGGCGAGCCGCGACAGCGTCGGCAGGCCGAACGCCAGGGTCTTGCCCGAACCGGTCTGGCCGCGGCCGAGGATGTCGCGCCCGGCCAGGGCGTCGGGGATCGTGGCGGCCTGGATCGGGAAGGGCGTGACGATGCCCTGCTCGGCCAGCGCGGCGCTGATCTTCTCGGGCAGGCCGAGTTCTTCGAAGGTCGGCCCGGTCTCGGCGGGGTCGACCTCGTCGGTGGCGACGGTGAACTCCTCGGCGGCGGTCTCGGCCGCGGGGGCCTCAGCCGTCTCGGCCTCAGCCGTCGCAACCTCGGGAGCCTCGGTCTGGACCGGGGCGGTCGCGGCTTCGGCCGGGGCGGCTTCGGCGGTGGGGGCCTCGGTCACCGGGGCGGCCTCGGGGGCCGGCGCTGCGGTGGTTTCGGGGGTTTCAGTGGTTTCGAGTGCGGTGTCGGATTCACTGATGGCAGCATCCGGCACAGTCGGGTCAAGAGTCATGGTTCGCCTTCCGCGAGAACGACTTCGTAAATGACGCACGTTCCGCGGAGATTGAGGTTCACCATAAGCCGACGGTGATGGGGCGGGACGCGCCTGATCGGGCCACTTTGAGGGCCAGCTAAAGACAATAGCCGACCGCGAGGGCGGGTTGCCACCTCCACGGTCGGCTTGTGCCTGGAGACACCTTTTCGGGTGCCGTCCGGGTCAGAGCTTGATCTGGAATTCCCCTCCGGCGTCGACGATCTCGTAGCCGAGGACGACGTTGATGTCGATCATCGGCGCGTTGACGTCGGCGTTGTCGGTCCAGATGTGGGCGACCCCGGGGCGGTTCTCGCGCACGAGCGCGAGGTTGACGAGTTTGAGCAGCAGGCCGAGGCGGTGGCCGCGGTGGGCCGGGTCCACGATGGTGATGCCCTGGAACGCGTCGGTGTAGGCGTCGTCGTCGTAGGTGAAGACGGCGGTGTTGGCGACGACCTCGCCGCTCGCGCGGTGGCGGGCGACGGTCTGGATCGGGGTGACGCCCATGGCCGCGTTGCGGTCGGCGCGGGCGTTCTTGATCTCGGCGTCGATGGTCTCGGGTTCGAGTTCGAGGTCGCCGAGGGGTACCTCGGCGAGGATCGTGGAGTCGATGCGGGCCATGGTCTCGACCAGCTCTTCGGGCGTGCGCCCGATCCAGGAGATGATCTCGTACTCGTCGCCCGCGGCGGCCCTGGCCTTGGCGAGGAGGTCGCGTTCGGTCTCGGGGTCGAGGGCGTCGACCGCGCAGCGGCGGTTGATCACGGTCAGGGCCAGCTTGAAGCCGTGCTTCTCGAGGAACAGCTGCCCGGCCTTGTCGCGTTCGACGCCGTCTTCCCAGGTCATATGGGTGTCGAGGGTGACCTCGGTGCGGCCGCGGGCGCGGGCGTAGGCGAGGAAGTGGTCCAGGAGCGCGGTGCCGACGCCGCGGCGGCGGTGCTCGGGGTGGACGATGAGGTAGGCCCAGCCGAAGTGCAGGTTGCTGCGGTTGGGGAGGCCGATGTAGAGGTAGCCGACGACCGTGCCGTCCTCGACGGCGACGAAGTAGGCCTCGTCCTCGTCGGGGGGCGGGTTGACCAGGCCCTTCGCGAAGTTGCCCGCGTGGGGCGCCGGGTTCTCCGGGCCGTCGGCCGCGTGGGCGGCCCGCTGCACCTCGAAGGCGCCGGAGACGAGGTCGCCGTCAGCGGGGTCGAGTTCGATGATTTCCATGCCGTCAGTGTGGGCAACGGGAATGACCTGCGGCAACCGAATTTAGAATCCGATGCGGACGGCCGGGCCCCGCCGGTCGGCGGGGCCGCGGCGGTCAGGCGGCGAGGTCGCGGCGGTAGGAGACGCGGGCGTCGACGGGGCGGAAGCCGAGCCGGTCGTTGATGTCGACCATGTTGGCGTTGGTGTCGGCGTTGCCGGTCCAGACGCGGGCGGTCTCGGGGAACCGCTCGCGCAGGAGCCGGAGGTTGGCGAGTTTGACGAGCAGGCCGAGGCGGTGGCCGCGGTGGTCCGGGTCGACGATCGTGATCGCCTGGTGCGCTTCGGGATCGTCGTCGCGGGCGTAGATGACGGTGTTGGCGGCGACCTCGTCGGTGCCCGCGGGGACGGCGATGGTGCGGATGAGGCGGTCGCCCTTGGCCTCGGCGCTCTGCTCCCTGGCGCGCACGAAGTCGGCGTCGACCTCGCGGGGGCGCAGGTCGACGTCGCCGAGTGGGATCTCGGCGAAGATCCTGGAGTCGATCCGGGCGAGACCGTCGACGTAGCGGTCGGGGCTGCGCCCGGTCCAGGAGACGACTTCGTAGCCGCCGGAGGCCTCGGTGGCCTCAGCCCACAGGCGTGCTTCCTCGGCGTGGTCGATCGCGGCGAGGTCGAGGCTGCGGTCGACCTCGGTGAGGGCGGCGGTGAAGCCGCGGCGTTCGAGGAACCGGGGGCCGTCGTCGGGGCGGGCAGGGCCGCCCTGCCAGGCGATGCGGGCGAGGACGACGATCTCGGTGCGGCCTTCGGCGCGGGCGGTCTCCAGGAGGAGGTCGAGCAGCGCGGAGCCGACGCCGCGGCGGCGGTGGGCCGGGTCGACCACGAGGTCGGCCTCCACGTAGTGGCGGTTCTCCTTCTGCGGCAGGTAGGTCCACAGGACGCCGAGAGCGTCGCCGCCGTCGGTCGCGAGGTGGCACCGGTACGCGGAGTCGGGCGGCGGGTGCCGGAGTGCGTCGGCGTAGGTGCGTTCGGGGACCTCGGCGAGTTCGGGGGTCTCGGCGGCGCGCTGGCGCTCGAAGAGGTCGGCCACGCGCGCCAGCGCGGCCGTGTCGGCGGCTTCGACGCGGTCGATCCTCAGCCGGCTGGGACTCAGGCGGCCGGGGCTCATGCGGACGGCGCTTCGAGTTTGCGCTGGTATTCGGCGTTGGCGTCGACGGTGGCGTAGCCGAGGAGCTCGTTGATGGCGATCATCGGGGCGTTGACGTCGGCGTTGTCGGTCCAGATCCACGCCACGTGCGGGAAGCGCTCGCGCAGTTGGCGGAGGTTGGCGAGTTTGAGGAGGAGGCCGAGGCGGTGGCCGCGGTGGGCGGGGTCGACGATGGTGATGCCCTGGTGCCCGTCGGCGTGGTCGCCTTCGTCGACGCCGATCTCGGTCCAGGCGACGACTTCGCCGGTGGATCGGTCGACGGCCACGGAGTGGACGTTGACGCGGCCTTCGGCGGCGTTGACGGCCTCCCTGCCGCGGAGCTTCTTGGCGTCGACCTGTTCGGGCTGGAGGTCGAGTTCGCCGAGGGGGATCTCGCTCATGATCATGGTCTCCATGCGGCACATGGTGATCAGGAGGTCGTCGGGGACCGGTCCGGCCCATTGGCGCAGTTCGTAGGCGTCGCCGGCCTTAGCGCGGGCCTCGTCGTAGCGGCGGGTCTCCTCGTCGGCGCCGAACGGTGCGGCGGGACTACGGCGGTTGACGGTGGTCAGCGCGCGGGTGTAGCCGCGGCGTTCGAGGGCCCGCGCGCCGGTCTCGTCGCGTTCGGGGCCGTTCTCCCAGTACATCGGGACGGCGGTGACGACGGTGGTGCGGCCCTGTTCGGCGCAGAAGCGCTCGACGTGGGCGAGGAGGGCGGCGCCGTGGCCGCGGCGCCGGTGTCCGGGATGGACGGTGACGGCGAAGGTGGCGAAGTCCTGGTTCTCGTCGAGGAAGAAGTTGACGCGGCCGAGGCCGATCACGTGCTCCTCGCCGTCGTCGCCGGTCTCGACGGCGGCGAACCAGTGCTTCCGGCGGCCGGGGAAGAGGTGGGTGAACATGGTCTTGTAGAACCGCTCGACGGGCTCGGGGTTCTCGGGAGTGTCGGCCTCGTGGGCGGCGGTCAGGAGGGCGAAGGTCCGGTCGATCAGATCGGGCCTGGCCTTGTCGAATTCGATGATCCGCACGGCCTCAGTGTGACCGGTGGGCGGGGCGGTTTCAATCGCGTTTCCGTATCGTCCGTTCGGTCGGCGATGGCGGGCCGTTCGTAGGATACGGCCGGCCGCCCCGCTGCTCGTCTTGGTGGGTACCCAAGCTTTTCTCGTGGAATGGAACCGATCGTGAGCGGATCTACCGTCCCTTCAGGGGCACCGCCGACGCGGCAGGGCGAGTTCGAGGACTTCGTCAGAGCGAGGTCGGGCGCCCTGTGCGCCGCGGCCTTCCTGCTCACCGGCGACCGCGGGCTCGCCGAGGACCTCGTGCAGGACGCCCTCGCCCGGACCTGGCGGTCCTGGAAGCGCCTGCACCGCACGGCGAACGCCGAGGCCTACACCAGGCGCACCATGTACCACCTGCATGTGAGCCGCTGGCGGCGCAGGAAGGTCGCCGAGATCGCGACCGACGCCGTGCCCGAGCCAGACGGCGTCGACGGCGAGGCCGACACGGCGCTGCGCCTGGCGGTGCACGCCGCGCTCCTGTCGCTCCCCGCGAAGCAGCGGGCGGCGATCGTGGTCCGGTACTTCGAGGACCAGACCGAGGCGAGCGCGGCCGCGATCCTCGACTGCCCGGTCACCGCGCTGCGGTCCCGCGTCCAGCGCGGCCTGCGCCGGCTGCGCACCTCCTTCCCCGAACTGGTCGTCCTCGGCGACTCGGGCCAGCGGGTGGACCGCTGGGAGGCCGAATTCGTGACCATGAGGGGAGAGGCCAATGCCTGACTCGATTCGCGAACTGCTGCAAGGCATCGCGGGAGACGAGCCCGGACCTTCTCGCGACCTGGCATCGGGTGCGCTGGGGCGCGCCCGCACCATCGGCCGCCGCCGCCTCGCGGCGGGGTCGATCGCCGCGGTCTGCGCGCTGGCGCTCGCGGGCGCCGGTGCGGCGGCCTTCATCGGCACCCGGAACGCGGACGCGGTCCCGCCGGCCGACGACCCGACCACGTTCGAGACCGGCCCTGTCGACGACAGCACCGTGGAGACGGAGCGTCCCGAGGACGAGACGGTCACGACCGGTTGCGGGGTCCGCCCGGGCGACTGGGGGGACAACGGGTACGCGTTCCCCGGCCGCGGCGAGTCGGAGCCGGCGGCGCTCGCGGGAGACCTGCCCTGGAGGATGCTGTTCCACGTGACCGATGCGGCGCAAGGCGAACGGTATACCCACGAAGTCCGCACCGGGGACGGCGAGGAGGAAACGACCGGTCTGGACGTCCCGCGCGACTACCTGTTCCACCCGTCCCCCGACGGCACCCGGGCCCTCACGGTCGACCGGGGCGACATGTGCAGTGCGGCGTACGTGGAGCTGAACGACTACCGGTACGAGGGCCCCGACGAGTTCGCGTTCGCGACCGAGCAGGTGATCTCCGTCGAGCCGATCCACTGCCCGATCAGCTGGTCGCCCGACTCGGACAAGGTCCTCTTCCACGAGCCGGTCGGCTTCGAGAACGCGAAGGGCTACATGCTCGACGTGAGCACCGGCGAGCTGACCGAACTGCCCGAGGCGCTGGCCTGCGGGGCGGTCTGGCTGCCGGACGGCGAGTTCCTCTGGGACGGTTCGTCCACGGTGATGCGGCCCGACGGCTCCGACGCGACCGAGCTGCCGGGCCTCGCCGACCACGTCATCGGCGGTGACGACCTGTGGTGGCCCACCGGAGTCTCGGCCGACGGCGGGGAGGTCTGCGCCCAGGACTACTTCGAAGAGGAGGGCGACATCGACGCCTGGACCTGCGACTTCTACGTCGACACCGCGACCGGTGACGAACTGGACCTGCCCGTCGAGGGCGACACGCAACAGGTCGTGTTCCTCGCCGACGGGTCGATGATCGAGCTGGTGGACGACGGCGGGGTGCGGACCCTGTACCTCGTGGACCCGGCCGGGGAGATCGCGGACGAGCGGACCCTCACGGGGCTCCTGGACGGCGAGCTGGAGCTGCTCTCCTACCTCACCGGCTGAGGCCCGGCACCACAGAAGCCGCTGTCCTTCAGGTGAAGGGCAGCGGCTTCGGCTTATAGGTTGCTTAGAGCGCGCGCAGGTTCGCGGCCTGCGGGCCCTTCTTGCCCTGCTCGACGTCGAACTCCACGCGCTGGTTCTCCTCCAGGGAGCGGTAGCCGTTCCCGGTGATCGCGGTGAAGTGGACGAAGATGTCCGGGCCGTCGCCATCGGGAGCGATGAAGCCGAAGCCCTTGTCTGAGTTGAACCACTTAACGGTGCCTTGCGCCATTACTGCTTTTCCTTGCGATGTTGATGTTCGGACCCGCCGCCCGTCCGCTCCCGGGGGTCGCCTCCCGGGCGGGGAACCGGCGTCGCGGTCCGAGATGTGCCGCCGTTCACCGGCGCTTCACCCCTTCGGCGAAGATTGAACCGAAGCGGTCTTTGGACCTTACAGTATCCCTGCTCACACGGCATCCCTCAAAATAACGAATCCTCGCGTCGGGGGGTTGACCTGCGCGGACCGCAGTTCGCCCGTAGCGATATGTGATTCAGGTCACCTAAAAAGCCGAGAAGGCGTCCTAGCGAGCGCCGCCGACCGGTTCCCCACGGCCCGTTGGCAACTCGGCGTCGGAATCAACACCGCTGCGCTCCGCGCCGTACTCATCGTTCGCTCCGCTGCTCCCCGCGCCGTACTCACTGTTCGCTCCGCTGCGCTCCGCGAACTGCGTCTTATACAGCTCGGAATACAGGCCGCCGCGGTCGACGAGATCGTCGTGGGTGCCGGTCTCGACCACGGCGCCGTCCTCCAGGACGACGATCCGGTCGGCGCGGCGGACAGTGGAGAGGCGGTGGGCGATGACCAGGGAGGTGCGGCCCTCCAGGGCCGAGTCCAGGGCGCGCTGGACCGCGGCCTCGGACTCGGAGTCGAGGTGGGCGGTGGCCTCGTCCAGGATCACGATCGGCGGGGCCTTGAGCAGGACCCGGGCGATCGCCAGACGCTGCTTCTCGCCGCCGGAGAAGCGGTAGCCCCGCTCCCCCACGACGGTGTCGAGACCGGATTCGAGGCGGCGCACCGTGGCGCCGATCTGGGCCCGGTCGAGGGCCTCCCAGACCTCCTCGTCGGTCGCGCCCGGCCGCGCGTACAGGAGGTTCTCGCGCACGGTGTCGTGGAACAGGTGCGCGTCCTGGGTGACCATGCCGATGTGCTCGGTCAGCGAGGCCGAGGTCAACTCCCGCACGTCGGTGCCGCCGACCTCGACCGCGCCGGCCGAGACGTCGTACAGGCGCGGCACCAGGCCCGCCGTGGTGGTCTTGCCCGCGCCGGAGGGACCGACCAGGGCGACCAGCTCGCCGGGGGCGACCGAGAAGGAGACGCCGGTGAGGATCTGGCGGCCGTTGTCGGAGCGGTCGGGCCGGGCCAGGTCCTCCAGGCTCGCCAGCGAGACCTCGTCGGGTCCCGGGTAGCGGAAGTCGACGTCGCGGAAGACGATCGAGGCGGCGCCCGCGGGCAGGTCCTTCGCGTCCTCAGCCTCGCGGATGAGCGGCTTGAGGTCGAGGACCTCGAAGACCCGCTGGAAGCTCACGAGGGCGCTCATGACGTCGACGCGCACGTTCGACAGCGCCGTCAGCGGCCCGTACAGGCGCGTCAGCAGCAGCGCCAGCGTGACCACCGTGCCCGCGCTCAGCTGCCCCGAGAAGACCAGGGCGCCGCCCAGGCCGTACGCGAGGGCCTGCGACAGGCCCGCGACGAGGGTGAGCGCGACGATGAAGGTGCGCGCGTACATGGCCGTGGTGATGCCGATGCCGCGCACGCGGTCGGCCTTGCCGGAGAACTCGGCCGACTCGTTCTCGGGGCGCCCGAAGAGCTTCACGAGCATCGCGCCGCCCACGTTGAACCGCTCGGCCATCTGGGTGTGCATGGCCGCGTTGAGGTCGAAGCCCTCCTTGGTGAGCGCCGCGAGCTTGCGCCCGACCCACTTGGCCGGGACGATGAACACCGGGACGAGCACCAGCGACAGCAGCGTGATCTGCCAGGACTGGAAGAACATGACGGCGATGATGAGCGCGACGGCGATGCCGTTGGAGACCAGGCCCGAGAGCGTGCTCGTGAAGGCCCGCTGCGCGCCCATGACGTCGGTGTTCAGCCGCGAGACCAGCGCGCCGGTCTGCGAGCGGGTGAAGAACGCGACCGGCATCGACTGGACGTGGTCGAAGACCGAGCGCCGCAGGTCGTAGATGATGCCCTCGCCGAGCTTCGCGCCGTACCAGCGCATGGCGAGGTTCATGGCGCCCTCGACGACCGCCAGGCCCGCGATGATCGCGGCCAGCGTGATGACGCCCCGCTGGGTGCCGTCGGCGCCGGTCAGCTCGTTGACGATGTCGCCGGCGAGGACCGGGGTCGCCACGCCGATGGCCGCGATGGCGGTCACCAGCGCGAGGAACAGTCCGATGTCGCGCCGGTAGGGCCGGGCGAAGCGGAAGATGCGGCGCTTGACGCCGCTGGAGAGGGTGACGCCCTTGAGGTCGTCAGCGCGCCGCATGGAGCGCATGGCGTCCCAGCCGGCAGATCCCATCGATGACACCGGGCCTCCTGTGGTGCTGGCCCAAGTGCGTTCGTCGGCGGGGTGGGGCTTGGGCGGTCGTGGCGGGGCTCGCGCGCCGGGGCGGCGCCCGCGAGCCGGAATGCAGCCCGGCAACTGTACGTCGCCGCTGTTTTCCCGACCCCTCAACGCCCTGCGGCGCCCGGTTTATTTCCTGAGCGCCCTCCGGGCCCCGCCCCTGGTGCGGAAGTCGACGCCCGCCTCGGCGAGGAGGCGGTGCACGAAGCCGTAGGAGCGGCCTATCGTTGAGGCTATGACCCTGATGCTCTGCCCTTGGCGGTAGGCGCTGGTCACGCGCTCGGTGAGCGCTCGGCGCTCGTCCCCGCGGACCTGCCGGTTCGGATCTGTTCTCGGGGTGTCGGAGACGGTGCCGGGCTGGTCGGCGCCGCTTCGAAGTGGAACCTCGGGAGTCATGAGTTCTTTCCTACGCACGGAGGGTGATGAGGGAACGTTGTGAAGTTTGCCGGACTTTTCTCGCCCGGCGGTCGGTTGTGTCGGATACCCGATAGTTTCGTAACGTGACCGCACCGCAGACCTCCTTCACCGACCGGGTCGAGGCCCTCGCTCCGGCCGGGCCCCGCCACGGTCGGCTGCGCGACATCGCGATCTGGCTGTCGCTGCTGGTGGCGACGTTGACGATGGCGTCGGTCGCGGTGTCGACCTCCGAAGTGGTCGGACCGGCGACGCTGCCGTGGTGGCCCGCGCAGAACCTCTCCCTGCACGTCACGGTCGGCATGGTCGTCGCGCCGCTGACGGCCGCGGCCGTGCTCGTCGCGGCCTCGCGGCCCGCGGCGGCCCGCATGTCCTGGACCACGCTGCTGGTGGCGTCCTATCTCGCCTCCATCACCTGGTCGGCGGCACTGCACACCAATGTGGACCCGACGACGACCTCCACGGCCACCGACGGCGCCCACCGGGCGATCGCGTTCCTGGTGTCCTACAGCGGTTCCGAAGCGGGCCTTGCGATCACGGTCATCGCGCTCTCGTGCCTGACGGTGCCGCTGACGCTCATCGCGGCGAAGTCGGTGTGCGGGCCCGTCGCGGCCCGCGCCCTCGCACCGCTGCTGATCCTGGGCCCTTGGGCGGCCTGGACGACCCTGGGCATGGACGGCGTCGCCGCGGCGGCCTGCGCGGCTGTCCTGGCGTGCGGCGCGGTCGTCTCCGAGCGGCGCGTGCGCGGCGCGGACGCGTTCTGGGGCGCGGCCGCCGCGGGCGGGCTCCTCGGCATCGCGGCGCTCTTGTCCTACGGGGCGGCCTGGTTCGCCGTCTCGCTGCTGTGCCTGTACTTCGCGCGCCGACGCCCGGCGCAGATCCTCGTCTCGGCGGGCGCGGCCCTGGCCGTGCTCGCATTGGCGGCGGCCCTGGGCACCTCGTGGCCGTACGGCCTCATCGACACCTACAACGCGGCGGTCGGCGAGATCGCGGCCCACCCGGGCCAGCTGTGGTGGCTGGCGCTCATGCCCGCGCTCGTGTGCGTCGCGTGCGGTCCGGCGATCGTGGAGAGCCTGCGCCGCTTCGGGACGGGCCCGGCGTGGCCGCTCATGATCGGCCCGCTTCTGGCGCTCATGATCGCCCCGCTGAGCGGCTCGAACCCCGAGCACCCCGAATACGGGTGGATCGCCCTGTGCCCGTGGCTGATCGTGGCCTCCACGACGCCGGTGCAGCGCCTCGCAGCGCAGTCGGCGCCGAAGCCGGGCAGGCGGCGGCGCCGCTCGGTCCAGGTGCCGCTGGTGACGGCGGCGGCGGGCGCGTGCGCGGCCGTCGTGCTCATGTATTCAGGCTGAGCCTCGGGCTGAGCCCGAGGGCCGGCGCGGCCCCGCCGGTCAGGCGAGTTCGACGAGCTCCATCAGCTCGTCCGACCACAGGTCCTCGTCGCCGTCGGGCAGGAGGATCGCCCGCTCGGGGCGCAGGGCCTCGACCGCGCCCGGGTCGTGGGTGACCATGACGATCGCGCCGGTGAAGCCGTCCACGGCGTCGAGCACCTGCTGGCGGCTGGCCGGGTCGAGGTTGTTCGTCGGCTCGTCCAGCAGCAGCACGTTCGCGCCCGAGGACACCAGGCTCGCCAGCGCGAGCCGGGTCTTCTCGCCGCCGGAGAGGACGTGCACGGGCTTGTGGACGTCGTCGCCGGGGAACAGGAACGCGCCGAGGATCTTGCGCAGTTCCGAGTCGGGCAGGTCGGCGCCGGAGTCGGAGGCGGCCGACTGCATCTGCTCCAGGACGGTGCCGGTGTGGTCGAGCGTGTCGTGCTCCTGCGCGAAGTAGCCGATGCGCAGGCCGTAGCCGGGTTCGACCTGACCGGTGTCGGGTTCGAGGGTGCCGGCGAGCATCCGCAGCAGCGTGGTCTTGCCCGCGCCGTTGAGGCCGAGGATGACGACGCGGGAGCCGCGGTCGATGGCGAGGTCGACGCCGGTGAAGATCTCCAGCGAGCCGTAGGACTTGGACAGGCCGGAGGCGGTGAGCGGGACCTTGCCGCAGGGGGCGGGCTGGGGGAGGCGCACGTCGGCGACCTTCTCCTGAATGAGGTCCTCTTCGAGGTTGTCGAGCATCTCCTCGGCGCGGCGGATCATGCCCTTGGCGGCTTTGGCCTTGGTGGCCTTGGCGCCGAGCTTAGCGGCCTGCTTGGTGAGGGTGGCGGCCTTCTTCTCGGCGTTGGCGCGCTCGCGGCGGCGGCGTTCGGCGTCCTCGGCGCGCTGGCGCTGGTAGGCCTTCCAGCCGAGGTTGTAGATGTCGATGACCGAGCGGGTGGGGTCGAGGAACCAGACGGTGTTGACGACCTCGTCGAGGAGTTCGACGTCGTGGGTGATGAGGACGAGGCCGCCCTTGTGCCCGGCGAGGAAGCCGCGGAGCCAGTTGATGGAGTCGGCGTCGAGGTGGTTGGTGGGCTCGTCGAGGAGGAGGATGCCGTCGCCGTCGTCGGAGAAGAGGATGCGGGCGAGTTCGACGCGGCGGCGCTGGCCGCCGGAGAGGGTCGAGAGCGGCTGCGCGAGGATGCGGTCTTCGAGGCCGAGCTTGGAGCAGATGCGGGCGGCCTCGGACTCGGCCTGGTAGCCGCCGCGGGCGGAGAACTGCTCTTCGAGGCGGGAGTAGCGGTTGACGAGCTTGTCGCGCCTGGCGTCGTCGGCGACCTCGGCGAGTTCGGCCTCGGTCTTGGCGAGGTCGGACAGGAGCTGGTCGAGGCCGCGGGCGGAGAGGACGCGGTTGGAGGCGGTCTGCGTGAGGTCGGCGAATCGCGGGTCCTGCGGGAGGTAGCCGAAGCGGCCGTTGCTCTCGATGCGGCCGCTGTAGGGCTGGGTGAGGCCCGCGAGGACGTTCATGGTGGTGGTCTTGCCGGCGCCGTTGCGCCCGACGAGTCCGATCCTGTCGCCGGGCTGGATCCGCAGATCGGCCCCGGACAGGAGGATGCGCGAACCGGCGCGCAGCTCGAGACCGGCAGCGGTGATCATGGGGCACTCCTTCAGGCGATGGCGGGCCGAGGCGGCCGCAGGCAGACCTTCCAAGTTTAGGCGGCGTCGTGGGTCACGGCTCCACCGATTACCGGCGGCCTTCCGAAGTCGACCATTCACTGTGCGTCACGCGCCTCGTCCTTTCGGAGGAGGCGCGGCCGCCCCCGGGTGCCGACATGGCCCGCGCAGGGACCAGTTGGGGCGTTGTATCGCCTGGTCATGGGCCGATTGTCGGGATCGGGTCGGGTAGGTTTCCCGACGCTATGGGCACACATGACGAGAACTGCGAATCAGCAGGACGCGAAATGACCAGCCGCCGACTCCGGGCAGTGATCCGGCGGCGCCGAATTCGTCGCGAACGTCACAGCTGGCGTTTCGTGAGCGTCGGCCTCGTGGCCGCGATCTTCGCCGGATGGGTCGTCTCGGCCCTGTCGGGGCAGGCCGCGGCGCAGGCGGCCGACGCCGAGGACCGGGCGGAGGTGACGCTGGTGCAGGCCGACTGGAAGGTCGACGACGTGCTGGCGGACATGGCCGCCGTGCAGGCCTCGCGCGAGCAGGCCGCCACCGTCGCGGCCGAGAAGGCCGAGGCCGAGAAGACGAAGGCCGCCGAGGAGGCCGCCGCCAAGGAGGCCGAGGCGAAGGAGAAGGCGGCCGAGGAGAAGGCCGCTGAAGAGGCCGCCGCGGCCGAGGCCGCCGCCCCCTGGATCTCCCCTTCAGACGCGCGCATCAGCTCGTTCTACGGCCAGCGCGACGGCCGCCTCCACGGCGGCACGGACTTCGCGAACAACGAGGGCGACGCGATCCGCGTGGTCGGCGACGGCACCGTGACCTATGTCGGCTTCGAGGCCGGCGGCTACGGCAACGTCGTGTACGTCGACCACGGGAACGGCGTGGAGACCCGGTACGCGCACGCGACCGACGTCCCGGTGAGCGTCGGCGACGAGCTCTCCAAGGGCGACACCGTGATCTACGCGGGCACCACGGGGAACTCGACCGGCCCGCACCTGCACTTCGAGGTCCTCATCGACGGCGAGAAGGTCGACTCCCTGGCCTGGCTCCAGGAGCAGGGCGTCGACGTCGGCTGACACAGACCGCATTCGCTCCGAAAGGAGGGCGGCGGCCCCGGGACCCCACCTGTTCCGGGGCCGCCGTCGTACGCGAACGGCCCGCGCACTCGTGGAGTGCGCGGGCCGTTCGTCTCGTCAGCGGGCGGTCAGCTGCGGTTCGACCAGGGTCGCGGCGGGGACGTCGAGGCCGTCGAGTTTTCGCATGAGGTGGCGCACGGCGATCTCGGCGAGCGTCTCGGCGGGCACGAGGACCGACGGCAGTTGCGGGTGGACGCGTTCGGCGACCTCGTCGGGGCCGATGACGACCACGTGGAAGTCCTCCCCCACGCGCTTGCCGGCGTCGGCGAGGGCGTGCATGACGTGGCCGACGGCCGGTTCGTTGTGGACCGCGAGGCCCGTCAGGTCCGGGTTGGCCGCGGGGAGTTCCTTGACGGTGCGCTGCACCGAGATCGGGTCGTCCGGGCAGGGCCAGACCGCGGCGCCGGGGCCGGAGCGGCCGAGGAAGCCCTCGCGCACGCGCTCGGCGAAGCCGGTGCGGCGCTCGTAGACCGCCTCGGAGGCGCCCAGGAGGGCGATGTCGCGGCAGCCGCGTTCGACGAGGTAGTCGGCGCAGACCTGCCCGGCGGCCGTGAAGTCGAGGTCGACGCAGGTGAGGCCCTCGGCGTCGGCGGGGAAGCCGATGAGGACGCTGGGGAGGCCGAGGCGGCGCAGGGCCTCGACGCGGGGGTCGCGGACCTCCACGTCCATGAGGATGAGCCCGTCGACCATGGCCGAGGCGGCGACCCGCGCGAGTCCGGCGGGTCCTTCGTCGGCGGTCATGAGGAGCACGTCCTGGTCCTGGCGGCGGGCCTCGGTGACGGCGCCCGAGGCGAACTGCATGAGCACCGGCAGGTGCATGCCGTCGCGCAGGGGCAGCATCATCGCGAGGACGCCCGAGCGCCGGGAGGCGAGCGAGCGCGCCCCGGCGTGCGGGTGGTAGCCGAGTTCGGCGACCGCCTCCATGACGCGCCGCGCCGTGTCCGGGGAGATGGACCGCTTGCCGCTGAGCACGTAGGAGACCGTGCTGGCCGCTACCCCGGCGCGCGCCGCGACGTCGGCGATGGTGACGCCGCGGCCCGGTGCGGCCACTAGGACGCCTCCGCGAAGGCGAGGGTGGACAGGCGGACGGGGCCCTCGAAGGAGACGTAGAGGTCCTTGACGCCTTCGGTGCGGGCGAGGTCGACGGTGACGTCCGCGTAGTCGTAGACGCCGCCGGTGGCGGGCGTGTCGATCTTGGCGAGGAGGTCGCCGTCGAGCGGATCGTCGGCGCGGAGGGTGAGCTGGGAGGCCGGTCCGGCGACGCGGGCGGTGACGGCGGTGTAGCCGCCCTCGCGGAAGTCGCAGTCGCCGAGCATGATCCAGCCGCCGGCCTCTTCGGCGGCGATGACGTCGCCCGAGGTGCGCGACTCGTCGCGCCACAGGACGCCGGAGTAGGCGTCGTTCGCGGTGGCGGCGACGGGGGCCGCGAGGTCGCGGGCGGGGACGACCTCGCCGTCGACGCGGACCGAGGCCGACAGGACGATGTTCGCGGCCGAGCGGCCGACCATGAGGCGCTGGCGGCTCTTCTCGACGATCATGCGCCCGGTGACGTTGTCCCAGTGGGCGAGGTCGTCCACGGCGACGGTGAAGGCGACGGTGCGCGTCTCGCCCGCGGCGAGGCGGACCTTGTCGAAGCCGCGGAGCTGGCGCAGCGGCTGCTTGACGCGCGAGCCGCACTGGTGGGAGTAGAGCTGGACGACCTCGACGCCGTCGCGGTCGCCGGTGTTGGCGACCTCGACGGTGACGCGGAGCTCGTCGCCGGGTCCGGCGTGCTCCTTGTCGACGGTGAGGTTCGCGTACTTGAACTCGGCGTAGGAGTGGCCGTGCCCGAACGGGTAGAGCGGCTGGCCGAGGTAGTACAGGTAGGTCGCGTCGGAGGCGACGATGTCGTAGTCGAGCATCGCGGGCAGCTCGGCGGCGCCGGTGTACCAGGTCTGCGGCAGGCGGCCCTCGACGTCGCGGTCGCCGTAGAGGACGTCGGCAAGGGCGTTGCCCCACTCCTGTCCGCCGTGGCCCGACCACAGGACCGCGGGCACGTGCTTGGCGGCCCAGGTCGCGGAGTAGGGGTAGGAGGAGGTGGTGACGAGGATCGTGTTCGGGTTCGCGGCGAGGACGGTCCCGAGGATCCAGCGCTGGGACGAGGGCAGTTCGAGGTCGGTGCGGTCCTCGGTCTCGCGGCCGTTGACGAGCGGGTGGTCGCCGAGGACGAGGACGGCGACGTCGGCGTCGCGGGCGAGTTCGGCGGCGGCCTCGCGGCCCTTGACCACGAAGTCGAAGTCGAACTCGGCGGCGTCGGCCCGGTCCTCGGCGAGGCCGACCCGGCCGTCCTGGAGGGCGAGCCACCGGCCCGGGGCGCCTTCGGGGCCGTGGCGCTGCTGGACGGCGAGCTTGCCGCCTTCGAGCTCGACGATGGTGAAGGTCTCGTGGACGTCGAACTCGTGGGGGCCGGTCGAGTCGGCGCCCACGGTCCCGTCGCGGCGGCCGTCGAGGTAGAGGCCGGTGGCGACGTTGCGCGCGGTGTAGGACCAGCCGCCCCAGTCGAACAGGTCGAACTGGGCGGCGGCGCCGACGGTGTCGGTGATCTCCAGGGCCTTGCCGTCCTCGACGGCGGTCACGTAGCCGGTCTTGTGGCGCAGGCGGATGCGGTCGACGCCTTCGGTGTGGACCACCTCGGCGCGCTCGGCGAGGGCCTGGCGCGCGGTGACGGCGTACGGGAGCGTCCCGGAGTACCAGTCCTGCATCTGGACGTCGGCGAGCGGGCCGATGACGGCGATCTTCTTGGGCGCCTGCTTGCCCGGGCCCTGGAGCGGCAGGATGCCGTTGTTCTGGAGGAGGGTGATCGACTGGGCGGCGGCCTCGCGGGCGAGGGCGCGGTGCTCGGGCGAGTTCACCGCTTCGCGGCCGATGCCCGCGTAGGGGTCCTCGGGGTCGAACTCGCCGAGGCCGAAGCGCACGAAGAGGTTGCGGCGCACGGCGGTGTCGATGTCGGCCTCGTCGAGGAGGCCGCGTTCGAGGGCGGCGGCGAGGTGGCCGAGGACCTCGTCGGGGCGGTCGTCGTCCTGGGTGAAGGAGTCGAGCCCGGCCTTGACGGCGGCGGCGTACGCGGTGGGGAGGTCCTCGAAGTAGCCCTGGAGCTGGGCGAGGTTGTTGGGGGCGTAGGCGTCCGAGACGATGAAGACCTCGTCGTCGGTCCAGGTGCGCAGCTCGTCGTTGACCAGGGGCGTCACGTGCGCGGGGCGGCCGTTGACGAGGTTGTAGGAGAGCATGACCGCGACCGCGTCGCCGCCCGCCAGTGCCGGGCGGTGGGCGGCGAACTCGTACTCGCGCAGCACCCGCGGCGGCATGTTCGAGGAGGTGGTGCAGCGGTCGGCCTCGTTGCCGTAGGCGAGGAAGTGCTTGACGGTGGGGGCGGTCTTCCAGACCTCGCCATCGCCCTTGAGCCCGCGCGCGTAGGCGGCGCCCATGAGGCCGGTCATCCACGCGTCCTCGGAGTAGCCCTCCTCGTTGCGGCCCCAGCGGGGGTCGCGCAGCGGGTTGACGGTGGGGGCCCAGACGTTGCGCCCGACCTTGACGGGGTCCTCGTGGTTGAAGGCGAGGACCTCGTCGGCGACGGCGGCGCCGACCTGTTCGACGAGCTCGGGGTTCCAGGTGGCGCCGAGCGCGACGACCTGGGGGAAGACGGTGGCCTCGCCGAGCCAGGCGAGGCCGTGGAGGGCTTCGGTGCCGGTCTTGAACGGGCCCATGCCGAGCCGTTCGACGGGCCGGTGGTACTGGTGGAGGAGTCCGAGCTTCTCTTCGAGCGTGAGGCGGGAGAGGAGGTCGGCGATGCGGTCGTCGCGGGAAAGACTGGTGTCGCGGAAGGCGGGACGCGGGTCGTTCATGTGGGACTTCCTTGTGGACTTCGCTGTCGCTGGCTGTGCGGGGCGCCTGGGGTGGAGACGGTGCCGGGTGTGATCTCCGCCGTCGAAGCGCTTCGATGACGATGGCGTTACAGCTGGTGACGGCTTTCGAAGCGCTTCGATTGGGATTGCAAGATTTCTACACCCGGGCCCGGCCCGGCGTCAAGGCCGCGTACGGGCGCCAACGTGTGCTAATGACGGTTTTCACCGCTTCCGCGAGGCGGGGGCCTGCGAAAACGGTCGGGGTAACAATCGCGAAACAACCGTGGGAGCGTGTCAACGCCCGAGCGGGGTGGGCATCCTTCCCGCGTCGATGTCGTTGAGGATGCCGGTCGCCGCGCCGAGCGCGGGCGCCTCGTGGCCGAGGGAGGAGACGACGACCTCGACGCCCCCGGACTCGGGCGCGAACGCGCGCGAGCCCAGCTCGGCCTCGGCCGCGGGCAGGAGCCACGGGCTCAGGGCCTGGTAGTGGCCGCCGAGGACCACGACCTCGGGGTTGAGCAGGTCCACGGCGAGGGCGATGCCCGCGCCGAGCGCGCGGCCCATGCGCTCCAGGACCGCGATGACGCGGTCCTCCCCCGCGCGGGCCCGGGTGACGATGTCCTCGACCTCGGCCTCCACCTCGGTGGAGTTGATGTCCTCGGCCTCGGAGAGCTCGATCAGGGCGGTGCGGATGCTCGCGAGGTCCTCGACGCGACCGATGCTCCCGTCGATCTCGACGAAGAGGTTCCCGAACTCGCCCGCGAAGCCCGCGGCGCCGCGGCGCAGCTCGCCGTCGATGATGAGGCCGGCGCCGAGGCCGATCTCGCCGGTCAGGTAGATCATGTTCGACATGTCGGCCCAGGCGCCGAAGCGCTGCTCGGCGACCGCGCCCAGGTTGGCGTCGTTGTCGACCGAGACGGCGTACTGCGGGTCGCGCATGGCGCTGCGCAGGCGGGAGGCGAGGTCGAAGTCCGTCCAGCCCAGCCGGGGCGCGTTGCGCACGACGCCCTTGTGGTCGATCATGCTCGGGACGGCGACGGCGAGGCCGAGGATCTGGCGGCCCTCGGCGTCCATCTTGTCCACCGCCCGCTTGGCGAGCCCGGCGATGGCCGAGACCGACCGGCCCGCCGAGGAGCCCGCGCCGTCGTGGGCGCGCCGCCAGCTCAGGAGCCGGTTGCCCGCCAGGTCGACCGCGACCAGGGCCATGTAGTCCACGTTGACCTCGACGCCGATCGAGGCGTAGTAGCCGCTGTCGACGCTCAGGAGCACCGCGGGGCGCCCGATGTTGCCGATGACCGAGCCGGACTCGCGCAGGACGCGGCGCTCGATGAGCTCGGCGACGAGCGAGGAGACCGTGGCCTTGTTCAGGCCGGTCTTGGCCGCCAGGTCGGCGCGCGAGCACCGGCCCTCGACGCGGACCTGCCGGAGGACGAAGCCCAGGTTGTTGGCCCGCACGTCGGTGAAGTCGGCGCGCTTGGCGCGTCGCAGCGCTTCGTCGCCGTCCGGTCCGGCCGACTTCGCCGCTATGCGCATCGCCATGTTCTCCTCCAGATGTAACTCGTGACCCATTCTCGGGGATGGCGACAAGCGCTAGGTGAGCAGTCCCCGACGGTGTCGCATGCGCGCGTTCACCGGCAAGGGCCGTTCCCCAATCGTGATCAATCCGCGCCCGTTTCGCCTGACCCCCGGCTTGTGCGGGCTGTCACCGTGCGCTACTTTAGTTTATCGAATAGCCGAACTAATTGCGGCTACACCCCCCTAGTACCAACCCTCACCAGTACGACCGAAAGGACAGCAACGTGGCTACTCCCTCCGACAGGTCGCCCATCCGGCGCCGCTCCCTGTTCAAGGTGGCCGGTCTCGGCGCCGCCGGGGCCGCGGGCCTGCCCATCCTCGCCGCCTGCGGCGACATCGAGTCGGGCGACGGCGCCGCCCAGGCGACCGAGGGCTTCGACTTCCTGCCGACCTACAAGGAGTACGAGCTCCCGGTCCAGCCCGACCTCGTGGGCGAGCCGCCGAACCACCCTTCGGGCTTCACCACCTACCCCGAGCCGGCGCCGGCCATCACCACGGCCGCCGAGGGCAAGGGCGAGTACGAGATCACCGTCGCGATGTGGGGCTCGCCCCCGGCCGGCGACGACCCGTACTTCGCGACCCTCCAGGAGGCGTGGGGCGGCACCAAGATCAACCTGCGCCAGGCCGACGGCAACACCTTCGCCGACACCTCGGTGCAGTGGCTGGCCGCCAACGAGTTCGGCGACGGCATCAACATCTTCGCCTGGATGCTCTACGCGCACCCGAACTTCCAGGAGACGGTGGTCAACACCTTCTACGACCTCACCGACATCATCAAGGGCGACATCTCCGAGCGCTGGCCGCTCCTCGCCGGCGAGCCCACGAACTCCTGGGGCCAGTCGGTGTGGTCCACCGACCCCGAGGACCCCGAGACCGCCCGCGTCTTCGGCATCCCGTCGAACTTCTCCGGCGGCCCCGGCAACGGCGTGTTCGTGCGCACCGACCTCCTCGAAGACGCCGGTCTGGCGATGCCGACCACCGTCGAAGAGGTCCTCGAAGTCGCCCGCGCCTGGTCCGACGACGCCAACGGCAAGTGGGCCTTCCTCAACCTCGACTACGTCTCCCCCGAGTGGTTCGGCCTCGCCTCCGGCGACGGCTGGGCGTACATCGACGGCAAGCTCGTCCACAACTGCGAGCGTCCCGAGTACACCGAGTGGCTCGAATTCCGCCGCACCTGCTGGGACGAGAAGCTGGTCCACCCCGACACCCCCACCGGGACCCTGGACGGGCACGTCCTGCACGTGGACGGCACCATCCTCATGTCCCAGGACGGCATGTCCTGGTGGTCGGACTACTCCAACCAGGTCAAGACCGGCACCGCCGAGGGCGCCATCGAGCCCATCGGCGCGATCGGCTTCAACGGCCGCAAGCCCATCCGGTTCGTCAACTTCAGCGTCGACGGCTGGACCTTCCTGTCCAAGGACCTCACCGAGGACCAGGTCAAGGAGATCCTCGACGTCGCGAACTTCTGCTCGGCGCCTTACGGCACCACCGAGTACGAGCTGCTCAACTACGGCGTCGAGGGCACGCACTTCGAGTACGGCGACGACGGCATCCCGGTCTTCACCGAGGCCGGCACCGGCACCGTCCAGGCCCCGGTCAACCTCAAGACCTTCTCGGGCCAGGTCGAGGTCTTCCTCACCGGCGACCCGGACTTCGTCCAGCGCAAGTTCGAGTACAACGCCTCGGTCAAGGACTTCGCCGAGGTGAACATCTGGGAGGGCATGCGCGTCGAGGGCCCGGCCGACTACAAGTCCGCCGCCCAGACGCTCCTGGACCAGCAGGCCGACATCGCCTTCGGCCGCGCCGAGCTGTCCACGATCCCGGACATGGTCGCGACCTTCCTGGAGAACGGCGGCGAGGCCGCCCGCGAGCACTACACCGCCGCCTACGACAAGCTGCACGGCGACAAGTAAGGCCCAGGCCGGGCGGTCCCGCCTCCCATAGGACCGCCCGGCCTTCTCCCGTCCCCCTGCACCGGCATTGACTGACTGGATCTCATTAGCGATGGCAGCACTGCAAACTTCAGCACCACCCGCCGCGGAGAAGCCCGCCAAGCGGACCTCGCTCCGGCGAAGGCGCTCGATCGGGCAGCGGCTGCGGCACGACTGGCCGCTCCTGCTCATGACCCTCCCGGCCCTCGCGCAGCTCGCGGTGTTCTTCTACTGGCCCTCGTCGTGGAACATCATCGCGTTCATGGACTACAAGACGTACCGGCCGTTCTGGGAGAACCAGTTCGTCGGCGTCGACTGGTTTCTGCGCCTGTTCGACAACCCGTACTTCCTACCGGCGCTGCTGAACACGCTGAAGTACTCCTTCGCGAACCTGCTCTTCCTCTTCCCGCTGTCGATCGTGCTCGCGCTGCTCATGCACAGCGTGGTGTCCACGAAGCTGCGCAGCGTCTTCCAGTCGATCGTGTACCTGCCCTACTTCTTCTCGTGGGTCCTCGTCGTCACGGTGTTCGTGCAGGTCCTCGGCTCCGACGGCCTGGTGAGCAACTGGCTCCTGGGCTTCGGCGGGGAGCGGCTCGACATCATGTCCGACCCGAGCACCTTCACGTTCCTGGCCTGGCTCCAGTGGGCGTGGAAGGACGCGGGCTGGGGCATGATCATCTTCCTGGCCGCGCTCGCCTCGATCAACCCGAGCCTCTACGAGGCCGCGGCCGTCGACGGCGCGAACCGGTGGCGGCGGATGTGGCACATCACCCTCCCGGGCATCCGCCCCGTCATCGTGCTGCTGCTCATCCTCCACATCGGCGGCATCCTCAACGTCGGCTTCGAGCAGTACCAGCTCCAGCGCGACGCCATCGGCTACCAGACGACCGAAGTGCTCGACACGTTCGTGTACTACCGCAGCGTCATCGGCACCGAGGGCCCGTCCTTCGGCACGGCCGCCGGCCTGTTCAAGGGCGTCATCGGCCTGGTGCTGGTGCTGGTGGCGAACAACGTCGCGCACCGCCTCGGAGAGCAAGGGATCTACCAGAAGTCATGACCGCCACCGACATCCCACTCAAGAAGCGCCGCAAGAACACCCGTCCCGCCTGGGACGAGGAGCCGACCTGGTTCGGCAAGATCGCCAAGGCGCTCTTCCTGGTCTGCTACGCCGCGGCCATCGTCATCCCGATCTGGGCGGTCGTCGCCACCAGCTTCGCCAGCGAGGACGCCCTCGCCAAGGCCGGCGGGAACCTGCTGCTCATCCCGAGCGAAGTGAGCGTCAAGGCCTACCAGTCGATCTTCGACGGCGGCGCGCTCACCCGCTCGCTGCTGCTCACCATCGGCCTCACCGCCCTGGGCACCGCGATCTCGATGGTGCTCACCATCGGGGCGGCCTACGGGCTCTCGCGCACCGGCTCGCTCTTCCACCGGCCGCTGCTCATGCTGGTGCTCTTCACGTTCCTGTTCGCGCCGGGCATGTACCCGAGCTACCTGGTGGTCCAGAAGCTCGGCCTGCTCGACTCGTACTGGTCGCTGATCCTGCCGATGGCGCTCAACGCGTTCAACCTCATCGTGCTCAGGTCGTTCTTCATGAACAGCGTCCCGAACGAGCTCATCGACGCCGCGAAGATGGACGGCGCAGGCGAGTTCCGCACGCTCTTCAAGGTCGTCCTGCCGATGTCGAAAGCGATCCTCGCCGTCATCGCGCTGTTCTACGCGGTCGGCTACTGGAACATGTACTTCCAGGCGGTGCTGTACACGCCGGGCCTGGAGACCCAGCCGATCCAGGTGGTGCTCCAGCGGATGCTCCTGTCCACGCAGGGCATCCCGGGCGCCGACGTCGGCCAGTACCAGGCCGCCGAGGCCGCGCCGACGGCCGCGCTCAAGATGGCGGTCGTGGTCTGCACGATCGTCCCGATCGTGATCATGTACCCGTTCATCCAGAAGCACTTCACGAAGGCGATCATCACCGGCGCCATCAAGGGCTGACCGCAGGTCTCCAGGGCCGCCTCCGCTTCGCGGGGGCGGCCCTTTCTCGTGCCTGTCATGCCCTTTCATCCGGTTTCTCGGCGGTGAAAGCGCGGTGCAAGGCGGGTGAAAGGCACCGCGCGCACGCTGGTGGCACAGCAAGCGAAACGGAGAGGCACCCCCATGAAGTACGCGATCGAAGTCCGAGGGCTGAGGAAGTCCTTCGGCGACGTCAACGCCCTCGACGGCGTCGACCTCGGCGCCGCGCCCGGCACCGTCCTCGGCGTCCTGGGCCCCAACGGCGCGGGCAAGACCACGGCCGTCCGCGTCCTGTCCACCCTCACGCGGCCCGACGCGGGCACCGCCCGCGTCCTCGGGCTCGACGTGGCGACCCAGGCGGGCAAGGTGCGCGAGCGCATCGGGCTCACCGGCCAGTACGCCGGGCTCGACCCGAACCTCTCGGGCGAGCAGAACCTCGTCCTCATCGCCCGGCTCCTCGGCGCCTCGCGCCGCCAGGCGAGGGCCCGCGCGAACGAGCTCATCGAGCGGTTCGACCTGGCGCACGCCGCGACCCGGGCCGCCGGGAAGTACTCAGGCGGGATGCGCCGGCGCCTCGACCTGGCGGCCTCCGTCGTGCGCCGCCCCGACGTCCTGTTCCTCGACGAGCCGACGACGGGACTCGACCCGCAGAGCCGCAACGGGCTCTGGCAGGTCGTGCGCGAGCTCGTCGCCGCGGGCACCACCGTCCTGCTCACCACCCAGTACCTGGAGGAGGCCGACCAGCTCGCCGACTCCATCGCGGTCATCGACACCGGCCGGGTCATCGCCTCCGGGACGCCCGCGCAGCTCAAGCAGACCGTCGGCGGCCAGGTCCTGCGCCTGTCCCCCGCCCGCCCCGACGCCGCCGGGCAGCTCGCCCAGCTCGCCGAATGGGCGATCGGGGCCAAGGCCCGCACCGAGGACGGCGCGGTGATCGTGCCGGTCGCCCACGCGGGCGAGGCGCAGGCCGTCATGGTCCGCGTCAACCAGGCCGGGGTCGACCTCGCCGGGTTCGGGCTCCACGAGCCGACCCTCGACGAGGTCTTCCTCCAGCTCACCGGGCACCGCGCCCACACCGAAGCCGAACCCGAGAAGGAGATGGCGGCATGAGCGCCATGAACACCGCCGCGACCGAGACGACCTGGACCACCAAGCGGGGGACGCTCGCGCAGTCCGCCTCGATGGCGGCCCGCTCGCTCGCCTCGATCAAGCACTACCCGGCCCAACTGGTCGACTTCTTCATGATCCCGCTCATGATCCTGCTGTCCATCACGTTCTTCATGGGCGGGCAGATGATGGGCTCCTGGCAGGACTTCCTCCAGTACGCCGGGCCGACCATCATCGCGATGGGCCTGTTCTTCGCGGTGACCTCCACGGGCCTGGGCCTGTACGGGGACATCAAGGAGGGCGTGTTCGACCGCCTCACCGCCATGCCCGTCTCGCGGTTCTCGCTGCTGGCCGGGCGGGTCGCCGCCGACCTCGTCAAGTACGCGTGGGCGCTGCTGGTCGTCGGCGGCGTGGCCTTCGCGATCGGCTACCGCGCCGAGGGCGGCGTCCTCGGCACCGCCGCGGCCGCGGGCGTGCTGCTGCTGTTCCTCTTCGCGGCCTCCTGGAGCATGGTCCTCGTCGGGCTCACCGCCAAGAGCGAGGAGCAGATCCAGACGTGGATGATCAGCCTGCTCATGCCCCTGGCGTACACCTCCACGATCTTCGTGGAGATCGACACCCTGCCCGGGGCGGTCCAGTGGTGGGCCGAGCTCAACCCGCTGACGGCCCTGGCCGACTCGATGCGCGTGTTCCTCGACGGCGGCACCCCCGGCGGCGAGGTCTGGGCCCTGCTCGGCTGGTGCGCCGCGATCCTGGCGGTGTTCGTGCCGCTGTCCCTGCGGGCCTACCGGCGCAAGCTCACGAACTGAACGGCCAGTTGCTGCCGTTGACCATGCCGGCGGCCCGGACCTCCAGGTCCGGGTCGCCGATCTCGTGCGCCACGGCCGCGAGCTGGCGGTACAGCTGCACCGAGACCTCGGAGAAGTCGAGGAACTCCGGCAGGCCCGTCTCGGCGGCCAGCAGCTCCTCGCGGGCCTCGGCGAGGCGCCCGAGGCGGCGCAGGCAGATCGCCGCCGAGGTGCGGGCAGCGATGACGTTCTCCGCGTTGCCGATCCGCTCCGCCCGGCCCCGCACGGCCCGCATCCGGTCGAGGACCGCGGCCGGGTCGTCGCCGTGCTCGGCGTCCAGGCGCCACAGGTGCTCGGCGATCACCGAGTCGGCCACGTCGGCGCCGAACTCGGCCTCGGCCGCCATCGCCCGCTCCAGCAGCCCGCGCGCGCCCGGGTAGTCGCCGTCGGCCATGCGCTCGGCCGCGATGCCCTGGAGCGTGACCACGAGCCCGAACCGCTCCCCCAGCCGCTCGAAGATCGCCAGCGCCTCGGCGTTCTCGGCGCGGGACTGCTCGGTGCGCCCGGCGCGGTGGGAGAAGTCGGAGATGAACAGCAGCCCGATGCCGCGGACCCAGATCTCTCGCTCGGTCTCGGCGACCGCCGCGATGGACCGCAGCGTGGCCTCGTCCTCAGCGAGGAGGGCCCTGATGAGCGGGAGCATCCGCAGGAGCGGTTCGGCCTCGAAGAGGCCGTGGCGCTCGGCCAGGGCCTGGGCCTCGGCGAAGTCCGCGTCGACCTCGGCGGGGTCGAGCCAGCCCGACCACATCCCCCAGGTGCCCGCGAGGGCGGACTTGGCGCGCATGAGCGGCGAGACCTCGCCGGGCATCGCGCGGACGCGCTGCACGAGCTCCTGGCCTTCGCGGCGGTGGCCGCGCATCCAGAAGTACCAGGCGAGGGGCGAGACGGCGCGGTGGGCGACCACGGCGTTCCCGGCGGCGATCATGCGGTAGACGGCGGCGGTGAGGTTGCCGTGGTCGGCGCTGAGCCGGTCGAGCCAGGCGATCTGCTCGGCGCGCATGAGGTGGGGTTCGGCGGCCTCGGCGAGCGCGGCGTAGTGGAGGGCGTGTCGCTCGTAGCGTCCGGCGGTCTCGCCGGCTTCGGCGAGGCGGGCGGCGGCGTATTCGCGGACGGTCTCCAGGAGCCGGTAGCGGCCGCCGGGGAGGCGCTGGACGAGGGACTTGTCGACGAGGTCGGTGATGCGGTCGGCGTCGGTGGAGCAGACCTCGCAGGCGGCGTCGAGGTCGGCGGTGCCGTTGAAGACCGACATGCGGGCGAGGACGAGGCGGCTCTCGGGGTCGAGGAGGTCCCAGCTCCAGTCCACGACGGCGCGGAGGGTGCGCTGGCGGGGGGCGGCGGTGCGGGGGCCGCGTCCGAGGAGGGCGAAGCGGTCGTCGAGGCGGGTGGCGAGGTCGTCGAGGCTCATGCCGCGCAGGCGGGCGGCGGCGAGTTCGATCGCGAGGGGGAGGCCGTCGAGGGCGGTGCAGACCTGGACGACGAGGCCGGCGTTGTCGGCGTCGACGGTGAAGCCGGGGTCGCTCTGGCGGGCGCGTTCTTCGAAGAGGCGGACTGCCGCGTGCGAGCGCTGGGCCTCGGGGGTGTCGTCCGGGTCGGGCAGCGGAAGGGGCCGGAGGTCGAAGACGGTCTCGCCGGTGATGCCGAGGGGTTCGCGGCTGGTGGCGAGGACGCGCAGGCCGGGGACGCCGGAGAGGAGGCGGGCCAGGAGCGCGGCGGCGGCTTCGATGAGGTGTTCGCAGTTGTCGACGGCGAGGACGAGTTCGCGGTTGCGGAGGGCTTCGACGAGGCGGTCGGCGGGTTCGTCGCGGCGGCGGCGGGAGAGGACGGATTCGCCGAGGCCGAGCGCGTCGATGACGATCTCGGGGAGGCGGTCGGGGTCGGCGACGGGGGCGAGTTCGACCATGTGGACGGCGGTGCCTGCGGCGGCGAGGCGGTGGGCGGTCTCGACGGCGAGGCGGGTCTTGCCGGTGCCGCCGGGGCCGGTGAGGGTGACGAGGCGGTTGGACGCGAGGAGGCGTTCGAGGTCGGCGAGTTCGGTCTCGCGGCCGATGCAGGCGGCGAGGGGCTGCGGGAGCCGGTCGGTGGGGGCGGGTTCGGGGGTAACCGGTTCGGCCCTGCCTCCGTCGGACGCGGCCGGTGCGTCGGAGGCGACGCCGCGGAGGACGTCGAGGTGGGCTTCGGCGAGGACGGGTGCGGGGTCGACGCCGAGTTCGTCGGCGAGGGCGTCCCGTACGGCGGTGTAGACGGCGAGCGCTTGGGCGCGGCGTCCGGCGGCGGCGAGGGCGCGGACGTAGCGGGCGGCGTCGGACTCGTTGAGGGGGTCGGCGGCGTGGCGGGCGGCGAGGTCGGCCAGCACGGCGTCGGCGCCGTCGAGGCGCAGGCGCGCGTCGAGGAGGAGGGCGGCGACGGCGTCGCGGCGGGCGGCGAGGCGCACCAGGGCGGCGTCGGCGAAGTCGTAGCCGTCGAGTCCGGCGAGGTCGGTGCCGCGCCACAGGGCGAGGGCGGCTTCGGCGTGCTCGCGGGCGGCGGCGGTCGAGCCGTCGCGGGAGGCGGCTTCGGCGCGGGCGGCGAGGCGTTCGAACTCGTCGGCGTCGGTGTCGGCGGTGAGCCGGTAGCCGCCGGGGCCGCTGGCGATGGCGTCGCCGCCGAGGGCGCGGCGCAGGCGGGAGAGTTGGGTGTGGAGGGCGCCGGCGGCGTTGGCGGGGGGCTCGTGCGGCCAGAGCGCGTCGATGAGGGCGGCGGCGGAGACCGTGCGTCCGGCGTCGAGGGCGAGGCGGGCCAGCAGCGCCCTCTGGCGGCCGGCGGGGACGGCGGGGTCGTTCCCGTCCTCGTCGCGCACTCGCAACGGCCCCAGCAGCTCCACTCGCATGGGTTCTATCTTGCCGCGCGGCGGCGGGTCCGCGGGAGGCGGTCCGGTCCGGGTGTGCGGCGCCTCCTGAGTGGAATCTACGAGTTGCATGGACAGGATGTCACAACACATCAGTACATTTCTGTCAACTTCCCGACTGATCGGCCAAACTGCACGATCGCACACGTACTGTCGTTCACAAACCCGCCGCGGCACGGTAGCGGAGTCGTGGCCCCTACCCCGGAAGCGGCCTCCGACAACGGCGTCGGCGTTCGATTCCAGTACACGAAGTGCGGTGTCCGCCATGGCGATCCCCATTGATTTCCAGCACGATTCCGAAGCCCGCACGTCCTTCTCCCCTGACGCGGAAGGAGCACCGCCGATGAGCGCTGGCCCCGCGGGCGCGCACGTCTCCGGCTACTGCGCCGAGTTCAGCTTGAGCACCAGGGACAACGGGACCCGCATCCTCCTCGCCTACGACCCCGACGGGGTCGCGGCGGCGGTGGCGACGATCGTCGCCTCCGACCTCGTCCAGGTCGCGACCGCGCTCGTGCGCGACCGGCCCGGCTACGCGCCCGGCGGCCGCCCCGACCACGGGCTCAAGATCGTCGCAGACAGGGAGACCGAGGTCGGCGCCCTCGCGTACTACGGCCCCGGCGGCGAAGACTACGGCCCCGGCGCGTGGGTCACCTACTCCGAGCTGCCGAAGGCGCCGGGCATCCGCCTGTACCGGGACATGGACACCGCGAGCGTGTTCCCCGTGGACGCGCACATCGCCTTGAGCACGCTCGCCCGCGCGGTCGAGGACTTCCGGGCCACCGGCGGGCTGCGCCCGACCATGTGCGCCTGGCGCCCCAGCACCGTGTGGTGACCTGAGTGGCGTTCGCCCGTCTGGCGGGACGACCGGGCCGCCCCGGCGCCCCCGCTGGATAGGCTTCGGCCATGAGCAGCAGTGACACGGCCGCCGACGCCGTGACCGTCACGGTGCGCCTCGCGGAGGCCCCGGACGCGACCGCGATCGCCGCGATCGTGAACCACTACATCGCGGGCAGCACCGCGAACTTCCGCACCGAGCCGCAGCCGGCCGCTGAATGGGAGCGCGAGCTGGCCGCGTACGGCGTGCGCTACCCGTGGATCGTCGCCACCGTGCCCGACGGCACCCCCGGCGGCGAGGTGGTCGGCCTGGCCTACGCGAAGCCGTGGAACCCGCGCCAGGCCTACGACTGGACCGCCGAGGCCACCGTGTACGTCGCCGAGGGGCAGCGGGGCCGCAAGGTCGGCTCGACCCTGTACCGCGAGCTGCTCGAACGCCTGGAGTCGCAGGGCTTCCGCAGCGTCATGGCCCTGGTGACGAGCCCGAACCCGGGCTCGGAGGCCCTCCACGCGGCCTTCGGCTTCACGCTCGTCGGCACCATCGACGCCGCGGGCCACAAGTTCGGCGAATGGCACGACGTCGGCGTCTGGCAGCGCCCCCTCGCGAAACTCGCCGACCCCCCGGCCCCCACCCGCCCCGCGCGCTGATCCCGGTTCCAATGGAACTCTGATGCTTCTCGCGGCCAACGCCACGCCCCCGCCCCTAATGTCAAGTGCAAGGGGAAAGCGAATCCTCCTGAGGGTGACAGCGCCGCAAGGCGCGAATCCTACTGATGGGTGTGGGGTAGTGAACCGGGCCCGGAGCAACAGCTCCGGGCCCGGTTCCGTGCACGGAATAAGTCCGCTTCGCCAGGGGGAACGACCCACTCGACGGGCTGGCCGGTGACCTCGGCGATCCGGTCGAAGTCCTTGTCGTAGTGGAGGACGGTGAGTCCGTTCAACTCGGCGGCGGACGCCAGGATCAGGTCGGGGATCTTGACGCTTCGGTGCAGCGAACGCTGAACGAGCCGCCGCTGCACCTCCTTCGCCCGACCGAACACCTCGGGCGTGATGGGCGGCTGCTCGAAGCCGGAGAAGAAGTACTCCAACTTCTGGCTGTCATTCGCGGTCCTAGCGCTAACCTGCTGGTCCATCATCGTAATGTCGCAGATCAGCATTCGCCCCACCGCGGCGAGCGGTGCCAGACGTTCTGCGATGGCCGGTCTGGCATGACGGGCCACGACACTGCTGTCAACCAGGTAGCGGGTCACGGGCCCCACGCCCGTCGCCGCAGCTCCTCGATGTCGAGGTCGGGCAGTCCACCTTCCGCAAGCCACTCTATGAATTGCATCCGCTTCCGGCGGTCGACCGCGGCTTTGAGCGCGGCATTGACGGTCGCCACCTTGGTCTTCGTCCCGAAGATTTCACTGGCCTGGTCCAAGAGGTCGTCATCGAGATTGATCACCGTTCTGGTCATCCTTTTCACCCCCTGAACATACCGATCCAGCCCTCGGGTCAAATCTATTTAGATGGCGTGTCGCATCCTTGAACAAATTTTCTCGACATCTCCAACGATTCGAACGAGATATCAACACGACGGTGGCCCCGGAGCTCTGCTCCGGGGCCACCGTCGTTGTATTCGCTGGTCCTAGCGGACGCCGTAGAGGTGTTCGAGGGCGAGTTGGTCGA
>NZ_STGX01000004.1:315077-397831 GCF_004912155.1 Glycomyces paridis | reverse complement strand
GCAGCTCCTTCAGCGTCCCGGCGGCGAGTCGTTCCTCATTGAATACCGGGACCAGCACCGACAACAGCATTGCTGCTCCATCCCCGCGCGTCCGAACACGATTCCACAACCATAACGCGCAGCCGCCAGAGCGCCACCCGCCGGGACGGTCGTGTTGAATGGAGCGGTGCTGCTCGTCCCGTGGCTCCTCGTCCTCATTCCCGCGCTCGCCTACGCCCTGCGCCCCCGCGACGGCGCGGTGCTCGCGCCCGCCCGCCTCGCCGTCGTCCGCGCCGCGCTCCTCCTGGGCGCCTTCGCGGTCGCCGTCGTCGAAGCCGCCTCGGCGTTTACCGCCCTCACCGCCACCACAGTCCTCATTGCCTGGATTGTCGCCTCTGTTGCGACTTGCGCCGCAGTGCTCGTCCGCTGCGTCCGCGACGTCGCCCCCACCGGCCGCGCCCAGTCCCTCGACGCCCTCCGCGACGAACTGCGCAGCCGCCGCGGCGCCACCCGCCGCACCTGGCGGCGCACCAGGTCCGCCGCCGCCGCGGCCCCCGCCTGGCAGTGGGCGCTCGCCTGCGTCGTCGTCATCCTCGCCGTCAGCGCCGCCGTCCTCGCGATCGCCTCCTCGCCCAACAACTTCGACTCCCAGACCTACCACCTGCCGCGCATCGAGCACTGGGTCCAGCAGGCCTCCGTCGCCGTCTACCCCACCGACATCCACCGCCAGGTCGACCTCGGCCCCGGCTCGGAGTACCTCCTCACCCACGCCCGCCTCCTCACCGGCGGCGACGGCGCCTACAACCTCGTCCAGCTCCTCGCCGGCATCGGCGCCGCCCTCGCCGCCTCCCGCATCGCCGCCCAGCTCGGCGGCGGCCCCATGGCCCAGTTCGCCACCGTCTTCGTCCTCGCCACCACCCCCGAAGTCCTCCTCCAGGCCTCCAGCACCCAAGTCGACCTCGTCGCCGCCGCCTGGGTCGCCTGCCTCGCCACCGTCGTCCTCGACGAATTCACCCGACCGGCCGACGCCACCGGTCCCCGCGCCGTCCTCCACGCCCCCGCCCCGCACACCGACGCCCTCTACCTCGGCCTCGCCCTCGGCCTCATCGCCGTCACCAAGACCACCGGCCTCCTCGCCGCCGCCCCGCTCCTGCTCATCTGGGGCATCGGACGACTCGTCCGCGACGGCGGCCGCAGCCCCCGCGCCTGCACGCGCGCCGACGCCTCCCGGGCCCTCCAAGCCCGCGCCGCCACCGTCGCCGCCTCCCTCGCCGTCCTCGCCGTCGCCCTGATCCTCGTGGGCCCCTTCCTCCTCCGCATGCACGACACCTTCGGCAACCCGCTCGGCCCGCCGATGCTGCGCGAATCCATCGGCGTCCAGACCGCAGACCCTCGCCTCCTCCTCGTCAACGCCCTCCGCATCGCCCAGACCGGCCTCGACACCCCCATCGCGCCGCTCTCCGACGCCGCGGCCGCCGGCATCGGCGCCCTTGCGGACCTCCTCGGCGTCGACCTCAACGACCCCCGCACCACCTTCGGCGCCACCGAATTCCCCGTCGACGCCTGGTACCCCGACGAAGACCGCGCCGCCTCCCCCCTCATCGGCCTCGCCGCCCTCGCCGGACTCGCCTGGTTCGACGTCAAAGGCCCCCGCCTGCGCCGCGCTTACGCCGCCGCGCTCGCCGTCGCCTTCATCGGCGTCGCCTGCACCGTCTCCTGGCAGCCGTGGATCAACCGCCTCACCCTCTTCCTCGTCGTCCTCGGCGCCCCCGCCGCGGGCCTCCTCGCCGCCGCCCTCGTCAAAGGCGTCGCCGCCACCGCCGCCGACCGGCGCCGCCGCCGCGCCGCCTGCGCCCTCATCGCCGCCTTCACCGTCCTCGCCTCCCTCGCGGGCCTCCTCACCGTCGCCTACGGCTACCCGCGGCGCCTCACCGGCGCCTTCTCCGTCTTCAGCCTCACCGACCACGAAGAGCGCTTCGTGCGCCGCCTCGAATGGCTCCCCCAGTACGAGGAGGCCGCCGCCGCGGTCGCCGCCACCGACCCCGACACCGTCGGCATCGTCCAAGGCAACGACTCCTGGGAGCAGCCCTGGTGGATCCTCCTGCCCGAAGGCACCGAACTCGTCGCCCTCCAATCGGTCGTGCCCGGCCAGGAACCGGCCGACCCCGCCGACGTCGACGCCATCGTCTGCGCCGAGGACCTCGACGAGTGCCGCACCCTCGCACCCGAGGGCTGGGACTTCCACGACCTCGGCACCGTGGCCTACGCGGTGCCGCCCGGGACCCGCTGAGCTGCCGAAACTCGCGGGCCTCTAACCTTGGGCAATGCTGCTGAGCGACCGCGACATCGTCGAAGCCGTCAAGAACGACCGACTCGGGATCGAGCCGTTCGAGCACGAGCTCGTACAGCCGTCCAGCATCGACGTCCGGCTCGACCGCCGCTTCCGGGTCTTCAACAACCAGAAGTACACCCACATCGACCCCTCCAAGCAGCAGGACGAACTCACCGTCCCCGTCGAGGTCCGCGACGACGAGCCCTTCGTCCTCCACCCCGGCGAATTCGTCCTCGCCTCGACCCTCGAGGTCATCAGCCTCCCCGACGACCTCGCCGCCCGCCTCGAAGGCAAGTCCAGCCTCGGACGCCTCGGCCTGCTCACCCACTCCACCGCCGGCTTCATTGACCCCGGCTTCTCCGGGCACGTCACCCTTGAACTCTCCAACGTCGCCAACCTCCCCATCACCCTGTGGCCGGGCATGAAGATCGGGCAGCTGTGCCTGTTCAAGCTCTCCAGCCCCGCCGAGCACCCCTACGGCGCCGGCGCGAACCTCTCCCGCTACCAGGACCAACGCGGCCCCACCCCGTCCAAGTCCTGGATGCACTGGCGCACCTGGCCGACGTAGGCCCGCGGCCGCCCTCGAACGGCGGCTACTTGCCTCCATATCAGGTGCTTCTCCCGCGAAACGCCTGAATAGCGGTGTTATCCGGCTTACCCTTCGAACATGGACATCTCGCAGAGCTTCCAGAACATGATGGACAACATCGCCGAGTTCCTGCCGCGAGCGCTGGCGTTCCTGGCGATTCTGCTCATCGGCTGGTTCGTCGCCAAATGGATCGGCAAGCTTGTCGGCAAGCTGCTGAACAAGGTCGGCCTCGACAGGGTCGGCGACAAGTCGGGCCTGCGCCGATACACGGGCAAGTTCGAGCTGAGCGACCTGCTCGGCAAGCTCGTCTACTTCGCGCTGGTGCTGTTCACGCTGCAACTGGCGTTCGGCGCGTTCGGCACCAACCCGGTGTCGACCCTGCTGAACCAGCTCGTGGCCTGGCTGCCGCTGCTGTTCGTCGCACTCGTCATCGTCGTGGTCGCCTTCGCGATCGCGAACGCCGTGTTCACCCTCGTCTCCGGCACGCTCGAGGAGACGAGCTACGGCAAGATCGTGGCCCGCATCTGCCAGGTCGCGATCATCTTCTTCGGCGCGGTCGCCGCGCTCGGGCAGGTCGGCATCGCCACCACCGTGACCAACCCGATCATGTGGACGGTCCTGTCGATCATCGCCGGCGTCGCCATCGTCGGCGTCGGCGGCGGCCTCATCGCCCCGATGCGCGAGCGCTGGGAGCGGATGCTCACCAGCGCCGAGAGCGAGGCGGGCAAGATGAAGGACGCGAACGCGGGGGCGGACGCCACCGCCTCCATGTCGCAGACCTACAGTTCGGAACGGTACGGGGCGGCGGCGGACACGCAGGCGCCCGCGGCCGGCGCCATGGGCGAGGCGGCGGACGCCGAAGCCGAGCGCCGGACGCACCCGACCGAGCACTGACGACCGCCACGGGAGGCGATGTGTCTGGCCTCCCGTGGCGTCGAGAACCGCGCCGCCCGGCCCGCCACGTGTCACGGCGGGCCGAGCGGCACGAACGTCGGCCGCACCTCGGAGACGGGGTGCGGCCGCGTCGCGTCCGGGGGGAAGTGCCTGGTGCGACAAGGCCCGCCGGCGACGGCCTCGGGCCGGTGCCCGGGGCGATCGGGGGCGGCCCGACCGGGCCCGGCCGTGGCCCAGGGCGCGCGGTGCGGGCGGAACGCTGTGGCGCGGCAGGGGTTTCGGGGGTGATGGACCCGGCGAAAGTGGGCTTTTGCTCCCTGCTCGACGGCTTACGTACGAGTAACCTCTAGGTCGTGGAGATGCATGCAGCCGATAGCCGCGGCGGGTCCAAGCGCTGGCGCGAGATCCTCGACGTCGCGGTCAAACTGCTCGCGAAGCACGGCTACCACGGCGTCTCGATGGACGACATCGGCGCGGCCGCCTCGATCACCGGCCCGGCCCTCTACCACCACTTCAAGGGCGGCAAGGAACAGATGCTCGCCGACGCCCTCATCCCGGTCTCGGAACGGCTGCTCTCGGGCGGGCGGCACTGGGCGTCGCTGCATTCGGACGAGCCGCAGGCGGCCCTGGAGGCGCTGGTCGACTTCCATCTGGAGGTCGTCATCGACTCTCCGGAGATCGTGATCCTGCACCTGCACGAGCTCGACCGGCTGCCCGAGGAGCCGCGCCGCGAGGTGCGCAAGCTCCAGCGCGTCTACGTCGAGGAGTGGGTGGGTGTCCTGTGCCGCCTCCGGCCGGGCCTCAAGCCCGAGCAGGCGCGCGTGCTCGCGCACGGCGCCTTCGGCCTCATGAACTCGACGCCGTACCTCTCGCTCGGCCAGGAAGTCAGCGCCGACGAGACCGCGGCCCTCCTGCGAGCCGCAGCCCTGCGAGCCCTCGACCCCGGCTAAAAGCCCCACGCCCCGCCGAGGGCATGATGCCCCGGAGTCCTCGTTTGTCCCGCATGGCGGGATCGCGGGTTAGCATGGGCTCGTAGGCGGCCCGGGCCGGTTCCGGGTGAGGCGGCGTTCAGGAGGCGACCATGCACCAGCCCGACCGGGTCATGCTCCGCGAGGTCGCACCGCGCGACGGGTTGCAGAACGAGCCGCCCGTGCCGACCGGCGACAAGATCCGGCTCATCGACGCCCTCTCGCGCACCGGCCTCTCCCGCATCGAGGCCGTCAGCTTCGTCAGCCCGAAGGCCGTCCCGCAGATGGCCGACGCCGCCGAGGTGTGGGCGGCCGTCGAGAAGCACTCCGGGATCAGCTACAGCGCCCTCGCCCCCAACCGCAAAGGCGTCGAACGGGCCCTCGACGCGGGCTTCACCGCAGTCGAGGTGGTCGTCTCCGCCTCGGAGACCCACAACCGGGCGAACATCGGCCGCAGCGTCGCCGAGTCGCTGGCCGAACTGCCCGACATCTGCGCGCTCGCGCGCGAACGCCTCGCCTCGGTCGAGGTCATCATCGCCACCAGCTTCGGCTGCCCCTTCGAAGGCGACATCGCGCCCGCGCAGGTCGCCCGGATCGTGGCCGCCGCCGAGGCGGCCGGGGCAGGCCGGGTCGCGTTCGGCGACACCACCGGCATGGGCACGCCGCGTCGCGTCACCGACCTGCTCGACGCCGTGCAGGCCGGGACCGACCTGCCGATGCTCATGCACTTCCACGACACTCGCGGTACCGCGTTGGCGAACCTCCTCACTGCGCTCGATCGGGGCGTCGTGGAGTTCGACGCCAGCGTGGGCGGGATCGGCGGGTGCCCCTTCGCTCCGGGCGCCTCCGGCAACGTCGCGACCGAGGAGGTCGTGCACATGCTCCACGACATGGGCGTGGAGACGGGTGTGGACCTCGACGCCCTCATCCGCACTGCCGGACTCGCCCAGGAGATCGTGGGCCGTCCGCTCGAGTCCGGTGTGCTGCGCGCCGGACCCAGGACCAGTCTCTCGCCGCGACCTTAAGGGGACCTGAAGCGGCCTGAAGACGCCTTCAGGAAGCGCCGGAACACCGGCCGCGTGAGGGCCGCGCCGAGCCGAAGACGAATGGAAGGCCCCGGGGTCTCGAACTTCCCCAGGGCCTTCTTCCGGACACCGCCACAGGACGGCCGGTGCCCGCGTGCCGGGTAAAACCTCCGAATACCCGGACGACTCATCGTGACATCCGAAGCTCAAGGACCACACGGATATCAGTCGAAACTCACGTCACAGTTCGCTAACGCTCACGCTCCGATAGGGCAAATGCGGCGAACCGCGACGCCGCCAGCGCTCCCAGCACCGCCACGAGCCCCAGCGCCCCCTGCCACCCGAACCAGGGCGCCCCCGCCAGCGCGACCGCACCGCCCGCCACGCCCACCAACAGCGCCGCCGCCGACAGCCCGACCGACGCCGACCCGTCGCCGACCTCCGCTTCGGCCAGGACCCTCCCGGCGACCGCGACCACCGCGCCCGCGGCGGCCCCGATAGCGCCCGCCGCGGCCACGGCGAACCAGAACACCGGCGCGATTGCGTATGCCGCCGACGCGAACGCCAACGCGCACAAGGCGACGGCACCCGAGCGACGGGCGCCGCCGAGATCGCCCGACCGCCTGGCGCCGTTCGCGACCGCGACCAGCGCGACCCCGCAGGCCGTCGCCGGCCACCATCGTGGACCCGGCCCGGTCGCCGCGGCGGCGTCGGCGGCCGTGAGCACCGTCAGCGACGCCGCGGCGAACGCCACGGCCTGCGCGAACGCCGCCCACAGGGCGGTCGTCCAGCGCCGGGCCGCCCGGCGGGTCGGGGTGCCTTCGATCGTCGCGGTCATGCCCCGACGCTAGGTGCCCGCGCCAGGTGCGGCCCCGGTCGTTCGACCGGGCCGGTCGACCGGTCGCCGAACCCGGTCGGCCCCGCCGTTCCACCAGGTCAGGGCGAACCAGGTCGACCCCAGTCGATTGACAGATGCGACCGGTCCGCGCCCGCGGATACGCTGGAGCGGTCCCCGGTCGTCCTGAGGATGGAGCCGCCGTGCCGCCACAGTCCAGCCCCGCAGCACCCGCCGCGCACGAGACCCGGGACGCCGCCGCCCCGGCCTACGTCGAGTCGCCGCCCTCGGGCCGCGCCGTCCTCTACGGCAGGGACGCCGAACTCGACTCGATCCAGGCCCTCCTCGACGGCGCCCGCGTGGGCCACGGCGGCGCGCTCGTCGTCCGCGGCGAGCCCGGCATCGGCAAGTCCGCGATCGTCGACGCCGTCATCCCGCGCGCCGACGGCTTCACCGTCCTGCGCACCCTCGGCGTCGAAGCCGAGCACACCTGGTCGTACGCCGGGCTCCAGATGCTCCTGCACCCCCTGCTCGACCGACTCGGCCGCCTCCCCGCCGCGCAGGCCGAGGCGCTGCGCACCGCGCTGGGCATGGGCGACGGCACCGGCCGCGCCCACTCCCTCCAGGTCGGCCTCGCCCTCCTCAACCTCCTGGTCGACGCCTCAGCGAAGCAGCCGGTGTACGTCGTCATCGACGACGCCCACTGGCTCGACCGCGACTCCACGAACGCGCTCCTGTTCGCCGCCAGGCGCCTGTCGACCGAGTCGATCACGATGGTCCTGGTCGTCCGCGACGGCTTCGCCCCCGACTTCCCCGCCCCCGGCATCCCCGAACTCACGCTCGGCCCGCTCGACCTCGCAGCGTCCCAAGCGATCCTGGACATGCGCGCCGACGGCATCCCGTTCACCAGCCGCGACTGGATCCTGCGCATGGCCGAAGGGAACCCGCTCGCGCTCCTGGAGCTCCCGGCCGCCGACAACGAGGAGTCGCCGCTGCGCGCCGACACCTCCAACAGCCGCTACTCCACGACCTCCCGCATCAAGCAGGCGTTCACCGAGCGCATCATCGCCCTCCCCGAGGGCACCCGCACCATCATCCTCCTCGCCGCCGCCGAGGAGACCGGTGAGACCGCCGTGATCGCCGAGGCCGCCGCACGGCTCGGCTCCAGCCTCGCCGACCTCGAACCGGCCGAAGTGGACGACCTCGTCCGCTACCACCGCGGCCGCATCGAGTTCGTGCACCCCTTGATCCGGTCCACCGCCTACCATTCGGCGCCGCGCGCCCGCCGCATCGAAGCGCACCGCGCCCTCTCCGAGGCCTTTGGCGACGACGACATCCGCGCCGCCCGCCACCTCGCCGCCGCCACCACCGGCCTCGACGAGAAGGCCGCCGCCGCACTCGAAGCCATCGCGTCCTATGAGGCCGAACGCGGCGGCTGCGTCGCCGAGACCGCCGCGCTCGAACGCGCCGCGAGCTTCACCCCCGACCACTACCAGCGCGCCCGCCGACTCGTCCAGGCCGCCCAGACCGCTTACGCCGCAGGCATGACCGGCAAGGCCGTCGAACTCGCCGAAGCCGCAGAGCGCCTCACCGACGACCACGTGCTCCTCGCCCGCACCGCCCTCATCCGCGCCACGATCCTCTCCTGGGCCGGCCACTCCAAGGGCTTCGACGTCTGGATGGAGTCGGCCGAGCACTACGCGGCCACCGGCCACGAGAACACCGGTTACCCGCTCCTGCGCGGCGTCTGGAACGCCTGGGAGACCGGCGATTTCGCGAAGGTCAAGTACGCCTCGGGCCTCGCCTCCAAGTACGGCGGCTCGAACAACGCCTGGGTGCGCCGCCTCGCCCGCGCCGCCGCCGGCCTCAACCGCCAGCCCGGCGACACCGCCGGCGAAGCGGTCGACGCCCTCCGCTCCCTCTACGACTACTACCAGCCGCTGCACGAGGATTTCCAGGCGTTCGACCAGGTCTTGGCGGCGCGCTGGCGGTTCCTGGCGGGGGACGTGCCGGCCGCCCACACGGCGGCGGCCGAGCAGGTGCGCGCCTGCCGCGAGCGCGGGGCGCTGAGCCCGCTCGTGCAGGCGCTGCTGGTGCAGGCGCAGACACAGTTCCATTATGGACGATACGCGGACGCCTGCGCGTCCGCTTCCAGCGCCATCGAACTCGCCCACGAGCAGAACGACCGCCGGGCGCTCATGCAGGGCCGCATCTGGGTCCTGCTCCCGATCGCCGCGATCCGCGGCGAGGAGCGGCGCTGCCGCGAACTCGTGGCCGCCGCGATCGAGGACGCCCCCGAGGACTCGGTGATCCCCGCCGACACCACGCTCGGCCTGCTGGAACTGGGCCTCGGACACTACGAGGCCGCGTTCGACCGGCTGCTGCGCATCGCCGAGGGCCTCACCCCGATGGAGGTGCTCACGCAGGTGCCGACCCTGGTCGAGGCCGCATTCCGGTCCGGGCGGCTCGGCGAGGTCAAGGAGGCCTTCGACTGGTTCGCCGACTGGGCCGACGCCACCGGCCGCTCCTACTGGGAGGCCCTGGTCGAACGCTGCCGTGCCCTCATGGCGACCGAGGCCGAGGCCGGAGCGCACTTCGCCCGCGCGGTCGAGCTGCACCGCGCCGACGACATCGACCCGTTCGAACGCGCCCGCACCGAACTCGTCTACGGCGAATGGCTGCGTCGGGTGCGGCGCATCAACGAGGCCCGCGCCCACCTGCGCGAGGCCACGGAGGTCTTCGAACGGCTCGGCGCCGTGCCGTGGACCCAACGGGCCCAAGGCGAACTGCGCGCCGCCGGCGACTCCACCGCCGTCGAGTCCAAGCCGGGCCTCGCCGACTCCCTTACCCCGCAGGAACTCCAGGTGGTCCGCCTCGCCGCCGACGGCCTCACCAACCGCCAGATCGGCGAGCAGCTCTTCGTCAGCCCCCGGACCGTCGGCTACCACCTCTACAACGCCTACCCGAAACTCGGCGTCTCCTCGCGGACCGAACTCGCCAAACTCGACCTCTGACTCCGGTGCCACCCGCGCCCTCATTCCGGGGTGGTGTTGCGCCAGGGGCGGGTCGTCGCCTGGACGGCCGCGCCCAGGACGAGGACGGCAGCGATGGTCCAGGCGGAGAGGCGGTAGCCGTCCACGGCCGTCGCCCCCAGGCCCCAGGCCAGCGCCGCGACCACCGGGCCCAGCGAGGTCCCGATCGTGCGGGTCGTCGCCATGAACGCCCCCGCCGTCCCCGACTGCTCGGCGGGCGCCGACGCCAACAGGTGCGTGTTCATGGGGGTGTTGAAGATCCCGAACGCCGAGCCCAGCAGGCCGATCCGCACTCCGAGGTCGACCAGGCCCGTCTCGGCGCCGACCGACAGCAGCGGCACCACGCCCGCCACCACCAGGAGGGCCCCGGCCGCCGACACGCGGCCCGGACCGAAGCGGTCGGCGAGCCAGCCCGCGAGCGGCGTCATCACCGCGACCCCGCCGATGAACGTCAGCATCACCGTCGACACCAGCTCAGGGCGCACCCCCTGCACGTCCGTCAGCAGGAACGGCAGGCTGAAGTTGAGCAGGCCCGTCACCGCCGACAGCAGCGTCAGGCTCACCAGGGCACCGCCCAGGCGCGGCGAGCGCAGCAGCGCCACCGTGGGCGCCGACGACGGCCGCCGCACCCACGCCGTCCCCAGCGCGCCGCTCACCGCGAAGGCCCCCACCGCGATCCACGGCGCCGAATCCACGTACTCGAACGCCAGCAGGAACGCGACGATCGCGCCGCCCGACGTCGCCGTGTCCCCCAACAGGACACGGTCGGGCCGGGGCAGGCCCGTCCCGTTGCCGGGCACCGCCGCCGCCACCGCGGCCACCGCCCCCGCTGCGAGGACCGCGAACACCCAGAACAGGCCGCGCCAGTCGAACGCGGCCACCACGAAACCGCCCGCGCCGACCATGCCCATGCCGCCCACCGTCATCAGCAGCGCGATCACCGACATGGCACGGCCGCGCCGCGACGGCGCCGCCGAGACCACGATGATCCGCCCGGTCATGCCGAACAGCAGCCCGCCCAGGAGGCCCGCGACCGCCCGCGCCGCCAGCAGCAGCGCGAACGTCGGCGCGAGCGCCGCCGCCACCGACCCGACCGCCAGGGCCGCCATCGCGAACACGGCCACCGCCCGCAGGTCGGCGCGGTCGGCGAGTCGCCCGGCCGCGATGGCGACCGCCCCGACCGGCAGCGCGTACGCGAGCAGCACCCAGGCCGTGGCGGCCTCGGACACCCCGAACTCGGTGCGTATGAGCGGCAGCGCGACCGCCAGGCTCGACATGCCGCCCGCCACCACGAGCTGCGCGAAACCGACGGCGAGGATCGCCGCCCACCGGGTCGTTGCGGCCTCCGGGGCCGCCGTCTCTGTAGTAGTCATGGCCGCAACGCTAAGGAGGAGGCGACCTGTCGCGCATCCGTCGCCCGACCGGGACGCCCGACCGGCGTGGCGGCCGTGACCGGTCCGGTCGCCGACCAGTCGACCGACGGATGTGCCGCCGGTCGAACCGTCCGTAGCTTCGGTCCCGACAGCGAACACCGAAGGAACGGAACCTCATGAGCGACAAGCTGAACCTGGGCGTCATCATCGGCACCACCCGCGAGGGCCGCTGGGGGCCGGTGCCCGCCAAGTGGATCGCCGACCTCGCCGCCGCGCACGGCGGCTTCGACGTGGACCTCATCGACCTGCTCGACGCCGCACTGCCCCAGCACCTCACCGAGCAGGACATGTGGTCGACCGAGGGCGACCCGAGCGAGCGCGTCTCCGCCCTGTCCGAACGCCTCCACCGCGCCGACGCGTTCATCGTCGTCACCGGCGAGTACAACATGTCCATCCCGGCGTCGCTCAAGCACGCCATCGACTACTACATGAACGAGTGGGCCGCCAAGCCCGTCGCGCTGGTCACCTACGGCGGCAAGGCCACCGGGGGGCAGAACGCCGCGCAGCACCTGCGGCAGATCTTCCCCGAGCTTCGCACCTTCACGATCCGCAACTCGATCGCGTTCCCGCGGTTCTACCAGCACTTCGACGAGAACGGCGCGTTCACGAAGTTCGGCGACGAGGAACCGGGCGCCAAGCGGCTCCTCGACGAGCTCGAATGGTGGGGCCGGGCCCTGACCGACGCCCGCCGCGCCGCGCCCCTGCCCTCGCCGTACTAGGGGGCGTTTGCAGACCCCTGACGGCCGCTGGCCGGTCCATCTGCCCGCTCGCTTCGTTGTCGGCGGTCTGGGTACAACACCGGTATCCAGACCGCCTTCCGCGGTCTCGGCGACGCTTGCGAGTCGCAACTGTGCAGAGCGAGCGAACACATGGCCTCGGCCATCGACTCGCCGGGGGTTTGCAAATGCCCCCTGGGCCCTCGGACCCTGGCCGCCGTCTTGGTCCGTTCGTCCTACGACCCGGTCCGGGGACCGGGCGAATCGGACGGGCGGCGGTACCGTTGGATCGTGCTGTACGGACGAGACACCGAGACCGCCGCCCTCGCCGACCGCGTCGCCGCCGCCGAGGCGGGGCGCGGCTCGTCGCTGGTCGTGCGCGGCGAGGCAGGCATCGGCAAGTCGAGCCTGGCGGCGGTCGCCGCCGAGGCCGCCCACGGGTTCACCGTGCTGCGCTGCACGGGAGTGGAGTCCGAGCACGCCTGGTCCTTCGCCGGGCTCGGCGCGCTCCTGCTCCCGCTCGCCGGGCACCTGGAGGGCATCCCCGAGCACCACGCGTGCGTCCTCTCGCGCCTCCTGGGCCTCGCCCCCGCCCCCGACAAGGCCGCCCCGCCCGGCGACTTCCGTTTCACCGTCGGCCTCGCGACCCTGAGCCTTCTCGCCGAAGCCGCCGCCACCCGGCCGGTCCTGGCGGTCGTGGACGACGCCCACTGGCTCGACCCCGACTCGGCCGCGGTGCTCCTGTTCGTCGCCAAACGCCTTGCGGCCGAACCGGTCGCGATGATCCTCACCGTCCGCGAAGGCTACGCGCCCGACTTCCCCACGCCCGGCCTCGACGAGATGCGCCTGGGCCCCTTGGACGCCGACGCCGCCGGAGCGCTGCTCTCCGGACGACTCAATGGACTGTCCCATGCGTCCCGCTCGCGCCTCCTCAACTCCGCCGAAGGCAACCCGCTCGCGCTCCTGGAGCTGCCCGCGATCGAACCGGAGACGCGCCTGGCCGCCGACTGGACCGGGACCCGCTCGACCACCAGCCGCCTCAAGCAGGTCTTCGGCGACCGCATCGACCGCCTCCCCGAAGCCGCCCGGACCCTCCTGCTGCTCATCGCCGCCGACGAGACCGCCGACCCCGGCCTGGTCCTGGACGCCGCGGCGAAACTCGGGGCGCAGCTCACCGACCTCGCCCCCGCCGAGGCCGACGACCTCGTCCGCTACCAGGGCGGCCGCTTCGCCTTCGGGCACCCGCTCATCCGCACCGCCGCCTACCAGGGCGCGCCGGTCTTCCGCCGCCTCGAAGCGCACCGCATCCTCGCCGACGTCCTCGAACCCGACGACCACCGCAGGCCCTTCCACCTCGCCGCCGCCGCCACCGGCCCCGACGAGGAGGTCGCCGCCGCCCTGGAGGCCTCCGCCGAATGCGCCTCCACCTGCGGCGGGCACAACGTCGAGTACGCCGTCTTCGAACGCGCCGCGAGCTTCACCCCCGAAGGGCCCGAACGCGGACGCCGCCTCCTGCGCGCCGCCGAAGCCGCCGCCTCGGCCGGCAACGGCCCCAAGGCATGGGCGCTGTGCGCCGAGATCGGACAGTCCACGAACGACCGTGCCGTGCACGCCCGCGCGACCCTCATCGCCGCGATGGTCGCCGGCTGGAGGAACGACGTCCGCGAGGCCTACCGCCTCTACATGGAGGCCGCCGACCACTACACGGCCGCCCAGCCCGAGGCCGCCGGCTACCCGCTCTTCCGAGCCGTCGAACTCGCTTGGCAGGCAGGGGACTTCTCGCGCGCCGAAGTGGCCGCCGAGCATGCCGAACGCCTCGACATCGAACACTCGCCTTGGGTGCGCGACCTCGCCAAGGCCACCGCCGGATTCCACCGCTCCTGCGCCGTCACCGTCACCGAAGCCGTCGCCGCCCTCCGCAGCCTCATCGACATCCACGTCGGCTTCGGCGCCGCGGTCACCCCCGAGAACCGCGCCATGGTCGCCTGGTGGCAGACCCTCATCGGCGACATCGACGCCGCCGAGGCCACCGCCTCCGAGAACGTGCGGGCCGCCCGCCGCACCGGCGCCGCCGGGGCGCTCCCGCGGTCACTCGTGCTCAACGGCATCACCGAATTCCATCGTGGACGTTGGCGCGACGCTGAGGCGATGGCCGCCGACGCCATGGACCTCTCCACCGAACTGGGCCAACCCATCGGCCTGGTCAAGGCCCGCGCCTACATCCTCGCCCCCATCGCCGCCCTCCGCGGACAGGAGGCCGACGTCCACGACCTCGTAGAGGCCGCGCGCGCCGCCTCCCCGCCCGAAACCGCCGTCACCATCGACACCGCCCTCGCGCTCCTTGACTTCTCCCTGGGCCGCAACGAGGAAGCACTTGACCGCCTGATGGGCCACCTCGAATCGAATGCGCCCGGCGACGCCCTCGCGTTCGTCCCCGTCGCCGTCGAAGCCGCCGCCCGCACTGGCGAACACGCGCGCATCGCCGACGCGTTCGCCTGGTACACCGAATGGGCCGAGGCCGGCGGCCAGGCCCACCTGGCCGCCCTCGTCGAACGCTCCCGAGGCCTCCTCGCCGACGAGGCCGACGCCGGCGCCCACTACCGGCGGGCCGCCGAACTCCACAAGGCCGCCGAAGGACACCCCTTCGAGACCGCCCGCACCGACCTCGTCTACGGCGAATGGCTCCGCCGCGCCCGCCGCGTCAACGAGGCCAAGACCCGGCTGCGCTCCGCCGCGGCCGTCTTCGAACGCCTCGGCGCCGAACCCTGGACCGAACGCGTACGCCGCGAACTCCGCGCCGCCGGCGACGCCGGACCGATCGAGGCCGCCCCCGACCTCGCCGACCGGCTCACCCCGCAAGAACTCCAGGTCGTCCGCCTCGCCGCCGCGGGCCTGAGCAACCGCGAAATCGGCGAACAGCTCTACCTCAGCCCCCGAACCGCCGGCTACCACCTCTACAAGGCCTACCCGAAACTCGGCGTCGCCTCCCGCACCGACCTCGCCAAACTCGGCCTCTGAGCGAGGAGGCAGGAAGAGGATCCGACGGGCGAAGCCGCCGGGCACCTCTCGGTGCGGCAGCGCCATTGATGTTGAACGGACGTCGAGCGTGATCGGTGGGCACCCTGTTCGACCTGAAGCGGCGCCGCGCCGCGGGCGAACGAGGCGGCACCCGCGCGGCGCGAACCGACCACGGCCCCTACCGATCGCGTGCGAGCGAGGGTAGCGGTGCCAAGCCGACGAATGAAGCACCACCCACATGGCCCGAACCGCCTATGTCCCTTCGGCCGCGACTGAACGCGGGTAGGGGTGCCACGCCACCGGCGAACGAATCGGCACCCGCGGACGCCAACCGCTCACGGCCCCTATCGGTCGCGCGCGAGCCCGGGTAGCGGCGCCATGCCGCCGGCGAATGAAGCGGCGCTCGCGCGAAGCGAACTGCCCACGGCCCTTCGATCACGCGCGAGCGCGGGTAGTGGCGCCACGCCACCAGCGGTACTCGCGCGAAGCGAACCGCTCATGGCCCTTCGGTCGCGCCTGAGTGCGGGTAGGGGGTGCTGCGCCCGGGCGAACAAGGCTGCACTCGTGCGACGTGAGCCGCCTACGGCCCTCTTGACCGTGCGTGAGCGCGGGCCAGACGCCGAACTCCCGAGGTCACTTGCCGGGCCGCCTCACTCGACCGCGCGTGCGCGGGTCAGACACCGGGCGCGTCGTAGCGGATCGTGCCCTCCTCTGATCCCGGACCGACCGGGGCGAAACCGGCTTTCTCAAGGACCCGGATCGAGGCGGGGTTCGTGGGCTCGACGTGTGCGAAGACCAGATCGACCTCCGGCGCGGTGTACGCGTGGGCCGTCAACGCCCGCACCGCCTCCGGTGCGTAGCCGAGGCCGCGCCGCGAGACGGCGACGCCGTACCCGAGTTCGACCTCTCCGCCGGACGGCGGCCAGAACAGTCCGAGCGCGCCGACGACCAGGCCGCTCCCGCGCTCGACCATGAGACGGTGCCCGAACGGCCCCAGCCATTCCGGCTTCGCCGCGATGAGCGGCGCGATCGCCTGCTCGCCCTCGGCGGGGAAGTCTTCGGCCCAGTCGCCCAGGCGCGAACCCTCGGTCACCGCGGCCGCCTCCGCGGCCGTCCACGCCCGCAGGACAAGGCGCTCGGTACGAAGATCGGCCACGTCAGGAGGAGTAGTCACAGCCGCCACCGTAAGCCCGCCCCGCCCGGCCGGGCAACCCCGGAGCGTCGGACTCGCCGGTTGAGGCGGACAGGCCCCGCCCGACCTGGCAACCCCCTCAGCGGGCCTACCCCCTCCGCGCCCAGGTGCGGGCCGCCGCCTGCTTCGCGTCGATGATCGTCTCGACCTCCACCACCTCGATCCCCCTGTGCCGCTCCGACACCGAACCCTTCGGCACGATCGCGGTCTTGAAACCCAACCGCGCCGCCTCACCGATCCGCCTGTCCGCGTTCACCGTCCGCCGCACCTGCCCCGTCAGGCTCACCTCCCCGATCGCCACCAGGTCCGCGCTCACCGCGATCTCCTGGTCAGCGCTCACCAGCGCCAACGCCAGCGCCAGGTCCGAAGCGGGCTCGCGGACCCTGATGCCGCCGATCGTCGTCGCGTACACCTCCCGGTCCAGCAGCCGCATCCCCCCGCGGCGGGTGAGCACCGCCAGGACCATGTTGAGACGCGCCTGGTCGAGCCCGGACACGGTGTGGCGGGGGATCGCCCCGTCCTTCACCGACTTGCCCAGCAGCGCCTGCACCTCCACCGGCACCGCCCGGCGGCCCTCCATCGTCACCGTCACGCAGGTGCCGGGGGTCGGCTCGGTGGGCGCGTCGTCGAGGAACAGGCCCGAGGGGTCGGCGAGGGAGACGATGCCGTCCTCGGTCATCTCGAAGCAGCCCACCTCGTCGGCGGGGCCGAAGCGGTTCTTCACCCCGCGCAGCAGCCGGAGCATGGAGTGGCGGTCGCCCTCGAAGTGGACGACGGTGTCGACGAGGTGCTCCAGGGCGCGCGGGCCCGCGATGCCGCCGTCCTTGGTGACGTGGCCGACGAGGATCACGGCCATGTTGCGCGACTTGGCCTCTCCGGTGATCGCGCTGGCGACGGCCTTGACCTGGGTGACGCCGCCGGGGACGCCGTCGGTGTCGGGGGCGATGACGGTCTGGACGGAGTCGAGGATGAGCAGTCCGGGCTTGACGTCCTCGACGTGGCCGAGCACGGCGCCCAGGTCGGTCTCGGCGGCGAGGTAGAGGTCCTCGGAGAGGCACCCGGTGCGGTCGGCGCGGCGGCGGACCTGCGCGGAGGACTCCTCGCCGGTGGCCACGAGGGCGCGGCCGTACCCGGCTTCGGCGAAGCGGTGCGCGACTTCGAGGAGCAGCGTGGACTTGCCGACGCCGGGCTCCCCGGAGATGAGGGTGACGCCGCCGGGCACGAGGCCGCCGCCCATGACGCGGTCGAACTCGCCGATGCCGGTGGGGAGGCTGGCGGCCTGGGCGGCGGAGACGGCACTGATGCGCTGCGCCGGTTTGACGGGGCGGCGGGCGCCGGTGGCGGCGACCTTCGGCCCGAGGGTCTGGCGGGGCGGGGCCGCGGTCTCCTCCATCGAGCCCCATTCGCCGCAGTCAGGGCATTGACCGACCCATTTGGGGACCCGGACGCCGCATGCGCCGCAGGCGTAGGCGGTTCGCTGGCTCTTCGACATGGCGCCAGCCTACGGGCCGGCCCCGACATTCCGGCCCGCCCGCGCCCGCGGCGACGCCAGACCTGCGCGCCTCGGCGGGCGAAGGCGCCGAGTCCCGCACGCACGGTGACAGCATGCGGGGGCCGGAAGTACCGCCCGAGGTGGTCGTCTCGCCCGCGCCCGCACGGCGACAGCAGGCTGATCTCGTAGGGCGGCGCCGACCACGGCGACGGCCCGTCCAGGCCTCTCGATCGCCAGATCGGCTTCCCTCCTTGACGGTGGCGGAAGGGAGCGTGGAGCGAGGGCCGTTCCGGCCGCGCCCGCCCGTGCGGTGGCAGAGGTCATAGGGCGGTGGTGCGTCCGGCCGGAGTGGATTGTCGGGGCCCGGTGCCACTCTGGATATCGGGGGCCCGGAGCGCGGGTCCGGTCGGGGTGGCGCGCGCCCTCCGCGCAGGTCGGGGCGACACCGTGAGGGGCGTGCGACAAGTGCTCGAAACGGGGTTGTCATTCTGTTTAGACTTGCGGCATGAACGCAGCGGAGCCTGTCAGCGGCTCACCGGCACTCTCGCTCGAACCCGTGACGGCGCCTTCGGGGGCGCGTCCGGGCGCGGTCTTCTTCGATCTCGACAAGACCGTCATCGCCAAGGCCAGCACGCTGGCCTTCTCGCGTCCGCTCTACCGGGGCGGCCTGCTCGCGCGCCGCGACGTGCTCAAGGTCGCCTACTCGCATCTGCTGTTCCGGCTCGGCGGTTCGGGCGACGAGGGGCAGATGGCGCGCACCCGCGACTACGTCGCGGAGCTGTCGCGCGGGTGGCCGGCCGACGAGGTCCGGGCGATCGTCGACGAGACGCTCGAAGAGCTCATCGCCCCGGCGGTGTACGCGGAGGCGGCGGCGCTCATCGAGGCGCACCGCTCGGCGGGCCGCGCGGTCGTGCTGGTGAGCGCGTCGGGCGAGGAGATGGTGGCGCCGATCGGGCGGATGCTGGGTGCCACCGACGTCATCGCGACGCGGATGCGCATCGGCGAGGACGGCCGCTACACCGGGGAGATCGACTTCTATGCCGCCGGTCCGGCGAAGGCCGAGGCCATCCACGTGTTCGCGGCCGAGCGCGGGATCGACCTGGACGCCTCGTTCGCGTACTCCGACTCGATCACCGACGAGCCGATGCTGCGCACCGTCGGGTTCCCGCGCGCGGTGAACCCGGACCGGGGGCTGCGGCGGCTCGCGCTGGAGGAGGGCTGGCCGCAGCTGACGTTCCGGCGCCCGGTGGCGCTGCGCCAGCCGCTGTCGGGGCCGAGCCCGCTCAAGGTGGCGGCGGCGGGCGTCGGTGTTGCGGCAGTGGCGTACGTGATCTGGCGGGTAGTGAAAGAGCGGCGCCTGAGGACCGCTTGAGCAGCGCTTTCCGCAGATGGGTAGCCTCAGCGAGATGGAACGCAAACAACCGGCCAGACTGGCCGATGTCGCCCGAGCCGCCGGCGTCTCGGTGGCCACCGCCTCTCGCGTGCTGAACGGCTCCCCGCACCGGGTGAGCGACCAGCTCAGCGAGCGGGTGCGCGAGGCGGCACGCCGGTTGCGCTACGCCCCCAACGTCGGTGCGCAGGTGCTCGCGCGCGCGACCTCCCAGACCGTGGCCCTCCTCCTGCACGACGTCACCGCCCCCTACTTCGGACAGATCGCCGGCGGCGTGCTCGCCGAGGCCGCCCGCCGCAACGTCCGCGTGCTCATCGCCGACACCGGCATCGACCCCGATTCCGAAGTGCAGCACTTGGACTCGCTGCGCGGGTACCGTCCGCGGGCGGTGATCGTGGCCGGTTCGCGGACCACCGACAAGGCCGCCGAGCAGCGCCTGTCCGAGCACCTGTCGGACCTCCTCGAACTGGGTGCCACGGTCGTGAGCGTCGGGCAGCCGGGTCTGCCGGGGCGCGTGGTGCGTCCGGCGAACCGGGAGGGCGCGGCCGGTCTCGCCCGCCACCTCGCCGGGCTCGGGCACCGCCGCTTCGCGATGGTCGCCGGGCCCGAGCAGCTCCAGGTGGTGCGCGAGCGCCGCGAGGGCTTCCTCGGGGCGCTGCCGGAGGACGCCGAGGTCGTGCACGTCCCGGCGGCGTTCAGCCGCGACGGCGGGTACGAGGCCGGGCGGAGCCTCCTCGAAGGCGGCGCGCTGCCGACTGCGGTGTTCGTCACGTCGGACGTGCAGGCGACCGGCCTGTGCACGGCCCTGCGCGAGGGCGGTGTGAGCATCCCCGAGCAGGTCTCGGTGGCCGGGTTCGACGACATCCCGGTGGTGCGCGACCTCACCCCGTCGCTGACGACGGTGGCGCTGCCCCTGCACGACATGGGCGTCAAAGCCCTGGAAGCGGCCCTCGTCGAGGACGAGGACTACCCCGACGAGCTGGACGTCCCCGCCGAGCTCATCCGCCGCGACTCCACCGCCGCGCCCCGCGCCTGAGGGGGCGCGCCGATACCGGACACGGGGCCCTAAGGGCCCCGTTTTTCGTTCCCCGGGCCCTTACATGTGAGGATTATCAGGCGCATGTAACCGTCCTGAAACACTTTGGGGAGGCGGCGGTGGCCGCCGCGCGTTAAGCTCCATGATCAGTGATGTTCTATATATTGGGACTTCGATCGATAACCGAGCGTGAATCTGATCTCACCTGAGATCCGGCAACCGCTTAAATATAGGGAGATATAGATATAACTCCTGGTAGTGCGGATATAACTGAACAATCCGGGCTGTGGCCTGCAAACTGATCTTGTGACAGCGGTGGATTCGTTGGCACGGCAGGCGTAATCTCGGCAGTGGATTCGATTCGGGACTTGGTGCATCCCGATCGCGGTCCATGGGAACCGTAAAGCCTTTGCGAGCCGGAAGCGTCGTCGTTACCGCCCGGCCACAACGCGAGGGCATATTCAGGGTTGGAACTGGATTAATGGCAGTGCGGCCGCGTCCGGTTCCGACTGGAACCAATCCGGAAGGAACACGATCATGGTGCGAGTCACCGTCGAAGCCGAGACACCAGTCTCGCCGGTGAGCGGCGAAACGCTCTCGAAGTCCGACGCCGAGCGCATCGCGGGTGTCCTCAAAGCACTCGCCGACCCGAACCGTCTCCAGCTCATCAGCCTGATCCAGGCCGCTCCCGAGCAGGAGGCCTGCGTGGCCGAGCTGAGCGAACCGCTCGGCCTGTCGCAACCGACCGTCAGCCACCACCTGCGCATCCTGGCCGAGGCCGGGGTCGTCCAGCGCGACAAGCGCGGCGTGTGGGCCTACTTCCGCCTCGTCCCCGAGACGATGCGCATCGTCGCCGATCTGCTGACGCCCCCGAAGCGTCGCACTCGGCGCCGTTGAAGGCGCGTCCGAGCGAGCGGCCGACCGGCGCCGTCCCAGCGGTGCGGCGCCCGGTCGGCCGCGCTCCCAAGCGGTCCCGATGACCGTCCCCGGCTGAGCAACCAAAACACGTGCAACCGAAACACGCGCAACCGAAACGCGTGCGACTGAAAACGCGTAACTGAAAAACGCGAACTCGACTGCGCTCGCGCCAGGTCATACACTCGTCACATGGCCGGCATTCATCGCAGACGAGGACGCCTCACGAAAGAGGGCCGCCGCATCCTCGGCGGCGTGGCGCTCCTCGCCGTCTTCGCGCCGGTCACCGCCTACACCCTGAACGCGGCCATCGCCCACGTCCAGTCCTGCGGGACCGAGGTCGAACTCACCGTCGCCGCCGTCCCCGAGATGGCCGCCGTCCTCGACGACTTCGTCGCCGCCGGAGGCGGCGCCCCCTCCCGCGGCTCGGACGTGTGCGCCGACATCACCGTCGAGGCCGTCACCGCCGACGCGGTCGGCGAGACCGACGCCGACGTGTGGATCCCCCAGACCGGCCTGTGGCGCAACCTCCCCGACACCGGCCGCGCCGACCAGTGGGAGGTCCTCCAGGCCTCCACCGCCAGCGCCGCAGTAGGGATCGCGCTGCCCGAGGGCGAGAGCACCGACGGCGTCCTGCCCGACGAGGCCGACGTGGCGCTCCAGGACCCCCGCGAGCACCCCGCGAGTCTCATGTGGATCATCCTTTTCGGCGTCGACGACCACACCGCGCTCGGCGGCGAGGGACACCGGGTCATGTCCGCGCCCGAAGCCGCCTCACTCGACCCCGAAGAGGGCGCCTTCCAGGCCCCGGCCGGATCGGCGCAGGTCGCCCAGTTCGAATACCCGATGCTCGTGCGCGCCGGACTCGGCGACGGCGAGCGCGAGGCCGCGCAGAACCTCCTGCGCTCCTACGGCAGCGACCACTACTACGAACTGCTCGCCCAGCACGACCTCGGACCGGCGATCCCGCAGCCCTCGCCCTCGTCCACCGAGGTCATCGAAGGCGCGCTGCGCAGCTGGGACGAACGCGAAGGCGCCTGACCTCAGGCCGCCTTGGCGATGGCCTGGTTGAGGACGTCGTTGAAGACCTGCCAGGTCTCCTCGCTGCGATCGGCGTCGACGTCGGCGGTGACCCACGCGTGGAAGGCGTCGTCGGCCGTCGTGACGAACACGCTCAAGGACCCGCGCCAGCGGTCGAACACCTGGGTGCGCTCGGCCACGGCGATGTCGCCGCCCCGGGCCTCCACGAGCGGCTGGTAGGGCAGGGCCTCGCGCAACGGCTCGCGGGCGGAGCCGGAGCAGTCGCCCGGACAGGTCTCCCAGCCGATCCTGATCTCGCTGCCGCCCTCGTCGGCGGTGCACACCGCGCTCTGCCCCTCGGGCTCGCACGAGTACTCGCCGGGGACCTTGAACGCGAACGGCCAGTTCTCGTACGCGACGGTCTGCGTGGCGTCGCCGGTCTCGAAGAGCGTGCCGCCGACGCGCTCGTCGGGCGCCTCCTCGTCCCACTGCGGCATCTGCTCGGCGGGCCCGTCGTCCTCGGCCGCGTCCGAAGGCGCGTCGGTGACCTCGCCGACGGCGGCGTTGTCGGGGCTCTCGGCGCCGGAGTCCCCGGGCGGCTCGTCGTCGCCGGTGCCCGACCACAGGACCCAGGCGCCGACCACGAGCGCCAGGATGAGGACGACGCTGCCGATGCCGATGAGGATCGGCGTCAACTGCGAACGGCGCTTCGGGGCGGCGATGATGAGGACCGGCGGGGACAGCTGGGCACTGACGGGCCCGGCGGGCGGCGGCGAGGAGTGCCCCGGTCCGGCGGGCGAGGCCGGGGCCGCGGAGCGCTGCGCGGCCGCGAGCTGGTGGGCGGCGCGCTGGGCGACGGCGGCGGGACCGACCGGGAGCGGCCCGGTGGCCGGCCCGAGCGCGAGGAGGCGGTCCATGATGCGGTCGGCCCCGCGCAGGCGCGTGTCGTGGAGGACCACGACGTACGGCTGTTCGGCTTCGAGGTCGGCGACCATGATCGGCGCGTCGTCGGGCCCGGCGGTCGCGTACGCCCAGGCGACGGTGTCCGAGAGCAGGCCGCGACGGGCGGGGTCCTTGGAGGAGGTGGAGCCGAGGGTGAGGATCTGGACGGGGCGGCCGTTCTGGTCGCGGCCTTCGCACAGCTCGTAGGCGCCTTCGACGCGGATGGTCGCGACGTCCTCGTACGGTCCGACCGTGCGACTCATCGGTGCTCCCCTTCCAACTGCGGTCCTGTGTCCGCGTACGGGCCGTCACCGGGAGTGCGGCCGCGGGAAGCGCGGAATTACCACTAAGTATGGCCTGGGCTCGCCCGCCCTGCGACACCCGGCCGCACGCTCGCCGCGAGGGCCGCGGCGCCGTTCGCGAAGTTCGGTCAGATGACCGAGGCGGCGCCGTTTCGGGCCCGGTTACGCTGGCCGCGTGACCAACATCCTCAGCCAGGCGATCACTTTGGCCGCCGACACAGGAGACGTCACCCACGCCGATGAATACGACGGCATCATCGGCTGGGTGCTCGACCTCATCACCAAGTTCGGCGAGGTCGGGGTGGGCCTGGCCCTCGCGATCGAGTCGGTCTTCCCTCCGATCCCCTCCGAGCTCATCCTGCCGGTGGCGGGCTTCCTCTCCTACCAGGAGAAGATGAACTTCTGGCTCGTGATGTTCTTCGCCGCGCTCGGCTCGATGGCGGGCGCCTACATCCTCTACTACGTCGGCTACGCGTTCGGGCGCGAGCGCACGCGCTGGCTGTTCGAGAAGATCCCGCTGCTGGAGCTCAAGGACTTCGAGCGTTCGGAGAAGGTGTTCGCCCGGTGGGGCGGGGTGGCGGTCCTGGCGGGCCGCTGCCTGCCGCTGGTGCGCAGCGCGATCTCGGTCCCGGCGGGGATCGAGAAGATGCCGTTCTGGAAGTTCACGGGCTACACGCTGGTCGGTTCGGTGGTGTGGAACGGGATCTGGATCGGTCTGGGCTTCGCCTTCGGGCCCGAAATCGAGCCGATCCTGGCCCAGTACTCGGACCTGTTGAGCAAGATCGTCGTGGGGATCATCGGGGCGCTGTTCCTGTGGTTCGTGGTCTCGCGCTCGATCAAGCTCATCCGCAAGCGCCGCGACGGCGGCGACAGCGGCGACGGCGAGCGCCGGGACGAGACGGTGATCCTGCCGCGCATCCGCTGAACCCGGCCTGCGACCCGCCTGCCTCTCGGCGATCAGCAGTCTTGTTGCGGCCCTTCACCTCCGGTGGCGTTTACGCGTCTGCGGCGGTGGGGGGCCGCTTCGCGTCCGGTCCGCGGACATATGAGGCATCCCCGTATTCGGGGTCGCCAACATCGCAATGTTTTCGAATTTCTTCGCGTCTGGGCGTAACCGCGCCCCAGCCTCTCCAGTTAGTCAGGGTGGCCGCGTCGACAAGCGGCCGGGCCGGAGTGTCACCGGCCCCGAGGACAGCGAATGCGGTTCCCGATCCGCCGGCGATCCAGCCGGTGCGGTCGCGGCTGGGAACCTCGGTCGGCAGTGGCGATCGCCGGGACGGCGACCGGACTGCACGGGCCCGCTGGTCAACCACTGACAATTCAGCGATCTTGCACCGCGCGGCGGTCGATTCGTGCTGCTTCCCCAGCCGACGACCGGTGCCGTGCGGTGCGAAGGAAGGCAAGAAGCAGATGAAGATGCGCACCATGCGTACGGCGGGCCTCGTCGGAGGCCTCGCCACGGGGGCTCTGCTGCTCGCGGGGACGGCCGCTCAGGCCGCCGACACCGTCGAGGAATCGACCGGCGACCTCGTCGCGGCGACACCGGAGGCCCTCGGGGGGCTCCCGGTCTCTCCCGACCAGGTCACCGGCATGGCCGGCGGCGCGGTCAGCGGCGTGACGAGCAAGGTGCCGGGGCTCAACGCGATCCCGGTCGACGCCGTCCCCGGGCTGAACGCCCTGGTGCCCGCGGGCCCCAGCGCCGAGGCCAAGAACGACAAGCCCGCCGACCAGGTCGCCGACCAGGTCAAGGGCGACCACGTGCAGGACCAGCCGGCCGACGCGGGCAACCCGCTGTCCGACCTGCTCAGCGGTCTCGGCGGCGGCCTTCCGGTCCCGCTGCCCTTCTAGACAGGCCAGGAAACCGACCGCGGCGCCCCGCCGGCGCCCGGTCGACCACGGCCGCGCCCGCGCGTCGCGGGCACACCGGCACCGGTGTGCCCGCGACGCGGCCACGGCGCGGTCGCAGGGCCGCAGCCGATGCGGCCCGGACAACAACTCTCCCGGTTCCAATGCACCCCGTCCACGCGAGACCCAGCTCGCCGGGCGCACACAAGTTATTGGAGCCACGGAGCTTCACGGGGGATACGTGATGGAAAAGAAGAACGATTTCCCTGAAAGGTGAGACTTCGTGAACTACTCATGGGCACGCAAGACCGCGCAGACCGGTTTCGTCGCTGCGGGGGCCGTCCTCGTCGCCGGCGCCGGCACCGCTCACGCCTGGGGTCCTGACGTCACCACGCAGGACAACATCGGAGCCGTGTCGGGCAACCAGGTGGTCGCGCCGATCCAGGCGCCCATCAACATCTGCGGCATCGCCGCGGCCGTCCTCGGGACCGCCGACGCCGGGTGCGAGGGCGGCGCCAGCGCCGACTACGCCGGTGCGGGCGACCTGACCACGCAGAACAACACGGGCCTGGGCAACGGCAACCAGGTGTACACCCCGGTGCAGGCCCCGATCGACGTCTCCGGCATCGCCGCGGCCGTCGGCGGCGCGTCGGGCGCCTGGTCGACCGGCGGCTCCGACGCCGTCATCGCCGAGTCCGGGCACGTCACCGAGTCCGACACCACGACGCAGCGCAACTACGGCGCGCTGTCGGGCAACCAGCTGCTCGCGCCGATCCAGGCGCCGATCAACGCCTGCGGCAACGCGATCGCCATCGGCGGCGTCTCCGGCGCCGGGTGCGAGGGCGGCGCCGACGCCGACTACGCCGGTGCGGGCGACCTCACCACGCAGGACAACGTCGGCCTCGGCAACGGCAACCAGGTGTTCGCCCCGATCCAGGCTCCGATCAACGTGTGCGGCAACGCCATCGCGATCCTCGGCTACGCCAGCGCCTCGTGCGACGGCGGTTCGGACGCGGAGATCCCCGGCGGCCACGACAAGCACGACACCCACAAGGAACTCGCCGCCGTCGAAGCGGCCGACGTCGACCTGACCGAGGAGCAGCTCCCCGTTCCCGGTCTCGACGCGGTCAGCGGTGTGGCCGGGAACGTCCCGGTAGTCGGCGGCCTCACCGGCGGACTCGTCGGCAACGCCACCTCCGAAGGTGTTGCCGACTCGGTCGCGGGCGTGACCGAGCTCGCGGGCGCGGGCGTCCTGTAAGGAACGGCGAAGGCCCGCACCGGTTCCGGTGCGGGCCTTTCCGCTTGCGCGCGTGCGGTCTTCTCGGGCGTTCAGTCTTCGCGGGCGTTCAGTCTTCTCGTGTGCTCAGTCTTCTTGTGTGCTGAGCCGGGCGGCGAGGGCCTCGTTCATGGCGGTGAAGCCCTGCTCGGTGTCGGCGAGGGCGGATTTCATGAGCGGGACGAGGACGCCGGTGAAGCGTTCGCCGTGGGTGAGGACCGTGGTGCCGTCCGGTTGCGGTTCGAGCACGAAGTAGTGCTCGCCGTCGAACAGGCCGCCGGGGCCGAGCCTGCCGAGCCAGCGGATCTGGCGGGCGGGGGAGACGCGCAGGACGCGGGGGCGGAAGCGGTCGACCTTGCCGCCGGGGCGGGTGAGGGTCACGTCGAGGCGCTCGTCCTCGGCGAGGAGGCCGGCGATCGCGGTGAGGAACGGGTTCCACTCGCCGTAGGCGGGGAAGTCGGTGAGGACCGCCCAGACCTCGTTGGCGCGGGCGTCGAGGTGCGCGGTCGTCTCGATCCGGTGCTCCTGGGCCATCGCCCAGATGGCGTAAGCGGTTGCGGCGGCGACGAGGGCCGCCGCGATGACCAGGAAGATCACTGTCCAAGACTCCAGAATTGAATATCGCCCCGATCGTCGGCGGTCACGGCGATCGGGTGACCGTCGACGGTCGCGTGCTCCAGCCCGGTGACCGTACCCGTCGAGGCGTCGGAGATTTCGGCCCACTCCCCGCTTTCCGCCCCTTGGACCTGGACGGCGCCGGCGGCGTCGAGGTACATGAGCGAGGGGCCCAGCTGGGTCTGCACGATCTCGTTGAGGAAGTCGTCGTGCTCGTCCTTGTGGCTGAGGGTGGTGAAGGCGGGTTCGAGGGTCGCGAGGTCCCAGAAGTGCAGGCTCTTCGATTCGCCGTAGATCATCGCGTAGGCGTCGGGGCCGTCGGTGAGGATGCTCAGGCCGACGGGCGGGTCGTTCGTGGTCCAGTCGCCGAAGTCGGTGGCGGTGCCGAGGTGCTCGCCGTCGGCGGCGAAGACCTCGACGGGGTCGCTGTAGCCGACGCCGGCGATGCGCACGGCGTCCCCGACGGGCGCGAAGTTCGGCCAGTCGAGCCCTTCGGGGCGGGGTCGGACGCCCAGGGAGGTTTCGGACCAGAGGTCGTAGAGCTCGTACTCGGTCTCGGTCATGACCGCGAGGACCGCGGCGCCGTCCTCGACGCCGGTCCGCACGCGGCCGATCTCCACGTCCTCCATGTCGGGCAATTCGGGGCCGCCGACCGCGGTGAACTCCTGCGAGGCCTCGTCCCAGACGTGGGCGTCGAAGGCGGCGTCGACGAGGACGAGGATCTCGGTGCCGGAGGGGTCGGTGGTCGGGTACAGGCCCTGGATGCCCTGGGGGAAGGCGAACTCGTCGAGGAGCAGGCCCTCTTCGAGGGACCAGGCGCGGACGGTGCCGTTGAAGTCGGCGGCGAAGAGGAGGTCCTCGGCGGCGGTCGAGACGGTCGCGAGCGAGGCGACGGGGCCGTCGAAGGCGCCTTCGATGCCGTTCGCGAGGGTCCCGAACTGGCCGAGGGCGTCCCAGTCGGGTTCGAAGGCCTGCGTCAGGGTCTCCTCCTCACCGGTGTCGTCGTCCTTCCCGGCGAGGAACGCGGGCGGGTTGAACACGACGATGAGGGCGAGGACGATCGCGACGTCGACGGCGAGGAACCAGAGCAGGAAGCGCCTGCCGCGGCGCTTCGCGGCCGCGCGTTCGGCCTCGGTCTGCGGCGGGCGCGGCTCTGCGTCGTCCTCGGCGGCCGGGGGCGTGGTCGGCATCCGCGGCGGCAGCGTCCGGGCGGGCGCGGGCTGCGGCGGCGAGGACTCCTGCACCAGTGCGAGCGGTCGCGGGGCGACCGGTTCGGTGTAGGGCGGGTGTTCGGGCGCGACCTGTTGCGGCGTGGGCGGTTCAGGCCGGAAGGCGGCCGGGGAGGTGTGCGGGGGCCCGGCCGGGCTCGGCGCGGGCGTCAGGGGCGCGGCAGGGCGCTGGAGCGGGAAGGTGACCGTGGCGGGCCCGGCGTGCGCCCACAGGACGCTGCCTTCGGCGACGACGACCTCCGGCTGGTCGAGGACGGTGGGGGCCAGGCCGAGCGCGCGGTGGAGCATGGTCGCGACCAGCGGCATCCGGCTCGCGCCGCCGACGAGGAACACGCCGGCGCTGTCGGCCGCGTCGAGCCCGGCGGCGCGGATGACCGCCTCGGTGACGCGGATGGTCTGCTCGATGTGGGGGCGGGCGATCTGTTCGAGCTCGCCGCGGGTCAGGTGCGCCTCCACGTCGAGCAGCGGGATGGCGATGTCGGACTGCTGGTGGCGCGAGAGCCGCTCCTTGGCGACCCGGACCTCGTCCTGGAAGTCGCGGTAGTGGCGGCGGTCCTCGATGGTGTCGGGGGCGGTGAGGCGCTTCCAGCCCTCGCGGGCGCCGTAGGTCGCGCCGAGGTGGTCGACGAGGGCCGCGTCGATGTCGAGGCCGCCGAGGTCGCCGCGGCCGTCGAGGGCGACGGTCGCGAACCCGCCCGCGGTGCGGCGCACCACGCTCGCGTCGAAGGTGCCCGCACCGAGGTCGTAGACGACGATGGAGGCGCCGACGGCCATGCGGTGCTTGAGGGCCTCGGCGTAGTAGGTGGCGGCGGCGACCGGTTCGGGGACGAGGCGGACCTGGCCGAGGCCGGAGCGGGCGGCGGCGTCCTCGACGACCTGGCGGCGCGAGGGACCCCATTCGGCCGGGACGGTGAGGGTGACCTGAGCGGGGCGGCCGACGACGCGGCGGCACTCCTCGGCGACGGCGTCGAGGACGGCCGCGATGAGGTCGGGGACGGGGTACTCGCGCTCGCCCAGGAGGGTCGAGGGCCGGTCGATGAGGCGCTTGGGGTTGGGCTCGAAACGCTCGGGGTGGCGGCGCCCGGCGTGGACGGCGTCGCGGCCGACGAGCAGGCCGCCGTCGGTGTCGGCGCACACCGCGGAGGGCATGAGCGGCGCGCCGTCGAACAGGAGCGGCCGGACGCTCCCGTCGGCGCGGCGGACCACGGCGATGGTGTGCGAGGTGCCGAAGTCGATGCCGAGGGCGGTGCGGGGGCCGGGGGTCATGACAGGAATCGTAACGAACCGGGAAGGTTCCGGGCGGCCTGCGCGGCAGGGGAAGCGGTGCGCCCGACCCGGTCCGGGCGAGCCGCGGGGGAGCGGGCGGTCCCAGGGCGCGGCGAAGGCGCTATAGCGGGTCGGAAGCTCCCCGAAGCCGATGATGCCCCAGGGGTGCGACAAGTCGCGGCGGTGCGGGCGGGAGAAGCGTTTTCGGGCGCGGCGAAGGCGCTATAGGGGGTCGAAGGCTCCCCGAAGCCGATGATGCCCGCGGGGTGCGACGATCCGGGCCCTGCGGGGGAGCGGTTTGGCGCAGGTCACATGGTTGACGGCGGGGAGGGGGAGAACCCGCTTGAATTTGTCTGGTCGCCCGTCGTAATGTCGTGGGACCTGTCACCGAACGATCGGACCCGCATGAGCGCTCCCGTGCACCTCGACCCGACAAGGCCCGTCGCCGAGCGCGTGGAGGCCCTCCTCGCGCTCATGACCGACGAGCAGAAACTCGCCTGCCTCAACGGCATCCCCGAAACCGTCCTCGCCGACGGCACCGTCCTCCCCGAACTGAGCAACCAGTTCAACGAGGTCCTCCACGGCTCCGGCCACCACGCCGACGCCACCCTCTTCCCCCAGGCCATCGGCCTCGGCGCCACCTGGGACACCGACCTCATGGAGGCCATCGGCGACGTCGTCTCCCACGAGACCCGCGCCCGCGACACCGGCGTCTACGCCGGCTTCGGACCCGTCGCCGACATCCGCTCCAACCCCCTCGCCGGCCGCTTCGAAGAGGGCTTCGGCGAAGACCCCCTCCACGCCGCCGCCATGACCACCGCCTACGCCTGGGGCCTGCGCGGACGCCACCCCGACTACGTGCGCGTCTTCCCCCAGATGAAGCACTTCCTCGGCTACAACCACGAATACCACCGCCACCGCACCTCCGCCTCCATGGGCGTGCGCGCCCTCCACGAGTACCAGGCCGTGCCCTACCGCAAGCCCGTCGAATCCGGCGCGGTCCTCGGCGCCATGACCTCCTACAACCTCGTCAACGGCGTCCCCTCGATCATCTCCCCGATCCTCGACACCCTCCGCACCGAATGGGCCGCGGGCGGACGCTTCTTCTTCCTCCCCGACGGCTGGGACGGCGTCAACCTCAACACTTCCAAGGGCGCCGCCTGGGACACCTGGGAGCAACCCGACGCCGACGTCCCCTACCCCGCCGCCCTCGCGGCCGAAGACGGCCTCGACCTCGACGCGAAGGAGACCGGCGTCTACGCCTCCGCCCTCATGCTCCACGCCGGCGTCTCCCACTTCCACGACGGCTCCGACCTGCCATTCGTCCCCGACGCCGCTGAAGCGGTGCGCCGCGGACTGTTCGGCCTCACCATGGACGACGTCGACCGGGCCGTGCGCGACTGGCTCGACTTCCTCGTCCGCACGGGCCTGCTCGACGGCGACGCCTGCGAATACAACCTGATCGAGGCCGACCCGCACCCGCAGGAGCGCCCCGAGTCGATTGCGCTGGCCCTCCAGGCCGCGCGCGAGCAGCTCGTGCTCCTCAAGAACGAGGACGCCGCGCTCCCGTTCCCCGACACCGCGCGCATCGCCGTCCTCGGCCCGCTCGCCGACCTCAACCTGCGCGACTACTACAGCCCGCTCGTGCCCGACGAGCGCCGCATCACCCCGCTCCAGGCGCTGCGCGAGCGCCTCGGGGAGGCGAACCTCCTGCACCACAGCGGCAACGACACGATCGCCTGGCAGGCGCGCCGCTCCGGCGAGGCCGCACCCGGCGCCTATGTGACCGTGGGCGAGGACGGCCGGCTGGCCGCCCGTTCCGAGACCCTCGGGGACACCGAGGCGTTCGAGGCCTTCGACTGGGCGCACGAGCAGCACATGTTCCGCCACAAGGCCACCGGCAAGTTCGTCATGGCGAACCTCCTGCACTACGAGGAGGGCCCGGCCTCGTTCGCGAACCAGGCCGGCGCCTCCGGCGACGGCGGCCCGGTCCTGCTCGCGGGCGAGGAGGCGATGGAGGACGCGAACGCCTGGTTCACCCACCAGAACCTCCACTACCGTCGCGAGGGCAACGCCGTGGAGCTGTTCGGCGTCAACCACGTCCCGTCGGTGCCCGACGGGCCCTTCCACCCGCGACTCGCCGACGACGGCTCGCTGCCGCTCACCAAGGGCCCGGCCGAGGCGGTCCTCACCGAGACCGTCGTGGAGGACGGCCCCGCCGCAGCCGCCGCCGTCGCCGCCGAGGCCGACTGGGCGGTGGTGTTCGTCGGCAACCACCCGCTCGTCAACGCCCGCGAATGCTTCGACCGCCCCGGCCTCGACCTCGCCCCCCGCCAGGCCGACCTCGTGCGGGAAGTCGCCGCCGCCAAGCCCGGCCGCACCGTCGTCGTCGTGGTCTCGGCCTACCCCTTGGCGATCGGCGCGATCGCGAACGACCCGAACGTCGCCGCGATCCTCTACACCTCCCACGCCGGGCAGGCGGCGGGGACCGCGATCGCCGAAGCGCTCGTCGGCGACTACGCCCCCGCCGGGCGCCTGACCTCGACGTGGCTCGCCGACACCTCCTCGCTGCCGAAGCCGGGACGCAACCACACGGCGTACCGCGTCGACGAGGTCGACATGCTCGAATACGACGTCATCGCCGCAGGCCTGACCTACCGCTACTCCGCGGCGACGCCGGTCTACGAATTCGGGCACGGCCTCACCTACACCTCGTTCGCCTACGGGAACCCCGACTTCCCCGCCGAAGTCGACGCCGACGCGCCGTTCGCCATCGAGGTCGACGTGACCAACACCGGCGAGCGGACCTCCGACGAGGTCGTGCTCGTCTTCGCGGGCCACATGGACAACGGCTACGGCCCCGGCCTGCGCCCGCAGCTCGCCGGCTTCACCAGGGCGAAGGACATCGCGCCCGGCGAGACCCGCCGGGTCGCCGTCGCCGTCGACCCGCGCGACCTGTTCGTGTGGGACCCCGCGCGCGGGGAGCGGATCGTCGAATCCGGCACCTACGACTTCTGGGTGGGTGAGGGCCCGGGCGGCTTCGAGACGAGCATCCGCGTCAACGGCGCGGACCTCGGCGTCCTCGACCTTGCCGAGGCCCGCAACGTCTGGGAGGTTGCCACGCTCAACAAGGGCGTCACTTACTGGGAGATCTCCAAGCGCAACACCCTCGCGCGCCGAGGCGGCTATCACTCCACCGGCTCCCGCCGGGCGGGCGACCACGTCGGCCTCAACAACGTCGACCTCGACGGCGCCACCGCGATCGAACTGCGCGCCGCCACCACGACCGCCCCCTGGGCCGACCTCGCCGACCGCGTCGTCGAAGTCCGCACCGGGACGCCCAACGGGCCCGTGATCGCCGAGATCGCCGTCCCGGTGACCGACGGCGTCCAGGACTTCACCACGGTGCGAGCCGAACTCGACCGCGCCGCCGGGCTCAAGCGCCTCTATCTCGTGTTCCGCTGCGGCGGCGTCTACCTCGACACGATCCGCCTCGAACGCTGAACCTCTGCCACCTGCGGTTTCACCAAGTTATCCACAAGTAAGAACTTCGCATTCGACAGTCGCCAGTGCCCCCTGTTTAGTAGATATCAAAAAAGCCATCCGGTATCGGCGGGATGGCGGCGACAGAGGGGATTCGCGAACGTCGCCATACCGAGGCCAGCGCGCGGGAAGCCACCCGCGCAACGGTCCCCGTCGATACCCGCACTCCGCGGAGGAACACGAGGGCGGCCGGACCTGACGAGGCCGGCCGCCCACGTACCACCCGCCTACGACAACACGAACAGCCGCCGACCGACACCGAAGAACGCACACACAAGAACCGAAACAAGACCGCGCCACCGGCGCGGGAGGCAGTCCCGCCGACGCGACCGCTTCGAACCGGGCCCCGATCAGTCGTGGTGCTCGGTGGCGACGAGCCGCCCGCCTGCGGTGTGGAAGACCACGAAGTCGCCCTTCTCCAAGGGGCCCACAGGGACCGGAGTGCCCAGACGCCCGCTCGTGTAGGCGATCATCTCGTCGATGTGCTCGCCGTGGCCGCACACGACCGCGGGCCGACCGGACTCGATGATCTCGTCGAGACGGGCCGTGGCCTGCGCGGGCTTGCTGGTCCCGAGCGTGAACTCCGGCAGGCCGGTCACCGCGACGCCCTCGGCGGCGCAGTACGGCAGGAGCGTCTCCAGGCAGCGGGCGCTCGTGGAGCTGTACGCCGCGCCGGCCGGGAACGCGGCGAGGAGCACTTCGAGCTGCTGGGCCCGTTCGCGCCCGCGCCGGTTGAGCGGGCGCAGCTCGTCCTGGTCGAACCAGTCGGCCTTCGACAGGGCGATCGCGTGCCGCACGAACACGATCGGGACGGTCTCGCGGGCGACCTGCCGCGAGAAGTCCTCCAGCACCGGCCGGTCGCGCTCGTACGTGAGCCGGTCGGCGACCCGGTCGAGCGGGAGCCATTCGAGGTCGTCGACCTCGCGCGGGTCCACCGCCTCGTCCACGGCCTCGTCGGCCGCGGGCGTCGCGCACCAGTAGTCGACCCGCTTGAGCTTGCCCTCCTTGTCGTAGAAGGAGGGCGCGAGCGGGCGCCCGAGCACCGGCCTGATGCCCGTCTCCTCGAACACCTCGCGCTGGGCGGCCGCGAGCAGGTGCTCGCCGCGCTTGAGCTTCCCCTTGGGGAAGGTCCAGTCGCCGTACTTGGGGCGGTGGATGAGGGCGAGCTCGGGGCCGTCCTCGCCCGGCCGCCACAGGACGGCGCCGGCGGCGAGGATCTCGGGTTGCATCAACTGTGCTCCTGCATGAGTTGTTCCTGGAGGTCGCTCCCGCCGCGCTGGCGGGTCCACAGGCCCAGCGGGCCGAGCCTCCAGGTGCGGGTGTCGCCGTCCATGCCGCGGTCGAGCAGCGAGGTCAGCTGGGCGCGGTGGGCGTCGCCTTGGACGCGTACCAGGACCTCCACCCTGCGGTCGAGGTTGCGGTGCATGAGGTCCGCGCTGCCCAACCATACTTCCGGGTCGCCGCCGTTCTCGAACACGTACACCCGGGAGTGTTCCAGGAAGCGGCCGAGGACGCTGCGGACCCGGATGTTCTCGGACAGGCCGGGAACGCCGGGGCGGAGCGCGCAGATGCCGCGGATGAACAGGTCGACGGGCACGCCGGCGCGGGAGGCGCGGTAGAGCGCGTCGATGATGCCTTCGTCGGTGAGGGAGTTGCATTTGAAGCGCAGGCGCGCGGGCAGGCCCATCCGGTGGTGCTCGATCTCGCGGTCGATCCGCTCGATGAGGCCGGGGCGCAGGGAGTGCGGGGCGACGAGGAGGCGGTTGAAGTCCTCGTCGCGGGAGAAGCCGGTGAGGTGGTTGAAGACGGCGTTGACGTCCTCGCCGACCTCGGGGTCGGTGGTGAGGAGGCCGACGTCCTCGTAGAGGCGCGCGGTGGTGGGGTGGTAGTTGCCGGTGCCGACGTGGCTGTAGCGCAGGAGGGTCCCGTCGGACTCCTGGCGCACGACGAGGGCGAGCTTGCAGTGGGTCTTGAGCCCGACGATGCCGTACATGACGTGGCAGCCGGCCTGTTCGAGCTTCTGGGCCCAGTCGATGTTGGCCTGCTCGTCGAAGCGGGCCTTGATCTCCACGACGACCACGACCTGCTTGCCGGCGTCGGCGGCGGAGATGAGGGCGTCGACGATGGGGGACTTGCCGCTGGTGCGGTAGAGGGTCTGCTTGATCGCGAGGACCTTCGGGTCGGCGGCGGCCTCCTCGATGAGCCGTTCGACCGAAGCGGTGAACGAGTCGTAGGGGTGGTGGACGAGGACGTCCCGTTCGCGCATGACGGCGAACAGGTCGGCGTCGGGCGGCAGGACGTCCTCGGAGGGCCGGAAGCGCGGGTACTTCAGTTCGGTGCGGCCGAGGTCGGCGAGCGCGTCGAGTCCGGCGAGGTCGAGGGGGCCGGGGAGCTTGTAGACGACCTCTTCGTCGACGCCGAGTTCGGCGGTGAGGCGGTCGAGGACGAGCGGGTCGACGGTGTCCTCGACTTCGAGGCGGACGACCGGTCCGAAGCGGCGGCGCAGGAGTTCGCGTTCGAGGGTCTGGAGGAGGTTCTCGGTGATGTCCTCGTCGATCTCCAGGTCCTGGTTGCGGGTGACGCGGAAGGTGTGGTGGCCGAGGACGTCCATGCCGGGGAACAGCTGCGCGAGGTGGGCGGCGATGACGTCTTCGAGCGGGGTGAAGCGTCCGGGGGCGACGGCCATGAAGCGCGACAGGAGCGGGGGGACCTTGACGCGGGCGAAGCGGGTGGCGCCGTTGCGGGGGTCGCGGACCTGGACGGCGAGGTTGAGGGACTTGCCGGAGATGTAGGGGAAGGGGTGGACGGGGTCGACGACGAGGGGGGTGAGGACGGGGTAGATGCGGGTGCGGAACAACTCGTGCATGCGGGCCTGCTCGGCGTCTTCGAGGTCGGCCCAGCGGACGATCGCGATGTCCTCCTTGGCGAGGAGGGGTGCGATCTCGTCGCGGAAGTACTCGGCGTGCTCGATGCTGAGGTTGTGCGCGAGGCGGGCGATGCGGCTGAGGACGGCGTGCGGGGGGCGGCCAGAGGAAGTGCGCACGGGCAGGCCGGTGGCGAGGCGGCGCATGAGTCCGGCGACGCGGACCATGAAGAACTCGTCGAGGTTGTTAGAGAAGATGGAGAGGAACCGGACCCGTTCGAGCAGCGGCAGCTCGGGGGACTGCGCGAGGCGCAGAACCCGGCCGTTGAACCGCAGCCAGCTCTCTTCCCGGTCGAGGAACCGGTCGGGCGGCAAACCGGTGTCAACGAGGGGAACAGGGTCACTATTCGTCATACATCACAAGGTTAACGAAGAAAATGAACCCGTGGTGAACTCGCCTTGAAATCCATTCGCGATCCCGAAGTCACTCCCGCCGCCCACAATGGGGCGCCGCCGTGGATTCGCAGTCAGCGCCGCCCGGACGCCCGGCAGTGGGGGTGCGGCCCGCAGGTGTCCGCGAGGTTGCCGGTCCCTTCCGGAGTGCCCCGGAGGTCCGTGCACCGATCGGGACGGTGGCCGGAACGGTGGTCGGGACGGCGCGAACGGGCCCGGGCTGCGGGCATGAAGAAGGCCCACCGGCGAACCGATGGGCCTTCGTACTGCGGTCCCGACGGGATTTGAACCCGCGACCTCCACCTTGACAGGGTGGCGAGCACTCCTAGCTGCTCTACGGGACCTTGGTCGGACGCTGTCGCATCCTGCAAGGTCGCAAGACCTGTTCATTTATACCAGATGCTCGCCGTGTGACCGGCGTCGCGTCTGGGCCGTACCCCCAACGGGATTCGAACCCGTGTTACCGCCTTGAAAGGGCGGCGTCCTAGGCCCCTAGACGATGGGGGCGCTCAGTGATCCTGGCATACGGCAGCGAGTGACGCATTCCGATTTCCCTGGCTTACCACCGCGGAATTCCGCTGGGGCTCGACAAGCATACGCGACGGCGGGGCACCGGCCCGAGGCGGGTCGCCGTTGAGACGGCGGTCTCAGGGCGGGCCGGTCGGCGGCGGCGCCGGCCCAGCTCGCGGGCCCGACTCGACCGGCCTTGCTAGCGTTGGCACATGGAGTTCGCCTATCTGGGACCGCGCGGGACCTTCACCGAGGCCGCGCTCCGCCGACTGCCCGCGGCCAAGGGTGCGGCCGCCGTCCCCATGGCCTCGATTCCCGAGGTCCTCGACGCCGTGCGGCGCGGGGAGGTCGGGGCCGGCTTCGTGCCGATCGAGAACTCCCAGGAGGGCACGGTCACGCTGACCGTGGACGAGCTGGTGGGCGGCGACCCGCTCGTCATCGCCGGCGAGACCGTCATCCCGGTGACGTTCGTGCTCGCCTCCGCCAAGGCCCCCGCCGAGATCGCGACGGTCGCCTCCATGCCCGTCGCCCTCGCGCAGGTCCGCAAGTACCTCGCCCGCGAGCTCCCGAACGCCGTGGTCCATCAGGCGCTCTCGACCGCGCAGGCCGCGCAGCGGGTCGTCGACGGCGAGTTCGACGCGGCCGTGTGCCCGCCGTTCGCGGCCGAAGCCTTCGGGCTTCCCGTGCAGGCCTTCGACATCGGCGACAACGCCAAGGCCGAGACGCGGTTCGTGCACGTCACGCGCCCGGCCGCGCCGCCCGAGCCCTCCGGGAACGACCTCACCTCCCTGGCCGTCTACATCGACCACGACCGGGTCGGCGCGCTCCTGGGCGTGCTCACCGAGTTCGCGATCCGCGGCATCAACCTCACCCGGATCGAGTCGCGCCCCACCGGCGAAGGGCTCGGCCGGTACGCGTTCTTCCTCGACTGCGCCGGGCACCTCGCGGACGCGCGCATGGGCGAGGCCCTCACCGGCCTGCGCCGCATCTGCGCCGACGTGCGCTACCTCGGTTCCTATCCGCGCGGCCACGCCGAGACGCCCGTCCCGGCGCCCGAGGGCATGACCGACGCCGACTTCGCCGACGCCGCCGACTGGCTCGCCGCCCTCCGCGAAGGCGGGAGCCCGCGCTGAACCGCGCGGCGGCATAGGCTGGAGCGCATGGTCTCCCTCGTCGACGAACTCGTCCTCCTCGCCTACGACGACGCCACCGGCCGCAGCCGCGTCGGGCACCTCGAATTCGGCCTCGCCGGCGCGGTCCTGCTCGAACTCGTGCTCGCCGGTCGCGTCGACCTCGCCGACGGCCGCGTGCACGTCGCCGACCCCGCGCCCGTCGGGCAGCCGGTCCTCGACGGCGCGCTCGCCCGGCTCGCGGCGGACAAGCCACGCAAGCCCAAGGGCGCGGTCGAGCGCCTCGCCAAGGGTCTGAAGCGGACCGTGCTCGCCGACCTCACCGGGCGCGGGCTGCTGAAGGAGCGGCGGGACAAGGCGCTCGGGCTCTTCCCGTTCAGCCGCCACCTGCCCGGCGACCCCGGCGCCGAGACCGACGCGCGGTTCCGGCTCGCCTCCGCGGTCGACCTGCGCCGCGCCTCCGACGCGCGGACCGCGGCCCTCGGCTCGCTCGTCTACGCCCTGAACATGGAGCGCGCGGTCTTTCCCGACCGCAAGAAGTCCGAGGTCCGCAAGGTCCTGAAGGGCTTCGGCGACGGCTCGTGGGCCGGGGACGCGACCCGCGAGGCGGTCCAGGCCGCGCAGGCGGCGGTCATGGCCGCGGTCACGGCGGCCACCGCGGCGTCCGTGGCGGCCTCCTCGGGCGGCTGACCGGCCGCATCGGAGGCGGTCGATCGACCGAGCCCGAGACGTCCCCCGTGGCACGTGGTTAGCTTGAGGCATGTCTGAAACGTCTGCTTCGCATCCGGAGAACGGCCTGCCGCGGCCCCCGCTCCCGCCGGTGCCGCCCGTCGCCCCGGTCCCGCCGGTCCCGCCCGGGCGGCCGCAGGGGATCCTGCCGGAGGACGCCCACCGCGTCAAGATCACCGACCCGGAGCGAATGAAGGCGCTTGCGCACCCGGCCCGGATGGCGGTCTTCGACTTCCTCGGCCTGCGGCGGGTGAAGGGCTTCGACGGCGCCACGGCCACCGAGATCGCCGAGGTCGCAGGGATGACCCCGAGCGCGATGAGCTACCACCTGCGGACGCTGGCGAAGGCGGGGTTCATCGAGGAGGCCCCGAGCCGCGGCGACGCGCGCGAGCGGGTGTGGCGCCTTGCGCTGCACAGCTTCTCGATTGCGGCCGGGGACGACGCCTCCGAGAGCGACAAGGTCATCGAACGCACCATGGGCGAGGCGTTCAGGGAGCGCGATGAGGAGAACTTCACGCGCTTCCTCGACAGCAGGTTCGACCTGGACCCGAAGATCCGGGACGCCTCGATGGTGCAGCACGGGACGCTGCGGCTGACTCCCGAGGAGGCCGAGGAGTTCGGCCGCCGCTTCATGGAGCTGGAGGGGGAGTACGCGGAGCTGACGCGAAAGCGGATCGCGGAAGGCAGCGAGGGGCCGAGCGAGGCGGTCGTCTACCACGCGATGTTCAGGCTCTTCCCCAGAGTGTGAGGCCCGGCCCGCACGGGGGAGCGGGGTCGAGGCACGGCGGGGCCGGGGAGGCGGGCGAGGCCCGGTCCGCGAGGGGGAGCGAGGCGGCTCGGACCTCGGTGCGCCAGGAGCGGATCGCCTTGCGGGCGGCGGGGAGTCGCTTCGACGGGTGTTCGGCGGCCCGCTGCGCAAAGTTATGAAAGAACTACTTCAAAAATTCTGAAAAACCTCTTTCGCATCATGGCGTGAAAGAGTATCTTCGAAATATGTCTTTCACATTCTTCACCGACGGGACCCGATGGTCCGACGTCTACACCGCCGCGACCTGCGCGTTCCTCGCCGGAACCGCCATGTTCACCGCCGACTTCACCCTCACCCTCCGGCTCCAGAGCGAGGGCTACGGCGGCATGGCGGTCGCCGCCCTCATCATCTTCGCGACCCTGCCGCTCGTCGTCCTGGCGCCGTTCACCGGCCGCATGGCCGACCGCTTCGACAGCCGCGCGCTCATGGCCGGATCGGGCCTGCTCCAGACGGTCGCGATCGCCGCGATGGCCTTCACCGACAACCTGTACGCCCTGTTCGCGCTGGTCGTCCTCAACGCCTGCGGCACGGCCGTGCTCCAGCCGGTCGTCAGCGCGCTCATCCCGAGCATGTCCCGCAGCGAGGACCTGCCGCGCGCGGTCGCGCTCGTCCAGACCGGGACGCTCTCAGGGCTCGCCGCCGGACCGGCCGTCGCCGGGTTCGTCATGGGCGCCCACGGCGCAGGGGCCGCGCTCATGCTCGCCGCCTTCGCCGCGCTCGCCCGCGTCCTGCTGTGCTGCGACATCCGCACCCGACGCGGCGGCGTCCGTCGCGCCGCCGCGACCGGCGGCGCGGTCCCCGGCGCCGGCTGGAAGCTGCGCGGCGACAAGCTCCTGGGCTCCATGGTCCTCGGCCTCAGCGCGGTGATCGCGGCGATGTGCGCGGTCAACGTCCTCCACGTGTTCCTCGTCCGCGAGGTCTACGACGCCAGCGAGGGCCTGTACGGGCTCATCAAGGCCTGCTGGACGATCGGCATGGTCGGCGGCGCCTGGATCGCCGCCGCGGTCATCCGCCGGCTCGGGCGCGACGTGCAGCTCGCTTGGATGCAGATGGCGTGTCTGGCCGGGGTCGGCCTGGTCTGCCTCGGGCAGGGCCTGCCGCTGTTCAGCGTGCTGCTGTTGGTGCCGCTCAACCTCATCGGCGGCCTGTTCAACGCCGGGGAGAACTCGGCGCTGGGCATCGCGCTGGCGCGGCGCGTCCCCGAGGCCTACCGGGGCCGGGCGAACGCGGCGGTGAACGGCCGGGTCAACGCGGCGCAGCTCATCGGCTTCCTGCTCGGCGGGGCCGTCTCGACGGTCATGAGCGTGCAGGCGGCGTTCGTCGCCATCGGCCTGGTCTCGCTGGTGATCGTGGCCTGCTGCATCCCGGTCATCCGCCGAGCCGCCCGCCACGACGGCGACGGCACCCCGCAGGCCGCTCCGGCCCCGGAGCGCGGACTCGTGGCCGTGACGGCTTTAACGCCGGTGGTGGTGTGGCGGTGAACCGTTGTTGCGGTGAGACGGTACCGCGGCGAGGCGGTGCTGCGGCAAGGCTCTGCTGCGGTGAAGCGGTGCGAAGGAACGGCTGAAGGTCACCGGATCGGGGGCGACCGGGCCGATCCGGAAGGCATCGGATCTGGGCTCCGGCCCCGATCCGGCCGGTCGGAGGGCAGCGCGGAGCGGAGGTGATTTGCCTGCTCGCCCGACTTATTCACGGGCCCCCGGTTCAACGACCGTGACACGGGGGTACGACATTCCAGCGAGGGCCGGAGACGCGAAAACGTCTCCGGCCCAAGCGTTTGCGAGCCAAGGTCGCGAATGGCGGGGCCGGGCGGCGGAGAGGGCTGGCGTCAGGCGCGGCAGCGGCGCGAAGCCGCCTCGGGTCCGAGCGTTTGCGAGCCAAGGCCGCGAATGGCCGGGGCGGGCGACGGCCGGTGTCGGGCGGGGTGGCGGCGCGAGGCCGTCTCAGGACCAAGCGTCTGCGGGCGGAGATCCGGTGCGGCGGCTGGGCACGGAGCGGCGGCGTGAGACCGTTTCAGGCTTGAGCGTTTGCCAATGGAGGTTGGGTGGCGGCGACCGGTGTCAGGCCGGGTAGGCGCGGATTTCGGTGGCCTTCACCGCCGCCCAGACGTCCCGCCCAGGGGCGAGGGCGAGGTGGGCGGCGGCTGCGGGGGTCACGTCGGCTGCGGCTCGTAGGGGGCCGTCGAGTTGGACGCGGAGGTGGTCGCCGTGGCGGTGGACGCCCGAGACCGAAGCGCGCCAGGTGTTCCGAGGGCTGCCGTCGGGCTCGTCCCGGAACAGGGCCACCGCGCTGGGGGCGAACGCGGCGAAGGCGGGCCCGTCAAGCGGTTCGGCGGTCGCCAGGACGGTCCCCGACTCCAGTACGACCGTCCGCCCGGACGCCGTGCCGCGGTAGAGGTTCAGGCCCACGAGGCGGGCGATGTAGTCGGTGCGTGGGCGCGCGGTGACCGCCTCGGCGTCGCCCTCCTGGACGGCCCGACCGTCCTCGATCACGATGAGCCGGTCGGCGAGCATGAGCGCGTCGACCGGGTCGTGCGTCACCAGGACCGCCGCGCCCGCATGGCCGGCGAGGTGGCGGTGCAGTTCGACGCGGGTGTCGAGGCGGGTGCGCGCGTCGAGCGCCGCGAGCGGCTCGTCGAGCAGCAGGAGCGCCGGGTCGGTAGCGAGCGCGCGGGCGAGCGCGACCCGCTGCGCCTGGCCGCCCGACAGCTGCGAGGGCCGCCGTTTCGCGAAGTCCGCCAGGCCGACCCGTGCGAGCCGGTCGGCCGCAAGCCCTCTGGCTTCGGCGCGGCCCGTGCCGCGGCGGCGGGGTCCGAATGCGACGTTGTCGAGTGCGTTGAGGTGGGGGAACAGCAGGTAGTCCTGGAAGACGACGCCGATGCGGCGGTGTTCGGGCGGGACCCAGCGGTCTCGGGTGTTCGCTGAGTTGTTGCCGGTGCCGGTGCCGGTGCTGTTCCTGGGCCGGTCGAGGAGTGCGCCGTCGAGGATGATGCCGCCGTCCGAGAGCGGTTCGAGTCCGGCGAGGGCCCGTAGGGCGGTGGTCTTTCCGGCTCCGTTGGGACCGAGGAGTGCGACGGTTTCGCCGGGTTCGACGCGCAGGCGCAGGTCGAGCCGGAAGGTCTGGTCGTCGCGGGAGGCGTTGCGGCGGTGGGTGCTCCGGTCGCTGTCGTCTGTCGCGGATTCGTTCCCGCGCTTGGGGTTCGTGCCGCGTACGACCACGAGGTGCGCGTCGAGGCCCTGCTGCGGGTGCGGTTCGGGGTTCACGGGGTGGCCGTCCATCGGTCGCGGAGGGAGGCCAGGACGATGACGGAGACCGCGAGCAGGAGCAGGCTGAGGACGATCGCGGCCTCCATGTCGGTTTGCAGGGCGAGGTAGACGGCGAGGGGCATGGTCTGGGTGCGGCCGGGGAAGTTGCCGGCGAAGGTGATGGTGGCGCCGAATTCGCCGAGGGCGCGGGCCCAGCAGAGGACGGCGCCGGCGAGGACGCCCGGGGCGATCATGGGGAGGGTGACGTGGGTGAAGGCGGTCCATCGTCCGGCGCCGAGGGTGGCGGCGGCCTCTTCGAAGCGGGTGTCGGCGCCGCGCAGCGCCCCTTCGACGGAGACGATCAGGAACGGCATGGACACGAAGGTCATGGCGAGGACGACGGCGGTGGTGGTGAAGGGGATGGTGAGGTCGAAGCGGTCGTGGAGCCAGGAGCCGACGATGCCGTTGCGGCCGAAGACGAGGAGGAGGGCGACGCCGCCGACGACCGGCGGCAGGACGAGCGGCACGGTGACGAGGGCGCGCAGGAGGCTGCGGCCGGGGAAGTCGCCGCGGGCGAGGAGCCATGCGATGGGGACGCCGAAGAGCAGGGAGAGGGCGGTCGCGGCGGTCGCGGTGACCAGTGAGAGGCGGAGGGCGTCGAGCATGGCCGGTTCGGCGAGGCGGGCGGGCAGTTCGCTCCAGGGGGCGCGGGCGAGGAGGCCGGCGAGGGGGAGGATGAGGAACGCCAGGCCGAGGACGGCGGGGGCCAGCAGGGCGGCCGGGATGCGGCGGCGTCTGCGGGTCCGGGCGGTTGGCATGGTGTTCCTCTTCCGTTAGGGCTGTTGGAATCCGGCGGTTTCGAGGATCGCCTGGGCGTCTTCGCCGAGGACGTACGCGGTGAACTGGTCGGCGAGGTCGGTTTCGGGGGCTTCGTCGAGGGCGGTGATGGGGTAGGTGTTGACGGCCGCGGCGGATTCGGGGAATTCGACGGCGTCGACGGCGTCTGCGGCGGCGATGGCGTCGGTGCGGTAGACGAGGGCGGCGTCGACTTCGCCGAGGAGGAGTTTCTGGAGGGTGGACTTGACGTCGGCCTCGTAGGTGACGGGGGTGAGGTCGGTGCCGGAGGCGTCGGCGGCGGTCTGGGCGGCGGTGCCGCAGGGGACTTCGGGGGCGCAGGCGGCGAAGTCGAGGCCATCGAGGTCGGCGAGGCCTGTGACGTTTTCGGGGTTGCCGGCGGGGACGGCGATGACGAGCTGGTTGAGCGCGAAGGTCTCAGGGGCGTCCGCGGCGCCGGCGTCGACGACCTTGTCCATGTTGGCCTCGTCGGCGGAGGCGAACACGTCGGCGGGGGCGCCTTCGGTGATCTGCGCGGCGAGGTCGGAGGAGGCGGCGAAGTTGAATTCGACGGTGACGCCGTCGTGTTCGGCTTCGAACTGCTCGCCGATCTCGGTGACGGCCTCGGTGAGGGAGGCGGCGGCGAAGACGGTGAGGGTGGCGTCGGCGTCGTCGGTGCCGCCGCAGGCGGTGAGTCCGGTGAGCATGAGGGCGGCGGTGGCGAAGGCGGGTCCGGTGCGCATGGGTTTCTCCGGGGTTCAGCGTTCGGGGCGTTCGACGACGACGTTGGTGGATTTGACGACGGCGGTGGCGAGCGAGCCGACTTCGAGCCCGAGTTCGTCGACGGCTTCGCGGCTCATGAGCGACACCACCCGGAACGGTCCCACCTGGAGGTCGACCTGTGCCATCACCTGGTCCTTGACGATGCCGGTGACGATGCCGCGCAGGCGGTTGCGCGCCGAGGACGATCCGGCGCCCGCGTCGGGTGCGGCGGCGCGTTCGCGGGCGAACGCGGCCAGGTCGGCGCCGGTGATGGCCCGGCGGCCGTGCTCGTCGCGCGCGGCGGCGAGTTTCCCGGCGTCGATCCAGCGTCTGAGGGTGTCCGCGGAGACGCCGAGCAGCTCGGCCGCCTCTCCGATCCGAAACGTCGTCACTCGAGCATCGTATCCTCTCAGATGCGAGGGAACCCAAGGAAGAATGCTTGTATTCGCGCCATCGAGGGGGACTCGTGTTCGCATCTGCGATGTGGGACTGTCGGACCCTCGTGGCACGGTAGTTGAACCGGGGGCCCGCGAATTGGTCGGTTTTCCCGGCAAATCACCCCCGCTTTGCCATGCCCCGCAACCGAAGCCATCGGGCCGCCGCCTGCGGTTCGGGCCGGTCGGTCAGCCCCAGCCGAGCTGGTGGAGGCGGTGCTCCTCGATGCCGAAGTGGTGGGCGATTTCGTGCACCACCGTCACGGCGACCTCGTCGACGACCTCCTGCGGGGTCGAGCACATCCGCAGGGTCGGGCCCCGGTAGATCGTGATCGTGTCGGGCAGGACCCCGCCGTACTCCCAGCCCCGGTCGGTCAGCGCCGTCCCCTGGTAGAGGCCCAGCAGCTCCTTCTCGGGCCCGTCGGGCTCCTCCTCCACGAGGATCACCACGTTGTCGAGCATCGCCATGAGCTCCTGCGGGACCGCGTCGAGCGCGTCGGCGACCGCCGCCTCGAAGTCCGCCCGGTCCATATCCACCGCCACACGCCCACAATATGCGCTCGGTGGCGCGCGGGCCCGGCCGGTAATCTGGTGGGCGTGATTGATCTGCGTGCACTGCGAGACGACCCGGACGCCTACCGCGACAGCCAGCGCAAGCGCGGCGCCTCCGTCGAAGCCGTCGACGCCCTCCTCTCCGCCGACGCCGACCACCGCAGCGCGCTCCAGTCCTTCGAGTCCCTGCGGGCCGAGCAGAAGGGCCTGGGCAAGCGGATCGCCGGTGCCGACGCGGATGAGAAGCGGGTCCTCCTCGACCGCACCAAGGTCCTGTCCGACGAGGTCAAGGCCGCCGAACTCCAGGTCACCGCGAGCGCGGCGGCCTTCGAGGCGGCCGGCCGGGCCATTCCGAACCTGGTCGCCGAGGGGGCCCCGGCCGGCGGGGAGGACGACTACGTCGTCCTGCGCGAGGTCGGGGAGCGGACCGCGATCGAGGACCCGCGCGACCACCTGGAGATCGGCACGGCCCTGGGCCTGCTCGACACCGAGCGCGGCGCGAAGACCTCGGGCGCGCGCTTCTACTACCTGACCGGTGACGGCGCGCTGCTGCAGCTGGCGATGCTCAACCTCGCCATCCAGCAGGCCGTCGAGACCGGGTTCACGCCGGTGATCCCGCCGGTGCTGGTGCGCCCGGAGGCCATGGAGGGCACCGGTTTCCTCGGCGAGCACGCCGACGAGATCTACTACCTCGAACGCGACGAGATGTACCTGGTGGGCACCTCCGAGGTGCCGCTCGCGGCCTACCACGCCGGGGAGAACCTCGGCGAGCTGGAGGCGCCGCGCCGGTACGCGGGCTGGTCCTCGTGCTTCCGCCGCGAGGCGGGCTCGTACGGCAAGGACACCAAGGGCATCATCCGGGTCCACCAGTTCGACAAGGTCGAGATGTTCTCGTTCTGCCGGCCCGAGGACGCGGCGGCCGAGCATGAGAAGCTCTTGTCATATGAGGAGATGATGCTCCAGAAGATGGAGCTGCCGTACCGGGTCATCGACGTGGCGGCGGGCGACCTGGGCACGTCGGCTTCGCGCAAGTTCGACTGCGAGGCGTGGGTGCCGACGCAGGGCCGCTACCGCGAGCTGACCTCGACGTCGAACTGCACGACGTTCCAGGCGCGGCGCCTGAACGTGAAGTACCGCGACGAGCAGGGGAAGAACGCGGTGGCGGCGACGTTGAACGGGACGCTGGCGACGACGCGCTGGCTGGTGGCGATCCTGGAGAACCACCAGCGGCCGGACGGGTCGGTGGCGGTGCCGAAGGCGCTCCAGCCGTTCCTCGGCAAGGACGTCATCGAACCGAAGTAATCGCTGCGAGACGTGAGCGGCCCGCCGATCCGAGGATCGGCGGGCCGTGTGCTTTCGGGCGTTTCCGGTTGATTCGGCGACCCGACGAATCTGCGGGCCCCCGGTGCAACTACCGTGCCACGGGGGTCCGACAGTTCGGGTCCTACTCGGTGTCCTGTTCGTCGAGCCAGGCCTTAAGAACGAGAGCGTGGTTCACTTCGGTGTCCTTGGCGGCGTAGAGGAGGGTCACCGGTCCCGACCGGGCCGCTTCGAGGATCTTCTCGGCCCGCTCGGGGTGGCCGTCGAGTTCGCTGCGGTACCTGGCGGTGAACTCGGCGAAGCGGTCGGCGCGGTGGCCGAACCAGATCCGCAGGTTCGGGGACGGCGCGACCTCCTGCTCCCAGGCGACGCCGTCGAGGTCCTCCTTGCTGACCCCGCGCGGCCACAGCCGGTCGACCAGGAAGACCGCTCCGGCCCGCTGCGGGTCCTCGCGGTAGTCGTAGACGCGTTCGATCGTGATCTCGCCCATAGACGAACCGTATGCCTGAAGGCGACCCGATGGGTGGGTTTGGTGTGATTGCAAATTGTCATGAGGGCCCTCACGTGAGTTCAGCCGCTCGGTCCCCCGCCGTTCATCCGGGCGGGGATACGGTTGGGGCGTGTCAGACTCCGCCCCGCCCGCCCTCCGCCAGACGCCCCCGAAGCTCGTCGCCGTCGACCTCGACGGCACCGTCGTGGACTACCACGACGAGCAGGGCACCAAACCGAGCCGCGCCGTCATCGACGCGATCCGGGCCGTGCGCGACGCGGGCGTGCCCGTCGCCGTGGTCACCGGCCGGGCCCTGTGGAGCACCGTCAGCACGGCCTACGACCTCGGCCTCGAAGACGGCTTCGCCTCCTCCAGCCACGGCTCCGCCGAGTACGACCTCGGTGCCGGGGAGGTGTCGTACGAGTCCGTGGTCGACGCCCGGCCCGCCGTCGAGGCGTTCCTCGCCGCCGACCCGAAGGTCCAGTTCGCCGTCTCCCGCGGGCTCGACGGCTGGTGGCACACCGAGGGCTTCCGGCGCGACTTCCACGCCAAGTGGGGCGGCGTGATCACCCTCGACGACATCCTCTCGCGCCACACCGCGCGCATCGTCGCCCGCATCGACTCCGACAACCGTTACGGCGCGGGCGTGCGCTGCCCGCGCGCGATGCGCCTCGCCGACGCCGCCGGGCTCGACCCGGCCGACTTCCACGTCGAGGTCGGCTTCAACGGCTGGGTCGACATCGGACCGCCCGGCGTCACCAAGGCCACCGGCATCGCCCGCATCGCCGAGCGCTACGGCGTATCATCGGCCGACACCGTCGTCTTCGGCGACGCCCACAACGACCTCAGCATGTTCGCGTGGGCCGGACACGCCGTCGCGATGGGGCAGGCGGAGCCCGAAGTCCGCGCCGCCGCCGACGAAGTGGCGCCCTCGGTGTGGGAGGACGGGGTCGCGAAGGTGCTGGCGCGCTGGTTCTGAGCCCGCCGCGGCGAGCGCCGGCAGTGGCGCGGCGACGGTTCCGCGGTGGCGGAGCGAAGCGAGACAACCATGGAGGACGCATGATCCAACTGGCCAGGGCACCCCGACTCGTCGCCACCGACCTCGACGGCACCATCGTCCGCTCGGACGAGACGGTCTCCCCGCGCACCATGTCCGCGCTCAAGCGTCTGGCCGCCTCCGGGGTGATCCTCGTCGGCGCCAGCGGCCGGGGCCCTCGGCTGCTCGACCTGTGCCGCAACGACATCCCGGCCGCCGACTTCCTCGTCCTCGGCCAGGGCGCGTTCGTGTACGAATGCCGGTACGACGACACGGTCGTGCAGCTCGCCGACCGCTCCGTAGACGGCGCGGTCCTCCACGAGGCGCTTCGCCTGGTGGAGGCCGAGGTCGGCCCCGTGCGGGCGCTCGCCGAACCGGCCGACCCGGACCGGAACATCACCGGCGACCCGATGCCCGACTGGCCCTGGCCCGCCGTCGTCCTCGAAGCGGCGCCCCGCGAGGTCGCCTTCTCCGGTCCGATGGTCAAGGGCTACTTCGTGTCCGACCACCACACCGGGCCGGAGCTGCTCGTGGCCGCGCAGGACGTGCTCGACCCCGACCTGGTCACCGTCACCGAGTCCGGCGTCGGGATGCTCGAAGTGTGCCCGGTCGGCGTCACCAAGGCCGCCGGCATCCAGGTGGTGCTCGACAAGTTCGGCATCGACTGGTCCGACGTGCTCGTCTTCGGCGACGCCACGAACGACCTGAGCATGTTCAACGCGGCCGGCCACGCCGTCGCGATGCCCAACGGCCACCCGTGGGTCCAGGCCGCCGCGAGCGAGATCGCCCCGGCGGGCAACAACGACGACGGCGTCGCCCAGTACCTCGAGGAACTCCTCGAACTCCTGTAGGCGCGCGCCGCATCCGACCCGCACGGAATGTCGGATCTAGGACAAAGCATCCCGGTGACGTTGTGCGACGACGCGAACCCGCATAGTCTCCGAAGTGGTGGAACGAAGCGGTGGGGCCGCATCGGTGGGACCGATGCGGTGACACCATCGGCCGCCCGCGGCGGCCGTCCGCGACGCCTCCAGGAGACCCCATGTCCCACAACGAGACCCTCCCGCACGGCATGCCCTACCGGCGCGAGACCCGCTACGACCCGCCCACCGCCCTCATGGCCCTCCAGGACCGGCCGCTGCGGCGCATGACGTACTACCCCGACGGCGTCGAAGGCTGGCTCGTCACCGGCCACGCCGCGTCCCGCAAGGTCCTCGCCGACCCCCGCTTCGTCACCGGCGAGCGGTTCCTCCGCTCGCCCACCGAGCTGCCCCACGTGTTCGTGGCCATCTCCGAGCAGGTCCCGCCCGGCTTCTTCCTGTTCTTCGACCCGCCCGAGCACACCCGCCTGCGCCGCAAGGTCACCGGCGTGTTCACCGTCAAGCGCATGAAGGACCTGGAGCCGCGCATCGCCGGGATCGTCGACGCCGCGATCGACGCGCTGCGCGCGGCCGGCCCGGGAGCCGACCTGGTGCGCGAGTTCGCGGTCCCGGTGCCCTCGCTCGTCATCTGCGAGATGCTCGGCGTCCCCTACGCCGACCGCGACGTCTTCCAAGGGGACTCGGCGGTCATGGTCGACCAGTCCCTGCCCGTCGAGGAACGCAACGCCGCGATGGCCGCCGTCTTCGGCTACCTCGTCGACCTCGTGCCGCGCAAGCGGACCGAACCGGCCGACGACATGCTCTCGGCGCTCGCCGGCGACGCCGACCTCTCCGACGCCGAAGCCGCCGGGATCGCCCTCATCCTCCTCGTCGCCGGGCACGAGACCACCGCGAACATGCTGGCCCTCGGCACGCTCGCCCTCCTGGAGCACCCCGAGCAGCTCGCCGCGCTGCGCGCCGAACCCGAACGCATGGCGAACGCCGTCGAGGAACTGCTGCGCTACCTCACCGTGGTGCACAACGGCGCGATGCGCATCGCCCGCGAGGACGCCGAGATCGACGGCCACCGCATCCTCGCCGGACAGCACGTCACCATCGCCCTCCAGGCCGCCAACCGCGACCCCGGGAAGTACGAGCGGCCCCACGCCCTCGACCTCGAACGGGACCCCCAGGGCCACATGGCGTTCGGCCACGGACTCCACCAGTGCGTCGGCCAGCAGCTCGCCCGCGTCGAGATGCGCATCGGCTTCGCCCGCCTCCTCGCGGCCTTCCCCGACCTGCACCTGACCGTCGACCCGACCGACATCCCCATGCGCAGCGACATGGTCGTCTACGGCGTCCACACCCTCCCCGTCGCCTGGTAGCGAGCCCGGCGCGCGACGGGCCGGGACCGGAGAGCCCCGGCCCGGTTGCACGCCGCCCGGCCCGCGGGCCGGGACGCCGCGATCCGCGCGTCGCCGCACCCGCCCGCCGCACCCCGACGGCGTCCCGCGCCACCGCGGGCACCGAACCGTGCCAGGATGTAACCGAAGCCACATTGCATGAAAATGCAATATCATGCATACTCATAACCATGTCTAAAGTTCTGTCCTCCCTGCCCGTCGGCGAGCGCGTCGGGATCGCCTTCTCCGGTGGCCTCGACACCTCCGTCGCGGTCGCCTGGATGCGCGAAAAGGGCGCCGTGCCCTGCACGTACACCGCCGACCTCGGGCAGTTCGACGAGCTCGACATCGCCTCCGTGCCCGGCCGCGCCCTCTCCTACGGCGCCGAGGTCGCCCGCCTCGTCGACTGCCGCGCCGCCCTCGTCGAGGAAGGCCTCGCCGCCCTCGCCTGCGGCGCCTTCCACATCCGCTCCGGCGGGCGCACCTACTTCAACACCACGCCCCTGGGCCGCGCCGTCACCGGCACGCTCCTGGTGCGCGCCATGCTCGAAGACGACGTCCAGATCTGGGGCGACGGCTCCACCTTCAAGGGCAACGACATCGAGCGGTTCTACCGCTACGGCCTCCTCGCCAACCCCTCCCTGCGCATCTACAAGCCCTGGCTCGACACCGACTTCGTCGCCGAGCTCGGCGGGCGCACCGAGATGTCCGCCTGGCTCGCCGAACGCGACCTCCCCTACCGCGACAGCACCGAGAAGGCCTACTCCACCGACGCCAACATCTGGGGCGCCACCCACGAGGCCAAGGCCCTCGAACACCTCGACGCCGGCATGGAGCTCGTCGACCCGATCATGGGCGTGCGGCACTGGGACCCGAACGTGGAGATCGGCACCGAAGAGGTCACGATCGCGTTCGAGCAGGGCCGCCCCGTCGCCATTAACGGCAAGGAGTTCGACACCCCCGTCGACCTCGTCATGGAGGCCAACGCCATCGGCGGGCGCCACGGCATGGGCATGTCCGACCAGATCGAGAACCGCATCATCGAGGCCAAGAGCCGCGGCATCTACGAGGCCCCCGGCATGGCGCTCCTCCACGCCGCCTACGAGCGCCTCGTCAACGCCATCCACAACGAGGACACCCTCGCGATTTACCACAGCGAAGGCCGCCGCCTCGGCCGCCTGCTGTACGAGGGCCGCTGGCTCGACCCGCAGGCCCTCATGATCCGCGAGTCCCTCCAGCGCTGGGTCGGCACCGCCGTCACCGGCGAGGTCACGCTGCGCCTGCGGCGCGGCGAGGACTACTCGATCCTCGACACCGCCGGCCCGGCGTTCAGCTACCACCCCGACAAGCTGTCGATGGAGCGCACCGTGGACTCGGCCTTCGGGCCCTTCGACCGCATCGGCCAGCTCACCATGCGCAACCTCGACATCGCAGACTCCCGCGCGAAACTCGAGCAGTACGCGGGCCTGGGCATGGTCGGCGACTCGCACCCGGTGAAGATCGGTGCGGCCCAGGCCGCCTCGACCGGCCTCATCGGCGCGATGCCCCAGGGCGGGGCCGGCGCCATCGCCTCCCGCGGCGAGGCCCCGGCCGAGGAGGAGCTCCTCGACCACGTCGCCATGGAGATCGGCACCGACTAGCGAAGGGGAGCCCCGCGGGGCTCCCCTACCTGACGTCCCAGACCGGCTCGTCGGCCTCGACCACGTCGCCGTCGTTCCGGAAGACCACGAAGCGGTCGAAGCCGCGCGTGAACCAGCGGTCGTGCGTGACCGCGATGACGGTGCCCTCGAAGGACTTCAGGCCCTCTTCGAGGGCCTCGGCGCTGGCGAGGTCGAGGTTGTCGGTCGGCTCGTCCAGCAGCAGGCAGGTCGCGCCGGAGAGTTCGAGCAGCAGCACCATGAACCGCGCCTGCTGCCCGCCCGAGAGCGTCCCGAAGTCCTGTTCGGACTGGGCGGTGAGCTCGTACCGGTTCAACGCGCTCATGGCCTTCGACCGGTCGAGCGAAGGGCGCTCCTCGCTGCCGTCCCAGAGGATCTCGCGGAGCGTGCGCCCGTCGAGCTCGGGATGCTCGTGGGTCTGCGAGAAGTGGCCCGGCAGCACCCTTGCGCCCAGCCGGGCGTGGCCGCCGTGGCGCACCGGGTCGAGGTTCCGGCCCGCCGCGGGCGCGGACTCGGGGTCGGTGCCGCCGCGGGCGAGCAGTCGCAGGAAGTGGCTCTTGCCGGTCCCGTTGGCGCCCAGGACGGCGACGCGGTCGCCGTACCAGACCTCGAGGTCGAACGGGAACGTCAGGTCCTCCAGTTCGAGCTGCTCGCACACCACCGCGCGTTTGCCGGTGCGACCGCCCGCGAGCTTGACGCGCAGGTCCTGCTCGCGTGGCGGGGCCGGCGGGGGCCCGGCCTCCTCGAACTTGCGCAGCCGCGTCTGCGCGGCCCGGTAGCGCGAGGCCATCGAGTCGTTGTACGCGGCCTTGTTCTTGTACATGAGCATGAGTTCGCGCAGCTTGTGGTGCTCCTCGTCCCAGCGGCGGCGCAGCTCCTCGAACCGCTCGTGGCGGGCGGCGCGGGCCGCGTGCCAGGTGCCGAAGCCGCCGCCGTGCGTCCAGGTCGTGCCCGCTTCGAGGGTGACGACCGCGCCGGCCGCGTTCGCGAGGACCTCGCGGTCGTGGGAGACGAACAGGATCGACTTCTCGGACTCGCGGATCGCCTCCTCCAGCTCGCGCTTGGCCGGGACGTCGAGGAAGTTGTCCGGCTCGTCGAGCACCAGCACCTCGTCGCGCCCGCGCAGCAGCAGCTGGAGCGCGAAGCGCTTCTGCTCCCCGCCCGAGAGCGTCCTGAGCGGACGGTCCTTGACCGCCTCCCAAGGCAGGCCGAGGATCGCGACGGCGACCGTGTCGCACAGTACGTCGAACTCGTACCCGCCCGCCTCGCCCCAGTCGGCGAGCGCCTGCGCGTACGCGAGCTGCGCCCGCTCACCGCCTCCCGCGGCCATGCGGGCCTCGGCGTCGGCCAGTCGCGCCGCGACGGCCCGCACCGGCGGCGGCGCGAGGTCCACGGCGAGGCCGCGCAGCGGCGCGAGGCCGTCGCGCATCCCCACGAGCTGGCGCATCACGCCGAGCCCGCCCGCGTGCGCGACCGTCCCGGCCTCCGGCGCCAGAGCGCCGGTCACGATGCGCAGCAGCGTGGTCTTGCCGGTGCCGTTCGCCCCGATGAGCGCGACCTTGGCGCCCTCGCCGACACGGAACGACACGTCGTCGAACAGCGTCCTGCCGTCGCCGAGCACGTACCGCACCCCGGCCAGATCCACGAATCCCATGCCACGATTCTCGGGGCGGGGGCGGGCCGCGTCAAAGTCATTTGGGGCGGTGGTGGCGCTGGGTGGGGCTGCCTACGCTGGAGCCATGAACGACACCCCTGATCCGACCGACCCCGAGCGCCCCGACAAGCGCTTCTGGCGGCGACCGACGCCGCACGAGTGGGTCGAGATCGCCATCTACGTCTTCTTCGGCCTCATCGCGCTCCTCGCCGGCATCGGCTGGGTCCTGGGCCGCGACTGAGTGCGGGGCACCAAGGCTGGCCCGAAAGGGCCACAGGGCTCGCGTCTCAGCGGCATTTGAAGGCGGTGCTGAACGCGAAAGAGTTCCGGCGTCTGGTTGTGGTGCCGCTCATGGCGTGACGCCACAGAGCCTCCTTGACTCACTCTTTTGGGGGATCGTTCCCGCCGCGGCACGGGACTACGATTCTAGGTTCACGCGTAGCCGAATTTGTAGTGCCGCAACACCAACGATAGCGACTATTTAGGACTCGGACCACTCGTGCAACTGGCGTCGCGGGGGAGGCGCCGCGCAAGCGTGCATTGCCCCTGCCGATGAAGGTGTCTTCCATGACGAGTGCCCAACCCGAGGCGGACGCCGCCGAGTACCTTGCCGCCGAGCATATGCAAAAGGTCGGCTTCCGCGGCGCCAAGCGGACGACGACCGGTCCCGACGGCGGTGTCGATGTCGAGGCGCCGACTGCGATCGCGCAGGTGAAACACCTTCGCAGTCCCGTGGGTCGCCCAGCGATACAGCAATTGCTCGGAGCTGGGGGCCGCAGCACATCGAGGCTCTTCTACAGCGCGGGCGGATATTCGCGGCCCGCGCTCGAACTCGCGGACAACGAGGGCATTGCGCTGTTTACCTACGATCTGGCCAGCCGGAAGGTGGTTCCTGTCGGGGAAACTGCCAGTCGGCTGGAGCGGGCCTCGGACTATCCCGGAGCAGAACCCGGTGTGCTCGAACAGCCCAGCGCCCCCGCCCCTCAAGCGATTCCGGCGGACCGGGTCGCGCCGATACAGCGCCCGCCTACAGCGACGACGTATGCGGTCCTCGGGCGTGCCGTGCAGGAGCGACCCGAGCCGAGTAGCCTCCACTGGTACTTCTACGTGGCCTGTTTCAGCGGCGGCGTGCTTGCCTGGATCGGATTCCTGCACGCCTTCCTAGAGACGCGGAATCGATACTGGCTCGGGTGGACGCTCGGTACGGGTGCGTGGGGTTTCGCCATGATCATCACCGCCTCAGCGCTCTCAGGTGCCGTGGACGGTGGAGCCGGGCCGTCATCCGGCCAGCGAGTCCTCGGACTGATCCTGTTGGCGACGCTCGGTGGCATCTGCGTTTGGCTCGCCGCAGCACGTCGGCAGGCGCTCGGCTACGAAACTCCAATTCCGCTGGCAGGGCGGTTCGGTTCACGCATGTCTCAGGCCAGGGCCGCCGACCAACCGGCCTCCCCGATCCCCGCCAGCCCGGCCGCGATGTCGCCCCAGCCGGCCGCGGGCTACTTCGATCCGATCTCTCCGCAACAGCAGCCGTCGCGGCCCGAACTGATCATCGAGGGGAGAACCTGGTGGGAGAAGCCAGGTCTCGGTCGGCACATCGGTTCGTATGTTTGGGCCGCCAGTCCTTTCTTGATGGTCAGTTTCGGCACGCCGATCACATTCCTGGTTTCCGCGATCCTCCGACCGCGGCGGTGGGATTTCTGGTTGTACTTCGTGTACTACCTGGGGTTGTTCGTCTGCTCGCTAATCACCACGACGATGGGACCCGGTTGGCTCTTCGGCCTCATCGTCGCACTTGAGTGGCTGGGTGCCACCGGCCACGCATTCCTGATCAGACGCCAGGTCTGGTACCGGCCCCGGCGAGCTCGCATTGAGGAATCGCGGCCGGTCTTGACCGAGTCGGGACTGCACGCGTGTCGGCTGGCTGGTTACTCCAGCCCGGGTACTCCTGGATAAGGACTACTTGAGGAACGCGGCGACGTGGGCGGCGGCGAGGCGGTCGAGTTCCTCGTAGTGGGCGGTGCGTTGGGCGTCGGTGAGGGCGGGGCCCTTGGTGAGGTTCCCGGCGGCGTCGACGATCTGCGGTTCGCCCTCGGCGTCGTGGAGCACTTCGAGTGCGGCGTCGGTGATGCCGTTGTAGTGGGAGACGCCTTCGAGGAGGACGCGGCCGAGGGTCTCCTTCATCCAGGCGGCGAACTCGTCGCCGGCGGTGGCGCCGGCGAGGCCGAGCCACAGCATCCGCTTCCCGGTGAGCCGGGGCCTGCTGCGGCCGTAGGAGAACCCGTAGTTCCAGACGCGGTCGATCCAGCCTTTGAGGAGGGCCGGGGCGCTGTTCCAGTACACGGGGAAGACCGGGACGACGAGGTCGGCGGCGAGGATGCGGTCCATATGGGACTGCACCTCGGGGGAGTAGACCTTGTCGCGGTCGTCCCAGTCGGGCTGGTCGGCGACGGTCATGCGCGGGTCGAAGCCCTCTTCGTGGAGGTTGAGCAGGTCGACGGCGTACCCGGCCTCCTTCAGCCGCGCGGCCACGACGTCGCCGATGTGGACGGTCAGGGAGTCGGTGCGGTGGTGCGAGACGACGACGAGCGCGGTCGGTTCGGTGGTCATGGTGGCCTCCAGGCGTTTCGGTGTCCGGTGTCCAGTACAGCCGCCAGGGCGTGGACGCGCGATGGTAGGAACGCTTCGATCCATGCGTCTGCGTCTACCATTGCGGCATGGATCCGCTCAGTGAACTCCTCAACGGCATCCGCGCCGAGGGCGCGCTCTTCGACGACGCGGTCCTCAAGGCCCCCTGGGTGGTCAGCTTCGACGACCGCGCGCCGCTGACGATGATCACCGTCGCCCGCGGCGGCGGCGTCCTCCTGCTCGCCGACGGCACCGAGGTCCCGTTGCGGGCCGGGCAGACCGCCGTGGTGCGCGGGGGCGAGCTGTTCCGCATGGCCGACCAGCGCTCCTCTGTGGACCGACCGCACCTCGACTACTGGCTCACCTGCTTCGACCCCGGGTCCTGCGCGATCGAGTCGCCGGGCTCCGTGGGCGGCCAGGGCGAGGCCACGGTGATGTTCGTCGGCGCCTACCGGGCCTCGGGCCGCCGCCACGAGCGCCTGTTGCGCGCGCTGCCGCCGGTGATCGTCGTCGACGACGAGTCCGAGGTCTGCGCGATGCTGGAGGTCTGCGCGAGCGACCTCGCCGACCGCAAGCCCGGCACCCAGGCGTACATCGACCGGCTCTTCGACTGGGGCCTGGTGTGCACCTTGCGAACCTGGTTCGACCGGCGCGGCGGCCGCGCCCCCGCCTGGTACCGCGGCTTCGCCGACCCCGTCGCGGGCCCCGCCCTCGAAGCGATCCACACCCGGCCCGCGAAATCCTGGACCGTCGCCGACCTCGCCGGCGAGGCCGGCGTCTCCCGCGCCCTCCTCGCCAAGCGCTTCAACGAGATCATGGGCGCCCCGCCCCTCGCCTACCTCACCGAGCGCCGCATGGAACTCGCCGAAGAACTCCTCGCCGACCCCGATCGCACTGTCGCCCAAGTCGCCCGCTCCGTCGGCTACGCCGACCAGTTCGGATTCAGCAACGCCTTCAAACGGCGAAAGGGCATGAGCCCCAGCGCCTATCGCGAGGAAGTGCGGGCTCCGATCGGAGTGTGAGCGTTCCGGTCGGCGCAGCGGGCGGGAACCCGTGCTCCTCAGAATATAGACAGTTATCGATAACCAAGGTATCGTAATTTTCGGAGCCTCTCACGAAACTTTCGGTCGCGGTGGCACTGTCTCAAGCAGTCTCACCACCCCATCGTCTACACGAAAGGCGTCTCATCATGAAACCCTTGCGATCGAGTGCGCGCATCGCGCTTGTCGCGGCGGCCCTGGCGGCGGTCTTCGCCGCGGGCACGCTCACCGCCTCCGCCGATCCTCCGACCTCCCCGGTACAGGCTGCGGCGACCGCCGGCTGCGGACAGGCCCCCACCCTGACCAGCGGCACCCACACCATCCAGAGCGGCGGCAAGAGCCGCAGCTTCATCCTCGACGTCCCCTCCGGCTACGACAACGACCGCCCCTACCGCCTCGTCTTCGGCTTCCACTGGTGGGGCGGCACCGCCCAGAACGTCGCGACCGGCGACAGTGTGCAGAGCGGCACCTACGCCTACTACGGGCTCAAGCGCCTCGCGGGAGACTCCACGATCTTCGTCGCCCCGCAGGGCCTGGACAACGCCTGGGCCAACAGCGGCGGCGAGGACGTCGCCTTCGTCGACGACATGATCGCGCTCATCGAAGGCGGTCTGTGCGTCGACACCGACCAGCTGTTCTCCCTGGGGTTCAGCTACGGCGGGGCCATGAGCTACTCGCTCGCTTGCTCCCGCCCGGACGTGTTCCGCGCGATCGCGCCCTACGGTTCGCCCGGGTGGGTCAGCGGATGCGACGGCGGGAACGCGCCCGTCGCGGTCTTCGCGGCGCAGGGCAACACCGACAACTTCAGCGACGGCACGGCCCAGCGCGACCGGTTCGTCGCCAACAACGGCTGCACCCCGCAGACCACGCCGACGGCGTCGCAGGGCAGCTTGACGCACCTCACCACCGAGTTCTCGGGATGCTCGCCCGACCACCCGGTCGTGTGGGCCTCCTTCGACGGCGGACACATGCAGGCGCCGCGGGACGGCGCCTCCGGTGACGGCGCGAACTCGTGGATTCCTGCTGCAACCTGGGAGTTCTTCAACCGGTTCGAATCTGACACGCCCGGCGAGACGACGCCTCCCGAAGAGACGAGCCCTGACGAGACGACGCCCCCCGACGACACCACGACCCCGCCCCCGGCCGGGTCCGGCTGCTCGGCCGAGATCGACGTGGTCAACGACTGGGGTTCGGGCTGGCAGGGCAACGTCCTCGTCACCGCCGGAGACGACGCCGTCAACGGCTGGCGGCTGACCTGGACCTGGCCCGGCGGCCAGCGCATCAGCAGCAGCTGGAACGCCGACGTCACCGCCTCCGGATCCTCCGTCTCCGCCGTCGACGTCGGCTGGAACGGCGCCATCCAGGCCGGGCAGACCGCCACGGCCTGGGGCTTCGTCGCCACCGGTGCGGCCGCCGCACCTGCGGTGACCTGCACCGCCGACTGAGCGACGCGGCCGGGGGCCCCGAGCCCCCGGCCGCGCCGCCGTCGACCTCGATCGCACTGTCTGCCAAGCGCTCCGTCGGTCATGCCGACCAGTTCGGTTTCCCCCAGCGCTTTCAAACGTCGAAAAGGCCTGCGCTTCAAAGACTTTCGAAACGCCGAGTCGCTTCTGTCGCCTAACCGACACTCGACACGCGTTGCGCCTCCCTGGAACCAGAAGTCGCCGCACATAACTTGAGTGCATGGTGAAACTCCCCCATGAAGCACTGCACCACGTGTTTCGCAAGAGCCCTAACCTCATTGCCGAGACCATCCAGCGCGCGTACGAAGTCGATTTCCCCGAAATCGTGGAGTCGGAACTCGTCGACACCGATCTCACCGAGATTGCGCCGATGGTGCGCAGGCCGGACACGGTGATCAAGGCGCTCACCGAAAGAGGCCCCCAACTGCTCGTAGTCGAAGCGCAGACCAGGGAGGCCCCGTCGAAGATCCGAAGCTGGGCGTACTACCTGAGCTACCTTGAGAGCAAGTACGAGATCCCGGCCACACTGCTGGTCGTCACGCCGAGTGCCGCCACAGCTCGCTGGGCACGCGGGCCGCTCCGGCTCGGTCCTCCAGGCCTCCCATCGCTGGAGCTGTCCCCGTTCGTGGTCGGCCCTGACAACCTTCCGGTCATCACCGAGATAGAGCAGGCCGTTGAAGGAGTCGACCTCGCGGTTCTGGCCGCGCTCACCAACCGCTTCGATCCCGACATCGAGAAGGCGCTGGAGCTGTTGGCGCAGGCGATCGACACCATCCCACCCGACCAGCGCGCTGTCTGGGCCGACCTCACCGAGGTCGGGCTCGAAGGTTGCGCTCAGGAATTCTGGAGGCAGATAATGCAGACCATGCAGTACGAATTCGGATCCCGGCTCGCGCTGGAGAGCATCACCAAGGAACGTGCCCGAGCCGTCCTGAAAACCCTCGACATGCGAGCCATTCCAGTGAGTGAAGGTGAGCGGGTCCGCATCGAAGGGTGCACTGACCTCGACATGCTTGAGGGATGGTTCACCAGGGCATTCGAGGTCGAGCGGACCGAAGACCTGTTCTAGCGGTCGGTTCGGAGCCACCAGTGGGCTCCTAGGCCCGTGTTGTCGGTGAGGGTCGCGGCGGCGCTCGCTCTCGCGAGGGCCGCCGCGTATCCGGCCGGGTCCTCGTATGCCTGCGTGAGCGCTGGGCGGGCCGTGGTGAGACCCAGGGCGCGCAGTGCCTCGCTCTGGCGTTCGCGGTGGTCGCATTCGATCGCGTCGACCGCCACGTGCGCGGTCAGGTCCATCGAGCCGTCGGGGACCGGGGCCATCGCCCTGCCGTTCCTGAAACCGGTCATCGTGCCCCCTTCGGGGCGAGCGGACCGCGTGTGGCCGTAGTCGACCGCGAGAGCCGTGCCGCGCACGAGACGGGCGGTGAGGGCGCGCCAGGCGTCGTCGCGGGGGCGGCCGATCTCCGCCCGTTCGCCGTCCTCGCGGATCGGCCACCACCGGTCGAGCCAGGCCTCGTCGGCGGCGTCGAGCCGGGCTCCGGGGCGGGTCGCACCTTCGGGGTTCACCGCTTCGTAGCGGCGTTCGCCGCCCGCGACCACGGCGACGTCGCACGGGACGTTGTCGAGCAGCTCGCAGGCCAGGAGGACGCCCGTGAACCGCTCGGGGGGCTCGGGGCGCCACACGATGCGCTCGGGCAGGCCCTCGGGCCTGGGGCGCAGGTCCACGCCCACGAGCCTCCAGTGCTCCAGGCCCGAGAGGCGCGCGAGGAGGTCGCCGGTGTCCGCGCCGACGTCGACCACCGTGAAGTCCTCGGGGCGGCCGAGGCGGTCGAAGGCGGCGGTGACGAGGCGCGCGAGGGCTTCGGCGAAGGCCGGGTGCCGGGCGCTGGTCGTGAAGTGGTCGCGGGGGCGTTCGCGGCGGTAGAAGCCACCGGGCCCGTAGAGGGCCCGGTTCATCGCGGTGCTCCAGCGCTCGTAGCCCATGCCGCGACCTTATGGGGGCCGGTGCGGCGGGCGCCGGGCGGGATATCGAACCCGGCCTATGCGGAGGTGAGAATTGCCACTCGGGGCCGCCCGGGCTGGCGCCGCCGACACGGCGACGCACAATTGACACGTCAGCAACGACCGGTACCTTCCGAAGGACTGGATCAGCCAGATGGAACAGCACCAGAGCGCGACGCAGCGGCCCGCCTCCCGACTCGCCGTCGGCGTCGTCTCCGCAGGCAGAGTGGGCGCCACCGTAGGAGCCGCGCTCACCCGCGCCGGCCACCGGGTCGTCGCCGCCTCGGCCGTATCCGACGCCTCCCTCGCCCGCGCCGCCCGGCACCTGCCCGGCGCCGAGATCCTGCCGCCGCCCGACGTGGCCGCCGCCGCGGACCTGCTGCTCATCGCCGTCCCCGACGACGCGATCGCCCCGCTCGTCGCCTCCCTGCCCGTGCGGCCCGGCCAGATCTGGGCCCACACCTCCGGCGCCCTCGGCGCCGACGTGCTGCGCCCCGCCCGCGAGGCCGGGGCCCTCACCCTCGCGCTCGCCCCCGCCATGACCTTCACCGGCCGGGATGAGGACCTCGAACGCCTGCAAGGGATCTCGTGGGCCGTCACCGGCGAGGCCGAGGCCCGGTTCGTCGGCGAGGCGCTCGCCCTCGAACTCGGCGGCGAGCCCGAGCACGTCGAGGAGGCCGACCGGGCCCGCTACCACGCCGCGCTCGTCTACGCCGCGAACCACCTGTCGACGCTCGTCAACGACGCCGTCGAGCAGCTGCGCGCCATCGGCGTGGCCGCCCCCGAGCGGCTCCTCACGCCCCTCGTGTCCGCCTCGCTCGACAACGCCCTGCGCCACGGCGACGCCGCCCTCACCGGACCCGTCTCGCGCGGCGACGCGGGCACCGTCGCCCGCCACCTCGCCGCCCTCGAAGGCACCGGCGTCGAGTACGCCTACCGCGCGATGGCCCGCCGCACCGCCGAGCGCGCGCTCGCGTCGGGCCGCCTCAAGAGCGCCGACGCCGAGGGCCTGCTCGACGTCCTCGCCCACCCCGAGAAGGAGGAGACCTCCGAATGACCGTGCTCGTCTACACGAAGGCCGAGCTGGCGAAGGCCCGCGCCGCCCTGCCCGGCCGGGTCGCGGTCGTCCCCACCATGGGCGCCCTCCACGACGGCCACCGAGCGAACTTCAAGCGCGCCAAGGAGATCGCCGATTCGGTGATCGTCACGGTGTTCGTCAACCCGCTCCAGTTCCGCCCGAACGAGGACCTCGACAAGTACCCGCGGACCCTCGACGCCGACATGGCGGTCTGCGAGGCCGAGGGCGTCGACCTCGTGTTCGCCCCCAGCGTGAACGAGATGTACCCCGCCGGGCGCGAGGGCCTCACCACCGTCCACGCCGGCCCCGACGGCGACCTCCTCGAAGGCGCCTCCCGGCCCGGGTTCTTCACCGGCGTGCTCACCGTCGTCGCGAAGCTCCTCCACCTCACCCGGCCCGACGCGGCCTGCTTCGGCGAGAAGGACTTCCAGCAGCTCGCCATGGTCCGCCGCATGGTCGCCGACCTCGACTGGGGCATCGCGATCGAAGCGGTCCCCACCGACCGCGAGGCCGACGGCCTGGCCCGCTCCAGCCGCAACGTGTTCCTCTCCGCGCCCGAGCGCGCCGCCGCCCTCGCCATCCCGGCCGCCATCGCGGCCGCCCAGGCCTCGCCGGACCCGCTCGCCGCCGCCCGCGCCGTCCTCGCCGCCGAACCGGGCCTGGACGTCGACTACGTCGCCGTCCGGGCGAACGACTTCGGCGAGGCCCCCGCCGCCGGCCCCGCGCGGCTGCTCATCGCCGCGAAATCGGGCACCACCCGCCTGATCGACAACGCCCCCGTAGTAATTGGAGACGCCCGATGATCCGGACCATGTTCAAGTCCAAGATCCACCGCGCCACCGTCACCCAGGCCGACCTCCACTACGTCGGCTCCGTGACCGTCGACGCCGACCTGCTCGACGCCGCCGACATCCTCGACGGCGAGATGGTCGCCATCGTCGACATCACCAACGGCGCCCGCCTGGAGACCTACACGATCGCCGGGCAGCGCGGCTCGGGCGTCATCGGCATCAACGGCGCCGCCGCCCGCCTCGTCCAGCCCGGCGACCTGGTGATCCTCATCTCCTACGCGCAGATGGAGGACGCCGAGGCCCGCGCCTACACCCCCACCGTCGTCCATGTCGACGAACGCAACGCGATCATCGAGGTCAACGCCGACAAGGCGCACCCCGCGCCCGGCACCGCGGGCAACCCGGTGGCATCGCCACTAGCCGAGCGGTAAGTTACAGACTCATGAGCGAAGAAGCGAAGAACGAGAGCGCCGAGACGGACAAGAAGGCCGACAAGCCCGAGCCCGCCGACGACCTCAAGACCACCCACCACACGCTCGGCGACCTGGCCTACACGGCCACCACCGGGCGGATCGTCCTCCGTGAAGAGGTCACCGAGGACGACAAGTTCAACGGCCGCAAACCCAAGGCCGAGGTCTCCGTCACCTGGTACACCCTCGACGACGCCGACGTCACCCAGCGGCCCGTCACCTTCGCCTTCAACGGCGGCCCCGGCTCCTCCTCGATCTGGCTGCACGTCGGCCTCCTGGGCCCCCGCCGCGTCGACTCCGGCGACGCCGGGGCGCTCACCCCGCCGCCGTACGGCCTCCTCGACAACGACGAGACCCTCCTGCGCCACACCGACCTCGTCTTCATCGACCCCGTCTCCACCGGCTGGTCCCGCGCCGCCGAAGGCGAGAACGCCCGCGACTTCCACGGCTTCACCAAGGACATCGAGTCCATCGCCGAGATCATCCGGCTGTGGACGACCCGCAACAACCGCTGGCTCTCCCCGAAGTTCCTCATCGGCGAGTCCTACGGCGGCACCCGCGGCGCCGGCATCGCCGAATACCTCCAGACCCGCTTCGGCATGGCGCTCAACGGCCTCATGTTCGTCGCCCCCGCGTTCAACCTCGAGACGCTCTTCCACACCACCCGCTCCGACCTCCCCGCCCCGCTGTTCCTGCCGACCTACGCCGCCACCGCCCACTACCACGGGCTCCACCCCGGGCGCACCCTCGACGAGGTCGTCGCCGAGGCCCGCGCCTACGCCGACGAGTACCGCGGCGTCCTCGCCAAGGGCCAGAACCTCGCCCCCGAGGAGCGCGCCGCCGCCGTCGCCAAGATCGCCGCGCTCTCGGGCGTCAGCGAGGAGTACGTCGACCAGGCCAACCTGCGCCTGGAGCACACCCGCTACTACGCCGAGCTGCTGCGCCACAAGCGCCTCGTGACCGGCCGCCTCGACACCCGCTTCACCGGCCCGGCCGACCGGTACAACCGCGAGCAGATGCCCTACGACCCGTTCCTCACCGGCACCGACGGCCCCTACACCGCCGCCCTCCAGTACTACCTGCGCGCCGAACTCGAATACGAGAACGAGCACGTCTACGAGCGCCTCTCCCGCGCCGTCCACCCCTGGTCGTACAAGGAGTTCGAGGGCGAGGCAGTCGACGTCATCGGCAAGCTCGGCAACGTCATGCGCCTCAACCCGTTCCTGGAGGTCCACATCGCGATGGGCCGCTACGACGGCGGCGTCCCCATCGAGGCCATCGAGTACACGCTCAACCAGTTGGAGATCCCGCTCGACGACCGCTCGCGGATCGAGACGCGAACCTACCCGGCGGGGCACATGATGTACATCCACGAGGAGTCGCGCGTGCGCCAGTCCGCCGACCTCGCCGACTTCGTCCGCCGCGTCTCCAGGCGCTGACCGGACGTGCCGACCGGACAGGGCCCCGCCCGCACCGCCCCGCGCGGCGCGGGCGGGGCCCCGCCGCGTCCGCAGGGACGCGCGCCACACCCGCTTGGCACCCCCGGCGCCCGCGGGGGCACAGTTGACCGAGCCGCGAACGGCGGCGCACCCACCGAACGGGCACCCGGGCGACCGGGCGCCCGACCCTAGAAGGGCAACGGGCACTTGCCACCCGCGTTCGCACCGCTCCCGCACCTGCCGCGCCTGCCGCGGCGCCTGCGGGCCGAGGCCCCCTCCTGGACCGAGACCACCGACGTGTGCGTCATCGGCTCCGGCGTCGCCGGCCTCACCTGCGCGCTCAACCTGCGCCGAGCCGGCTTCCACGTCACCGTCGTCACCAAGGTCCACATCGACGACGGGTCCACGCGCTGGGCCCAGGGCGGCGTCGCCGCCGTCCTCGACCCCCTCGACACCCCCGCCGCCCACGCCCGCGACACTCAGATCGCCGGCGTCGGCCTCTGCGACCCGGCCGCCGTCGACGTCACCGTCACCGAAGGCCCCCAACGCATCGCCGACCTCATCCACCTCGGCACCGAGTTCGACCGCCACCCCGACGGCTCCCTCCAGCTCACCCGCGAAGGCGGCCACCGCGCCCGCCGCATCGTCCACGCCGGCGGCGACGCCACCGGCGCCGAGATCCAGCGGGCCCTCCACTCGGCCGTCCTGCGCGACCCGTGGATCCGCATCATCGAGAACGCGATGGTCCTCGACCTGCTCACCGACGCCCGCGGCCACGCCGCCGGGGTGAGCCTCCACGTCCTCGGCGAAGGCGTCGAGCACGGCGTGGGCGGCGTCGAGGCCCGCGCGGTCGTCCTCGTCACCGGCGGCCTTGGCCAGATCTTCCAGTCCACCACCAACCCGTCGGTGTCCATCGGCGACGGCGTCGCGCTGGCCCTGCGGGCGGGCGCGACCGTGACCGACCTCGAATTCGTCCAGTTCCACCCGACGTCGCTGTACGTCGGCGGCGCGGACGCGCGCGAAGGGCTCGGCGCCGAGGTCGTCTCCGGCGACCGGCAGCCGCTCATCTCCGAGGCCCTGCGCGGCGAGGGCGCCTACCTGCGCGACTTCTCCGGCGAGCGGTTCATGGTCGGGCGCCACGAGCTCGCCGAGCTCGCCCCGCGCGACGTGGTCGCCAAGGCCATCACCGCCCGGATGATCGCCGAGGGCCGCCCGCACATGTGGCTCGACGCGCGCCACCTCGGCCGGGACATGCTCGAACAGCGCTTCCCGACGATCACCGCGTCCTGCCGGGCCATCGGCGTCGACCCGGTGACCGACCAGATCCCCGTCGCGCCCGCCGCCCACTACTCCTCGGGCGGGGTCCGCACCGACCTGTTCGGGCGCACCAGCGTCCCGGGTCTGTACGCCGCGGGCGAGGCCGCCTGCACCGGGCTGCACGGCGCCAACCGACTCGCCTCCAACTCCCTGCTCGAAGCGCTCGTGTTCGCCCAGCGCATCGCCGACGACGTGGCCGAGCGCAAGCCGAGCCCCGGCGTGCCCGAGGCCCCGGCGGGCGAGGGGGACGTGTGCTCCACGACCTCCCGCGCCCCGCTCCAGGAGGCCATGACCGCCGGCGCGGGCGTGCTCCGCTCCGAGCGGTCACTGGAGGCCACCGCTGCGTCGCTGACGGCATTGGGGGACAATGTGTCCGGACGTCCGCGACCGGCCACATGGGAGGCCACCAACCTGCTCACCGTCGCCGCCGCCGTCACCGCCGCCGCCCACCGGCGGCGCGAGACCCGAGGCAGTCACTGGCGCGAGGACCATCCCGAGGCCGGAGACGACTGGCTCGGGCACCTGTGCCTTTCCATCAGCTCCGACGGGGAGCTCGACACCACCTGGGAGCCCATCGCATGAGCCGATTCGCCGCAGTGCCCGGCGGGGCGGGGCTGGACGAGCGCCTGCTCGCCCTGCGCCTCGACCCCGAGGACGTGTACGTCGCCGTCCAGGACTACCTGGACGAGGACCTCTCCCACGCCCGCCGCGACGTCACCTCCGAATCGATCTTCGACCCCGGGCACAAATCCACAGTGGCCGTCACCGCCCGCGCGGACGGGCTCCTCGCGGGCCTGCCCGTGGCGCACGCGGTCTTCCACGCCATGCCCGGCGAGATCGAGTTCGCCTACCTCGCCAAGGAGGGCGCCCGCATCCGCGCGGGCCAGGTCCTCGCGCGCGTCTCGGGCCCGACCCGGTCGCTCCTGGCCGCCGAGCGCACCGCCCTCAACCTGCTGTGCCGCATGTGCGGGGTCGCCACGCACACCCGCCGCTTCGCGGACGTCCTGGCCGACTGGCACACCACCGTCCTCGACACGCGCAAGACCACGCCGGGCCTGCGGGCATTCGAGAAGTACGCGGTGCGCGCGGGCGGCGGCGACAACAAGCGCATGGGCCTGTACGACGTGGCGATGATCAAGGACAACCACAAGGAGGCCGCGGGCTCGATCACCGAGGCGTTCAACGCGGTCCGCTCCGCCGAGCCCGAGATCGACATCCAGGTCGAGGTCGAGACCATCGACGAGGCCCTCGAAGCGGTGGCCGCGGGCGCGCTGTTCCTGCTGTGCGACAACATGAGCCCCAAGGAGCTCGGCGAGGTCGTCGAGGCCGTCGGCGACCGGGCCGAGCTGGAGGCGACCGGGCGCATCACCATCGACATGGCGGTCGACTACGCCGCCACCGGGGTCGACTACCTCTCCGTGGGCGCGCTCACGCACTCCTCGCCCATTCTGGACATCGGACTCGACTTCGAGGAGTAAGACCGTGCTGCTGTGCGTCGACATCGGGAACACCAACACGGTGCTCGCCGTCTTCGAGGGCGAGACCCTCGTGCACTCGTGGCGGATCCGCACCGACCCGCACGCCACCGCCGACGAACTCGGCCTGACGTTCCGGGCCCTCCTCGACGGCGACGGCGTGGACCTCACCGGGATCGCGCTGTCCTCCACCGTCCCCCAGCAAGGCGCCGAGGTCGCGAAGATGGCGCAGCGGTACTACCCGCACGCGCGGCTCGTGCAGATCGCGCCGGGCGTCAAGACCGGTGTGCGCCTGAGCATCGACAACCCGCGCGAGGCCGGGCCCGACAGGATCGCGAACACCCACGCGGCGTTCCACCTCTACGGCGGGCCTTGCATCACCGTGGACTTCGGGACCTCCACGAACATCGACGTCATCTCGGCCACCGGCGACTTCCTCGGCGGCGCCTTCGCGCCCGGCATCGAGATCTCCATCGACGCCCTCGCCTCCCGGGCCGCCAACCTGCTGAAGATCCCGCTCGTCAAGCCGCGCAGCGTGATCGGCAAGAACACCGTCGAATGCCTCCAGTCGGGCATGGTCTACGGCACGGCCGCCCAGGTCGACGGCCTCGTGCGCCGCATCAGCGTCGAACTGGGCACCGAGCCGACCGCGGTGGTCGCGACCGGCGGCCTCGCGCCCGTCGTCATCGAGCAGTGCGAGACCATCACCCACTACGAGCCGAACCTGACCCTCCACGGCCTCAGGATGATCTGGGACCGCAACGCCTGACCCGGGGCCGCCTCCGCGGCGGCCCCGACTCGCCTACTGCCCCTTGGCGACCGTGGCCGAGTTCAGCGCCTCGCCGAGCTTGTTGACGAGCGCCGCCGCCAGCGCGCTGCACTCCTCCAACTGGTCCTTGGTGACCCCGAGCGCGGCCGCGGCCCCCTCGACGTTCAGCGCCTGCAACTGCCCGAGCGTCTCCTCGGTGATCGCCTTCGACGCCTCGATCTGCCCTTGCGCCTCGGTCAACGTGTCCGTGTTCGCGCTGATCGACGCCAACACCTCATCGATGGATGCCATTGGGGGCCTTCCTCTCCGCTAACGGGGTGACCTTCGCCGAACCGCGGGCGCCCGGTCACCGCGACCCTACCCGAAACCCCCGACCCCCGCACCCCGCGTGACCGCTTCCCGACACCGACACGCTGCGCCGCACGATCTCCGTTCCGTCACCGCTCCACCAACGGAACCGCCTCGGTCATCAGAGCGGCGACCTCCGACATCACGGCTGCCAACACTTCCCGATCGGCGTCGCTCACCGTCGCCTCAGGCGTGCAGAACTCCGCCCGGAGGTGGAGTCGCAGGTTCCGGCTGTCGGCGTCCAGGACCGTCTGGGCGTACTGGAACGGGCCCGTCGCGCCGCAGTCGTATCGGTCGCCCACATCGAAGATCGGGTTCTGCTCGGAGGCGCACACGCTCGCATACTCGCCCTCCTGGAGGTCCCAGTACACGACGTTCCAGTCATCGAAGTACGACAGCGGCTCATAGTCGATCTCCATCGGCTCCGGCACCTCGAACGGCTCCTCTTGGATTGTCAGATTCACCAAGACGTACACGTACGCGTCCTCGACGCGTTCGTACTCGGGCGTATTGACCCGCACGCCGTAACGGCACGATATGCCGGTGTACCCGTCAGACTGGTCCGCCTCAGTCCCGAAGGGCATACGGTCGACCGTGTAGCTGTCCGCCCGTGGCAGCGACTCGACCTTGTCCGCCTCCGGGCACACCTCGTCCTTGGTTACGTCCAATGAGTACAGTTCGTCGTCTGTCGGTGTCTCCGTTCCCCATTCGGAGGCAGTACCCTCAGGATCGTCGGGTTCCTCGTTCGGCTGGCACCCGAGCAGCAGCGCCAATGTCGCACCCACGGCCGCCGACCGCACCGCCGCGCGGGCGGGCTCTTCGTACCTTCCCCGTTCCGCGCCCAGGCGACGGGTATGGGCTGCTACGGCTCCACCAACGGAATCGCTTCGGTCACCAGCTGTGCGAGTTCCGTCATGGCCGCTCCGAGGGTTCGAAAGTCCTCGTCGTCCACGGGTTCACCGGTGGTGTGGTAGGTACTGGAGAAGATCATTTCGAGGTTTCTGGTGTCGGCATAGATCACTGCGTTCGCGTAGGGCATGTGCAGAATGGAGTCCTCGCAGTCGAAAGAGAATTCGTCCTGTCCTACCTCTCCGCCGCTCTCCTCGGAGACGCAGACGCGGTAGAACTCTCCTGTCTTGTTCTCGGAGGAGCTTGCAGTCCACTCGCCCTGACCGAAGTAGGTTGTCCACTCGTCGAGTTCGGCCTCGGTGCTCTTCGGGTTCGGCTCCTTCAGCACGCCCAGCTGTATCCGCATGTAGACGAAATCGCTCTTGACGTTCGTGAACCCCGGGTTGAGCTGAATCCCATAGGTGCAGGTGATGGAATGGTAGTTGTACAGGTCATCGGGACGATCCGACAACTCGACTATCGCGGTGGTGAAACTCTCCCCGGTCGGCAGCGTGGTGAGTTCCTCGGGAGCGGGGCACACCTCCGTGGAATAGATATCGCCTGAGTAGATCCTGGTGTCCTCGGGCGTGGCGCTCACCGTCGGTTCCGGTTCGGAAGTCGGTTCATCCGGCCCACCCGTGTCTTGGCAGCCCAGCACGAGCATCGCGGTGAGCATCGCGACGATGAGGCGAACCAGCGGGCCCGACCCTCTCGTGCTTCCTTTGCGCGTCATTGGTTTCGCCCGAAGTCATAGAGCTCCAGGTACTCGGTCGGGACCTGATTCAATCTGGCTCGGAGGTCGCTCACGTAGCCCGCGTACTCCTCTTCCGAGGCTTGGAGCTTGCCGAGCATGGTCCGAATCTCGTCGAGCAGGTCGACCACCACCTCCTCTGGCGAGAATTCGAACTGCTCGATGCTGCTGGTGAACGGATCGGTGAAGTTGGTGCCGGTCCAGCCCAACAGACGCAATCCCGAGGCGCTCAGCTTGATCACTCCGGCTGCCTCCTTGAGCCCTGGGGCGAGTGCGAGGGCGTCGCCGAGGACGCCTCCTGACATTCCCGTGCCCGTCACCGCCATCCAGACTTTTCCGAGGTCGGTGGTTTCGGTGACCGTCACGGTCGCTCCCAGTTGCGAGGTGGCGAGGGCGAGGATCGTGAGCGTTGACTCGCGGTAGTGGCGGATGATCTCGTAGCGCATGTTGATCATGTTCGCCAGTCCCGCGATGAGATTGGCCTGGTTCTTGAACGTCGGAGCCGTCGACTCCATGTACCCTTCGCCGACCGTGTCGGCGGCGAGGCCGGTCCAGTCGACCATCCAGGCCTGGTTCGCGCCGCTGTTGCCGTTCGCGATGGACTCCACGTAGTGCGGGAAAGTATCGCTGTCTACTTTAAATTCTTCTGAATCGGGCTTGAGCCCCATCTCGGTGGAGATCCGGGCGAAGGCTTCGTAGGCGACCTGGAGGTTCGTGGTGTTGTGGTCGGCGAACGGCGGCAGTTTGCCTCGGATCAGTTCGCGTGTCTCCCAGGACCAGTCCTCGGCGAGGGCGAGGAGTTCGCCGAGGCAGCAGTCCACGGTGAGCGGGTTTTCGACCGTCTGCTCTCGGTAGTAGAAGGTGTTGAACTCGGTCACGCCCTCGGGCGCCGTGCGGCCGTGGCACGAGGAGGGGACCGAGCCGTCCCTCCCGCCGTCGTACCAGGCGAGCTGGTCGCATTGGCCGACGGCGAAGTGCGCGGCCATGCCGGCGTTGCGGTGCAGGTCCGGTGGCGTGTACCGCTCTCCCTTGGCGGAGTACGGCGACGGCAGTGGCATGTCGTCGCGGACCGAGGTGACGATCGTGTCCTGCCAGCGCTCGGTGAGGGCGTCTTGGAACTGGTCGAGGAAGTGCGTGGTCGACGCGGTGTGGTCGTTGGCGCCTGAACCTTCGTCGATGGTGGCCGCTGGTCCCGGCATGCTCAGTTCCCCTTGATCTCGTCGTCGTAGATCACGTAGTCGGGCTGCTCGTCGGTGGCCTCTTCGGGCCGGTCGGTGGGTTCGGCGAACTCCTCCGCATCCCAGGTGGGGTTGCTGGATCCGGCGCCTTCGTGGTTCCCCCAGTCGTCGAAGGCCCTTTCGATGTCCGCGGCTGCGGCGTCGTCGGAGTCCTGGTAGGTGCGGAGCGACTCCTCAAGCTGTGCGCCGGCGAGCTCGTACCGCCCGGCGGTGGTCTTCCAGTATTCGATGAGCTCTTCGCGCATGGCGATGACTTCGAGATCGGCTGCAGTGGCCGTGCCGTCGGCGTTGCAAAGCTCTGCATCGGCCGAGTAGGTGTCGCCGAAGTGCGACAGCAGTTCGCCGTAGCATTGCGCGGCTTCATAACTGAAGCGGGCGAGATCGGCGAGCTGGTAGTAGTCGACGGACACGCTCGTGCCGGCCTGCTGGCGGGTATCAGTGTCGGCTCTGGTTCTGCCGGGCATGGGGGATCGATCCTTCGCGTCGGGGTGTGATCATTCGCGAACGTACCGAATCGGGCACTGCGGTGGGGGACGTCGCGAGCGGCATCGGGGCAGGGCTGCGATCGGATGTCGACTTTCAGTGACGGTGAGTGACCGCGAGGATGTCCGCCCGTGTCTCGAAGCGCTCGGTGTCCTTTTTCGAGTGACGGAGCGTGATGACATTGCGGGCGTGTGAATTCTTCCGCATTTTCCCGATATGCGGACTGAAGGGCCCGAGGCCAACGCGTCGACGGCTGTGCGCGCGCTGCAACGCAGCGTGCCGGTGAACCTCGCTCCGGTCAGATGGCGGGGGGTCAGGTGCAGTCGGCGGGGTCTTCGTCGGTGTCGGTGTAGTAGCCGAGGACGATCTGGTCGTCGAAGTCGGCGGTCTCGCCGCTGGTGGGGGTCTGTTCGAGCACTTCGCAGTTGTCCCATTCGACGCCGAACCAGGAGTAGATCGCGCCTTCGATGTGCACGTTGTCGAAGCCGGCTTCGGCGAGTTCCTGTTCGGCGTCGTGGGTGCTGAGGCGGGTCACCTGGGGGACGGTGCCGCTGCCGGAGGTCTCCGGTTCGGTCTCGTCGGTGTCGGAGCCGCCGCCGGTGTCGCCCGAATCGTTCGTGTCCGTCTCGCCGCCGCCGGTTTCCGGGGCCGGGGGCGGGTCGTCGGAGGCGGTCGCTTCGGGCGCGGTGGTCGTCTCCTCGGCGGCGGTGGTGGCGGCCGCGGAGGTGGCGTTTGTGGTCTGCTCGACGGCCTTGGTGGGCTCTTTGGTGCCGTCCTCGTTGTCTCGCAAGAGGTTCCAGGGCCGGGTGACGGCGGTGCCCGCGGCGAGGAGCGCGAGGATGACGGCGGCGGTGATGAGCAGTCGGCGGCCGCGTTGGGTGGGTTCGGGCTTCGTGTCGACCTGGGCGGGTTCGGGGGCGGGTGCAGGCGAGGCCAGGGAGGTCGTGGGCGGCGGGGTCGAGACGCCCAGGGCCGCATGGCAGGCCGCGGCGAGGGCCGCGGCCGATTCGTAGCGTTCCTCGGGGTCCTTGCGCAGGCAGCGCAGGACGATGCCGGCCGCTTCGGGGGTGACCTCCTCCGGGAGCGCGGCCGGTTCCTCGTAGAGGTGGCCGTGCATTTCGGCGGCGGGGTCGGAGGCGTCGAAGGGCGGTGCGCCCGTGAGGCATTCGTAGGCGACCGCGCCGAGCGAGTACACGTCGGAGCGCCCGGCGATCTCGCCGCGCCGCAGCTGCTCGGGGGAGATGTAGGCGAGGGTGCCGAAGACGGCGCTGGTGGGCGTCAGGCGCGGGCTCGAATTGAGCAGGGAGATGCCGAAGTCCACGACGCGGACGTGGCCCTCGTCGTCGATGAGGAGGTTGGCGGGCTTGATGTCGCGGTGCACGACGTCGATGCGGTGGGCCTTCTCCAGGGCCGCGGCGGCTTCGGCGAGGAGCTGGAGGGTCTCCGCGGAGGTGAGGCGGCCACGTTCGGCGAGCAGGCGGCCGAGCGAGCCGGTCGCGATGAGCTCCATGGCGATGAACCAGATCGGGAAGCCGTCGACCTCCTCTTCGCCGAAGTCGTAGATCTCCACGAAGCCGGTGCCCTTGAGTTTCGCGAGCGTGGTGGCCTCGCGGCTGAAGCGGGCGACGGGCCGGTCGGTGTCGTCCAGGTCCGAGCGGAGCACCTTGACGGCGGCCTCGCGGTCCAGGCGGAGGTCGTGGGCGCGCCACACGGCGCCCATGCCGCCGGTCGCGAGGCGTTCCTCAAGGCGGAAGCGCCCGCCGATCACGGTGCCGGCGTCCACGCGGTCTCCTCTCGGGCCGTGGCGGAAGCGGCGGGTTCGCCTGCGGGAGCGCGCAGGCGCGGGACGGTGGCGCGGTCGGGCACGGGGTCTCCGGGAAGTCGTTGGCGCCGGGCGGCGAGGGGATCGTCCGGCGGGCGAGGTCACCCGATGATAAGCGGGCGGTGCCGGACGCGGGAGCGCCGCAGGGTGGCGAGAGTGGCAGAAGCGCAGGGCCGCAGCGCGGCCGCCTGCGAGACGCCGTCGGTCTTGACCCGGCGCGGGGCCGGGATGCGGCGGTGAAGCCGCCCGTTGCGCATCCGTTGGTGGGGAAGTCTGGTCTCCCGCCTCGCGACTCTGCGCGGACGGCCTCGGCCGTCTTCGCCGGATCGGCTGGCGCCCAGGCCTTTACGGGTCTCAGTCCACGCGCAGGTCGGCGACGAGGCGGAAGTGCTGGAGGACGGCCTCAGTCGCGTCGTCCACGGTGAAGTCGGGGTCGCCGATCGCCTCGCGCATCTCCGTGCCGTGCCAGAACTCCTCGTGGGTCGCGCGCCATTCGGCCACGGTGCGGTCGCCTTCGCCCTCGTCGACCGCGTGCTGCAAGTCCACTTGCGACAGCGGCAGGACGCGGACTTCGGTGGTCTCGATGACCGCCACCGGCAGGCCCGCCGAATCGACCACGACCGAGCGTTCGCCCACGGTCGGCAGCGGTTCGCCTTCGAGCTCGTAGTCGAGGAGTAGGCCGGTCGTGGAGGTCTTGGCGCCGTCGAGGATCGCCGCGACGAGGCGGTCGCGCAGCGGGCCGGGGAACGCGAACTCGGCGGTCGGCATCGCGGCGAGCGCCGCCGGGGAGGGTCGGTCCGTGGACATGGGCCCACTGTAGTGCGGCGGCGCGGCGCGGCGGGCCCGGGCGCGAAGCCCGGGCCCGGTCCTTACAGCGGCTCCGCGGTGCGCACCGGTGGTTCGTCCTGGGCCCCGAACGCGTCCGCGTACTCCTCTTCGAGTGCGGCGGCCTCCCGTTCGGCGTCCTCGGCCTCGCGCCGCGCCTCGTCGGCCTCGTGGATCTGGTCGAGGCGTTCGAGGATGCGCACCTTCTCCTCGGGCGTCTCGGCCTCCTTCAGGTCCTCGCGCAGGCGCTGCTCCTCGGTGAGGTGCTCCTGCCGCCAGGCCTCCTTGCCCGCAGCGAGGTCGAAGTCCGCGATCGCCTCGCGCATCCCCGGGGTCACGTACTGCATGAGCTCCTTGGGGATCTGCGCGCCGGTGGGCTTGGGCCTGCCGTCCTCGTCCAGCGGCGGCTCCCAGTCGGGGTCGTTGCTGGGGAACGCGTCCTTGAGGTCGTCGGGCGCGTACTTCGCCAGCTCGGGCGGGATCGAGTCCGGGTCGGCCGCCATCGCCTCCCACACCTCGCGCGGGATCGACTCGGCCATCGCCCGCCACTCGGCGTCGGGGATGGTCGCGACCAGGTACGGGTGCCAGGCCTGCGAGCCGTCGGGCAGCTCCGTCACCGCGGTCTCGGAGTCGTCGACCTCGGGTTCGGGCGCCTTCGGCTCCTCCTCCGGCTCCTCCTCGGGGCCGCCTCCGCCGCCACCGCCGGAAGGTCCGCCGCCGCCCGACGCGCCGCCGCCGGAGGACCCGCCGCCGGTCGGACCGCCGCCCCCGGTCGAGCCGCCGCCGGAGCCGCCCTCGGTGCGGTCCTTCGGCTCCGCCGTCGGATGCCGCCCACCGGTCGAAGGCCGCTCCCGTTCCCGTTCGCGCGGGCGCGCGTCGGGCCGGTCCTGGACGGCCTTGCCGGGGTTGCGGACCCGCTGCGAGGCCTCCTCCAGCGTCCGCCGGATCGCCGCGAACGCCGACTCGGCCTCGGCCAGGCCCTCCAGCGCAGAACCCGCCTCGGATTCGAGCCGGTCGAGGCGCTCGCGCACCTCCCGCATGCAGCCCACCGCCTCGCGCACGATCGCGACGATGCCCGCCGCGATCGAGGCCCCCAGGCTGAACACGCTCGCCGCCAGGGCCCCGAGCATGATCTGCACGCACCGGTCCAGGCAGTCGAAGACCATCTCGACGACCTCGCCGCGGGCCTCGGCCACCAGGTTCCCGACGGTGTTGATCCGGTCGGCCGCCGAACGCGCCAGCGACGCGGCCTTCGCCAGGAGCTTCGCGAACGCGCCCGCGACCTTGCGGAACCGCCGGCCCGCGTCGCCGTCCCACGCGTCCGCCGAGCTCCGGGCGCCCGCCGCGAGGTTCGCGGCCACCCCCGCGAGCTCGTCGGAGATGCCCTTCCACTCCTCGACCAGCGCCTGGATCGGGTCGGTGTCGCCCTGGAGCAGGTCGATCGGGTCGCGCACCCAGTCGATCTCGCTCGCGAGGTACCCGACGACCTCGCCGGTGATGAAGCCCATCGGGTTCACGATCATGCCGAGCAGGTCGGCGTACTCGCCGATGAACCCGCCGACGGAGCGGACGCCGTCCACGACGCCCGCGGCCACGTCGTACGCGCCCTCGGCGGTCGCGACGATGCCGTCAGCGAGGGTGGAGGCCGCGTCGCCCGCGGCGTCGATCGCGTCCTCGGCGAGGTCCCCGGCGGCGCCGATGACGTCGCCCGCGATGTCCAGAATGCCCACGGCTACCTCAGATCCTCGGTGAGCCGGACGAGTTCGTCGCAGGAGCGCCGGTCGGCCTCCTCGTAGGCCCGGTGGGCCGCGGCGACGCCCTCGGCGAGGGCGTCGGCGAAGTCGGCGGCGGCGCTGAGCGCCCCCTCGGCGGTCCGGTCGAAACTTGCGATGGCCGAGGGCACCGAGTCGGACAGGAACTCGCTGAACGCGTTCTGGTCGCCCAGTTCGGCGTCCCGCGCACGTTGCGCGATCGCGGCGAGCGGTTCGCTGACGTCCCCGCGCGTGGCCGCGACGAGGTTCGCGATGGCCTCGCCGATGACGCCCCACCCGGCGGCCATCAGGCGCCGCCTTCGCCGCGGGCGCGCAGCGAGGACGCGAAGTCCTCCATTGCGGGCGATCCGGCGCCGAGGAGCGTTGCCATCGCCTCGGTCGCCCCGGTGGCGGCCTCGGCGACCGCCTTGCCGTAGGCCTCTTTGACCATGTCGGCGAGGGAGTCGGGGCTGGTGCGGCGCACCTCGGAGGTGAACTCGATGTCGGTGAGGGCCCCGCCCGCGCCGACGGTCACGGTGACCTCGCCGCCGGCGCTCGCGCCGGTGCCGGTTACGGCCGCGAGGAGCGCCTGGGAGTCCTCGGCGCGTTCCTGGAGCCGGTTCATGCGGGTCTCGAAGTCGGCGAGGTAGCCGGGGAGGTCGGTGCGGGCCGACGGGCGGGCGGCGTCGGGATCGCCGTCGGGGGGATTCGATGGGAGCACGCGATCGCTCATGTGGGACTCCTGAGGACGGCCACAAAGGGGGGTGAGCATGGTCACTCCAGTGTGGCAGACCGCTGCCACACCCGGGGTCCGGTGACGGTGACGCAACTCCTGTACCAGCGGCAACGGTCGCATTCAGGGCAATGCAGAGCGAAGGAATCGAATGTGGACCTTCGCCGCGTAGGCGGATCTAGCACGACTCCAGCCCCGGGCGCTCGCCCGCCCCCGGGGTCGGGTGTGTCGGCATCCGGTGCCCCCGATGACAAGGGTGCCTCGGGGGACCGACAACCGTCGGAGTCGGACCGGTCAGCGCCGGGCGAAGCGGCGGACGCCCGGCCTTCGAGGCCGGGCGCCCGTGGCGATTCGGTGGCGACGGCGGCGCCTGGTGCGCGCCGGGCCGCGGCTCAGTCCGCCGGGCCCCGGACCGGGCCGTGCGCCAGGTGGACGCTGCGCGCCCCGCCGCGCATCCGGATGCGGCGCGCCAGGGCCACCGCGTGCTTGACGTCAGTGGCGAGGAACAGGATCGAAGGGCCCGAACCGGAGACATGCGCCGCCAGGGCGCCCTCCTCCAGGCCCCCGTGCATGAGCGAGGCGAGCTGCGGGCGCAGGCTCACGGCCGCGGCCTCCATGTCGTTGACCAGCAGCCGGGCGAGTTCGTCGGCGCTCGCGCCGGACTCGAAGGCGCGCACGATCGGGCCCGTGTCGGCCGAATACCGCCCGATGCCGTCCTCGCGCAGCCGGTCGACCTCCTTGTAGCACTCCGGGGTCGCGATCTCGGTGTCCGTCGTCGCGACCACCCAGTGCCAGGTGCCCACGGCCGCCACCGGCGTCAGCTCCTCGCCCCGGCCCGAGCCGATCGCGGTGCCGCCCTTGAGGCAGAACGGGACGTCCGAGCCGAGCCCCGCCGCGAGGCGGTGAAGTTCGGCGTCACCGATCGCGACCTCCCACAGCCGGGCACAGGCGATGAGCGCCCCCGCGGCGTCCGCGGAGCCCCCCGCGAGGCCCCCGGCGACGGGGATGCGCTTGTTCAGGTGCAGCCGCACGTCCGGCTCGATCCCCGCGTACAGCGCGATGAGCTTCGCGGCCTTGTAGGCGAGGTTGTCCTCCCCTGTGGGCAGCGTCCCGGCGCCCTCGCCCGAGATCGTCACCTCGATGCCGGGTTCGCCCAGCCGCTCGGCGGTGACGGTGTCGTGCAGCGAGATCGCCTGGTACACCGTGGACAGCGCGTGGTAGCCGTCGGCGCGGGGGTCCCCCACGCCGAGGTGCGGGTTGATCTTGGCGGGCACGTCGACGCTGATCGACTCGCCGGGCTGGGCGGGTGCGGTCTGTCCACTCATTCAGGCCTCCTGAGGTCGCGGTGCGGTCTCGCCCTCCGCCTCCTTGGCGTCGGCGAGGGCGATGAACTCCGCTATGTCCAACGACTCACCCCGCCTCGTGGGTTCGATCCCGGCCCGATCGAGCACAGCCTCGGCCCGGTCGCCCGCCCAGGTCTTCAACGACTGGCGCAGCATCTTGCGCCGCTGACCGAAGGCGGCGTCGACGGCGCCGAACACCTCGACGCGGTTCGCCTTCGGGCTCTCGATGCGCTCGAAGGCGACGAGGCCGCTGGCGACGTTGGGCACGGGCCAGAACACGTTCGGCGACACCGACCCGGCGCGCCTGGCCTTGGCGTACCAGGCCATCTTGACGCTGGGGGCGCCGTAGATCTTGGAGCCGGGACCGGCGGTGAGCCGGTCGCCGACCTCGGCCTGGACCATGACGAGTCCCTTGCGCAGGCTCGGGAACTGCTCCAGGGCGTGGAGGACGACGGGCACGGCCACGTTGTACGGCAGGTTCGCCACGAGCGCGGTGGGCGGCTCGGGCATCTGCTCGGGCTTGATGCGGGCCGCGTCGGTCTCCACGACGGTGAGCCGCTCGTGCTCCTCGGGCGCCCGGTGCGCGACCGTGGTCGGCAGGGCGAGCGCGAGCTTCGGGTCGATCTCGACGGCGATGACCCGCCGGGCGATCTCGATGAGCGCGAGGGTGAGGGAGCCGAGGCCGGGGCCGACCTCCATGACGACGTCCTCGCCGTCGAGCTTCGCGGCGGCGGCGATGCGGCGCACCGTGTTCGCGTCGACGACGAAGTTCTGGCCCCACTTCTTCGTCGGCGTGATCTGGAGGCCCCTCGACAGGGACTTGATGTCGCCGGAGGTCAGCAGGCGCGCCATCAGCCCTGGCCTCCGGCGAGGAGCGGTTCGAGCACGAGGCCGGGGTGGTCGTTGACGATGGTCTGGATGCGGTACTTGTTCGGCAGCGCGACAAGGAACGCGCCGTCCCTGGGGCGCGAGAACACCTCGACGCCGGGGGCGGTGCGCAGGCGCGCGGCCCCGTCGGCGTCGGTGAGGCGCGCGAGCTGGTACGGCAGGTTGTCGATGGTCGCGGGGACGTCGAACTCGGCGGCGAGGCGCGCGACGGTGACCTCGAACTGGAGCGGGCCGACCGCGGCGAGCACGGGCGTGGCCTCGCCGCGCCGCTCGGAGTAGAGGACCTGCACGACGCCTTCGGCGTCGAGCTGGGCGATGCCGCGGCGGAAGCGCTTGGCCTTGGAGGTGTCGTGCATCTGGAGGGCCCCGAAGTGCTCGGGCGCGAACGCCGGCAGCGGCGGGTACTCCACGGCCTTCCCGGTGTAGATCGTGTCGCCGACCGACAGGCCGGTGGCGTTGACGAGGCCGACGATGTCGCCCGGCCAGGCCTCCTCGACGGTGTCGCGGGAGGCGCCGAACATGGTCTGCGCGTACTTGGTGGACATGGTGCGCCCGCTCTGGGCCTGCGTGACCTGCATGCCGCGCTCGAACTTGCCCGAGCACACGCGGATGAACGCGAGCTGGTCGCGGTGGGAGGCGTTCATGTTCGCCTGGGACTTGAAGACGAACCCGGAGAAGCCGGTCTCCAGTTCGCGCGGCGACCCGGCGGCGTCCTCGCGGGCGAACGGCGAGGGCGCGATGTCGACCAGGAGGTCGAGGAGCTGGCCGACGCCGAACTGGACGAGCGCGGCCCCGAACAGGGTCGGGGTGGTCTGCCCGGCCTCGAAGGTCTTCGGGTCGAAGTCGGCCTCGACCTCGGTGAGCAGCTCGGACTCCTCGCGGGCGCGCTCGAAGTCCGGGCCGAACAGGTCCGCGGCGGCGGCCTCGTCGAGGTACTCGGCGACGGCGAGCTGCTGCCCGCCGGGGGAGCGCTCGTAGCGGACCATGCCGGGGGCCTGCGGGCCCGCGGCGCGGCGGCCGTCGGTCTCGGACCCGTCGCGCCGGTCGCCGAACCCGACGCGCTCGATGACGCCGCGGAACTCGCCGCCGACGCCCACGGGCCACGTCACCGGGGTCGGCTTGATGCCGATGCGCGTCTCGATCTCCTCGATGAGTTCGAGGGCGTCCTTCGCGGGGCGGTCCCACTTGTTGATGAAGGTGATCACGGGGATGCGCCGGGCCCGGCATACCTCGAAGAGCTTGAGGGTCTGCGGTTCGAGGCCCTTGGCGGCGTCCAGGAGCATGACGGCGGCGTCGACGGCGGTGAGGACGCGGTAGGTGTCCTCGGAGAAGTCGGCGTGGCCGGGGGTGTCGAGGAGGTTGACGACGCAGCCGCGGTACTCGAACTGGAGGGCCGCCGAGGTGATGGAGATGCCGCGGTCCTGCTCCATGGACATCCAGTCGGACACCACGCCCTTGCGGTCGCCCTTGCCGTGGACGGCGCCCGCCGAGGAGATGGCGCGGCCGTACAGGGCCAGGGCCTCGGTGATCGTCGACTTGCCGGCGTCGGGGTGGGAGATCACCGCGAAGGTGCGGCGGCGCGCGGCCTCGGCCGCGATGTGGCTGGACATGGATTCCTCAAGGTTCTGCGAGTTCAGGCGGTCTGCGGGCGGAGCGGGCCCGGCACTCAACGATAGCCGCGCCCGACGACGCCGCCGGTCGGCGCAAACACCATACGGGCCTAACCCGCGAGTGTCGCCTTCACGATCGCGGCGACGGCCTTGCCGTCGGCGCGCCCGGCCGTCTTCGGGCCGATGGCCTTCATGACCTTGCCCATGTCCTTGGGACCGGCGAAACCGCCCTCGGCGATCGCGTCGCGCACCAGTTGCGTGACTTCGGCCTCAGTGAGTTCGGTCGGCAGGTACCGCTTGATCACGGCCTCCTCCGCCAGCTCGGCCTCGGCCGACTCCGCGCGCCCGCCCGCCTCGAAGGCCTCCGCCGCCTCGCGGCGCTGCTTGGCCTGCTTGACCAGCACCTTCACCACGTCTGCGTCGTCCAGCTCGCGGGGCGTCTTACCCGCGACCTCTTCGTTCCGGACCGCGGCGATGACCATCCGCAGCGTGCCCAGCGTCACCTTGTCCCGGGCCTTGAGGGCGGCTCGCATATCTGTTTCCAGCTGGGTCTTCAACTCACTCATATCTCAGCAATCTACCGTTGGGGGTATGAAGATCAGCCGTGGACTTGCCGCAGCAGCCGGGATCGGGGTCGGCGCCGGTGCGCTGGCCCTCGTCTACGCCTCGTTGTACGAGCGCGTCCAGTACACGCTCCGGCACTTCGCCGTGCCGGCGCTTCCCGAAGGCGCCGAACCGATCAGGGTTCTGCACCTCTCCGACCTGCACATGACGCCCGGCCAGGTGCGCAAGGCCCACTGGGTCGCGTCCCTGTCCGCGCTCGACCCGGACCTGGTGCTCCTGACCGGCGACAACCTCGCCCACCCGGACGCCGTGGACCTCGTCGCCAAGACGCTCCGGCCGCTGTTCAAGGCCCCCGGCGCGTTCGTGTTCGGCTCGAACGACTACTTCGCGCCGGTGTTCAAGAACCCGCTCACCTACTTCAACCCGAACCACGAGCACAAGTACGGGGCGTCCCTGCCGACCGAGGAGCTGCGCAAGGTCCTGGTCGACGGCGGATGGCACGACCTCAACAACCTCGCGGTCGACACGGTCGTGTCGGGGCTCAACGTCCACTTCGCGGGCGTCGACGACCCTCACTTCCACCTCGACGACTACGCGATCGTCTCCGGGCCGGTGCCCGAGGGCGCCGACCTGTCGATCGGGCTGACCCATTCGCCCGAGCCGCGCGTGCTCGACGAGTTCGCCCGCGACGGCTACGACTTCGTGGCCGCCGGGCACACCCACGGCGGCCAGGTGTGCGTGCCCGGCTACGGGGCCCTGGTCACCAACTGCGGAATCGACCGCAAGCGCGTCAAGGGCCTGCACCCGTGGGAGGACATGTGGCTGCACGTGTCGGCGGGCCTGGGCACGAGCCCGTACGCGCCGGTGCGGTTCGCGTGCGCGCCGGAGGCCAGCCTCCTGACGTTCGTCCCCGCCGTGCTCTAGGACGACCCCGCTTCGGGCCCGGGTGTGACCGGGCCCGAAGCGGGAGACCCCGTTCGACACGGGGCCGCACCCTCAGGTAGCATTTTCTTTCGTGCGGACGCCCAGCGTGCGCGCGTACAAAAGAACATCGGGTTGTGGCGCAGCTTGGTAGCGCACTTCGTTCGGGACGAAGGGGTCGCAGGTTCAAATCCTGTCAACCCGACCACAGCGAAAAGGGGCCGCGAGGCCCCTTTTCTTATGCCTGCGCGCCGTCGGGAACCTCGGGTTGTGGCGCAGCTTGGCAGTGCTCTTTGGCGGCACTCCGTGCCGGCGGCACTTCGTTCGGGACGAAGGGGTCGCAGGTTCAAAACCTGTCAACCCGACCACAGCGAAAAGGGGCCTTTCGGCCCCTTTTCTCGTGCTCGCGCGCCGCTGGGAACTTCGGGAGTCCTTCTCAGCCCGCAAACACGGCCTAAGCGTCTCGTCGGGTCACAGGTAAGGGCTCTGGGTGAGCAGA
>NZ_STGX01000004.1:314387-314978 GCF_004912155.1 Glycomyces paridis | reverse complement strand
AACCCGCAGTCGTCCTGGCCGAACTCGCCGAGCACGACCGGGACCTCCTGCATCAGCGGGGCGATCTCCTCGTCCCAACAGGTCTCGGTCACGCACCGGTTGAAACTGTACGAATGCCAGGACGCGGCGATGTTGTCCAGCGGGTCCTCCGGCATGTAGGCCAGCCATTCCCGCATGTCGTTGGTCCACTCAAGCCCGCCGACCATGAGCATGTTAGTGGCACCGGTGCCGCGGACCGCGTCGACGAGGTCCTGCATGCCGGCCACCTCGTACTCGATGCCGGCGCAGGTGCCGCCGTCGCGCAGGCACTGCCAGCCCAAGGTCTTGTCCCAGTCGCTGGCCATGTCCGGGTACGGCTCGTTGAACAGGTCGAAGACGACGGCGTCGTTGCCTTTGAAGGTGTCGGCGACGCCGGCCCAGAACTGCGGGGCGTACTGCGCGTCGGGCATCGGCTTCTGGCAGGTGGCGTGCACATCGGTGCAGTGCCAGTCCGGTCCCGTGGTGTAGGCGCCCCAGGTCCAGTGCAGGTCGAGAATGACGTTGAGGCCGTTGGCGACCAGGAGATCGACGTACTCCTTGACGCCTTCCTGG
>NZ_STGX01000004.1:261609-314265 GCF_004912155.1 Glycomyces paridis | reverse complement strand
CCGGTACGGCTCGCCGTCCTCGGTGACGATCTGGTTGCCGGAGACGCTGAGCTGCGGCGCCGGACCGTCCGGCGGGGTGGTGGTCGGATCGTCGGTGGGGGTGGTGGTCGGGCTCTCCGTCGAGCCGGTGCAGGGCGTGCCGTTGAGCGCGAAGGACGCCGGTTCGGGGTTGGCGTCGAGCCATGCGCCGACGAACCCGATCGAGGTGGAGGCGCTGGTGCCCAGTGACCCGTTCCAACCCAGGCTGGAGGCGGAGACGCCGGAGCCGGATTGGGTCCAGGCGGCGCTCCAACCCTGGGTGACCTGCTGGTCGGCGTTCGGGAAGTCGAAGGTCAATGTCCAGTCGGACATCGCGTCGCCGAGGTTGGTGACGGCCAGGTCGGCGCTGAACCCGCCCGACCACTCGCTCTGCACGGTATAGGTGACCGCGCAGCCCGAGGTGGCCGCCGATGCGGGAAGGGTCGCCGTTGCCAAGCCACCCAGTACCAGTGCGCCGACGGCGCCGGCGACCAATAGTTTCTGACGATGTCGCATCTAAGCTCCTTGATGATCGTGAGGGATGGGAGCGCTTCCGAAATCACCTTAGTTAGGCACTCGAACAAAGTCAAGTATTCATATGGGTCTATGCTTGGCAGGCATCGTGCAGCCGATCGGGCGAAGTGGGCGAAAGTGCAGGCAGTCGGGTAAGTAAGGCGGCCCGGCAAAGTACAGCGAAGGAGGCACACATGGCGCTCAGCCCGACGTGGACGAGCAAATCGAGGACCAGGGGCCTGATCCTGGACGCCATCCGCGCGGCCCGCACGATCAGCCGGGTGGAGCTCACGGCGGCGACGGGTCTCACCGGCGCCACGATCTCCGAACTCGTGCGGGAACTCATCGACGACGGACTGGTCGTCGAGGCCGGCCGAAGCGCGCCGACCGGCGGCAAGCCGCGCACGCTGGTGCGGCTCGACCCCCGGGCCCGCTACAGCGTCGGAATCCAGATGGAACGCAACGTCTGCGTCATCGTCATCGTCGACCTGGCCGGACGGACAGTGTCCCGAACCTCGTTCCACGGCGTGGCGTCGATGCCGCCGGACCAGGCACTGCCGATGATCGCCTCGCAAGTGGACGCCCTGCTCGCCACGGCCGCCGTGGACCGCAACCGGGTGCTGGGGGTCGGGCTGGTCAGCTACGGCCCGCAGGACCACCGCGCGGGGGTCCTGTTGAGCCCGCAGCCCTCCGAGCCATGGCTCGAATACCCGGTCGCGGAGCGGCTCGCGCAGAGCCTCGGCCTGCCCGTGCTGCTCGACAACGACGCCGCGGCCGCCGCGATCGGCGAATACTGGCTGGGCGCGGTCGACCGACGAAGCACCTACGGCTGCATCTACATGGCCAGCGGGATCGGCGGCGGGATCGTGGTCGCCGGCGAGGTGTACCGAGGCAGCTCCTCCAACAGCGTGGAGATCGGCCATATGTCGATCGACGTCAACGGCGAACAGTGCCCGTGCGGCAACGTCGGCTGTCTGGAGAACTACGCCGGCCCGGCAGCCCTGATCCGGCAGGCCGCGGCCACGCCCGCGCTGGCCGAGCGACTGGTGCCCGACCCCGACAGCGCCGACTTCCTCACGGAGTTCGCGCGGATCGCGGCTGCCGCCAACGCAGGCGATCCGGCCGCCCGTGGCCTCGTCGAGCGGTCGGCCCGCTACCTCGGGGCCGCCGCCGTCACCATGACCATCCTCTTCGATGTGGACGCGATCGTCCTTGCCGGTCCGAGCTTCACGGTAGCGGGCTCCATCTACCAGAGCGTTATCCAGGAGGAAGTGGACCGCCGCACCGCCACCTGGCGGACCCACCCGGTGCGGGTGGTGCCGTCGGTCAACGGCCCCGACGCGGCAGCGATCGGCGCAGCGGCCCTCGTGCTGCAAAGCGAGCTGACCCATGGCCGGACTCGGACTGCGGCGGGGAGGGGCGCCGGCAGCCATGCCCGACCGGTGGTCGCGGTCGCGGCCGAATAGGGGAGTTTCCCCGTCGCGGCCACCATGCGCCGTTGATCGCAGGTCTGCCGATGCTCCAGCCGTGGTTCCGCCGCACCGAGTTTCCGACTTCGGCCGCGTTCAGCGCTGCTCGTCGCGGCGCTCGGGGTGCGATCGAGTCTGCGTACATTGAAGGACCGGGCGGCCCGAGAGGGCCGCCCGGTCGTCACCGGCGCCGGGCGCGAGGGCGCCCTATGCGAGGTCCCATTGCTGGTTGGTGCCTCCGTGGCAGGTCCAGAGGTGGACCAGGCCGCCGTTGGCGGTGGCGTATTCGGCCACGTCCAGGCACAGCCCGGACTGGGCGTTCGTGATCGTGCCGTTCGCGTTCACGTTCCAGCGCTGGTTCGCGCCGCCGTTGCAGGACCAGATGACCGCCTTGGTGCCGTTCGCGGTTCCCGAGCCCTGGGCGTCCAGGCACTTGCGCGAACCGCCCGAGTACACGCTCAGCTCACCGGCGGCGGTGTGCGTCCACTGCTGGTTCGCCCCGCCCCAGCAGTCATAGATCTGCACCTGTGTGCCGTCCGTGGTGGACTGGTTCGGCACGTCCAGGCACCTCCCTGCTTCGACGGCGCGCAGTTCGCCGAGGTCGCCGCCGCTCCCGGACCGGTCGAACCGCCACCAGTCCACGTTGAACAGCGAGCCGCTGCCGCCGGTGAACCGCAGATAGAGGTCCTTCGTCCCCGCCGCACCGCTCACGGGACAGGAGATCGTGGTCCAGGTCTGCCAGCCTCCGGTGACCGGGACGCCGCACGTGCCCACCTGGGTGCCGGTGGGGCCGCCGAGGCGGAGTTCGACGGTGCCGCCGGCTCCGGCCGATGCGACGCTCGCGTTGAACGTGGTCGCGCCGGAGCCGAAGTCGGCGCCCTCGACCTTGATCCAGTCGCCGTTGTCGATCCATCCGACGTTCATGCCGCCGGCGCCGGAGGGCTCGGTCTCGACGCCGTTGCCCCAGGCCATCGTCTCGGCCTCTTGGCGCGCATAGGGATCGAGCAGGTCGACCTGCGGCGGCCCGGCGTCGGTCATGTTGATGGTCGGGAAGGTGCCGTCGGCGTTGTAGGTGAACTTCTCGACGGCGACCGACCTGGTGAAGCCGCCGCCGCCCGGCAGGGCGCCGTTGTGGTAGAAGAAGTACGACCCTCCCTTGTAGTCGATGATGCCGGCGTGGTTGGTGAAGCTGCTGCCCTGCGTGGGCATGATCGTTCCGCGATAGGTCCACGGCCCGGTGGGCCCGGGGGCGGTCGAATAGGCGATGTGCTCCGAGCAGCATTCGGCCGCGAACACCATGTAGTACAGGGAGTTGCGCTTGTAGACCCAGGGCCCCTCCTCATAGAGGGTCGGGCGTTCGGCGTTCCCGGACCGGGAGCCGAACCCCGCGGTGGTGAGCGGGATCTGAGTCGGGCTGCCCGAGTAGGAGGTCATGTCGGCGTTGAGCTTCACGTACCACAGGTTCGGGTTCCCCCAGTACAGGTACGCCTGCCCGTCGGTGTCGATGAAGACGGTGGGGTCGATCTCGCCGTTCTCGACCAGCGGGTGTCCGATGGCGTCCCGGAACGGGCCCGTCGGACTGTCCGCGACGGCCACGCCGATCGCCATGCGTCCGGTGGCGTCGTTGACGACCGGGACGTACCAGTAGAACTTGCCGCCGCGCTCGACGGCCTGGCCCGCCCAGGCGTCCTGGCGCGCCCAGCTGAAGGTGTCGATGCTCAGCGGCGAGCCGTGGTCGGTCCAGTTGACCATGTCGTCGCTGGACCAGACCCGCCACTCGCGCATGTCGAACCAGGTCGAGCCGTCCTCGTCGTGGCCGGTATAGAGGTACACGCGGCCGTCGTGCACCAGCGGCGCAGGGTCGGCGGTGTGGATGGTCTGGATGATGGGGTTGTCCGCCTCGGCCGCGGTCGGGCTCAGTACCGCGATGAAGCTCGATGTCAAGGTCAGGGTCACGGCCATGGCGAGGCCGCGCCATCGGGTTGGTCGTCGCATCTGTCGCCTCTCTGGTCAGCGCCGCAGACTGTTATCGCTAACAATCGTGGGCCTGTTAACTTTCAGTCGCAATGACGAAAGTTTCGGTGTGCCCTCAAGGTAACCAGATGATTCGTTACATGTAAATAGTTCGATGACTGTGGCGGCCGACCCGCCGACAGACCCCTAGGGGCCGCGAGGGTCTTCTTCTCGTGCGCGACGGCGGTCCCGGTGAGCGATCGCGGTGGCGCCGCTCGTATCGGACGCCTCCGGATTCCGTCAGGATTGTTGATCGATACATCAAGGCATTTGCGGGTATTTGTCGTCAGATTTCATTGCGCTCCAATAACAAAGGATCGCAGGCGGTCGCGTCCCCTGGTGGGAGGCGTGGCAGGGATGTGATAAACAATAAAGAAACCTATATATTCTTTAGGAGCGACTGTGGAAACGACCCCCCTTCCCACCCGCGACGACCTCTCCGCCGTGGTCGCAAAGGCCCTCGCCGAGACCCTCGGCCACGACCTGCCCGACATCGGCGACGACACCCGCCTGTTCGAGGACCTGTCGCTCGACTCCACCAGCATCCTCGGCCTCATGGTCAACCTCGAGGACGCGCTGGAGATCGAGATCGACCCCGACTCCATCTCCGAGGAGCACTTCGCGACCTTCGGCTCCCTGACCGGCTTCCTCCTCGAAGCCGCCGGCGCCGAGCCCGCCGCGGGCTGAGGGCCGTGACCGCCCCGGTCTGCCGCCTGGAGGCGGTGATCGACCTCCCCCTGGACGGCATCGCGATCAGCGCCGACGTCCGCACCTTCCACCGCTACTCCATGGGCGCCTCCTCGCTCGCGGCGCACCGCGTCAACGAGGGCGCCGAGTGGCCCGAGGACGCGCCGGGCGTCTCCTACTACCAGATGACCGAGGCGGCCCTCGCCGAACTGGGCGGCCGGGGCCGCGTCGACGCGTTCTCGTTCGCCACGAGCGTCCCCGACGCCCAGGTTTCGCACTTCCTCTCGCAACTGGTCGCCCGCGCGATCGACCCGCTGCCGCACGTCCTGGGCGTCACCGACCAGGGTGTGGCCGCGCCGTTCACCGCGCTCCGGCTGGCCCGCAGGCGCATCGCCCTCGGGCTCGCCGCGCGCGCCGCCGTGCTCGTGCTCGAACACCGGATGTTCCCCGCCGCCGTCGACCTCGGGCGCCGGCCGGTCGACCGCGCGGTCCTGCTCGTCCTCGGCACCGGCGAGGGCCGCCCCTTCGAATCCGTCGCCGTCGCCTCCGGTCGCCCCGACGCCCGGGGAGCCGCCCGCGAAGGCGAGCGCGTCATCACCTCGACCTACCGGAGCGATGCCGCGCCGGGCGAGTTCCCGGACGCGACCGTGGTCGAGCCGACCGCCGGGACCGCCGTCTGGGCCGAACTCGCCCGGGACGGCGGCGCCGGGCCGGTCCGCGTCGCCGAATACGACCCCCTGGTCGGCTACCGAGCCGAGGCGGTGTTCGGTGCCCGGGACTGACGAAAGCACCGCCGCTAGCCCTACGGCATTGAGCCCCAACGGCTCCGACTACGGCGCCACCGCCTTCGCCGACGGCGTCCCGGCGGCGCTCGCGCGGCTGCTCGCCGAGCACCCCGACTGGTCCCCTTGGGGCCACCGCGGATACGCGCTCGTCCCCGAGTTCGCGCCGCGGGGCACCATCGTGCGCACGCTCCAGTCCGACGAGGGCGGCCTCGCGCTGTGCCGCGACGAGTACCGCGAGCACTCGCTCGACCCGCGCTGGACCGCCGCGGTCACCGGCATCCGCCTCGGCGGCGCCGAACGCCTGATGCGCCTGTGCGTCCAGCACCTCTCGCGGCGGACCGTCCAGGGCCGCATGACGCTCGCGCACCCGGTCGTGCGCGCCCACTTCGGCGAGGCGGTCCTCGACCTCGCCGAGGCCCGCCAGTGCGCCGACCTGCCCGCCGCGGGCCGGACCGCCGACGCCGTCGTGCGCGCGACCCTGCGCCGGTTCGGCGCCGCCGGGTACGTCGACGGGCCCGCGCGGCGGCTCGCCCGCGCCCTCGACCTCCTGTCCGACCTGTACCGCGAAGGGGGGCCGGACCATGCCGGACGATGACCTCAAGGCCCTGCGCGGCATCGGACGCGAACTGGCCGAAGGGCTCCGGACGCACTCGCTCGACGTCCACGAAGGACGCGAAGCGGCCGAGGACGTCGTGGCCGCGCTGCCCGCCGAGTACTGGTGCCTCGGCCTGCGGCCCGACCGCAACCCCAAGCCCTTGCGCGAGGGCGGGCGGACCCTGCCCGTGCGCTCCTGCCGCGAGTTCACCGCGCTCATGGAGGAGCTGTGCCGCGGGGACGCCGGGCTCGCGCTCGCCATGCCGTTCTCCTCCATGTCCGCGATGCTCATGGAGCAGATGCTCGACGCCTCCCAGCTCGACGCGCACTACGCCCGCATGTCCGAGCGTCCGACATGGACGTTCTTCGCGCTCACCGAGCCCGAGCGCGGCTCCGACGCCGGGGCGATCACGACCACCCTCGAACCGGGGGAGGACGGCGCGGTCCTCAACGGCGTGAAGCGGTACATCGGCAACGGCGCCCGCGCCTACTGCGGGCTCGTCTTCGCGCGCAACACTGCGGCCTCGGGCATGTTCGCCGTCCAGCCCGTCCTCGTCCCCTCCGACGCCCCCGGCTTCACCGCCGAACTTCTCGACACGATGGGGCTCAAGGGCGCCGGGCTCAGCGAGATCCGCCTTGAAGGCGTCCGCGTGCCGGTCGCCGACGGCGCCCGCACCGCGCCCACGGGGCTGCGCGGCGCGATGCAGACCTTCGACACGTTCCGGCCCTGCGTGGGCGCGATGGCCCTCGGTGCGGGCACCGCCGTCTACGAGTACGTCGACCGGGAACTGCGCGCCGGGGCGCAGCGGAACTGGCGGGACCGCTTCGTCCACCGCATCGAGGCGACCCGCGGCCTCATCGCCACCGCCGCGGCCGCGCTCGACGCCGGACGCGGCGACGGCTCGGTCTCCTCGGCCGCCAAGCTCTCGGCCGTCCGCCTCGCCGACGCCTTGGCCGCCGCTGCGGTTGACGTCCTCGGACCGGCCGCGCGGCTCGACCACCCCCTCATCGACAAGTGGGACGGCGACATCCGCGGCATCGAGTTCATGGAGGGCACCTCCGACATCCAGCGTCAGACCATCGCCCAGGGCTGGATCGCCGGACGCCTCCCGCTGGTGGGGGCAAGGCCGGGGGAGGGGCGATGAGCATCGACGTCGACCTGTGGTGGATTCGCGTCGGCCGCAGCGGGAACCGCGCCTCGGCCCGTGGCGCCGCTGTGCGGATTCTCAAGGCCGCCACCGGGACCGACCCGGTCGATCCGGTCACCGGTGAACCTCGTTGGAGCGTCGGCCCGCACGGGAAGCCCGGTCCGGTGGCCGGGCGGCACTGGAACCTCGCACACGGGCGCGGCTGGGCCGTGCTCGCGCTCGGCGATCGGCCCGTAGGGGTCGACCTCGTTCACGACGCGTCCCTGGTCCGACCCGAGGCGGTGTGCGCCAGGTACTTCGCCCCCGCGGAGGCCGCGCGCATCGGGGCCGCCCATGCGCCGTTGCCGCTCATCGCCGTCGCGCTCGCCCGCAAGGAGGCGTTCGCGAAGGCACGAGGCGGCCGGCTCCTGGACGTGCTCGGCACCGACGTGACCGATCTGCCGGGCCTGTTCGACCTCCCCGCCCCGCCGGGCCACACCGCCGCGCTCGCGGCGCTCGCCTCCGATCCCGCCGAGCCACTCACCCTGCGACAGCACGACTGGAGAAGCACATGCGACAGCCGGCCCCCGAGCGCGCCGCACGAAGCGGCGCGGCGTCCCGCCGCATCGACCCCGAGCTCGCCGCGTCCCTTCGCCGCCTCGACGGCGACCGGGTCGAGGTCACCGGTTTCGCGCTGACCTCGCGCCTGCTCGGCGACGCCCGCATCCGCCCCGGCACCACCGGGCTCGACGCGCGCATCCCCGCCGAATGGCGCGACAGCCCGGTCCTCAAGCTCTTCGCCGACATGATCCTGCTCAGCCTCCCGCCCCGGCACGGCGCCATGCGGCACCTGGTGCAGGCCTGGTTCATGCCCGGCGAGGTCGAGAAGCTCGACGGGCTCATCACCGACACCGCCGACCTCCTCATCGACCGTGCCGCCGCCGCGGCCGCGAACGGGCCCGTCGACTTCGTCAAGGAGGTCGCGGTCCCCTTGCCGCTCTACGTGATCGCCGACCTCATCGGCGTCCCGGAGCGCGACCGCACTCGGCTGCTCGGCTGGTGCGACCGGCTCGTTCAGGCCATGTGGCACTCGGTGGACGAGATCGCGCGGGCCACCGGAGCCGCGCTCGTCATCGCCAAGTACTTCCGCGACCTCCTCAATGGCCGTTTCGGGCCCGTGCGGGGCCTGGCCGCGCAGATGGTCGAGGACGGCTCGCTCACCGAGGACGAGACCATCGCGAACCTCGTGTTCCTCGCCATCGCGGCCACCTTCACCACTAGCGACTTCATGAGCTCCGCGGCGCACTTCGCCTGCACCGACGAGGACTTCCGCGACGCGCTGCGAGCAGACCCGAGACCCGAAGCGGCCGTTGACGAGGCGCTGCGCCTGCACCCGCCGATCAAGCGGATTCTGCGCAACGCCGCCGAGGACGTCGCCATCGGGGACACCGTGATCCCCGAGGGCACGCTCATCGAGTTCGACGTGGTGCGCGCCAACCGCGACCCCGCCGTGTTCGACGAACCCGACCGGTTCCTGCCCGGCCGCCCCGGCCGCCGGCCCCTGAGCTTCGGCCACGGCCTGCACTACTGCGCCGGATGGGCGCTCGGCAAGGCCGAGGCCGCCGTGCTCCTCGCCCGGTTCTGGCAGCGCTTCGACCACATCGCCCCGGCCGGGGAGCCGGTGCCCAAGCGGCACCCGTTCCAGTCCGGTCTCCGTTCGGTCCCCTTGGCGCTGCGGTGAACACGGCGGACCGGCGGGAGGCCGGCACCATCGCGCGGGAGGGCGCCGACAACGCCTCGGCCCGACCGGAGGACACCGGCGACCTGGCGGCCACGAGCAAGACCGGCGCGCCGGAGCGCACCGGCCCCGTACCCCGTTCTCTGCAACGGGGCACTGTGGACATTTCGGTCGCGATCATGACGCATCCCGAGCGTCTCGCCGAGGCCGAGGCGCTCGCCGCCGCCCATCCCGAGCTGGCCGCGACAGTGGTGGTCGACCCCGACCCCGGCAGGCCCGGGAACGTCGCCTGCGCGGCCGCGGCCTGGAAGGCCCGGCGCCCTGGGGCGACGCATCACCTGGTGCTCCAGGACGACTGCCGCCTCTCGAAGCGCTTCGTGGACACCGTGCTCGACCTCGTCGAGCGCTATCCGCAGCAGGCGTTGTCGCTGTTCACCTACTGGGCCACCGGGACCGCCGCCGCGCTCCGGACCGCCGCCGCTGCCGGGTGCCGGGTCGCCGAGGTCCGTGAGTCGTACTTCCCGACGGTCGCGGCGGTGCTCCCCGCGCACCTCGCCGACGGCTTCGGCGAGTTCTTCGACGCCTACGCCGCCGAACTCCCCGAGGCCGACGACGTCGCGATGGGCGCGTTCCTCTACTGGCGCGGCGTCAAACGCCTCGCGGTCGTCCCGACCCCCGTGGAGCACACGGGGACCGAGAGCCTGACCGGCAACGGGTACCAGGGCGACCGCGAATCGGTGTGCTTCGAGGACGACGCCGAGGCCGCCGGACTATCCTGGGACGCCGCCGAACCGGACGCGATATCCGGTATGGACCCGACCCGCGCCGGCCAGGAGCACGGCTACCGCGCCGAGCGGAACCTCCCCACCCGCTTCTTCGTCGCCCCCTGGACGCACCGCCACGGCCCCAAGGCCTTCACCGCCCTCGGCGCCGCCACGGCCGAGACCGACCAGGCCGCCGCCGTGGCCGCCTTCCTCGAAGCCGAGCCCGCCGCCTCCCCCCTGCTCCTGTCCTCGCTCTGGTTGGCGGGCTACGCCTTCGGCGCCGACCTCGTCGCCACACCCGTGCGCACCTACGCACCCGAAGGCCCCCGCACCCCGAACCGGCTGCCCGTCGACCCGGCGGCCGTATCGGACCTCCTCGACGCCCCGGTCCTCGCCCAATGTGCCCGCGCCGCTGCAAAAGGCCTGGGCGCCTTCGACCCCGCCCTGAGCGGGCTCGGAAGCGGGAGCGAAGGCACCGGCGTCGGCGAGGCCGTTGACGCCGTTGGGCCCCTGTCCGCCACCGGCGGCGCGGGCACCGCCGTTGCGAATGCGGCCGACGCCGACGACCCGGCTCTGCGCGCTGCGTCCGTCCCGGTCGCGGACCTGCCTGGCGGTGCCGTCGCAATCCCGTCCTCCACGGGCCACCGGCTCGCGCATCGCAGCGCGCTCGCCCGCACGGCCGAACCGACCCCCGCCCGAGCCGACCGTATCGCCGCGCTCGCCGACTTCTACCGGGCCGCTGCTCTCGCGGGCGCCGCGCACGGCCGAAGGGACTGAACCATGCACCCCTCCCCAGATCCGGCGCCGAGTTCGCGCCCGCTCCGGTTGAGCATCGTGGCCGAGAGCTTCCGGCCGCAGCTGACCGGCGTCGCCGAGACCGTCGTGCGCATCGCCGCGTCGTTGCGGCGCCTGGGCGTCGACATCGAGGTCGTCGCCCCCGCGCCCGCGCCGGGCGAGCGGACCCCGGAGTTCCCCTACCCGGTCCGGTGGGTGCCCAGCAAGGTCCTGCGCCAGCTCGCGCCCGTGCGCCTCGGGATGCCGACGCCCGCGATCGGCGAGGCCATCGCCGAGTTCGCGCCCGACGCGGTCTACCTCGCGGGCCCGTACCTCATGGGCGCGCGGGCGATGACCGCCGCGAAGGCCCTCGGGCTGCCGGTCGTCGCGAACTTCCAGACGCTCCCGTCCGGGATCGCCGGACGCGAGGACGGGTCGCTCCTGGAGGCCATCTGGAAGCAGACGGTCGCCGTGCACGCGCAGGCTGATCTCAACCTCGCGCCGACCCGCACGGCCGCCGACGCCCTCGCCGTGCGCGGCGTCCCCGGCGCCCGCGTGTGGGAGCACGGCATCGACACCGTCCACTTCGCACCCGGACGCGGCTCCGCGCGCCTTCGCGAAGCGCTCCTTGGCGACAAGAAGCTCCTCGTCGGCTACGCCGGGCGCGTCGCACCGCAGAAGCAGCTCGACCTGCTCGCCGAGGCCGCCGCGCTCGACGGCGTCTCGTTCGTCGTGATCGGTTCCGGCAGCGACGAAGAGCGCATCGCGGCCCTCATCCCCGAGGCCCGGATGCTCGGGGCGCGCCGCGGCTCGGCCCTTGCCCGCCTGTTCGCGACACTCGACGTGTTCGTGCACCCCGGCGGCGCCGAGACCTTCGGCATCACCGTCCGCGAGGCCCAGGCCAGCGGGCGCGCCGTCGTCGTCACCGACCGCGGCGGGGCCGCCGAACTCGTCGCGCACGGCGTTGACGGCCTGCACGCGAAGGCCGACGACCCGGCCGCGTTCGCCGAGGCCGTCGCGCGCCTGAGGGACGACGCGGCCCTGAGCGACCGCCTCGGCGAGGCCGCCCGCCGCACCTGCCTCGGCCGAGACTGGGACGCCCTCACCGCCGACCTCGTCGCCATGATCGAAGCGCTCCTCAAGGGGGACAAGGCATGACCGCGATCCTCGACGTGGGCTCGTTCATCCCGCCGACCGGCCTCACCGTCCGCGAGGTCGCCGCCGAACTCGACCTCGACGGGTCCGAGGTCCGCCTCATCGAACGGTTCTTCGGCATCGAAGAGGTCCGCACCGCACCCGGCCTCGACTACGCCGAACGCCTCGAACAGGCCGTCCTGGCGCTCCCGAGCTGGCCCGAGGCCCGCGAACGGGTCCGGTACGTCGTGACGGCCCGGACCTACGTCGACACCACCGCCGTGCGCCCCGAACCCGTGCACCGACTCACCGAGAAGCTCGGACTCCAAGGCGCCCAGGCGATGACGATCGTCCAGCACGCCTGCGCCTCCGGCCTCCTCGCCGTCGAGACCGCCGGGGAGCTGCTCGCGGACGAGGACCCCGACGCCCTCGCGCTCGTCCTCTGCGGCGAAGTGCCCACAGTGGACCATCGGTACATTCCGCGCACGACCTTCATGGGCGACAGCACCGCCGCACTCCTCGTCACCGCAGGGCCCGGCCCGAACACCGTCCGGTCGCACGCCTGGTCCATCGCCACCGACTACGGCGACATGTCCTCCGTGGTCGACTCCCTCGTGGACTCCGAACTCGTCCGCCGCGTCCAGCGCGAATACGCCGGGCACGCCGAGGCGGCCGCTCCCCACGACTACACCGAGGAGGTCTGCGCCGTCGTCCACGAGGCCGTCAAACGCGCCGACCTCACCCTCGACGAGATCGCACTCGTCCTGCCCCACAACGTCAACCGCATCTCCTGGGTGCGCATCTGCCGCCGCCTCGGCCTCCCCCTCGACAAGGTCCTCCTCGACCTCGTCACCCACACCGGCCACTGCTACACCGCCGACGCCTTCCTCAACCTCGCCGAGGCCCGCCGCCAGGGCCGCCTGGCCCCCGGCGACGCCTACCTCGCCGTCGGCGTCGGCCTCGGCGGCATCTACTCGGCCATGGCCCTCACCGCATAGACCCTGCACTCCAGAAGGGACCTCCACGTGACAGACCGACCGACCCCCCGCGTCCTCCTCGGGAACTTCGACGTCGAACGCCGCTGGGCCGAAGGGACCCTCGCGCTCCCCGAGATCAGCCGCGCCAGCGCCGCCGCCGTCACCAACCAGCTCGGCGAACTCGCGCTCCTGCGCGGCGAACCCGGCGACGCGGTCGTCCTCAAGGCCGAGCCCGACCCGGAGTTCCTCGCCCGGCTCCGCTCGGCGGGCTTCGCGAAAGCGGAGGTCGTGGTCGCCGAGCGGACCGAGCCGGCCCGCACGGTCACCCAGGACCTGCTCGACTCGCCGCAGGCCCTTGCCCGCCTGCGGGAGCTGGCCGCGGCCGGTGCCCGCCTGGCGCCGCACGGGTTCTCCGAGGACGAGGAGCGGCTGTGCCGGGAGACGGGCCTGGTCGCGCCGCTGCCGTCGGCGGCGCTGGCGGTGCGCGTCAACTCGAAGGTGTACAGCCGCCGCCTGTGCACGGCCCTGGGCATCCGGCAGGCGCGCGGCTGGGAGTGCGAGTCGCTCGCCGACGTGGAGGCGCTCGACGCGGACGTGAAGGCCGCGTTGGAGCGCGGCGCCACGGTGGGGGTGAAGTCGGCGCTCGGCGTCTCGGGCCGGGGCATCACGACGGTGCAGCGGGCCTCGCAGTGGGATGGCCTGGTGCGGTTGCTGCGCAAGCAGGCGGTGCGGGCCGGCACGGCGGCGCTGGCGCTGGTGGTGGAGGAGGGGGCGGAGAAGTCCGCCGACGTGAACTACCACTTCACGATCGGGGACGACGGTGCCGTGCGGTTCGACTTCGCGGTCGAGGCGGTGACGGACAACGGTCGCCATGTGGGCCACCGCATCCCGGCCGTGCTCGCGCCGGGGCATCTGGCGGAGCTGCACGCGACGGTGGAGCTGGTCGGGGACCGGCTGGCGGCGGAGGGCTACCGGGGGCCGGTCGGCGTGGACGCGCTGGTGTGCGCGGACGGGACGCTGCTGCCGGTCCTGGAGATCAACGCGCGCAACAACATGTCGACGTACCACCTGGACGTGGTGCGGCGCGCGCCCGGGCGCGCGGCGGTGGTGCAGTTCGACCTGAAGCTGCGCGAGCGCCTTCCGTTCGCGGTGCTCGCGGAGGCCCTGGCGGGCACGGAGATGGACGCGGGTCTGGAGCGGGGCTTCCTCGTGACCGGGTTCGCGTCGGTGAACGCGAACGCCGGGGGCGGCGGGGCGTTCCCGGGCCGCCTCCACGGCATCGTGTGCGCCCCTGATGAAGACGACCTGTCGGCCTTGCACGAGGCCGTCGCGACCCGACTCGCCGACCTGGAGGACCAGCATGGCCGATGACCACCGCGTGCAGGGGGTGCCCGTGACCGACGTCTTGGAGCGTCACGGCTCGCCCGCCTACATCTACGACGCCGAGCGGCTGCGTTCGCAGTACCGGGGCCTGCGGGCCGCGCTGCACGAGCGCGTCGAGGTGCACTACTCGCTCAAGGCGAACCCGAACCTGGCGGTGACCGCGGTGCTCGGCGCCGAGGGCGCGGGTGCGGAGGTGTCCTCGCTCCTGGAGCTGGAGACGGCGCTGCGGGCCGGGATCGGCCCGGAGCGGATCATCTTCCTCGGGCCGGGCAAGAGCCGGGCCGAACTCGAAGCGTGCGTGAAGGAGCGCATCGCGCTCGTCGTGGTCGAGTCGGTGGGCGAGTGCGCGATGCTCTCCGACATCGCGGCGGCCCAAGGGGTTCGCCCGCGCGTGCTGCTGCGGGTGAACCCGGGCTTCGAGTCGAAGAAGAGCGGGCTCGCGATGGGCGGCAAGCCGCGGCAGTTCGGCATGGACGAGGAGGTCGTGCGCGAACTGTGGCGCGATGGTTCGGCGCTGCACGGCGTCGAGGTCGAGGGCCTGCACGTGTACATGGGCACCCGCATCCTCTCGGCGGCGTCGATCGGCGAGCACACGGCGCGGATTCTCGCTCTGGCGGCGTCGCTCGCCGACGAGACCGGGATGCCGGTGCGCACTGTGGACTTCGGCGGCGGTTTCGGCGTCCCGTACTTCGCGAACGAGGGCGAGCTCGACGCCGCGGAGGCCTGCCGCCTCGTCAACGAGGCGGTGGCGGCGTTCCTCGCGGACCGCCCCGAGACGCGGTTCATCCTCGAATCGGGCCGGTACCTCACCGCCGAGGCCGGGATCTACGCCGCGACGGTGCGATACACGAAGGAGTCCCACGGGGAGCGGTTCGCGGTGCTCGACGGCGGCTCGAACCACCACATGGCGGCGGCGGGCATCGGCTCGTTCGTGCGCCGCAACTTCCCGGTGAAACTCCTCAACCGCTCCGGGTCCGCCACGGCCGCATGGAACCTCACCGGTCCCTTGTGCACTCCGAACGACTCCATCGGCAACGGCGTCGACCTGCCGGACGACCTCGGCCCCGGCGACGTGGTGGGCATCCTCAGCGCAGGCGCCTACGGGCCGACGGCGTCCATCGGGCGGTTCCTCGGCCACGGCTTCCCCGCGGAGATTCTCGTCGACGGCGGCCGCGACCACCTGGTGCGCGCCCGGGACACCGTCGCCGACATGCTCGGCCCGCAGTCGCTCCCGCCGAGCCTGAAGGAGGGCGCATGAGCGCGCACGCGGTCCGCACCGAGGGCCTGAGCATGAGCTACGGCGACAAGCAGGTCCTCCACGGCGTCGACCTCGCCATCCCCGCCGGGGAGATCGTGGCCCTCCTGGGCCCCAACGGGGCCGGGAAGACCACGACGATGGAGATCCTGGAGGGCTTCCGGGGCCGCTCGGCCGGGTCGGTGTCGGTGCTCGGCGAGGACCCCCAGACCGCCGGGGAGGCCTGGCGGTCGCGCATCGGCGTCGTCCTCCAGCACTGGGAGGACCACGCGAACTGGCGGGTCGGGGAGTTTCTGCGCCTTCTGCACGACCACTACCGGCCCTTCGGCGACGCCTGGGACGCCGAGGAGCTGCTGGCCGCCGTCGGCCTCGAGTCGCAACGGGACACGCCGATCAAGGTCCTCTCGGGCGGCCAGCGCCGCCGCATGGACCTCGCCGCGGGCCTGATCGGGCGCCCCGAGCTCTTGTTCCTCGACGAGCCGTCGAACGGGCTCGACCCGGTGTCGCGCAGGGACTTCCAGGAGCTCGTCGCCAAGCTCAACCGGGACCTGGGCGTCACGATCCTCATGACCACGCACGACCTGCACGAGGCCGAGCGGCTCGCCGACCGGATCGTGGTGCTCATCGGCGGGCGCGTGCTCGCCGAGGGGACGGTGGCGGCGCTGTCGGAGGAGATGGGGGAGCGCGCCGAGGTGCGGTGGACCGAGGACGGGCGGCGGCGCATCGAGCGCAGCGCCGACCCGCTCGACCTCATCGACCGGGTGCGGGCCCGGTGCGGGGGGACCGTCGCGGACCTTGAGGTGCGCCGATCCTCGCTTGAGGACACATATCTGGCGATGGTCGCCCGCGCCCTCGCGGGCGAGACCTTGAGGGCGGACGAGGAAGACGAGGCCGACCCGGCCCCGAGCGAGGAGCGGCGATGACCACCATCACTACGGCAGGCCTGTCCACAGTGGCCCGCAACGGTCTGCGGCGCGGGGCGGTCGAGACCCGCATCATGCTCACCACCCCCGGGGACCTCGTCATGGCCCTGGGGAGCCTGGCGATCATGGTCTCGGTGCTCCTGGCCGCAGGCGGCGGCACCTTCGCCGGCTCGGACCTCGACCTGGGCTCCATGAACTTCCCGTCGGTGCTCGGCGCGACCCTCGTCACCGGCACCGTCCCGATGATCGCAGGGAAGCTCGCCTGGTCCAAGGCCAGCGGGGAGCTGCTGCGCGCCAAGGCGATTCCGCGCGGCCTCGGGAGCTTCCTCATCGGACATACGATCTCGGTCGCGGTGTTCTCCCTGTTCACCGTCGTCGGCATGGTCCTCGCCGGGCTCGCCTTCTTCGACGGCCTCGTTCTGTCCTGGACGCGCCTGGGCCTGCTCGCGGCCGTCACCGCCGCGGCGATGGCCGCGCTTCTGCCGCTCGGCGCGGTCCTCGGCGGGCTCCTGAGCAACCCCCGGCACGTCGGCCTCGTCCAGCTCCCGCTGACCGTGCTCATCGGCATCTCCGGGATCTTCTACCCGCTCGCGGCCTATCCCGCGTGGCTCCAGTCGACCGCCGAGCTGTTCCCCGTCTACTGGATCGGCCTGGGGATGCGGGCCGCGATGCTTCCCGAGGGCATGGCCGCGGTCGAACTCGGCGGCGAATGGCGCCTCGGCCAGGTCTTCCTCGTCCTCGGCCTGTGGATCGCCGCCACCCTCCTGCTCGCCGTCCCGCTCCTGAAACGTATGGCGCGCAAGGAATCCGGCTCCGCGCTGAAGGACTGACCTCCCGACCCCCTTGAAGGCGAGACCATGACCGCGACCCTCCGCATCGAGTTCGATGCCGGCCACCCCGACCTCGCCGCGCCCATGACCTGGGGCCAGCGGGCGGTCCTCGAAGGCGTCCGACGCTTCGGCGACGACGGCGGCTACTTCAACCACGAGATGATCTGCGAAGTGCCCCAAGGCCGCTCGCTCGCCGACCTCGCGGCGGCCTTCGCCGACGTCCTCGCCGAGTTCGCGGTCCTGCGCACCCGCTTCGCCGACGACGAGCACGGCCCCCGCCAGCTCGTGAGCGGCTCGGGCGCACTGGAACTGGAACTGCGCCTCATCGGCGCCGACGGCACCGTCCCGCTCCAACCCGGCGAGGCGAAGTCCTTCCGCTTCGCCGACTACGACCGGTGCGTGCGCGGCGCGGTCGTCTGCGCGGGAGACACCCCGGTGCTCGTCGCGTTGGCCGTCAGTCACCTTGCGCTGGACTGCGGGTCGTACGACCTGGTGAAGGGCCGCATCGAGGCGCGCCTGCGCGGGGACCGCACGCCTGCGGCGGTGGTGCAGACGACCGACCAGTCCGATTTCGAACGCTCGCCCGCGGCACTGCGCCGCTCGGCCGCGGCGATGCGGTTCTGGGGCCGGGAGCTGCGCGCCATGCCCGCGTCCATGACCGGCGCGGCGCGTCCGAGCGCTGACCCGTTGCCGTTCAAGAGCGTCCGTATCCGCAGCTCGGCCATGTCGGCGGCGGCGACGCGGATCGCCGAGCGCCTCGGCGTCTCGACCGCGGCCGTCCTGCTCGCCGCCAACGGGGTCCTCCTGCGCGACCTCACCGGCGCGGCCCGCCAGTCCTGCCAGCTCATCGTCGGGAACCGGTACACGCCGCGGGACCGGACGGTCGCGGCGGCGATGGCGCAGAACGGGCTGCTCAACACCGACCTCGACGGCCTCTCGTTCGACGACCTGGTGCGCCTGTGCTTCCGCCGCTCGCTGGCGACGTACAAGCACGGCTTCTACGACCCCGACGCACTGGAGGAGCTCCGTACCGAGATCGAGGCCGAACGCGGTGCACCCCTGGACCTCTCGATCTACTTCAACGACGCCCGCGCCGGCGGCGGCTGGCCCGAGCGCCCCGAGGCCAAGACCCGCAGCGAGGTTGCCGACCTCTTGGAGGAGACCGTGATCGAACCGGACGGCGCCTGGCCCCGCCACGACGCGACCCTGTTCACCGCGATCGGCCGAGACCGGCGCTCCTGCGAACTCAGCCTCCTCTTCGACTCCCGCAAGATCGAGGAGGCAGCGGTCGAACCCGCCCTCCGCGCGATCGAAGGCTTGCTGGTCGAAGCCGTGGAGTGAACGACCCATAGCGAAGAACCCACGCAGAGCCGCAGCGGGCGCAGTCTCTCGGTACTAGCCGAATTCTTGTATGATTATGGTTATAATAAATGTAATTATACAAGGAGGTCGGATGCGTAAGCCCGAAGGCATGTTCGATCGCGATTTCGAGTGGGGAGAACTCGTACGGTTCGCCGAGAACCGGTCCGACCGGGCGACACTCGGGGTGGTCTCGGGTCGGCGCCGCCAAGGGAAGACGTTCCTGCTGGACGCGCTGACCCGCGCAAGCGGGGGATTCATGTTCACCGCGACGGAGACCACGGAGGCCGATGCGCTCTCCCAGTTCGGCGCGTCGTTGGCACGGTACCTGGGGGAGCCGGTGCCACTGCGGTTCACCAGCTGGGACGAGGCGATTTCCAGGCTGCTGCGTCTGCCGACCGACCGGCCGGTGATGGCCGTCATCGACGAGTTCCCGTTCCTTGCCCAGGCGTCGCCGTCGCTGCCCTCGGTCATTCAGCGAGCACTCGATCCCGGTAGCCAGCATTCGAACTCGCCGGTCCGTCTGCTGCTCTGCGGTTCCGCCGTGACGTTCATGGGGCGACTGCTTTCCGGGACCGCACCGCTGCGGGGACGTGCCGGGCTCGAACTGATCGTCCCCACCTTGGACTACCGTCTCGCGAGGGCGTTCTGGGGCATCGAGGACGAGCGGACCGCGGTACAGGTCAACGCGGTCGTCGGCGGGACCCCGGCCTATCGTCGCGAATTCGCGCAGGACGACGCGCCCGAGGGGCCGGACGACTTCGACGACTGGGTGGTCCGGACGGTGCTCAACCCGGCCAGGCCGCTCTTCCGCGAAGGCCGCTACCTGCTCGCAGAGGAGCCGGGGGTACGCGACACCGGCCCGCTCCACGCGGTGCTCGCGGCCATCGCCACGGGCAGCACCGCCCGCGGGGCGATCGCGACCAGGATCGGGAAGAAGGCCACCGACCTCGCGCACCCGTTGGCGGTTCTCGAAGACGCCGGTCTCGTCCGCCACGAACCCGATGCCTTCAAACGCAACCGGTCCTTCTACCGGATCGCTGAGCCGATCATCGCCTACTACCACGCGGTCATGCGCCCGGTCTGGGGCGAACTCGAACGCCCCGGACGCGCCGGACAGGTCTGGCGGCGAATGCAGGGCACCTTCCGCAGCCAGGTGCTGGGACCGCATTTCGAGTCGCTCGCACGCGAGTGGGCGCGCCTGCACGCCTCGGCGGAGGAGCTCGGGGGCCTGCCGAATCGAGTGGCGGCGGGCATCGTCAGCGACCCGAAGGCCGGCACCACGCACGAGATCGATGTGGTCGTCCACGGCACCGCGGCCGACGGCTCGGACGCACTGCTGGCCATCGGCGAGGTCAAGTGGAACGAGGAGATGGACTGCGGGCACCTGCGACGCCTGACGCGGCTCCGCGACCTGCTGGTCTCCCAGGGCAGGGCCTCTGAGGGGTCTCGTCTGATCTGCTTCGGCGGCGCCGGCTTCAGCGATGAACTACGGCGGATCGCCGACACCGATCCGATGGTCGAGCTCGTCGACCCTGCGCGGCTCTACGTGTGAGCGGAGCGCGGCCTCCGAACGCGGACAGGCCTCACTGGTCGCGTTCGAGCGGAGCCGCCAGGTGCCCGAACACGGACCGGGTTCGCGGTTCGCGTGAGCAGGGATGCCCGGTGCCTTAGCGCGGACTTGGTTCGCCGTTCGCGCGAGCGGGATCGCCAACCGCCTGAATGCGGACCGGGTTCGCCGTTTACGGGTGGCGCGGCGGCGATAGCTTGGGGTCATGGCCGACCGGCGAGGGCTCGTGAAGGCGCGTGTGCGCCATGTCGTCTCGTACAGCGTCCGCATGGACTCCGAGGCCGAGAACCGGCGCGTCGAGCGCGGTCCGGTCGCGGTCTTCGAGCTGGAGGGCTCGCGGACCGAGACGACGGCGCATGAGATCGTCTGTCCCGCTTGCGGACGCACGGTGGTCGTGGAGGTCGGACCCACTGGCGGGTGGCGACGCAGGAGGCGAAGGGCATGGGCGGCCGCGTTGGCGCTCGGGGCGGCGTGTGCCGCCGCACTCGGCGCGGTGCAGGCGGCGGACACGGTGTCGGCGTCCCGAGGGTTCGGCTGCGCGGGCGTCGTGCTGCTCCTCGCCGCGCTCTACTCGGTGATCAGGACGCGATCGGAACGCGGTCTCGCGATCACCCCGGAGCCCGGGACACCGGGCCCGCCGGGCGAACTCCCCGAAGCGGCGCAGTTCCACACGCTCGCTTGAAGACTCCCCTTCGATCGTGGGCGACCGTAGATCCCCGGCGCGCCCGCCCGACGGGTGTCGGGCGGGCCGGGGGTTCCCTGATCGTGGGCGACCGCAGATCGCCGAGGAGCGGCCGGGACCGCGCGAGCGGCCCCGGCCGTTCGGGTTCAGCCGAGCACCCAGGCGGTCATGGTCGTCTTGGCGCGGTCGATGAGGTGGCCGGGGTTGGCCCCGAGCCACGGGCGGGCTTCGATCTGCTTGCGGAGCAGGACGTGGTGGGTCGCGGCCCGCTGGTGCTCGGCGAGCGGTTCGAGGAGGTGCGGTTCGCCGTAGAGGGCGCGGACGACCGACTCGATCGCGAGGTGGTCCGGCGGCGGTTCGGCGGTGTCGGAGGACCGGCGGATCTCGGCCGTGAACGCGGCCAGTTCGTCGTAGTCGATCGGCCCCGCCCCGAGCCCGGCTCCCGGCCCGAACCGGTATTCGAGGCTCGCGGCGACGGCCGCGCGGAGGTACATGGCCGCGGTGGCGTGGTCGAGGGGTTTGAACCAGCGGCGGACCCTCTCGGTCTCCGCTGCGTCCCCGGTGATCAAGGCTGCCAGGTGCCTGCGGTGCAGCTCTTCGGGTTTCATCGGGTGGTCTCCTTCGTTGGGGCGGTGTCGGCTGCGGCCCTTCCGGGGTCGGTGGGCGCCGTGTCGCGTGCGGCGTGGGCGGCTTCGCCGGGATCGGTGGGTGCGGCGGGCGCCGTCTCGTGCGCGGAGCGGGCAGCTCCGCTGGGGCTGCCGGGTTCGAGTTCCTGCGTGGCGTGGACTGCTTCGCCGGGATCGGAGGGATCGGCGGGTGCCGTTTCGTGCGTGGAGCGGGCCGCCCCACCGGGCTCGGCGGGCCTGGCGGGCGCCGTCTCCTGCTCGGAGCGGATCGCTCGGCCGGGACCGGCGGGTGCGGGATTCTGCGTGGCGGGGGCTGCTTCGCCGGGCTCGCCGGGTTCGGGCTCCTGCGCCGTGGCGGTGGCGGTGTCGTCGACGGAGCCCGGAGCCGTCCCGGCCTTCGGACGGGGCGCTGGCGGACCGGTGAAGATCGCGTTCCAGCCGGATTCGATGATCTCGGCCCCGATCGCCTCGGCCCCGTCGAGGCGATCGGCGATCCGGGCGTCCGCGGTCTCGGGGCCGGTGAGCTCGCCGATGACCGCCCACATGTACATCTGCTGTTCGGCGAACGGCACTTCGGTCAGCAGCACCGACTCCCCGCACACGCCGCGCACCATCGCCTCGGCGCGGATCGCGTGGAAGCCGCTGCCGGGCCGGTAGTGCCGCTCGTGCAGGCGGGCGGTGAGCTCGGCGAGGTCGCACGGGTCGGGGGCGTCGCCGAGCTCTTCGTACACGGTCTGCGTGAACAGGTACAGCACGTACAGCAGGTGCGCCATCCGCCTCCCTTCGCCGATGTCGAGCGCCAGGCGCTGGGCCTCGGCGAGGTCGCCGCGCAGGCGGGCGGCGGCGTGGGAGCGGAACAGGGCGCGGTCGCCCTCTCTCACCGCTTGGACGTCGTTGTCAGGCATGGCTTCTCTCATCCTTCGCAGTCGCGTTGGGCGGCGGCCCAGGCCTCGTGCGCGGCGCGTTTGAGCGCCGTGACGCGGCCGGGCCCGGCGGCCCAGTCGATGTGGTCGAGTTCGGTCAGGTGCAGGTCGAGGCGCCGGGTGTCGAACCCGGACGCGTAGCCGATGACCGGCGGGAGCAGGTCGGGCACGGTGATCCACAGGCGCGGCGAGCCGGGCAGGACCGCGAACACGATCCGGCGCCCGGCCAGCTCGGTCTCGCCGACGTTCACCAGGGCCTGTGGGTCGACGCCGGAAAGCGTCCGGATCGGCAGCGGGATCGCCTTGAGCGCCTTTGCATAACGCTCACGGATTCGGTAGGAGGAGTTGCGGCCTACGCCCATGCAGCGCCCCCGGCGGCGGGGCGGGCGGTGTTGAAGCCGACGCTGTTGAGGCCGGCACTGTTGAAGCCGGCGCTGTTGAGACCTGCGGTGGTGCGACCTGCACCGGTGAAGTTGGCAAGGTTGAAGCCGGCCCTGCTGAAACCGGCACCGCCGAAGCCGATGCTGTCGAAGCGCTGCTCCCATCCGCGCATGAACGGGATCGAGAGCGCCGCAACGGCCTCGGGCTTCGGACGCTGGAGCGGCGGCCGCTGCCGCAGGTCCTCCACTGCCGAAACGGTGGGCGTGACGACCTCGGGTCTCGTTTCGGCCCTTGCTCTCTGGGCGCCGCGGACCGCCCCGGCGAAGCGGGCGGTGCGTGCCGCGTGCTCGGTGCGCCGCGCGTCGGCGTCGCTGGCGGTCTTGGAGGCGCGGATGGTGCCCGCGACCCACCGGACGAGCCGCACCCAGGGCCGCAGGACCGGCCCGCATTCGCGGTCGAGTGCGTCGCGTCCGTTGCGGCGCCGGGACTCGAGCGAGGCGCGACGCTCCGATCGCGTCGGGGTTCGGCCGTTCGCCCCGGGTTGTGGACGGTGGGCGGCGGCGAGTTCGGCGGACTTGTCGAGGAACCGGACCCAGGCGTCTTCGCGGAGCTTCGAGAACCGGTAGGGCTGTTGCGGTTCGATGGTCACGAGTGCTCCTTCGCTGGGACGCGCGGCCGCCGACGATTCGGCATGGTCGCCGCGTCGGTTTCGCGGTCGCGGTTCAGGTGAGGGCCGGTAGGGGCCGGTCGCCTTGTCGGGCAGGGGACTGGCCGGACCCGTTCGGTCGGCAGAGGGACGGGGACCCGTCGCGGAGTCGGTCGCGGAGTCGGTCGGTCCTGGTCGGTCGCCGGGTTGGTGGGTGCCCGGCGCGGAGCCGATCGAGCTCGGTCGGTCGGCAGGGGAACAGAGGCCGGGCGCGGTATCGGTCGAGCCCGGTCCGTCTCCGGAGGAGCGGGGACCGGTTGCGGCGCCGGTCGAACTCGGCCCGTCGCCGGGGAGACGACGACCCGATGCGGTCGCCCGCCCACCGCCGATGCCGTCGCCTGCGATGCGGAGGGTGTCGCCCTCGAATCCGGCCTTGCACGCGGATCCGGCCTCGGGCCCGGACCCGACCTCGGCCCCGGACCCGGCCTCGAACCTCGACTCGGACACGAACCCGGACCCGGTCCGTTTGCCGCGTACGCCGCTCGGGTCGCCCGACCCGTTCCGGCCACCCGACCCGTTCGGGCCGCCAGTCGGGCGATCCGACCCGTTCGGGCCGCCGCCTCCGGACCGGGCGCCGGGTTCGCCTCGCCCGCGGCCGGATGTGCGATCCCCTTGGCCGCCTTGGCCGCCTTGGCCGCTTTCGCCGTAGAGGTCGTCGTGGCCTTGCCGTTCTTCCGCCCGGCCCTCGGATCGAGCGGCTTCGTGGGCTTCGCGTTCGCGGGTGATGCGGGTGCGGCGGTCGTAGAGGGCTTCAGCGTGCTCGGCCCATGCCGCTTTCGCCGGTTCCTCCTCGATCTCCCACCACGGGATCGGGTCGGGGAGCTCGTCGCGGCGGTGACGCCCGGTCCGGAGGTCGGGGAACCAGTTGGGCGATCCGAACGGCCCGGGATCGAGCACGTCGTACGGGCGGCTGTCATCGATCAGCCAGTCATCACCCGGCTTATGCCGCAGGTGATCGGGCTCGAAACGCGGCGACCACGGGTCGTCGTCGGCGGCGTCGAGGAGACACAGGTCGGGCCTGGTTTGATACCGGTAGGCACCGGGGGTCATCGGGTCGGGCGAGCCGTCGGACAGGAACAGACGCCGCCCCGCCCAGTCATAGAACCCGTCGACCTCCTCAGCCAGCCCCGGGTTCTGCGGGTGCGGATAGGTCGGGTTGTGGCGCGGATCAGACGACATCGGACCGGGATCGAGCCGGAACCCCGGCACGAAACCGGTCCGAGGGCTGATCTCGCTCGACACTGCGGCGACAGGTTCGGGCGTGATGCGCGTGTCCGAGGTCTGGGTGGTGGCGATGGGTTCGAGCGCGTTGTACGTGTCCGGGGCCTGGACGGTGGCGACAGGCGCGGCGTGCGTATTTGCGGTCTGCGCGGTGGCGACGTGCCCGGTATGCGCAGGTAGGACCCGATCTGGTGGCGTGTTGCGTTGCAGGCGCGAGCGCATGAGCGCGGCCAGGTCGGCGTCGGAAATGGATCCGGTTGCGGGCCAACCGGTGCCGGTCGTGGGTGTCGCGTCGGCGCGTGAGTCGCTATGAGGTGCGGCTTGCGCGGTCGTGTAGGCGGCGGTGTCCGAGTCGAAGTCCGCAGGGTGAGCGGAGTGGCTGTTGCGGATATCGCGGGAATGGCTGTTTTCAGGTACGCCCGAATAGCGTATCGTCGGTGACGACACGGAAGGTCTCCTTCTGTTGTTAGGCCGCCCGGTGGAACCTAGTTGGTAGCTCTGAGCCACCGGGCGGCGTTAATATTCTGGCCTATTGATAAAGGCCGATGCGATGTGGATACGTCGTAAGAATCTCCGTTCGAGACGTAACAGACTGGCTCGCTTCCAATTGCGAGTGCCGGTGATCCGATGATGACCCACAATCACGCCGCTGTCAACTAACGACCCACAGTGATCCACAACGCGTCCAAAAACTAAGGGACCCAGGCCTTCGGCCTGGGTCCCTTAGTTACTGCACGATTCAACCAACTAAGTGCGCGCCTGAGTTGGTGGCGATCTTGTGTTGTCGGGCTGAAACCGGGTTGGCATTCGGCCTGCCTTGAGCCAGGATGCTTACATGGATGAAAGCTTGCTCCAAGAGATCGAGAGTTGCAGTGCCGCTGCCACGCCGGGCCCGTGGTTTGTTCGCTTCCTCGATGATGACCACGCAATGAGCCTCGTCGCGGTGAGCACCGTTGAAAGCTCCAGCGGAGGCGAGCGTTGGCCGGATTTCAGCAATGGAGAGATCATCGCCGCGACGCTCGTACAGCACCCGCGTTATGTCGATGTGGAAGACGAACGCTGGGATGAGAACGCCGCCTTCATTGCGATGGCCCGCGAGGCGATCCCTCGTCTGGTCGCCGAAGTAAGGCGGCTCCGGAGTCGACTCACCGATCCCGAAGATGTTTGAGCCCAGTGTTCGTCCGAAACCGGTTGTCCCCAATACCTCAGCAGGACTGATTTGATCTGGTGTGGATGATTTTGCCAAAGGCCTTGTGCCTGCTTGGCTGTGAGAGATCACCGACCCGCCGATACCGGCCTCGCCGAAGCGCAGGGCGGTGGGACCGCGCGAGCGGCGCATCAGTGACCGCATCGCCCGCCGCAAGCCTCGGCGAGGCTCGGCCGCTACCGCTGAGTCACCGATCCCGCCTTCACCTGGCTCGGCGGCTTCGCCGCCTGACCACCCGCTACGAACTCTACGGCCACCTGTTCGCCACATTCCCTGCCCTCGCCGTGGCGATCACCTGCTACAACAAGCTCGTCAACCGAGACAAGCCAAGCCGCGCTACTCCTCGGCGTTGACCGCGGCGACCACCTCTGCGACAAACGCGTCAAGCGGCTCACCGTAGATGTTCTCCTCGGAGATAATTGCGTACGGGAGCATGAAGAGCACGGTTTGCAGGTCATCCGAGGAAATGCCGTCGAGAATGTCCTGTTCCCCGAAAGCGAATCTGACCAGCGCCTCGATCACGATCGGCTTGATGTGGTCAGCCGCATCCGGGAAACGGAACTTGAGTTCATCCGCGAACTCGGAAATCTGCTGAGGCCCGGGCTTATCGCGGTACTTCTTCAGGATCGCGAGCGTTGTGGTGGCACCGAGCAATTCAAGTGTGCGCGCATCGCCGATGCTGGCGATCACCTCCCTCGGAAGGTCCGCCGCCGCTGCAACGGCAGATCGCACGATCCGCTCTTCTTCACTAGTGGTCATTTCTCTTGCGCTCCCTCATTTTGGACCTGAGTGAGGTCATCTTATCGACCGTGCCCTTGACCGCCTTGGCTCCGACGACCGCGATCACGATCGCGGCAGAGGCCAACTGGTCTGCGGTCGACTGCGGTGCAGGTATCGGCTGGACCGTGCCGGATTCATGCTGAATCACGGCAGCGTATCCGCTGGTGGCCGTTGCCGGGGCCGGCGCGGGTTTGTTCTCGGTCCGATAGATCGTGTTCGCATGATCGAGGAGCTGCGAGACCGTTTGGTCGGCATCGGATGCGTCTTCGCGCACTGCTATCTGTCTGAATGCACTGAACCTTCGGCGGGGTCGCGTGCTCTCGGTCAGCTCTTGGCCGCTGGGATCCTTCTCGTCATCCTTCGGTGTGCCGTAGACGATCTCGGTCTTGATTCCGTCAACCGTGCCGTGCCAGGAGGTGGTGCCGTCGGAGTTGGGAACGAGCGAGGAAGTCTTCCCTCGCGCGCCCGGGCCTATGGTGCCGTGGATGGCCGACAGGACCGTCCAGTGCGCCTTGACCAAAGCACCCTCCAGGGTCGCCCTGATCGACTCGGCCTCTTCGATCCGGTCGATGGTCGCCTTCATCCGCGCCGACGCCTCATCCGCTCCAAGCTTCGCAGCGGCCGCCATCGTGTGCTCAGCCTGGCCCTTCGACGAATTGATCGGCCCGGCCACCTCGGCAACGCTCACCCTGGTCGACTCGATCATCGCCGCGACCTCATGCAAACTCGCCACGACCTAACCGCCCCTTGGCGACCCGGACCGAACTCGTCGCCTCACCCGATCTGTCCGCCGCCGCCACCGCATCCGCGTTCGCGTTCGCGCTGAGCCAGGACAGCACTTCATCAACCGAAACCACAGGGGCACTTCCCGTCAGGATAGGGGTCGGGTCCCGAACCGCACGCATCCGATTGCGCGCGTTCGGTCACCGCGACCCTATCGGAAACGGGCGAACCGCACAGAACACCGACCCCCGACCACTCCCGTGCGGTCACCTCGCGCTGCCGTTCGACCCCGGCCCGGTGCGATCCGGCTTCGCCGAGTCCGTCACAGCACGGGCGCCAGGAGCTTCGCGACCTCCTCGACCTGAGCAGCGGTGAGCGGCCCCTTCTCCAGAGCCCCCGCGTTCTCCTCGACCTGGGCGACGGTGCGACAACCGGGGATCGGCACGGTCACGTCGCTGACCGCCCACAGCCACCCGAGCGCGCCCTGGGCGAGGGTGCGGCCGCCGCTGGAGAGGACCTCGCGGACCGCCTCGAACCGGGCCAGGTATTCGGGGGCGGGCCGGCCGTGATCGAACAGCGTCTTCTCGCCGCCGCTGCCGCGGATGTCGTCGGAGCCGATCCTGCTCTCGGCGGTGTACTTGCCGGTGAGCAGACCCATCGCCAGCGGCCCGCGGTTGACGCACCCCAGGTTCAAACGCTCGCAGACCTCGACGACGTCGGTCTTGCCGCCCTTCAAGACCGAGAACTCGTGTTGGACGGCGGTGCAGTGCTCGCCGCCGTTCCCCCAGGCCTCGGCGCGGTCGGGGAAGTCCGTACTCCACCCGTAGGACCGGATCTTGCCCGCGTCGACCAGGGATTCGAGCGCGTCGAGCTGCTCGGCGGCGCTGTCGACCGGGTGGTCGTTGAGGTGGAACTGATAGAGGTCGATGTAGTCGGTGCCGAGTCGGCGCAGGGACGCCTCCACCGCCTCACGGAGGTACCGGGGTCCGTGCCCGGGCCCGGTGACGACCTTGGTGTCCTCATCGAACCGGTTGCCCCACTTGGTCGCGATGACGACCTGGTCCCGGCGGCCCTCCAGGGCCCGGGCCAGGACGCGCTCGCTGTGCCCGGCGCCGTAGACGTCGGCGGTGTCGAAGAAGGTGACGCCGAGGTCCACGGCCCGGCGGACGGCGCGGACCGACTCGTCGTCGTCCACCTCGCCCCAGCCGAGAGCGGTCCCCTCGGGGTAGGAGAACGGACCGCCGATCGCCCAGCAGCCCATGCCGATCGCGCTGACTTCGATGCCGCTTCTTCCGAGTGTTCGTGTCATCATGCCCTCGACGCTAGGACCTGGAGTGCGCTCCAAGTCAAATCCGGTTTCAGGAGTGCTTCGCATCGAGGGCCGGCAGCCGATCGACGGCGGCGTCGATCGACACGGTCGTGTCGGTCTCGAGGTCGGCTCCGGCCCGCTGTCCGGGCGGGAGGAACCGAGTTGGTCCCATCGCCTCGAAACGCCCTCTGGAAGGACACCGGCGGCAGTCGCATAAGATCGGCGGATTGCCTCCCCCGACCGATGGGATCAGGTCTTATGTCCGACAGCCTATTCAGCGCTCAGCGCATGGTGTCACGAGTCGGGGCTTCTCTCGACCCCGAGGATACGGCCACCTTCGTGCGCAGGATGCGGATCATCGGCGCCTGCCTGGGGATCGCACTGATCGTCGTATCCGTGGCCCTGGCGAACGCCAACGGCGGATTCGACTGGACGAGCTATCACAGTTCAACCGCCCGCCGCTCCGGCGGCACCGGATTGTCCTACGAAGGCACGGGTGTCGTGTTCGGGCTCGTGTTCCTGATCGGCCCGCTCGGCTTCGGATACGCGATTCGATCGCGCGCAGGCGATCTCTTGTACCTCAACGGCTCAGAGCTGAAGGTGGTGAAGCCGGGACGCCGAGCCCCCAAGGCCCTCGACCTCACCCGGGTCCGTTCGGAAGTGCGCCTGGAAAAGGTGCCCGGATCGAGGCCGGGCAGCGCCGAGGCACGTGAGAAGGTCGGCAGCTTCCGCCCGGTTCTGGTGTTGCTCTCCGAATCCGGTCAACGCGAAACCGCCATCGAACTCGCCGACACGCGCGCCAGGGCCATGCGGCTCACCCACGAGACCCGGGCGTTCGAAGCCGCCATGCGGTCCGCCGCCGATCCCGCGATCCGACATGCGGCGGGCCAGCTCCGCACGGTGCTCCACTGGAAGCGGCTCCCGGTCGTCCACGACGCTTCGTCCGATGCGATTCCGGCGACTCCCGACGGTGCGGCGTCCTCGCCGATCCTGCGAACCCCGGTCATCAGCGGTGTCGCAGGACCCGAGATCGAGATCGTGGGCCCAAACCGCAATTGAGGTCCGACGGCGCCCCGGCAGGCTTCACCGGATCGTAAGGATTCCAAGTCTCGCAAGGCGGCCCGAACCGGCAGGATGGAGTGGTCGGCACACAGACGAAAGGAAGGCTGCGATGCTTCGCTCAGCCATCAGCGCGGCGGCCGCCGCAGCGGCGGTCGTTCTCGTTCTCTCGGCCTGCGGTTCAGGAGAACCCGAGGCCGATCCGACGGAGGAGGCCATATCCGCGCAGACCACCGCCGAGGCACAAGACGAGACGGCGTCCGAGGCCCCGATGGCCGTTCCCGAACTGCTCGACTTCACCGCCACCACAGTCGACGGTGACGACTTCGAGGGCGCATCGCTCGCCGGTGCTCCTGCGGTGCTGTGGTTCTGGCAGGAGGACTGCCCGATCTGCCAGAGCCAGGGGCCGGACGTGGCCGCGCTGATCGGCGCGCACGGGGATCGGGTCGCGGTCGTCGGCGTGGCCGGAACCGGTCTGTACCACGACAGCACCGACGAGCAGCGTCAGCAGTTCGTGGCGGACACCGGCACCGGTGAGGCGACGCACTTGCAGAGCCCCGACGGCGAGTTGTGGACCCGGTTCGGGGTGACCTCGCAGAGCACGTACGTGCTGCTGGACTCGGCGGGCGAGATCGCAGACGTCGGCTCGTTCTCGGCCGACGAGCTCGACGAGAAGGTCGCGGGCCTTTCCTGAACCCGGACCCTCGACCATTGCGGGGCAAGGACGTTCAACCGCCGAACACCGACCGCACCGTCTCCTCGAGGAACCGCTGCACCGTGCGCGCCCCTTCGACCACGGGGTCGGAAGGGTCGCCTCCGGCGAGGACTCGCATGTCCCACCAGCCGTAGTACGCCACGTACAGGCCGGCGGCGAGCAGCAGGACCCCCACGGCCCGCGTCACCTTCGAGTACTGCCGCTTCATCCAGACGACCAGGCCCTGGCGCGCGAGGGCGATGGCGACCGAGACGGCGCCGACGACCAGGGCCATGCCGAGCGCGTAGGCCAGGAACACCAGTGTCCCGCCGAGGACGGAGGCCGAGCGGAAGGTCTGCGCCGTCACCGCGAGGAACGGGGCGACGGTGCACGACAACGACGCGAGCGCGTACAGCAGGCCGAACACGGCCATCGAGCCGAAAGAGCGGTGGACCGCGCGTCCGCCGATGCGCGGCAGGAAGGAGGGCAGCTCCCGTCCGAGCAGCATCCACGCGCCCGCGGCGGCGACCGCCGCACCCACGAGCACGGTGATCCAGGGCAGGACCGCCGCCAGGTTCACCGCGACGAAGGAGACGGCGAGACCGAAGGCGCCGAAGACCGCGACGAAGCCGGTCGTCAAGGCGAGTGCGAACAGGCCCGCCCTGGCGAGCGCCTGTCTGCGCGTGACCTGTTCGCCCGGTTCGCCGCTGATGAGGAAGCCGGCGTAGACCGGCAGCAGGGCGAACCCGCAGGGGTTCACCGCGGCCACGGCGCCGGCGATGAGCGCGAAGGCGAAGGGGAGCTCGTCCATGAAGGCATTCTGCCGCGGCGACGCCGTCGGCAACGCGAATGACGCTTACATTCAGCTGAATTCGCGTTTCGCCGCTTCGAACCGGCGCGCCCCCGAACCGACTCCGCCGCCCCGTACGCCACGGCCGTACCGTCGCCGCGACCGCCGTGGCGATGTCACGCGACCCACCGCCATTACGGATCACCACTGCACGCGCCCACATGCCCGCCCGCCGCCGCGGTGACGCGCCCGAAACGAACGGGCCCGCCGCTCCCGCTTCCGGGAAGGCGACGGGCCCTTGCGGACTTGACCGCTCTAGCGCTCGGGCTTGAGCGGCGGGTTGTTCCGGTCGAGGAGGCCCCGCTCTTCGAGCCAGAGGTACAGCGGGGTGTCCTCGAAGTGGAAGCCCCAGGCGTGGTCGCCGGTCTCGGCGAACCCGCCGAGCATCTGCTGCTGGATCGGGGTGATGTCGTTCCACCAGGACTGGCCCGGCAGGTTCTCGATGTCGTCGCGGATGCGGATCCAGCGGGGGGTGTACCCGAAGAACGCGATCTTGCGGGTGACGTCGGAGTAGTTGTGCGAGGCGGCGTGGAACAGGCGCCGGTCGAAGAACAGGACGTCGCCGGGCTCGCCGGTGACCTCGATGGCGCCCTCGGGCTCGGGCCACTCGATGTCGGCGCGCGGCGGGCCGTCGATGCGGTTGAGGAGGTGGGATCCGGGGATGATCTTCGTGGCGCCGCGGCCGGTCTCGGAGAGGTCGGACAGGAAATAGGCGAGCTTCACCGAGAGGCGCGGCTTCACCTCGGTCTCCATGTCCTTGTTCTGGCGGCCGCCGTCCTGGTGCCAGCGGAACCGGTAGGGCTGCTGCTCGTGGACCTTCGGGTTGACGTCCAGATGAGAGTGATGGGCGTGCACGTTCCAACCGATGGTCGACCAGACATAGTGGAACGTCTTCGGGTGGTCGAGCAGTTCCGCCAGCTCCGGTGCCGACCTGATGGCGCTCAACAAGTGCATGCCGCCGGTATCGTTGAGCCGACCCGCGTCACGTTCTTCGATGTAGAGGCGGTCGAGTACTTCGGCATATCGCGCGACCTCGTCGGCGTCGAGCACTCCCCGGATCATCAGGTAGCCGTCGCGGTTGAACGCCTCATGCTGCTCAGCGGTGAGGGCCGCAGTGTCGAACGCAGTATTCGCGGTCATGGAAGAAATACCTCTCGGTCGGTACCAGGGGTTTGTCCCGTGTCGGATGGAAGACGCTCGCACGGACGGCTGAAGTTGCCTAGAAAACTCTGAAGTTTTCAAACTACTTGCAGTCACCGCACTGATTCATGAAGTGACACTTCGCTATTCGGGGGAAAGTCCCACACGACGCGACGGCGCCCGGACCAGGCCATTCCGCCCGACTCCGATCGCCAGTCGGGCCTGAGCCGACGCTATATGCGGCGCCATTGGTTGCACGGTCCCGCGTTAATTCTCAACCGGCTCCGACCCTTTCAGGAATAGCGGTACACCGCTGACGTGCGCACCCGCCGAATGGTCGATTCCGAACCCGCCGATCAGCGAATGGATCGGCGGCCAACACCGAATCGCCGCCAAGGGAGCCCGTCCCTCGCGTTCGCGCTGGACGCCTGCGGACCGATCGGCATCGATCGCCCGATATCGGCACACGTGCACGTCATGTCGCTTAGTCTCGCCGGGCACCGTCCGAACCACCTTTGGAGGTACGAATTGTCACGCGACACGACCGGCACCGAACCGCGCTGGATCATGGCGTTCGACGCGTCCTGCGGCAGCTGCCGCACCATCGCGGCCGCGGTCGAAGAGGCATGCGGCGACAAGCTCGAAGTGAAACCGCTGCGCAGCGACCAGGTAGAGGCCTGGCGCCGGAAGGCGTTCGGCGCCGAGGCGCCGTTCGAGCCGACGCTCCTGCGCGTGCGCGGCGGCCGCGTCCGCGCCTGGACCGGCAAACCGATGGCGCTGCAACTGGCCCGAAGGCTCGGCCCGCGCGACACCATCCGGCTGCTGCGGGCCTTCGGCGACCGGGAGGAGGCCGCGCGGGCCACCGGCAACGGGCTGAGCCGCAAGGGCTTCCTGAGGATCGGCACCGGCCTGGGCGCCGCGGCGGGCATCGTCCTCGCCGGCCGCTCCCCGGCCTTCGCCGAGGACGTCCAAGGCCGGGAGATCCGCGACTGGCTCGAGGCCAACCGCGGCTCACTTCCCGAGGACTTCGACTCGATCGCCGCCCTCCCGGTGCCATACCGGCGCGCTGTCCACCACGAGCTCCCGCCTGAGACGCGCACGCAGTTGTGGCTCGACCACCTCGACCGGTACCGCCAGAGCCGCCGGCTCACCGCCGAGCAGGTCGAGGTCATCGCGAAAGCCGAGGACCTGCTCGCCGTGCAGGAGGTGCTGACGCTGCCGGAGGCCGAACGCCACGCAGCCCTCCAGGACCTCAAGGCGGACGCGGTCGCGGCCTTCGGGATCCAGGAGTCCGGGCTGCTCCTGGCGGTTCTGGGCGCGCCCGACGCCGTCGGCGCCGCCAGCGAGCTGTGCAGCTGCTCTACCGAGGACGACTTCTGCGGCGATGAATCGCACTGCCGCAAGGCCGACTGCGAACGCATCGAGGACTGCGGCTCCTTCTGGGCCTACCTGTGCAACGGCCACTGCCACTGGTCCGGTTAGCGCGCCGCGCGACGGCCGACGCGGAGCCCGACCCGTGACGGGCCCGCGCCGGCCGTCGCGGGCCGTCGCGGCCGCCCCGTATCGACAGAGTGCGGAGGCGGCCGACCGGTGCTCGTCCAAGCCATGCCCGTTTCGTCTGATGCGCACGATCTGGGATCGCCCGATCGGGGGAGTACCAACGGCCGGTGACCGGTCGACCGCGCAGAGGATTCTCCAAGGGCCCGATGAGGCATAGCGTGCTGGATACCTCCCGCACCTGCACCCTTCCCCATCGGAGCCGACATGTCCGTTCCCCCGCAAGGCCCCCCGCGCAAGGGCGTCAAGCCCTGGTCGCAACTCTCCACCGGCGAGAAGAGCGCCGTCATCTCGATCCTGGTCGTACCGGTGCTGTGCTGCGCCGGAATCCTGAGCATGATCGGCGGCGACAACTCCGACCCGGACTCGTTCGCCGACACCGGCACCGTCGAGGCGACCACCGAGGAAGCGACCACCGCCGCGCCCTCCACGTCCGAACCCTCGCCCACCGAAACCGAACCGACGACCTCGGCGGCGCCGACCGAAGCCGCCGAGCCGGAACCCGAGCCCGAACCCGAACCGGAGGTCTACTACGACAACTGCGACGACGCCCGGGACGCGGGCGCCGCGCCCCTCTACGAGGACGACCCCGGCTACCGGGCGGGCCTCGACGGGGACGGCGACGGCGAGGCCTGCGAGGACACCTCGTCCTCCGGCGGCGGCGGCGGAGGCGATGACGGCGGGGACGACGGCGACTCCGGCGACGTCTACTACAAGAACTGCGACGCCGTCCGCGCCGCAGGCGCCGCACCCATCCACGCGGGCGAACCCGGCTACGGCTCCCACCTCGACCGCGACGGGGACGGCACCGCCTGCGAATGACCTCGCAGGCCGTGTTCCCTTGGCGCGCTTGAGTACCATGCGCCGGGGCCTCGAAGCGGCGCCGGGTGGCCGGCGCGCGAGCCCGACCTCCGAAGAGAAAGGATCGACCATGAGCCGGAACCCGCTCACCCGTTCCGCCGTGATCGGCGCGACCGCGCTGGCCGTGCTCGGCTTCGCCGCCGCGCCCGCCGCGGCCGCGGACCGCTACATCGGTTCGAGCCTGGGCTCGATGACGCACATCGACGACGGCGACGACTTCAAAGTCTGCGACAACAAGGCTGACGGCCACGGTGTGACCGGCTACCTCAAGGAGCGCAGGAAGGGGGGCCTGACGATCACGACGGTGCTCACCGTGGACGACGGAGGCGACAGCGGGTGCGACGTGGGCTCGTACGACATCCTCTCGACCCACGAATACATCATGGTCCTCACCTGGAACGGCGAGGGCGGCAACACCGTCACCTCCAGCTGGTTCTCCGAGTAGGCCGCCATCGGGTCCGCGGCGGCGGACTCATCACGGCACCAGGGCGATAGAGCGGTCCCCGCCCGCCGGGCGGGGACCGCTCGCGTGCGCGGGGGCGCCCACGCCCGCTCCGGGGGTGGAGAAAACCTCACCTCGAGGTCGGAAGCCTGCGGCAATGCGGTCGGCCCGGCGCGAATCTACTGTTCAGGCATGGACATCTCAGCGACTCAAGCGATCCCCTGGCGGGGACTGCCGCTCGCCGCACTGCGGGCCCTGTGGGCGGGCCCGACCTGGCGCTCCCTCATGCACCTCGTCACCGGGGCGGCCGTCGGGTCGCTCGGCGGCATCGCGATCCTCACCCTCGTCGCCGTCGGCCTCGCCGGGCTCGTCACCGTCGTCCTCCCGTTCGCGGCGGGCGTCGGCATCCTGGTCCTCAGCGCCGGGCTCACCGTCGTGCAGCGCTCCCGCCACGCCGCGTTCCTCAACGCCGCGTGGCCAGAAGGGCTCTACGCCCAACCGGTGACGTTCGCGCCGCGCGCCCTCCTCGCCACCGTCCGCAACCCCAAGACCTGGCGCCACTTCGCCTACCACTGCACGGCCGGGGTGTACGGCTTCGTCGCCGCGTTCCTCGCCCTGACCGCATGGGCCGCAGGGGCGGCGATGATCACCGCCCCGCTGCTGGCCATCGGTTCCGGTGTGGGCCTGCGGCACTGGATCATGGGTGTCGTCGGCATCGGCGTGCTCCTCGCCGCGCCGTGGGTCACCCGCGGCCTGGCCGCGCTCGACGCGCTCATGGCCCGCCAGCTCCTCGGCACCAGCCGCGCCGAAGCACTCGAACTGCGCGTCACCGACCTTGCCGCCAGCCGAAACTCCACTGTAGACGCCGCGGATGCCGAGCGACGCCGCATCGAACGCGACCTCCACGACGGCGCGCAGCAGCGCCTCACCTCCCTCGCCATGAACCTCGGCATCGCCCGCGCCACCCTCCCCGACCTCCCCGAAGCCGGCACCCGCGCCCTCGAACAAGCCCACGAAGAGGCCAAACAGGTCCTCACCGAACTGCGTGACCTCGTGCGCGGCCTCCACCCCGCCGTCCTCGAAGACCGCGGCCTCGACGCGGCCCTCTCCGCCGTCGCCGCCCGCTCGCCCGTCCCGGTGCGCCTGCGCGTCGACATGGACCGCAGGGCCGCCCGCGACGTCGAAGCGGTCGCCTACTTCGTCGTCTCCGAAGCGCTCACCAACGCCGCCAGACACTCCGGCGCCCAGACCGCCGCCGTCGACGTCACCTGCCGAGGCGACCGCCTCCACCTGCGCATCACCGACGACGGACGCGGCGGCGCCGACCCCCACGGCGGCACCGGCCTGCGCGGCCTCGCCGACCGCGTCCGCTCCGTCGACGGCGACTTCCACCTCACCAGCCCGCTCGGCGGGCCCACCACCATCGAAGCGGAGCTGCCATGCGCGTCGTGATCGCCGAGGACTCCGTCCTCCTCCGAGAAGGCCTCGCCCGGCTCATGGAGATCGGCGGCATCGAAGTCCTCGACACCGTCGGCGACGCCGAAGCCCTTCTCCGCTCCGTCGAAGCCGACTGCCCCGACCTCGTCGTCGCCGACGTCCGCATGCCCCCCGACCAGAGCGACGAAGGCATCCGCGCCGCACTCGTCCTGCGCCGCCGCTACCCCGACCTCGCCGTCCTCATGCTCTCCCAGTACGTCGAGGAACGCTACGCCGTCGAACTCCTCACCGGGCAGATGCGCGGCATCGGCTACCTCCTCAAAGACCGCGTCGCCGACGTCGCCGAATTCCTCGACTCCCTGCGCCGCGTCGCCGAAGGCGGCACCGCACTCGACCCCGAGGTCATCTCCCAACTCCTCGTCCGCCGCGACGGCGACGAACTCGACCGCCTCACCCCCAGAGAACGAGAAGTCCTGTCGCACATGGCCGAAGGACGCTCCAACGCCGGCATCGCCGCCGCCCTCTTCCTCAGCGAAGGCGCCGTCAGCAAGCACATCAACTCGATCTTCTCGAAACTCGGGCTCCCGCCCACCGACAGCGGCAACCGCCGCGTGCTCGCCATCCTCAAGTTCCTGCAAGGCAACGCAAAGGACCGGTCATGATCGACACTCCCGAGAACGCCACCGACGCCCCGACCGAACCCGAGAAGGCCCGCAACGCCCGCAGGCTCTGGTGGATCATCGGCGGCTCCTTCACCGGCGCCATGCTCATCTTCGCCCTCACCCTCGGCGGCGTCTGGATCTGGACCGCCTCCTCACCACTGGAACACGGCTCCCACTCCGAGGAGTACACCGAGGCCCTCGCCGGCGTCGACGTCGACGTCGAGATCGGCTCGATCCACCTCGCCGCCGCCGACGGCGACGCCCTCGAAGTCGTCCGCGAGACCAGCTGGCGCGGCACCGAACCCACCAGCACCGAAACCTGGCGCGGCGAGACCTTCATCGCCACCGGCGAATGCGACGACTCGATCCTCTTCTGGGTCAACATCGACGAGTGCGAGGTGCACTACACCATGCACCTGCCCACCGGCGCCGACGCCGAAGCGACCATCGACGTCGGCGACATCTCCCTTGACGGCCTCGACGGCGACATCGACGTCGAGACCAGCGTCGGCGACGTCACCGGCCAGCGCCTCAACGCCGCCTCCACCCGCGTCGAATCCAGCGTCGGATCGATCTCCCTCGCCTTCGACAAGGTCAACGGCGACATCAACGTCACCACCAGCACCGGCGACGTCGAACTCGTCCTCCCCGACGACGGCACCACCTACGACGTCCGCTTCGCCTCCGGCGTCGGCGACCAGGACATCGACATCGCGACCGACCCCGCCGCCGAAGCCGACGTGGTCATCAACGTCAACACGAGCGTCGGCGACCTCACCGTCCGCTACGCGGACTGACGCAGCACCCAGGAGCCGCCCGCGACCTGTCGGTCGCGGGCGGCACTGTGTCTCCCGGAGATGCGGTAACGCGACTGCGGATCGAGACCAGCGAGTCATCCTGATGGTCGCGGATCGAAGCAGTGACGGGAACCGAGTCGGCCCCACGGCGGTCGCGAGCCGCCAGCTGCCGGGACCGGCAGCCGACCCGATGCCGTGTCAGCGGGCCCCGCGAATCGTCAGTGCCATGTCAGCCGCCCGTCAGCGCTCGGCGCGACCGTACACGCATGGACATGAGCACCACGAGATTCCCCGCGGTACTCGACCCGGCCCTCAAAGCCGCCGACCCGAAGGAGCCCACCGTGAACGCCGACCGCACCGCCCGCCCCGCCACCGTCACCCTCGCCGCCGCCCTCCACTTCGCGATCGCGCTGGCGTTCGCCTCGATCCCCGTCGTGGGCCTCGTCTTCGGCGCCGACGTCCAGGCCGCCGCCGAGGCCGAGACCGCCCGCCAGGGGCAGGACCCGAACCTCCTGGCCGCCAACGGCCTCGCGTTCGACGAGCACGGCGTCGCGATCTGGGCGCCCTTCGTCATCGCGGCGGCCATCGCCGCGATCGGCGGACTCGTCCTCGCGGGCAGGCGCATCGGGCGCCTCCTGGCCTGGATCGCCCTGCCCCTCGTGCTCGCCGGGAACGCACTCATCATGGCAGGCAACGCGACCGCCGCCGCGAAGGTCCAAGCCGTCTTCGACGCCTCCGACGACCCGGCCGTCCGCTCCCTCGACACCGCAGCCCTCCTCGACGCCGCCTACGCCGCCTACCCGCAGTGGCTGCCGGCTCTGGAGGCCGCGCGCCTCGCGATCGTGGTCCTCGGATGCCTCCTCGGCGTCATCCTCCTGGCCCTCCCTGCGGCCCGCGCCCACTTCGCGAAGCGCTGAACGAACCGGAACCGTCGGCCCCGCGTCCTCGCGGGGCCGACTCGCCGTGCCCTGGTGCCCTGTCGACGGCGCCGCCACCTCCCCGAGTGGGGCGTCCTGGCCGTATCGCCACGCCGCCCAGCCCCACCGCTCCGACCCGCGCCCGTTCGACACCGAGAGCGGTATCGTGCTCGCGTGACCGAACTGCTGCATCTGACCGAGCCCGCCCTGTGGGAAGCCGCGCTCGCGACCGGGTCCTTCGATTCCTCCACGCGCGGGCGGACCCTCGCCGAGGAGGGCTTCATCCACTGCTCGCGGCCCGAGCAGCTCGACGCGGTCGCCGCCTTCGTCTACGGCGACTTCACCGGACCGCTCGTGGTCCTCGTGATCGACCCCGAGCTGGTCGGAGCCCCGATCCGATTCGAGGCCCCCGCGCCGGGCGCGCCCGAGTACCCCCACATCTACGGGCCGCTCCCCACCAGCGCCGTGGCCGAGGTCCGCCCCTGGACCCGACCGGCCTGACCATCACCCGGTCCCGCACCGAATCGCCTCGTGCTGCCTGCGAGGACGGTCGATTCGAGCCCAACCGACTGAGCCTCAACCCACTGCCGACCGGCCCGATCACCGACTCGCTCCAAACAGGACCGGCGCACAATCGCATCCGCGAACTCCATCCCGACCGGGCATACCGCGCATCCCTGCCGCGCTCACCGACGGTCAGCGGTGACACCTCCGCCGCTGGCTGCCCGTCCCGGCCCCGACCGGCTGGTCGCGCCGAACGCTGGTCGATGCGATCACCTCGCGGGTAGTGCCGGTGCGCCCTAGCGATTCCCCCTGCCGCCTTCGGCCTTGGCAGACCGCATACCGGCTGTTTCACACCTGGCGGGACCTGTGATCCGTCGGCCGAAGCCGACCTGCCGCGCGGCACCCGTCGAGGATGCCTGAGCCCGTTCCGACGAGCATCCTTGCCTGCGGAATATTCGTAACGACACGCTCAGAATCTTTGTACTGATCGACGCAGAATCTTGGTACTGCGCGAATTGCCGACCGTCTCATCGGCGAGTTCATGCAGGACTTCCCGGCGTTGCTCGTGGTGGGGCCGCGAGCGCGCGGGAAGACCACGACCGCCCGTCGATATGCCCGGACGGTCATCCGCCTGGACCGTGAAGCGGAAGCCGAAGCCGTCCGCGCCGACCCCGACGGTGCACTCGACGCGCCGCTACCGCTGCTCCTGGACGAATGGCAGGAAGCACCCCAGATCCTCGGCGCGATCAAACGGGCCGTCGACGAACGCCCCGGCCCCGGCGCCTTCCTGATCACCGGGTCGGTGCGCTCCGACCTGGAAGCCGCCGGCTGGCCCTTGACCGGGCGGGCGATCAGAGTGGAGATGTACGGGCTCATCCAAAGGGAGATCGAGGGCGCGGTCGATCTGGTTCCCCTCTTCGACCGGCTGCGAGCCGATCCGATCCAGTCCCTGCACCCGGTGCGATCGAACCTGGTGCTCAACGACTACCTCGACCTCGCCCTCCGCGGAGGCTACCCGGACGCGGTTCTGGCCTCCACCGAAACCACCCGGCGCCGCTGGCTGGACGCCTATGTCGACCAGGTGGTGTTCCGCGACGCCGAACTCATCGACAGCGCCCGCGACCCGCTCAAACTCCGCCGGTACCTGCAGGCCGTCGCCCTCAACACCGCCGGAGTCGTCGCCGCCAAGAGCCTGTACGAAGCCGCCGACGTCAACAGCCGGACAGCGCAGGCCTACGACCGGCTGCTGGGCAACCTGCTCCTCGTGAACGCAGTGCCCGCCTGGTGGACCAATCGACTCAAGCGCCTCGCCAAGGCACCCAAGCGGTATCTCGTCGACCCCGGCATCGCCGGGGCGATCCTCGAAGTCGACCGCGCGGGGCTGCGCCGCAACGGCGACTTGATGGGAAGGATGCTCGATACCTTCGCAGCGAGCCAGCTCAGGGCCGAAGCGCGCCTCAGCGAGTCGCGGCCCTCGCTCTACCACCTGCGCACCAGCGACCAGCACCGCGAGATCGACCTACTCGCCGAGTACCGCGACGGCACCGTGTTCGGCTTCGAGTTCAAATCGTCGGGGACCGTGTCGACCAAAGACGCCCGACACCTGTCATGGCTGCGCGACGAACTGGGCGACAAGTTCATCGGCGGGGCTGTCCTCCACACCGGCCCACGCTCGTTCGAACTCGGTGACCGCCTCGTCGCCACCCCCATCGCAACGCTCTGAACCCGACCGCAAACACCAACGGCCGCAGCAGTTTAGGCGGCAGCAGAGGGCGCGCAGACTCATTCGCCGTCTAGTCTGCGGTGCCGCAGGCACGACAGACGAGGCATCCAAGCATGGAAAGAGCGGTCACCGCCGCAACCGTCCCCTTGAGAAAGCGCCGTCCCGCGCGAAGCACGGTGTTCAGCGCCACATCGCTTGCGTCCCTGCGTATCGCGATCCCGCCGAACCCGAGCTCGCCAGAACCGAAAACGATGCAGTATCTCGGCCACGGTTCCGTTGCCGGGACGGCTCCTTCCGAATGAACTGTCGGTTCGACCTCGGGCGCCGCATTGAGGCCGCGCGCGGCGCCGCAAGCACGCCGCCGAAGGGGCGCTCATGAGACCGACCGCGTCGCGATCCGGCTCCGTCGCCGTCCCGGTCTTGAAGGGTCGCTTACCGGTGCGGCGGTCCTCGACTGATCTGCGCGTTACCACTGCCGACCGCTCAGCGCTGCCGTGACCTGATCAGGTCGACGGCATCGTCTCGCCCCAGCGCGGCCCCCTCAGCGTGCGCCTTCTCGAACGCCTTGTCACCCAAAGCCTCCCGAGTCCGCTCGCTCGTTCGAAGGGCGGCGTCGTAGCCGCGGCCGTCTTCGCCGCCTCCAAGGAGCGCGCTGGCGGCGCCGAGGAGTTCGGCGGCGCGTCGTGCGTCGCCGCCTTCGAGGGCGATCGCGGCCGCGATGCGGGCGGCCACGGTCAGGTCTGGGCCTGCCGCGCCTTCGACGTGGCGGTCCCGCATCCCGGCGATGTGCCTGGCCGCGACGGCGGTCTGGCCTTCGAGGAGGGCGATCATGGCTTTGAAGGCGCTGCTCCACACCCGCATCCGCGCTTCGATGACCGTGCCGTCGAGTGCGAGTTCGACCGCTTCGAGTTCGACGAGCGCGGTCCGGTGATCGCCGGCGGCGATGAGGATCTGCCCCCGCGCCGACCGCACGTACGAGATGGTCATCGGCTCGCGCTCGCTCGCCGCCAGGTCGGTGGCCGTTTCGAGTGAGGCCCATGCCTTGTCGAGCGATCCGCTGCGGGCGTACGCGACGGCGAGTTCGGCGTGGGTCTCGGCGGCGTCGCGGGCGGTGCCGAGCTCGTCGAACAGCCGGGCGGCGCGTTCGAGCCCCTCCTCGGCGGCTCGCCTCGCGCCCGCGCGCGCCCAGTGCTCGGCCCGCACCCGCAGGGCCGAGGCGAGACCCCAGCGTTCGCCGATCGCCGCGAACTCGGCCTCGGCCCGTTCGACGCGCTCGACCCCTTCCGGCCCGGCCTCGCCGCCGCCCGCCGAAGCCGCCACGAGGTAGGCGATGCCGCGTTCCCAATTGCCTTGCGGCGCATGGCCCGCCACGGTCCCGGTGTCGGCGAGGAACGCCGGTCCGAGCGCCAGCAGCGCCCGGCCCCGGACCTCGCCGTCGAATTCGCGCCCGAGCCGCAGCCCCTCCACGATGGCCGCTTCGCCGCCGTCCACGTCGCCGCTCTCGCTGAGCCCCATGCCCTCCAGGACCTTCGCGGCGGGCCGCAGCGCGGGTGGTACTTCGCCTGGCAGGGACAGGACCGCGGTCGTCCAGCGCCGGAACTCGCTCTGGAAGCCGCGCAGGTGCCAGTACCAGAACAGGGCCATGTACAGGCGAAGCGCGGTCTCGGTGTCGCCGTGCGCGACCGAGCGTTGCAGGGCGGCGAGGAGGTTCGCGTGCTCGACGCTCAAGCCCGCCATCGCCTCGATCTGGGTCGCCGCCCGCAGTTCCTCGTCGCAGCGTTCCGCGAGATCGAGGCAGTACCGGGCCATCGCGTCGCGCTCGGCGTCGGCACTGCCGCTCTCATCCAGGCGCGCTTCGGCGTAGGAGCGGATCGTCTCCAGCATCCGATAGCGCTCGCCGTCGCGGTCCACAAGCGACTTGTCGACGAGCCCGGCCAGGGCGCCGAGGTCGCCGATGCGGTCCAGCCCGATCCCGCCGGGGTAGAGAGAGACGCGCATGGCAAGGGCCCGTTCGGCATCGGTGAGGAGCTCCCAGCTCCAGGCGATCACGGCCTCAAGGGTGCGGTGGCGCGCCGGGGCGGCGCGGTCGGTCCCGGCGAGGAGCGCGAACCGGTCGTCCAGGCGGGCGGCGATTCGGGCCGGGTCGAGCGCACGGGTGCGGGCGGCGGCGAGTTCGACCGCGAGCGGGAGGCCGTCGAGGCGGCGGCAGATCTCCACGACCGCTTCGGTGTTCGCCGCGGTGAGCGCGAAGTCGGGCCGTACCGCGGCGGCGCGCTCGCAGAAGAGGCGGACGGCGGGGGAGCGCTCGGGCCGGTCGTCGTCCAGGCGCAGCGGCGGGATCGGGTAGAGGCGCTCGCCGCCGATCGCGAGGGCTTCACGGCTGGTCGCGAGGACGCGCAGGTCCGGGCAGGCGCCGAGGAGCGCGGCGGTGAGGGAGGCGGCGGCCTCCACTCGGTGCTCGCAGTTGTCGAGTACGAGGAGCGCGCGCTGGTCGGCGAAGTACTCGGCGAGGCGGGAGGCGGCGTCGTGCGCGGAGGGGTCGAGCAGTCCGGCCTCGCGGGCGCCGATGGCCCTGAGGACGGCGGGCGCCACGTCGGCGTCGTCGGCGACAGGCGCGAGTTCGACCAGCCAGACTCCGTGTGGCGCAATGTCGTCGGCGATGCGCGCGGCGGCCTCCACGGCGAGCCGGGTCTTGCCCGCGCCGCCGGGCCCGGTGACGGTGACCAGGCGAGAGGACGCGACGGCCCGTGCGAGCGAGTCGAGGTCGGTTTCGCGGCCGACGAAGCTGGTGAGCTGCGCTTTGAGGTTGCTGCGGCGCTTTGCGCGCTCGGCGGGGGCGGTGCTCTGGCGCAGGATCTGGAGGTGGAGGTCGGCGAGTTCGGCCGAGGGGTCGGCGCCGAGCTCGTCGGCGAGGCGCTCTCGGGTGCGCTCGTAGGCGTCGAGGGCCTCGGCGGTGCGGCCGGTCGCGTGGAGGGCGCGGACGAGGAGGGCCTGCCAGCGCTCGTCGAGCGGGTGGGCGGCGGCGAGCGGTTCGAGTTCGGCGAGGACGTCGCCGCCGGTGACGAGGTCGAGCGCGAGGCGTTCGCGGGCGGCCTCGGCGCGGAGGCGTTCGAGGCGCACGGCCTCGTTGCGGGCGAAGCGGAGGTCGAGGAGGTCGGCCATGGCGGGGCCGCGCCAGAGCCGTTCGGCCTCGCGGAGCGCCGTGAGGTCGCCGTCGCGTCTTCCGGTGGCGGCGAGGCGTTCGAAGAGGGGCGCGTCCACGTCGTCGGGGTCGAGGACGAGGCGGTAGCCGACCGCGCCGCGCAGGAGGCGCTCGGCGCCGATGACGCGGCGGACCCGGGAGACGAGGGCCTGGAGCGCGTTGGCGGAGGGCGCGCGGTCCTCCCAGACGGCGTCGGTGAGGGTGTCGGCGGGGACCTCGCGGCCGGGTTCGAGTGCGAGCCGGGCGACGAGCGCGCGGAGGCGGGCGCCGGAGAGGTCGACGGGCCGGTCCTGGTCGTCGCGGATCGCGAAAGGCCCTAGGAGGAGAACGCGCATGAGGGCCAGTCTGCACCGCATCGGGCGCGGCGGCCCCGCCGGAGGTCGGCGGCACGGGGCGCGACGGTCCGGGCACGCGGCCCCGGCTCGCGACCCGGCACCCGAACCGGTCATCGCGGTGAGGACGGTCACCTATCACCCGTTCGTGGACATCAGGTCGAAAACTGTCGGTGCCCGTCGATACGGTCGTGACGGTAACTGAATACGGCGCCCGGTCCACGGACCGGGCCCGACGAGCAAGGGACGGCACGATGACGACCACGGCATCCACCAGCAGCTCAAGGTACGAGACGACCCCCGCGACCCCGCCCGGCGACGCCCGCCCGGGCCCCGAAGTGGTGGCGCGGGCCCTCCCCTTCGAAACCATCCCGGCCGGGCGCCTGCGCGACCACTTCACCGAATGGCTCACCGGCTTCATCGCCTCCCAACAGCGAACGGCCACACCCGACCTCCCCGCTCCCTATCCGCCGAAGGCCGTCGGCGTCACACGACACAGATCAGGCGCACCTCCCTGCAAAGCAACGAACCCGGCAGCGCCAACAACCGAACCCCATGCCTCACAAGACCAACAGGGTGCGGGCACGAGTCCCGCGAAGACCCCGCAAATTGCATCAGCCGACCCGCCCGTCTCCCAACATCAACCGGATGCACCGCTCCACCTCGCGACCGACCAGCCCGCGGCCGAAATCGGCACCCTCGCCTCGCGCGAGCGGTCGAGTCCGCCGCCGGGCCGGACCGGGCGGACCCGCGCGCGACCTCCCGCATCGCGACCCGCCCGGGGCCCTGACCTCCCCGACCGCGAACGCCCTCCGGCGGCAGGCCCGCCCGCCGCAACGGGCGCCGAACCTTGGCGCGACCAGGAGGCCCCGCCCCGACCGCGCCCGCAGTATGTGCGGTTCGGTGACCGGTCGGTCTGGCTCACCAAGCCGATGCTCCGCTCCCGAGGCTGGACCGAGGCCGCGATCCGCGACCACCTCCCCGAACCCGAAGCCCTGAAACCGAACCCGCGCTTCGCGGTCTCGGGTGCCCCGATGCCGGTCTGGCGCCCCGCCACGGTCGCCGCGGCCGAGGCGGCACCCGAATGGAAGGACTGGCTCGAACGCTCCCTCCACCGCCGCAAGACGACTCTGAAGGCCCTCGGCACCTCCGACGACCAGGAGTTCCAGCACCGCCTCTTCCTCGCCGACAAGGAGATAAGAGCCTGCACCGAACCCCCGACCCTCCCTGAGCCGCAGGAGGAAGCGCAGCCACAGACCTAGCACCACTCGACCAACCCAACCGCACAAAGAACCGGAGGTGACACGAGGCGGAAAGGCGACCGGCACAACGCACGCAAGCAATGCGCTCACGAGGTACCCGTGGCGCAGAGCGGAAGGTGAGCAGCAGCCGGTGGGTGGTGGCAGGACAGCGCATAGGCAGGTGGCGGAGAGCGGGTGGTGGTGAGGGGCGGCGGNNNGGGGGGGGGGGGGGGGGGGGGGGGGGGGGGGGGGGGGGGGATCCCCCGGCGATTCCGAACCGGAGACGAGGCCCGTGGCGTGGCGCCGAGAAGGCCAAGCCCGCGGCGTGTCGCCCGGAAAGGGCGAAGTCGTGAAACCAAGGACCGGAGGACCGCTCGAAACCTAGGTTGGAAGGCGGCCCGGCCGGGTACCGCCGGTTCGTGGCCGCTTTGAAGGAGGGTGCTTGAGATGAGTGATTTCGCGTTCGCCGGGAAGACCTTCGTGATCCACCTCGACAACGGGGTCGTCTTCCACAACATCTACGGTTCAGAGGGCAACCGGCTCCAGTACGCCGAGATCGACGGCGCGACCGAGGGCGCCTCGGGAACCGTGGACCTGCATGTCGCCGAGATCGCCCGCAAGGTCTACCTGATCGGCTGGAACGAGGTCACCGGTGCGACCGTCACCCAGGTCCTCGACTTCGGCACCGGCACGGTCACCGGATTCTGGTCCGCCGACGAGGGAGGCGGCCGCAGCGGCGAAATCCACTCCGGCACCTTCGAAGAACTCGGCTGAGGCGGCAGGGGAACCGAGCCGGCGCCCCACAGGGCCGCTCCGCGCCGAGCGGCCTCGCGCAGCCGAGCGCGCGTAACGAGGTTGGCGAGATGCGCGACGGCGTCGGGCCGCTCGTTCACTTCCGGCCCGTGCCCGCAACTCGTGTGCCGCCGCGATGCCGGGCAGGCCGTGCCCGCATCTATGCGAGCTTGAAGCCGGCCGCGGTCGCCAGTTCTCCGGCGATCGCCACCGCCTGGTCGGCCGTGATCAGGGCGCCGCGGAGGCTCATCAGGCCCGTGATGCCCGAGAGGTCCGCCCGCCGCATGTCGCAGCCCTTCGCGTTGGAGACCCGCGAGAAGTCCGCGCCGGGGAACGTGCAGTCGATGAACACCGCCTTCGACAGGTCGCCGAGGAACGTCGCGTTCATGAACCGGCACCGCTCGAAGACCACCGGGCCCTTCGCCGAGCCGATCGAGACGCCCGCGAAGTCGGCCCGGCAGTCGGCCACGTAGACGTCCTGCGCCAGCGCGAACTGGGCCTGCCAGCCCACCAGCTGGCTGTCGGTGATCTCCAGCCGCCGCACCGTCGCCCGCTCCCACCGGCCGTTCGCCAGCACCGACCGCTCCACGACCACGTCGACCACCTCGAAGGGCGACAGCGTCGTCCCCGACAGGTCGACGCTGCGCAGCAGCGACTGTTCGAGGCTTCCGTCCGCGACCGCGCCGGTCCACTCCAGACCCTCGATGAGCAGCTCGCTCAGCTCGAAGTCCGGGTCGGGCTCCTCGGTGAGCGGCCGCAGCCGGTCGGCCTCCACCAGCGGCCTGCGCATCGAGCGTTGCTCGTCGATCTTCCTGAACTTCACCGGGCCTCCTCGGACTTCGCGAACCCCGGCAGGCTACGGGACGCCACCGACAAGCCGGTCCCGAGATCGCGGCGAATCGACGATCCGCTCACAGGCCGCCCCGCTCAGGGGGCACCGCTCAGGCGGCGCGATCCTGAGGCGACCGCTCGGGTGATCCGTTCCGCCGGAATCCGACCGGTCCGCCATCCATCGACGGGCTTCAGTGGCGCGGATAACGCCGCGAACATATTTGAACGTGTTCAAGTACGAGGGTAGGGTGAGTCCATAAGGAGGGAACCCTCATGAAGATCGTCATCCCCGGCGGCACCGGCCACCTCGGAGCCGTCCTCGAACGCGGCCTCCTCGCCGCCGGGCACCACATCACCGTCCTCACCCGCAACCCCACCAGCCACCACCACCTCCACTGGGACGGACGCACCCCCGGCCCCTGGACCGACGCGATCGACGGCGCCGACGCCGTCGTCAACCTCGCCGGACGCAGCGTCAACTGCCGCTACACCCCCGAGAACCTCGCCGCCATGATGGACTCCCGCATCGCGTCCACCAGGGCCGTCGGCGAGGCCATCGCTGCCGCGAACAGGCCTCCCGCCGTCTGGCTCCAGGCCGGCACCGCCACCGTCTACGCCCACACCCACGGCCGCGCCAACGACGAGGCCACCGGCGTCATCGGCGGCGCCGAACCCGACGCGCCCGCCTACTGGGGCAAGAGCATCGACATCGCGCTGGCCTGGGAGCGGGCCCTGGACGAGGCCGACACCCCGCGCACCAGGAAGATCTCGATGCGATCGGCGATGGTCATGAGCCGAGACCGCGGATCGGTGTTCGACCTGCTCTCCCGGATGGCCCGCCTCGGGCTCGGCGGCCCGATCGCCGGCGGCCGGCAGTTCGTGTCGTGGATCCACGAAGCGGACTTCATCCACGCGGTCGCGTTCCTGCTCGAACGCGAGGACCTCTGCGGGCCGGTCAATCTCGCGGCGCCGCACCCGCTGCGGCAGCGGGACTTCATGCGCATCCTGCGGCGGGCGCAAGGCGTCCGGATCGGCCTCCCGGCGACCAGGCGGATGGCGGAGCTCGGAGCGCTCGCCCTGCGCACCGACACTGAACTGCTACTCAAGAGCCGCCGGGTCATCCCCGGGCGACTGGAGGCGGCCGGGTTCGCGTTCGACTTCCCCGCCTGGGAGGCCGCGGCCGCGGACCTGGCCCGGCGTTCGTCCGCCCGCCGAGTCCGGGCCGCGACCCGAACGCTCGGGCTTCAGGTCGTCGACGTCTGAACGGTCAGCCCCGGGCCCGGCGCATACCCGCCGCGATCAGTGCGACCGCGCCCGCGGCCGTGACGATCGCTGCGAACATCACCAGCGGCGTCAACGGGCGGCCCGTGACCGACAGCGACGGCGGCTCGGTGGTGGACCCGCAGGTCCCTCCGGCCGTGGTCGGCTCGTCAGTGACCGGCTCGCCGGTGGTCGGACCGGCGGACGTCGGCCCGGCCGTCGTGGGCTCGTCGGTCGTAGGCCCGCCGGTTGTCGGTTCGTCGGTCGTGGGTTGGTCGGTCGTCGGCTCGTCCGTGGTCGGTTCGTCAGTCGTGGGCTGGTCGGTCGTCGGTTCGTCGGTGGTCGGTTCGTCGGTCGTGGGCTCGTCGGTGGTCGGGCCGTCCGTCGTGGGTTCCTCAGTGGTCGGCTCGTCGGTCGTCGGCGCCTCCGTGGAGGGCTCGTCGGAGGTCTGCTCCTCGCTCGGGCAGGGGCTCGTCGGCTCGTCCGTGGTCGGGGCCTCGGTCGTCGGCGGCTCGGTGGACGGCGTCGGGTCGACCTCGGTCTCGCAGGTCAGCGTCGCCGCGAACGGGAAGTAGTGCGTCTCGCCGCCCACGCCGCCGCCCCCGGCGAGGTTGAGGTCCCCGAACCGGGCCTCGGCGGCGATGATCTGGCCCTCGACGTTCGTGGGGCTGACGTCGAGGAACGAGGCGTTCGGCGCGTAGATGCTGCCCTCGACCGTGTCCCCGGCCGCCAGCGTGAGCGCGGTCGTGCCGGTCCCGAAGTTCCACAGCATGTACGGCGCCTGATCGCCGCTGATGGGCGACTGCGGGGCGGTCGTCCACGAGAAGTCGCCGCCGGTGCCCGAGGTGTCCACGTTGATCAGCAGCGGCGTGCTCGCCGAGGGCAGGACCGTGGGGAAGACCAGGTCGCCCATGTTGTTGAGGTCCTCGCCGGTCACTTCGAGGACGTTCGTCCTGCCCGCTTCGAGGGTCACCCGGATCTGCTGCTGGCCGGACACCTCGCCCTTCTCCACGACCTGCCCGTTCGCGTCGTGCATCGGCACCGTCGCGGGGCACGAGGCCAGCGCGTCGGCGTTCTCGCGGAACACGGTGAAGGCCGCGCCGAAGTCGATGAGGTCCTTCGGGCCGATCGAGGCGGCCGGCTGCCGGACCCGCAGTTCCACCCTCGGGATGGTGTTGTAGGCGGTCCCGGCGGGCACGAGCTGGGTGTTGACGGCGGCGTTGTTCTGGTCGGTGTCGAGGATGTCGGTCCCGCTGAGGTCGCCGACCTTGACGTAGCCGTCGGCGAGGATGTTGGTCTGGCCCCACGGGAGGGGGTCGGTGAAGTCGATGCCGCCGCCGACGACGAGGGCGCTGGGCCGGGCGTCGGCGCCGTCGACGAAGGTGCCGGCGCTGTGGAGGGAGATGTTGTAGTAGCCGACGACGCCGAGGTCGCCGCCGGTGGCGAGGGGGCCTTCCATCTCGGTGTTGTCGAGGTAGGTGTTCCCTTCGATGAAGGCGTTGAAGTCGAGTGCGCCTTCGAGGGGGTCGATGGAGACGGTGGCGGCTTCGGCGGCGTCCATGAGGGCCGGTGTCGCTATGGACGCCAGGGCGAGGGTGACGCCCGTGACCGCTGCGATGCCTGGGTACCGCCTCATGCGACCTCTCCCCGTGTCCGATGGTCCGGCTCTCAGCACGGTATCGGCTCGGGGTCGGCGCCGCTCCGGAATGGACGCGAAGGTCCGTCAGGCCTTGTGGTGCCTGGCCTCGGCGAACGCCGCGACGGCCATCGCGGCGGCGACCGCGGCGGCGGCCCAGCAGACCGCGCCGAACGACAGTTCGTGCGCGAGGACCGAGCCGATGCCGGCGGCGAGGAGGTAGACGGCCCACACGCTCGCCTGGAGGCGCGCGGACCGGCGTGCGTCGCGCCCTCCGGTGAGGTTGGCGGACAGGGCGATGAGGGTGCCGGTGAGGACGGTGGTGTTCACGCCGGCGAGGCCGATGCGGGTGGCGTGGATGGACTGGACGCCCATGGCGAACGCGGCGAGTGCCACGGCGGGTTCGAAGCCGCCGACGAGGCCCGCGAGGGCGAGGACGACGACTTCGGCGACGAGGAGGACCGGGACGCCGTAGCTGGTGAGGATGTGGCGGCGCGTAGCCAGGGACGCGAGGACCGCTCCTGCCGCGAAGCCGATGAGCGACCACACCGGGCCGACCGCGGAGAGCCCGTCCTCGCGGCCGGTGAGCTGGCCGGAGACGGCGACGGCGAGCAGGACGGCGTTGCCGGTCTGGTTGGCGACGAACTGCTGGCCGAGGCTGAGGAACCCGGCCCCGTCGACCGCGCCGGCGAGCCCGGTGAGGACCAGGGCGGTCCAGGCGTGGGCGTCGGCGCGGTCGACGGGGGCACGGGATCGCATCAGCCGCGGGCCCCCTTGCGGCGCAGGCCCGTCGCGACGAGCACGGCCGCGCCGACGGCGACCAGTGCACCGGCGGCGATGATCAGGGGCCGCAGCGAGTCGCCGGTGGTCGCGAGCGAACCGCCGCCCGGGCCGGTGGTGCCCGGTGCGGTGGTGTCGCCGGGAGCGGTGGTGCCGCCGCCGGGCGTGGAAGGCCCGTCGGTGGGCTGCACGTCGGTCTCGCAGGTGAGCTCGGCGGCGAACGGCGCGTGGTGGATCTCGCCGCCGTTCTCGCCGATCTCGCCGAGGCTGGCGTTCTTCGCGACGATCTGGCCCTCGACGTTGGTGGGGCTCACGTCGGAGTAGTCGGCATTCGGCGCGAGGATGCTGCCTTCGACGGTGTCGCCGCCGGCGATGCGCAGGCGGGTCGTGCTCGTCCCGAAGTTCCACAGCATGTACGGGGCCTGGTCGATGCTGACGGGCGACTGGGGCGCGACGACCCAGTCGAGTTCGCCGCCGGTGCCGGAGGTGTCGACGTTGATCAGCAGCGGCGTGTCGGCCGAGGGCAGGGGCCCGTCGAACACGATGTCGCCCATGTTGTTCAGGTCCTCGCCGGTGACGTCGAGGACGTTGGTCACGCCCGCTTCGAGCGTGACGTGGATGTTCTGGCCCTGCGTGACCGCGCCTTTGGCGACGGCGTTGCCGCTCCCGTCGCGCATGGTGACGTTGGCCTGGCATTCGACGAGCGTGTCGGCATTGGCGCGCAGCTCGCCGAAGGCCGCGTCGAAGTCGATGGGGCTGGACGGCCCGACCGAGTCGATCGGCTGCTGGACGGTGAGCTGGATGCGCGGCGTCGAGTTGTAGCCGGAGCCGGCGGCGACCAGCTCGGTGTTGACGCTCGCGTTGTTCTGGTCGGTGTTGAGCACGTCGGTCCCGGTGAGGTCGCCGACCTTCACGTAGCCGCTGTTGAGGACCTGCACGACCGAGGTCGCCGGGTCGACGGTGTAGACGACGCGCCCGCCCACGACCAGCGCGCTCGGCTGGGCGTCTCCCGGCGCGGTGAACGCGCCGGTGCCGGTGTGGATCATGACGTTGTAGGAGCCCTCGATGAGCAGGTTCCCGCCGGTCGCGATCGGGCCCTCGGCCTCGGTGGAGGCGAGCACGGTCTCGTCCTCCACGAAGGAGTTGAAGCCCAGTGCGGGGTCGAGCGGGTTGAAGGTCACGGTCGCGGCCTGCGCGAACGGGGTCGTGCCCGCGACGGCGAGCGCGACGGCGGCGGCCGAGGCCGCGCCGAGGATGGCGAGCCGACCGGCCCGGCGGGCCGGTTTCGGTGTGTGGTGCATGTGTCCCCAATGAATGTTCGGATGTCAGCTTCGGCGGGGGGAACCGCGAACGAGCCTAACGACGCGAACGGGTCCGGGAAGTGACCGAAACACCGGGTGGAGCGGAAGGTTGGGCCACGATTCGGCCGAACGTGGGATGCGGCCGCATGTGCGCGGTGACATGCTCC
>NZ_STGX01000004.1:135306-261458 GCF_004912155.1 Glycomyces paridis | reverse complement strand
GGGTGTGCGGGGGCGGGAGGGCTCGCGGGGGTGCCTGCGCGCGGGGCCGACACCCCCACCCTGGGTGGGAAGACAAGGTGCGTCGGCCTCTCCATGGTCGTGCGGGGGTCTGACAAGAACCGGATGGCGCGGTGCGGTTTTCACTCGAACGGGTGCGGGTCGGGCGAAGGCCGACGCTCTGACCTGGGCTGGGGCGGCAGGTTCGAGACGACCCGAGTTCGTGCAGCTTCCGTGAACGGCGGGCCCGGCGAAGGCGGTTGGGCGGCGCTGATCCGAGTTCGTACACCTTGCACGGACGGCGAGCCTGGCGCGCGGTCCGTTTTGCGCCGCTGTCGGCGAACCGGGTCCGACGCGGTTCGCTCGGCGGGCGGATGGTCAGTCCGCAAGGAGCTTGAGGACCACCGGGCGCGACACCGTGCCCGCCACGCGCTTGGCGAGCGCGTTCGCGCTGGCGCCGGCGGTGTTGGCGTCGCGGAGCGCCGCGCCGAGCGCGGCCTTCGCGGCCTCGGCCTCGGCCTGGGCGCGGCGCAGCCGCGCAGCCGCGGCCTCGACTTCGTCCGCGCCCGAGTCGACAGGCGTCGCGGTGTGCGCGCCTTCGGCAAGCGCGGCGGCTTCGACCCTGACCGCGTTCGCATTGAAAGAAGTCGAGGCGGGCGCGCCTTCGGCACGCGCGGCCTCCCCGTTTGTGCCCGGTGCCGCAGCACCGGTTTCGTCCGCGTCGCCGACTGCGGCCCGTACTTCCGGTCCAGCGCCCTCCTCATCCGGATCGGTCAATGTGTTGATCGCGTGGGGTGCGGCGACGGCCCTGGCGGCGCCTTCGGCCAGGGGGATGAGGAACGCGCGGATGGCCTCGGCGTCGTCGGCGCGGTCGCCGAGCATGAGTCGGCGCAGCTGCGGGACCAGGTTGATCCAGTTGGGGATGCCGCACAGGGCGAGGGCGAGCAGGGCGCCCTGGAAGGGGCCGTCGGTGCCGAAGCGCTCCGCGACGCCTTCGCGCTTGCGCCGCGAATGGCCTTCGCGCCAGCCGTCGACGTCGTGCGCGTCGTCGCCGCGGTGGAGCGCCTCCCATACGAGCAGGCGCAGCAGTTCGGGGCGTTCGCGGTGGTAGTCGTAGAGGCGGCCGACGAAGTCGCCCGCGCTGTGCGAGCGCCACAGCGGCACCACCGTGTCGGCGAACTCCTGCATGACGTCGACCAGGACCGCGTCGAACAGCTTGTCCTTGCTGCCGAAGATCCCGTAGATGCGCTCCTTGTTGACCCCGGCGGCCTCGGCGATCCGGTCGACGCGGGCGCCCGCGAGGCCGAGCTCGGCGAACTCGCCGCGGGCGGCGCGCATGAGCGCGGACCGGGTCGAGCCCGCGCGTTTGCCCTCGTGCGATCCCATGAGGCCCAGATTACCATCCCAGAAACCAACTATTTGGTTGACAGGGGTGCAGGGCCGCGCCTAGATTTACCGCCATGCCAGCAACCACCACCGCTGAAACCACCCGCTACGTCGCGGCGCAGCCGCACACCCGTCCCGCGCCGGCCTACACGCCGGTCCGGCGCGCCGTCCCCCTCTTCGCCCTCACCGCGCTCCTCGCCACCGGCCAGATGTACACGCCGATCCCCATGTTCACCCACATGGAGGCCTCCTGGAACGTCGGCGTCGGACCGATGACGTGGATCATCAGCGCCTTCGCGTTCGGCTACGCCGGAGGGTTCGTGCTCTTCGGCCCGATGGCCGACCGCTTCGGCCAGAAACGCGTCCTCGTCGCCGGCCTCATCGCCGCCGGAGTGGTCACACTGTTGACCGGTCTGGCGCCGACGCTCGGCACCGCGCTCCCGCTGCGCGTCCTCCAAGGCCTCGCGATCGGCGCGATCCCGCCCGCGATGACCGCCTACGCCACCACCCGCATCGCCCCCGCGCGCCGCGCGGTCGCCGTCACCACCATCATCACCGCGTTCCTCGCCGCCACCGTCATCGCCCAGCTCGCCTCCCAGACCGCCGTCCGCTACGTCGAATGGCGCTGGGTGTTCATCGCCTCGGCCGCCCTCTTCGGACTGGTCGCCCTCGCCGCCTCCCGTGCCATGGCCCCCGACGCCCCCGGCGGCGGCGCGAGCCTCGCCGGCAGCTACGCCGCCATCCCCCGGGTCCTGCGCATCGCCAGGCTCCTGCCGATGCTCGCCGCCGGCGCACTCGCCATGGCCGCCATGGTCGCCGTCTACACCGGCATCGAACTCACCGGGATCGTCACCGGCTCCGGCCCGCTCCTCGCCCTGCGCGCCAGCGCCCTCCCCGTCATGATCGCCCTCCCGTTCCTGGCGATCCCGCTCTCGCGCCTCGCCCGCCCCGACCAGGTCGTGCTCGGCACCGGCGTCGCCGCGCTCGCGATGGTCGCCGCCGCGTTCGCCGGGGAGCACCTGGTCGCGCTCGCGGTCCTCCTGGCCGTGCTCGTCGGCGGCCTCGGCGTCGCCGCGCCGGTGATCACCCAGACCGCGGGCGAACTCGGCGGCGAGCACCGCGCCGCGGCCACCTCCGTGTCGATGTTCAGTTTCTACGTCGGCGCCACGGTCGGCCCGCTGGCGGCGCGGGCCGCCGCCGTCCACGGCTTCCCGGCCCTGGCCTGGACGCTTGCGGTCATGTTGGTCGTTGCAGCAGGATTGGCCCTGTGGGGCAAGAAGATCCAGACCTCACGCGATTAAGGAGGATCGCAGATGGAGCATCCCGACGAACGATTCGAACGCGGACTGAAGGCGTTGCAGCACATCTCCGGGGAGACCGATCCCACCGTGGTCTCCTCGCTCGCCGACATCGCCCCGGACCTGGGGCGGTACATCGCCGAGTTCGCCTACGGGGACGTCTACTCAGGTCCCGCACTGGAGCCGCGCGACCGCCAGCTCGTCACCCTCGGAGCGCTCGCCGCGCTGGGCAACGCCGCCCCGCAGCTGCGCTTCCACATCAACGGGGCCCTCAACGCCGGATGCACCCGGGCCGAGATCGTCGAGGCGCTCACCCAGATCGCCGTCTACGCCGGCTTCCCGGCCGCCATCAACGCGATCGGGCACGCCAGGGCCGTCTTCGACGAACGCGACGCCGAGGCCTGAGCCGCGCCGGAGGGCGGGCGCCCTCACCACGCCCGCCCTCCGGCGCGGCCGCTTACGCCGGTGGCTTCGCCAGGTGCGCTTGGAGATACGAGACCGACGGCCACCGGAGCGGCGGTGATCGCGAGCGTCCCGGCACCCGAAGGGCGGACCAGGACGTACAGCGCCAGCATCGCCACCGCGGTCGTGAGCAGGGCGATCAGCGGTCCAGGGCGAAGCATCGCGCGCATCGGGACGTCACCTCAAGGGGTCGAAGGCGGTCCCGACGAGTATTCCACGCGGCCCAAGGCAGGGGGAACCGCAAGGGACGCAATCGAACACCCGGAGACGAAGCGGCCGCCCGCCTGAGAGGCGGACGGCGGTCGCTTCGTGCGTTGCGTTGCGGCGCTTAGAGGTACTGGCCGATCTGCTGATGAGGGATGGTCGACTCGGTCGTGGTCGGGTCGTTGCCGGTGCGGCGGGCGTAGAGCTCGGCGAGCGTCATCGGCTCGCGGACGCTCGCACCGCCGAGCCAGTCGGCCGACTCCAGAGGAGAGAGCGCGCCGACCTCGATCTGGGCGAGGCACCGGCCCGGGCGCACCACCGCGGGGTGGAGGCGGTCCAGCCGCTCGTTCGTGGTGATCGCGACCATGATCTCCCGGCCCTGCCCCAGCAGGCCGTCGGTGAGGTTGAGCAGACGCGCGAGCGACTGCCCCGAGGCCTCCTTAGCCTCGCCGCGGATGAGCTCGTCGCAGTCCTCGAGGACCATGAGCCGCCAATGGGCGCGCCGCGACTCGCCCTCCTCCAGGTCCACGTCCAGCGCCAGGTCCATCTCGGACCCGATGATGACCTCCATGAGGTAGGACGGGTCCGAGAAGAACGCCTCCGGGTCCAGGACCGTGTCCACCTGGCACCACGGCGCCCACTCGCGCGCCAGCGCCCGCAGGGCCGTGGTCTTGCCCGTGCCCGGCGGGCCGTGGAGCAGGACCAGGCGCCCGGCCACGTCAGAGGAACGCGTCGCCATGAGCTTGCCGAGCGCCGCACCGGAGTTCGAGGAGTAGTTCCGTTCGATCTCGGGCCAGCGGGGCGCGCTGATCGACCGGGTGGAGCGGAACGGGCCCCGCGCCGACCGGTACCAGAAACCCATGTCGACCTTGTCCTCACCGGACTCCTCGACCGAACCGGTCCGCTCGGCCACGAACGCCGCGACCGCCTCGGCCCGCTCCCTCGTGTCGGCGGTCACCACCGCCTGGCCGGAGCCGTCGCGCCAGCGCTGCGTCCGCAGCGTCCAGCCCTCGCCGGTCACCAGTTGCAGAAAAGAGGCCCCGGAAATCGACCGAACGAGTGAACCGCCCTCGGGAATGAGGTCGGCGTCCTCGGCCACCAGGTCGAGCGCCCGGACCACCGCGTGCGGCTGCTCGCCGCTCGCATAGGCGCCCAGCGCCATGAGGTTGAGCACGTTGGACGGGTCGTCGGAGCCGTCCAGCGTGAACTGCACATTGCCGAGCACGCCTCCGCCTCCTTGGAGCAGGTTCATGATCTCACCGCGTCTTTCGATGATTCCCATCGCGATCCACCAGAGGAAACTACGGCTCCGCAGGCGTCGCCGTGACTGCCAATGTACGACTCCGCGAGCGGCGCTCAGTGATCGTGCCTTATGACACCGACATGACTGGAGGGCGCCCGCCGGGCGCGCCTGGGAGTTGCCGGAGATAACTGGACCCCACCCGGTGGGGCGTGAGCTGGAACAATCAGCCATGCTGGGTTACGTGACCGCATCGACCGAGACCAGCCAAAACACCGCCGCTACCATACCCGGCGGCCGTGCGGGGTCCCGAAGCGGGCCGAGCGCGGGCACGCCGCCGCGCCGACGCGGCCGCAAGGCGCTCGCGCTGGCCGCCGCGGTCCTCGCCGGGCTCGTCGCGGCCGTCCTCGCCCTCGACCTCGGCGGCGCGGTCGACGTCGAGGCGCTCCCCGGTCTCACCGCCCCCGACCCCGCGGTCACGTGGGCAGCCGGGCTCGTCAAGTACGCCGCCGACCTCGCGATGCTCGCCGCCGTCGGCTGCACGATCGCCGCCGCCTGCTTCCTGCCGGGCCGCGCTGGGGCGCGCTCGCGCCTGACCGGCCAGTCGTGGCGGTGGCTGCGCGTGGGCGCCGGCGCCGCGGGCGTGTGGGCGGCCGTGGTGCTCGTCAGCCTCCCGATCGAGGTCGCGAACCTCAACGCGGTGCCGCTCGACCGGGTCCACCCGGCCGACGTGTGGTTCTACGTGACCGAGTTCGAGCAGGGCAAGGCCCTCGGCCTCACGCTCGTGCTCGCCGCCGCGGCGGCCGTGTGCGCCGCCCGCGCGTTCACGATCCCCGGCGCCGCCGCCGCTGCCGCCTTCGCGGTCGGTGCGGCCGTCCCGCCGATCTTCACCGGGCACTCGGCGTCCAACGGCAACCACCAGATTGCCGTCGACGGGCTCCTCATCCACGTGCTCGCCGCCGCGTTCTGGGCCGGTGGCCTCCTCGCGCTGTTCATCGCCCGCCGCGACCCGGCCGTGGCCGCCCGCCGGTACTCGTTCGCCGCGGCCCTCGCCTACCCGGCCGTGGGCGTCACGGGCCTCATCGTGTTCGGGGCCAACGTCGCCCTCACCGACCTGTGGACGACCGCGTACGGGCGCATCGCCCTCGCCAAGCTCGCCCTCCTCGCCCTCGGCGGCGTGCTCGGCTGGGCCCACCGCCGCCGCACCCTCCCCGACGTCGCGGCGGGGGACCGCCGGGCGTTCAATCGCCTCGCCGCCGTCGAACTCGCCCTCATGGCCGCCGCTTTCGGCCTCGCGTCCTCTCTGTCGGTCACGCCCCCGCCCGCCGAGGCGCTCCCCGACCCCAACACCGCGCTCCTCGGCTTCCCCACCCCCGAGGCCGTCTCGGCCGCCGCGATCGCCTTCGACTGGTACCCCTCGGTCCTGTTCTGCGCCATCGCGACCGTCCTCACCGGCTTCTACTTCGCCGGCGTCGCCCGCCTGCGTCGCCGCGGCGACGCCTGGCCCTGGTACCGTACGGCCCTGTGGATCGCCGGATGGGCCGTCGTCGTCGTCACGACCTCCAGCGGCCTCGGCCGCTACGGCATGGTCCTGTTCAGCGCGCACATGGTGCAGCACATGGCGCTCAACATGCTCGCGCCGATCCTCCTCGTCCTCGCCGCGCCCATGACGCTCGCGCTGCGCGCCCTGCCGCCCGACCGCGCCGGCGGCCCCCGCGAATGGCTCCTCGCCGCCGTCCACAGCCGCTGGTCCCGGTTCGTCTCCCGGCCGCTCATCACCCTCGCCGTCTACCTGACGAGCCTGTACCTCATGTACTTCACCGGCATGTTCGAGTGGGCGATGCGCTCGCACTTCGGGCACCTGTTCATGACCGCGCACTTCCTCGCCGCCGGATGCCTCTTCTTCTGGGTCGTCATCGGACCCGACCCGAAGCCGCGCCCCCTCACCTACCCCGCGAAGGTGCTCCTCTACTTCGTCACCATCGTCTTCCACGCCATCTTCGGCCTCACTCTCATGATGGGCACCGGCCTCCTCGCCGAAGGCTGGTACACCCAGATCGCCGTCCCCTCGGTCGGCGACCTCCTCGCCGACCAGCGCGCCGGCGGCGACATCGCCTGGGCCTTCGGCGAGATCCCCAGCCTCATCATCATCGGCGTGCTCATCGCCCAATGGGCCCGCTCCGAGGAGCGCGAAGGCCGCCGCCTCGACCGCATGGCCGAACGCGCCACCGCCACCGGCCACCCCGAGGACGACCCCCACGAGGTCTACAACGCCTACCTCGCCTCGCTCGACCAGGAACGGCCCCGGTAACGGCCCCGGCGACGACAGATCAGCGGGCCTTCCTCGGGCCGCCCGACCCCGTCGAACGACCGTTGCGCCCCACCGGCCCCGACCGTATCGTCGGACCCATGAGCGAAGCGCAGCACCGGTTCGAGACCCTCGCCGTCCACGCCGGCGAACCCCGGCCCCCTGCGGGAGGATCGGTCGTCCACCCGATCTACCAGGGCACCGTCTTCGAGACCCGCCCCGGCGACGACTACGACGACATCCAGTACATCCGCCTCAACACCAACCCCGGCCAGGAGTACCTCCACGGCAAGCTCGCCGCCCTCGAAGGCGCCGAGGCCGCCCTCGCCACCGCCTCGGGCATGGCCGCCATCACCACCACGCTGCTCAGCCTGCTCGCCGCCGGGGACCACCTCATCGCCGCCGGCGCCGTCTACGGCGGCACCCGCCACTTCCTCACCGAACTGGCCCCCCGCCTCGGCTGGCACGTCGACTTCGTCGCCCCCGACGACCCCGAGGCCTGGGCCGAAGCCCTGCGCCCCAACACCAAAGCGTTCATCGTCGAGACCATCAGCAATCCCCTCGCCCGGGTCGCCGACCTCGTGGCCATCGCCGACTTCAGCCGCGAACAGGGACTCGCCAGCGTCATCGACAACACGTTCGCCACGCCCGTGGTGTTCCGGCCGCACACGATCGGATTCGACCTCGTCTGCCACTCCGCGACCAAGGCCCTCAACGGGCACTCCGACCTCGTCGCCGGCGCGATCACGGGCACCGCCGAGCGCATCGGGCGGATTCGCGCCGTGCTCAACCTCTACGGCGCCAGCCTCGACCCGCACGCCGGGTTCCTGCTCGCGCGCGGCCTCAAGACGCTCGCGCTCCGAGCGCGGCAGCAGAACGCGAACGCGCTCGCCCTCGCGCGGTTCCTAGAGGGGCACAACGCGATCGCGCGCGTGAACTATCCGGGCCTGGACTCGCATCCCGACCACGCGCGGGCCGCGGGCCTGTTCGACGGCGGTTTCGGCTCGGTGCTGTCCTTCCGCCCGGCGGGCGGCACGCCCGCGGCCGAGGCGATCCTCGCGACGCTCGCGCTGCCGTACACGGCGCCGAGTCTCGGCGGTGTGGAGTCGCTGGTGACGCGCCCGGCGGTGACGAGTCACGCGGGCATGAGCGCGGCCGAGCGCGCCGTCGACGGCATCGACGACGACCTGGTGCGGTTCTCGTGCGGGATCGAGGCGACGGAGGATCTGGTCGCGGACTTCGGGGCGGCGCTGGAAAAGGCCGGGGCCTAAAGGGGGCCATCCCGAACCCCCACCCTCCCGAGAGGGGAAGGAAGTCTCGGGGCGAGCGTCCCGCCCGGGTCCGACAGAAAACGCCGAACCGAGGCCGGTCCGCGCCCGCCCGCGCCCGAAATTCCCCCGAACAGGGGAGTGGACGCGAGCGGGACTTCGAGTTCAGTTTCGGGTGCTCCAGTGGGGCATGGGGATCGGAGCGAACCTGATCCGGGTCCCGGGGCGGGCCTGGGCCGCGGCGGCCTGGGCTTCGGGGCCGACCACGCCGATCACCGGGTAGCCGCCGGTCGTGGGATGGTCGGCGCCGAACAGGATCGGCTGACCGCTCGGCGGCACCTGGAGCGCCCCCGACACGATGCCCTCGCTCGGCAGCTCGGCGCCGTCGAGCCGCTCCAGCGCGGGCCCTTCCAAGCGCAGACCGATCCGGTTCGAATGCTCCGAGACCGTCCACACCCCGCGCGCGAGCTCGGCCGCCGCCTCCGGGGCGAACAGCTCCAGCCTCGGTCCCAAATGGAGCTTCAGGACGAGTTCGGCGCTCACCCCGGCCCACGGCGCCGGCCACTGCGTCGGCAGCGGCGGGTGCGCCGGGCTCGGACCCAGCGGGATCGTGTCGCCCTCGCTCAGCGGCGCCGGGCCCAGACCCGACAGCAGGCACGTCGAATGCGAACCGAGGCTCGACTTCGGATGCAGCCCACCGGAGAACGCCAGGTACGACCGCACCCCGACCTCCGCGGGACCCGCGTCGAGCACCGACCCGGCCTTGAGCTTCACCGGCTGTCCCCAGGCCTCCGGCCGCCCGTCCACGGTGACCGGGCACGGCGCGCCGCCCACCACCACCGTCACGTTCCGGTGCGCCCGCACCGTGCAGCCGTTCAGCGTCGTCTCCAGCGCGCACGCCCCGGTCGGGTTGCCCGCCAACTGGTTCGCCAGCCGCCACGACGGCCGGTCGGCCGCCCCCGAAGGCGGCACCGCCAGGTGCCCCCAGCCGGGACGGCCCGCGTCCTGGCAGGTCGTCAGCACCCCGGCGCGCAGGATCTCGACGGCGCTCATACGCGCACCGCCGCGAACCGCACCCGCGTGCCCGGCACCAGCAGCGCCGCGGGCTCGCGGTGCTCGTTCCACAACCGCCCCGGGTTCGTCATCGTCGCGATGAGCCGCCACCCGCCCGGACTCGACCGCGGATACACCCCCGTGTAAGGCCCCGCGATCGCCACCGACCCGGCCGGGACGGACGTCCGCGGCGTCTCGCGCCGCGGCACCCGCAGCCGCTCGGGCAGCCCTTCGAGATAGGCGAAACCGGGAGAGAACCCGCAGAACGCCGCCTCGTACTCGATGCCGGAGTGCAGGTCGGCCACCTCCTCGGGAGCCACGCCCCACAGCTCGGCCACCGCCTCCAGGTCCGGCCCGTCGTAACAGACCGGGATCTCCACGCACTCGCCCGACGGCTCGGGCTCCTCGTCCATCGGCCAGTCCGGCAACTCCGCCGCGAGCAACTCCGGCTCGTCGACGCCGTCGACGAGCACCGTCGTCGCGCCCGGCACGAGGTCGGAGGCCTCCAGCAGCCCGGACATGCGCCGTGCCTGGAGCGAGCGGTAGCAGGCGCGCGCGGCCGCCGTTGTGCCGCAGTCGATCAGGATGCCCCGCGGGCCGGCCGGGAGCGGCCTGAGCCGAGGGGCGGTGGTTCTTCCGGTGCTCACGAGAATGCCTCCACGTCGATGCCTCGTTCCTCCAATGCCGTCCGGATCGACGCGGCGAGCGCCACCGCGCCCGGACCGTCGCCGTGCACGCAGATCGACTCGGCCGCAACGGGAGTGCGCGCGCCGTCGACAGCGGTCACCGTGCCGTCCGCGGCCAGGGCCAGCGCCTGCTCGACCGCTTCGCCAGGCCCCAGCAGCGCCCCGGGGACACCTCGCGCGACCAGGTGGCCGTCGCCCAGATACGCCCGGTCGGCGAAGGCCTCGCCGACGACCCGCAGGCCCGATCGCGTTGCGGCCCGGTCGAGTTCGCTCCCGCGCTGGGTGAGGACGGTCCCGATCCCCGCGAGCTGCGCGCCCTCGGCGACCGCCGCCGCCTGGACGGGGTCGCGTCCAGCCCGGTGGTACAGGGCCCCATGGGGTTTGACGTAGGCGACCCGGGCGCCCGCCGCTTCGGCGAAGACCTTGAGGGCCCCGATCTGGTAGGCGACCTCGGCGGCGAGCTCGTCGGGCGGGACGTCCATCTCGCGGCGGCCGAACCCGGCGAGGTCGCGATAGGACACCTGGGCGCCGATCCGCACCCCCGCTTCGGCGGCCAGTGCGCACACGCGGCGCAGGGTCGCCGGGTCGCCCGCGTGGAATCCGCACGCGACGTTGGCGCTCGTGACGATGCGCAGCAGTGCGGCGTCGTCGGTGAGCTCCCAGCGACCGAAACCCTCCCCCAGGTCCGCGTTGAGGTCCATGTGTTCACGGTACCGGAACGCGAGGTATTCGGGCGCTTCGGGAACATGGGGTGAATTTCCGCGCACGGGCACCAGGGGGAACCTTTGCCGCGCGGCGGCATCGGTTTCGAGTGGACCCAAGTTGCGGCAAACGTTTTCCACCGCTAGATTGCTCAGAGACGCGTCGACACTCCGCTGACCGCCTCGACACCCGCCTCGACACCCCCGCCCCTCGCCGGGCCCGGCCGTGCGGCCGCCGACCTCCCCTTGGAGCAACCATGACGACCGTGCCGAACCCGAGCCCGCGAAGCGCCCCCGCCCCGCTGTTCACCGACCCGGTCTTCGACGGGCCGACCGACCCCACCGTCGTCTTCGACCCGGCCGGGCGGCTGTGGCACCTGTACTACACGCAGCGCCGCGCCAACCAGCCCGACTCGGTGCAGGGCGAGAGCGGCGTCGCGTGGGTGCACGGCACCGAGATCGGCCACGCGACCAGTGTCGACGGTCGTGAATGGACGTACGCAGGTACGCTCGGCGGCCTCGACCGCGAGCCCGGGAACACCTGGTGGGCGCCGGAGGTCGTGCGCCACGACGGCCGGTGGCACATGTACGCCACCTACCTCGAAGGCGTGCGCGAGGACTGGAGCGGCCCCGCCGAGATCCGCCACTACACCTCGGCCGACCTCGACTCCTGGCGCTTCGAGTCGGTGCTCGACCTCGACTCCGAGCGCGCCATCGACGCGACCGTGCACCCGATGCCCGACGGCACGTGGCGCATGTGGTTCAAGGACGAGCGGCGCGACAGCCGCATCCACGCCGCCGACTCCGAGGACCTGTACGCCTGGACCCCAGCCGGTCCTGCCGTCACCGACCAGGCGCAGGAGGGCCCGACCGTGTTCTCCCTCGGCGGCGTCCACTGGATGGTCACCGACGGCTGGTCGGGCCTCCTCGTGCACCGCTCGACCGACCTGCGCCGCTGGCACCGCCAGCCGGTCCCGCTGCTCGCCGGGCCCGGGCGGCGCGCCTACGACGAGGCGCTGGGCCACCACGCGATGGCCCTGACGCAGGGCCTGGACGAGGCGTTCCTCTACTACTTCACGCACCCCGGCGGCGGGCGGCGCTCGACGGTCCAGGTCGCGCGCCTGTACGTGCGCGAGGGCTGGCTGCGCTGCGACCGCGACGCGCACTTCGACTACCTGCCCGACCCGGCCGCCGCCCCGGCGCTGCGCGGCGGCACCGCCTGACGCACCCGACCGGCACCGTGCGTGACGGAATCGTTCGCCAGTGCCTCCAGGGACGCATCGCTATTCGTGCACAGTGGAGTCTTCTCTGCCCGGTAACGGCCCGGTTGAGGCTGATACGGCACGATGACGCACTGTGAACACCCTTGTCGAATCCCCAGGTGGGCAGCCACATTCGGGGGACCTCAAGGTGGCGTCGCCGGTCTATGCTGGGAGCCGTACCGAGTCCATTGAGAACCCCGGAGGCGGCATGTTCGGTGAGGACGCGATCGCCCAGCAGCTGGCGGACGCCCGCTCAGCGCTCGACGACGTCAGACGACAGCAGGACCACCAGATCGAACCCGTCACCGCCGCATCGGCGGACGGCCGCATCAAGATCACCCTCGGCGCCGACGGGCGCGTCGAACGCGTCGAGTTCGTCGAGGTCCGCGTGCTCAAGGAGGGCACCGAGTTCCTTGAGGAGGAGCTGCGCAGCACGGTGAACGCCGCGCTCGACGCCCGCGCCGCGTCGCTGGGCACCGCCGAGGCGGTGCCCGACCTGGAGGCCATCGGCGAGGCCGTCGCCAAGATCCAGGACCAGGGCCTGCGCCAGATGCAGGAGATGTCGGCGCAGATCAGCACCGTCATGAAGAAACTGCAAGGGGGGAGCTGACATGCCCGTCGAACTCGACCTCGAGGCGATCCGCAGGGGCGCGGGCGAACTGGACGCGGCCACCGAGGCCGTCCAGGGGCTCGTCGACCAGTTCCGCTCCGCAGTGGAGGGACTGAGCGACTGCTTCGGCGGCGACGCCATCGGCTCGCTCCTCGACATCGCCCACCAGGTGGTCATGGAAGCCCTCTCCGAGTGCATCACCACCAACATCGAAGACCTCCTCGACTACGCCAACAGCCTGCGCGAGATGGCCGACAACCACGAGGCCACCGACAACGACATCGCCGCACTGTTCAACGAGCTGCTCGCCGAACTCGGCGGCTGACGCACCCGCACCTCCCATCGCAAGGCCCCCAACGGCCGCCGGCACCGGCCCGCATCAACTCCTTCATAACGCTCCGCAACCCACTCCCTACGAAGGAGACCCCGTGGGTATGTCACTGCCCTCCGAGCTGACGAGCCTGCTCTCGATGCTCGGCTACGACTGGCCCGAGTCCGACGAGACGAAGCTCTTCGACCTCGGCAACACCTGGACCGACCTCGCCGACCAGATCACCGGCGCCGTCGACCAGCTCGACAGCGCCGCCCGGACCGTCATCGACGGCAACCGCAGCGACGACATCGACGCCTTCCGCTCCGAATGGGAGGACGGCGAGTCGGCCGTGCGCAACATCGCCGACATCGGCGAGCCCTCCAACATCATCAGCATCGGCCTCATGATCGCCTCCGGCGTCGTGCTCGCCCTCAAGATGCAGATGATCGTCCAGCTCGTGACCCTCGCCATCCAGATCGCGCAGGCCATCGCCACGGCCGTCGCGACCTTCGGCGCCTCGCTGCTGGAGATCCCCATCTTCAAGATGATCACCTCGATGCTCATCGACCAGCTCCTCAACATGGCGATCGAGGCGGTGCTCAATGGCTAGGACCCGCGTCCGACCGCCCCGCAAGGCGACCGCCAAGGGCGCCAAGCTCATCGCCGGGCTCATCAGCAACACCAAGTTCTTCCGCACCGGCAAGGGCGGCGGGAAGTGGGTCAAGACGACGGTCAAGAGCCGCCCGCAGCTCACCCGCCGCAGGAACCACCGCGCGACCGTCGGCAAGACCACCAACACCGACTACAAGGGCAACTTCTTCAAGAAGCACCCCAACCAGAAAGGCCGCGTGGTCGTCCACCACGCCGTCGAGCAGCAGGTCATGAAGCGCTACCCCGGCCGCTTCAAGCCCGGAGAGCTGCACTCCGTCGAGAACCTCCGCGGCATCCCCAAGGGCCAGGTCAACAGCCGCGTCCACCTCTCGGAGATCCGTAAGGAGTGGAACCAGTTCTACAAGGACCACCCGAACGCCTCCCGGCAGCAGATCCTCGACCACGCCACCGCCGTCGACCTCAAGCTCGGCACGAACTTCACCCCGTCCGTCCCTTAAGTTAGGATGCGCCCATGAGTTACTACCTTCTGGGGCCCGAAGTCGCCGGCGAGCTGGGCGACGACACGGTCATGGACGCCTCGGCGCACCCGCCGACGGTGTCGCGGCTCCAGTACGTGGTCCAGGACTGGCTCGGGGACGAGATCCTCGAATCCACGCCCTGCTTCATCGTCACCGACCACCTCGCCGGCCTCATCGAGGGCGCCGGGCTCACCGGCTACCGCCTCGCCGAAGCCGACGTCGTGCTCGGCGAGGACGCCGAGGAACTCGCCGGGGGGCCCATCGACCTCCCGAAGTTCCAGTGGCTCCAGCTCCCCGGACGCGCCGGGAGCGACGACTTCGGGGCCTCCGCCAACGGCAGCCTCGTCGTCTCCGAACGCGCCCTCGACGTGCTCCGCCAAGGGGCACTGAACAACTGCGACATCGCGCCCGCCTAGCAGCGGCAGGGAGCAGGGGCGGCCGGGGCGACCCGGCCGCCCCTGTCGCGTCCCCGGCACCCAGGCCCCCGCACGGGAGCGGGCCGCGAAACTTGTGCAGCGCACCACTTTCCGTCATGAAGTAATCTCGGATCAGCTCAGCTCCCAGAACGCGCGGAGGATCCACTATGGCGACAGGCTTCGACGACACCATCGGCACGGGCGCTACCGGCGGCATCGACATCGCCTCCGTCCGCGAACGACTCGACGGCCTCCAGGCCGACGCCAGACGCCGCGCCGAGGAGACGCAGCAGCTCGCGCAGCGCCTCGAATCCATATCGGCCACCGCCAGCGACGACGCCCGCGTCGTCACCGTCACCGTCGACAGCGCCGGGCACGTCACCGACCTCGTCTTCTCCGACCGCGTGCGGGGCCGCCAGCCCGACTGGCTCGGACAGACCGTCATGGCCGTCATCAAGGCCGCCCGCGCCAAACTCGCCGAGCAGACCCGCGAGATCGTCGAGGACACCGTCGGCGGCGAGTCCTCCACCGGCCGCGCCGTCCTCAGCCGCTACGCCGACGACGAGGCGGCGCCCTGATGTCCGACCGCCTCCAAGTCGACCCCGAGCAGCTGCGCACCCACGCCGCCAACCTCGACGCCATCGCCGCGACCTTCGGGGACATCCTCGGCGCCAGCAACCACATCGCCCAGGACGACACCGCCTACGGCCTCCTGTGCCAGTGGATCCCGCCGATCCTCGAAGAGCGCCACCAGGAGCAGGACTCCATCACCGAACTCCTCCAGACCAACCTCGGCAAGGTCGCCGACGCCCTGCGCAGCACCGCCGACGACTACGAGAGCGCCGACGGCGACGCCGCGAGCGACTTCTCCAAGCTCGGCTCCGACATCGAAGGGAGCGCCGCGCCGTGAGCGACAACCCCCTGGTCGCCGACGTCCAGTCCTCCCACACCGCGACCACCGGCTTCTGGATCTACGAGGACGCCAAGGGCGTCGTCGACTCCATCGGCTCCGAGAACTGGATCGACCCCGTCCTCGCGGGCCTCGGCGCCGGACTCGGCGCCGCCTCCCTCGTCATGGACCCCATCGGCGGCCTCCTCTCGGCCGGCATCAGCTGGGCCATGGAGTACTTCGAGCCGCTGCGGTCCATCCTCGACGACCTCACCGGCAACCCCGACGTCGTCCGCTCCCACGCGGAGACCTGGGGCAACATCGGCGACGCGCTCTCGCGTGCCGCCGAGGACATCGACGCGGCCGCCAAGTCCGACCTCACCGAGTGGGTCGGGTCGGCCGCCGAGGCCTACGCCGAGAAGATCACCTACGGCGTCGAGGCCGCCGGCGGCCTCGCCGGGGCCGCCTACAGCCTCCAGGCCGCCACCGACGCCGCCGGGAACCTCGTCCAGGCCGTGCGCGAGGCCGTCCGCGACCTCATCGCCGACCTCGTCGCCCGCGTCATAGTCTGGGCCGTCGAGGCGATCTTCGTCGTCACCATCCCGATCATCGCCTCGCAGATCGCCGCGGCCGTCGTGAAGTGGCTCGGCATCATCGTCGGCCTCGTCGACGCCCTCACCGGCAGCCTGCAAGACCTCATCACGCTGGTCAGGGGCTGACCGTGGGCGCATTCAGGAACACTTTCAGGCTGCTGGCGGTCCTCGTCGCGGTCTCGGCGCTCGCGCCCAAACCGCGCAACAGAGGCAACGGGAACGGCAACGGCGACAACGACACCTCCTCGACCGGCAGCAAGCGCCGGAGGGGCGGCGGGCAGAGCGAGAGCGCCGCCCAGGTCCAGAAGAAGGCGCGCACCTCCGCCGAGCAGCTCGACCCCGACAACCGGTCCGGCGGCGACGGCGGCGACCGGCCCTCGAACAAGGACGACGACTCGACGAGCAACGACGGCGAGCGCCCGCCGCTCGAGCGCGACGAGAACGGCCGCCCCATCGTCGACCGCAAGGACCCCGACCAGATGCGGCAGCTGTTCGACGAGACCAGCCGCGACGAGAACGGCCGCATCCCCAAGGACGAACTCCCCAAGGGTTGGGGCTACGACGCCAACGGGACCCTGCACGACAACCGGGGCCACAAGACCGGCCACCCGGACGAGATCAACCAGAGCCTGCGCAACAAGTACTACCCCGACGGGTTCTCCACCAACACGCACAACCAGATGGTCAACCGGTACACCCGCGAGGGCAGCCAGCCCGAGGGCAGCACCGGGACCATCCCCGGCGGCCGCGGCCCCGACGGCAAGCAGCCCGCCGACGGCTGGAAGAACACCCCGCCGATCAACTACCGCGTCGAGAACGGCGTCCCGGTCGACACCGCCACCGGCAGGCCCGTCCCGCGCGACCGCCTCACCTGGTCGGGCGACCCGGGCAACCCCAACAGCCCCAACGTCGACTACTACCGCGAGAACTCCGACGGCAAGGTCGTCACCAACCTCCAGTACGACCACAACAAGCCCGCCGCGCAGCACTGGAACGAGGACGGCTACAAGCAGTCCTACGACGAACGCCAGAAGTGGTACGACAACGCCGACAACCTGCGGCCGATGGACTCCAAGGAGAACGCCGGGAAGGGTTCGGCGGACGGCGAGGGCAGCCGCTGGCGCTACGATCAGACGAAGCCGAGCCCCTCTGAGGGCTACACGGCGAAGCCGGGCAAGGAGTAGCAGTGCCGATGAGCATGGTCGAGCGCCTCGGGGCGCAGGTGCGGCTCGCGCCGTTCCCCGGGGTCGCGGGCGCCTGGACCGTCCTCGCCCACGAACCGGAGGTCCGCACCCACTACCTCGCCGGACCCGAGGGCCGGTCGCTGTTCCGCGTCGACGCGCGCACCGAGACCGCCGAGGCGGACCTGCGGCGGTTCTTCCGCTTCGCCCACCAGCACGCCCATGAGCTCGCCGAAGCCGTGCCGACCGCCGCCGTCGGCGGCCTGCGCCTCGACGGGTACGGCTGCGACACCGCCATATCCGTCCTGCCCTCGGCGGCCGAGCTGCGGCCCACGAACGGGCGCGACCCCGGCGTCGACGCCCACGTCTACGGCCTGTTCCCCGGCTGGCAGTGCGAGGTGACGCTCACCGAGTCGGAGGCCGCGGCCTACAACCTGTACCGCCGCGGCCCCGACCACGCCCGCTGGGACCGCGAACCCGAACCGTTCATCGCCGTCACCTTCGCCTACCGGGACCCCGGCGACTACTGGACCACCTACGACCGGCCCGTCACCGTCGACATGAACCGCATGGTGTGGATCTTCAAGCGCGTCATGGAGGCCGACCACGGCTGGGTCCGCTGCGAGAACTACACCCACAAGGCGGTGAAGACGACCTGGGACCGGAAGCTCGGGCTCGTCTGGGACGCCGGGAGCACCGACGTCCCCGTCGACCCCGAGGAGATCCGTCCTCGGCTATGGTCGTTCACGACCACCGGGAGGTGAACCGTGTACCTTGAGACCGACTTCGCGACCGTCTCCGACAACGCGACCCAGGGCGAGGTCGTCGACCTCATCGAGTCCATCGGCGACGGCGAGCACTCCATGGCGATCCTCGGCACCGAGGACGAGGTCTACATCCAGACCTCCTACGTGCCGCAGATCGACATGTACAACCTCGACTACCGCGACGGCGACGCCGGGCGGCACTACCAGGTGAACGTCCCGACCAAGGAACTCGTGTTCGCGGCCTTCACCAGCTACCTGTCGGGCAACAACCGCTGGCGCACCATGGTCGAGTGGAAGCGCGACACCCACTACGAGGAGGACTAGATGCAGTTCCTCGACGACGTGAGCGTCCCCGCCTTCACCGCCGGAGCCGGGGTGCGCATGCTCGTGTTCGGCTCCGCCTCCGACCTGAGCAGCCAGGTCTTCGGCCGCCAGCTCGGCGAGCTGGAGGAGGAGACCCAGGGGAAGGTCGCCATCGGCCTCCTCGACGTCGCCCGCGCCCCGAACGCCACCGCCGCCTGGGGCGTCATGCCCCGGAACATGCCCGTCCAGGTCGTCTTCAAGGACGGCGTGATGCAGCGCGTCCTCTTGGGCGTCCGCTCGGCGCGGGCCCTGCGCGACGCGATCGAGGAGTACTTCGACTAGTCACCACAGCGGGTGGTAGATCGCGGTGACGTCGAAGGCCGGAATCAGGTCGGTCGGCGATTCGCCGTGCGCGAGCGCGGCGAGCACCGCGGTCGTGGACTCCTCGTAGAACTCCCAGCGCTGCCCCTCGGTGGTGTGGATCGCCACGGGCCACCGCTCGGGCGCCACGCCCTCCTCGGCGATCCAGAACAGGTGCGCGCCGTCCTCGGTCACGCCCCAGTTCAGGATCGTGAACGCCTTGCCGCGCAACCGCTCCGGCAGGTCCTTCGGGCTCTGCTCCCAGTACTCCGCGAGGTACTCGTCCCACCACAGGGCCCGCTTCGCGGAATCGTGCGCGTCGAGTTCGGCCCCGGGCGCGAGGACATGGAGGTAGTAGTCGAACGCGCCCGGTCCGAAGCGCTCGACCAGGGCCCGGTAGTCCGCGGGGACGCCGAAACCGGTCGCGGCCCGCACCGCCTCCCAGTCCACCGCGTACGGGTAGGGCTGCATGAGCGTCGCCTCGGCGAGCGCCCGCAGGTCCGCGTCGGCCACCGGGGCGACCCGGGGCGGGCCGATGCCGAGGTCCTCGCGGAAGGCGAGCAGGCTCGGATCGTCGACCAGGTGCGGGTGCAGGGCGTACAGGAGCGAGCAGGCGCGCTGGGCGACCCGTTCCACGAACGCGTCGAGACCCGCCAGGTCGAACGCGCCGGTGCGCTCGCCGGAGCGGACACGGACGCGGTCGCCGTCCCGTTCCAGGGTGCAGCAGACCGTCCCGTCGGCTCCGCGCACCTCGGCGCCGTCCGCGTCGCGGCGGGCGTCGCGGGCGCGGGCCCAGGCGGAGGCGTAGTCGAGCACCGGTCGGTCGGCGCTGGAGAGGTTCCCGTGCTCGATCCACAAGTGCACGTGGACGCGCAGGTCCGCGCACGACGCAGCGCCGTCGCAGGGGTCGGTGCGGGGCGGCTCGAACGCGAAGTTCGGGGGGCCGCTCATGAGGCTCCTCGGTTGAACTGTTCATGCGGGACGCGGACGGTGAAGGGCCGGTAGTCGTCCTCGACCTCCTCGAACCGCACGCCGGCTTCGGCGAGGACCGCGCGGACGGTCGCCAGGCCCTCCACTGTGCGCTCGCCGTGCACGCGGATCGCGAGGTCGTCCGAACGCCGCAAGGCGAGCGCGGCGACCGCCGCCTTCGCAGCAGCCGACCCGACGTACCAGCCGACGTACACGCCTTGGGCGGGATCGTCGACGGTGTCGACCTCGATCTGCACGCCCGGGCCCCGGCCGCGGTCGTACGGCCCGCTCACCGGGACGCCGTGCTCCCCGAAGACCGCCCGGAGCGCCGACTCGGCGCCGCGCATGGCTGCGGTGACCTCTGGAGGAACGTGCATCGGCGGGTCGTCCATCAGCGGAGCCCGGTGGCGCGGACGAGGTCGGCGAGGAGTTCGGCGACGGCGACCGGGTTGACCGCGTCGCCGCGCAGGACGGCGGCGCCGCGCCTGCGGTTCTTCGTGGGCGCGAACCACAATTGCGCGATCCTGTGGCGCCCTTGGAGGTCGGGGGTTTCGGTGTCCGGGCTCGGGTCGATCTCGGCGAGGAGGTGGACGCCGCCGGGGAGCGTCCGCGAGAACAGGTGCGTCCACGCGGAGGCGGCCCATGCGGGGCGTTCGTCGCCCCACCACAGGCGGCGCCACTCCAGGGCGCCCAGGAGCGCGCCGAAGGTCGTCTCGGCGCCTGTGAAGCGGTGCAGGACGCCGCTCTCGGCCTCCTCGGGCGTCAACGTCAGCGCCGAGCGCGCGAGCTGGTCGAACGGCTGGAGGATCGCGTAGTCGGTGAAGACCTCCGTCCACGCGGCGAGGTCGGGGCCCAGCAGCGCGGGGTGGGCGAGGCGCACCGCGGCCTCCGGCGGCGGCGTGGCCGACTTGTCGTGCACGTCGGCGAAACTGCCGTCTTCGGCGAGGCGGAACCCCTGCGGCCCTTCGGGGTCGTCGTGCAGCCACAGCAGGCCGCGCGCGATCGGGGCGAGGACCGGGTGGGCGACCAGGCGCGCGAAGTCCGGGCCTGACCAGACGCGTCCGGTGAGCATCGCCTCCTCCAGCCGGGCGGTCTGGAAGGCCGCCTCGGCCCGCAGGGACTTGCCCAGGCCCTGGAAGCGGGCCTTCGCGGCGGCCACGGCGTCCCGGTCGTCGCGCACCCCCGCGCTCGGCAGGCGCGGCCGGACCTTACCTGCGGCGTCGACCGCACCGAGGTTCAGGCGTTCGTCCACAGTGATCCGGAACCTGCGCGAACCGTAGTCGAGCACCAGCGCCTCGGGATCGTCGAGGCCGAACGCGGGGGTGAGGCGGTCGGCGAGGACCTCCACTTCGACGCCGACGCGGTCGGCCACGACCGCGCACCGGAGGGCCGCGCCCTCGCGGACCACGGGCTTCGCGTCGCCGCGCGAGAGCCGGTACAGCACCGGGAAGCCGTGCTTCGCCGGCAGTGCCGCCAGCGCCTCCAGGCCCGCCGTCGCGAGTTCGGGGCGGCGGGCGGCCCAGCGCGGCACGTGCCGCTCCAGCAGTGCCGCCGCGCCCGCGCCGCCGAAGCGGCCGAGTTGGAGGACGACCCAGGCGTTGTCGCCGGAGGCGCCCGCGCTGATCCACAGTTCGGTGAGCGCCAGCGAGAACCGTTCGAGCGAGCCGCGGTCGCAGTGCGCGGCGACCGACTCGATGCCGGGGTAGGGCACGCGCGGCGCCCACAGCGTGAGCGCGGCGACGAGGTGCGCGACGGCGGTGCGCGGCAGCGTCGCCGACCCGCCTTCGAGGAGGACCGGCGGGAGCCGGTCCGGGTCGGCCCACGCGCCGGGGGCGGGATTGGCGAGCAGGGGACGCAGCGGGTCGTCGAGGAGTTCGGCGACCGCTTCGCCCGCTTCGGGGCTCGCCTGCGCGGCGCGGTCGGCGACGGCCTGGGCGCCGTGGCGCCAGGAGAGGAGCCGGAGCGCGCCGCGCGCGGTGACCCGCTGGTAGGCCTTGGGGCCGAAGGCCTCCGGGAGGAGGAGCGGGACGGCGTGGAGGCCGTGGCGGTCGAACCAGTCCAGGCCCGCGGCGTGACCCGCCTTGAGCCGCAGCAGCCAGTGCGCGGCGGCGCTCGCGGCGGGCGCGCTGCGGACGGGGACGATGACGCGCCCGTGCACGGGGTGTTTGCGCACGGCCTCGACCACGGCGTCGGCGACGGCGGGGCCGCGGCGGGCGAGCTCGGACAGGCGGCTGTCGGGGTAGCGCCAGCCGGTCCGGTAGTCCTCGAAGGACGGCCCGGCGTCCCAGTAGTCCTCGCCCCAGGAGACGAGGTCGGGTTCGAGGGCCAGGGCGCGCTCGAACTCGCCGGGGCGGCCCACCACCTGCGGCTCGGGTACCGCGAGGCCCGCGATCGTCGCCGGGACCTTGTTCGCGCGCTTCTCGGTCCACGGCGGGGAGACGAGGACGCGCGGCAGGTCCTCGGCGCGCGCCTGCGGCGGTGCCGCCGTGTCCGCGCCGCCGCGACCGGCGGCGGCGAGGACGCCGAGGAGGCGGGCGCGCTCGCCCGGTTCAGCCGCGGCGGCGCGGGCGGTCAGGAGGCGCTCGGCGCGGTCGGGGAAGCGCGCGACGGCGGCGTCGAGCGCCTGGGCCGCACCGTGGTCGCCGGTCGCGTCGAGGAGCGCCTCCACGGCCGCGTCGGAGGGGAGGAGGGCGATGCCGAGGAGCACGTCGCGCCGCGCGGGAGTCGGGAGGCGTTTGCGCCGCAGTGTCGCGGTGAGGACCGGGAGGGCCTCGGCGCCGAGGTTCGCGACGAGGTCGGCGACGTTGTGGCGGGTGAACGTGGCCGGGTCGACGTCCTTGCGGTGCAGGGCGACCTGCGCGGGCTCGGTGACGAGCGACCACAGAATGCGGTCGACGTGCGCGGTGCCGTGGAAGAGTGGGTCGGCGAGTTCCTCAGCGGCCCAGTCGGTCTCGTCGGGGAGGACGACGGCGGCGGCGAAGCGTCCCTCGCGGTTGCCGCGGTGCTCGGCCACGGCCGCGACGATCGCGGCGTACTCCTCGGCCGAGGCCTCGGCGACGCGGGCGCGCACCGTGTAGAGCAGGCGCGGGCCGGTGAGCCAGGGGAGCAGCCGATAGCCCGAGCGCGCGCCGCGGGTCTCGCGCAGGCCGCGGTGCAGGAGGCTGCACCCCAGCATGGCGGCCGCGGCGGAGACGGCGAACGGCAGGCCGTGGCGGATCGTCCAGGTGTCGATGCGGTCGCTCTCGCGCCGCAAGTCGACCGGGACGCGCTCGCCCGTGCGCCGCTCGGCGCGGCATCGCCGCTCGTGGTCGCGGTCGAGGAGTTCGGCCAGGCACGCGGCGGCCACCGGGTCGACCTCGCCGTCGAGGTAGTCGCGCGCGTACGCGGCCATGGTGGGGCTGTCCTCGGCCGCTGCGGCGACGACCGCGCCGGCGGCGGCGAGTCGCTCGTCCTCGCGGGCGGGCGCCTCCGGGTCGGGCGCGCACGCCTCGCGGACCGCGTTGCCGCGCCGCGGCAGCGCCCAGCCCTCCCACGACTCGGGCATGACCACCTGGTCCTCCTGCGCCGCCGCCGGTTCGGTCGCTTCGAGGTGGGCGGCGACGACCGGTTGCGCCTTGAGCGAGCCGAGCAGGCGCGCCCGTTCCCCCGCACCGGCCGCGGCCGCGCGGGCGCGCACGACCCGCACCGTGCGGGCCGGGAAGCGCGCGGCCACCGACGCGAAGGCCTCGGCGGCGCCGTACCCGCCCTCGTCGTCGAGGATCACCGACACCGCGCGGTCGGCCGGAACGAGGGCGACGCCCTGGAGGACGGTGTGGCGGTGCGTCGGGCCGAGGCGCTTGAACCGCAGGGTCGCGGCGAGCACCGGCAGCGCCGCGGGCCCGAGGTTCGCGACGAGGTCGGCCACCGAGCGCTCGTCGAACGTCTTCGGGTTGATGCTCCTGCGGTGCATGGCGAGATGCCCACCAGTGCCCATCATGGACCATGCGAGGCGGTCGAAGACCTTCGTGCCGGAGGGACGCAGAGAGTCGGCGAGGACGTCGGCCACCCAGTCGTGGCGGTCGGGCATGACCACCGCCGCCGCGTACCGCTTCGCACGCGTGTCGCGATGGCCCTCGACCGCGGCCGCGACCGCGTCGTACACCTCCTGCGGGGCCTCTGCCAGGCGCAGGCGCAGCAGGTGCAGCATCCGCGCCTCGCCCGCCCACCGGCCCCAGCGGCCCGCGTCCGGATCGCCGTATCCGACCGAGTGGAACGAGCGGTCGCGGTTCGGGTGGAGGGGGCGCAGCGACAGCTCCTCGACGGCCGCGCAGACCGCGAACGCCAGGCCGCCGCGCTCCAGCCAGGCCTCAAGGTGCGTCCGCTCCCCGTACCGTCCCGCCTTGGGGCGCGGCCGGTCCCGCCCCTCGGCGAGACGCGACACCACGTCGCGCCGGTCGAGGAGGTCGGCGAGCACCGCGGCCCCGGCGGGGTCGGGGGACCCGTCCAGGTGCGCCTCGGCCCTCGCCAGCAGCGCCCGGTCGGTGCGCTCCTCGCTGCGGGCGCGGACCAGGAGGTCCGGTGCGCCCGCGAGCCGCTCCTCGTACAGGGCGGCGGCCTCCGGATCGGCGGCCAGACGCGGGCGGACGGCGTTGGCGCGCCTGGGCAGTGCCCACCGCTGCCAGAGCACGGGCAGTTCGAGGCGGTCTTCACGGGGTGCGGCGTGCTCGGTCATCAGGGTCTCTCGTGAGGCGGCGTCGTCCCGTGCAGGGTAGAAGGGCCGTGCGACGCGCCCGTGTTCGAATCAGGCCGCGCCGGTCTCGGCCAGGTACCGGAACCAGGGATCGGCGTCCCACCACGGGTCCCGCTGCCTCACCACAGGGCCGCGCACCAGCCGGTAGTCCGGGCCGATCGCCACGGTGTCGAGGAACGCGAGGACGCCGGGGCGGCGCAGCAGGAGCGGCGATTCCCACCCGTACTTGAAGTACAGGTTGAAGTAGACCGCGACCTCGCCCGACTCGGCGTCCATGATGAGGAGGTCCTCACCGCCGACCGAGCCGATCCGCAGCCACCGCCGGTCGTCGACTGGCTCGCCCAGGGAGTCCACGGGGCGCACCGGACGGACCTGCGCCTCCGCGTCGACGTCGACGACGCCGAACGTGGCGCTCCCGGCGAGGCGGAACCAGTCCGCGAGGCCGCCGGGCCAGTCGCCCACGGGCTCGGCCGGATCGGCGAGCACGAGGTGGTCGCGGTCCCAGATCCCGTCAGGGTCCTCGGCCTCCTCCTCGCCCTCGTCCTCGAACCAGCGGGCGGCCAACGCCTCCAGTGCGCCCGAGGTCTGGAGCCGCTCGACCTTGACCTGCAAGGACGCGAGATGGTCGGTCACCGCTCAGAACATCCCCGACAGCGCCGCGACCACGAACAGCACCAGGATCACGAGGACGCCGATCGCGATGTACAGCAGCAGTTCAGGGGCGATGGCGAACAGGATCAGCGCGATGACCGCCGCGATGGCGGCGGCGACACCCGTGATCTTCCACTTCTTCGACCCCGACTCCTGGCCGTCCCGCAACTGCTGGTTCACCTTCGACAGCGAAGGCTGCATGACCGCGGTCGGCTCCACCGGCGCCGCCTCGAACCCCGGCGGCGGCAGCTGCTGGAGGTCGGCGAGCAGCAGGTCGAGCTCGGAGTACACGCGGGCGCGCATCGCCGCGTCCACCCGGTCCTGGTACTCCGAGACGTCCAGGCGCCCCTCCTCGACCGCCTGGCGCAGACGCTCCATGACGACCTGCCGGTCGGACTCCGAGGCGCGCATCTGATCGCGGTCCATTCGGGCGTACCTCCATTGTCGGATGCTTCCCCTAGGATGCCAGGGCCCGGCAACCCCGGCAATACAATCGCCGACCGCGCGGAGCGCGGCACTTCCCCAACCGGCCCGGAACTGAGACGATGGGGCGGTGATCGAGCGCGAGGAAGTGGTCGTCGGCGTCGGCGCCGGAACCGAACCGGCCGACATGGTGCTCAACATCGGCCCCCAGCACCCCTCCACGCACGGCGTGCTGCGACTGCGCCTGCGCGTCGACGGCGAGCGCGTCACCGCGTGCGAGCCGATCATCGGCTACATGCACCGCGGCGCCGAAAAGCTCTACGAGGTGCGCGACTTCCGCCAGATCATGCTCCTGGCCAACCGCCACGACTGGCTCTCGGCGTTCTCCTCCGAACTCGGCGTCGCGCTGGCGGCCGAACGCCTCGCCGCGATCGAGGCGCCCGAGCGCGCCGTGTGGCTGCGCATGGCGCTCGCCGAGATGAACCGGGTGCTCAACCACCTCATGTTCCTCGGCTCGTACCCGCTGGAGATCGGCGCGATCACCCCGATGTTCTACGCCTTCACCGAACGCGAACGCCTCCAGGCGGTCATGGAGGAGGCCTCGGGCGGGCGCGTCCACTACATGTACAACTGCGTCGGCGGCCTGCGCGCCGACGTGCCCGCCGGCTGGGAGGACCGCTCGCGCGCCGCCCTCGACGCCGTCGAGCAGGGCATGGTCCGCCTCGACAAGCTCCTGCGGCACAACGAGATCTTCGCCGCACGCACCAAGGGCGTCGGCGTCCTCGACGCCGCCGTCGCCGCCGCCTACGGTGTGAGCGGCCCCGTCGCCCGCGCCTCGGGCCTCGACTTCGACCTGCGCCGCGACGAGCCCTACCTCTACTACGACCGCCTCGACGTCCCCGTGGTGACCCGTACCGAAGGCGACTGCCACGCCCGGTTCCTCTGCCTCCTCGACCAGGTCGCCGTCTCCCTCGACCTCGCCCGCACCTGCCTCGACCGCGCCGCCGCCACGCCTGGCCCCGTCAACGTCAGACTCCCCAAGATCTTCAAGCCGCCCGCCGGCGAGACCTACGTCTGGACCGAGAACCCCTTGGGCGCCAACGGCTACTACCTCGTCAGCCGCGGCGACAAGACCCCCTGGCGCCTCAAGCTCCGCACCGCCTCCTTCGCCAACGTCCAGGCCCTCGCCACCCTCATGACCGGCTGCCTCATCCCCGACATGATCGCGATCCTCGGCTCCATGTTCTTCGTCGTCGGCGACATTGACAAATGAAGACTGGCAAGTGACGTCTACCGCGACAGCAGCCAGATCAGCAGCGGCCCGCCCACGACCACGACGAACCCTCCGGCGATGATCCACTTGATGCGTCGCTCGAACCGCTTGTTCACGTTCGGATCGAGCACCGGCCCCGAATACGCCGGCGGCTGGTGCGAAGGCGGCGGTTGCGGCGCGGATTCGTGCGGCCGTTGGGGATCGGGGTACGACATCGGCACTCCTCGGGGGTAGGGGGAACGCGGGTCCACCCTAACGCGCCGCCGCTCAGTGGCAGCTCCAGGAGAATTCGGCGGCGTCGAAGCGGCGGGCGGCGAGGTCGGGGCGGGAGATGGACCAGTGGGCGTTGCCGCAGTCGCCCCAGCCCATGCCGGCGTCGGGGTCGTAGTCGAGTTGCGCGAGGAGGATCGGGAGGTTCTCCGCTTCGGCGCCGAGACCCTCGGGAAGGGTCGAATCGGGGGCGCAGTCGAAGTCGTACTGGACGCCCACGCCGGTGTAGCCGCCGATGCGGTGGTCGGCCACCAGCAGCGGCTCAGGCGGGTCCTCGCGGGGTACGCCGTCGAAGTGCCCCTTGGGGAAACGGGCGAGGTAGGGGTGGTCGCCCTCGGGCCAGCACGGTTCGGTCGCCGCGACCAGGTCGATGCGGGCGTCGGGGACCCAGCGGAAGGACTCGGGGTAGGCGCGCGGGCGCAGGGCGGCCGGGTCGTCGAAGAACAGGATCGAGGGCTCGGCGTACTCCTCGTCGAGGAAGAACACGAGCCGCCCCGATGCGGGCAGGTCCAGGCCCACGCGCGGCAGGGCCGCGAGGTCGAGGGTCATGAGGTGCTGCATCGGACGGTCGTGGGAGTCGGTCGGCCATGCCAGCGAATCCGGCAGCTCCGGTTCGCCGGCGACATGGCCCACGGTGGGTCCGGTTGAATCTTTGTCCTTGTGCCGCAAGGAGATGTACTCGCGCCGCAGGGCCGCCCAGTCGTCGGCCGCGTCCAAGATCAACTCGCTCATGGGACGATTGTGCACAGGCCCGGCAACCCCTCTCAGGAACAGCCGCCCGAGGTCTCGTGCACCCGCAGCGGCTCGGCCTCCACCGGTTCGGTCCAGCTCGCCAGGACCGTCCCGTCAGGACACTCGACGGACCCGAAGTCCCACGACGGCTCCCACTCCAGCGGCGGCACCGGCGACACGACGCCGACCGGCGACGTCGCCGGGCGGCACCCCGAGGTCGCCTGCAACGACACCGGGTCGGCCCACCGGCCACCGGCCGGCTCCGCGCTCGACGCGGTCACCCGCAGCCCGACGAAGTCCGCGCTCTCGCCCGACCACGACGCGCCCTCCGGGCCCGAGGACACCGACCGGAGCTCGAACCGCGCCACCAGGTCCTCGACTTGCGAGACCGTCGCACCCGACACCTGGAGGGTCCGCGACAGCGACCAGCCGTGCCGCGCGGGCGTCACGTCGCACGCCTCCACGAGCAGCGGCCCGACCGCCAGCACCGCCGCACCGGTCAGCGACGCCGCCGCCTCGCCCACGAGGCCGTCCAGGACCGTCCGCGCCTCGGCCGCCCCCACCTGCTCGCGCACCGTCGCCCGCGACCCCCAGAACGACACCGCCACCAGCAGCACCGCCCACACCACGACCAGCGCCCGCAGGCGGCGGCGCCACCGCGCCGAGACGTTCGAGAACACGCCTGACAGTCTGCCCCATCACCACCCGCCCGCCCCGCCCGCGGCGATCCCCGTCACAAACGCCCCGCGGGTGTCACACTCTTGAACCATGTCCCGTCCACCCGGCATGAACGAACCCGAAGCACGCACCCCGGCCGAGGCCGCCGCGCACTTCGAGCGACTCCGGCCCCGCCTCGTCGGCGTCGCCTACGGCCTCCTCGGCACCCTCCCCGAAGCGGAGGACGCCGTCCAGGACGCCTGGATCCGACTTCAGCGCACCAATATCGACGCCATTGACGACCTCACCGGCTGGCTCGTCACCACCACCGCCCGCCTCGCCCTCGACGTCCTGCGCTCCGCCCGCCACCGCCGCGAGACCTACATCGGCCCCTGGCTCCCCGAACCGGTCGAGACCGCGCCCGACCCCGCCGACACCGTCAGCCTCGCCGACTCCCTCTCCTGGGCCATGCTCGTCGTCCTCGAAACCCTCACGCCCGCCGAACGCGCCGCCTTCGTCCTCCACGACGTCTTCGGCCTCACCTTCGACGACGTCGCCGCCGCGCTCGGGCGCACCCCCGCCGCCTGCCGCAAACTCGCCAGCCGCGCCCGCGACCACGTCGAGGCCCGCACCCCCCGCTTCGACGTCGACCCCCGCCGCCACCGCGAGGTCGTCGACGCCTTCGCCGCCGCCACCGGCACCGGCGACCTCCAGGGCCTCCTCGCGCTCCTCGCCCCCGACGCCGTCCTCACCTCCGACGGCGGCGGCCGCGTCAGCGCCGCCCGCAGGCCCGTCCGCGGCGCCGACAAGGTCGCCCGCTTCCTCATCGGCGTCAACGCGAAACACCCCGAAGGCGAACGGCGCACCATCCTCGTCAACGGCGGCCTCGCCCTCCTCTTCACCGAAGCCGGACGCGTCGCCAACGTCACCGCACTCGGCATCGTCGACGGCCGCATCACCACCGTCGACATGGTCCGCAACCCCGACAAGTTCCACGGCCTGCACACGATCGGGCCCTGACCGAAGGACACCGCCATGACCGCACGACTCTCCTACCAGGACACCGAATTCGGCAAGGCCCACTACAAGGCCATGCTCGCCATCGAGAAGCTCTTCCACACCGCCTCGCCGGTCCCGCACGCCACCATGGAGCTCGTCAAACTCCGCGCCAGCCAGATCAACGGGTGCGGCTTCTGCACCGACATGCACTACAAGGACGCCGTCCACGCCGGCGAGGACCCCGAGCGCCTCAACCTCGTCACCGTCTGGCGCGAGGCCCCCGCCTTCACCGACGCCGAACGCGCCGCCCTCGCCCTCGCCGAGGAGTCCGCCCGCCTCGCCGACAACCCCCACGGCGTCTCCGACGAGACCTGGGAGCTCCTGCGCAAGCACTACGACGACGAGCAGACCGCCGCCCTCATCGCCATGTGCGCCCAGATCAACGCCTGGAACCGCGTCAACGTCATCCTCCGCAACCCGGCGGGACACTACGACCCGGCGACCAAGGCCGCCCGCTACAAGAAGGACTAGCGGCACAGCAGAGCACGGGGCGGGACCACGCGTCCCGCCCCGGGCGGCCGGTAGCGTGGCCGCATGGAACTCCTCGCCTCCGGCCGCGCCTCGGCCGTGTACGCGGTCGACGACCGGACCGTGCTGCGCCGCAGCGCCTCCGACTGCGAAACGGAGGCGCGCCTCATGCGATACCTGCGTGGCCGCGGCTACCCGGTCCCGCAGGTGTACACCGCGAGCGGCGCCGAGATGACCATGGAGCGCCTGTACGGCCCGACCCTCCTCGACGCCCTGCTCACCGGGAGCGTCGACCTCGCCGCCGCCGCTGAGACGCTCCTCGCCCTGCTCGGCGACCTGCACCGCATCGAGCCGCCCCCGTGGCTCGCCGCCACCGCGCGCGGCGTCGACCTCGCGGCGACCGCCCCCGACCGCGCGGTGCTGCACCTCGACCTGCATCCGGGGAACGTGCTGCTCACCGACGACGGCCCGCAGGTCATCGACTGGACCAACGCGGCGGCGGGCGATCCGGCCGTCGACCGCGCCGTCACCTGGGCGATCCTCGCCGAAGTCGACCCCTCCGAAGTCGACTCCTGCCTGGCAGCAGGCCTCGGGCCGCTGCTGCACCGCCTCGCGGCGGACCTGCCGCCCGCGAGCCTCGCCGTAGGCGTGCGATTCCGCCACGCCGACCCGAACGTCGGCGACTCGGAGCGGGACCGGGTCCGGGCCCGGCTGGACGGTACGTCCAACGCCGACGTGATCGCGCGGATCGCCGCTCAACCGCCGGTGGAGGTCTCGAGCGAGGAGATCGTCGCGTACATCGAAGCCGGGCGACCGCGACGGGAACAGCGCTAAGGGCGGGGCCGCTGGTGCGGCCCCGCCCTCAGGACTGGGTTACGAGCTGAATCGCCCCGGTCGGTCTAGCGGCTGACGGCGAGCTTGGTCTCGTTGAGACCGCGGACGGCCTCGACCTCGCCGGTGGCGTCGCCGTAGCGCGAGAGCGCCCGCAGCGTCCACTTGCCGGGGGCGGCGAAGAAGCGGAACTGGCCGCCCTCGCCGGTGACGACCTCGGCGGTGAACTCGCCGGTGCCGTCGAGGAGGCGCACGTACGCCCCCTGCACCAGTTCGCCCTCGTCGTTGACGACGGTGCCGGTGAGCACGGTCTCCTTCTCCAGGTCGACCGACGCCGGCAGGGCCGTGTCCTGATCGGGTGCTGCGCAGCTGTCAGACATGTTGGTACCTTTCCGTTCCGTCGCCGGTGCTACTTGGTGCCGGGCTCGTCGCCGAGGGCGATCGGGACGCCGACCAGCGAGCCGTACTCGGTCCAGGAGCCGTCGTAGTTCTTGACGTCCTCGTAGCCGAGGAGCTCGCGGAGCGCGAACCAGGTGTGGCTGGAGCGCTCGCCGATGCGGCAGTAGGCGATGGTCGACTTCGACTCGTCCAGGCCCGCCTCGTCCACGTAGATCTCGCGGAGCTCGGCCTCGGACTTGAAGGTGCCGTCCTCGTTCGCGGCCTTCGACCACGGCACGGACAGCGCGGTCGGGATGTGGCCGGCGCGCTGGGACTGCTCCTGCGGGAGGTGGGCCGGGGCCAGGAGGCGGCCGGCGTACTCGTCGGGGGAGCGCACGTCGATGAGGTTCTTCACGCCGATCGCGGCCTCGGCCTCGTCGCGCTTGGCGCGCAGGCTCCAGTCGAGCGGGCCGGCGACGTAGGAGGTGGCCGGGCGGGAGGGGACCTCGGTGACGACCTCGCGGGCGTCGAGCTCCCACTTCTTGCGGCCGCCGTCGAGCAGCTTGACGCTGGCGTGGCCGTACAGCTTGAAGTACCAGTACGCGTAGGCCGCGAACCAGTTGTTGTTGCCGCCGTAGAGGACGACGGTGTCGTCGTTGGCGATCCCGCGCTCCGAGAGGAGCTGCGAGAACTGCTCCTGGTTGACGAAGTCGCGGCGGACCGGGTCCTGGAGGTCGTCCCTCCAGTCGATCTTCACCGCGCCCTTGATGTGTCCGCTGTCGTAGGCGGACGTGTCCTCGTCGACTTCGACGAACACGACGCCGGGGGTGTCGAGGTTCTCTTCCGCCCAATCGGCGGTGACCAGCACGTCTTCACGGGCCATGGCTGTTCTCTCCTGAACGTAAATGGAATGACTGACTTCGACTGTTCCGAGTTCGAGAGCGTGCCCAGAGTGAGGCGGGTGCGGTGCGTAGTCGCCGCTGATCGCGGCTGAGCAGGGATCGTCCAGAGGACGTCCGGTCCACGGGACCGGGTTCAAGCCGATGTGACGTCACGCCCGGATCGCGCCTGAGGCGGTGTGGGGAGTGGGTCGCAAGCCTTGCTCTGATGTTCGCGCACGCTGGGCCGCAATGCGGCGACTGCCTCAGGCCTCGGTGGGCCCGGCGAGTCGCCTACGGCATTCGACAGAGCGTGGCCGCGATCGTGCAGTAGTCGATCGCGCGCCGCTTGGTGAGCATCGGCTTGCGCATGGCGTGAACGCTAGCAGACTTCCCCGCGCGAATCCACACACGTTCTCGCGATGCGGAACCGCCGCGCGCGCTCAGGTGAGGACGACGTCCTCGGCCGAACCGGAGACGGTGACCGCGTTCCCGTCGAACACGATCTCCCCGAGCACGATGCCGTACGGCAGGTCGGGCAGGGGGATCGAGGACCCGAGCTCGGAGGCGAACTGCTCGATGACCGGCTGCGCGCCCGGCGGCAGGCCCTCGGTGAGGGTCTCCACGGCGTCGGGGGTGAAGCTCAGCTCACTCTCGCCGATGACGATCCGGCCGGTCGCCTCCAGGTCGACCGACATGTTCAGGGCGTCGACCTGCTTGGTCGCGCGCAGCGTCGCCTGGCCGTCCTCGCCGATCGTCAGGTCGTACCCGGTCTCCTCTGCCAGGAGCGCCTCCACCGACGCGACCGAGACGCTGCCGGAGACCTCCAGGTCCCGCGCGACCACGTCCCCGCCGTCGGCGAGCTCGCGCCAGTCGGCCTCGACGCCGCGCGCGACCAGGTCGAGGGACGGGAAGACCAGGCCGCTCGCGCCGACGTCCTTGAGGGTGATGTCGATCTGCTCGAACTCGCCCGTCCAGGCCTGGTCGAGGAACGGCCAGCCGTGGATCGTCACCTCGGGGCGCCGGTCGGAGTACGCGCCGTGGTCGGCCGCGGTGTTCGCGACCTCCGTGGCGATGCGGCGCTCGGCGACCGCGTTCGCGACCCGGTCGCCCAGGGCGACCACGGCGACGAGGATGACCAGGGTGATGAGGAGGCGGCGGAGGATCTTCACCTGGAGTGCTCCAAAACGGCGTGTATGCGGCGCGCGGGGGTGGGCCGCGCGCGATCGCGGACGGGTGTGTCAGTCGATCATGTAATAGACGCTCAAGAGGTACACGACGGGTCCCGTGACGGCGAACGCGAGCAGCGGCCCGGCGGCGCTCACCACCGGTGCGGGCGCGGTTCCGGCGCCGTCGATGCGCCGCGCCGCGGAGAGGTAGCCGCAGGCGAGGTCGGACAGGACCGCGATGAGCGCGACCAGCAGGCCGCCGATCGCCGCGTGCGAGGGCTCGGGGCCCTCGATGACCAGCCCCGCGTAGGCGGCCGAGGCGGTGCCGCACATGGTGCCGATGACGATCCCGAACGCGCCGCGCGTCACCTGCCGGTTGATGCGCGGGTCGGGCATGACGAGGTCCACCGCTCGCGCCGCGAGGATCGCCGTCCCGGCCGCGACCACCGCCGAGTACATCGCCGGCGGCGCCGAGCCGAGCCGCGACAGGGCTATATAGCAGGTGTAGCCGGCGACGGCCACGCACAGCAGCATGGTGAAGCCGAGGCTCTCGGTCACCCCCGCGTGCTCGCGGCGCACGAGCTGGCCGACGACGGCGGCGGCGAACGCGAGCGCCACCAGCACCGTGATCGGCATGAGCGACACCGGCGACCACGAGACGGCCGCCCAGTCGGCGGCCACGGCGAGGCCGGAGGCGACCAGGAGCGTCACCCACGCGCCCTCGACCTTGCGGACCCAGACGGCCAGGACCACCATCGCGATCTGGAGGACCGCGATCCCCGCGGCGTAGACGGGGCGCTCCATCTGGGTGCCGAGGACGAGCCCGGCGCTGATCGCGACCGTCACCGCCAGCGCGGGGAGGCGCGAGAGCAGGCTCGGGCTGGGCGGGGGGAGGGTGTGGTCGACTTCGCCGTCGGGGCCGGTCGAGCGGTAGGAGCCGGTGGTCTCCCAGCGGTTCGCGCCGGTCGGGGGGTCCTCGGTCCGGCTGGCCTCGCCGCGGCGCTCGTCGGCCGGCTCGGCTTCGGCGTAGGCCCCGCCCCAGGCGGGCTCGGCCGCCTCGGGCGGCTCGTGGCCCCAGGTCTCGTCGGGTCGGCTGTACGACACGAGCACAGCCTACGGCAAGCCCCTTGTGCACTGCTCACCTTCGAAGGGCCGCAGTGCGAAGTGTCGGCCCGAACGCCCCGTTCGGGTGGTCCGGTCCGATGTTCGGGGCGTGTCGTGCGCGTGAACGGCGTCGGTCGCGGAGCTTGCATCGACCGATCCCGCATAGTGAGGTCGCACAGCGGTGACGCTGGTGTTTTCAATGGTGACCGTTTACACTTGGCCTGGACTCCACCTACCGCATGTAAGCCCACCCGTCGCCGAAGCCGGGAAGAGCGATAGTCGCGTGTGCTCACCTACCAGCGGAGGAATTCTGTGGAAATCCTGATCCTCACTTCCAATCCCGTTCCGGAGTCACCTGAATCCATCCTGCCGTCCCTCGAACTGCTGCCGCACCGCGCGCGGTACGCGGGCCGGGACGTTCGGGCCCTACTGAGCGGTCCGAGCCCGGACGCGGTCATGGTCGACGCCCGTTCGGACCTCGCCGACGCCCGCGCGACCTGCCGGGTCCTCCAGGCCACCGGCCTCACCGTCCCGCTCTACGCCATCGTCACCGAGGCGGGCCTCGCCGCGCTCCAGGCCGACTGGGGCGTCGACGACTTCCTGCTGGCGGCCTCGGGCCCGGCCGAGGTCGAGGCGCGGCTGCGGCTGGCGACGGGCAAGCCGAACGCGGCCACGGCCGCCGGTCCGGCCGTGATCCGCGCGGGCGACCTGACCGTCGACCCCGACACGTACGCCGCGAAGCTCAAGGGCACGCCGCTCGACTTGACGTACAAGGAGTTCGAGCTGCTGCGGTTCCTCGCCCAGCACCCCGGGCGCGTGTTCACCCGCGAGCAGCTGCTGCGGGAGGTGTGGGGCTACGACTACTTCGGCGGCACGCGGACGGTGGACGTCCACGTGCGGCGGCTGCGTGCGAAGCTCGGCTCGGAGTACGAGTCGATGATCGGCACGGTGCGCCAGGTCGGCTACAAGTTCGTGGCGCCGCCGCCGGAGAACCTCCGGGAGAGCGAGCCGCTGCCGGTGCGCGTCGACGCCTGACGGGTTCGCCTTCGGGGCGTCGAGTCTGAAATGGGTCCGCTTCGCGGGCCCATTTTCTCGTGTGTCCAAAGTTGACACTGGTACTGGTGTTCTTCCTGCTCTCATGGGAATGCGCGGTCGTGCTGCGATGGTGCTCGATTCTGCTCGAATGTGGATTCGCAATCGAGTCGAGACCAGTTGAGACATGTCCTAACGGGACAAAAGCGGCAACTGTGCGTACCCAGAGGGTGGCGCTCAGTGGATAGAATGGGTCTCGCTTTGGACCCCATCAGCTCGCCCCCTGGAGTGTGACCCCGTGTCGGATCGCGCCGTCGACCCCGAAGCCCTGGCCGAGTTCCGCGAGATCGCGCTGGACCGCCTGGACTACCTCGAAACGCTCATCGGCCAGCTGCGGCACGGCAACGAGCTCGGCGTCGAGCCCGGGTTCGGCCTGCTCGACAGCGGCCAGGTGGCCCGCGAGGCCTACCGCGAATTCCACCGCCAGACCTGGTCCAACCTCCAGGACCTGCGGGCCGACCTGGCGGGCATCATCGCCACCCTCGACGGGGTCGCCGAGCGCGCCGTCGAGACCGACGACGAGTCCGCCCTCCACATGTCCCGAAGCGAGGACTGATCGCCATGTCCGACAACCAATCGCAGGACCCGGCGGTGGAACCCGCCCCGGACGTCGAGCAGACCCCGGCCGCAGACGCGACCTCCGAAGAGGCCGTGGTCGAAGAAGCCACTGCCGAGGAAACCCCTGCCGCGGAGGCCCCGCTCGAAGAGTCCCCGCCGGCGGAGACGCCGGCCGAGGAACCGCAGGAGACCGAAGCGGCCCAAGAGGAACCCGCCGAGTCCGACCCCGACGAAGACGCCGAAGCCGACGACGAGGATGAAGGTTCCTCCGAGGACGACGAAGACGACGACCAAGACGAAGACGACGACCAAGACGAGGATGACGACGAGGACGAGGACGAAGACGAAGACGACGAGGAGGAAGAGGAGGAGGACGAAGACGAGGACGACGACCACGGGCACCAGCGCGAGGAGTGGGAGTCCGGCGCCGCGCCCGACGACTCGACCGTCGTCGAGTACCAGCGCCGCGACGCCGAGGCGCTGTTCCTCTCCGGCCGCCCCTGCTCGGACCCGAGCTGCCAGAACGTCGGCAACACCGCCGAGAACGCCTGGATCAAACTCGTCTCCGCGATCCCTACCACCGGGCAGGTCGCCGGGCTCACGGTCGTCACCGCCGGCACGCCCGCGCCGAGCCAGGAGGACATCCAGTCCCTGGTGAACGAGGTCCGGCCGGACACGCCGGACCGCTACGCGCTCAGGGCGATCAGCGAGCACTGGCAGGCGTTCAAGGACGGCTTCGACACCGACCCGGGGACCAGCGTCTCGGCGTGGATGAAGTCGGGGCTGCGCACGCTCTCGGAGCACTGGAAGGGCGACGACTTCGACGCGTTCGCCGAGCAGGTCGAGGTCGTCCTCGCCAACTGCGCGGCGATCTGCGACGACATCGGCGACGCCTCGTCCGGCGCGGTGGGCCTGCTGGAGCAGAAGGCCGACGAGTTCTACGCCCTCCAGGGCGGCGACTCCGGCGAGCTGCCGTACCCGGCGCCCATGTACTGGATCCCGAACCCCGACCTCATGTACACCGACCCGATGGCCCATGTGCGGCCGCCGTTCTCCAACGGCGACTGCTACGTCATCAGCGGTTGCGACCAGGGCGGGGAGTACGTCCGGAGCCTCATGTCGATCGCCGGGTTCAACATGGACTATGTGGACGAGGTGGGGGACTACGTCGCGGCCCAGACCGAGTACTACATCGCGCAGGGCAAGAACAAGGACCCGAAGACCACGCCCGAGCAGGCGAAGATCTGGGCCGAGGCCGACGCGAACCAGAACATCACCGCCGACGTCAACGCCGGGCTCGACGACTACGAGCAGCGCTCGCAGATCGCCAACGAGGACGTGGTGAACCGGTGGGAGAACGCCGAGGAGTCGGCGGGGACCTTCACGCCCGAGGCGCAGCCCTCGAACTCCTCGACCTTCCGCAGCGCCTCCGACATGCTCGCCGACTCCTACGAGGGCCTGGACTCGGGCGCGAACGCGCTGGAGTCCGGCGACGAGCCGCCCGGCGGCGGGGGTGGCGGCGGGGGACTGGAACCGCCCGGCGGGACCAGCGGCGGCCTCGCCAGCGGCGGGCCCGCGACCCTCGGCGGCGGCGGGTCGTTCCCTGTCGGCGCCGCGTCCTCCACCGGCGAGGGCGCCGCGGGCGGCGCCGGCGGCGGCTCGGGAGGCGGCGGCCGGGGCGCCGGCGGCATGGGCGGCATGATGGGCGGCGCGGGCGGCGCCCGCGGCGGCATGAACGGCGACCAGCCCGCCGAAGGCGAGCACGCGACCTGGCTCGAAGAGGACCCCGACATCTGGGGCGTCCTCGACATCGACGTGGACCCGTACGCCTGAGGGGCGTTCACGAACCCCGGGCGGCGGCCGCGCCTTCCGGCGCGGCCGCCGCCCTCGAACATGAGGCCCGCGCGCCCGGACCCACGCTTTCGAGTGAGTTCCGGGTGCGCGGGCCGCTGCGCCCCCGATTTCTGTCGGTGCCCGGTGAAACGATCGCGCCAGACTTCCTTCCCCTCTCGGGAGGGTGGGCGTTAGGGACGGTCGACCCCGGGGGCCGCGAATCCGAAGGCGGACACGCGCGCCGACACGCGGTAGGCGGGTGGTCAGGCGCCGTCGAGGACCGGCCAGCCGTCGCGGGTCCACTCGATCGCCTCGATGCCCATGTCGAAGTGGCCGTCCTCGTGGTAGGAGTGGTACGCCATGAGGCCGTTGACGATCGACTGCCCGCCGGTCGCCACGTAGTCGCCGTGCGCGCCGAGGACCAGGGTGCCGCCGCCCTCGGTGAGGGCGACGCCGTCGGCGTCCGTGAACGGGCCCGTCGGGGAGGTCGAGCGCCCGACCCGGATGTTGTAGGTCGCGTCGGCGCCCGCGCAGCAGACGTCCCACGAGGTGAAGAGGTAGTAGTAGCGGCCGTGCTTGACCAGGGCGGGCGCCTCGATGCCCGCGCCGCCGCGCCCGGCCACGTGGACCGGCTCCGCGCCGTCCTCGACCTTCCCCGAAGGCCAGTCGAGTTCGAGCATGTAGATGCCCTGCCACCAGGAACCGTACGCCATGTAGTGCTTGCCGCCCGCCTGGAGGATCGCGGGGTCGATCGCGTTGTACGGGTCGCCGGCGTTCGACTCCCACACCAGGCCCTCGTCGACCCACTCGTAGTCCTCGTCGGCCGGGTCGAGGGTCGTGTTGGTCGCCAGGCCGATCACCGAGCGCTGGTTGCCGAAGGTCGAGGCGGAGTAGTAGAGGTAGTAGCGGCCCTGGCGGGCGTCGTAGGAGATCTCCGGCGCCCACAGGTTGTCGACGCCGGGGACGGCCTCGGTGAGCCACTCGGGCTTGACGTCCCAGACGGTGTCCACATAGGTCCACGTGGCGCCGTCGTCGGCCGAGGTGCGGATGGTGATGTTGCCTTCGCCGAGCGGGCCCCAGCCGGTCGCGAACAGGAACCACGGCTCGCCGTCCTCGCAGGGGGCGAACAGGCCCGGGTCGTGGGCGCCGAGGTCGCCGCCGACGCTCGCGGGCGCTTCGAGCTCGCAGGTCTGCCTTCCGTGGCCGTGGTCGTGCCCGCGGCCGCCGCCGGGCCCGGCGAAGGCGGCCGGGCTGAACGCCGTCAGGCTCGCGGCGGCGATGCCGACCGCCCCGAGCGCCGCGATGAGGGAGGTGCGCTTGCGCGTCATGAGGACCGCCTGGTTCAGAGGTTGAAGAATCGAGACGGCTCGATGTTAACGGAAACATGACTTGCGGGCAATGAACGCGGCCCCCACCCGGCGCGCGAAAGCGCCCGCCGCATCGGCCGACCGTTCCCGGTCGGGCCGACGCGGCGGGCGCCGCGATCGCTCGAGCCTTGCGGCTCAACTCATCAGGTTCCGATGCTCACCACGGTCGAACCGACCGCCGCGCCGTCGGCGGCGTAGTCGATCGTGCCGAGGTAGCGCGAGTCCGCGGCCAGGCCCGACCAGGCCAGGTCAAGCGAGAAGTCGCCCGCCAGCACCACGTCCTGCTCGGCCGGGGACACCGAGAGGTTGCCCTCGTCGGCGCCCGGCACCACCCACGCGTGCAGCGTCGCCTCAAGCGGCGAGGGACCCGCCCACTCGTCGACGAACACCACGAACGTGTAGCCGCCCGGCAGCGTCACCGTCTCGTTCGAACCGCCCGAGGCCGAGTTCGCCACCAGCGTCAGCGAACCGTCGGCGTCCTTGAGGTACACGAACAGGTCCAGGTCGGTCCCGGTCGGGTGCTCCTCGTCGAACGTCGCGAAGCGCACCAGCGCCGCGTCCTCGGGGGTCGTGAACTCGTAGGAGACCACGTGCGAGTTCTCCTGCGGGTCGGCCGCCGGGAACGTGCCCGAGTCCGGGTCGGTCAGCGTCGCGGTCCGCGCGTCGGAGGCCACCAGGCCCGACACGGAGGCGCTCAGCGAGCCGTCGAAGCCGGCCACGCCCGCCAGGGTCGTCGCACCCGAAGCGCCCGTGAAGGACACCTCGTCGGCCGCCGCCAGCTGGGTCGGCTTCACCACGATCGGCGAACGCACCTCGTGGACCGTGCGGGTGCCCTTCTTCTCCACCCAGGTGATGTCGCCGAACGCCCAGTCGCCGAACGCCGCGTCGGTGCGCGTGACGGTCAGCGTGTACGTCGCCGACTCGCCCGGCTTCAGCGTGAACTGCTCGACGTCCACCGACACCTCGAAGCCCGCGGGGGCGGTGATGTCGGCCTTGTAGGTCGCCTTCTTGTCGGAGACGTTCGTGACCGTGCGGGACACGTCGTACGAGCCGGTCAGCTCGGCCACCGTGATCGACGGGTAGTTCAGCTGCGAGGGCTCCATCGAACCGAGCGCGTCGCAGTTGGACTGGATCTTGTACGCCTCGGGCGTCCCGCAGATGTACTGGATCCACTCGACCGGGGTCGACTCGTAGACCAGGCCCGGGTCGAGCATCCCCGCGCCGTCCGCGTGACCGGCGCCGAAGTCGAACGGCGTCGCGTCCTCGGTGCCGCGCTGGATCGGGTTGCCGTCCTGGTCGGTCTGGTACGAGGTCGTCATGATCGCCGACTTGATCGCCATCGGCGACCAGTCCGGGTTCGCCGACTTCAGCAGCGCGGCCAGGCCCGCGATGTGCGGGCTCGCCATCGACGTGCCCTGGTTCGTCGCGAAGTCGTTGCCCGCGTGGTTGTCCGGGGTGACACCCGCCACGACCTCGACGCCGGGCGCGGTGATGTCCGGCTTGAGGAGGTTCTGCTCGGCCGAGAGGGCCGGGCCGTTCGAGGAGAACGCGGCCATGCTCGGGGCGTTCTGGTACTCCAGCTCGGAGGTCTCGACAGAGACCCTCGGGTTGCCCTTGGAGTCGATCCAGGCCTGGAGGTCCTGACCGTCCGTGTAGGACAGCGACAGCACCGGGACCGCCTGCGAGGTGACCGTGTTGGCCGGGCCCCGCTCGAACTGGTCCACCACGATCAGGGCGACGCCGCCCGCGGCGGCCACCTGGTTCGCGTTGTCGGTGAACAGGTTCCCGCGCACGCACACGATCGCGAAGCCCTCGGTCTTCTCGGGGTCCAGCGTGTCCGCGTTGCAGGTCGCGGCGGCGGCGGGGTCGGTGCCGTCGTACGCGGCGTCGACCGCGTTCTTGACGTACCAGTTCGCCTTGCCGACCATGCCCGCGGCGTCGACCTCGTCGCGGCCGAACTCCAGCTCGGTGCGGAAGGTCTGGTCGTGCGTCGAGGCCGCGACCGTGGTCACCCACGGCTCCTGGTGGTCCACGGTGGACGTCGGGCCGTCGTTGCCGGCGCTCGCCGCCACGAACACGCCCGCGGCGGCCGCGTTGAAGAACGCGATCGACACGGAGTCGAGGAACTCGGGGGTGCCGGTCGAACCGATCGAGAAGTTGATGACGTCGACGCCGTCGTCAACGGCCGCTTCGATACCGGCCACGAGGTCGAGACCGGAGCAGCCGCCCCAGCAGACCTTGTAGGCGGCGACGCGTGCGGCGGGGGCCAGACCGGAGAAGGTGCCGATGTTCTTCCCGTCGACCTTCACCTTGGTCTTGTAGTTGCCGGCGGCGGTCGTGGCGGTGTGGGTGCCGTGGCCGTCCGCGTCGCGCGGCGACGCGTAGCTGTCGGCCGAGACGCCGCGGGCGTCGAACCAGCGGGCGCCGATGAGCTTGTTGTTGCACTCGATGTTGCCCGCCGGGTCCTCGTCCTCCCCGGTCTCGCACTCGCCGTTCCACTTGGCGTCGATCGTGGCCTGGTCGGGCCGCGGCTCGGGCAGGGCGGCCAGGGCCGGGTTCTCCGGCCAGATGCCGGTGTCCAGGACGCCGACGATCACGCCTTCGCCAGCGCGCTTGGAGGAGCCGAACTCCTCTTCCCAGGCGCCGTTCTTGCCGGCGACGTCGAGGAACTTCGTCGCGTCGACCGCGCCGGTCGTCTGGTAGATGACGTCGGGGATGACGGCCAGCACGTCGTCGCTGGCGGCCAGCTCCTCGGCCTCGGCCGCGCTCAGGTGCGCCGCGAAGCCGTTGATGACAGTGTCGTACTCGGCGAGCGCGTCCACGTCGTGCTCGGCGATGACGTCGGCGCGCTCCTCGGCGAGGAAGTCGCCGTACTCCTCGACCGCACCGGTCGAGAAGTCGATGGTGTCGCCTTCGGCCGGGGCGGTGGCGGCCAGGCCGGCCTCGCCGCCCTCATAGGTGGCGATGGGGTCGGCGGCGAGCTGGACGACGTAGTAGCCGTCCTCGTACTCGATCGGCGCCGACGCCTCCTTGAAGTACTGGGGGGTGATCTCGGGCAGTGCGGGGGGCTCGGCGGCGGCCGGACTCGCGGCGGTGGTGAGCGCGATGACCACCAGGGGTACCGACGCGGCCGCCATCACGGCTCGGGTTCCTGATCCGGCGCGCGCGGTGGCGCGCCGTCTCAGCAGACGGGGGGACGGAGATCCCATGCGATGAGCTCCTCTCAAGGGGGACGAGCGCCGCCGCGGGTGACTACTCGACCACGGTTCGCGAGCTTCGCCGTGGCTGCGGCGCACGAAAGCGAGCCTATTGCGAGGAAGGTTCGGTGTAAACCCTCATATGAGGAGAATGCCGGGATCAGGCATGACTGTTATGCGGCCGTTACAAAGGACGATCCGCGGGCGGTTCATTCACTGAAAAGCGAGGCCCTTTCGGGCCCGTTCACCAGCGCCACCAGAGGAACCGGCGCTCGTACCGCACCGTCACCGAACTCATGTTGGCGCGGCCGGAAAGCACGAACCGCACTCCCGAAGCTCCCTTGTAGGGGGCCTTGTTCTCCACGGAGCTCATGATGGTGTTCGTGTCCTGGTCCGTCGCGTACGCCCCCGCGGGCAGCACGAGCTCCAGCGACGAAGCCGCCATGGCGAGCTTGATCTCGACCTCGCCGGACGCGATCGTCGCGTGCCGGCAGTCGAGCTTCACCGAGCTCATCTTGGCCTCCACGACGATCTTCTCCGGCACCAGCCAGTCGCCCGTGCGCTCCGCAGAGGACATGACGGGGTTGAGCCGCAGTTCCGGCTGCGGCTTCGGGGCGGGGGCGGGGGTCGGGATGGCGAGGGCCCCGGCGGTCTCGGGGAGGTCGGCGAGGAGGCGCTCGACCTCGCCGTAGGTGCGGGCCTCGTAGGCCTGGCGGGAGCGGTCGGCGAACTCGTCGAGGTCGAGGCGGCCCTCTTCGGTGGCGGCGTGGAGTCGGGCGAGGATCGCCTCGCGTTCGGCGTTCGAAACCCGCATGTTCGGGTCGGGCGTGACCATGGCGCTAACCTTCTCGTCGGACCGGGGTTGAGCCGCCGCGGCCGGCGCACGAGTCCGCCGTTGCACCATTCGTCGTAGTCGAACAGGTCGGGCTGGCGGATGAGCGCCTTCGTGTTGGAGGCCCAGAGTCCAACATACTGGTCGCGCGACTCGCCCGCCTTCTCGAGGAGCCGGTCGACGCGCTTGCGCGCGTGGACGCGGAACTTGGTGCGCACCGCGTCGCCGGCGTAGATGTAGAGGACATGGAGGGCGAAGGAGCGCTTCGGGCAGGTCGCGTCGGCCGCGAGTTCGAGCCAGGTGTCGACCAGTTCGTCGGTGGCGAGTGTCAGATCCCACTGCCGGCCCTCGGGCGCGACCGACTGCGGGTCGAGCGCCCACTCGCGGATCTCCTGCGGCGTGGGCACCGCCGGACGCGCGAAACCGGTGAAGGACCCCTCCGCCACGTGCGCCTCCGCCGAATCGAACAATGCTCGCAACGATCGTAACCGGTCGCCGCCCCGCACCAGGTCCACCGCCGAGGCAGGCCCGCCGGGCCTCACGGCGGGGCCCGTGATCCGACCCGGTTGAGGCGAGCCGCCCTCACCGCCGATGTTCGCCCTCCGGGGGGTCCCCTCCCCCCCCACCCACCCCTCTCCCCTCCCCTGATCGCCCCACCCCGAAACTCCGCAGCGGTGCGGTGGCCCGTTGCGGCCACCGCACCGCGCTGCAGGTGCCGCCCAGCCGGTCTCCCTGTTGGCCTTCACCTCATGAGAGCGACGGGTCGACCGGTTTCCGTCGCCGCCCACCGGGGCGAGCAGCTTCCTCGCTCGTACCTACCTGCCCGGCCCACCTTCCTGCCATTGGCTGTTCTCTTGCCGCGGGTCCGGCGGGCGGGAGGCGCCTTCCCGCTTCGCCGGCCCGGCCTCACCGCTGGAGTGCTTCGCTCACCGCCTCGATGCGCGCGTTGACGTCCTTGAGGCGGGTCGGGCTCGGATCCCAGCCGCGGTCGAGGAGGGTGTCGCGCAGGCGCAGCAGCCACGGGCTCGGCTCCTCCATCACGTCAGGGGCCGTCACGATCTCGATGCTCCAGCCGAGATTGCGGAGCACCACATGGCGCCTCCGGTCGGCGGTCTCGGCGGCGAGGCCCGAATGGGTCGCCGTGCCGTCGTACTCGACCCCGACCCGCCACTGCTCCCAACCGAGGTCGAGGAAGACCGACCGGCCGCTCGGCGACCGCAACCGCAGCTGCGGAACCGGCGCGGGCAGGCCCGCGTCGGCGATGAGGCAGCGGGTCCAGGACTCCATCGGCGACTCCGACCGCGGATCGGCCGCCAGCAGCGTCGCGTTCGCGCGGCGCAGCCGTTCGTCGTGCATCGGTTCGAGCGCGGCCGCCAGATCGCCCGAGTCGATGCCGGCCCGCAGGAACTGGTCGGCCGCGGCCACCGCCTCCAGCCGCGGCAGGTCCGCGGCGCAGTCCACCAGCGTCCGCGCCAAGGCGGTCACCGGCAGGCCGTCGACCACGGCGATGTCCGACAGCGGCGGGTCCGGCGAGCTCTCCACCGGCCAGTCGCGCTGGTCGCTCCCCGGCGGCAGCACATCGAATCCGTGGATCCATGCCGCCGTGCGGCCGGTCGCCACCTGCCTGAGATCGGCCTCGAAGACCGCCTCGAAGCGCAGCAGCAGGTCGTCCGCCGGCTCGGCCTCCGCCGAGGCGAAGAAGGGTTCGGTGATCGCGGGTGTCGTGGTGCGGTACATCGGCATCTGGCTCATGCATCAACTGTGGCCGGTCGGCGACACAGCGTCAACAACTTCTTCTCGCCTGTGGATAACTCTGCGTGAAGAGATTGTCGCGGCAGGTCAAGGCCTGTGGATAACTTCGGTGTGCGGGAAGCGGCTGCGCCCCGACACCGAAGGTGTCGGGGCGCAGCCGCGTCGAAACTACTGGCCAGGGCGCGTCAGGGCGCCCCGTAGACCAGGTCGTACAGCTTCCACTCGCCGTCCTCCTGGACCAGCGTGTACGTGTAGCTGAGGCTGAGGTCGTCGTCGGTGGCGGGGGCGGTGTCGTCCCACGTCCAGCCGGCCCAGGCCTGAACCTCGCTGTCGGTGCCGCCCTCGCGCTTGAGGCCCCAGATGATGAAGTCGTAGTCGTCCTCGGCCGCGAGCTTGGCGTCGAGGTCCCACTTCATGTCCTCGGTCGCGTCCGCGCTCACCAGCGACTCGAGCGTCGCGTCGTCATTCGAGTTGTACGCGAGCTGGTAGGTGATCGCCACGCCCACAGGGGAATTCGGGTCGTAGTCGTCCTCGGAGCTGATGGGGGAGCCCCAGCCCTCGATCGCCGCGGCGGCCTCGGTGGTCTCCTCCTCAGTGGGGGCCGCCTCGGTCTCCTCCGCGGTCGGCTCCTCCGAGGTCGCCTCGCCCGTGGTCGGGTCGTCCCCGCCGCCGGCCTGCGGGTCCTCGTCGCCCATCATGCCCGGGATGATCAGGACCGCGGCGATGCCCAGCACGACCACCAGGCCCACCACCACCGCGAGGATCACGGTCAGGTTCCCGCCCTGCTGTGCGGGCGGAATCGGCGGCGGCAGCACCGTCCCCGGCGCCGTCGGATAACCGGGCTGCACGCCCACCGGCGGCATCATCGGCTGGCTCGGCGGCTGCGTGTAGTTCGGCTGCGGCGGGTAGTGGCCAGGCTGCGGCGGCGGAGGCGTGCTCCCGTATCCCTGCATGTAGGGGTCACTGGGCTGCTGCGGCTCGGGTTGCAGCTGATACTGCGGGTTCTGGCCGCCGGGGGGCGGATACGTCATCGCTCTAACACGCCTCGTCTTCCTAGGGGGCACCGGACGCGGTGAATGGGCTCCACCGGGGGTTTCTCCCGATCGTACAGGCCCGGAGCGACCCCGACGCACCCAGAAAGACCAGGTCCGGACCCCCATCGGCGGCATCGGTCGCATACCGGCACGAACCGCACCCGCCGCCGCGCCGCTCCGGCGCCCATCGCACACCCTGTGCGACCGCGACTCGTCTTGGGGGACTACGCTTTATGCCCCAGCACTCCGCAGGCGGCCCCTCCACCTCGACGCCGAGGCCGCCCAGGAGACCGCGCCCCGCCGCGGCCGCCGCGGAGCCGTACCGAGCAGTTCTGGCAGCACTCAGCAACGCACCTACCCGAGGTTCGACGTATGGCGAATGCCAATGCAATGCGGCTTTGGACGCTCCGATTCTCCGCCGTGCTCGCACCGGTCCCGGTCGTCGAGCTCTTCGGCGTCAACCGACTGTGGGGCTATGGCCTCATCGGCCCCGCCATCGCCGCGACCTGGGCCACCGGCCGCTGGCAGCGCCGCCGCCGACTCGCCCGCCTCGGCACCGGCGCCCCCGCCGCCCCCGCGACCCGCACCGGATTCTGGGACGACGACCCCGAACCCGACCTCGCCGACGTCCCCGAGACCGCCATCGGCCTCGCCGTCTCCCTCGACGCCGCCGCCGTCCCCGCCGAACGCCGCGACCGCGCCATGGCCAACCTCGTCCGCTCCATCCAGAACGAGACCATCGACGCCGACCTGCGCGTACAGCTCATCCAAGACCTCGTCGACCTTGGCGGCAAGGACATGGCCATGCGCCTCTCCCCCGTCGCCGCCGCCTCCGATGTCGACGTCGAAGTCCGGCTCGAAGCCGCCGAGCACATGAGCCGCTTCAGCCTCGCCGAAGCCACCCGCGCCCTCGAAGCGATCGCCGCCGACCCCGCCGTCGACGGCAAATACCGCCTCGACGCCGCCAGCGCCCTCGTCGACTGCGCCGCGCGCCCGGCCGGGATCGCGCTCATGCAGCTGGTCACCGACGGTTCGGTGAGCGAGTACGTGCGGCACAGCGCGGCGAACATGCTGCGGCCGGTGGACGGGTCGTCGGCGGCGCTGGCGCTGCGGCATCTCGCGACGTCGCCGCTGGTGACGTCGCGGCTGCGGATCATCTGCGCGGAGCAGCTGGCGGAGTACAACGCGGGGGACGCGGAGAACGCGCTGTGGCGGCTGATCAAGGGGGTGGAGGCGATCATGGACTACCACTTGGGGATCGACGCGGCGGAGGCGATGCACGGGATCAGTCCGGAGGTCGGGGTCGAGGCGTACTCGGTGCTGGCGGCGGACGCGTACTTCCATTGGTTCGGGCGGATCGAGGCGGCGTTCCGGTTGGGGCGGTTGGGGGTGCGGGACGGGTTCGACCTGCTGAGCGATTTCGCGTGTGCGGAGGGGCTCGACGACGTGTACGGGATCGCGGCGTTGGACCGGTTGTTCCAGTTGGAGATCGAGTCGGGGACGCTCGACCAGGAGGAGTGAGTCCTCGGAGACGACTATGGGCGGCCGCGTGTTCGCGGCCGCCCGTCGTCGTCTCGTTCAGGCGCTGAGGCGTTCGTGGATGCGGGTGATCTCGGCTTCGGCGGCGGGGGAGCGGGTCGGCAGGTGCGGGGTGTCGTGCTCGGTGAGCGAGGCGAGGAGGCCTCGGGCGAGTCCGGCCTGGGTGAGGGCGAAGCCGCGGAGGATGAGCGGCAGGAGCAGGGCGAGGACGAGCCCGCCGAGGACGGCTAGGGCGGAGACGGCGGTGTAGGAGTCGCCCCAGCCGAGCCATCTGGTGGCGTGTTCGAGGCCGTCGCCGTCGCCGGTGGCGCGGCGGATCGCCCAGGCGTAGAGGGGGTAGGCGAGGGAGGCGAGGGTGGCGGCCCACAGGGAGAGGGCGACGGCGAAGCCGGCGATGGCGATGGGGAGGTTGATGAGGCCCCACAGGAGGTTGAGCCAGGACTGGCCGTCGGCGAGGGGCGCGAGGAAGCGGCGGACGCCGGTGGCGTCGGTGCGCCGGTAGTGCGGGGCGTGGACGGGTTCGCCGAGGACGGCGGCGAGCTGTGCGCGTCCGGCGGCGGCGAGGCCGCGCATGGCGTAGAGGGTGGCGGCGAGGATCGGGACGCCGACCCACACGACGGCGGTGCCGATGCCGGCGGCGAAGCCGGTGACGGTGATGGCGAAGGCGGGCAGGGCGATCGGGAGCGAGGAGAGCAGGTAGCCGGTGTCGGCGCCGAGCTGCTTGATGATCGTGTTCATACGGTCAATTCTCGGCCGCCCGGGGCTCGCTTACGAGCCTGCGAGCAGGCATTTCACCGGTAGGGCCTGCCTTACCGGTGTCCGGGGGGCGTTCCCGGCCCGGGTGTCAGAGGTCGGAGCCGGTGACTTCGCGGAGGCGGTCGAGGACTTCGCTGAGGGTCGCCTGGAGGCCGGGCAGTTCGGCGCGGAGCGCGTCCGCGTGTTCCCAGGCCTGTTCGTGGGTGAGGACGCCGACGCCGGGCGGGCGGGTGGAGAGGTGGCCGTCGAGGCGGGGTTGCCATTCGGTGAGGAACGGCCGCAGGGTCTCGGCGAGTTTCCCGGCGAGGAGGGCGACCTCGTCGTCGCGGTCGGCGGACCCGAGTTCCCTGATGGCGGCGCGTGCGGCGTCGAAGAGCGCCTTGAGCGACCCGATCGCTTCGCTGAGCAGGCCCTGTCCTTCGGGCAGGGGCCGTGTGGCGATGCGCGTCGACAGTTCGACCTGCAACGCGAACGCCGCCGCGATGGTCGCCTCGCTCATTCCCCGTCCTCTCGCCGGCCGGTGTGCAGGTGCCCATCGTAGGCCGCTTCGGCGATCCGGGCTACTTCGCTGCGCGCCAGGGGATCGGGCTGCGTCGGCTCCGCCGGGTCCGGCACGTACGGGCCGCTCGCGTTAGCGGAGGCTGGTTCTGATGCGCCCCTTGGACAATCGTGTTCCTGACACTGTGGCGGCGGGCACCGACGCGGACCTGCTTTCCCGGTATGCTGGTCATCTGCGGTCGAGAGTCGAATGTCGAGTGCCGATGAGGGGAGTCCGGGTCCGTGCAGGTCAAGGTGAACCTCCAGATCCCGTTCGTCGGCGGGATCGAGGGCACGTGGGAGCCCGACCGGGCCGAGCGGGACGCGGCCTGGGAGCTGTACGTCGAGATGATCACCCGTGTCTCGGTGGTGCCGCTCGGCGCGGACGAGGGCAAGGCCCGGGAGGCGCTGACCTCCTTCTATCAGCTGTTCGCGATCACCCGTGAGATCCTGCGGCGTCACGGGCCCGCGGTGGCCCGCGGCGGTTCGAAGAGGATCACGTTCGGGCGCATCGCCGTCGCGATGCTGAACGGTTCGGTCAGGCCTGTTCTGGCGACGTGGCATCCGCTGCTGGCAGCGCACGAGGAGCGGCGCCCCGACGGGGTCGACACGGTGGCGCACGAGCGCGGATGGGACCGCATCGACGAGCTGCGCGGCGAGATCGACAAGGTCCGCAGGAACCTCACCGACATCGCGGTGCTCTTGGGCGAGGTCGCGGGCGTGGAGTCGCTGCTGCCGGGCGACCTGGAGCTGCCCGAGCCGCGCGAGGGCGGTGCCGCTACGCCTCCCGCTTCACGGCGAGCAGCCCCTTGAGGACCAGCGACGCGATGAGGCTCGAACGGTGCGTGCCGGCGAGCGCGGCGCGTTCCTCGGCGTCGAGGCCGGGGTTGACGGTCGCGGACCGGAGCGCGGCGTGGAGGTCGCCGGTGTCGGGGCGGGGCGTGTCGACGGCGGCGAGGGCGGCGGCGCTGGCCCCGCCGAAGCCGCCCGCGAGGAACAGCGGACTGTTCGATGCGGCCGCGTGGAGGATCTCCTCCCAGACGCCCGGGCGGGGCCGCAGGACCGGGTCGTAGCGGCCGCCGACGGTCACGAGCGCGTCCGAGGCGGCGGCCATGGTGCGGCGGGCCGCCGACATGGCGATGGCCTTCTCCTGTTGGGGCAGTGGTGTCGGCGCCGGCTGGGGGACGGTGTCGCCGGAGGGGCCTAGGAGCACGGTCTCGCCGTTGATGCCCGCGACGGCGTCGAAGCGGGCGAGGTCGTCGGGGCCGAGCCGGGCGTGGACGCCGGCGGCGAGGAACACGCGCAGGACGGGGAAGCCGCGGCGCCCGTACTTCGCGGCCTGTTCGGCCAGGAGCCAGGTGAACCCGTCCTCGCGGAGGTCGCCGCCGTAGACGACGGTGCCGCCGGCGGCGAAGACCGCTTGGGCGATCTCGGCGACCGCGAGGCGGCAGTGGCGCTGGTCGAGGCCGAGCCGTTCGAGGTCGAAGCTGTCGGAGACCGACAACTGGACGCAGACGCCTTCCAGGGCGTCTTCGGGGAGGGGCGTGAACACGCCGGGGGCGTCGGCGCGAGTCTCGGCGGCGTTGATCTCGCGCTGGTGCACGATCCGGATGCCTTGGGGCAGTTCGGGGGAGCGCGAGAGCCGGTGGAGCATGGCGAGGTCGTCGGGGAACGCGCGCGGGCCGCTGTACACCCAGACGGGCGTGTCCGTGGCGCCGCGGGCGGCGAGCCGTTCGCGGTAGTGGTCGATGGTGACCATGCACGGCTGGGCGGTGGTGGCGACGGCGTGGCCGAGCGCGTCTTGGAGCGCGGCCCATTTGTACAGGTCGAGGGCGACCTCCAGGCTCCGGTCGACCAGGTGGTTGAGGGCCTGCTCGACCGGTTCGCGCAGGTCGCTCGAACTGGCGTGGGCGACACGGAAGTCGCTGGTGGCGAACGTGCGGTGCTCGACGCGCCCGGCGAGGTCGGCGACGCCGGCGATGGCCCGGTTCTCGGTCTTGGCGCGGATGAGCTCCCTGGCGGTGCTCTTGCTCTGGGAGTAGTGCTCGGTGATGACGGCGAGCATCGCCGACGCCTCCGTCCCCTCGTCGAGGCCTTCGAAGAGGAGCTCTCCCGGTTGGAGGCTCACGGCGTCGAAGAACTCGCCCATGTGCATGTCGCGCAGGACGTCCCGGACGACTTCGACGATGCCGTCCGGTTCGAGGTCCCGTTTGGCGTGGCTGACGAAGACCTTGATCGGGTCGGGCTCGCCGAGTGCGGTGTAGACGGTCTGCGCGCTGACGCGGGCGACTTCGCGGCACAGGACCGCGCCGTCGTCGAAGCTGCGCGCGTCGAGGGTGAGCCGCCGTTTCACGGTGTGCCACAGCGGACTCGTCATGATCCCGGCCGTCGGGGTCTGGAGGGCGGCGACCTTGAGCCGGTCGGCGCCGCCGTCGGCGGCGGCGAGCAGGTGGTCGATCGCGGAGGCCCAGACGGGGTCTTGGGAGTAGGCGCGGGCGAGGGCCGGCCCGAGGACGGGAACGACCGTGGTGAACCAGGCCTCGTCCATGCGGTCGGCGCCGCGTTCGAGCGCGGCGAGCCACCGCGGCGGCCCGGACTCGCCGTCCCAGGCGCGGCTGTGGAGGTACACCTCGACGCTGCCGCCCGCCATCGCGTCGGGCCGGTCGCGGTGCACGTGCTCCCAGAGTCGCTCGAACGGCCGCGCGGCCAGGCCGTGATCGCCGGGATGGCAGAGCACGATGACGTCGAGGCCGGGTTTGAGCAGCATGCACCGACAGTAGCGGAGCCGTGCCGCGACCGCTGCACCCGATTGGGCCGCAACGGGTTCAGATCCGGTTCCTCCACCATGGGCCGTCGCGTCGAGGCGCTCGTGCCTGAGGAACCACGCCTCCCCGAACCGCGCGACGGCGACTGAACGGACGGCTCAGCAGCGCCGGTGCCACCACGGGCCGTCCCTCATCGGATTGTTGAAAGTGCGGTCCAGGTACGCCCGGTCGATCGGGGCCAGGAGCCGGCGCAGTTCACGGGCGGAGCGTTTCGGCAGCACGTGCAGCAGCAGTTCCAGCTGGTCGCGGTTGTGCGGGCCCTCGCACCAGTCGCATCCGGGATTGAAGGTGTGGCGGAGCGGGCCGTAGGCGAGGCGCCGCCAGTTTCGGAACGCCTCGGCGGCGTAGCTCAGGCGGGCGTGTTCGCGTTCGAGGCGGACTATCGCGGCCCGGAGGGACCCGGAGGCGCCGGGAATGTTGAAGACCTTGCGGGCGGGGATGATGCGCTGTACGGGATGGTAATAGCGGAGGCGGCGCGCGTCGGGGAGGCGGCGGCGCTGCTGTGCGCGGACTCGCGCGGGCGGCCTACGCGGCATCGCCCTTTCTGTTGTCGCTCATACACACCATGATGCACCAGGGGTGCGGGGGAGGGTGGCGCGGCCCGGGTTGTTGACCTCAACACCGGGCCGCTGAGTCCACATAGTCGCCGCTGTGGCTTCTTACGCCGGCCTTTGAGACTGCTGCTAGCATCGCGCTCTGCCGTTGAGCTACCGCCGCATGTGGTGCGGCGGGAGGGATTCGAACCCCCAACCCCGATGTACAGGTGAGCCGGTCGCGAAGCCGCGCGGTGTGGAAAATGCTGAATCTAGAGCGAGAGCCTCAGTCTTCGCGGTCGCCTCTGCCTTTGGGCTACTCCCGGGCGGTCATGCCCGGGAGGAAGGGAATCGAACCCCCCACTCGAACCGCGCTCTATTGCGGCTGAACTTCAGTTTCAGCGTCGTCGGCGCTGTGCGCGCCACCCCTGCCGCTCAAAGCAGGGGAGTCTCTACTCGCCGAACAGGTACCCGAAGACCCTGTCGCCGATCTTCTCGTCCACGACCTCGGTCCCGTTGGCCTCCTCGCGCGCGAACTTCACCGCGAACTGGAGCTTCTCGAGCCGCTCGGAGAGCTGCGCGACCCGCTTGGCCGGGGCCGAACCGGAGAACCGCACCGTCGTCCAGTAGCCGACGGGGATGTCCTCGTAGTACACCTCGACCTGCGCCGGGTGCTCCTCGGTCGGCTCGGCCTTGACGTGGTTGCGCGGGACCTTCTTGGTGCGCACCGTCTTCACCGGGTCGGTCGCGAAGCAGTCGGCGGCGTCGTTGAACGCCCACGACTCGGCCGCGTCCAGGACCGGAAGCGACTTCACGAACGCCTGGAGCTCGGCGAGCTGCTTCTCCAGGAACAGCAGGTACGTCACCGGGACGTCGGGCACGAGCACCTCGCCGTCGACGACGACGTCAGCGGTCGCGACCGCGTTCGTGCGGTCCTTCGTGGCGGTCACGTCGAACAGGCGCGTCATCGCCGACGCGACCTCCCGCAGCTGCTCCTCGACCCGCCGCTGCACCTTCGTCGACTCCGGCGGCAGCTGCTCGCCCTCCTCGTCCTTGGGCTGGTAGGTCCGCGAGATGCCCGACAGGAGCGGCGCCTTCGACAGCTCGCGCCCGGCGTCGCCGAGCACGCGCCCCGCCTTCGCCTTGACGCTCTTCTCGATCGCGATGATCTGATTCAACTTCGTCACGGGTCGACCCTCACTTTCGCTCAACACCATAGGGTCCCGCCGCCAACACCGGCAACGCGATAACCGCCTCAGCGGTCGCACCAGCGCCGCGACGCCTCGGACATGAGCGTGCCGATGACGACCGCGGCCACGGCCGCGCCCAGGACCGCGCCGACCATCGCCGCGCCCTCGTTCGTCTGCGTCGGCGCCCCCACCACCTCGATGTCGGGCGTGACGACCCACGACACCAGCGACAGGGCCAGCCCCACCGCCTCCAGGATCACCGCGCCCTTGCGGGCCGTCGCGCTGCGCCGGGCGATCTTCACCGCGAAGACGCCGCGCAGCACCGTCCACACCGTGATCTGCACGATCGACACCACCAGCAGCGGCATGAACGACTCGGGCAGGATGACCTGCCCGTCGTCCTCCAGCGCGCCGAGCGTCGCCGCACCGAACAGGGACGCGAGACCCCCGCAGACGCCGAAGCCGACACCGATCCACAGCAGCACCACGGCCGCCCTGGTCGCACCGGGCATCGCCCCCGGCGCCGGACCGGGAGGGAAGGGAGGAAGGGGGTCGCTCATGACGTGCACTCCTGAAGGGGGGAACCGGCCCGGGGGCGGAAGGGAACGGCGAGGCGCCGGGGGAAGGCCGTGCGGCGCAGCGGCCGTGCCATTGAGTGACAGTGCCCTTCAGTGTAATGGCCCCGCGGCGCCGCCGCGCCTCCCCGAACGGCGGAATCGGGGGCCGCGAACAGGTTTCGAACCGGCCCCGCCCGGGGTATCCGCCCCACGGCCCGGAGGCCGACGCGGCCGCACCGGCCCGGAACGCCGCCGGGCCCTACGATGTGCGGAGGCCCGCCAGGAGCCCGATCGCGCCACGGCCCGGGCCGCCTCGCGGCGGCCCAGGCCGGCAGGGGGCGCGCACCGGGCGGGCCCGTCGGCCCTGCCCGGGCCGGCCGCACGCGGACGGAGGGGCGGATGATCACGCGACTGGCCGAATCACTCGGATACCGGGTGGTGGAGGTCGGCGACGGCGACGGCACCATCGCCGTCGGCGGCCACGACGGCGCCAGCGCCCTCCGCGTCGGCTGGCGGCCGGTCATCGTGGAGGGCTACACCGGCTCGGGCTCGATCGACCGGTTCGCCATCCGCTCCCGCGACACCCGCCTGCGCTCCTCGCTGCGGGTCCTGCGCGACCGCCTCGCCGCGACCGTCCCCGACGAGGACCCGGTGGGCCTGGCGCGGCCGCTGCTGGCGCTGCTGCAACCGGGGGACTACGGCGTGCGCGTCTGGCGTGACGCGAACGTCCACATCGAACCGTTCGGGGAGAACCGGACGGCCTGGTGGTACCCGTACGAGCCCATCGGCACCGAGGGCACCGCGGTCATCCCCACCGACCAGTGGCCCCCGCCCGACGAGGAGGCCCTCGCCGGGTACGCCGCCGCGATCGAGCGCGGGGAGCGGCCCCTGGCGGTCCTCCTGCGTTCCGAGCCGCCCGGCGACGAGCAGGACTGCGCCGCGTTCCTCCTCGACGGCCACCACAAGCTCGCCGCCTACCGCCGCGCCCAGGTCGCCCCGCACTTCCTCGACATCGCCCGCCTCGCCGACCGCAGGCCGTGCAGGCCCGAGGACCTGCGCGAGGTCACCGGCGGCGACCGGCGCCTCGAAGCGTCGGCCGCGAACCTCCTGCGCTACCTGGAGGGCGGACGCTGAGGCCCGGTCCTGAACGGGCCGTGCGGTGGCGGGTGCTCGGTATCGTCGGGTCCTACCTGATCACCCCTTCCCCGCCGGTGCGCGCACGCGCGGTCCCCTCGGGCGCGGAGGCGAGCACGAACGAGGTGCACCGTGAGCGACCAGTGGTCCGAGCATGGCTCCGACATCAACGCCTACAAGGAGGACAAGCCTCCTGAATCGACGACCGAGGCCATCAAGGCGTTCGGCACCATGCCGCTGTTCGGCGGGATGCTCAAGGGCATGTACGACAACCTCCAGGGCATCAACGAGGGCGGCGGCGACGAGATCTTCGGCGGCGTCGTCGGCGCGGCCGCGAGCGTCGCCGACTTCGGGCTCAAGCTCGCCGACATGACCGGGAAGATGGGCGCGGCGGGCCAGTCGCCGCTGTCGTTCCTGGGCGCCAACTTCATCATCGACCTGCTGCTCGCCTACATCGAGCCGCTCGACGACCTGCTCAAGGAGGTCGCCGGGGACGCCGAGGAGATGCAGAACCAGATCGACGACTGGGAGATGGTGAAGGTCGCCCTGCACGAGCTCTCCGGCGAGGTCGCCGAGAAGGCCGCCACGGCGCTCCAGTCCTGGGGCGGCGCGGCCGCGAACGGGGCGAGCAAGAGCGTTGCGGCCCTGTGCTACACGATCGACGCGCTCTCCGACCAGGCCGACGTCATCCAGCGGGGCCTGGCCTGGGCGCAGGCGCTCGCGAACCTCATCTACGAGGTCATCAAGGGCATCCTGGCGGCGCTGCTGGAGGAGTTGCTGTACGCGGGCGCGATCGCGCTGGCGTCCTCGACGTTCACGTTCGGCGGGTCGATCGGCGCGTTCATCGCTTGGGCGGTCAAGGGCATCCTCCGGGCGCTGCTCAAGGCGCTGAAGAAGGTGTTCACGACGAAGGGCATCTACGGGGTGCTGCTGGGCGCGCTCGTGGCAGCGACGGCCGCTTCGGCGCGGACGCTGTTCGGCGAGGGCTTCGACCGGGGCGGGAACGCGGGCGCGGTCGAGGCGAACCTCGACGCGGGCCTGGCGGTGGACCTGGAGGAGCTGACGACCGCGAAGGCGAGCTTCGTCGCCCAGTCGGGCAACGCCGCCGACATCAGCGACAAGATCAAGGAGATCGCCGGCGGCGAGATGACCTGGGGGATCTGCGGCCTGTTCTTCGCGGGCAGCTACAACGACAATACCGCGACGTACGAGCAGGACGTCCAGTTCGTATCGATCACGCTCGCCGACCACGGCGACAAGATGCAGCAGGTCCGCGACACGTACGAGGGCACCGACCGCACGATCCACGACGACCTGCACGCGGTCGCCGAGGGCTAGCGGACCTCCACCCGGTGCGTGGAGGCGGTGAGCGTCGCGTCCGCGCCGGTGCCGCTCCAGCGGTGCTCGGTGCGGACGGCGACCACCACGTCGGTGTGGCCTCCCGCGGTCACCTCGACCTGCGTCGATCCCTTGGCGCCGTTCAGGGTCGCTTCGGCGAGGTGGCGGCCGACGGGGACTTCGAGGGCCCAGGCGCCCCAGCCGGTCGGGAGGTTGCGGCCGCCGACGGCGACGCGGGGCGCGGGCGTGGTCGCCGCGGCCTGGGGGAGCGCTTTGAACAAGGGCTCCTGCGGGACCGGGTCGGGCCACTGGCGCAGTTCCTGACGGACCACGACGAGGCCGTGGCCCGGCCGCCGCGGCGCAGGGGCTTCGGTGCCTTCGGCGAGATGCCAACAGTCCTGCGCCGCAACGGGTGCGAAGTCGAGCGCGGTCTCGGTGCGGGCGGCGGCGTCGGCCACGGCGCGGTCGCGGCGGCGCTTGACGCGGCCGCCCACGACGTAGGCGACCAATGTGGACGGTACGAGGACCATCGCGGCGGCGAGCGCGACGGCGACCGGCCCCGAGCCGACGGTCAGCGCGCCGACGGCGCCGGTCGCGAAGGCCGTCAGCAGGAACGCGAGCACGGCGTAGGAGAACCAGCGCAGGTACCGGTAGTCGGGCCACAGCGCGGGCATGACGCCCGGGCGGCCCAGGCGCCCGTGCTGGGACACCTCGGTCAGTCCCGCCCCCGAAGGCAGGTGCGGGGCGGCGTAGACGAGGTTCGCGCCCGCCTCCCCGTCCACGAGCAGTGCGGTGCAGCAGGGCTCGGCGGAGTCCTGCGTCTGCACCGCGACCACATGCGAGCCCGGTCCGATGGGGACGGTGAGCGTGCCGAAGCCGGTGGACACCGGCTCGTCGTCGACAGTGCAGACGGGGACCCACATGTCCTTGCCCCGCTTCGTGGCACGGACCTGGTCGACCGGTCCCGCGGTCGCGGTCGTCACCACGCGCAGGCGCAGCAGGCCCGGCCGCGCCTCGCCGGCGGCGTCGAGCTCGGCGCGGTCGTGGGAGACCGCGGCGTCCGCGCGCAGGGCCCGCATCCGCAGGGCCTTGCCCGGCGGGCTCCAGCGGATCCAGGGATTGTCGCGCTGCGGGGTCTCGGGCATGTCGGCGCTCCTCGCGATCCCTCGGTCAGGTCGGCTTCTCAAGGTAGCGCAGCAGGTTCGCCGTCAACCGTGCGAGTTCGGGATCGCCGCCGACGACGGTGACCAGGTCGTGCGGGGCGCACGCGACCTCCTCGGAGGACTTCGCGACGTCGAGGCAGTGCGGGGCGACGCCCGCGAGGGCGTACGCGGCGAGCTTGTGGTGCCCGTCGACGATGAACGCGACGGCGTCCTCCTCGTCCTCGGCGGGCCCGGCCCGCATCGTGAGCACCAAGGGCCGCTTGCCGTCCTCGATCATGCGGCGGTACTCGTGCACGGCGTCTCGGTCGGGCGGCGGCCACTGGTCGGTCGGGACGAGCACCGGGCCCAGATCAGGCGTGGTGATGCCGACGTACCAGCTCGTGTATCGGCGCTCGGCGGTCGACTGGACGTAGTAGACCTCGGGGGTCCAGCGACGCAGGCCGTACCGGCCGGGGGCGAGCAGCCGCCAGATGGTGCGCGTCATCTCCGCGGCGCTGCACTGGTCGGGCTCGCGCAGCCAGTCGCGCAGGTGCCGGACCTTGCGGCGGAACCACGGATTGCCCGAGCGCACCGCCAACCGGTCGACCGTGCCCGAGCCCGTGTAGCCCTCCACCAGGAACGGCTTCCCGCCGATGCGCAGCGCGCTCGCCCCGTCGACGCCGTGGAGCGCGAGCACGCCCTCGCCGAACGCGTTCTCCTCGAACCGGTACTCCTCCGACTCGTGGTCCAGATAGGACAGGTGTCCGCGGGAGCGCTCGGTCTCGGGCATGACGATCACGCACACCGGGTCCCGCTCCAGCGCGAGGTAGGCGGCGAGCTTGTGGTGCCCGTCGAGCACGTAGTACGCGGCCGACTCGGGGTGGGTGAGCAGCACGACCGCCGGATGCGCCCGCCCGGTGCGCAGGCGGGCCCGGTAGTCGGCCACCGCCTCCCGGTCCGGCGGCGGCCAGTGGTGGGTCGGGATGAACGTGTTCCCGAACTGGGGGAGGTCCTCGTCGGCGTACCAGAACGACGGCTTCGCCGGATCAGCGGCTCTGATGTGGACGTACGGGAGCGTCTGGATCGAGACCCGGTAGGAGCCGGACTCCATGAGCGACACGAGCGGGCGCAGCGGCGCCGGGTCGTCGCCGGGCTCGACATGGCGAAGCCACTGCCGCAGCACGTCCCACTCCTCGGGTTCGACCCACGCGTCCGGGCGGTGCAGGGCGTCGCGGTCCGGTTGCGGCACCAGGCGTTTCGCGATCCAGCCGATCGAGCCGCCCTGGTCGTGCTCGTCGCAGGCGATCGGGTCGCCGCCGATGCGCAGTTCGAACGCGTTGTGCCCCACGGCGAACTCGAAGAGCCCGAGGCCGTCGAGGACGTCGAGGTGCGAATGGGGCGCGGGCGGTCCGAAGGTCATGTCGCCCGAGGCTAACGAGGCCCGGCCACCTCCGGGCGCGTCGAGCCGCACGCCGCCGGGCCGGTCGAGGGCCCGCAGCAGCTCCCCGGTCTCGGCGTCGGCGCCGACCTTGCCTTCGGAGGCCTCCAGGTACTCCACGATGAACCGGCGCAGCGGCGCCGCGGCCACCAGGTCCGGTCCGTCCGGCGTGAACGGCGGCGCGACGTGCAGCGCCAGCAGCAGCATCCCCGGCACCCGGTGCGCGGGCCCGCCGATGCCCGGCTGGAAGTACGGCAGGTCGAGCACCCTCGCGCCCGCCGCCTCGTAGAACGCCAGGCGCCGGCGCGGATCGCCGTGCGCCTCGCTCGCGGGCGCGTCGGGCGACTCGATCTCGGCGACGACGAGGCACGGGTCGTACCGCTCCCGCCACACCCCCACCGCCTCCCGCAGCAGACGCCCGCCCACCCCGTGCCCGCGCGTGCGCCCGTCCACCGCCAGGTACGTCAGCAACTGCACCCGCGAGGCCTCCGACCACCGCCCGAACGCCGCCCCGCCGGGCGCGCCGTCCTCGTCGACGGCGACCAGCAGGCTCCCCTCGCCCGCGTCGAGCGCCGCCTCCACGCTCGCCTCGCTCTCCAGCTCCTCGGCCGGAAACGAGGGCGCGAACAACTCCCGGTACACCCGGGCGCTCATCGCCCCCGGACGCCGCACCTCCACCACCGCGAACTCCACGACCCCCACCGTGCCCCTCCGCGAGCCGTTCCGGACGCGACCAGTATCCCAGCGGGAGCGGCGCGCCCGACCCGATTCGGTCCCACCGGGCCTTCGTCCCACGTCGGGACGGGTGCCCACCCGCCCGCCCCGCCGCGTCCGGTCAGGACTGGTCGTCTCGTATGAGCCGCAGACGGCGCCGCCCGGAGGCGACCTCGTCCACCCCCGCATAGGCGCTCGGGAACGGCTCCTCCTCGGGCGCCATCCTGAGGATGTACTGAATGGACTTGACGCGCCGCAGCGCGTCGGCCGAGGACTTCGCCTGGCGTCGCAGCAGGAGCTGCTGCTCGTCGAACCGCAGGCGCAGTTCGGTGTGGTGGCCGTTGAGGACGTGTATCTCCAGGGCCTGCCGGGACAGGGCGCTGCGGAACAGGACGGTGTCGTTCGCGAGTGCCGCGTTCTCCTGCGACAGCACCATCAGGTGCGCCAGGAGGTTGGCGGCCTCTTCGGTCTGCGTGGTGCAGGCCCGGGCGACCGCCCGCTTGATGGAGAACACCGCGAAGTACGCGATGGCCCAGACGAACGCGGAACTGGCGAGGACCGCGATCGCCGTGCTCGCCGAGGGGCTCGGGCGGAGGAGGACGAGGCTTCCTATGCCGAGGAGCCCTGCCAGTCCTGCGATGAGCGCGGCGGCGGAGGCGGAGCGTGAACTCCGGTGTCTGATGTGATCGGAGGGGATGCGAATCCCGTTGTGCTGATAGGCCATGACGAGACCAATCTTCAGGTGGTGACGATCCTCGGACGCCACAGTGGTGGCGGCCGGTTACGAGACGCTCACGTACTCGACGGCGACGGTATCCGATCGGGACCGTCGTCGTCACCCTCCCGCGGACCGGGTCCCGTCCCGCTCGACGGCTTCCCGCCGACGCGCCACGCGGACCTCGAGTTGGACGATCAGGGTGTCCATCATGTGCTCCAGGAGCGCGCGATCGTCATCGTCGAGGTACGGGTCCTCCAGTAGGAAGCGGACCCGCTGCATCTTCATGCGCAGCTCGTGGTCGGCGACGGGGTGCGGGGCGGGCCTGCGACCGCCGGCCGTCGGCGTCGCGGCGTCCCATCCCAGAATGCGGTAGGGCTCTGCCAGATCGAGGTCCAGACTCCGGCAGAAGACGATGAGCGTCTCGGCCTCGGGGAGCGATTGCGGTCCGCCGATGCCGCGCCACCGGTTCACCTGCTGACGCGACAGGCCTCCGCGCCTTGCGACCTCGGCCTTCGTCCAGCCGTGTAGCCGTTGCAGTTCGGTGACGGAACGTTCGACCCAGTCCTTGAACGCGGGGTTCCGCAGCGACGGAACTTCGCCGGGCCCGTCTTGGATGGAGTCTTCATCTGTCACGGTCACAGTGTAGCTGGCATATGAATCTTCCCTCCTTGTCCGATATAGGAGTGCTCATGGATACGTCATCGTAGCCATGCGGTCGCTGCTGCGGGTGTTCGGGGGGTGACGCTCAGGTTTCATGGCGCACTTGAACAGGGAGTTCTCGCTATGGCAGAAGTTTTTCGCCCGGAAGTCTTGACCTATCTGTAGGTCATGTGGCTAAGATACGACGCATCGATACGTCATCTGAGTGGAAACCTGATATGCCACCAGATGCGAGAGGGCACTCCGCTGCGGGAGCCCTCGGACGCTCGGCCGGTCACTTCTGAAGGGTGGGGGGCCGCCGAGAACGGGGTAGAGCACGACTCCCCCGATCGGGAGGCCCCGTTGGAGGGGGCGGGGCCTCCCTGCAAACCCGCGGCGAGCGGGACGCCGAATGCGGCGATCCTCCGTCGGCCCCCTCGATCCACCGCACCATGCTTGGAGTCCCACATGACCGAGTCCACGACGAAACCGGTCGACGTGCACGACGCCGTCGTCCGCGTCCTCACCGCAAGGCAGCTCGTCGCCGACGCTCTCGACGACCTCGCGCTCGCCGCCGCAGGCCTGCATCAGCGCGGCCTCTCCTCCTGGAAGTACGACACCGTCGTCGGCGCCCTCGACGAGCGCTTCCACGACTTGAGCCGCGCCCTCGCCAACCACGTCATCCACCTCGACGACGGCACCAAGGAACGAGACGTCGTCGTGCGCCTGCGCGAGGTCGCCTACCAGGTCCGCACCATCTCGGTCGAGCTCGAAGCCGCCGCCGGCCGGCTCGAAGGCGTGTCGGCGACCATGACCGAGGGGTACTCGCACCGGTTCAGTCCCGAAGGCAAGGGCGACAACGGGCTCCCGCTCGAATCGGCCCCGGCCCTCGGCGAGCGCCTCCGGGCCTCGCCGAGCCCCGGCCCGACCCGCGTGAACGGCACCCGATGACCGGCGCCCGTCCCCAGGCCGGCGGACCGCGGACGACCGACCGCCCCTGCCGCCGCTGCCGCGAGCCCAGGCCCGACTGCGAGTGCACCGCGACCGAACTCGGCAACGCCGTCCGCTGGAGCGAACTGCGGGCCCTCCTCGTCGCCGACTACCTCCGCGCGCATCGGGCCCTCAACGGCGCGAACGCACTCGAACGCAGAGCGGCGGCGGCCGACAAGGCCTCCGCCGCCGACGCGCTCGCCCGACTCCTCGTCGCGGCAGGCGAAGCCCCCGACTTCGCCGCCGCCGCGGCCGCCGTCGCACACGGACGCCTCCCCGAACTCGAGAACCTCCCCGAGTGACGTCACCGCTTCGGGCGCGGCCGTTCAGCAGCGGCGCTTCGGGAAGGACAAGCGCCCGCAGCCCGCCGCACCGGCCTCAGATGGACTCCACATAGGTCAGTGCGAAGGCCGCGCAGGGGACCAGATAGGCGGTCGCGACCACCGTGATGGCCGTGAAGGACGGCCTGCCCTTCAGCAGCACCCGATACAGCACCAGCAGGATCGGGGTCGCGACCGCCTGGACGGGCAGCAGCGAGCGGTCCAGGACGACGCCGTTGTACGACAGGAAGAACGCCATGACCGCACTCGCCGTCCACAGCGCGAAGCCGAGCTCGAACGTCCCGCGCGGGCCGAGCCGAACCGCGATCGTCGCGATCCCCGCCCGCCGGTCGGCGTCCCTGTCGGCGGCCGTGGTCGGCAGGTACAGCGCCGCCGCCGCGAGGACCCCGAGGACCGCCAGCTGCCACGGGAAGCCGTGCGCGCCACCGGTGAACGCGACCCAGCCGCCCAGCGGCCCGAGCACCCCCACGACCGCGTTCGCCAGCAGATCGGCGCCGGGCCTGGCCTTCAACCGCACCGGCGGCACCGAGTACGCCCACCCGAGCGCCACCACCAGCGCGGTCCCGAACGCGAACAGCGGCCCGATCGACAACGCGGCCAACACCGCGGCGCCGCCCGCCGCCAGCGCGATCCGCACGGCGCCCTGCGGTGAGACCCTGCCCGCCACGAGCGGCGAGGCGGCCTTGCGCGGGTTCAACCGGTCGCTCGCGAGGTCGTGCGCGTCGTTGACCGCCAGCACCGCCAGCCACAGCAGCGGGCCCGTCACCAGTATCAACTGCGCCATCACCACCAGCTCCGGCCCGCGCGGCACCAGCCGTTGCGTCGCCAGCACGAACCCGATCTCCGCCATCACCACCGACGCCGTCCAGAACCGCGGCCTGGACATCGCCACCACATCCCGCACCGGCCGCCGCCGCGGCGCCGGCGCGGTCGTGACGATATGCAGCGCTTGTTGAAACGAGAGGCTCATGCCCCCAGTCTCGAATCGCCGCAACCGATCGGCGTCCCTCTCCGGCGGGTCCCGCCTCCCCCGCGCGAGGGAGGGGCCTGGAGGCGGTTCGGTCGCAGCGACCTGATCGGGCGGTCTCGAAGGTCAGGGCGACTTGCTCATTCGGCGGCGCGGTGCTCCTGTCGTTTGACCTCGCTGAGTCCGTGCCTGCCGATGTAGTCGGGGTGGGGTTGGAGGGCGGCGCCTCGCGACGCCGTTGCCATCAGCGCGATCAGCAGGATGACGAACCCGAGGAAGAGTGCCGCCGATGCGCCGTCGCTGAAGAGGGCGTCGATGGCACCGGCCCTGTTGGCGGACATGCTCGGTGGCGCGTCGATGTTCTCGTCGGTCCAGGTGCTGATCCTCGCGATGGCGCCGATGAACATCCCCAGCGCCGCCGTCGCCAGGACCGCGATGGCCGTCCGGCCCTTCCAGGTGCGAGGCGGCCGGGCGGGTAGGACCTGGACCCAGACCGTCTCTCCGCACTCGTCGCATATGGCGTGGGAGGAACTGGGACCTGCCTCAGGAGACGGGATCTCGGCCTCGAACGTCGTCGGGCAGTCGATCCTCATCGACGGGTGTCGCACTCGAAAGCTGATCCTGTCGCCCGCCTGACGTGATGCCATGGTCCGGTCTCGATTCGTTCAGTGATGAATCCGCTCGGAGCGACGGAAGCCGCCCGCACCGGCCATCGCAACACGGGTCTGCGCTGAAGCGCTGTCGGATAACCGACTCGGGCGAGTACGAGTCTGCCGGGCCACAAGCGCTTCGGGCGGGCGAGTTCGACGAGGGCGTGAAAGACCGCCATCGTCGTCGCCTTTCCACCTGACTGAGAGCTGACGGCTCAGGTTGAGCGGGTGGTGATGTCGGGATCCACGCTTCTGCCGGTGACGGACTTTCGAAAGCGGTCATAAGTGTGCAGATCAAGCTTCATGGCAGAGCTGATCACACTCGGGTAGACCTCTCGCGTGATCTCGTTGGGAAATCGGACGACGATTCCTGAACGCGAGTACAGCGGCCCCCCGCCGCCGCGCCCTACCGCTACGATCTCGGCTTGTGGGGCGTGCTCGGCGACCCGGCCGACGAACGCCTGGAGTCGTGGTTCGAGGCCGTCCAGTGGCACGGGCGCCTCGTCCTCAAGCACGGACTGGAACCGCGCTTCGGCGGCGGCGACGTCGAGCAACTGCGGCGCCGACCAGATCCCCAGCTCCCGAACTTGAATCAAGACTTCTTATCGTGAATGGCGATGTCGCTCATGTCCTCGGATCCGACGGCGAGGTCCATGTCCGGGTCGTAGAACGCGAGCTTCAGCTTGTTCGCGGTGCTCAACACCAGTTCGTAGGCATTCTCGGGCAGGTCGTTCCCGAGCTGCACCACGACGCCGTGGCGCGAGTAGCGCGAGTCCTCGGCGGGCCCCTGCGAACCGACGAGCCCGATGCCGGGAACCCGCCGTTGAACCTCTCGCACGAACTCCTGCATCGATGGCCCGAGTTCCTGCACGGGGACAGGATGCTGGTCGCCGATGATGCTCTGGAGTTGCGCTTTGGCCTCGCTCAGGCCCGGAACGCCTGCGTGCTGCCAGATCGCGAGCTCGATCATGATCAGAATGCCCCTCTCGAATCGTGAATCGCTCAATACTCGTACTTCTGGAAGATCACTCCCGTGAGTTCCAGACCGTGGGTGGTGGTCAGCGTATTGCCGGGGGTCTCAAGCCAGGCGTCGACCGCCCGCTGCTCAGGGGGAGTACTTGCCAGTGCCGCTCTTCGTCTCGCCGGAGGAGGAGGGCATGGGCACAGATTTCGGAGCGGAGGCGGCGTGTCCGCGGCAGGTCTTCCTGTTGGCGAGGTGAGGCCGAGTTTCGTTCTGTGGCGATCAATCGTAGCTTTCATACAGGCAGGGCGGGTGACCGAAGTGTTCGCGTGAGGTCGAGAGCTGGTCTGTTGCTTGATGTCGGTGGGCCTCGTCCAATAGGGTGAGCCTCATGCGTAGAGGTGTCTTCCGGCGTGTCGCCGGCCGTGGTCGTGCGCGACGGTCTGCCAACCGAGCTTCCGCCTCGGTCGTCCGGAGCGCCTCGGGGAAGCAGTACCGCGTGGTCGAGGTCGACGAGGACGAGAACACCGAGTTCGCCGACCCGCCCCGCAAGTGGAAGCGCGTCGGCACCCTGACCGCAGGCTGGATCATCCTTCTGGCCCTCGGAGCTTGGGTGGCTCCAGGCTTCGCCGCCACCGGCAGTCCCGAAGATGAGGATCCCTGGGAAGCAGACGCAACCGATGCAAAGGGGGCGGCCTGGAGTTACCTGGTCGCTGGTTCGTCTGGAGACCTGAAGGATGCGGACAACGTACTTTGCGCTGACGCTTCTCCTGAGGTAAAGCCTTCGGACTTGAACTCCATCAGTGAGGACTACGCGAAGGAGCTCGGTGGTGCGCCTCGTATCGATGCGAGTACCGGTGATCCGATCAGCGTGGCGGCTGGAGTGAGCATCACGGGAACTGTCAGTTACAACTATAGGAATGAACGTCGATTCGAAGAGTTCATGGTGACAGTGCAGGAATTCGATAGTGGGAAGTTCTGCGTTTCCGACGCCGTTAGGACTGCGAGCCAAGAGCCGAGCTCTGATGACTCCTCGACTGAAGTCGGCGATCCGGCCCTGATCGCCAACGACTACATGACCCAGATCGTTGGAAATCGCGATGTCACCGCCGCTACTGAGATGCAATGCGACTCGTTCTTCGGGATCATGGCTGTGCAGCTCAACTCGGTCATCGGCGAGTGGGAGACGGAGAATGGCTGGAGATCCGGGTACTCCTTGGGGGCCGTGGAGAATGAAAACTCAGAGACTTCCGCCACGATTTTCGATGTGAGCATCAAGCTCGAGGGCGAGATCGCCGTTGAGACCTTTGACTTTATTGTTGGCGTACAAGGAGACTGCGTCTCATCCGTCGAAGGCGGGGAGGGGCTGGTCGCCGGGCCGGAGGACTGAAGTCCATTTGAGACTTCGCGACACTCCGTGAGGGGTGGTTGACAACCGGGAGTTGTTCCCTCACCATTTGGTCAGCGCGCTTCGAAGCGTGTTCCAACTTCATATGGCCGTCTCAACGACGCCGCCCGGTGGCCCTAGTCGCCAAACAAGATCCACCGGGCGGCTCCAAAACAAGGGAGCAAGCTCCGTTGTCGTCTTCGACCATACGCTATTCCGGGCTGCCCGGAAACAGTCATTCCGGTGCGAACCAGAATCGCCGACCGGATCTTCCCGCGTACCTTGACCAGGTGGTTCAAGCTGCCGGAGCCAGCCGAGAGGAGTCTGGTTCCGGCCGCTGCGACCCCGAATCGCAGAGGCCCGACCCCCGACCCGACACTGCCCAGCTTCGCCACAGGCCCGGTGACACCTGGATCATCGACCGGGACCGCCCGGACGACCCGGCCGATCCCGGGTCCTTCGGCTCCCCGGGGTGGTACGCCGACCGGCGGACCGGCAGGCACCGGCGAGGGCAACTGCCCGATCCGGCCGAGGGCGAACGCCCGGAACACAGGCCGTCTCCGGGCCCGCCCTCCGAAGGAGCCGAAGAACCGCGCGGCGGTCGCTTCGGCGGACCGCCGCCACCGCCTTCGACACCGCCGACCAGGGGCCGAGGCGGCGCCGAAGACGACGGCCGTCGCCACGACTTCGGGCGCCTCCGAGAACAGGCCTGGTCGCGATTCCTGATCGAATCCCATGAGCTGCACCGAGCACACCTCGTCGCCGACCTGACCAGAGAGCGCCGCGTGCCGCGGCTCTGGACCTCGCTGCGAATCCTCTGGCTTCGGCTCCTGACGCCCTGGGCCAAGCGGACCGAGCAGGCACCCGCACTCGGAACGGCGCTGCCGTGCATCGAAGTCGAATGGAGGCGAGCGCCCCGGCCCGCGCGTCCCAGATCCGCGAGCGCCGCCATCGGGCTCGCGAAGGTCAAGGCCGCATCGCTGCTCACCGGGGCGCCGGGCGAGGATCGGCGCCCCGTCAACCCCTACCTCGCCCAATGGGAACGACATTTCGATGCGGGTTACGCCCTCCGAGAGGCGGTCGCGCTGTGAGCTACGAACTCTATTGCCCGAACGGCCCGGCATCGGGATTCCTGCGCGCCCTGGTGAGCGGTGCCGTGGGTAGGTTTCGCCTGGTGAACGCCGAACCGGACCCGACAGGGAAGGAGCCCGCATCAGCTCACGGATTCACCTCCGCCCATGCCGTCAGACGGATCGGCGGCAGGCAACTGCACTTCGAGGCGTTCCCCTCGCAAGCGCGCCTTCGGATCACGACCCTGAGCGCTGGGACCGTGCCCGAGAGCGCGCTCGGATCGGTGATCCGGCTCGACACCACGGAACCGGGCCTGCGAGTGAGCGCACCGCTCGAGGTCGAGTGGGCCTCAACGAACATGGAGGAGATCGTGGCCGAAGCCGTTCGGATCTGGGGCAGCCTTGCCCGCAACTGCGAAGGCTGACCTACACGGGGTGCTGGTCGGTGCGACGCGGCGGTAGCGCACCGGCCAGCGCTTCGAATGAAGAAATCGGAGGGCGATCTCGGCCTGAATCGACGGGCGAGACGCCACTACGATGCCGATGAACCCACCTCTTCCGACAGGAGTGCTCATGATGCTCGAGTTCCCTCTCTCCGTACTTCCGAGGCTCGGATTGGAGGGAGCCCGGTTCGGCGAGCATCGAGCCGAGCACCGGGGACTGTTCGGCGAGTTCGAGTCCTGGCCGTCCGAATCGCATTCAGGGCTCACGGACCTCTACACCGCCTCGTTGGTCTCCTTTGAGTACGACGCAGACGACCGTCTGGTGTTCATCGAGATCAACAACGATGAAGGCGATGTTCGGCTCGGAGGCGTCCGGCTGCTCAACCGGCCGCTGGAGGAGGTGCTCGAGAACATGCGGGGTCTCGGGCATGAACTGGCCGGTCCGTACGGCGGCGTGTACGCCTATCCGGAACTCGGCATGAGGATCGCGACCGGATACGACCCGGAGGTCTGCGAGGGGGCGACGACCAAGTTCATCGGGCTCCTGCCGGAGGAGACCAGACCGCAGTTCCAGTCGAAGACCTGAATCCGGTCCCGTCGAAGCGGCGAGGCCGCTACCGCTGCAAGGGGAACGTCGGCGCGCCGCGGTGGGGCAGCGCGCCGACACCCTGACTCTGCCATACCGGACCGACAATCGCGAATCGGGCGCCGCCGAGTCGCGCCGGAAAATTCGGACCGATTCGTTGGAGGCGGCGGAAACGGGGCGGTGCCCAGGTAAGCCGGGGCCTCAGGCGGTGGGTTCGCCGAACCAGCGGACGAGTTGATCGTCGAGGTCCCGCTGGTCGTCGCCCACCCAGGCGATGTGGCCGTCCGGGCGCAGGAGGAGCGCCGGGACCTCGGGTTCAGCGGTCGTGTCGGCCAAGTGGTCGACGCGGTCCGACCAGCGGGCCGAGGTGAGCCGTGCGGTGCGGTCCAGCAGGAGCCCGCGGCCGCGGTGCAGGAGGTCGTAGAGGCGGCCGTGGGACGTCTCGATGTCGCGCTGGCGGCGGCCGAGCAGGTCGGGGCCCTCGCCGAAGTCGTAGCGGACGTCGACCGCGGTGATCTTCCCGGTCAGGAGGCGGTTCACCTCGTCGAAGTCCAACAGCTCGGAAACCAGCCTGCGCACGGCCTGCGGACCTGGTCCGGGCGCTAGCAGTTCCATTTGCGCTCGGGTGTTGTCGAGGACGTCCGCGGCGACCGGATGCCGTTCCGCCTCGTAGGTGTCGAGCAGCGCTTCGGGCGCCCAACCTTGGACCTGTGCGGCGAGCTTCCAGCCGAGGTTGAACGCGTCCTGGATGCCCAGGTTGAGGCCCTGGCCGCCGATCGGCGGATGGATGTGCGCCGCGTCCCCGGCCAGGAGCACCCGGCCGACCCGGTAGTGCTCGGCGAGTCGGGTCGCGTCGCCGAAGCGGGACAGCCAGGTCGGTGAGTGCACCCCGAGATCGGTTCCGGCGAAGGCGGACAGTTGCCGCTGGAAGTCTTCGAGCGAAGGCGGTTGCGTCCGAGTGCCGACCTCACCCGCGGGAACGATAACGCGGTAGCGTCCGCCGCCGAAGGGAGTGATGCTGAAAGTCCGGTCGGTGGCCTGGACCTTCGCCACCTTGGCGGCGATCTCCGCTTGCGGTGCTTCGGCTTCCATCTCGCCCATGAGCGTTTCGTTCCGCGTGGGCACACCGGGGAAGTCGATGCCCAGGAGCTTGCGGACCGTGCTGCGTCCGCCGTCGCAGCCGACGAGGAAGCGCGCTCGGACCCGTTCGCCGTCGGCGAGTGCGACCGTCACGCCGTCCTCGTCCTGCTCGAAGCCGGTCACGGTGCGGCCGTGCCGGACCTCGGCGCCCAGTTCGACGGCGTGCGCTTCGAGCAGCCCGACGACGACCGGTTGGGGAATGCCCAGCAGGAAGTCGTGCGCCGAATCGAGATCCTTGGGGGCCGGTTTGGCGATGGCGGCGAAGAAGCCGGCGGCCGGGCGGCGCCTGCCGTGCTCGGCGATACTTTCGAGCAGGCCGCGCATCGCCAGCAGTTCGAGGCTGCGGATGTGCAGGCCGACGATGCGGACATAGGAGGCGGGTTCGGTGTCGCGTTCCAGGACCAGCACCCGCACGTCGTGGAGCCGGAGTTCGGCCGCCAGCATCGAGCCGGTCGGGCCGCAGCCGGCGATGACCACGTCGAAGTCGTGGTGGGGCGCGGGATCGGTGCCGCTGGAGTCGTTCTCGGCCGCGGATTCGGTGGTGAGGCGCGAAGCGCTCATCGGTGTCGCCTTTCGGAAGTGCCTGATTGTCGAGGCGCTCCCGGCGACGGTTGCGTCAGTCGCCGACCGTGACGAGTCGGGGGAGTACCCACGTCGATGCTCTGTTCACGGGTCTCACCTCCTCGGTCGGCGTCGCGGTCCACAGCAAACTACCAGGCACGGCGGCTCGCGTCGAGCGATTTCAGCGGCGCCGGGACCGGCGAGTCCGCTATTCGAGCGGGGCGCCCATCTGCTCCATGAACTGGATCGGGTTCACCGCTCCGGCCGAGCTCCGGTCGGCGTTCAAGTGGGTCTCGAAGTGCAGGTGCGGCCCGCTGGAGCGGCCCGAGGAGCCGACGTAGCCGAGGATCTGGCCCGCCTGGACCACGTCGCCCTCCTTGACTAGGGGCGCCGAGCCCATGTGGCAGTAGCGGGTCAGGTAGTCCCCGGCGTGGACGATGTTGACGTACCAGCCGCAGCCCGCGACCTCGGGGGAACCATCCACATCGCACGAATACGACTCGCCGTACAGGCTCGCGTTGCACTCCGAGGTGATCACCGTGCCGCTCGACGCCGCGACGATGGTCGAACCGCGCGGCGCGCCGATGTCGACGCCGTCGTGCGAGGGGCGCTGCGAGGTGCGGAAACCGGAGTTGATCGGCCCCTCGACGGGGATCATCCAGCCCGCGGCCGACAGCTGGCCCGGCTGCGTGCAGGTCCCCAGATCGGTTGACACCGCCGGAATCCGGGCGCCGCCGCCGGTGAGGGTGTTGACGATCTCGATGGCCTTCGGCTCGTGCTTGGCGTAGGCGTCGGGGAAGGCGGAAATCTGCACCCGCTGGGCGGCCACGGTGAGCGGCAGCGACTCCCAGTTCTCGATCGTCAGGAGCTTCTCGTAGAACTTCGTCGAGGCGTAGACGGGGTCGGTGACCTGATCCGGTGTGCCCCAACCGGAGGAGGGACGCTGCTGGAACAGGCCGAGCGAATCGTGGTCGTTCCGGTCGCCGAGGTGCCCGAGATTCGTCAGGCGCGACTCCTGCATCGCGGTCGCCACCGCGATGATCCAGCCGCGGCTGGGGACGTCGAGCTCCTGGCCGACCGCGATGATGATGGCGGCGTTGCCGACCTGCTCGGAACTGTACGGTTCGATCGCGGGGAACTCGCCGCTCATGTCGATGTCGCCGACGGTGCCGCAGCCCGCCAGGACCACGCTCCCGTCGTCGTCGCTCGACTGGTCGGACAGGAGCTGCACGATCGAGATCACCATGCCGAGGCAGCACACGCTGACCACGGTGAGCGTCCACAAGAGAGGACGCAGGCGCTTGGGGACCTTCGGACGCTCCGGGTCCTCGTAACGCTCCTTCGCGGTCTGCTCGCTCTCGGGGACGGTGCTCACAGCTGCTCCCAGTCGATCGCGGAGACCAGCCAACCGTTGGAGGTCCAGTCGTTGGCCCCCTCGTGCATGGTGAGCGTCAACGTGCCGGTGTCCATCGGGATTGCGACCTTCGAACCGGAAGCCGTCGGCTCACCCGTCCGCTCCTCGGCGGGCACCGTCGACGGGTCCACGCCCTCCATCAGGTCCGCCGTGTCCGAGGTGAGGAACGGCGCGATCGAATCGTGCCAGCCGTCCGGGCCGTAGCCGTAGGGGTTCAGCCAGGCCTCCGCGAACGCCGACGCCCGGTTGAGGGCCTCCTGCGGCAGCTCGGCATCGGTGTAGCAGTCCTCGCCGTCGCACGCCTCGGTGGCGAGGCCGTCGTCCTCGGTGAACGCCTCCGAGGTCGCCTCGCCGTCGACGCCGCTCGAACCCGCGTCACTGCCGTCGAGCGGAAGCTCCTCCCGCGTCTGCGCCAGCGCGATCACGCCGAGCACCAGGACCAGGATGATCACGATCATCCCGTAGCGGGAGAAGACGATCCGAAGGACGCGGTTCATCCGTCACTCCTTCCCGGCGGGCCGGAAGACCTCTCCACCGCCGCCTGCGGACGAGGTCGACTCGGACCTCGAACCGCCGCCCGGCTGCCCTGGGAGGGAGTCGTTCTGGTCGCGGATGCTGCGGATGTTGTCCGCGGTCTCGCCCGGTTTGAAGTCCTCCACCTGCCGGTTGAGGTCGTGGAGCGGACCTCCCGCGTGCTCCGGGCGGCCGTTGCTGCGGGGTGCGCCCGAACCGGACCGGTCGCCGTCCCGGTCCTTGTCGCCCGAGTCCGAGCGGCGCGCGAACAGGACCTCGGACGGACCGCGCCCGCCGACCATCCCGGCTATGCGCCTGCCCGGCCGCAGCAGCAGCCAGGCGGCCACGCCGAGCAGGCCGATCATGACCACTTGCAGCCACACGGGCATTGCGGTGGCGAGGATGCGGCCCGAGGCCCAGACGTAGATCACCGCCGCCAGCGAGAAGATCGCGACGTTGATGATCGCGCCGAGCACCGTGTTGACCAGGCGCTTGAACGGTCCGCCCGCGGGACGCAGGAGCGCGATGGTGCCGATGATCGGCAGGGCCACGATCGCGAAGCGCACGATCATGAAGCCCAGGATGATGAGGATCGAGGCGGTGAGGTCGAACAGCGAGAAGAAGATCGCCGTCAGCAGGGCCAGGAAGCCGGTGCCGGTGCGCTCCCAGGCGCGCTGGCCGCTGATGTTGGCAAAGGCCTCGGGGTCCTCGGTCTGGATCTGGGCGACCAGGCCCTGCCAGGTCTCCTGCTTTTCCGAGATGAGCCGATCGCGGACGGTCGGGGAACCCTCGGCCTCCTGGTTCTCTTGCCAGGAGAACGCCTGCGCCGCGAAGAGGGCCGGACCGTACTTGTATGCGGTGTTCGCATCGAGCACCACGGGGTTGCCGTCGTCGTCCTCGACTACCTCGCCGCCGCGCTTCTCGTAGGTGAACTCCTCGCTCTGCCCGAGCATGGTTCGCAGCCAGTTCTGGTAGAGCACCTGGCTGGACACCGTGTCGGCTGCGGTGACTGCGGCGGACCGAGTGTCGATGCAGAAGTTCGGGTTCGCCTGGTTGGCCTCTTTGAGTCTGTCGTACTCAGCCTGTGTGAGGTCGTCCTCACGCGCGCAGCCCTCGGCCGCGTCGTCGGCGATGAGAACCACGCTCAGGTCCATGCCGATGGTGAGCGCCTTGTCGGTGAACTCGGCGGCCTTGACCGGCCAGCGCACCACTGCGGTGACGAGCACGAGGATGAGTGCGGCCCAGGCGACGGTGGTGATGGCGTTGTTCATGTCGGCCTGCTTGGAGCGCCACAGCAGGTAGATGCCGATGAGGCCTACGGTGACCGCGCCGAAGACCGTGAAGACCTGGCGGTAGAGCACCTCGGTGCCCTGCTCCATGAAGTCGTTCGACCAGCCCCACATGGTGTCGGGCTCCCAGGCGGCCTGCCGCATCGAGTTCGCGGCGCCCACGGTCGCAACCGAGAGGCTGAACTCCATGTTGGCCAGGGCGTTCGCGGTGTCGGCGCCGTTGGGGATCGAGACGCCTTGGACGCATTGCCCGCCGATGCTCATCTCCTGCGAGCCGTACATCGGGAGCTGGTATCCGGCGTAGCCGTAGGCGCTGTAGGTGCCGATGCCCTCGCTCTTGTCGAGGTTGCTCGGGTCGGCGAACCAGCCCGCCATACCCGAGTCCGGGGACGCCGGCTGCGGCGCCGCCTCGCAGGGCAGTTCCTGCGCTTCGGGGAGTTCTTCCAGGCATTGCGTCCACGAGTTGTGCCACTCGTAGTCGGTGCAGCCCTCGTCGGCTTGGGCCCCGGCGAGGCCGGGGGTGAAGACGAGTGCCCCGGCGACGGCGGCGAGGACGACGAGGAGGCGGCTCGTCAGGCGCAGCGCGCGCTTGAGGGGGCCGGGTCTGCGAGGGGGAGGCGGTGCGAGGTCGTGAGCGGAGGGGTCGTTCACTTTTCCTCCCCGGGGGTGGTGTTCAGGTAGTCGAGGAGTCCGCGCACCCAGCCGAAGTCGGCGCGGATGCGTTGGACGCGGCCGTCGACGTCGCGCATGACGAACTCGCGGTAAGGGAGCTTGCTCGTGTTTGCGGCGTCCACTTCGGAGAGTGAGGCGAGGACGCTCTCGTAGCCGACGCCGGTGGGCACCCGCAGGAGCTTGAGCGCCTCCTCGGCGACCTCGGCGTCCTCGGCGATGCGGCCGACGAAGACCGTGGAGACGAGGTTCTGCACGTCGAGCCCGAGGATGTCCTTCGGGTTCTGGGAGGCGACCAGCGCCGCGAGGTTCCACTTGCGGGAGTCGCGGGCGAGGCGCACGAGGAAGGAGCGGCCGGACTTCCAGCCCTCCATGAAGTGCGCCTCGTCGAGGCCGACGAGCTTGCGGCGGTGCATGTCGCCGCCGTAGGCGCGGCGGACGGCGAGCCGGTGGGCGGTGTGCAGCATGGGCAGCGCGAGCGCCTCTTCGGCCGACCAGTACTCGCGTTCGATCCCGAGGTCGGGCAGGCGCAGGCCGGACATGGTGATGACGGTGAGCGCGGTGTCGTCCTCCAGGACGCCCTTGTCGGGCGTGCCGAAGAACAGCTTCGCGAGCGGCATCTCGGCGGTGTCGAGCAGGAGCGCGGCGAGCTCGGCGCCGTCGCCGGAGACGTGGTCCTCGGCGTCCTGGAGGGACTCCACGATGTCTTCGAGGGCCGAGTCCTCCTCGGCGGGGACGTGGCGGGCGGCGTGGCGCAGGAGCCGGGCGGTGCTCGCCTCGCGCTGGACCTGAGGCGGCAGGAGCATCGAGCAGATGTCCTGCACGAGCATCCGCCGTTCGGAGCGGGCGTTGGAGACGGCGATGTCGTACTCGCGCTGCCCGTCCGGTGAGTCGGGGTAGTGCTCGCGCCTGGGCGAGGGGATGAGCGCGTACGGCGCGAGCGTCCCGTACTCGGAGCCGGTGAGGTTGAGGACGCGCGAGAACGGTTTGAGCTCGGGCATCTCGCACAGGCGGGCGAGCGGGCCGGACGGGTCGAGGAGGGTCACCTGGACGCCGCGCCGGGCCGCGAGGTAGCCGATGGCGCCCATGAGGGTCGACTTGCCGCCGCCGGGTTCGGCGACGAAGACCGACAGGCCGGACTTCTCGCGGACCTCGGTGGCGAAGTGCAGGTCGAGGAACACGGGCCTGCGGCAGGTGCCGGCGGTGCGGCCGATGAGGTCGCCCCGCTGGTCGCCGACGGTGGAGGCGGCCTGCGGCAGGGCCGCGGCCATGAGCTTGACCGGCATCCGCCGGACGTACCCGGTCCCGGCGACCGGCTCGCCGGGGATGAACTCGCGGGCGAGCCAGTCCTGGTTCTTGGGGTGCTGGAGGCTGATGCGCATGTCCCGCTGGTACATCTGCATGAGCGTGCGGGCGCGCTCCAGGCACTCCTCCTTGGTGTCGGCGGTGACGGCGAGGCGGTGCCAGCCGTGGGCGCGCGCGGCGTCGATGGGCAGGCCGGTGGTCATCTCGTCGCCGACGCCCAGGGCGCGCTCGGCGAGGCGCTGGAGCTCGGGCGGGGCGTCCATCGAGTGCTCGTCGTAGTCGCGCTGCTGGCTGCGGATGAGGCGCAGGCGGTGGTCGAGGTCGCGGAAGGCCTCGCCGGGGCCGAGGATGTCGATGCGGCTCGACAGCTCGACCGGCCACGGGCAGCGCTCGTGGAAGTGCAGCCAAGGCTCGTGGCGCTGGGGGATCTCCAGTTCCTCCATGCGGCCGACGGTGAGGACGGCGGTGTGCTTCTCCTCGCCGGTGAGGCGGTTGACGAGCTTGACGGTGGAGCCGTAGGGGCTGCGGTAGCGCTCGATGGACTCGGTGAGGGCGAGGACGTCCCCGGCCTCCCAGTCGCCGTCCGAGCCCGAGAGCAGGCGTGGCGGTTCCATGCCGAGCGCGACGGAGCGGTAGACGAGCCATTCGAGTTCGGCGGTGGTGGCGCGGTGGGCGCGGACGCCGAACGAGCCGAGGACCTCGTCGAACTGGAGGCTGCGCTTCTCGATCTTCTCGCGTTCGGAGAGCTTGGTGCCGCGCCCGAACATGCGCCCGACCTTCTCGCCGAGCTGGTCGAACGCGCCGCGGCGCGAGAAGGTGATGCCGAGGAACGTCTCGCCCTCGGCGTGGGAGAGCTGCTGGAGGTGGCGCTGGGCGGCGACCAGGTGGTCGGCCCAGCTGGTGCCGCCGGGGACGGTGCGCAGCGGCCGCGCGGTGTGGCGGTCGACGGTGCGGGCCCACTGGTCGGCCGGGAACGGCCGGGTGGTGCGGCGCAGGTGGACGCGCATCCCGGCGAGCCCGGCGAACTGCTCGGCGATCGCGATGATGAGCGCTTCGCGTTCGAGGTCGGGACGGAAGGACCAGCGCACGCCGGGCAGTACGTACCAGGCGGTGACCGAGGCGGGCGTGAAGGTCACGTGCCCGGCGATCTCGGTGAGGCTCAGCTCGCGGAGCGGCTGGCGCTCCTTCTGGGTCGCGAGCGGCTTGACGCGGGTCGGCTTGGGCTCGGCGGTCTCGACGAGTTGCTGCGCTTCGGCGCGGGCCTGCTTGACCGGGACGAGGTCCTGGCCGGGCACCCGTTGTGCGGTCTTTTGCGCCGTCCGCTGCCGACTTGCGACCGAGCCTCCGCCACCTGCGGCGGAACGCCCGCGACCCTGGTCAACAGCCTGTGGATAACTCTGCCCCGGCTGTGGATAACTTCCGCCGTCCTGTGGATAAGCCTGTGGATTCCCGCTGGTCGGAGCCTGTGGGTAACGCTGTGGATATCCCTGTGGATAACTCGGCTGATTCTGTGGATAACCCTGGGGATAACCCTGTGGACGAACGGTGGAGGGAGGGGTCATCGACGCAGGTGGCGAAGCGTGTCCCGCCGGGTCCACTGGGGAGGACGGGGGCCGGGCCGCCTGCGGTGCGCTCGGCTGCGTGCGCTGCGGGGCCGGGGCGCTCTGCGGCGCGGCGGGCGGGCGCGGCGCGGACTCGGTCCGCGGCTGCGAAGGCTGCGGCGGCCGGGCGGGCTCGACGCGGTTCGGCGCGCCCGCGGTCTGGCCGGAGCCGTTCGCGGGCTCTGCCTTGCCGGAGCCTCTGGCGGGCTCCGCCCTACTGGGCCCTCTTGCGGGCTCCGCCCTGAACACCGCATCGGCGAGAGCGGTGGCGTCGTCGCCGAGTTCGCCGGAGTGCCGCTCGCGGTCCCGCACGGGTGCGGGCGGCCGCGGGGCGGAGAACTTGGCGACGGGCTGACGGCGGTCCTCGCCGCTCATAGGCGCTCCTCAGTTCGGACGGGCTCCACGAGCGTGGGCCGCAGGCGGATCGAACGGGTCGTGAACGCCGGGACGCGGGTTTCGCGCCCGTCGCCGCGCGTGTGCTTCCAGTCGGTGAGCAGCGTGCGGACGACGGTGGTCGCGGGCCGGTCGGCGTCGACGTAGCGGAAGATCAGCGAGGTGGCGACGAGGGCGAGGGAGATCTCGATGGCGGGGAAGAGGTCGACGTCCCCGGTGAAGGCCCAGCGCAGGAGCATGAACAGGGCCAGGAGCGCGGCGAATGCCCCGTACTGCCCGTACGGCAGGTGGACGGGGAGCGTGTAGCCGGGAGGGCCGAGGTACAGCAGGCGGGCACGATAGATGTCGTCGTCGGTGCGCAAGCGCATTGGCGTCCTCCGTCCGCTGCCCTATGGGGCGATGTCCGACCTAGTCCTCTTGGCTGAAGAGCACGTCGACCAGGCCGTTGCCGACGGCCACGAGGACCACGGCTCCGGCGATGAACGCGATGCCGATGATCGCGATGGTCGACGAGGTGAGCACCCGGCTGACCTCGCCCTTGTTGGCGCGGGCGATGAAGATGAGGCCGAGGATGGCCAGCAGGATCGGGGCGATCTTGGACAGGAAGAAACCGATGATCCCCGAGGTGTTGATCTCGGCGCCGGCCTGCGCGTGCGCGGCNGGCGATCTTGGACAGGAAGAAACCGATGATCCCCAAAAAACACGGTCCAGAGTGTCTCTCTCATCATCGTCAGTCCCATCCTCCCGTCACACAGGCCACTTGCACCTCACGTAACGCAATTTTCACTCATGTTTCTTGTCTCCCAACCCATTGCGGGTTCTGCCCTCATCATATGCCGGACCCCTGACGGAACGCACCTTCGTCGGCTCGAAGAGCGACGGTGCGGCCCGCAGTGGGTACTCGCCCTTGACAGTGAAGGCGATTCGCCCCGTCAAGGCAATCCAATGCCCGCGATCACTCCATGTCGGGAATCCGACACTAAACTGGGGTCGCCCGGTGTCCTACGCTCGAAACCTGCGCGGCACCGCACAATAGACCCCGACGACCCGGCACCGACCGGCACGACGACAGCCAGCCCGAACCGCCGGCCACCAGGCCGAGCACCGACCTCGCGGAGACCACCATGGACTACATCGACGACATCGCAGGGCGGCTCACCGTCGCCGCGATCGCCTTCGCCGTCGCAGGTCTCGCCGTCGCCGCGCTCTCGGCCGCCGCGCTCGGCGGCGTCCGGGCCGCCGAGAAGTGGCCCTCCGCGCCGGCGCCGCGCATGGGACGCCCGGCAGTCATGACCGGCGCGCTCCTCGGCCTGGTCGTCTTCGCCCTCGCCGCAGGGCTGTTCTCCCTGTCGCAGATCGGCACCGGCCTCAACGCGAACCTGCGGGTGCTGCTGGCGGTGGGGGTCGACCTCCTCGCGCTCGCCGTGGGACTGTGGCTGGTGAGCGCCGTCGCCGGGAGGGTCGAGATGCGCACGCTCATCGCCGTCCCCGACCACCCGCAGGCGCCGCCCCCGATCCCCGTCTCGGGCGACCCGACCCGCTACCAGATGCCGGACTACACGGAGACCCCCATGGAACCAGAGTCTCAGCACCAACTGTCGCAGGACTACCCGCACCGCTACGCGCCCGAGCCGCGGCACCCGCTGCCGCCGTTCGCACCCGACATCTCCGCCACCGGCTCCCAGCCGGCCGTACGGACCAAGGTCCCGACCATCCCGACCGACACCCGGCCCGGCTGGGTCTTCCAGGACCGCGGCACCGGCGCCTTCTACGCGGCCGTCGCCCAGAGCCGCGGCGGCATCAGCCTCCTCGCCCTCGACGACTTCACCGTCGCCCGCACCGCCTCCCTCGTCGGCCCTCTCGAACTGGTCGGATCGGTCGAGGCGACGGTCTGGCCCCTGGAGAACGGCGACAACGGCTCTTCGGAGAGCGAAGCGGCGCAGTAGGAACGGGCGATCGGATCGGGCCAGCGCTGTCGGCGTGTGATGCCGCAGCGGCGCAGCCGGAACGGGCCTGGTGGGTCGATCGGACCGGGAGCCCGGACCGTGATGGAAGATTCGCGCGCTGTTCACCTGCGTGCAGCTGGACGGAGCACCGAGGACATCGACCCTATAGGATATATCCTATAGGATCTGGTGGTGCGTGAGCGCGCGGTGAGTACGATCAGGCCCCTCACCTACCGCAGCCCGTTCGGAGTCGCCCATGACCTCCCCTGAACCGCAAGCCTTCTCGTTCGCACTGCCCGACGACTACGAGAAGATGCTCGACGAGGCCCGCAGCGCCCTCGACCGCCTGCCCCGCGATGAGCACTGGGAGCAGGCCAGACAGGCCCTCGACCAGGCCCCCGACCGCCGGACCCACGAGACCTTCCAACGCGAAGGCGCCCAGACGCTCGCGCTCATCGCCGAGCACCAGGCCGCCCGCCACACCGGCCGCGACCGCGAGGACACCACCGAAGTCGTCCTCGACGCCACCGGCATCCTCGTAGAACTCCGCTTCACCGCGAGCGCCGTCCGCCTCGGCTCCGACGGCCTCCCCGAAGCGCTCCGCGCCGCATGGGCCGGCGCCGAGGCGAGCCGGCTCGACGCCGCCCTCGCCTTCGCCGAACGCAGCAGCGCCGCCGGCGCCGAACTCCAGGCCGCCGCCCGCGTCGACACCGCCACCCGCCAGGTACAGCACTCCATCCAGCGCGCCATCGACGACCGCGCGCATGAACGCTTCCACCGCACCACCGACGACGGCCGGTGCACCGTCACCGTCGACCTCTGCGGCGCCTTCGTCGACCTCGTCTGCCACGAGCACGACCCCTTCGCGGGCACCGACCGCCGCGCCCTCGCCCGCGGCATCCTCGCCGCCGTCACCGCCGCCCAGGCCGACGGCGCCGCCGTCATCGGCGACCTATGCGAGGAGCGGTACCGCGAATTGGAATAGGTGACCGTCCGCGACCGTTCGCTATCCTCGGTGTGACCTCCACCGAAGTGAGCCTCCGCCTTGAATGAATCTGACCCCACCCTGACCGATTTCGACGAGTTCGTGACGTTGCGCCAGCGCGACGAGACGATCCACGTCGCGATCTCGGTCCCCGGATTCCGACAGCCGCCCGGCGTCATCGCGAACCTCATCACCGAACTCGCCGCACGGCTCCCCAGGCCCGGAGCCGCCGCGGACGACGCGCTCGCCGCGGGCATCGACGCCATCGGCCAGCTCCACCGGGCCGCGGCCACCGGCGGCTACGAGGCCCTCACCGCCATCGCCCGCGGACGCCTCGGCGTCGAGACCCCCGACAACGCCGTCAGCCGCGACCCGGAGTTCGACCGGGCCGTCGCGCTCCGGCTCGACGGCGTCCTCAAGTCCATGCGCGAGGCCGCGGCCCCCCGCACCCGCCCCGACCCCGAGGTCCTCAGCGCCGAGGCCACCAGCGAGAACGGCGACCTCAGCGTCACCTCCAGCACCGAACGCGTCATCGCGGCCGTGCGCATCGACCCCCGCGCCCGCACCCGCGGCGTCGACGGCCTCGGCGAAGCCCTCACCGGCCTCGTCGCCCAGGCCCGGGACGCGCTGCGGCGGCGCTCGGAGGCCGAGGTGCGGGGCCGCCTCCCCGAAGGCGTCGCCGAAGCCGTCGCCGCCGCACCCGCCGCCGTCGAGCGGGCGGCAGGGGAGAGCGCCGACATCATCGACATCGCCAGCAGGTTCGGCGAGGACCTCAAGCGAAAGGCAGGCAGGGAATGAGCAGAGTCTTCGACCCCGAGTTCGTGCGCGGGCTCAGCGCGGGCATCGATGCCAACGTCGTCCCGATCCTGGAGTCCGTGAACGAGGTCCTCCCGAACCTCGGCGCCATCGACCGCAGCCTCTACACCGTCGTCACCGTCTCCATGGCCGCCGCCTACACGGCCGCCAACGCGACCGTCGCCGAGTCGATGGAAGGCGCCGCCCAGTGCTTCCGCGAACTCCACGGCGCGCTGGAGGACTGCGCGGTCGAGATGGAAGCCGCCGACGAAGCCTGCGCCACCGCCTTCGGCTCGAGCGGGAACTAGGAGCGCCGCATGTCAACCGGAGAAACACTCTTCGCGACCGGGAGCGAAATGTCGCCGTACTTCAACGGCGTCATCAAGAGCTGCGCCACGGGCATCATGCCGCCCGCGGTCGTGCTCGGCCCCGCGGTGCAGGCACTGGCGACCAGCGTCTACATGAACCAGTGCAACCCCGGCGACCTCATGAAGGCCGCGGGGGCGTGGATGACGCTCGCCGAACGGAACCAGGCCGCCGCCGAAGCCCTGGAGGCCGAGGTCGCCGAAGTCAACGACGACAACTGGAGCGGCGACGACGCCGAGGCGTTCAAGGCCAAGGCCGCCGACTTCCAGGCGCAGCTGCGCGAACTCGCGCTGAACGCGTGCCTGCTCGCCGCCGAGCTCATCGTCCTGGCCGTCACCCTCGCCGCGTACTGGGCGTTCCTGCTGTCCTGCACGATCGCCATGGACGCCTACCTCGTCGCCTACCTGTCGGCGCTGGCGACCGGCGTGGGCGCGCCCGCGGCGGCCGGGATACAGGCGAGCGCGAACGCGACCGCGGCGACGATGGTCGGGTACGCCAAGACCACCGAGGGGATCATCTCGACGATCTCGCACACCTGCGCAGCACTGTGCGGTGCGTTCACCGTGTTCACCTTCGCGTTCCAGAAGTCGAAGGGGAACCCCGCGAGCCCGCTGGACATCGCCGGGGCGGGGATCGTGAACATGCTGGAGGGCCTGGCGACGTACTACGCGCGGAAGTTCACGATGACTCCCGCCGGGCGCCATGCGAACACGGCGTGGTGGCAGCACGGGGTGCAGTCGGCGACGAACGTGTTCCCGACCTATCAGGGCGGGGACTTCTTCGACCCGGACAACTGGAACGGCGGCTTCGACGGCGGCGGGGCCGGGCTGGGGCTGCCCGACGGGATCGCGAACGCGGTCGGCCCGCACCTGCCCGAGGGGGCGGTGAACCCCGAGGACCCGCAGTGGACCTGAGCCGTGAACGGCACTTTCGGCGCTGTCGCCGGTGGCGTCGAGTTGCTACCGTGAACGGGACCGGCCGACGTCCCCTCGCGAGGTGAGTATCGATGAGCGACAATTCGTACGAGTCCTACCAGGGACTCGACGCCGCCGCACCGGCATCGTCGGCCCCGGCGTTCGGCGACGTCGCACCGGCCGCGGCGGGCGCCACCGCCCCGCCGCCCCCGCCCGCCGATGCCCTTTCGACGCAGCCGGCCGAGGTGCCGACCGACACGATCGTGACCCTCCCCGACTGCCCGCCGGCCCCGCGGCCGGGCTGCTCGAACGCCGCGTGCGAGAACCCGACCGAGCACCCCGGCGAGGCCGGATGGCAGCGGCTCGTCTCGGCCGTGCCGGTCGAGCGGCAGCTGTACCGCTTGCGGCCCAAGGAGGCCGGGATGTCGTTCCCGACCGAGGCCGACTTCCGGACCGCCGTCGCGGCGGTCCGTCCCGAGTACGCCGACGCGCACTCGATCGAGCGCCTGCGGAACGCGTGGACCGATTCGGTGGCCGGGCGCCTCGCCGACTGGTCCGAGCGGATCAAGTCGAACCTGACCGACCTCTCCGAGGGCTGGGCGGGCGCCGACTTCGAGTCGTTCGAGGCCGCGTGCACCCAGACGCGCGAGCTGGTCGAGGACGTCATCGACGACATCGACGCCACCGTCGGCAGCCTTCAGTCCACTGAGGACTCCCTGTACTCGATCCAGGGCGGCGACTCCGGCGAGATCCCCTACCCCGCGCCGCAGTTCTGGATCGACGGCGACTGGCACAGCTGGGTGTCCGTCCACGTCAGGCCCGCCTGGTGGCACGGCGACTGCATCGAGTACACCTGTCGGGACGCCGAGCACGTGCTCGCCCTCGGCGGGGCCGAACCCGAGCTCGCCACCGAGATCATCGACTACATCGACGAGCGCATCCTCCACTTCGTGGACTATTACTCCAGCCCCGTCAACATCGAGCGGGAGGGCCTCGACCCCAAGGGCATCACCGTCGACGAGGCCAAGGATCTGGCCGTGGCCGACGCCATGGAGCACTACGGCCCCGCCGTCGCCTCCAGCTGGACCTCCTACGACTCGCGCCACTCCGAGATCAACGAGGACATCGAGCAGCGCAGCGCCGACACCGACGACGAGGACCGGTCGGTGCGGACCGTCCGCAGCGACAAGGACTACCCCGCCGCGGCCGACCCGGCCTACATGGACCTCGAACCCCCGGCCATGGACCCGCCCGCCGGAACCGCCCCGCCGCAGGCCAGCGAGGACCCCTCGCTCGAACCGCCCGCCGGCGAGGTCCCCGAGGCCGAGCCCGACGCGCCCGCCGAAGAGGACGACGAGCCAAGCGGCGGCCTCGCCAGCGGCGGACCCGGAGGCGCCGCGGGCGGCGGACCGGGCTTCGCCGGAGGAGGCGGCACGGCGACACTGCCGACCGCCTCGGGGACCACCGGAACGACCTCCAGCAGCGCGTTCGGCGCCGCCGCCACGGGAGCAGCGGCCACCGGCGCCGCGGCGGCCGCCGGCTCGCGGGGGTCCTCCTCCGCGATGATGGGCGGCGGCGCGGGCGGCGGCCACGGCATGCCCGGCAACGACACCGAACGCGAAGCCGACGTCGACCTGGTCGAAGACGAGAACATGTGGGGCTTCATCAACGAGGACGACGACCCCTACGCCTAGACAAGGAGCCCCGCATGTCCACGCGCGCTTTCGACTCCGCCGCGCTCGAGCGCTACCGCCAGTTCCTGGCCGAGCTGCTCGAAGAGCTGGAGAACGAGATCATCCCGTCCCTGCGCACCGGCGACCTGAAGAAGGCCCCCGCCTTCGGCACCGCGCCCGGCGCGACCGAGCACGCCGCCGTCGAGTACGCCGACTTCCACGCCACGACCTGGCGCAACCTCCAGTACCTGCGCGGCACCCTGCACGGCCTCATCGCCGGACTCCAGTCGGCCATCGAGAACGGCGGCGTCGTCGACCAGCAGGTCGCCACCGACATGCTCCGCCTCACCGACGGCGACGACCTCTACGCCTGACCGCCCTGCGAAGCGCACCTCACTCGGTGACCGTGATCCAGTCGGTGCACCCCTTCTCGTCGCCCTCGTCCCACCCGCACCCCTGCACTTCGAAGGTGTCGCCGCTGTGGAACCTGGGCACCGCGATCAACTCGTCGCCGCCGTAAGCGTGAACCGACTCGCAGAAACTGGCCCGGCACACGGTCATGCGGGTCGAGGTGCCGTCGAACCAGTTGTCGTGCAGGTACATGACGTCGGCGTCGCTGCCGCCCAGGTAGTCGTCCCAGCACATCTCGCCGTAGTTGTCGCCCTTGACGGTGATCTGCCAGCACTGGCCGTCGGCGGTGTCGCCGCGAGTCTGCGCTTGAGCCGGGGCCGTCGTGAGCAGCACCGCCGCCACCGTGGCCGCGACGGTCAGCAGTCCGAGCATGCGTTTCATGATTCCTCCTGATCTGAATGCCGAACCAACTCATACCAGGAGGATTCAGTCAGGTTGGGGAAACCCGGACCTGCCGACTGCCGGTGCGCAGTACCGACTGCCGAAGGAACGGGAGCGCACTCGGTCGTGACCGCAAGCGACGAGTCCGCTGAAACGCCCACCGCCGGAGCAGGAACGGGCGCCGGGGCTACCCTTTCGCCCAGTAGCGCAGCGGCACCCAGTTGACGTTCTCGGATTCCTTCCGGGTCACCTGGCCGACCAGCGACTTCGCCTCGTACTGCACCGAATGCGCGATGCGCGGCGCCAGCGTGGCCGGGGCCGCCCGGTCGGCGTCCCAGAAGCGGAACACCTGGACCGGCACGTGGACCACCGTGAGGTCGTCGACGTCCTTGACCTTCACAGTGAACTCGTGGCGGGCCTCGCCGTCCCCGTACTCCACCGCGAACGCGTGCTCGCCGGGCGCGAGCGGGTAATGCCAGGCCGCCCAGTCCGCCGGGGCCTCGGCCCCGTCGATGCGGACGCGCACCCCGTCGGCGTGCGCCAGCGCCAGATGGTCGCCGACGCCGGTGTACTCGGCCGTGCCGCCCGACCGCGTCAGGCGGTACAGGAACAGGTCGAGGACCAGCACCACGCCGCGCACGCCGCGGCCCTTCGCCCAGACCCGGGCGTCCTCGGCAGACGGGAACGCGACGGCGCTCCCCGACGTGCGGTGCTGCGCGTCGAGCCGGTGCGCCGCCGCCTTCTTCTGGAGGCGGTTGGTGACCGTGACGCCCAAGGTGAACCCGGCGACCAGCGCGGCCACGCCGAGCAGGAGGAGCACCGACCAGACGATCTGCGCCGCAGGGCTGGAGACCACCGAGACGGCTATAGCCGCGCCGATGATCACCGGGACGCCCGCCAGCGCCAGGAGGCAGCCGGTTGCCGAGGCGTTCGCGGCCTTGCCCGTCAGTTGCGCCGCGAAGCCCTCGGGGCCCTTGACGCGGTAGAGGATCGTGCGGAACTCGTGCAGGTTGCGAACCGCCGCGCCGTGGCCGGTGGTGAAGCAGACCCGTTCGCCCGCAGCGGCTTCGAACTCGGCGGTCGTGGCGTCCCCGCCTTGGACTTCGATCCGGTGGCGCCCCGGCTCGACCTCGATCTGGTGCCGCCCGTCGCCCGCGGCGACCGCGGTGCCGTCGAGCAGGACCGTGCCGGTGCCGCCGACCGGGAGGTCGGTGCACACGTACAGGTCGAGCAGCGCCTTTCCCACTGAGGGCTGGAGGTCCGGCGAGGACCGCTTCGCGAAGGCCTCCGCGGTGTCGAAGCGCGCGAGGACGCCGGGGGCCGCGAAGTGGCGGCCGTCCCGGTCCCGGTAGGCGCGCGGCACGGGATCGACCTCGTCGAGCGACGTGAACCCGTGCTTCGCGGCCTGGTCGGTCGGCCCGGCCATCTAGCCGTTGAACCCGTCGGCGATGTCGCTCGTCGACGGCCCGCCGCTGCCTGCGAGCGTCCCGATCATGCCCACGGACTTGAAGCCCGCCTCGGCGAGCGGCTTCGCGGCGATCTCGAAGACCTGCTTGACGCGCATGAGGATGCGGTTGGCCTCCACGAACGTGTTGGCGACCTTGCTGTAGCGGTTCAGGGCGGTGACGACGGTCCTGATCGAGGAGATCACCGAGCGCACCATCGCCGCGGCCGTCGAGGCGCCCGCGGTCGGGACGGCGAGCGGCGTCGCGACGGCCCAGTCGATGATCCGGTTGGTGATCCAGTCCGAGATCAGCGACAGGATCGTCTTGCGGATGCAGGTCGCGATGAGCTCGCACAGCTGCATGAGGCCCTGAAGCACCTGGATCTGGTCGCCGAGCTTGTACACCGACTCGGCGAAGTCCTTGATCTTCTCGCGGGCCAGGTCGCCGTCGGTGCCCGACCACTCGCTCAGGCCGCCTTCGGGGATCGCCTTGACCGCGTCGCCGATCGGCGGCAGGCCGTCCTTGATGCCGCCCCAGCGCTCGATCTCGGCGGCCATGCGCTCGCCGTTGCCGGTGACCATGCCCATGAGGTCGTCGAGGGGCTGGATGAGGGAGATGAGGAAGTCCAGGCCCGAGGAGATGAGGAACGACAGCGGGTTCAGCGCCGCGTCGATCATGTCCCAGCCCCAGCCCATGGCCGTGGCGGTCAGGTCCATGACGGCGTTGAGGCCCTCGCCCGCGTCGTCGGCCTTCCCGACGGCGAGGATCTTCTCGTAGACGTCCTTGCCGCCCATGACGGCCTTCACCCCGGACGCCTTCCACGCGTCGCTGTCGACCAGCCCGACCGAGCCGGGGCCGTGGTACCGGTCGCCGTCGTTGGTCCAGGTCGAGCCGCCGCCCTGGATCGAGTCGCCCAGGCCCGCGGGGTCGAACTGCGAGAACTCCTTCGCCATCTCCATGTCCGCGGTGTCCCACTCCTCGCGGCACTCCTTGAGACGGTTCGCGTGGCCCTCCAGGCCCTCGTTCATCATCCGGAACAGCTCCCGCAGGTCCCCGACCATCTGGTAGTACCCGGGCGAGATGAAGAGCCCCGGGACGCCCCAGGCCATCATGTCCAGGCCCTCGTCATTGGCCTGCCCCTGAAGCTCCGCCGCGGCGGGCATCTGGCCGCGGAGGATCCCCTCCGCGTCGGAAAGCTGTTGCGGCGTAATGCCTACGGGTTCACTCATGTCAACACACCTCGGGGGGCCTCGGAATCAGCACTACGGCACTCCCCCCGAATATAACCGAGCAGGTCAATCCCCCTCCACACCGCGACCGCGCCCGGCCGACGGCGTGCCGCGCTCCCACCCCGCGAGGCCTTCCCGGGCCGGTTGCCTTTCCCCGGACGCCCTGTGATAATCCCGGCCATTCGCTCGAACGACCCGCATCCCCTCCTGAAGGGCCCTGCCGCAACACAAGTGGACCCGGTCAATCACCAGGTCAGACGGCCCGCCCGGGCGAAACCTTCGGGTCTGTGGCGGTTGCGGGTGCCTGCTAACCTGATTTGAGATTGCATACCGACCGATAGCATCCGCACCCCGGAGGATTTTCCGATGGCCCAGCGCGAGTTCGATCCCGACGAGGCTAACTACTTCAAAGCAGTCCTCGAAGCGGAACTCCAGCACGTCGAAGAGCAGCTCGTCCCTCTCATGAAGGACGGCGCCCTCAGCTACGCGCCCGCCTTCGGGCTCGCGGACGAGACGGGCAAGGCCGGGGAGTACGAGGGCGACTTCGGGAACATCTGGATGGACATCCAGAACCTGAAAGCGACCCTCAAAGGCATGATCGACGTGGTCGACCAGGCCCTCGAAGGCACTGAGATCACCGAAGAGGCCAACGTCGCCGAACTCAAGGTGCTCTCCCTCGAACCGATCTACACGGAGGAGACGGCCACGTCGGACTCCGAGTACGAATCCCTCGGCTAGCCCTGAGCTACTCGCGAGTTGGTTGAAAGGAACCAGAATGACTTCTCGAATCCTCCGGAGCGGGCTAGTTCCCGGGATCGCCTTGCTCATGGCCGCCACGGCCTGCACCGCAGACTCGGGCTCCGGAGACGATCCAGGCGGCGAGACCACGGGCTCCGGGCCCGATTACACGGCAATGGCTTCCTGGGACGCCTGCGAAGTGCTCGATCCCGACACGGTCACCGCGAAACTCCAGATCGGGGAGTACACCGAAGGTCCTGTCGCGCTGGGCACGAACGAGGGCGACTTCCCGGGGTCGATCAAGTGCAACTCGTTCTACGACTACCCCGCCGACATTGAGATCCCCGAGAACTCCTCGAAAGAGGAGCTGAGCGGATGGCTCTACCAGGTCCTCATGCCGTACGGCACTCCTGAAGAGGCCGCCGAAGGCTTCCAGACGCTCTACGACGGGGCCGCCGAGGCCGTTCGGGAGCGCCCCGAGGACGAGCAGTCGGTCGACGAGTCGATCGAGGGCGACTGGGACCAGGGCGCGATCCTCGCTTCGGTCGGGGTGGGGAGCAGCTTCAGGGCGATCATCCAGAAGGGCCCCTACGTGGTCTTCATCGAGGTCGGCGGCGACCCCGACCCCGGCATCATGAACGGATTGTCGTACAAGGACATCGAGACGTACGACAATCCCACGTACGAGTACACCCCGATGGACCTGGCCGACTGGATGCAGTCGGACTACCTGCCCGCGGTGCAGGAGACGATCACTGCGAAGTTGGAAGGATAGGCGCGATGTCAGACGAAATCGAGGCGGTCGACCAGCTAGAGGCTACCGATGTCGCCTATTACGCCGGCTCGCAGCGGGCGTGCAACGAGGATGGGTGCACCCTCGGGCGCACCGAGGCCGAGCAGGCGTACGAGACCTTGATGTCCGGCCTGCCCGACTCGACCGGAGGAGGGGTCTACGAGGTGCCCTCCGCCCAAGGGCGGAGCGAGTACGTCACCCCCACCGAAGAGACCTACAACATGGTCATGAACACCATCAGGCCCAGTGACGAGCACGCGATCCAGCCGATCGCCGACACCTGGCGGCTGATGGCGGACGACAGTCTCACGAACATCGACGCCGACCTCAACACCGCCATCAAGAACCTGGCGAACTCCTGGAAGGGCGACGACTTCGACGCCCTTGAGGAGAACATGACCAAGACGCTGTCGAACCTCGGCCGGACCAAGGAGAAGGTTCTCGAACTCGCCACCGAACTGGACGACGCCGCCGAGAACCTGCGGATCCACCAGAAGGTCAGCGAGACCCCGTTCCCTCCGGCCGGGTTCAACCTCGTCAACGACGAGGACGGCTGCTGCGACGACTACAAGCTGCACGTCCGCCCGCCCTGGCACTCCGGTGACTGCATCATCAAAGAGGGCGGCGACCAGATCGCCGAGGTCCTCTGCGCCGAAGGCTCGACCTTCGCGGCGGAAGAGCGCGACAAGATCGAGTCCGACGCGGCCGCCATCCAGGAAGCGGGCGGGTACTACTGATGGCATCCCGACCCGACACCGCAGTTCAAGCCTGCATGACGGCTGGAAGGTGAGGAGCTCATGAAATATTACGAGCCCGGTGAAATGACCTACGCGGAAGCGCGCGAGATCGCGCGCGGGTACTCGAAACAGCGCGTCGCCTCCGCCAGCGAGGACACGATGAAGCAGTACGACGACGAAGCCCAGGCTCTCGTCGACGACATCGTGAACCGGAGCCAGAACGCGAAGACCGACACCAGTCGGCTCCGGTTCGGCAACGACGCCGAGGAGCCCGCGCCGATCGCCGACGGCGAGCAGGTGGACCCGACTCCGAACCTGAACAGCCCGCCGAAGCCGAGCATCCCCTCGACCGGCGGTGCGGGGGACTTCACCCCCACGCCGCCGACGGCGCCGGACCTCAACGACTTCAACCCCGGCGGACCCGGTGGTCCGGGCACTCCCGACACGAGCCTTCCCGATTACGAGAACGGCAGCGACATCGGGCTGGACGACGACAACCCGTGGAACACCGGCAGTGTCGACCCCGACGACCTCTCCGGCGGTCTCGCCTCCGGTGGCGGCGGCGGGCTCGGTGGCGGTGGCATCGGCGGCGGCCTGGGCGGTGGTGGTATCGGCGGCGGGCTCGGAGGCGGCAGCCTCGGCAGCGGCGGCGGTATCGGCGGTGGTGTCGGCGGCGCCGGTGGTGGCATCGGCGGTGGTGTCGGCGGCGGTATGGCCGGTGGCATGGGCGGCATGATGGGCGGCGCCGGTGGCGGCCGTGGAGCCGGTGCCGGTGCGGCCGGTGGTCGCGGTGGCGGCGGCGGGCCCAAGGGCATGGGCCGCGGCATGGGCGCGGGCGGCGGTGCCGGTGGCGGCCGTGGTGCCGGCGGCATGATGGGCGGCGGCATGATGGGCGGCGCCGGCGGGCGCGGCATGGGCGGCCAGGGCGAGAACGGTGAAGGCGACTCCACCTGGCTCACCGAGGACGACGACGTCTGGGGCATCGGCAACGAAGAGGAAGACCCCTACGCGTAAGTGACACGACGGGAGCGGCATCGAGGTTTCGACGCCGCTCCCGTTCTCATTACCCGGCGGGCCGGACGGTGCCGCACTCTTGGAAGACTTGGAGACCCATGAGCGACAGCACCGACATCAACTCGGACCAGTACGAGAACCCTCAGGACGAGAAGGGCTTCTGGGAGAAGGCCGGCAGCGCCACACCAGGCGTCAAGCAGGTGATGAACAGCGCCTCGGTCATCAACAGTGCCATCGAGTCCGATGAGGTCTCCGCGATGGAGGCAACGACCGCGGTCGCCGCCGACATCGCCAACCTGGGACTGGAGATCTACGGCGCCTTCGCGAATCCGCTCGGCCTCCTCGTCGGTGCCGGCCTGGACATGGTCCTCGCATTGGTTGAGCCCCTCCAGAAGATCATCACCTGGCTCTCGGGCGATCCCGATGCGATGAGCAACCTCCAAGGACGCTGGCGCCAGTTCAAGGATGTCCTCATCGCGATGAGCGAAGCGGTCGACGAGGCTTGGCAGAGTGCTCTGGAGACTTCGCAGTCGCCGACGGCCGACGCGGCCCGAGACAAGGTCAGCGGCATGGCCGCCGCCCTCAACGGGTGCGCCGCCGCCGTCGGGGAGATCGAGTCCCACCTCGGCTACGCGCAGATGCTCTCCAAGACGATCTACGAGGTCGTCAAGTCGCTCCTCTCCATCCTGATCGAGCAGCTCATCATCTACGGCCTGACCGCGCTCGCCACATCCTGGGCGACCTTCGGCGCCTCCATCGCCTCGTTCTTGGCATGGGCGACCGGCAAGAGCGCCATCGACATCGCGACCGCATCGCTGAAGGTGACGCTCGCTCAGGCGACCGGTGGAAGGTTGGCGCTCATCGGTTCAGAGTTCCTCGACGCGACGTTCCGCCAGGCCAGTAAGGACATGCTCCTGTGGGGCGGGGGAATGCTCACTTCGATCGCCGGCGGCGTCCAGGGCACCGGCGACACCAGCGCGGGCGTCCCTTCCGGAGGGTCTTCCGATCCCGGCGTCGACATGGCCGGGTACATCGATGTGGACCCTGAGGAGTTCAACGTCTGCGGCTCGAAACTCGCTGAGCTGAAAGGCGACGCCGACTCGTTGTCGGCCGCCGTCGCGAGCGACACCGACACCGACTACTGGACTTGGGGCCTCGCCTGCCTCATGTTCGTGGACGGCTACAACGACCAGAAGGCCTCGATCTCTGAGGACATCGCCCTCATCTCACCGGCCCTGGACGGGAACGCACAGCGCTTCACCGAGGTCGCCGCGAGCTACAAGGACGCCGACGACCAGGCCGCAAGCGGCCTCACTCAGGCGGGCGGCGGCTGATGCGCGGTCTCGATCGGAAGGCGATACCCAAGAACCTGGAGGTGTCCTACCGGCGCGGCAAGTCCCACTACACGGACCTGCGCGGCAGGCCGGTCAGGTCCAAGCCGCTGCTCCACCGGGACCCCTCGGTCGAACTCGTGCCTTCGCGGTACGCGACCTCGCTCAGCGACCCGATGGTGACCGAATCCGGCACCGGGCGTTTGGAACTGGTGCTCGACGCGGCCGCGACGATGCCGGTCGCCTCCGTCGACGGCGAGCTCGTCGCCGTCGGCGAGGGAACCGTGTACGTGGTGCTGCCCGCCGGGCTCTGGACCGTGGAGGTCCAGGGCGGCGAGACGGTGAGCCCGGTCGTGGTCGACATCGCCGATCAGGTGAAGACTCGACTCGTCTGGTTCGAGGGCGTGGACCGGCGCGTGCACTCGTTCGGCGCCTCCGCAGCGGAGCTGGTGTCGCCCGTCTCCAAGGTGTATCTGTACGAGTGGCTGTTCATGGTGTTCCTCATCTGCGGCCTGCCTACGGCCGTGGTGCAGGCGTTCCTGCTGGAGAACACCGACAGCCGCGTCATCCTCGGCGTCATCGCCGCGATCGGCCTGTTCCTGTTGGTGCTCCTTCCTTGGAAGCGCCGGGAGCGGGCGCGCGTGAACGCCGGGTTCGACGAACAGCGGCGCGCCGGGCGTTCGCGGGTACGCCGGTATCCCCTGGACGGTGTCGCTGCCGCCGATCGTCCTGCATTGCTGGGCGACGACCCTGAGGACCTTCCTGCGTTCGCGAACGGACACGGGGCGGTGCTGCTCCGCCTCAAGGGCCACCGTCACCTGTGGAAGGACGGCGAGGGCGTGTGCGTCCGCGACGTCGAACGGGCGTCGCTGCGGGCCTCGCCGCCCACCGTGCGCATCGACGGCTTCGAGCAGCAGTCGACCTGGGGCAACTGGTGGTACCCGATGCGACCGGGGAAGCACGTCGTCGAGGTCGAGTGCGACCTGGCCCTTTCCGGTGCGCCGCAGCGCATCAGCGAACGGCTCGACATCGAGGTGCGGGAGGGCGAGGCGACCGTGGTGCGCGCCGACGCCCATCTCTTCGTCGACCGCGGCCCGGGCGAGAGCGGTCCGGTCCAAGCCCGCGAGGGCACGCTGCGCCTCAGGCCCGAGGCGTTCGAGGCCGCCTGGATGGCCGACCCCGCTAAACGCGTCGCCTTCTGGACCGACCGGCTGTGAGAGATTGAGGGAGCACTATGGACGCCCAACTGTCCGATGACGACATGAGCGCGAAGTTCGCCCGTATGCGCCTCCTCGCCGAGGAGGCGGAGGCCGAGGTGATCTCGGAGGAGGGGACGGTCCGCGTGGTGGCAGGACCGTCCGGACAGATCAAGGAGATCGAGGTCCGGCTCCACGCGCTCGAACTGAGCGGCGCCGAACTCGGCGACGTCATCACCGAGACGCTCAAGAGCGCCGGCCGCGCAGCCGACCGGACCTTGGCAGAGGAGATCGGGCGACTGCTGGGCCGCGAGGTCCCGCCGAACCCGTTCAACGGCGGTACGGAGGAGCGAGGATGAGCGACCAGAGCCTGCCCAGCCCTGAAGAGGCCATGCGGCAGTTCGAGCAGATCCGCGCCGACGCCGAGGCGACGAAGCGCAGGCACGAGGAACTGAGCGCCGAGTACGGACTCGGCTCGGTCGAGGCGTACTCCGAGGACGGCACCGTCGGTGTCCGGCTCGATGCTCAGGGACGCGTGGACAAGGTCGTCATCGACGAGATGGGGATGCGCCACCGCCAGGCGCTCGGGTACATCGTCAAGGCCGTCGCGGAGGAGGCGATGGCCATGCACGCGGTCAAGGCCGCCGAGATGGCGCAGGCCCTCCTCGGCGACAAGATCGACGTGCAGGGGATCGTCAGCCGGTACATGCCCGACGAGGTGCGGCAGCGGGCGCGGGGCAATCTCGGCTACCGCGACTGAAGGAGTGACACCCCTGATGTCTCGTACCCCTAGATTCGATTTGAAGCTCGACGGGCCGGTCATGCTCGAACGGCAGTGGCTTGAGCCCGGTGAGCGGCTCATCGAGTGGGCGCCGGTGTGGCGGTTGCCTGAGCTCGACGGGATCGCGAAGCCGCCGTGGACGTCTGAGCAGGTCGCCAGGCGGGTGTGGAAGGTCGTGTGGCTGACGCTCGCTTGGGTGCTCGGTTCGGTGGTGCTCCTGATCGTGCTCGCGATCATCGGTGACGGGCTGAGCGGGGCGAGCGCGGACGGGCCTTCCGGGAAGCGGAAGGGGCCCAACGTGGTCCTGAGGGGCGGTGGCGGCGACTCGATCATGGGGCGCCTGGTCACCCCGGCGCTGCGGTGCCGGGGCGTGTGGGCGTTCACGAACCGGCGCATAGCGTTCGTGGAGGTCACGGGCCGCACCTACGGGAGGTTCCTGAGCGGGTCGGGGGAGCCGAGCGACTTCGAGGGGCCGTGGCCGGTGCGGACGCTGGTCGAGGTGCGCGAGGGCGGCTACGAGTACGAGGGCGCGGTGGACCGTATGCGGTGCACCAGGATTCTGCGGCGCTTCAAGCCCGCGGGGGTGTACCGGAGGATCACGTTCGCCGACGGTTCGGGAGTGGATCTGCGCAAGCGCCGTTAGGGGACCGGTTCGAGGAGCAGTCGCGGGCGGAAGGACTCGACCTCGCCGGAGGCGGGGCGCCAGATCGCGTACACGTGCGCTTCGGCGTCCACGCGCACCGCCGCTCCGGCGGGGGCGTCCACGGTGAGGTCGGCGTGCTCCTCGGTGCCGCCGGTGTGGCGGGCGGGGACGCCGAGGTTCGCGGGACGGCCGTCCACGAGGATGGTGATCTGATGTGCGCCAGGGGGAACGAGGTACCGCCAGTGGCCCCAGGACGCGGGCCGCTCGACGCCGTCGATGCGCACGCGCGGCGGGTTCGTCCAGGCGCGGGCGAGGAATCCGCCTTCGGGAAGGGCGCGACGCCCGGCCCACAGGTGCCGGGCGCAGTCCAGGTGCAGGTCGATCGCGGCGTGGCCGGGCGGGATCGGCGGCAGCGCAATGGGGTCGGCGCCGAGGAGGAACGCGTCCCCGTGGTGGGGCACGGGTTCGCTTGGGGCGGCGCGCCGCTGGGCGGCGAGGGCGCGGCGGTGGCGGGCCTTGCTGCGGCGGTGGGCCGGGACGCAGATTGCTATGAGCGCCAAGGAGATCGCGCCGGAGGTGATCGCGGAGACGAGCAGGGGCGGTTGCAGCCAGGCGACCGCGGCGTACGGCAGGCCGCACAGGAGCGAGACGAGGACGAGCCACCACAGGCAGCCCGCGTTCGTCGGCGTGAACGCGTAGGTATCGGGGAGCGCGCCGAGGACGCGGTGCCCGACGGCGTCGTCCTCGTAGTACTGCAACCGATGCGAGCCGCCGGGGACGATGTGGACTGCGACCGGGTCGACGGTGCGGACGCCCTGGACTTCGACGGTGTGCGGTCCGGCGCGGAGCACGAGGTCGAGCTGGCCGCAGCCGACCGTCAGCGGGACGCCGTCGACGGCCGCGACCGGGGCGGTCGCGCCGCCGTCGACCAGGAGCGACAGGAGGCCCTCGCCGGGCCCGGGCACGAGGTCGGGTTCCTGGAAGGCCGGTATCGGCTTCCGGTCGGGGATCGCGGAGCCGCCGCGAGGGCCCCTGACGCGGGCGGTGACCTGCTCGTCGAGGAGTCGCATCGGCTCGCTCACGCGCAGCGGGCGCGGCGACGCGAGGGCGCGCTCGCGGTCGGCGTAGGCGCGAAAGGGCCGCGCCCGGCCCTCACGGCCGCCGGTCACCGGTTGGTGTAGACGAGGTAGACGACGCCCGCGAGGACGATGAGCGCGGTGAGGATCGCGAAGGTGATCTTCCAAGCGCTCCAAGGACGCTCGCCTTCGACCTTGCCGGTCTGGCCGGAGACGAGGACCTGCCAGGTGCGGCCGTTGAACAGGTAGGCGAGGAGCCAGACGGGCAGGAGCAGGAGCTTGAACGTCAGGTTCGCGTACCGGGTGTCCATGTGGTGGACGCGCTGCTCGTCGCCGCCGATGTGCCGTTCGACGTCCTTGCGGATGATCGGGGCCATCTTGCGCTTCGCGGCCTCCAGGCCCTGGTCGGGCCCGACCTCGTAGCGCTGCGTGAAGTGCCCCGAGAGGTACTGCGGCTGGAAGGCCACGGCCTTCTTCGTGTCCCAGTCGGGCGAGAGGTCGTCGAGGTAGTCGCCGCTGACGTGGGCGGTGGCCGGGACGACCACGTCGTCGAAGGCGCGCTGGACGGTGCCGTGCGCGCGGTGCCAGCGGGTGCGGCGCTCGCTCTTGCCGTCGACCTCGACGTAGTAGTGCTCGCCACGTTCGCCGCGGTAGTCGGTGGTGGTCTGGGCGTCCCAGGTCCAGTGCGGCAGGTAGGTGCTCTTGAGCGACTCGGCCTCGTCGACCTTCTTGAACGCGTTGGGCGCGAACCAGCGGCTCGACACCCAGGACTTGAGCGCCTCGCGCGCCCTGCCCTTGTCGAGCTGGAACGGGACGACGCCCTCGGGGGCGACGAGGTTCGGGTCGAACCGGTCGGCCACGACGGGCGCGCCGCAGAACTGGCACACGTCCGACCAGGCGTCGGACTCGGTGTGGGCCTTGCATCCGGTGCACACGAACAGGTTCGGCGGCACCTGCTCGGGGTTGCGGCGGGGCTTGGCGCCGAGGGCGTTGTAGTCGTGCTCGACGACCTGGCGCTGCTGGGGCGCGATCCGCTGCCGCGCACCGCAGTACGGGCAGGCGAGGTCGGTGGTGCCGGGCGCGAACTGGAGCTGCGCGCCGCAGTCCCCGCACGGGTAGGTCTGGTGGCTGGCGGGAGCCGGGTTCGTCACGGGTCTCTCCTCTTGAGGGGTGGCTACTGCGGGGGCAGCGGCGGCGGCGGGACCATGCCGAAGAGCCCGGAGAGCTCGGGCACCTGGCCGGCGGGGGACCAGGCGGCCTGGCCCTGCTTCCAGGCGAGGGTCTCGCGGGTGAGCTCGCCCGCGGCGATCTTCTGCTGGAGGGCGGGGACGTCGAACGGCCCGGCCTGCTGGCCGCCGAGGCCCAGGTACCAGGCGGCGGCGACCGGGAGCGGCGGCGGGCCCGCGGCGGGCGGGGCCTGCTGGTACTGCGGCTGCTGCTGCGCGGCCATGTTGGCGGCCAACTGGTTGCCCATCGCCATGCCCGCGCCGAGGCTGAGGGCGTCGGCGGCGCCGCCGCCGTGCTGGGCCGCGTCCTCCAGGGCGTTCGCGGCCTGGAACTGGGTGTACGCGCCGAGGTCGCCGACCACGCCCATGGAGGCGCGCTTGTCGATGGCCTGCTCGACCTCTTCGGGGAGCGAGATGTTGGAGATGGTGAACGAGGGGACCTCGAGGCCGAGCGGCGCGAGCTGCGCCGAGATCGCCGACTTGAGCTGCTGGCCGATCTGCTCCTGGTGGATCGCCATGTCCAGCACGGGGATGCGGGCCGAGGCGATGGCGGGCGCGAAGGCCCCGATGACCTTCTCGCGCAGCCAGGACTCGATCTCCTCGGTGCGGAACTGCGCGTCGGTGCCGGCGGACTCGCGCAGCAGGGCCGCGGGGTCGACGACGCGGATCGCATAGGCGCCGAAGGCGCGGATGCGCACGGCCCCGAACTCGGGGTCCCGCACCAGGACCGGGTTCTTGGTGCCCCACTTGAAGTCGGTGAACTGGCGGGTGTTGACGAAGTAGACCTCGGCCTTGAACGGGGAGTCGAAGCCGTACTTCCAGCCCTTGAGGGTCGACAGGATCGGCAGGTTGCCCGTGGCGAGGGTGTGGGTGCCGGGCCCGAACACGTCGGCGAGCTGGCCCTCGTTGATGAACACCGCGGACTGGGACTCGCGCACGACGAGCCTGGCGCCCATCTTGATCTCGTTGTCGTGGCGGGGGAACCGCCAGACCAGCGTGTCGCGGGAGTTGTCGAGCCATTCGACGATGTCGATGAACTCACCGCGGATGCCGTCGAAAAGACCCATGTTCGGTCACTGTCCTTCGCTGCGGGTGGGCGCCCTGCCGGGGGCGGGCGGCGGAACTCGGGACCGTCCGCCGCCGGATCGGTGGGCCTTACTTTACAAGAGCGACGCCAAAGCGGGGTCCCGCGGCGGGGCCCGAAGGCCGCGCCGCAGGACCCCGCCGAAACCGTTTCCTCTGTCCTGCTTGGGCGTTCGCGCTACTTGAAGACCTGCCCGAACGCGTCCCCGGCGAGGTCGCCGTAGCGCTGCGTGATCTGGTCCTGGGCGGTCTGCTGCGCGGTGCCGCCGGGGTCGGCGGCGAACTCCTGCGCGAACTGGTAGCCCTCGTAGGCCTGCTGCGCGCCCGCGATGTACGGCTGGGCCTTCTGGAGGAAGTCCAGGACGGGCTTGACCTTCGTGACGACCTGCTGCACCATCTGCGAGGCCTTCACCATGTTGACGAAGACCTCGATGGCCCGCTTGATCCAGTTGTAGGCGTCCATGAGCAGGGTGCAGACCTTGCGCACGGTGTCGGCGACGGCCACCGGCACGGCCGCGCCGAGCGTGGCCCAGCTGGCGGCCAGGTAGGCCACGATCCGGGTGAGCACCCACTCGACGCCGTCGGCGATGTAGCCCTTGACCTTCTCGTACGCGGCGGCGGCGAGCTCGGCGGCCTTGACGAGCAGGTGCTTCATGCCGACGGCGAGGAAGCCCATGATCTGGAGCCCGAAGCCGACCTCGGTGACGCGGGTGCGCGCGGCGTTCGCCGCGTCGCCCTCCCAGCCCTGGAGCGCGGACTCGGCGGTCTGGGAGAAGAAGTCGGCGACCTGCGGGCAGCCGTCGGCGACCGAGCCCCACATCTCCGAGGAGTTCGTGATGAGGCCCTCGTTGCCCGAGACGAGCTGGACCAGGTCGTCGAGCGGCTGGAAGATGCCCAGCAGGAACTCGGTGATGGTCCCGGCGAGCCAGCCCAGGGGGTTCTCGGCGAGGACCTTCGCGAAGTCGCAGATGCCCTGCACCTGGTCGCCGATGTTGGTGACGGCGTCGCCGAAGGTGCTGGCGAGGCCGAACATGCCCTCCCAGTCGGTGAGGCTGTCGACGCCCTGGGCGGCCTCCACGACGCTCTTGCCCGAGTCGTAGGCCGAGGCGACGTTGCTGACGCCGTCGATCTGGAGCGCCTGCTCGGTGACGGTGCCGCTGTCGGGCGTCCAGTTCTCGCCCGAGAGCTGGGAGGGGTCGGTGAGGACGCCGTGCTCGGCCTCGGGGGCCTCGTCCTGCCAGGTCGGCTTCTCGATCTCGTCGCTCATACCGCGGTCCCTTCGATGTTCGAGCCGATGGCGTTGAGACCGGTCACGATCTCCTGGTCGGTGGCGTCGTAGCTGTCGGCGCAGGCCTCGATGTTGTCGGAGAGGCCCTCGACGGCGTCGGTGAACTGGCCGAGAATGGCCCGGTACAGCTCCGCGAGTCCGAAGTAGACGGCGCCGAACGGTATGCCGCACAATCCCCACGCCTCGGGGTCCGGATCAGCCTCCTGACAGTAGTCGGCGAGCGCCTGTATCTCTCCAGTGCTGCCGCGCAGGGTGGTGGCGGCCTGTCGCAGTTCCTCGGGGTCGACTCCGTATCCGGTGGCCACGGGCAAGCTCCTTCCGAAGGAGGTTTGAATCGTTGTCGATAGGGCGCTCGGGAGCAATTTGGCGCCAATGAGAACGATAGTCCCGCACTGCCACGATCGCGGCCGGTGCGGTTGCTCGCTTCGGGCTTGTAGCATGCTGGGATGACGCCGCGGCGGAGGGCGCCGCGGCCAGACCCTGGGAGGATGCCGTGTCCGAGGATTCGGCGGAGGAAATGCGGGGCAAGGCCAAGGCGATCGAGCGGATCGCCGTCGAGCTGCGCGCCGAGGCGATCAGCGAGGGCGGCGCGGTCCGCGTCGTGGCCGGCGCCGCCGACAGCATCTGGGAGCTCGACCTGCGCCTCAACGCGTTCGAGCTCTCCGGCGTCGAGCTCGGCGAGCTCATCGTCGAGACGATCAAGGACGCGAACCGGAAGGCCGGGGCCGAGATGGCCGAGCAGGCCGGGCAGATCATGGGCAGGGAGATCTCCCCGGAGTCCTTCGACGGCACGCCCGAGCGGATCGAGCGGGAAGAGGAGCAGCGATGAGCGACCGGTTGGGCGGCATGGACCCCGAGGCCATGATGGCGCGCCTGGAGCAGATGAGGACCGACGCCGAGGCGATGCTCGCCAAGTACGAGGCGCTGGCCGCCGAGGCGGGCACCGACGCCGTGGAGGTCTACTCCGAGGACGGCTACCTGCGCGTCAAGCTCGACGGCGACGGCAAGGTCGCCGAGATCGGCATCGACGAGTACGCGATGCGCATGAAGCAGACGCTCGGCCCCTCCATCATCGCGCTCATCAACGAGGCCAAGGCGACGTACGGCATGAAGATGGCGGCCATGGCGCAGGAGCTCGTGGGCGACAAGATCGATGTCATGGGCATGGTCACCCGCAACATGCCCGACTACATGCAGGAACGCGCGCGCGGCAACCTCGAGCGCTGAGCCGGTCCGCGCGGGGCGGCGCCGCGCGGGAGGTGCGCCGAACGCGCCCCGACCTGCGTTGGGGCCGTGCCGGTATCTTGCATCCATGGGTATGAAGGATCGCCTCGAACAGATGAGGCAGCGCGCGCAGGAGGCCGGGAAGATGGTCGTCGACGTGGGCGTCGACGCCGTCCGGGAGAAGCGGGACGCCGCGACCGGCTACGTGACCGACCGCCGCGACGCGGCGCAGGCGTTCGCCGGGGAGGCGAAGTCGGCCCTCAAGGAGGGCGACGTCGAGGAGCTGCTGCGGCGGCTGCCGCTGCCGGCCTCGCCGGTGGCCGAGCACTGGCAGTGGAGCCTGGGCAAGCTCATCACGGCGGGGAACAAGCCGCCGCTGGGCACCGGTCTCCTCCTGGGCCTGCTCGACAACTTCGGGACGATCGACGTCGGCCCCGAGGAGGTCGGCTTCGACGGCGCGACCGCCAAGTGGCACAAGGTCCGCGCGGTCCGGACGCGTTCGCTCGACGGCATCCTCCAGAAGCTCTCCACCGACACGTTCACCGAGTCCGTCGAAGGTCTGCTGCCGCCGGTCCCCGGGCGCGGGTGGGTCTCCGAGAAGGCCACCGCCGCGATGTTCACGATCTGGGCGATGGTCACCGACCTCGCGATCCGCGACCCCGAGGCCGGGAGGCGCCAGGTGGTCTGCGAGATCGAGTACAAGGGCTGGATCCGCACGAAGGAGGCCGAGACCGGGTTCTTCACCGGCCCGGTCATGGCGCTGCTGCCGGGCCTGGACGCGGTGCTGCGCGCCGAGGCCGGGCGCCGCGGCGTCGTCGTGGAGGAGGCGGAGGAGACGTCGATCGCGAGCGCCGAGGCGCGGGTGGCGTGGCTGCGCGAGAAGCACGCCGCGATCGTCGCCAAGCGCGAGGCCGCGGTGCAGGCGATCGAGGAGGCCCCGGCCGAGCCGGCGCCGTAGGAACTAAGCCGCGCGCCGCACTTCACGTGCGGCGCGCGGAATATCGTTGGGGCACTTGCTACTTCGGGTGGGTCTCCCCGGGGTAGCGCAGGTCGATCTGGGCACGGACCTCGTCCATGACCTCCAGGACCTCGATGGTGCTCTGCGGCGGCACGAGGGTCGACTCGAGCCGTCCGGCGCGCAGGGCCCGGTGGACCTCCAGGGCCTCGTGGACGTAGCCGTGGCCGACGTAGGGGGCCTCGAACTCGCGCGGCGGCTCGTTGTAGCGCACCAGCGTGTAACCGCTGGGGCGGTAGGCGAAGCCGCGCAGTTCGATGCGGCCCTCGGTGCCGGAGATGGTGACCTCGTTCGCGGCGCCGCCGCGGATGGAGCACGACAGCTGCGCGACCGCGTTCGGGTAGCGCAGGGTCATCGCCGTGTAGGCGTCGACGCCGGTGGTGTCCATGATCGCGGTGGCCGAGACCGATTCGGGCGCACCGAGGGCGAGGTGCGCGAGCGTCAGCGGGTAGACCCCGAGGTCGAGGAGGGCGCCCCCGGCCAGTTCGAGGTTGCGCAGGCGGTGGCTCGGCGGGGCGTCGGTGGCGAACGCGAAGTTGCCGTGGACCGACACGACCTCGCCGATCATGCCCTCCTGGATGGCCCGGCGCATCTCGCGGATGGCCGGGTTGCAGCGGGTCCACATGGCCTCCATGAGGAACCGCTGGTGCTCGCGGGCGACGTCGAACATGGTGCGGGCCTGGGCGGCGTTGTAGGCGAAGGCCTTCTCGCACAGGACGTGCTTCCCGGCCTCGAGGAGCTGGAGCGTGGGCAGGTAGTGGTGGGAGTGCGGGGTGGCGACGTAGACGATGTCGACCTGGTCGTCGGCCGCCAGGGCCTGAACGGAGTCCCAGGTGTTGTCGATGTCGTACTTCTTGGCGAACGCGGCGGCGCGCTCCGCCGATCGAGAGGCCACGGCGGTGACGCGGCAATCGTCGAGGAGGGCAAGATCTTCCACAAAGGTCGATGCGATTCCACCGGTCGCCAGGATTCCCCATCGGATCGGTTCAACCATGGACGTAAGCACATCACAACTTCCGGCGATCGTCAACACGAGGGTGAGCGGTACTATCTCCGCCAACCGGGCGATTTCAGCGCAAGTTCGGTACTCTCCGTGACCGAATGGCTATGGATCGGTAGGGATTGTGACCTTTCCCCCAGGGTGGAGCCGCTGGGGCCGTGGCACTATGGCCTCATGCAGAGGACTCCCGCCAGACGTGCCGTTCCGCTTCTCCTCGCCGCCCTCCTCGGCGGCGCGCTCGCCCTCGGCTCGGCCGCCCCGGCCTCGGCCCACGCGGCGCTGGTGAGCACCGACCCCGAGGACGGGGCCGTGCTCGCCGAGGCCCCCGCCGAGGTCTCGGCCACGTTCTCGGAGCTGCTCGACGGCCCCTCGACCGAGATCGCGGTGACCGACCCCTCGGGCGCGGTCGTCGCGGTCGCCGACCCGTCCTTCGACGGCGACACGTTCACGCTGCCGATGCTGTACACCACCGCCGGGGAGTACACCGTGGCGTTCCGGGTGATCTCCGAGGACGGGCACCGCGTGGACGGCCAGTTGGCCTTCACCGTCGAGTCCATCCCTGAGGGCCTGTACGCGCCCGGCTCAGAGCCGACCGCTTTGGAGGAGGCTCCTTCGAGCGAGGCGCCCGAGGCGTCGGATTCCGAGGCCGCGGCGACGACCGCGGCCGCCGCCGACAGCGACGGCGATGACGAGGAGTCGAACACCGGCGCGACCCTGGCCGCGATCCTGCTCGGCCTGCTCGTGATCGTCGTCGTCGGCGTGGTCCTCGTGAAGACCTTGGGCCGCAAGGGCGGACACGACGAGACGGACGCGAAGACCGACGAGTCCTAAGGCTTCCAGCGAGGCCGGCAGTTCGGGGTAGTCGCCGAGCGCCTCGGTGATCCGGTCGGGGTCGAGCCCGTACCGGTCCAGCGCGTACTCGTGCCGGGCCGTGGTCGGGCGGGCGAGCGCCGAGCCGAGATTCGCGGCGTCCGCGTCGGTCCAGTCCGCGCCGATCGCCTCGTAGATCCGGGGCACCGCGGCGTGCGGGTCCTCGGCGAGCATCGCGTACGGCACGTCCACGATGGACTCAGGCGGGAGCGCGGCGCGAGCGGCCATGCCGCGCTCCACGATCCTGGCCATCTCGCCGAGGGCGATGCGGCCCACCGCCTCCGGGTCGACCCGCTCGCGGTAGATCCCCCACGAGGTCTCCATGAGGCTGCACATCGACCCGGCCGCGGTGGCCGGGTCGCGGTGCGTCCATACGAACACCGCGTCCGGGAAGACCTCGCGGATCGCGTCGACGTCGCCGAGGTGCGCCGGGTACTTGAGGATCCAGCGCCTCGGCTCGCGCCCGTATTGGAGGACCTGGAGCGCGAGCTTGAGGTACTCGTAGTCGGGCACGGTGTCGCGCGCGTCCAGCCAGGCCCGGTACCCGGGCAGCTCGCCGCGCAGGACGCGGTAGTAGTGCCCGTGCGGCAGCACGAAGAGCGACTCCTCGGGCTGGTCGGCGCCCACGGGGTGCATGACCTCCCAGCCGGGCGCGATCCTCGGCGTGAGCGCGACCTGCCTGGAGCGGGCCCTGACGAGCCGCTCGACGGCGGCGGGGTCGGTCTCGACGCCGGTGTGCAGCATCTCCCACATGAGCGGGGCGCGGTGGCCCGGTGCGAGGGCGAGGACCTTGTGCGCCAAGGTGGTCGCCGTGCGCGGCAGGCCCACGACGAAGACCGGGCGGCGGATCTCGCCGTCGGGGATCTCCGGGTGCGCCTCGACCAGGGCGCTGATGCGCAGGCGGTTCTCCAGGCGCGTCTTCGCCTCGGTGGCGGCGGCGGTCCAGCCGAGTGGCGTGACGCCGCCCGCCGCCGCCAGGCACGACAGCAGGAACCCCTGCTCGTCGGCGAAGGCCCTGTCGTCCCCGAGGGGGCGCCCGGCCCGCGCGGCGGCCGCGTCGGCGGCCTTGCGCCAGGCGGCCTCGGGCCGCCTCCGGCCGCCCGCGAACGGGGCGAGGGCGAGGTTGACGAGGGTGGCGGCGGCGGGGCGGCGTCGGCTCAAGTGCGGTCTCCTCGGCGGGTTCGGGTCGCGTTCACCGGTTGAGGCTCGCGACCAGGCGGGTGTAGTCCCCGAAGGCGTCCTCGACGCCGGAGAGGTCGAGGCCGTAGCGGGCCACGCCGTACTCGTGCTTGCGGTCGGTGACCGGCCCGGTGACCACGGCGTCGAGGTTGCCCGCGTCCTTCTCGGTCCAGGTGGCGCCGATCGCCTCGTAGATCTTGGGGACCTCGTGGTGCGGGTCGGAGTTGAGCAGCGCGTACGGGACGTCCACGATCGTTCCGGCGGGGAGCGCGACCCTGGACTCGCGGCCCTTGCGCACGGCCTCGGAGGTCAGCTCCACTGCCAGCCTGCCGATGTCGTGGAGGTCGGGGCGCTGCTGGTAGGTCGACCAGGAGGTCTCCATGAGGCTGCACAGGGAGCCGATGACGGTGACCGGGTCGCGGTGGGTCCACACGAAGGTCGCGTCCGGGAAGACCTTGCGGATGGTCTCGATGTCGCTGAGGTGGCCGGGGTACTTGAGGACCCAGCGCTTGGGCTCGCGCCCGTGCTGGAGGATCTGGAGCGCGAGCTTGAGGTACTCGTAGTCGGGGGTGGTGTCGCGGGCGGCGAGCCATTCGCGGTATTCGGGCATCAGGCCGCGCAGGAAGAGGTGGTAGACGCCGTGGGGGAGCACCATCATGGACTCCTCGGGGATGTCGACTGCGCTGGGGTGGATGACCTTCCACGAAGGGGCCACCCGCATCATGAGCTTGATGCCCTTCGCCGCGGCGTCGATCCGCTTGCCGATCACCTCGGGGGAGGTCTCCAGGTCGGTGTGGAGCATCTCCCACATGTACGGGCCGCGGTGGTCGTCGGAGGCGGCGAGGATGCGGTGCGCCAGCGAGGTCGCGGTGCGCGGCAGCCCGATGACGAAGACCGGCCTCTCGATCCGCTCGTCCAGGACGGCCGGGTGCTCGGCGGCGATCGCCTTGACCCGCAGCCGGTTCTCCAGGCGGGGCTTCGCCTCGGCGATGGCCGAGGTCCATCCGAGCGGGGTGAGGCGGGGCTCGTCGGCGAGGCATTTCAGCATGAAGCCGAACTCCTCGATGAAGGTCTCCTCGCCTTCGGCCGAGTGGCCCGACGAGCGGACGACCTCGGAAACGGTCTTGGCCCAGGCCTCCAGCGGGCGTTTGCGCCCGGAAGTGGAGGGGGCGAGTACGAGGTTGAGGGCTTTTGCGGTGAACGACACGCGTCGCATGAGGGGGCTCCTCTGCCGTGGGGGACGGACGGGGGGGTTTCCGGCAGTCTAGGGGGTGTCCGGTGGGCCAGACCGGCCGCTATCCGGCCCATTCGCCCGCTCGCTTCGTTGTCGGGCCTTCGAATACAACACCGGTATTCGAAGACCCTCCCGCGGCCTCGGCGACGCTTGCGAGCCGTAAGTGTGCAGAGCGAGCGAACGAATGGACTCGGATACCGACTCGCCCTGACCCACCGGACACCCCCTGGCAGTAGCGGTATCACCTCAACGGGCGCCGTTGCGGCGCAGGCGTTCCCTCAGGGGCAGTTGACCCACTCGTCGGTGCCGTCGTCGAAGAACTGGTGCTTCCAGATCGGCAGCCGCGCCTTCACCTCGTCGACGAGGTCGGCGCACGCGTCGAAGGCCTCCTTGCGGTGCTCGGCGGCGACCGCCGCCACGAGCGCCGGGTCCCCGATCGCGAGGTCGCCGACCCGGTGCGAGACCACCACGCCTCGCACGCCGGGCCGCGCGGCGATCTCCTCTGCGATGGCGCGCAGCAGCTCACCGGCCGAGGGGTGGCCCTCGTAGGACAGGCGCAGGACGCCCCGGCCGTGGTCGTGGTCGCGCACGTTCCCCGAGAACGTGACGACGGCGCCCGCCTGGGCGCTGGAGGCCGCCTTCTCATGCTCGGCGGCGTCGAGCGGGGCGTCGAGGACGCGGGCGCGGATCACGGTGTCACTCCAGGGACGGTGGCGAGGTCGACCGCGTCGCCTGCGGCGGCGGCCGACTCCGGTGCGATGACGGCGAACCCGGCGGCGCCCGCGAGACCGCGGAGCATCGCCGAGCCGTGGTGGGCGAGCCGCCGGCCGGCCGGGTCGACGAGCGCGAGGTGCGTGAACGCGCCCCGGCCCGGGACGTCCTCGGCCAGGCGGATCGAGGCGAGCGGCGGCAGCGGCAGGCCCCGCAGCCCCGCCAGCAGCGGCGCGACCACGGTGACGACCGCGATCACCGCGGACTGCGGATTGCCCGGCAGCCCCGCGATGAACTTCCCGTCAGCGGTGCGCGCCAAGAGCATCGGGAACCCCGGCCGCACGGCCACGGTGTTGAGCACGTACTCGGCGCCGACCTCGGCGAGCGCGGCGTGCAGGTGGTCGACCGGGCCGACCATCGTGCCGCCGGTGGTGCACACCAGGTCCGCGTCGGCGAGCGCCGAGCGCAGGGCCGCGACGTGCGCTTCGAGCGTGTCCTCGACAGGCCCGAGGCTCGGGCCCGTCTCGGCCCCGGCGGCGGCGAGGAGGTGGGGGACCATCGGGCCCAGCGAGTCGCGCACGCGGCCCTTCTCGGAGACGCCCTCGGTGAGCAGCTCGTCGCCGAAGACGACGACGCGGGCGGCGGGCCTGCGGTGCGCGGGCAGCGTCAGGTGCCCGGCGGCGGCGGCGAGTCCGATCACGGGCGGGGTGACCGCCAGGCCCGCGGGCAGCAGCTCCTCGCCCGCGCGGGCCTCCTCGCCGGGCTCGCGCCACTCGCGCGCGGTCGGTCCCCCGACCTCGTTGCCCTCGACCGTCGCGTGTTCGAGCCGGATGAGGCCCTCGGTGCCTTCGGGGACCTGCGCGCCGGTCGCGATCTTCACGGCCCGCCCGGGGCCGATCGGCTCGGGGACGCTCCCGGCGAGGACCGCGCCGGCGTCGACGCGCCACGGGCCCGGACCGGCGACGGCCCAGCCGTCGACCGCGGAGGTCGCGAACGCGGGCAGGTCGGAGGCGGCGGTGAGCGGCGCGGCGAGTGCCGATCCGAGCGCCGCCGCGAACGGCAGATCAGAGCCTTCAGACCGCGCGGCGAACCCTGCGGCCCAAGCGGTCTCGCGGGCCTCGGCCCAGCGGATCGGGTCGGTCATCGGGTGCGCTCCGTTCCGGCGCAAGGGCGGTGCAGGCGCATCAGGCCGTCCCGCCCGTGGTCTCCTCCGCGGCGCGGACGTGGTCGCCGTCGTGGAGCTGTGACACCGCGTGCGACACGAACTCGGCGGTGAGCACCCCGAGCGCGTCTTTCGCGGCCCCGCGGGACCCGGCGACGTTGACGATGAGGGTCGATCCGGCGACGCCCGCGACCGCGCGCGAGATCGCCGCGAACGGGGTCGCGGCGAGGCCGACCGCGCGGATCGCCTCGGCGATGCCCGGGACCTCCCGCTCGATGACGCGCCGCGTCATCTCGGGGGTGAGGTCGAGCGAGGTCAGGCCGGTGCCACCGGAGGTGACGACGAGGTCGAAGCCGTCGTCCACCGCGTCGCGCAGGGCCTGCTCCACCTCGTCGCCGTCGTGCACGACGAGCGGCCCGGCCACGCCGAACCCGGCCGCGGCGAAGCCCTGGACCAGGATCGGCCCGGAGGTGTCCTCGTAGACCCCGTCGGCCGCCCGGTTCGAGGCCACGACCACGAGTGCGCTGATCGACGTCATGCGTCCGCTCCTTCCGTCCCGGCCGGCGCCCCGCGCCGCCAGGTGCCGGTCTTCCCGCCGAGCTTCTCCTCGACCCTGACGTCGGCGATCACCGCCGCCGGGTCGAGCGCCTTGACCATGTCCACCAGTGTCAGCCCGGCCACCGACACGGCCGTCAGCGCCTCCATCTCAACGCCGGTGCGGTCGGCGGTGCGCACCCGCGCTGCGATGTCGACGCCCCCGTCGGTGACCGCGAGGTCGACCGCGACGCCGGAGACCGCGATCGGGTGGCACAGCGGCACCAGGTCGGGCGTGCGCTTGGCGGCCATGATCCCCGCGATGCGGGCCACCGCCAGCGCGTCGCCCTTCTTGAGTGAGTTCGCGCGCAGCGCCGCGACCACCTCGGGGGTGGTGACGAGCCGCCCGGTGGCCAGCGCCGAGCGCTCCGAGACGTCCTTGGCCGAGACGTCCACCATCCGGGCGGCGCCGGTCGGGTCCACGTGCGTCAGGTCGGTCATGGAGCGAAGTCTAGTCGCGCGGGGTGACGCCGTCCCGTTTCGCGCCCGGCAGTTCGAGGAGGGCCGACACGGAGGCGGTCAGCCCGACGAGCACGATGAGGCACCCGCCCAGGAGCAGGAGGACGACGTCCGGCACCACCTGGGCGACGTCGTCGTCGTGCAGGGCGCTGGTCAGCACCCGCTTGGTGTCGCCGACCTCGTAGCGGCCGTACACGAGGATCGTCCTGACCTCGCCGTCGCGGTCGGTGTACTCGACGGTCGCCTGGGAGGCGTATGGGCCTTCGCACGCGAACGCGGGCTCGCAGGGGAAGGAGCGGACGACGGTGCCCTCGCGCCATTCGCCGGCGACGACGTAGCCTCCGGCCTCGGCGACGAAGCGCCCGCCGAACCAGAAGCACGCCAGCGTGAACGGCAGGGCGAGCAGGAGCTTGAGGACTGCCGTGGGGTCCACCTCCTCCCGGGTGCGCCCAGGGTAGCGGCGCGGTGCCCGTGGCCCGCGCGTCTCGGCGTCCGGCCGAGGGCGGGGGCGCGGGGGGCCTGGGCTAGCGTCGGTGGCGTGATCGAATGGCTCTACCTCGTCGTACAGGCCGCCGCGCTGGCGATGGGCGCCTGGTTCTTCATCGAGACGGCGCGTTCGCAGCGGGTGGGCCGGCGCCACTTCGTGGGCGTCGGGGTGCTGGAGGCGCTGCTGCTCGCGCAGTTGGCGGTGTCGATCGCGATCGTCCCGGGCGAGGCGGGCGGGGGGAAGGCGCTGTTCTTCTCCTACCTGGTCACGACGCTGCTGGTGCCGGTCGCAGGGTGCTTCTGGGGTTCGATCGACCGCTCCCGCTGGGGGATCGGGACGGTCGCGGCCTCGGGGCTGATCGTGGCGGCGCTGATGCTGCGCATCCACCAGATCTGGGAGTTCCAGATCCATGTCTGAGCCGCGCCGCCTGGCGGACGGGTTCGGCCGCCTCATCGTCCTCGTCTACGTCGTGTTCGCCGTCTCGGCGGGCGCGCGGGCGCTGTTCCAGGTCGCGACGAAGTTCGGCGAGGCCCCGGTGAGCTTCACGTTGAGCGCGATCGCTGCGGCGATCTACCTGGTGGCGGCCGTCGCGATCATCAAGGGCGCCGCGCGGCTCGCCCTCCTGGCGGTCGGGGTCGAGCTCGTCGGCGTGGTCGCCGTGGGCGCCTTGAGCGTCGCCGTGCCGGACCTGTTCCCCGAGCCGTCGGTGTGGTCGCATTTCGGCTCCGGTTACGGCTACGTGCCCCTGGTCCTCCCGGTCGCGGGCCTGGTCTACCTCCTCAAGCGCCGCGCCGCGGCCTGACGCATGAACAAGGCGCGGCCCGCAGGGGCCGCGCCTTCGTCGTGTTTCAGGCGAACATGCCGATGATCGGCACGAGGAGCGTGGAGAGGGTGACGACGAGGCCGAGCTGCCAGTGGCGTTCGATCCGCTTGTCCTCGCGGGCGATGGGCGGGCGGGAGGCGAAGCCGACGGCGAACCAGCCGATGACGAAGGCGAGCAGGGGGGCGAGGACGCCGAGGCCGATGAACAGTGCGAGGGTGAGCGAGCTCTGGTTGCCCTCGACGTCGGCGGGGAGGCCCTTCCAGGCGCGCATGAGCATGAGGTGGACCAGGACGGCGCCGAGCGCGCAGACGCCGTAGACGAGGCCGTTGCGTTCGTCGGCGCGCCAGCGGGGGAGCCAGGGCGGGCGGTGGGCGAGGTAGCGGGCCTCGTCGTAGGCGGCGCGGGCGTCGCCGAGGTCGGCTTCGGCGGCGTCGAGGTCGGCGCGGGGGTCGGCTCCGGCGGGCGGTTGGGGGCCGGGCCGGGGGGCGGGGACGCGGGCGGCGCGGGCGAGGGCGTCGACGGCGGCGCGGGCGTCGCGGGCGGTCTCGGTGAGGCGGGCGGTCCGCTGGCCGAGGGACTCGGCGGCGGTGGCGGTGCGGGCGGCGGCCTCGTCGGCGCTGCGGCGGGCCCCGTCGAGGCGGCGCAGTTGTGCGAGGTAGTCGTCGAAGGCGCTCATGCTCGGCCTCTTTCGCCTTGGGCCGCTGTGGGTGCGGGGTGGTCGCCGGTGCGCTGCGCGCCGGGCGCGGCGTGGTCGTCGGGGCGCGAGAAGGGGACGAGGAGGCGCCCGCCGGAGGTGTCGGCGTGCCGGTCGATGAGGAGGGCGCGGCCCTGGCGGGGGTTCCAGTGCTGGAACTGCTGCCCGAAGTGGGCCATGATCTCGCCGCCGGGGAGGTTGAGGACGAGCGCGCAGGCGACGTCCTCGCGTCCGGCGCTGCCGCCGATGTCGTCGGTGAAGCGGCGGAAGCCCCGCCACCAGCCGAGCAGGTGGGCGCCGCGGGCGGGGCCGGTGCGCAGGAGGTCGCGCAGGGCCTTCTGGCCCTTGGCGTCGAGGGCGGCGGCGTCGAGTCCCCAGACCGCCAGGACGGTGTCGTCGGGGAGCTCGGCGAGGGTCGCGGCGAACGCCTCGGGCGCGATGGTGCGCGCGGCCCCGCGAGGGCGCGCGTTCCCGGTGAGGTCGGCGGCCCAGACCTGGGCGCCGTTCCCGGCGAGGCCTTCGACGGCCGCTTCGAGCGCCTCGCCGCCGACGGGGTCGGAGCCGAGGATCGCGAGGTGCCTGCCGGGCCTGCGGTCGAGGTCGACGCCCGCGGCGTCCAGGCGCAGGGACACTTCGCGGCCCAGGAGCGCGCGGCCTGGGCGCCGTTCGCCGGGCAGGGTGTCGGCGAGGTGGACGGGCCGGTAGCCGTAGAAGACGCGGGGGGCGCCGACCCCGGCGTGGGCGGCGCCGAGCTGCTCGCGCAGGCGCCGCATGACCTCGGTGTCGGTGTCGGGGAAGCGCGCGACGCGGTCGGCTCCGGCGGTGCCGCCCTCGGTGTTGACCACGACCTGGCCGAGGGTGATGCGCCCGGCGGCGTCGTTGTTCGGTTCGAGGACGGTTCGCGCGCCCGGCAGCGCGATGCGCATCGGGAACTGGCCGAAGATCGAGTCCTTCTTGGCCCACAGCGCTTCGATGCCGGAGATCGTCTGCGAGGCGAGCACGAGGTGGACGCCGTACGAGCGGCCCTTGCGCGCGAGGTTCTCCAGGAGCGCGACGGCTTCGGCGGCGACGCGGTCGTTCCCGGCGAGGAGGACCTGGAACTCGTCGGCGACGCACACGATCCGCGGGTAGGCCTCGTGGTCGCGCAGCCCCGCGAAGGAGGCGACGCCGTGGCGCTTCATGACCGTCGAGCGGCGCGTCATCTCCTCGTTCAGCGTGGCGAGGACGGCGAGGCCGTACTCGCGGTCGGACTCGACGCCGACAGCCCTGGCGTGGGGGATGAACGTCGCGTCCCGCTCGGTGGGGATGAACTCGGTGAACGAGACGCCCTCTTTGAAGTCGAGGAGGAACAGCGCCAGATCGGAAGGGGCGTAACGGGAGGCGAGGCCGTAGAGGACGTCGAGGAGGAACACGGTCTTGCCGCCGCCGGTGCGCCCGCCGACGAGCCAGTGCGGGGTGGCGTCGTCGAAGCGCAGCCGCACCTCCCCGGCCGCGTCGCGTCCGATGAGGACTTCGAGGCCGCGCGCGGGGTCGCCCGACTCCGGCCGCGCGGGGATGAGGTCGGCGAAGGTGAGGGTGGCGGCGGCCTTGGCGCGGTCGGCGAGGCGCAGCGCCTCCCCGGCGACGAAGGACGGGTCGGGGGACTGCGGCCAGGCGACGGGAGCGGCGAGGCGCTCGCCGGGCCCGAACGGCGCCGCGGGCGGGTTGGTGATCTCCACGTGCCCGTCGACGGCGTGCATGACGGCGGCCTGCGGCAGCTGCGGCAGGCCGCAGCCGAGGACGGTGACGCCGTGCGAGAGCCCGGAGCGGGCGAGGGCGTCGATGCGCTCGACGAGCGGGCGGGGGGCCTCGCCGAGCGAGGCCACGACCAGGAGCATCCGGTCGGTGCGGCGGCCCGCGATGTGCTCGGCCACTTGCGCTTCGGCCGCGGCGACGGCGTCGGCGGCGCCGCGCGCGTCGGTGGCGACGGCCTCGATGACGCCCGCGTCGGCCAGGGGCCGCAGCGGCGCGAAGCTCGCGCCGAGCGTGGCGACGTCGACGCCGACCACGCGCAGGCCGCCCGGCGGCCTGGCGCCGACGGCGTGCAGCACGGCGGTGCGCACCAGGGCCGCGACGCCTTCGACGCGGGCGTCGACGGAGGTCGCGAGGTGCCCGCGTTCGCCGAAAGGGACCAGCAGCGGGAACGCGAGGCCGTCGTGGAGGGTCACGGTCCCGGCGCACAGGAGCTCGGGGTCGGACCGCAGCTGCTGCGCGGAGGCGTCGGCGGCGTCGGATATCTGACGTTCGGCCGCGAGCAGGGCCGGGTCGACGGGGGTCTGGAAGGCGGCGTCGCCGAGGCGGCGGCCCGCGGCGGCGAGCCGCGCGGCGGCCGCGTCGCAGGCGGCGGCCGCGTGCGCCAGCGCAGTCTGGAAACCGGGCACCGGACCTCCCTCTCAGCGGGATCGCGTGCCGCGCAGGGGCCCGGGGAGCGCCCGGCCGGCGGCTGTTCGACCGGTCACACCATATCGCGGTCCGGCGCGGGGAGGGGACGGCACGGGTCGGCTTGCGCGGCACCGGCGGCGGGCCTCGCGGCGGCGCGGGGCCGGGTGAGCGCCCTCGCGCAACCTTCCCCGGATGGGGCGCGTGCATTACTCTAGAGGCACAGCCCAGCAGCCCGGCCCCGAAGCCGAGCTCGAACCCGTTGACCCGTGTGCCCCGACCGCAGTGAACCGCCCGTGCGGTGCTCCCGCGCGTGCGGCCGACAGCACCGACGAACGCCGCGCCGCCGCCCGCGGGCGGCCGAGCGTCGGGTTCGCCGATAAGGACCCGTGCCCCATGAGTGAGTTCCTGGATATCGCCCTATCCTTTCCGCCGATCGTCTTCTCCTTCGGCCTCATGCTCGTGGTCCTGTACTGGCTCACCGTGATCGTCGGCGCGCTCGACGTGGACGTCGTCGACGTCGGCGGCGAGTCGGGCGCCGAGCTCGACGGCGCGGGCGGGTTCTGGTCGGCCTTCGGGTTCGGCGCGGTCCCGTTCACGGTGGTGCTGTCGCTGTGGATCACCTTGGGCTGGATAGTGACCGTCCTGGGCACCAGCTGGGTGCGCAGCGCCGACGGGATGTTCATCCCGGCGGCGGCCTCCGGGACGGCCGTGCTCGTGGCGGGCCTGGGCGTGGGCATGCTCGGCGCGAAGCTCCTCACCCGGCCGCTGTCGCGGCTGTTCGAGGACGCCCCGGCGACCGCCCACGCCGACCTGGTCGGCAAGGTCTGCGTCGTGCGCACCGGCACGGTGACGCTCGACGCGGGGCAGGCCGAGGTGGTCGACGACGAGGGCGCGGTCCTGCTCATCAACGTGCGGCGCTCGCCGCACGAGCCCGAGGGGATCGAGGACTCGCTGTTCGACCGGCACGCCAAGGTCGTCGTCTTCGACTACGACGAGGTCGACAAGGTGTTCCTGGTGGTGCCGGTGGCGCTGCCGCCGGACGTCGCCGTCGCCTGAAGCCCGTATCCCCGATTCGTGCCGCCGCCCAGTTCGCGGACCCCGCCTCCGGTGCGGCCCGGATAAGGTGTGGTCACGCCCGCTGCCACACCGCAGACAACTCCCGTCCCCCGAAGCCTCGTTAGGAACCGTCCATGGATGCAACCCAACCGGCGACGATAGTCACGCTGCTCGTCGTCGCGCTCGTCGTCATCGGCCTCCTGGTCATGATCATCCGCCTGTACCGGAAGGTCGCGCCCGGCCAGGCTCTGGTCGTCACGAAGCTGCGCAACCGGAAGGTCTCGTTCACCTCCGCGCTGGTGCTGCCGATCATCCACCGCGCCGAGTACATGGACATCTCGGTCAAGACCATCGAGATCAACCGCGCCGGCAAGGACGGGCTGATCTGCCAGGACAACATCCGCGCCGACATCTCGATCACGTTCTTCGTGCGGGTGAACGCGACCGTCGAGGACGTGCTCAACGTCGCGACCTCGATCGGCACGAAGCGCGCCTCCGACCAGGAGACGCTCCAGGAGCTGTTCAACGCCAAGTTCGCCGAGGCGCTCAAGACCGTCGGCAAGCAGCTCGACTTCACCGACCTGTACACCAACCGCGACGAGTTCCGCGACCGCATCCTCCAGGTCATCGGCACCGACCTCAACGGCTACTCCCTCGAGGACGCGGCCATCGACTACCTCGAGCAGACGTCGATGGACCAGCTCGACCCCAAGAACATCCTCGACGCGCAGGGCATCCGCAAGATCACCGAGCTCACCGCGCGCGAGGCGGTCACCACGAACGAGCACCGCCGCCACGAGGAGAAGGAGATCAAGCGCCAGGACGTCGAGGCCAAGGAGGCCGTCCTGGAGCTGGAGCGCCGCCAGACCGAGGCCGAGATCCGCCAGCAGCGCGAGATCGAGACCCTCCGCGCCCGCGAGTCCGCCGAGGTCCAGAAGGTCCAGGCCGAGGAGCGCCTGAAGTCCGAGACGGCCCGCATCAAGACCGAAGAGGCCACCGGCGTCCAGCACGAGAACCGCCTGCGCGAGATCGCCGTGGCCGAGAAGAACCGCGAGCGCGTCATCGCCGTGGAGTCCGAGCGCATCGAGAAGGACCGCATCCTCGAAGTGGTCTCGCGCGAGCGCGAGGAGGAGCTCGCCCGCATCGCCGCGCAGAAGGAGCTCGAAGCGCAGAAGCGCGACATCGCCGACGTGGTGCGCGAGCGCATCGCCGTGGAGAAGACCGTCGCCGAGCAGGAAGAGGGCATCAAGCGCCTGCGCGCGACCGAAGAGGCCGAGCGCGAGCGCCAGCGGGTCATCATCCTCGCCGAGGCCGAGGCGCAGGAGAACCTCGTCAAGGACATCAAGGCCGCCGAGGCCGCCGAGCAGGCCGCGAAGCACCTGGCCCGCCAGCGCCTGACGGAGGCCGAGGCCGCCCAGCAGGCCGCCGAGCTCGAGGCGCGCGCGAAGATCCGCCAGGCCGAGGGCGACCAGGCCGTGGCCGCTGCCCCGGGCCTGGCCGCCGTCCAGGTCCGCGAGGCCGAGGCCGACGCGATCGAGAAGGGCGGGCTCGCCGAGGCGAAGGCCGCCGAGGCGAAGGGCAAGGCCGAGGCCGAGGCCCAGGCCGCGATCGGCAAGGCCGAGGCGACCGCCACGGCCGCCAAGGGCACCGCCGAGGCCAGCGCGACCGCCGCGAAGGGCACGGCCGAGGCCGACGCGCTGCGCGAACGCCTCCTGGCCGAGTCCGTCGGCCTCACCGAGAAGGCCGCCGCGATGGACGCCCTCTCGGAGGCCTCCCGCGGGCACGAGGAGTACCGCCTGCGCCTGGAGATGGAGAAGGAGCTGCGCGGCATGGAGATCGAGGCGCGCCGCTCGATCGCCGAGCAGCAGGCCGGGGTCATCTCGGCCGGGCTCACCAACGCCGACATCTCGCTGGTCGGCGGCGACACCCAGTTCTTCGACCGGGTCGTCGGCGCGATCGGCTACGGCAAGGCCGTCGACGGCTTCGTCGCCCACTCCGACGTGGCGCAGTCCGTGGCCGCGTCCTGGACCAACGGCTCGACCTCGTTCGCCGAGGACCTCAAGGGCGTTCTCGCCGGGGTCGGCTCGGAGGACGTGAAGAACCTGACCGTCTCGGCCGCGCTCGTCAAGCTCATGCAGGGCGGCGGCGACCACGACGTCCTCTCCGGCCTGCTCGGCAAGGCGAAGGACCTCGGCGTCGCCGAGAAGCCCGCCTTGGAGATCGCCGCGAAGTAGCGACGCCGCCGGGGCCGCGGACACCGCGGCCCCGGCGACGCGCGCTTCGCCGAGAACGAGACCGGCGCGAGCGGCGGGCATCCGCCGCCGATCGCGCCGACCGAAACGTGAACGACCGCGTGCGCCCGGACCGTGCGCCGTAGGTCCTGCGGGATTTCGCGACAGATCCTGTGGGACCTATGGCGCACGATCGGGAGTCGCGCCACCCGATCCCAACGCTCCCAGGGGAATTCATGGCCGAAGTGAAGACCGCCGCCGAGGCCTCCGTCGAGGCCGCTCCCGCCGCCGACGCGGCGCTGGACGCCGGCACGTACGAAGTGCTCTCCAGCCGCCTCGCCGACTACGCCGACGAGCTGGCCTCGCGCGCCGAGTCGCTCAACGGCGCCCGCACCGACGCGTTCGGCTCCACCGGCCTGAGCCTCCTGGGCACCACCCGCATCCGCACCGCGAACAACTGCGTGCCGCGCGACATGGCGCGCGTCGGCGACCGCCTCCTCTTCGGCTACAACGTCCACATGGGACTGCGGTCGCACACCGACGTCGCCGACGTCTTCGCCCTCCACGACCTCGTCAAGTCCGAGGGCGAAGGCGCCGCCACCTTCGCGTTCGACGAGGTCACCGAACCGGGCCACCTCCTCGACGACCCGCGCTTCACCGCCGACTTCTCGGAGATGTACCGCTACTACCGCTCCACCGAGCTCCTCCAGGTGCGCGAGGTCGACACCCGCCTCCTGGCGGTCTTCCGCATCGGCGAGAACCTCGCCGACCAGCGCGTCATGCGCTGGCAGCGCCGCCCCGACGGCACCGCCGAGTACGTCGACGCGCGCGGCGAGGCCGACGCGGTCTGGCCCGAGCCCTACGACTTCGAGTGGACCCCGACCACCCGCGACGACCACGTCACCGGCCGCCACCCGCACGTCTCCATCGACGACGAGATCTTCGTGGAGTGCATCAACGGCGACCTCACCGTCAAGATCGAGGACAACACCGACTCCGGCGAGGGCGTCTACACCGAGCCCGTCGCCGAGCCGCTCCAGTCCCTCGCCGACGCCGAGATCGCCTACGCGCGCATCGGGCCGCTCCTGCTGCTGCGGATCCTCCCGTACAAGGAGACCGTCACCCGCTACCTCGTGTACAACACCCGCACCGCCACCGTCGTGCGCGCCGACGCGATCGGCGCCGCCTGCCGCCGCCTCCCCGAGGACCACGGCATCATCTTCCCCGGCGGGTACTACCTCAACGAGGGCAAGCTCAAGACCTTCGAGGGCGACACGACCGACCTGCGCTTCAAGCGCGTCCTGCGCTCGCCCAACGGCGAGGACGTCCTCTTCGTCTTCTACCACGAAGTCGAGGGCCGCTCGCTCCTGCTGCCGTACAACGTCATCCGCAAGGAAGTGGCGGCGCCGATGACCGTCCACGGCTACGCGATCTTCGACGACGGCACCCTCGCCGCCTTCCGCTTCAACGGCGAGGAGGCCACCCGCGTCCACCCCGTGCAGGTCTGGGCGACCCCGTTCGTCTCCGAGGCCCACGCCGCCGCGCAGGAGGCCGGCGACACCCCGATCCACCGGATCGGCAACGCCGAGGCCGTCCGCGCCGTCTCCGACTCCCTCTCCGTCGCCCGCATGGTCCGCGAGATGGAGCCCGCCCAGGCGGTCTTCGAAGCGCTCATCGCCGCCGCCGTCCGCTGCCTCGACGACTACCCGTGGCTCGGCGACGAGGGCCTGTTCGACCTCGACGACACGCTCAGGCAGGTCCGCGACACCGCCGAGGCCGTCCTCGACGAGTACGCTACGGTCGCCGAGCTCACCGCCGAGGCCGCCAAGTCCCTCGACCAGGCCCGCACCGACACCGTCAAGCTCCTGCGCCGCGCCCGCGGCGAGGCCCCCAAGTCCGCCGAGGAATGGGTGGGCCTGCTCACCGAGCTGCGCGGCGCCGGCGGGCGCCTGGTGACCCTCCGCGAGGTCCGCTACGTCGACCTCGCCGGGATCGACGCGCTCGCCGCCGACGTCACCGAGTCCCTGGCGACCACCGGCCGCCGCGCCGTCGCCTTCCTCGAACGCGAGGACGCCTTCACCGCCTACTTCGAGCAGATCGCGGGCCTGGAGGCCAAGGCCGAAGCGGTCGAGACGGTCGCCGAGTCCACCCCGATCCTCGAGGACCTCGACGCCCGCCAGCGGGGCCTGGAGACCCTCACCGAAGTGGTCGCGGGTCTGGAGATCGGCGACGCCGTCGTGCGCACCGCCATCCTCGGGCGCGTCTCCGAGGTCCTTGCGGCCGTCAACCGCGCCCGCGCCACCCTCGCCGCGCGCCGCCGCGAACTCGCCGTCGGCGAGGGCCGCGCCGAGTTCGCCGCCGAGTTCGCCCTCCTCGGCCAGTCCGTCACCGCCGCGATCAGCGCCGCCGACACGCCCGCCGCCTGCGACGAGCAGCTGGGGCGTCTCCTGCTCACCGTCGAGAACCTCGAGACGCGCTTCGCCGACTTCGACGAGTTCCTCACGCAGCTCGCCGACAAGCGCACCGACGTCTACGAGGCGTTCTCCTCGCGCAAGCAGCACCTCCTCGACGAGGCCGCCCGCCGAGCCGAGCAGCTCGCGGCCTCCGCCGACCGCATCCTCGAGGCCGTCGCCCGCCGCACCGCCTCGCTGTCCTCACTGGACGAGGTCAACACGTACTTCGCGACCGACCCGATGGTCGAGCGCCTCCGCAAGGTCATCGAGGAGCTCCGCGGCCTCGACGACACCGTCCGCGCCGAGGAGATCGCCGGCCGCATCGCCGCGGCGCGCGCCGAGGCCGGGCGCGCCCTCACCGACCGCCTCGACCTCTTCGACGGCGACGCCATCAAGTTCGGCGAGCACCGCATCCCCGTCAACACCCAGCCGCTGGACCTCACCCTCGTGCCCTCCGGCGAGCACCTCGCGTTCTCCCTCACCGGCACCGACTACCGCCACGTCGTCGACGACCCCGCCTTCGCCGACACGCGGCCCTACTGGAGCCAGTTCCTCGCCTCGGAGAACCCCGAGGTCTACCGCGCCGAGCACCTCGCCGCCGCCCTCCTCGCCGAGCACGGCCCCGCCGCGCTCGCCGCCGAGGCCGACCTGCCGCGCTTCGTCTCCGCCGCCGCGGCCGAACGCTACGACGAGGGCTACGAGCGCGGCGTCCACGACGCCGACGCCGCCGCGATCCTCACCGAGGCCCTGCGCCTCTACAACGCCGCCGGGACGCTCCGCTACCCCGGCGCCGAACGCGCGCTCGCGCGCCTGTTCTGGGGCGAGTTCGCCGCCGCCGACAAGGAGCGCCAGTCGGTCTGGGCCGCGCAGGCCCGCTCGCTCGCCAAGGTCCGCGACACCTTCGGGCGCGCCGACGTCATGACCGGGCTGGTCCAGGACGTCCAGGCGAGCCTCGCCCGCTTCGGCGAGGCCGCCCGCCTCGCCGCCCACCCGCAGTACCCGCTCAGCGCCGACGACCGCGTCGCCGCCGAGTACCTTGTGGAGGAACTGGCCGCGACCGGCGCCTTCGCGGCCTCGGGCCGCGCCCGCGCGCTCCTGGCGGCCTTCGAGAGCCACATCGGACCGACCGCGCAGGCCGGGCTCGACGCGGACCTGCGCGCCGTCGAGAGCGACACGCCGGGCGACCGGCCCGAGAGCGTCCTCCTCAAATGGGGCCTGGCCTGGAACTGGCTCGACGCGTTCCTCTCGGCCAGCGACGACGGCCGCTTCGACCGCTCCGACCTCCCCGAGGCGATCGCCCTGCTCATCGGCTCGGTCGACGGGTACGACGTGGACGCCGAGCTCACCGCCTCGGTCACCGGCCTGCTCGGCACCCACCCGCGGGTCGAGAACCGGGTCCTGGCGCTGCGTCTGGACGAGTTCCTCGCGCGCACCGGCCGCTTCCGCCGCGACGTGCAGCCCGGCTACCGCGCCTACCAGCGCCGCCGGGCCGAGATCATCGCCGCGCACCGCCGCACGCTGCGCGTCGACGAGTTCAAGCCCAAGACGATGGCCGGGTTCGTCCGCAACCAGCTCATCGACGACGTGTACCTGCCGCTCATCGGCTCGAACCTCGCCAAGCAGATCGGCGCGGGCGCGGGCGAGGGCCGGCGCACCGACCAGTCGGGGATGCTCATGCTCATCTCCCCGCCCGGCTACGGCAAGACGACCCTCATGGAGTACGTCGCCGACCGGCTCGGAATGCTCCTGGTCAAGGTGAACGGCCCGGCGCTCGGCCACGAGACCGTGTCCGTGGACCCGGCCGACGCGCCGAACGCGACCGCGCGCGCCGAGGTCGAGAAGATCAACTTCGCGCTCGAAGCGGGCAACAACGTCCTGCTCTACCTCGACGACATCCAGCACACCAACCCCGAGCTGCTCCAGAAGTTCATCTCGCTGTGCGACGCGCAGCGGAAGATGGAGGGCGTCTGGAACGGCCGCACCCGCACCTACGACCTGCGCGGGAAGCGCTTCGCGGTCTGCATGGCCGGCAACCCCTACACCGAGGCGGGCCAGCGCTTCCGCATCCCGGACATGCTCGCCAACCGCGCCGACGTGTGGAACCTCGGCGACGTCCTCTCCGGCAGGGACCAGGTGTTCGCCCAGTCCTACATCGAGAACGCGCTCACCTCGAACAAGGTGACGGCGCCGCTGGCCGGGCGCGAGCGGGCCGACGTCCACCTCCTCATCCGCCTCGCCTCGGGCGACCCGACCGCCGCCCCCGACGGCCTGCACCACCCGTACTCGGCCGGGGAGCTCGACCAGGTCCTGTCGGTGCTGCGCAAGCTCGTCCACATCCAGCGCACCGTCCTGGGCAACAACCTCGCCTACATCGCCTCGGCGGCGACCGACGAGGCCGCGCGCACCGAACCGCCGTTCCTGCTCCAGGGCTCCTACCGAAACATGAACCGCCTGACCGAGCGCGTCGTCCCCGTCATGAACGACGACGAGCTGGAAGCGGTCATCGACGACCACTACGCGGGCGAGGCCCAGACCCTCGCCTCCGGCGCGGAGGCGAACCTCCTCAAACTCGCCGAACTCCGAGGGCGGCTCACCGAGGAGCGGGCGGCGCGGTGGACGGCCGTCAAGGAGGCGTTCGCCCGCGAGCGCACCCTCGGCGGGTCGGCCGACGATCCAATGTCGAGAGCCGTCGGGGCCATCACCTTGCTCTCCGACCGCGTGGCGGGCATCGAAACCGTCCTGCAACAAAGGAGCGCGATCCGTCCGGAGTAAAGTCTCTCCGCTGAACGAACCCGGTGCGACCACCCGGTACGCTTTTGATCAAAAGCTTGGCGCGTAGCCGTAGTGCCCCTACAGCCGCATACCACCGAACAAGGGAGGTCCCCGTGCCGACGAAGACGGGAGACAAGGTCCGGATCATCGTCCTGGGCACCGGCCCGGATGCCGAGACGGCTCGACTCATCGCGGAGTCCGACGCCGATGTCGCGCTCGCCAAACAGTTCACCAAGACCGTGACGCACCTGGTCGTGGACGACACCGTCAAGCCCACCGAGGCCCGCGTGAAGAAGGCCGAGGAGGCCGGGGTCCCGGTGCTCTCCTTCGAGGAGTTCAAGGCGCTGCTGGTGGCCGGAGCCGAGGACGAGGTGGAGGAGGTCGTCGAGGCCGAACTCGAGACGCCCCCGGCCGAGACCGCCGCGGCGGCCGTCGAGGCGGCGCCCGAACCGGAACCGGAGCCGGCGGTGAGCTCGGTCGAGGAGACCGAGACCGTCAAGGTCGAGCCCGAGCCCGAACCGGTCGCCGAGACCGCGGTGGAGACGGAGCCCGAGCCCGCCGCCGAGCCGGTCGCCGAAGCGGTCGCCGAACCCGAGCCGGAGCTCGAGGAGGCGAAGCCGGTCGCCGAGGCGATCGACGAGCCCGAAGCGGCCGCCGCCGACCCGGAGAAGGCCGTCCCCGCCCAGGCCGAGGCCCCCGAGATCGAGTCCGACGCCGCCGACAAGTCCAAGCCGGGCCTGTTCGCCAAGATCAAGTCGATCTTCGGCCTCACCGGCGCCAAGAAGTAACCCGCCACGACGAGCGCAGGTCCCCGGCCCACGGCCGGGGACCTGCGCTCGTCCGGCCCCGATACGATCGGCACGGTTCGGCCTTCCCCGGAGGTGACGTTGACCGGTCCGCTCACCATCGCCTCCCTGCCCGCGCGCCTGGCCGCGAAGGGCTACGGCAGCGCCCACTACTCGATCAGCGTCGCGCGGCGCGACGCCGTCGCCGTCATCCCCGACGGCCAGGCCTGGGTCGTCTGCCCCAAGTTCGAAGGCCGCATGACCGCCGTGGGCCGCTTCGCCGACGAGCACGAGGCGTGCGCGCATGTGCTCCGCCTGCTGGTCGAAGAGGAGTACCGCGCCCACCCGGACGGCGCGAAGGCGAACGCGCCCCTCCAGGAGTACTTCGCGCGCGAGCGCATCCCGGTCGAGGAGCGCATCCGGTCGCTCGGCGTCGGCACCGCCCGCTTCAGCATCGGCGAGATCCGCGACGACGCCTGGTGCCTCGTCGACGAGGACGGGCGCTGGCTGGTCTTCCTCATGCGCGGCGGCAGGCGCACCAGGCGCCAGGACCACCGCTGGGACTTCGCCGCCGCCGAGTCGGCCCTCTACTTCGCGATCAGGCGGTGGAGGACCGAGATGCTCGCCGCGGGAGCGACGCCGGAGGCGCTGGCCGCCGACCGGTGACCGCGCCCGCGAAAGTCCAGGGCCCGCAGGGCCGGGGCTTTACGCTGTAGGCGAACCGAATCGGCTCGCCGCCGAAACTTGAGCCGGTTAGACTCAAGTTCGGGTCGCCCGCGGCAGCTCGGCCGGCCTTGAAACCCGAAGCGCGAAGGAGCACGGAGACCGTGGACGTCAACCGCCTGACCACCAAGAGCCGCGAAGTCATCTCCCAGGCCGCGCGCACCGCCGCCGCGAACGGCAACCCGGCCGTCGAACCCTGGCACGTCCTCGACGCGCTCCTCACCGTCGACGGCTCCACCGCCCCAGGCCTCCTCCAGCTCGTCGGCGCCACCCCCGGCACCGTCTCCGCCGAGACCGAGCGCCGCATCGACGAGCTGCCCTCCGCGTCCGGGCCCTCCGTCTCCGAGCCGTCCATGGCCCGCGACGCCCTGCGCGCCATCAACGCCGCCGACAAGATCGCCACCGACTACGGCGACGAGTACGTCTCCACCGAGCACCTCCTCGCGGGCCTCGCCCAGGCGGGCGGCGAGGTCGGCACCCACCTCGCCGAGCAGGGAGCCACTGCGAAGTTGCTCATCTCCGCGTTCCCGACCCTGCGCGGCGGCGACCGCAAGATCTCCTCCTCCGACCCTGAGCAGGGCTACAAGGCCCTGGAGAAGTACGGCGTCGACCTCACCGAGACCGCCAGGTCGGGCAAAGTGGACCCGGTGATCGGCCGCGACACCGAGATCCGCCGCGTCGTCCAGGTCCTGTCCCGCCGCACCAAGAACAACCCGGTCCTCATCGGCGAACCCGGCGTCGGCAAGACCGCCATCGTCGAGGGCCTCGCCCAGCGCATCGTCGCAGGCGACGTCCCCGAGTCCCTGCGCGACCGCCGCGTCATCCTCCTCGACCTCGCCAGCATGATCGCCGGCGCCCAGTACCGCGGCCAGTTCGAGGAGCGCTTCAAGTCCGTCATGGAAGAGATCAAGTCCTCCGACGGCGAGATCATCCCCTTCATCGACGAGCTCCACACCATGGTCGGCGCCGGCAAGTCCGAAGGCTCGCTCGACGCCGGGAACATGCTCAAGCCCGCCCTCGCCCGCGGCGAACTCCACATGATCGGCGCCACCACCCTCAACGAGTACCGCGAGCACATCGAGAAGGACGCCGCCCTCGAACGGCGCTTCCAGCAGGTCTTCGTCGGCGAACCGACCATAGAGGACACCGTCGCGATCCTGCGCGGCCTCAAGGAGCGCTACGAGGTCCACCACGGCGTGCGCATCACCGACTCCGCGCTGGTCGCCGCCGCCCAGCTCTCGGCCCGCTACCTCCCCGACCGCCGGCTCCCCGACAAGGCCATCGACCTCGTGGACGAGGCCGCCAGCCGCCTGCGCATCGAGATCGACTCGCGCCCCGAGGAGATCGACACCATCGAGCGTGCCGTGCGCCGCCTCGAGATCGAGGAGACCGCCCTCCAGAACGAGACCGCCGACCCGGCCTCCGCCGAGCGCCTCGCCTCGCTCCAGCGCGAACTCGCCGACGAGCGCGAGCGCCTCGCCGTGCTCTCGCGCCAGTGGGAGTCCGAGAAGGGCCGCATCGGCAAGGTCTCGGAGCTGAAGGAGGAACTCGACGACCTCAGGACCCAGGCCGAGCGCGCCGAACGCGAATACGACCTGGAGAAGGCCGCGCAGCTGCGCTACGGCCGCATCCCCGAACTCGAACAGCAGCTCACCGAGGCCGAGACCGAACTCGCGGGCGCCGACGCCGACCCGGCCCACCAGCCGATGCTCAAGGAGGAGATCGACGCCGACGAGATCGCCGACGTCGTCTCGGCCTGGACCGGCATTCCCGCGGGCCGCCTCCAGGAGTCCGAGACCCACAAGCTCCTCCACGCCGAAGAGGTCCTCGGCGAACGCGTCGTCGGCCAGCTCGAAGCGGTCACCGTCGTCTCCGACGCCCTCCGCCGCGCCAGGGCCGGCCTGTCCGACCCCAACCGCCCCACCGGCTCCTTCATCTTCGCCGGGCCCACCGGCGTCGGCAAGACCGAGCTCGCGAAGGCTCTGGCGCAGTTCATGTTCGACGACGACCGGGCCATGATCCGCATCGACATGGGGGAGTACACCGAGCAGCACTCGGTCGCCCGCCTCATCGGCGCCCCGCCCGGATACGTCGGCTACGAGGAGGGCGGCCAGCTCACCGAGCCCGTCCGACGCCGTCCCTACTCCGTGGTCCTCCTCGACGAGGTCGAGAAGGCCCACCCGCGCGTCTTCGACACGCTCCTGCAGGTGTTGGACGACGGCCGTCTCACCGACGGCCAGGGCCGCACCGTCGACTTCCGTAACGTCATCCTCATCATGACCTCGAACCTCGGCTCCCACGCCCTCACGGACCCGCTCCTCGAGGACACCGCGAAGCGCGACCAGGTCATGGCCGCGATCCGCAGCCACTTCAAGCCCGAGTTCCTCAACCGCCTCGACGACATCGTCATCTTCCACGCCCTCGAGCACGACCAGCTCAAGGCGATCGTCGAAGTCCAGCTGCGCTTCCTGGAACACCGCATGGAGACCCGCCGTCTCAAGCTCGAAGTCGACGACGCCGCCAAGTCCTGGCTCGCCGACCGCGGCTTCGACCCCGTCTACGGCGCCCGCCCCCTGCGCCGCCTCATCCAGACCGCCATCGGCGACCCCCTCTCCCGCGAACTCCTCGAAGGCAAGATCGTCGACGGCGACACTGTCAAAGTGGGCACCAGCGACCAGGGAGACAAGCTCACCGTCACCAAGGAGTAGCCGCGACGGCCCGGCCGCCGACCGGCTCGGGACGCATGCACCGCCCGACCGGTGCCCTCGCCCACCGGCCCGCAACTTGAACAACACCCGCATTCGGGGCGGCCTCCGGGCCGCCCCGAACGTCGCACCCCGAGCCGCTCTTGCAACGGGGGGACCTGTGCACCGACACACCCGACCCCGGGATTCGCACGCGCCCAACCGGCCCCGAACGTCGCACCCCCGAGCCACATTTGATCCGGGGGCTCCGCACTGCCGACACACCCGACCTCGGGGGTCGGCCCGGCAGCCCGGACGCTCCACCTCGCCCCGCACTGCTTTGCCTCGCCGCGCCCGACCGAGCCCGCACCGGACCGCCAGCCGCCCCCGCCCGAGCCGGTCTCCGACCCCGCGCCGTTGGCCCCGCAGCCCGAACCGAGCCAGCGCCCGTGCCGCAGCCGGGCCCGAGCCCGTCGCCGCACCCCGAGCCGCCTTGCACGT
>NZ_STGX01000004.1:0-135153 GCF_004912155.1 Glycomyces paridis | reverse complement strand
CGCCCTGGGGACCGGTCCCGCCTCTCAATGCGACTCCGTCACACGTCGTGGCCGCGCGACCTCGTCGTTCCTACCATTGGGCCGTGACCCGCACCGCGCCGCCGACCCGGCGCCTCCGCCTCGACGTGCTCGACCGCGTCAGCATCGGCGTCCTCGCCGCAGGCCTCCTGTGCTGGGCGACCGGCGCGCTCCCCACCGCCGACGCCGTCGCGAGCCTCACCCGGATCGCGCCGCTCGTCCTCTTCCTTGGCACCGTCACCGTCATGGTCGCCGTCGTCCGGGCCTCGCTCCTGTTCGACCTCGCCGCGACCGCACTCGCCCGGCTCGGCCGCGGCAGCCACGCCGCGCTCTTCGCCTGCTGCTTCGCGCTCGCCACCGCCACCACCGTCTTCCTCAACCTCGACACCACCGTCGTCCTCCTCACCCCCGTGATGCTCGCGCTCGCCGCCGCCACCCGCGCGCCCGCGCTCGCGCTCGCGATGACCACCGTCTGGCTCGCCAACACCGCGAGCCTCCTCCTGCCCGTCTCCAACCTGACGAACCTCCTCGCCGCCGACCGCATCGGCGCCGACCCCCTCGACTTCGCCGCCCGCATGTGGGCCCCGCAGCTCGCCGTCCTCGCAGTCACCGCAGCGTTCCTGTGGCTCGGCTACTGGCGGCGACGCCACCGCGAACTCGACCGCTACGTCGTCCCCGCCGCGCTCCCGGCCGTCCCCGACCGCCGCCTCCTGTGGACCGCCGCGGCCGTCTGCGCCGGGTTCGTCGTCGCCGTGGTCGCCGAGGCCCCGATCCAGCTCGCCTCCGCCGCCGCGGCGGCGGTCCTCCTCGCCCACTGCCTCCTGCGCCGCCGCGACCTCCTCACCTGGTCGCTCGTCCCGTGGCGCCTCCCCGTCCTCACCGCCGGCCTGTTCCTCCTCGTCCCCGCGCTCATGCTCCACGGCGGGTCGACCCTCGTCGCCGCGCTGGCCGGCGACGGCTCGGTCCTGCGCGCCGCCTTCACCGGCGCGGCCCTGTCGAACCTCGTCAACAACCTGCCCGCCTACACCGCAGTCGAATCCGTCATCCCCGTCGGCGACACGGACGCGCTGCTGGGCCTGCTCATCGGCGTGAACGTCGGCCCGCTGGTCCTGCCGTGGGCCTCCATGGCGACCCTCCTGTGGTTCGACCTCGTCGCCGCCCGCCGTCCCGACGGCGCCCCGGGCCCGCGCGTCCACCTCGGCCGCTTCGCGGCCCACGGCGCCCTTCTCGCCGCGACCGCGACCGCCGCGGGCGCCGCCGCGCTCCTGCGGCTGTAGCGGCCCGCGCCTAGCACGCGCGCCGATCGCGAGGAAATACCACTATGGAATGAATGTTGAGATTTCGCCGAAATGACCCGGCACGATTGGTCATAGTGCTTTCATGGCTGTTTCCCCGAGTGCGGACCGAGTCCCGGGCCTGACCCGCCGCACCGTCCTCACCGGCGCCGCCGCCCTCCTCGCCGCGGGCGCCGCGGACGCCCTCGCCCCGCTCCCCGCGAGCGCCGCCGCCGCGCCGCTCATCCTCGCCGCCGCCGCGGGCTGGACCGGCCGGGACGGCGAACTGCTCGTCCTCACCGCCGACCCCGAGACCGAGTCCGACCACGCCGTGCGCATCCTCGCCGAACCCGCCGACGCCGAGGCCCCGGCCGTCCCCGGCCCGCCCCTCCCGCTCCCGATGCCCGCCGACTTCCACCCCCACTCGATGGCCGCGCTCGGCCCGGTCCTGTGGATCACCGGTGCCGTCGAGCTCGCCGCCGACCGCTCCCGGCCCGCCCTCATCCGCATCGAGAACGGCACCGCCGTCGAGACCCCGCTGCCGGTCCCCGACGCGATCAAGTCCGGCATCGCCACCGCCGTCACCCCCTTGGGTACCGACGGCCTCGCTGTCGCGATCGAAGGCTGCCCCGACGAGCACCTGAGCGTCATCACCCGCAGCCATCTCGCCCTCAGCCTCGACCGCGGCGAGACCTGGACCGAGCAGGCGCTCGCCACCGGCCTCGGCGAGGGCTACGGCACCGTGCTCGCCGAGACCGACCAGGGCCTGTTCGCGGCCGTCGCCGACACCTCCGGCACCCAGACCCTCCACACCGGCGTGCTCGACGCCGCCGCGCTGCGCCTGGAGACGGTCGCCACGCTCCCCGAGTCGGGCCGGGCGATGGCCGCCGTGGCCTGCGACGAGCACGTCAGCGTCTTCTCCGAGCAGGACGGCACCGCCGTCGAGGCCCGGTTCACCCACGACGGCGCGCCCCTGGAGGCCGCCACGCGCCCCGAGCAGGACTGCGGCTGCGACGGCGAGATCCTCGCCGTCCCCGGCCGCCGCGGACTGTGGCTCGAGACCGACGGCGCGTCCGTCCACATCAGAGGAGCAAGGTAGCCCGGACAGGAGGAGGAGCGATGGCATTCCCCAGCAGCAGCGCCGCGTTCGCGCGGTCGTCCTGCGGATACCCGGACATCACGCGCGACTGGCTCTACCAGCGCGATCTGAAGACGCGCTACCGCACCGCCTTCAACGGCGACGGCTACGGCGTCCACCCGTCCACGACCTCGTTCACCATGCACGAGGAGGCGCACACCCAGGCGGGCAAGGTCATCCTCGACCTCCACCTGCTCGGTCAGCAGTACGCCCGGGGTGGCGGGGTCTGGTCCTACCGGTGGACGGGCCTGGCGGGCGCGAAGGTCTGCAAGCCCGGGTACCACCGCTACGGCGCGGCGGTCGACTTCACCCGCTTCGACTGGGGCTCGGGGAACTTCGTCGACACGGCCGTGCACGGCAAGGACAAGCGCCTGTACATGCGCCGCCGCTACCTCGCGGTCGTCGCGACCTTCCGCAAGCACTTCGGGACGGTCCTGCACTGCAACAACGACCCCGACGGCTCGCATTGGAACCACATCCACGCCGACCGCGGCCGCGCCGCCGTCGCCATGGACTGGGACTACCAGACGGACACAACCATCATCCAGTGGGCCGCAAGGGATCTCGCCGGAGTGAAGGACATGGCGATCGACGGCGACTTCGGCCCCAAGACCACCAAGGGCTACGAGCTGCTGTGCGAGCGCTTCGGCACCGAGGCGATCGACCCCGCGGTGTCGGCCGCGAACGGGCGGGTCTGGCTCAACCTCATCGGGCGGCACGCCATGTCGGACAAGGCCGCCGGCGCGTACCGAGTGAACGAGTCCATGCAAGCGGAGGCCGACGCGGAGGACGACTGACCGCGGGCCGGGCGGGCGAGGCCCGCCGGAAGGAGGACGACATGCCCCCACGGCAGACGGCCGGGGCCGGCAGGCGGCGCATCGCCGCCGCCGCGGCGGCCTTCGCCCTGGCCCTGGCCTCGGCTTCGTGCGATTTCGAGAACCCCTCCAGCGACGGTAGCGGCGAGGGCGTGTTCTACGCGCTCGGCGACGACCACCGCCTGTACCGCTGGGACGCCGCCGGGGGCTCCTCCGGGGAGCCCGAACCCGTGCTCGACCTCTCGGGGGTGTGGGAGGGGCAGGGCGACGTGGGCACGGTCCTGCGCGCCTCGCTGAGCATCGCGCCCGGGCAGAAGTACGCGGCGTGGATCGACGGCGCGAGTCCCGGTGCGGTGCTGGAGTTCGGGAACCTGGAGACCGGCGAGATCACCACCGGCGCCGCCTATCCGGTCGACCACGCGTGCATCGACCCGTCCTGGCTCGCCGACGGCTCGGCGCTGCTCGTCCACCGGGCAGCGGTGTGGGGCATCGCGGGTGAGCCGGGCGGCCGTGCGGACACCGACGCGATCCCGCTGCCCGCCAAGACATGGGGCGCGACCGAGTGGTACTCGCCGGAAGCGGGCGAACTGCCGACCACAATGGATCTCACGACTCAGGGCTGTCGACTGCGCTGGTACACCGACGAGGACGGCGCGGCGCAGGCGCTGTACCACGACCTCGACGTGACCGAGCTGTACCGCGTCGACGCGACCGGGTCGGTCCTGGAGACCATCCCGGTCCCGAGCCTCAAGGGCACCGAGCCGCTGACGATCGGTCTCGTCGGCGTCGACCCCTCGGGCCGCTACGCCTGCCTCGTCGACGGGTACGGGCCGTACGGCGCCTACAAGGGCGGCTTCACGATCCGCGCCGAGTCCGGCACGCGCGTGGTCGACCTGGAGGAACGGCAGGCCGTGGGGGCCGACGACACCACCTGCGTCTCGGTGCACGCCGACGGCTACGTCTCGAGGGACGGCACGCAGGTCGCGTTCATCGACTACACGGGCCGGTCCCTCTGGGCCACCGACCTTCCCGACACGATCGCCGAATCGCCGGTCCTGTTCTACTTCCCGCCCGACTGAGCCGCGGGTTGACCGCTGAGAGGTAGCCATCGCGCGGTCCGCGTCGCTTCTTCCTGCCCGGCTGCGGAGCCGCGGTCGTGCGGTCCGCGCCGAAGTCGCGTCTTCCCGCCCAACTGGGCGGCGGGCCGCCCGCACCGCTCGCTGCGGAGCCGCCGTCGCGCGGTCCGCGCCGAAGTCGCCTTTTCCCGCCCGACTGAGCCGCAGGCCGCCCGAACCGATCACCGCAAGGCCGCCGTCGCGGCCCGGGAACCGGTCCGCGTCGAAGTCGCTTCGCATAGCGCGGCCCGCGGCATAGGATTCCCCGGTGCACCGCGTCCTCGACATCCGCCGCCACCCGCTCAAATCCGCCGCCGCCGAACACCTCGACGAAGTCGTCGTCACCGCCGATGGCCTCGACGGCGACCGCATCTGGACCTGCCTCGGCGCCGACGACACCGTCGGAAGCGCCAAGCAGCCGCGACTGTGGGGCGGCCTCCTCGCCGTCACCGCTTCCCTGTCGGCCCAAGGGGACGCGGCCGCCGACATGCTCGTCACCGTCCCCGGCGGCAAAGCCCTCGAAGCGGGCGGGCCTGAGGCGGACGCCGCCCTCTCGGACTGGCTCGGCCACCCCGTCCGCCTCACCCGGCACCCGCCGAAGCAGCTCAAGCGCCACCACTGGTGGCCCGACGAGCCAGGGATGATCCCCGACTGGGCCGCGGGCGTCGAACCCGGCGGCGACGACCTCGTGGCCGTCCGCGCCGGCGCCGACGGCCGCTTCTTCGACTTCGGCCCCCTGCACCTGGTCACGACCGGCGCCCTTGCGAGACTCGGCGCCGAGCACGGCGAAGCGGTCGACCCCGCCCGCTTCCGCCCCAACCTCATCCTCGACCTCCCGGCCGATCCCGAACCGGGACAGCGGATCGCGATCGGCGCCGACCTCCTCGTCAAGACGGTCGTGCCGACGCCGCGCTGCGTCATCCCCTCGCTCGCACACGGCGCCGCGCCCGCCGACCCCGCGCTCCTGAAGACCCTCGCTTCCCATCACCGCGTCGACGTGCCCGAGTACGGCCGCGCCACCTGCTTCGGCTTCTACGCCGAGATCCTCGCCGCCGGCACGGCCCGCACCGGCGACGAGGTCCGCGTCCTCTAATCCGATCCCGGCCTAGTTGTAAGCGGTCGTGTAGTACCTGGCCTTGTAGAACTCGGCGCCCGACCTCGTCCGGTCGGCCGACTGCGAGAACGCCACGGTCGGACTGCCCCAGGTGCGCGTGCCGATGTCGTCGCCCTTGACGTAGAAGTGCTCGCCTGAGCTCATCTTCACGTAGGACTTGATGCGGCGCACCGTGTGCAGTGTCGTCCTGGCCAATGTGGACTTGTCGATCGAGTACACCCCGTACGTGTCGGACACGAGCAGCCGCCCCGAGTTCGAGTAGTCCGGCTGGATGTCGTGCCCGTTGCCCGACAGGGCGACGGACTTGCTCGTCGCCTTGATCCTGGTGTTGCGGTAGGTGCCCGTCACCGAATAGGCCCGCACCAGCTTCTGCGCCGCCACCCACAGCAGCTTGCCGTTCGGGTCCCACAGGACGCCGCGCGCCCCCGCGAGGTTCACCGTCTGCACGGCCTTCAGCGTCGAGGGGTCGGAGACCTTCGTCGGCGCGTACACGGTGAGGAACCCGCTCGAACTGGCCGAGACGAACGCGCCGACGTTCGGGATGCGCTCCAGCGCATGGGGATTGCCGCCCGGGGACGCACTCCACAGCACGTCGTTGAGCTCCTGGTCCTTCTCGGTCGTGATGTTCCAGATCCCGACCTTGCCGCCCGATCCCGCGGCCAGACCGATCGCCCCGAACTGCGCGGTGTCGCGGATGCGGCAGTCCGAGAGGTTGTACCACCCGCCGACGCCGGGGCTCCACGTCTTGTACGCGTTGGCATTGCTGAACGACTTGCTCTTGTCGAACACGAACACCTTGTTCGTGACCTGCTCGGTCACCATGATCTTGAAGTTGGGCGTGTCCGCCGACGCGGCGTGCACCCCGAACGCCCCGGCCGCCGCCAACGGCGCCCCGAGCGCCACCGCCCGCAGCACGCTCCTCCTGTGCACACCGCGCCCGTTCGTACTGTGCTGGTTCACCAGTCGCTCCTCAAGGGGGTAGGAAGAGTCCGCGCCCGGTCCGGGCCGCGAACCGACCCCAGTGTGCCGCAAAGGGACAACCACGAACCGCCCTCGAACCCCTCACGGCCCGTTGCGGCGCATCTCCATACCACCGCGATGCAAATATGAGGTCGAGATCCGTTAGCGCTGCGACGCACCGAGTGAAACCATACAAACCGGACTTTCTGGTTTTTGTAGGGTTCCGCCGATCCCCTTCCTTATCCCTGTGCACGTGTCGCTTATGCGGCCGAAACCGCTCCACGCCGCTAGTCGGAACTCCACAACGCCGAGGCCCCCGCACCCCCTCGATCACGTTCGGTGCGATTGACTTCACGAAACGTCACCAATAGATTCCTCCTCGAAGATCCCCAGCTCGACTCAATCGGAGGAAACTTGAGCTGTCGCAACGACTTCACGGGCCGCATCTCACCGCGCCAAGCCGTCTCCTACTCCGCCTACTTCCTGCACGTCCTCACCGGACGCAAGCCCGCCGCCGACGCCCGCCTCCTCGCCACCGACGCCGGCTGGGCCGCCTTCACCCGAATCCGCCGCCGCGTCCCCACCCGCCTCAACCAAGTCCGAGTCGCCAAAGCCACCTGCCCCAACCCGAACACCACCGAAATCGTCGCCATGGTCGAGAACGGCAACGCCAACCAGGCCATGACCTTCACCTTCAAGACCACCCCCAAAGGCTGGCGCCTCGACCACTGCGACCTCCTACACGCCAACACCAGACCACCCCGCCGCCACTACTGACACCGACAAGGCCGCCGAGCCCCACCCAGGGACTCGGCGGCCTTCCCCGTCACCGGAGCAGGGCGCAGGATCGGTCAATAGAATGGGTTCCCTCCCGACCCCAGGAGGCCCCGTGGCCGACACTCGACGTGACAGGCGGAAGCTGCGCGAGCGCGCGCGTTCGCAGGTGGCGCGTGCACGCGACCTGTTGCGGCGGTACGAGAGCCTGGCCGGTGAGCCCTCCCGGTTGCGTGAGGCGACGCGCGGGTACGTGGCCGAGCTGGAGCAGGAGGACGTCTCGGTCAGGCTCGCCGTCATGCGGGTCACGGAGCTGAAGAAGGTCTCCAAGGGACTCCGGCTGGCGAAGCTCGAACAGGCCGGGATCACCACGGTCGCCGACGTGCTCGCGAACTCGCGCGAGCGGCTGCTTGACATCCCGGGGATCGGCGCCCAGACCGTCGAGGACGTGAAGGCCGCCGCCGAGCTGGTGGCCGCGCAGTCGGCCGCCGATACGCGCCCGCGGTTCGACCCGGTGCGGCGCGACCCCAGGCAGTCACGCATCCTGGCGTACCTCAGGGCCGAGCAGAACGCGGCGACCGTGGTCGACGACCTGCGAGAGGCCGCGCACCGCTTCCGAAGCCGCGCGGAACCGTACTTCAAGGCCGCCGACAGGGCAGGCAGCAGGCTCGCGATGCTGTTCGCAAGTCGCAGGCGCAAAGACGAGGCGCTGGCCGGACTCGACGCCCTGGAAGCGGCGAACGCCCACGCCGAGACCGGTGCCCTCGAACGGGATCTCGCCGCCGCGCTCGAACAGGTCCAGCCGGAGCGCTGGAGCTCCGACGAGCTGTGGCGCGACTACGAGGACCGGGCCGCGAGCATCAACACGCAGCTCGCGAAGCTCACCGGGACCGACGTCGAGGACGCCGAGCGCGCCGAGGACTTCGTGGGCGCCGACCTGCGGCAGGAGATCGAGACGCTGCCGTTCGACGGCACGCTCCTGCGCACGGATCTTCGTTTCTACCAGCTGTTCGGCGCGAAGTACGCGATCCATCAGCGGAAGGCGATCATCGGCGACGAGATGGGCCTGGGCAAGACGATCCAGTCCCTCGCGGTCGCCGCGCACCTCGCCGCGGACGGGCAGCGCCGCTGCCTCGTCGTCTGCCCGGCGAGCGTCGTCCCGAACTGGCTCAACGAGATCCGCAAGCACACGCACCTCGACCCCTTCGGCCTCCACGGTCCGGGCCGGGAGGAGGAGGCCCGAAAGTGGCTGCGCCGCGGCGGCGTCGCGGTGACCACGTTCAACACCATCGACCGGCTCGAATCGCTGCCGCAGCGGACGAAGCTCTCGCTCCTGATCGTCGACGAGGCCCACTACATCAAGAACCCGAACGCGAAGCGCAGCATGGCGGTCGGGGCCGCGATCAAGCGGTCCAAGCGGGCGATCCTGCTGTCCGGCACGCCGATGGAGAACCGCGTCCAGGAGTTCCAGTCGCTCATCAGCCACCTCCGGCCCGACATCGCGGACCTCGTCGGCGAGGGCGACGACGTGGTCGGCGCCGAGGAGTTCCGGCGCACTGTTGCCCCGGTGTACCTGCGGCGCAACCAGGAGGACGTGCTCACCGAACTGCCCGAGAAGATCGAGGTCGAGGAGTGGGTCCAGTTCAACGCCGGTGACGAGGACGAGTACCGCGAGCAGGTGCGCCGCCGCAACCTCATGGGGATGCGCCGCGCCTCCTCCGCCCTGCCCGATTCGGCGAAGCTCGAGCGGCTCGCCGAGCTCGTGGAGGACGCGGGCGAGGAGGGCCAGAAGGTCATCGTGTTCTCGTACTTCCTCGACGTGCTCAAAGCCGTCGCCGAGCGCATCGGCGACCGCGCGATCGGCCCGATCACCGGGAGCATCGCGGCCCCCAAGCGCCAAGGCATGGTCGACGCGTTCACGCGCCGCGAGGGCCCCGCGGTGCTCCTGGCGCAGATCGAGGCCGGCGGCGTGGGCCTCAACGTCCAGGCCGCCTCCGTCGTGGTCCTCGCCGAACCGCAGTGGAAGCCGAGCATCGAGCAGCAGGCCGTCGCCCGCGCCCACCGCATGGGCCAGACCCGCCGCGTCCAGGTCCACCGCCTCCTCGCCAAGGACGGCGTCGACGAGCGCATCCGCGAAGTCCAGGAGCACAAGGACCTCCTGTTCGAGCACTACGCCCGCCACAGCGAAGCGAAGACCACCGGCGCGATGGCCACCGCCACCGCCCTGGCGACCTTCGGCGACGAATCGGTCCCCCTCGAACAGCGCATCATCGACGCCGAACGCACCCGCCTCGGCCTCGACCGCCCGTGAGTTCATGGGTTGGTTGCGGGCCAAGGGGATCAGAGGGACAATCGGGGGCCGTGCCGCTATCCGCGGTTTTGGGGACTTCGAGGTGAAGGGGTGGTTCATGAGACTGCTCGTCCTGGGCGGAAGCCTGTTCGTGGGGCGCGGGATCGTGGCCGGTGCGCTCGCGCGCGGGTGGGGCGTGACCACGTTCAACCGGGGGAGGTCGGGCACGGACCTGCCCGGCGCCGAGGTGATCCACGGTGATCGCTGGAACCGGGCGGATCTGGAGCGGCTCGCCGCGTCGGGGACGTGGGACGCGGTCGTCGACGTCTCCGGGTACGTGCCGCAGAACGTGCTCGAGGTCGCCTCGGTCCTGGAACCTTCGGCGGGCAGGTACCTGTTCATCTCGACGCTCTCGGCCTACCGAGGCTGGCCGATCGAGGCGCTGTCCGAGGAATCGCCTATTTTGGAGTGTCCGCCGGACGCCGACGACACCTTCGGCGAGGACGTCAAGGACGGACCGAGCCGGTACGGGTACCAGAAGGCCGGTTGCGAACGGGCGGTGCTCAAGGTCTTCGGGCCCGAGCGCAGCTCCGTCCTGCGGCTCGGGGTCGTGCTCGGTCCCGAGGAGTACGTCGGTCGCCTCCCCTGGTGGCTGCTGCGCATCGCCGAGGGCGGCCGGGTCGCGGCCCCCGAGCGTCCTGATCGCAGTATCCAGCCGGTGGACGTCCGGGACGTGGCCGAGTTCGCCCTTACCGCACTTGACCGCGGTCTCGACGGCGCGTTCAACGTCGCCGGATCGGGCGAGGCCACGTTCGGGGACCTCCTCGAATCATGCGTCGAGGCAACCGGCGCCGACGCCGAACTGGTGTGGACCCCGAGCGAGGTCCTGACCGCCCACGGCGTGCGCCAATGGAACGAACTGCCGCTGTGGCGAACCACCCCCGGCACCTGGAACGTCAGCTCCGCGAAGGCCCGAGCCGCCGGCCTCACGACCCGCCCGATCGCCGACACCGTCCACGACACCTGGACCTGGATGACCGAGACGGGCCTGACCAAGGACCGGCTCCCCGAGGAGATGGGCATCGCGTCAGAAAAGGAACGCCGAATCCTCGACCGATAGACGAGAAAAGCCGAGTCCGGAGACTCGGCTTTCTCTATACGGTGCGCCGCGAGGGATTCGAACCCCCAACCTTCTGATCCGTAGTCAGATGCTCTATCCGTTGAGCTAGCGGCGCCTGGCCCGGTTGAGCAGGCCGGGCATAACCTTACCCGGGGCGAAAACGGATCTGCAACCGGGTATCCGGATGTGCCCTGCGTCATCGCATTCGGGGGATTCGAACCCCCGATTTTCTGATCCGTAGTCAAGTCTTCAGCAGTTGTCGAGGACGACCTTCGCGAAGTGGCGCCAGGCCTCCGGGAGGAGGTCGGCGCGTTCGGCGGGCGGGGCGCTCGCGGCCGCCCAGACCGCGGATTCGGCCTCGGGGACCTCGTCGCCGAGGAGGTGGCGCGCGACGGATTCGGCGCGGTGGTCGCGGCCGGGGAAGAAGTGGCCTCCGGCGGCGAACAGGGCCACGTAGGCGCGGTGCAGGCCGCCGGTGAGGGTCTCGGCGAGCTCCCAGGGGTCCTCGGCGGCGCCGAGGCGCGTCGCCACGGACTCGGCCTCGTTCTCGACGGCCTCGCGCGAGGCGTCGGCGAGGGACTGCGGGAACTCCGTGACCTCCGCGCGGGCCTTCGAGCCCAGCTCGGAGTCGTCGGCGAGGAGGATGCCCTCGGCGAAGCTGGCGATGACGCGCAGGGCCTCGTCGCCGGGCTCGCGCCAGCCCTCGCCGCGGTCGAGCGCCTCGAGGAGGGACTGGAAGCGGGCCACGGTGAGGTGGACCGCATCGGGGTCGGCGTCGTCGGGGACCGCGTCCGTCTCCCACACGCACACCAGTTCGGCGTCCTCCCCGAAACCGGACAGGGCGGGACCGTGCGCGTAGGCGAACGCCAAGCGCTCGTCGTCGTTGATGTCGGCGAGGACGTCGGTCGAGAGCCTGAGGATCGCGTTCGGAAGGGACATGCCGTAATTGTGGCTGTTCTTCGCAACCGCGTCCACCCAAGTCAGCGCACTCGTCGAAGGAGTTTCGCGCCACGTGCGCGTCAGGCGTCGTTCGGCGCGCACGGATCGGTGGAGGCCTCACGTCGCCGCCGACCGCTAGCATGAGCGCATGTCGACACCCACCGACCTCACGCCGAGGGCGATCGCCGCCTGGCGCGCCCACTCCCAGCGGCTCTGGGGCGAGCGGCTCGCCGCGCCGATGGACGCGTTCGAGCACCTCGGCGCCGTCCAGTCCCAGGAGTACCAGCCCTCGAAACTCACCCCCGCGATGCGCGCCGTCCCCGACGCGCAGGCCCTCGCCTTCGCCGGGCCCGCCGCCGTGGACGCCCTCATCGACTCCGGCGCGGTCGTGCGCACCCATGTGCTGCGCCCGACCTGGCACACCGTCCCGGCCGGTGACCTGCGGATGATGCTGGCCGCCAGCGCCGAACGCGTCGAGCAGCTCATGGCCGGCAACGACCGGGCCTTCGGGTTCGACGAGTGGACGATCGGCCGCTCCGTCGACGTGCTCGCCGACGCGACCGCCGGAGCGCGGCACCTGACGCGCGAGGAGGCCTCGGCGGTGCTCGCGGAGGCGGGGATCTCGGATCCGACCGGGCAGCGGCTCGGGCACATGCTGGCGCACGCGGAGCTGCGGGAGGCGATCTGCTCGGGGACGCCGAAGGGCGGCAAGCAGACGTACGCGAACTTCGACGAGCGGGTCCCGGCGGGGCGCATCTCGAGGGGCGAGGCGGTGCGGGAGCTGGCGCGGCGGTTCTTCGTCTCGCGCGGGCCGGCCACCGTGAAGGACTTCACCCGCTGGGCGACGCTGAAGGTGGTCGACGCGAAGGCGGCGATCGAGGAACTGGGGCTCGCCTCGGTCGAGGCCGCGGGGCGCGTGCTCTATTTCGGAGGGGAGCGGCCCGAGGCCGCGGCGGGCGGCCCGGTGGTCGACTTCGTGCAGGGCTTCGACGAGATGCTGTGCTCGTACACCGATTCGAAGGACCTGGTGCTGCACCATTCGGTGCCGCGCTCGCGGTTCCCGGACCGGCCGCGGTTCAATCCGGCGATCCTGCTCGACGGGCAGGTGATCGGCAACTGGAAGGCGACGCCGAAGCGCGAGAGCCTGGTGGTCGAGACGTGGCGGGCGCGGGGCTTCACGGCCGCCGAGATCGCGGCACTGCGGCGGGGCGCCGACCGGCTGCGGGCCTGGTACGGCAAGGACGAGCTGGACCTGCGGCTCGACCACGCGGCCTGAGGTTCCGGCCGGTCGGCGGGGCGAGGCCGGTAGGCGGTGCGGGGCAGGGCATGACGAAGGGGGCGCCGCATTGCGGTCATATCCGGAATGACGGATATGTTCCGAACGCAGCGCCCCCTTTCAACAAGCCGTACCTCACGGGTGTGACGCGTGAGGTTCCCTCGCGATCAGCGACGGTCCTTCGAAAGGCGCGTGATCGGCGCGGACGCGATCAGCGGCGTCCCTTCGAATGCCGCATGATCGGTGCGGATCGATCGCCTACAGGCGGCCCAGGGCGTCGGCGAACGGGTCGAGGCCCATCGAGCCGAGGTTGAGGGCGTCGGTGTGGAACTGCTTGAGGCTGAAGTCGGCGCCCTTGCGCGCCTTGTAGTCCTCGCGGGCCTGCATCCACAGGCGCTCGCCGACCTTGTAGGACGGCGCCTGGCCGGCCCAGCCGAGGTAGCGGTTGCGCTCGAACTTGAGCATGTCGTCCTCGATGGTGCGGGTGTGCGCCTTCATGAACTCGAACATCTTCTCGCCGTCCCACTCCTCGCCCGGCCGCCAGCCGAACGGGTTGTCCTCGGGGATGGCGAACTCGCAGTGGAGGCCGATGTCGACGACGACGCGCGCGGCGCGGAAGGCCTGCGCGTCGAGCATCCCGAGGCGCCCGCCCGGGTCCTCGTCGTAGTAGCCCAGCTGGTCCATGAGCCGCTCGGAGTAGAGCGCCCAGCCCTCGCCGTGGCCCGAGCACCACATGATCTGGCGCTGGAACCGGTTGAGCAGCTCCACGCGCGCCATCGTCTGCCCCACCTGGAGGTGGTGGCCCGGCACGCCCTCGTGGTACACCGTGGACTTCTCGCGCCACTTCCCGAACAGCTTCTGGCCCTCCGGCACCGACCACCACATGGCCCCCGGACGGGTGAAGTCCTCGCTCGGGCCCGTGTAGTAGATCGCCCCGTCCTCGGTCGGCGCGATCTTGCAGTCGATCGTGCGGATCTGCTCAGGGATGTCGAAGTGCTTGTCCGCGAGGTCGGCGATGGTGGAGTCGGCGAGCTCCTGCATCCAGTCGCGGAAGAGCTCCTTGTCGGTGAAGTTCTCCGCCTCGTCCGCGTCGAGGAGCTCGACGGCCTCCTCGATCGACGCGCCCGGCTTGATCCGCTCGGCGGTCGCCCGCATGTCCGCCTCGATGCGGGCCAGCTCCTGCCAGCCCCACGCGTACGTCTCTTCAAGGTCGATGTCCGCGCCGATGAAGTAGCGGGACGCGCGCGAGTACCGGTCGCGGCCCACCGCGTCCTTCTCCGGCGCCTGCGGGGCCAGCTCCTCGCGCAGGAAGACCGCGAACTTCGTGATCGCGAACCGCGCCCAGTCAGCGCCGTTGCCCAAGGCGATGCGCAGCGGCCCGGAGCTGACCGGCTTGCCGTCGATGGTCACGCTGCCGGTGAACTTCGCCCAGAAGTCGGTGTCGACGCCCTTGGCGCCGTTCCAGTTGTCGCAGTGCTGCGCGACTTCGAGGATCTGGCGCTTCGCGGCCACGCGACCGGCGGCGGCCTCGGCGCGCAGCGTCTCGATGTACTGGTCGACCGCGTCGGGCACCGCGGACAGGCGCGCCGCGATGTTCCTCGCCGCCTCCTCGCCCTCGGTGTTCATGAGGTCGAGGACGCCGCGCATGTCGTGGATCGGGGAGGCCAGGACGTTGAGCCCGAGGTAGGTGTCGCCCGCCTCGTAGCGCTCCAGCGACAGCCGCAGCCGTTCGAGGATGGCCTCTTTCGCAATGCGCTCGCGCTCGTCGACCGGTTCGGCCGCCTCGAGCGCGGCGATGGTCGCGCGTTCCAGCTCGGCCTGGGCCGCGAACCCGGCGGGGGAGAAGTCGTCGAGCTCATGGTCGTGCCCGGGAACGCCGAGGGAGGTGGCGTACAGGGGGCTGAGTTCGAGGACGTCCTCTACGTACTTGTCGGCGATCTCATCGATTCTTCTCATGAAGTGGACTGTACGCGAGGTCGACGGCAGAGCGCGACCTCATCTTCCACCGCTTCGACCCACCCGCCGGCCGCTCCGAGCGCCAGCAGCGACTCCCGCTCCAGCGCCGTCCGCTCGACGGCTCCGGGCTCTGGCGGCCAGGAGGCCCGCAGCTCGCGGGCCCCGTCGAACCACTCGGCGATCGCCTCGGGACGCTCCTCGCGGACCTCGGTCGCCCACCGGGCCCGGTCGAGCTCCATGCCGAGGTCCACCAGCGCCGACCGCACCTCCGGCCCGTTCCCCGCGACCATCCCGGCGACCAGCGCCGTCGGGCTCGCCGCGACGCGGGTGCCGTCGCGGAAGGACCCCGCCGCGAGCGCCCGCGACAGCGGGTCGTCGGCGACGCGGACCAGCGCGGCCGCGACCAGGTGTTCCACATGGGAGATCCGGGCGGCGGCCCGGTCGTGGTCGGTGGCGGTCGCCGGGACGACCCGCGCGCCGATCGAGGTCCACAGGCGGGCGAGGGTCGCCCAGTCGCCCACGTCGGTGCCGCCGCGCCCCGCCGGACGCACGCCGCGTTCGAGGCACAGCACCCACACGCGGCCCCGGAACAGGCCCGGCTCGGCGCTGGCGAAACCCGCGGTCTCCTTGCCTGCCATCGGGTGCCCGCCGACGAAGCGAGCATGGCCCGCGAAGGCCCGCGCGGCCGCGGCCTTGACCGAGGCGGTGTCGGTGACCAGGCCGCGGTAGCGGTCGGGAGGGAACGTCTCGGCGGCGACGGACGCGAGGCGCTTGACGGGCGCGGCGACGACCGCGACCTCCGAGTCGAGGAGCGCGGCCGGGTCGGCGGCGACCGCGACGTGCGCGGCGGCGGCCTCCCGGGTGGCGGGGTCGGGGTCGTGGCCGATCACGTCGTGCCCGGCCTCGGCGAGCGCGAGGGCGACGGACCCGCCGATGAGGCCGAGCCCCGCGACCGCGACGCGCATTACAGGTAGAGCCCGGTGCCGTCGTTGTCGACGCGTTTGGCGGCGACGGCGTGGATGTCGCGCTCGCGCAGGAGGAGGAAGGTGCGGCCCTGCATGTCGACCTCGGCCTTGTCCTCGGGGTCGAACAGGACGCGGTCCCCGGCCTCGACCGAGCGCACGAGCGGGCCGACGCCCACCGCCTCGGCCCAGTGCAGGCGGCGGCCCACGGAGGCGGTGGCGGGGATGACGATGCCGGCGACGGAGCGGCGTTCGGAGTCCGCGTCCTCGCGCACCAGCAGTCGGTCGTGCAGCAGGCGGACCGGCAGGCCGGTCGTCGAGTCCAACGGAGTATCGGTCACAACGCCCCAGCCTACCGCTTTGCGCGACCGCGCCCGCCCGGGTCGCGTGCGCCTGATCACCACCGCACCGAACGCGGAGGCACCGGCTTGACCGCGACCCTGACTCCTCCGCCCCCCGAGGTCGGGGGTGTCGATCAATCGGCCCCCGATACGAGGGTGACGCGGGGGACCGACAATTCGCTGCGGCACCCCGGCACCCCGGCACCCCGGCACCCCGGCACCCCGGCCCCCCGGCACCCCGGCACCCCGGCACCCGAACCTCCGTGCGGCGCTGCGGCTCCGCACGCCGAGGCCGGGGGTGTCGGCGTCTCGCCCCCCGACACCTCGCCCCCTACGCAAGGGTGCGCCCGGGGTGTGACATCGGTCGTCCCTCAGGCGTTCGGTAGCGCCTGCGGGACCGGTCTCGGTGGCGCTGGCTGGATGGGGAAGGTCGCACCGGACCGGTACGGTACGTGTTGACGTTGCACCCGCCTCCTTCCGGAGGAACCGTCCTTGGAGACACCGTGAGCCGATTCCGCCGCACCACCGCACGTGCACGACAGCTCTGGATCGGTATGCGCCTCAACCCAGTCGCGGAGCGCGCGCTCGCCGGGCGCGCCGACCCCGACCCCGAGGAGCCCGACCTCGCCGCCGGAGGCGGCGGGAAACTCCCACCCGACCTCGACAGGGACGGCCTCGGCGAGCACCCCGATCGCGGCTACGTGCCGACCGGCCTGGCCGTGGGCGCGGCCTGGTCCTGGCGCCTTCTCGTCATCGGCGCGATCATCGCGGTCGTGCTGTACCTGCTCAGCCAGGTCACCACCGTCATCATCCCGGTCGCCATCTCGTTCCTCCTCGCCGCGATGCTCCAGCCCGCCGCCGCCTGGCTGATGCGCCACGGCTGGAACAAGTCCCTCGCCTCGATCATCATGCTCGTCGCGGGCCTCGCCGCCGTCGGCGCGATCCTCACCTTCGTCGTCCAGCAGTTCATCGCGGGCATCCCCGACTTCTACGACTCGATCCTCACCGGACTCAAGGACGCCCAGTCCTGGCTCGAAGCCGGCCCGTACGGCCTCGACGGCGACCAGGTCGCCGAGTTCCTCGCCGGCGTCCAGGACAACATCACCACCTGGTACGACGACAACCAGGAGACGATCGTCCAGACCGGCCTCGACGTCGCCGGGTCGACCGCCTCGGGCCTCGGGAACTTCGTCACCGGCCTGTTCCTGGTCCTGTTCACCACCTACTTCTTCATCCGCGACGGCCGCAAGATCTGGACCTTCCTCACCGGGATGCTCCCGCGCGCCGCCTCCGAGCCGCTGCGCTACGCCGGCGGCGCCGGCTGGTCGACCCTCGTGCAGTACATGCGCACCATCGTGGTCGTCGCCGCCGTCGACGCGATCTTCATCGGCCTGGGCCTGTGGCTGTTGAAGGTCCCGCTGTGGCTGCCGTTGACGACGCTGATCTTCCTGGGCGCGTTCATCCCGATCATCGGGGCCACGGTCTCGGGCATCATCGCCGTCGTCGTCGCCCTCGTCGGCACGCCCAACGGCCTGGTCACCGCGCTCATCGTGCTCGGCATCGTCCTCGCCGTACAGCAGCTGGAGTCGAACCTCCTCCAGCCGTTCCTCATGAGCCGCGCGGTCAAACTCCATCCACTCGCGATCGTCCTGGCCGTCACCGCGGGCGGCTTCGTGTGGGGCATCATCGGCGCGCTCGTCGCCGTGCCGCTCCTGGCGATCGTCAACGGCACCGTCCGCGCCCTCAACCGCTACCGCGAGGCGCGACGCGAAGCCCTCGCGAGAGGACTCGAAGAGGAGGCCGTGGAGGCCGAGGCCGCCGCTGCGAGCGCCGACTTCACCGCCGACGCCAAGCCCGAAGCGGGCCGCGCATGAGCGCCGAGAGCGAGGCCCTCGCGATCCTCGACGCTGCCGTCGCCGCCACGCCGCACGGCCAGGCCCGCGAGGGCCAGCGGGAGATGTGCGCGGCCGTCGCCGCCGCCGTCCACTCCGGCGAGCACCTGCTGGTGCAGGCCGGCACCGGCACCGGCAAGTCCCTCGCGTACCTGTGCGCGGCGATCAGCGCGGGCAAGCCCGTGGTCGTCTCCACCGCGACGCTCGCGCTCCAGCACCAGCTCGTCGCCGTCGACCTGCCGCGCCTGGTCGAGGCCGTCGCGCCCGTCCTTGGCCGCAAGCCCACGTTCGCGCTCCTGAAGGGACGCCACAACTACCTCTGCAAGCGCAAGATCGCCGGCGAGGAGGACGAGGACGACGGCACGATCGAAGGCACCGAGACCCTCAAATGGGCCGGGGCGCAGGCCTCCTTCGCGAAGCAGGTGGAGCGCCTGTTCGACTGGGCGAACGACACCGACACCGGCGACAGGGACGACCTCGACCCGGGCGTGAGCGACCGCGCCTGGAAGCAGGCCTCCACGTCCTCGTCCGAGTGCCCCGGCGCGAAGGACTGCGCGCAGGGCCCCGACTGCTTCGCGGAGTGGGCGCGGGCGAAGGCCCACGAGGCCGACATCGTCGTCACCAACCACGCGCTCCTGTCGATCGACATGATGAACGAGCGCAGCGTCCTGCCCGAGCACGCGGTGCTCATCATCGACGAGGCGCATGAACTGGTCGACCGCGTGACGTCGGCGGCGCGGGCCGAACTGCACCCCGCGCGGCTGCGCTGGCTCGCGCAGCGCGGCAGGCGCCTCATCGACACCGACGTGGCCGACCAGATCCGCGAGGCGGCCGACGCCCTCGAAGGCGCGCTCACCGCTGCCGGGGAGCGGCGCTTCTCGGGCGAGCTGCCCGCGCCGCTGGTGGAGGCGCTGAACCTCATCAACGGCGCGTGCGTCAAGGCGACCACGCACCTGGGCGCGCTCGACGCGGAGACGAAGAAGCAGTTGAGCGCCCAGCAGCTCAAGGCCGGACTCGTGGAGACCGTGGAGACCGCCGGGCGGTGCATCGGTCCCCCCGGGGACGACGTGATCTGGGCGGAGCCGAACGGCCCGCAGCTCGTGGCGGCGCCCCTGTCGGTCGGCGGCCTGCTCTCGGCGATGCTCTACGAGGACCGCACGGTCATCGCGGCCTCGGCGACCCTGACGCTCGGCGGCCGGTTCGACATCGTCGCGCGCGGCCTGGGCCTGCCCGCGGACGGGCACGGCTGGACCTCGCTCGACGTCGGCTCCCCGTTCGACTACCGCAAGCAGGGCATCCTGTACGTGGCGGCGCGGCTGCCGCGCCCGGCCGCCTCGGGCCTGCCCACCGAGGCCGGCAAGGAGCTGCTGCGGCTGGTGGAGGCGAGCCGGGGCGCGACGCTCGGCCTGTTCTCCTCGAAGAAGGCCGCCGCGGAGGCGGCCGAGCTGCTGCGCGCCCAGACCGACTACGACATCCTCCTCCAAGGCGAGGAGACGCTCGCGAGCCTGGTCAAGCGGTTCCGCGAAGAGGAGTCGACCTGCCTGCTCGGCGTCATGAGCCTGTGGCAGGGGGTGGACGTGCCCGGCAACACCTGCCGCCTCGTGGTGGTCGACCGCATCCCGTTCCCGCGCCCGACCGAGCCGCTGACGGCCGCCCGTTCGGAGGCCGCGGACGCGGCGGGCCGCTCGGGGTTCGCGGAGGTGTCGGTCCCGGCCGCGGCGATCCGGCTCGCGCAGGGGGCGGGGCGGCTCATCCGCCGCACCTCCGACAAGGGCGTGGTCGCGATCCTCGACTCGCGCCTGGAGTCGAGCCGCTCGTACGGGAAGTTCCTGCGCGACTCGCTGCCGCCGTTCTGGTACACGACGAAGTCGGACTCGGTCGCGGGGGCGCTGGAGCGCCTCGCCGAGAGCGTCGACGCGTAACGGGTCCGCCCGAGCACGGTTCGGGCCGGTCGCCGCGGGTACGCATTCGAGTGCGCGAGCGGTGCGCGGCGTGCCTGGGGACAGGCGCGTCCGGCGCCCTCAGCGCCGAAGGTGAACAATAGATGAATTCCAATGAAATCTTTGCATAACCCCAGCTTAGAGCGGTTTCGTGGAGTCTCACACAGGCCACTTCACAAGCTTGTCTCGCGTTCACCTGGATGTTAACTTCGCGGGGACGAATTCCACCCGTCCACTGGGCCGATCGGTACAGTGAGGACAGACAAAGCGACCGAAAGCAGGGGTGCCCAGTGCGGTTCTCGCTGAAGCCTCAGGACGACGCGTTCTACGCCTTCTTCAACGAAGCGTCGGAGAACATCCGCCGCGGCGTGGGGATCCTGGCCGAACTGGGCGACGACGCGCCCGACTACCAGAAGATCTCCGAGCGCCTTGTCGACGTCGAGCACGACAACGACCAGCTGACCCACCGCCTGTTCAACAAGATCAACTCGACGTTCGTCACCCCGATGGACCGCACCGACATGTACAACCTGGCCGGGAAGCTCGACGACATCCTCGACCACATCGAGGCCGCCGCGAACCTGGTCTACCTCTACGGCCTCTCCGACCTCCCCGCCCTGCCCCGCGAGATGATCGAGCAGATCACCGTCCTCGCCGCCCAGGCCGACCTGCTCGTCGAGTACATCCCGAAGCTCAAGGGCCTCAACGCGACCATGCAGGACTTCTGGATCGAGTGCAACCGCCTGGAGAACGACGGCGACCGCGCCTACCGGATGCTCCTGGTGCGCCTGTACTCCGGTGAGTACCCGGCCCTGACGGTCATGAAGCTCAAGGAGGTCGGCGACGAGCTGGAGGCCGCCTGCGACTCGTTCGAGTCGGTCTCCAACACCGTCGAGTCGGTCTACGTCAAGGAATCCTGAACGTGGACAGCGTGTTCATCGCCGTCTCGATCTGCATCGCGGCGGCCCTGCTCTTCGGCTACACCAACGGCTTCCACGACTCCGCGAACGCCATCGCCACCTCCATCTCGACCCGGGCCCTGCGCCCGCGCGTCGCCCTCGGCATGGCCGCGATCGGCAACTTCATCGGCGCCCACCTCGGCGGCAAGGTCGCCGCGACCGTCGCCAGCGGCCTCGTGGAGCTCCCCAAGGGCATCGACGGCATCCTCATCGTCATCGCCGGCCTCCTCGGCGCGATCACCTGGAACTTCATCACCTGGTACTTCGGCCTGCCGACCTCCTCCTCGCACTCCCTGTTCGGCGGCATGGTCGGCGCGACCATCGCCGGCGGCGCGGTCGTGCTGTGGAGCGGCATCGTCGACAAGATCGTCCTGCCGACCCTCGTCTCCCCGCTCGTCGGCTTCGGCCTCGGCTTCCTCGTCATGATCGCCGTCTACTGGCTCTTCCGGCGCGGACGCCCCGACAAGCTCAACCGCGGCTTCCGCCACGCCCAGACCGTCTCGGCCGCCGCGATGTCCCTGGGCCACGGCATGCAGGACGCCGCCAAGGTCATGGGCATCATCGTCCTCGCCCTCACCGTCGGCGGCTACTACAAGGCCGACGACCCGATCCCCGAGTGGGTCTACCTCGCCAGCGCCGCCGTCATGGCCGCCGGCACCTACGCGGGCGGCTGGCGCATCATCAAGACCATGGGCCGGCGCATCATCGACCTCGGCCCGCCCCAGGGCTTCGCGGCCGAGACCGTCGCCAGCGCCGTGCTCTACGCGAACACGTTCCTGCTGGGTGCGCCGATCTCGACCACGCACACCATCACCTCCGCGATCATGGGCGTCGGCTCGACCGGCGGCAAGCGGGCGGTCAGGTGGGGCGTGGCCCGCTCGATCGTGATCGCCTGGATCATCACGTTCCCGATCGCGGCACTGGTGGGCGCGCTGTTCTACCTGCCGATCCAGTTCCTGGGCTGAGCCCGGGAGCTTCCACCTCGCACGGCTTCGCGGCCCGGCTTCGGCCGGGCCGCCCCCGTTTCGGCCGTTGCGCTCTGGATCGGCCCGCTCTTGGACTAGCGTGAGGGTCATGTCCATCCAGCGCTACGGGAAGTGGGACTTCCGCGCGGTCGAGGCCGCGTCGGCGGCCCGCGCTCTCGCCCGCCTCCAGGAGCAGGGCGCTCCCGCCGAGCCCGAGCGCGCCGCCGCCGTCGTCCTCCTGCGCGAGGCCCCGCTGCGGGTGTTCCTGCTGCGGCACGCCGCGAAGGAGCCGTTCGGGCTGCCCGCGATCAGCCGCGCCGACCTGCCGCCGGTCACCGTCCGCGAGCGCTGGGCGCACCTGGACGTGGACGGCTACGGCGGGCAGGGCTCGCAGGGGCACGTGAACGGGCCCCGCACCGTCCAGTACGGGTTCCCCGGCGGCCGGCACAAGCCCGACGACCCCGACGTCGCGATGACCGGCGCCCGCGCGGTCGAGGAGGAGACCGGTGCGCTCGTGGCCCTCCAGCGGGCGTGGGCGCGGTGGGTGACCCCCGAGTACGAGCCGGTGCGGTTCGACTCGTGGATCTACGTGGCGACGCTCGCCGAGGGCTTCCAGCCGCGCATCCGCGTGCGGGAGCCGGAGTACGCGACGTGGATCGGGCCCGAGCAGGCGGTGTGCCAGTACGGCGGCCAGATGTCGATGCCCGAGGCGACCACGCTCGCCGAGCTGGCCCGCTACTCGACCGTGGGCGAGGTGTTCGCCGCCGCCGAGCAGCGGGACATGTCGCCGGTGCTGCCGCGCGTGGCCGTGGCCGGGGGCGGCGCGAAGCTGGTCCTGCCGGGCGAGGAGGGCTACCCCTCCGAGGCCCTCGCCCGCGCCTGAATCACCCGATCTTCTTGTCCCACTGCACGTCCGTGCGCGCGAGTGCGAATCCCTGCGAGTGGTAGAGCGCGACGGCCCTGGTGTTGGACTCGTCGACGTAGAGGTCGACCTGCCTGACGCCGTGGGCCGCGAGGTGCGCGAGCCCGGCGAGCGTGAGGGTGCGGCCGAGGCCGGTGCCCTGGGCGCGCGGGTCGACGCCGAGGACGTACACCTCGCCCACGCCTTCCTCCACTTTGGTCCAGTGGAAGCCGAGGAGTCCCTGGTCGTCCTCGGCGACGAGGAGCCCGTCGGGGTCGAACCAGGTCTCGGCCTGGCGGGCCGCGAGGTCCTCGGCGCTCCAGCGTCCCTGCTCGGGGTGGGTGGCGAACGCGGCCGCGTTCACCCGCAGCCATTCGGCCTCGTCGGCGCCGGTCCTGAAGGGGCGCAGGCGGACTCCCGGTGCGAGTGCGGCCGGTGCGGCGCCGCCGACGGGCCAGTTCCTTCCGATCCCCTCGGGCCAGGCCGAGGGCCAGTCGAGGCCTTCGAGGTCGCGGGTGAACTGGAAGAGGACGCGGTCGCGGGCGAAGCCGTGCGCGACCGCGAACCCGGCCGCGGCGGGCCGGTCGCCGTGCGCCCACACCCGCAGATGCGTGATGTGCGCCTCAAGCCACGCGAGGACCTCGCCGAGGAGCGCCGAGCCGACACCGTGCCCCCGGTGCTCCGGATCGACCGCCAACTCTGCTCCGGCGCCCTCCCCGACCATGACCGCACCGGCGTATCCGATGATCGCATCGTCTTGGCGCGCAACGAAGTGCATGCGCTCGGGGGAGGGGCCGCGGGAGAGCCCGAGGGTGGTCTCCTCGTTGAAGGGGGCGATGCCGTCGGCGTCCTCGCACCGCAGCGCCATGGTAACGATTTTGTGAATATCCCGACCCGGAAGTGAAGCATGTTGCGCCATGGGGTTACCCTAATCGTGGACTCAGCACCGTGCCGGGGTGCTGAGTCCTTTTTCATGCCCGCGACACGTTCGCCTCCCAGAGGCGGTGCGCGAGGACCGGCGCTGAGCGCCGCAGACGTGGTGGCGGAGAGGGTGGGATTCGAACCCACGAAGGGCTGTGACACCCTTGGCGGTTTTCAAGACCGCTGCACTAGTCCACTATGCGACCCCTCCAGGGCCCCGAAGGCAAGCGCCAATCTACCAAACCGCTGGCCGCTAGGGCCGGTCCGGCCTGACGCAGCAGGTCGAGCAGGTGCGGTCGCCGTCGATGGTGAGCGCGAGGCAGCAGGTGCGGCGCCGGTACACCAGGCGCCCCTCCTCGTCGGTCGCGACGTCGACGAGGTGGTCCACGTCGAAGGCGTCCAGGAGGGTCTTGGCGATGACCTCGTCGGGCTCGGGCACGGCCTGCCCGACGGAGGCGACCGCGTAGGCGATCCCCGAGGCGAGGGAGCCCATGAGGGTGCGGCGCCCGACGCGCACCCGGGCCAGGAAGGCCTCCAGGACCGGGCCGAGGTGCTCTTCGAAGACGGTGGCGCGCAGGCGGTCGAGCAGGACCTGTTCGTTCGCGACGACCTCGATGTGCGGGTGGCCCGCGCACGGGTCGTGCGGCAGGGCCAGGAAGCGCGGCCGGACCTGGCGGACGGCGAGGGCCGGGGCACCGCCGGCGACCGTCAGGACCGTGTTCGCGGCGGTCATGACCGGGACGCGGCGGGCGGCGACGTAACCGAGAACGGCCGGGGCGAGCGTCCAGTAGCAGTAGGTCTTCCACGCGAGCGCGGCGTTGGCGTGCGGCGAACCGCCCCACTGCGCCGCGGCGGTGCCCATGAGCGCCTCGACCCCTTCGCCCTCGGCGAGGTCCGCGCCGAGGAACGAGGGCGCGTCCGATTCGGGGGCGAAGCCGTCGAGCCAGGGGTGCAGGCCCGCGAGCGGGTGGGGTCCGGCGAGGCGGTCGACCCGGTCGGCGACGGCGCGGAGCGCGTCGAGCGGTTCGGGGACGGCCTGCGGGGCGATGCGGCGCGCGGTCGCGGTCAGCATGGACGCGCCGCCGCAGTCGTGGGCCGCATAGGGTACCCCTCTCAAGTAAGGACTGGCTAACCTTACCCGAAGCTTTCAAGGGAGTGTCAAGAAACCGACAGCCGCCGCGCCGCCACAGGGCGTGAACGAGCGAGGTGCTGTGAGGGTGAGCGTCGCCGAGTGGGATGAGATTCACAGCACCTCGCCTCGCATGACGATCATGCACGCGCCGAACGCGAACGCGTCGCACACGCGGTGCGACCAAGGCTGAACGGCCGCACGCCGTGCCCCCCGCGGCGGCGTCCCGTGCGAGTGCGACCCGCTCCCGCGACATCCGCGTCAACGCCTCTGGCACGCTGAAGCCCATGTCGAACCGCACCGACCCCGCACCCCTGCTCGACCGCCGCGTCATCGGGCGCGAGGTCTGGATCGTCCTGGCGCTCTCCCTCGGCGCCTCGGCGGTCTGGTCGGTCGTGAGCATCGTCGGCACCCTCACCGAACCGGGCGGCCTCGCCGACGCCGTCCAGTCCCTCAACTCTGCGAAGGCCGAGGCCGAACGCCCCTGGTACGACCTCGCCCGCCAGCTCGTGAGCCTCGCGCTCGCGATGGCCCCCGTCGCGCTCGCCCTGCACCTGCTGAGCCTCGACGGCGCGAACCCGTTCCGCCGCATCGGCCTCGACCTGCGCCGCCCCGGTTTCGACCTCCTCGGCGGCGCCGCCCTGGCCGCCTGCATCGGCATCCCCGGCCTGGGCCTGTACTTCACCGCCCGCGCGCTCGACATCAACGCCTCCATCACCGCCGCGAACCTCAACGACGTGTGGTGGGCGATCCCGATCCTCGTCCTCGCCGCGCTCAAGAACGCGATCATCGAAGAGGTCATCGGCGTCGGCTACCTCGTCACGCGCCTGCGCCAGCTCGCCTGGAGGCCCGTGACCATCGTCGCCGCCCACTCCCTCTTGCGCGGCACCTACCACCTCTACCAGGGCTTCGGCGGCTTCATCGGCAACGCCGTCATGGGCGCCGTCTTCGCCCTCTGCTTCCTCAAATGGAAGCGAACCGGCCCCCTCGTCGTCGCCCACACCCTCCTCGACATCGCCGCCTTCGTCGGCTACCTCCTCGTCGCACCCCACGTGGACTGGCTGTGACCCCACCCAACCCGCTTGGACCCACTGAGCGCCTACCGGTATGCTCGATCCTCGTACGTCCGACGTGCGTTCCTGGAGGATTCGCATAGTGGCCTAGTGCGCCCGCCTGCTAAGCGGGTTTCGGGTGATACCCGATCATGGGTTCAAATCCCATATCCTCCGCAACAAATGCAGGTTGACCTGCGAAAACAGAAGCCGACCGGTTCGCTTGAGCCGGTCGGCTTCTTGCTGTGCGCGCCCGGTGGTGACCGCTGTTGCCCGCCGCTAGGGATGCACGAAGGTTGCAAACCACATAGGACTGATGGAGGCATTGACCCAGCTCACCGCGGTGTCGCCACCTTGCCGAAGCCGACGACGGAGTCGGCGGCGAGTTCCCCAAACTTCGCCTACGGTGGTGCCGCCGACCGCCACGGTCCGCGTCCACGACGGCGGCCGACTACGTCCGTGTCGACCTCGACTGAGGCGGTGAACGGGGCTAGAGCGGGCTCGACGCTCGCTGTACAGCCACCCTGCGGGCCGGACTTCCTACGGTCTCCTCGTCGCTGCCCTGGCGCCCCTGCGCCCACCCGGCCCGGCGTCGTGCTGCTTGCTGGCTGATCCTCCTCTAGTCCGTCTCGCTGGCGCCGCCGCCGCCCGCGGAACGGCCGGAGGCCGCACGCCCCGGGCGAGCGGCGCGCGCCAGGCGCGCGCAGCGCGCCCTTGATGACGTATAGAAAGTTTGAACACGCACGCTGATGCCGTTACCCGGAACCCACTTCGTATACGTAGTTGTGTATACTGAGAAGGTCAACGAAGAATGGAGGTGACAAAATGACCAACGCCCAGTACGTCAAGGTAGCGGCCGGACTCGCGGAAAAGATCCGCAGTGGTCACTACCAGCCTGGCGTGCAACTGCCTAGTCTGTCTGACATCGCAAAGACAAATGAGGTCTCTGACATTGTGGCGCGCAAGGCCATTGATCTCTTGGAGATTCAAGGTCTGGTCAGACGTGTCCGCAGGAAAGGTGTGTTCGTCTCCGATAGCGCCACACTGGTGCGAGTCTCACCGGAGCGACAGATGGAATCAGCAGAATCGACTTATCGTCACGAAACTGGTGCCGAGGCGCAGGTCGAAAGGGAATCGAAGGATATCCCGGCAAGCAAGAGCCTGCAAGCCGCATTCGGTCTTGAAGACGGCGACGCTGTTCGCCTCACTGTCACCCGGGCATCCGAGTCCGGGGAACCTGTCTCGATCTCGAACACCTTCCAGAGGATCGGCGTGGAGGGGATTGGGGACGCCGCGTTTCTTGAGGAAACTGTCGCTGACCGCCTGCCGCTTGCCGATCACGCGGCTTGGCTCGGTGTCCCTGAGGGCGAACTCGTCAAGCAAGTCCAGCAGCGCTTCTACAATGCAGATGGGGGCGTCGTAATGATCTCGGATGTCACGTATCCGAGAAAGCGTTACGATGCGATGGTCTTTCGTATGGACCTTCGCGGGAAGTTCCCGAAGCGAACTGGAGCTTAAGTCCGTACCCAGGCTTGAGCATAGTCATTCAGGTTCCACCAGCTTACATATTGCGAATCGACAGATTCGAGCTTCCAGCGAGCCGCTAGGGCGGAGAAAAAGGCCGAGTTTCCGGTCTTCCCCCCTGGTGGCTCGCCGATGTACACAAGGCATTCACCGTCGGAATCTTCGAACTCCGCGAGGACATCGGATGCCATAGGATCTTCCCAGCCTGGCGGCCAGCAAAGGAACATGACAGAGCCGCTGTTGTCTGCCTTGACTTCGAGGAGACTCCGGGCATGTTGGACCTCGTACCAGGTCGCCAGGGGCCTTGTTCCCGCACGAGGGAATGACGGGTTTGGCTCGGAGTTGGGCGGTTGGGCATCGAAGGCAACTACATCGATGCCCGCTGAGTTAAGGCGGGAAGCCCAGTATCCGCGCCCCGCTCCGGGTTCCACTAGCTTTCGGCCGGCAACGACCTCGCGCACCCAACCAACGGTTTCGGGCGACGGCACGGCGTAGGCATACGCCTGATGGAGAACCGTCTGGGCATACGCAAGCCGGGATCCGCCGGTGGGGGCAAGAACTCGCCGGCCGTCTTGAGCTTGAACGAGTGGCCCCACGATCTCCCAGTAGGGATCACTTACCGAGGTCCCGGCCGTCATGAAGTGGAGGAGGCGCAGTTCGAATGCTGCGTCCGCAACATCATCTCCGGTTCCAGTCAGCGCGGGGCTGACCTCTAGGTACTCGGCTACGGCTGGGTATTCGGCTCGCAACCGCTCCTGGTCATCTAGCAGGGCAAGTAGTTCCTCGCGGCGTTCTGCTGTCAGTTGAGGCATTCCCCCAGTTTCGCGTATCCGGGGGAGATCTCGACCTTTCAAAATGTGTGATGCAAGTCACTTCTATTTCCTAGGTTTATACGTTGCTACGTATACGAAGTTACGTATACGATGATCTCATCACCCGGTCAAGCCGGGTTGGCCCTCCGGGAAGGTCCCGAGGGCCACGGAAAGAGGTCTTCTCAATGCTTCAGAAGCTCCCGATCAATCTGGGTGGTTACTCGCTGATGGTGACCGAGGCTCCCGAGCTGAAGTCGTTCGTCAAGGACGGTCAGACCCAGATCGCGACCATGTACGGGACGGGCGAGCCGATCTATGTCGTGGTGGTCTTCGCCAAGCCGCTCGGGAAGAACGAGCACGGCAAGCGCCTCAAGGGCGAAGAGATCAAGGTCGAGTTCACTCGCGAGCCCGAGCAGGAGTTCGAGGAGGGCACTTACATCCAGCTCGACCGCCCGACCGTTTCGACCAGCGACTTCACGAACGGTGATGGCGGGCGGTTCGTCTCCCAGAAGTTCCACGCCGAGGGCCTGGTGCCTGCGGCTTCCAACTAGCGGCTGGCGCTGCTTGGTGGCCCTTCCCCCGGGTTTTGACGGGGCGGCCGGTTTGAGTCCGGCAAGGGCGCGGGACTGGTGAGGAGCGATGCGCGCCGAGGTTTGATGCGCGGTCCCTTCGCTGGTGTGTTTTTTGATGAATTGCACAGTGTGTTTGAGCTTGCCTTTTTCCGGGCTGACCTGCCGTCCGCAATAGACACTTCGTGTCGCGGTCGATGGGTTCATTCCTCCACGGGCACAGGGAAGGAGCTGCTTCTCCGTGGGGGTTTGTGCGCATCGAGATTCGATGTGCGGGTCACTGGAAAGGAAGGTGAGAGTACTTGAACGATATGCCGAATGACGCGGATATTGCGCGGCTGCTGTCGAAGGTCGGGGCCTCGGTCGCCGAATTGGAAGGGGCCGTGACGGAGCTGTTGTTCGCGAGGATGCCGGCCGGTTTCGAGCTGGATGGAGTTGAGTTCGAGGGCGGGTTGCAGTTCGTGGCGTACACCCAGGGCTTGTCGACGGTGCAGGACGTTCGCGACCTCGCCGCGGGCCTGAATACGGATCTGGGCTATGACTACACGCCCTCGGATGAGGCGGTCTTGCTCGTCTCGGTGCAGGTCGGTCCGGTCACGGTCCGGTTCGAGCACGAGGTCTCCGAGGAAGAGTGGCTGACCATCCGCTCGGAACTGTTCGCCTCATGAGTGCCGTCGCGACGCGGGATTGCCCGGTGGCGTCGGAGTGCGCCTCGTGTGGGCGCCGCCGGTCCCTGGAGGTCCGGGAGGTCGAGACCGAGGCGGGCACGGCCTGCGTCACGGTCTGCGCCTTCTGCGTCGAGCAGGGGGAGTTGCCGCCGATCAGTCCGTTCGTCGCGCCGATGTGCGTCGAAGCGCACCAGGCCCATGCCGGGTTGGTGGTGCGGTGATGGGCGGTGGGGAGTTGCGGGAAGCGGCGATCGCCGAGGCGGTCGTGTTCCGGCTGTCGGTGCTGCGCTCGGTGATGCAGGAACTGGAGACGGTTGCCTATCAAGCTCCCGCCGAGTTCCGGTCCGGGAGCCGATTGAAGTCGGCCCGGATGTGGGCTGACGAACTCGCCGAGCAGGTCAAGCGGCTGCAACGGGGCCTCGAAGAGATCGAATCCGGCTCTTACCTCGGCGAGGCGCTGCGATGAGCGGTATCCGAGCCGCTGAGGTCGCCCGGGCGCACGCTACCCGGGACCCTGCCGCGGTCGATGCGCTGTTCCGGCGGGCCCTCGCTGCGGTGCTGCCTGCTGGGACGGTGCAGCCGCGATGGACGGCCGGCCGCGAGCTGGTCGGGGTCTTCGACGGCTACGGCGCGGTCGGGGACTTCGCCGATTGGTGCGATGCCACCGGCGCCGATCCGGGCTTCGAGTTCGGGCCCGCCCCCGAGATCGTGCTCTACGCCCGGCATCTGCTGGGCGGCCACGTCGTCCACGTCCAATGCGTCGCCGAACAAGCCGACGCCGAAACCAGGTTCCACCTGAACGCAAGCGGGCTGTGTTGAACGGCCCCAACGGAAATGAGAGGAGGTGAGGATGCATGGAACTGGTGATTCTCGTTTTGTCGCTGGTGCTGCTCGGGTCGCTGTCGTTGAACTTCTGGTTCATCCGGCGGACCTTCCAGCGGTTCACCTTTCACGCCTAGACGCCGCGGTGGCGTCGATCCTCCATCGACCCGAGTGCGGGCCGGTGGGGGTTCGTGGTCACCGCCCGGTGTCCAGATCGGCACTACACCTGGAGGTATTCGCCGATGGACAAGATCGACTGGTTCGGGATCAACGCCCGTTCCGCCAAGAAGTACGAGGCCCTCATGGGCAACCTCGACGGCGTCCGCTTCGCCCTCGAAGACACCGCGAAAGCGATCACCGACTACGCCCCCGAGGGCTCGACCGGCGCGTGGCAGTCGGTGGAGCAGGGCGTGCTGAAGAAGGCCCTCGAAGAGGCCTACAACGACCTCGCCGCGCTGCGGGTCGCCATCGTCCGCCACGAATCCAAGCTCAAGTCCTGGGAGTGGAGCCTCTAAGGCTCCGAGAATTCAAGGGAGACAACATGCTCACACGATCCAAGGTCGAAGACACGAACATGGCGATCGATATCGCGATGTCGAACCTGCGCGACTCGATGAAGAAGGTCCCCGACAAGGGGCTGGGCCTCAACGCCGCGCACACGCGCTTCGCTTCCTCGGTCGCGGTCCTGTCGGTCCTGCTCGATGAAGCGGCCCGGTTCACCCCTGACGGGGAGGACCTGTTCGACCTGCTCTAGACGCCGGCGCTTCGGCCGGTCTGATCCTCCCTCGGGACACGGGGTCCGAGGGGGCGGTCACATCCGCCGAACCAATCAATCACTAAGCCACGCAACGATTTTCGCCGTAAGGCGGGAGGTATCTGTCATGTCCGAACACCACTCGAAATCCAAGCGCAAGACCGGTCTGGAATGGCGCGCCGCCGCCTGGGCCGCCCGGCACCCGGTCCTCTCGACCGGCGTTCCCGCCCTCGGCTACGCCGCCGCCACGGCGCCGGAGATCACCGTTGCTGCTGCCGGCACCGGGCTCGCTGCCGCGATCGCGTGGGGCCGGGCGCACCCGGACTCCTTCGACTCCTTGGTCATGCCGCAGGTGCGGGCGCTGCGTCGCCGGTGGCTGTCGCTGACCTACACCGGCCCGGCCTGGCGGCGGAACATGCGCGAGGCCGGATTGGTTCGTGAACACCCCTCGACAGGGCAGGTCCTCGTGCCGCGGATTCTGCGGCTGCGCTCGTACTCGGCGGCGGTGGAGACGGTGTGGGTGAAGCTCTTGAAGGGGCAGACGTTGAAGCATTGGACGGACGCCGCCGAGGTGCTCGCGGCGTGCTTCAACGCCGAGCGGGTCACCGTCGAGCGGATCGCCCCGACCAAGCTCGCCCTGGTCGTCCAGCGACGCGAGCCGTTCACGTACACGATTCCCGCCCCGGCGGTGCCCGGCTCGGTCGAGGAAGTTGACCTGTCGGCGGTGCATTTCGGGTTTGACGAGTTCGGTCGGGAGTGGACTGAGTCGGTGGTCAACAACCATCTCCTTGTCGCCGGCGCCTCGGGTTCGGGGAAGAACTCGGTGCTGTGGACCCCGCTGTTCTCCCTCGCGCCGATGATCGCCGAGGGCTCGGTCCGCCTGTGGCTGTGCGACCCCAAACAGGTCGAACTCGCCGTGGCTGAACCGATCGCCCACCGCTACGCCTCCGGCGAGGAGGCCTCCGCGGAGGTCGTCGCCGAGTTCCTCGAAGACCAGCAGGCGACCCAGGCGAAGCTCCACGAGCAGGGCCTGCGGAAGTTCACCCCGAGCGCCGAGACGCCGTTGAACATCCTCCTCGTTGACGAACTCGGGGCCGTGCTCGCCTACGCCTCCGATCGGATGCGGATGGCCCGCAACCGGCAGGGCATGGCGCTTGTCGGCTCGCAGGGCCGGGCGACTGGGCACGTCATGTGGGGCGCGGTCCAGGAGCCGACGAAGGACACGGTGCCGGTCCGGGACCTGTTCACGCTCCGGGTGTGCCTGAGGGTGACTGCGGCGGTGCACCCGGAGATGGTCCTCGGCGACGGCGCCCGTACCCGCGGGGCCCTGGCCGACGAAATCCCCAACATCCCCGAGACCGCCGGGATCGGCTTCAAGGTCGCCGAGCGCACCCGCACCCCCGTCAGGGTCCGGGCCGCGTACCCGACCGATGCCGACTTGGAAGGCCTCGTGAAGCACGTCCTCGCCGCCCGCGGCGCCCACGAGGAACAGGGCGGGTCGCACCTGCGGCTCGTCGCCTAGGCCAGCTACTACGAAAGGAGGGGCAATCCCCAATGGCTGCAACGAAAAAGACCATCGCCAAGAGCGCGGAGGAGGATGAGGAGGAGGCGAAGAAGGTTACGAAGCTGCGGAAGCGGCTCGGGGAGGCCCGGCAGGTCCACGCGATCGCCGATGACCCGTATCTGAAGGTCGTGGAACTCGACCGGTTCCGGTCCTCGATCACCGGGGCGCTGTGGTTCTTCCTGTCAGTCGGCCTCGCCTACACCACCGTGGGCGTGCACGACTTCATCGCCGAGGGCCTTACAGTCGCTGATCCGATGTGGTGGGGCGCCTGGGCGGTCGAACCCGCACTCGCGGGCATGTTGATCACGGTCCTTCGCTGGGAGGCCGCGATGCTCATGCGCGGCATCCGCATCGAATCGCGGTGGGTGTCGTTCACCAAGTGGGCCCTGCTGGGCTCCACGATGGCGATGAACGTGCTCTCGGCGCTCGGCACGACCAAGGTCGAGCTGCTGCTGCACATTGCCTTCCCGGCGCTCGTGTTCTGCCTCGCCGAGGTCATGCCCGTGGTCATGGATCGCTTCGCCCTCGCCCGGGCCAAGGTCCTTGCCGAGATCGCCCGGCTCGACGCCACCCCGGCCGCCAAGGAACCGGCCTCGGCGGCGAGTCCGGTTCGGGCCCCGGCGGCGGCTTCGGCTCAGAGTCCGGTTCGGGTCTCGTCGCCGGTGACGGTCGCGAACCTCGAAGCCGACTTCGACCGGGCCCCGGCGCCGGTCTCGCCGAGCCTCCCGCCCGTCGCCGCCGCTACTTCCGCGCCGACGCCGCCGGTCACCTACTCGCGCCCGAAACTCCCGGCCCCGACGCTCGCGCAGCTCGAAACCCGCGCTGCAACGCTCGCCGCGGCCGGCCGGACCATCACCGCCGCCGACGTCCAGGAGGTGATCACCCTTCCCGCCTCGATGGCCGACCAGACCGCCCGCTACCTCGCCGCCACACACGCGGCCTAACCCCATACACACCACATAACCAGCCACTTCGGCCCGGATCGAGCACCACGCTCGGTCCGGGCCGCAACCATCTAGAAAGGACACAAGATGGCATCTGACGACACCAGCAACGCCAAGCGCGTTGACCTGCGCCTGTCCGGGATCATGACCGGCTTCGACTGGTTCGGCTTCCGCGAGGACATCCAGGCCGGCACCGGCTCGTGGATCAACTGGAGCAACACCGGGGAGCCGGGCGAGCCGTGGCCCCCCGATGTCTGGATCGAAGGGAACAACGGACACGGCGCCATGCGCGTCAACTACAAAGGCGACCGGCGGTTCTTCGACTACGAGGACTTCCGCGTCAACGACCGCCAGATCGACGGCACCGCTCTCGCGAACCGGGTCATCGAACACCTCGAAGCGTGCGGACACGCCGAGATCCGGGCCTTCGCCGAGGAACTCCAGCGCAAGCGCGAGGACCGGCCGTGACCGCCCCGGCCTCCCTCGCCCTCGCCCTCGCCTCGCGAGCTGAGAAGGCCCGCACGCAGACCGGCCACGCCGACGCGAAAGCGCAAGTGCTCGCCTCCGGGCTCGTGCCGACCATCGCCGCCGCGATCGCCGCGGGCGCCTTCGCCGGTATCGACGGCCCCGCCGCGCTCACCGGGTGGTCGGCGGCGGCCCTCGGCTCGGGCGCGGTGGTCCTGCTCGGGCTCGTGCTCTGGCCCCGCGCCAGCCACACCCCGGCGCCCTCGACACCCGAGAGGCTCCTCGAAGCACTCAAGGCCGGCACCGAAGCCCAGCGGCTCAGTCTCGCCGCCGCCGAAGTCATCCGCCTCGAAGGCATCGTGGCCGTCAAGTTCCGGTGGCTGCGCGCCGCCCTAGCCCTCGCCGGTGCTGCCGGCCTCCTCGCGCTCGGCACGGTCCTCCTCGCGCTGACCGCCTGAGCCACAACTGAAACCGACCCGAATACGCGAACGCCCGGACCAGCTTTCCCCTGGTCCGGGCGTCGTGCTTCCCACCGAAACGGAAAGCAGGAATCGCTCATGAAGCCTACCGACATTGACGCAGGCCTGAAAGCCTTGTTCACCCGACCGGGGTTCCGGTCCTGGAAGTCCAAGGTCGCCTCCGTCCACGGCTGCGCGGCGCCCATCAAGCTCCGCGGCTCCTCGACCATCACCCACAAGATCACCGGACAGGTGTTGAAGGAGACGGTGGGTTCGGTGTGGGCGCCGTGCGGGACCCGCCGCGAGGCCCTGTGCCCGGCCTGCTCGCAGTGGTACGCCGAGGACGCCTTTCACCTCATCCGCTCCGGCCTCGATGGCGACACCGCCAAAGGCATCAGCGCCGATGTGGCGACGCGGCCCCGCTACTTCGCCACGCTCACCCCGCCTTCGTTCGGCCCGGTCCACTCCCGCGTCACCGGCGCCGGCGGGAAGTTGCTGCGCCCGTGCTCGTGCGGGGAGTGGCACCGCGAGGCTGACACGCGGCTCGGGCAGGCGATCGACCTCGCCTCCTATGACTTTGAGGCCGCGGTGTTGTGGCAGGCGCACGCCGGGAAGCTCTGGCACCGGTTCACGATCGCCTTGCGCCGCCGCCTCGCGCACGCCGCGGGCATGACGGTCACCGAGTTCAAGGAGACGGCGCGGCTCTCCTATGCCAAGGTCGCGGAGTACCAGCGGCGCGGGCTCGTGCACTTCCATGCCGCGATCCGCCTCGACGGCTCTGAGGGTGCTGCCACCCGGCCCCCGGCCTGGGCCACCAAAGAGGCCCTCGCCGACGCGATCCGCACCGCCGCCGCCTCGGTCGTGCTCGAAGTGCCGCGCCGCAACGGAGAGGTGCTGGAACTTCGGTTCGGTTCGCAGCTGGACCTGCGGGACATCACCGCCGCCGCGGCCGGCACCGGGGACGTCAGTGAGGAGGAGGACATCCGGTCCTCGCGGCTCGCCTCGTACATCGCCAAGTACGCGACCAAGTCCACCGGCGCTCACGAGGGTCCCGACCGCAAGCTGCGATCGGTGGAGGACATTGAGCGCCTTGAGGTCTCCGCGCATCACAAAGCGATGATGCGGACCGCTTGGGAGCTCGGCGGGCTCCCCGAGTACGCCGAGTTGAACCTGCGGCGGTGGGCGCACATGCTCGGCTTCCGCGGGCACTTCCTGACCAAGTCCCGCGCCTGGTCGACCACGCTCGGGGAGCTGCGGAGCATCCGCGCCCGGTTTCGCCTCGCCGAAACCCTCGCCGCCCTCGACGTCACCGCCGATGACGTGATCGTCGTCAACGACTGGGAAGCGGTCGGTTTCGGCCACGACACCGACGCCGAACGCGAATACGCCGAGGCCATCGCCGAACAACTCCTCGAACGAAAACTCAACCGCGACAACAGAAAGGACCGCACCCGATGAGCCCGCGCGTGATCGGCGTCGAGGACGCCGCCACCTACCTGTCCGTGCCCGTGCGGTTCATCCGCCGCCTCGTCGCCGAACGCCGCATCCGCTACTACAAGGTCGGCAAGTACGTCAGATTCGCCAAAGACGACCTCGACGCGTTCCTAACCGCCGAGGTTGTCGAGCCGGTCAAGGTCGCGTGGCGCAACGGACGGGCGGAGGTCGCCTGATGGCCGGAAAACGCCGCAGCTTCGGCAAGATCGTCAAGATGCGATCAGGCCGCTACCAGGCCTCTTACATCAACCCGCAGGGCCAACGCGATACCGCACCCGACACGTTCATCCGACGCCGAGACGCCGAGGTCTGGCTCTCCCGAGTCGAAGCGGATATCTCGCGAGGCGCCTGGGTCGGCCAGGAGGGGGCAAACATCCTCCTGGACGACTACGCCAAGGAATACCTTCAACGTCCATCCATTGGAGACAAGTGGAGGGGCACGTGCCTCGACAACCTACGCCTGCACATGACCGACCTTCGATCTCTGGCGCTCACCGAGATCTCGTCGCGGCGGGTCCGGCAGTGGTTTGACAAGGTGTCGGCTAGCGATGCTCACGGCAAAACCGTTGTGGCGCAGTCGTATCGCTTCCTCCGGGCAGTCTTGAATCAAGCGGTTCGTGATGAACTGATCCTCAAGAACCCGTGCAACATCCCGGGTGCCGGATCGGATCACGCCGAGGAACGACAGATTGCCACGGTTGAACAACTCGGGACGTTGCTTGGCGCGATGGCTCCTCGCTACCGTGCGGCCGTTCTCATCGCGGCGTGGTGCTCGCTTCGCCGGGGCGAGATCGTCAACCTGAAGCCTGAGGATGTGGATCTCGAAGCCAACCAGATCCACATCCGCAAGGCCAAGACGCGAGCGGGCCTCCGCACCGTGGCGATTCCGCCGCACCTGGTGCCGTTCCTCGAAGCGGCTCGGGAGTGGAGCAGCGAAGAGTGGTTCTTCCTGAACGAGCGGGGCCTGCCGTTGACGGGCCACACCTTCTATCGGGCGTTCCAACGGGCCCGTGACGAGATCGGTCTTCCCAAGCTGACGATCCACGACCTGCGGCACACCGGGAACACTTTCGCGGCCGCCGCCGGCGCCACGACGAAAGACCTCATGAAGCGTCTCGGGCACTCCTCAGATGCGGCTGCGCGGCGGTACCTCCACACCGTTGACGGTCGCGATGACGAGATCGCCAAGGCGCTTTCGGAGATCGCGGCGCACGGGGATGCGGCAAAGCTCCCGAAGCGGCTTAAGGGTGCATGAGGGTTGCGTGAGGTCAATTCAAGGGTATTGACCTGGGATAACGTCTCTGCCTGCTAAGCGGGTTTCGGGTGATACCCGATCATGGGTTCAAATCCCATATCCTCCGCAACGAAGTGGAGGAGGCCAGAAAGTTCAGCCTCCGCCAGTGAAGTAGCCCCGGCGGCCCTGCTTTAGACAGGGCCGCCGGGGCTTTTTCGTTGGTGGGGTTATTCGGGGGCGCCGGGGAGTTTGGTCGCGTCGTAGGCGAGGAGTTCCCAGCTGTGGCCGTCGGGGTCGTCGACGGCGCGGTTGTAGAGCCAGCCCATGTCCTGGGCGGGGCGGGGCTCGGTGCCGCCGGCGGCGACGGATGCCTCGACGAGGCGGTCGACCTCTTCGCGGGACTCCATGGCGAGGGCGTTGATGGCCTCGATGCCACCGGAGGCGATGGCGTGCTCGGTGAAGCCCTTGAACTGCTCGTGGGTCATGATCTGCACGAAGACCGCGTCGGAGAGGACGATCTGCGCGGAGGTCTCGTCGGTGAACTGCTCGTTGAGCGTGCCGCCCAGCGCGAGGTAGAAGGCCTTGCCGGCGGCGAGGTCGGCGACGGGAAGGTTGACGTAGATACCGGTGACGGCCATTGGAGGCTCCTAGGTTTCCGCGGCCGGTCGTTCCGGCCTGCGTCCAACCTAAGGCCGCACCTCGGCATCGGTCTTGTACAGAAGCGACAGCGCCTCGGTGGGGTCGTGTTCGCGCAGGTCGGTGGCCCGGCGGCCGACGAATCGGTTGAGGGAGCGGGCCAGGTGCGGCTGGTCGTGGTAGCCGACGCGGTGCACGACGTCGGCGGGGGCCTCGCCGGACAGGAGCAGCATCGCGGCCTGGCGGGCGCGCTCGATCTGGCGGATGGCGCCCTGCGTCAGGCCCGTCGCGGCGGCGACGCGGCGCTGCACCGAGCGGGGCGTGACCAGCATCGGGGCGTCCCCGGCGAGGACGTCGGCGACCAGGGGGTCGCGGACGAGCAGGCCGGAGCGGACGAGGCGGTCGACGAAGGTCTCGGTGTTCTCGTAGCCGGGGATCTCCCACTCGTCGCCTTCGAGGACGAACGTGCGGGCCGTCGCGTGCGGGCTCGACACGCTCGTGTCCACGAGCGGGCCCACCGGCAGCGGCCGCAGGAACGCGCCGTGGCGGAAGACCACGCCGAAGGCGCCGTCGATCCCGCCGCCGAGCGGCACCGTGGTCGGGTGGGTCTCGGGGCCGCGGACGGACACGTGCGTCGCGCTACCGCTCGTCCAGGCGATGAGTTCCCAATTTGAGTTCGCCACGGACACCATGCGCTCGGGAGCGGGGCCGTTCACGGGCGTCACCCGGTAGACCCGCTCGACGTACGGCGAGTCGGAGGGCCGGTGCTCCAGGCCCGGGACGTCGCCGGATCGCTCCTGTGCCACGTCCCACATCGTAACGCCGGGGGCCCGCCGCGGTCGACCGACCGGAACGGGCCCCGGACACCATGAAAGCCGCTGACCTTCGCGATGAAGGACAGCGGCTTCGTGTTCGTGAGCTGAAGACTAGAGGGTGCGCAGGTTAGCGGCCTGCGGACCCTTGTTGCCCTGCTCGATGTCGAATTCGACTCGCTGGTTCTCTTCGAGCGACTTGAAACCGCTACCGGTGATCGCCGAGAAGTGAACGAAGATGTCGGGGCCGTCCTCCTCCGGAGAAATGAAGCCGAAGCCCTTCTCGGAGTTGAACCACTTGACAGTGCCTTGCGCCATTGCTGTATATCCTTGGTGTTGATGCTCAGGCCGACCGCCGCGCCTCGGGAGCTCTCGCCCCTTCGCCACGTGCAGCATGGCCTGATATTGCCGCCATTGCTGGCGCTTCACCCCTTCGCCTAAACGAAGCGGCCACTGGACCTTACAGCACTTTTGCCGCCGGGCGGACGCCGAGCGCGGAAACTCTTCTCACATTTCACCGTTTTGCCTGGTAGATGCTGAGGCAAACGGTCGGCGACTATGGCTGGGAACACTCGTTCGCGGCGGGTCGGGGTTGGACGCGCGGCGGGGCTACGTCCAGGCGGGGAGGTGCGGTTACGTCCCCGCGCTGATGTCCCGGGGCGCCCGCGGCGCCGACGATGGGGACATGAACGACCACATCGTGTCGACCGATCGGTTGACGAAGCACTACGGCGGGCGCGCCGCCGTCGACGGCATCAGCCTCGGCGTGCGCCGCGGCGAGGTGTACGGGTTCCTCGGCCCCAACGGGGCCGGGAAGACCACGACGCTGCGGATGCTGCTGGGCCTGGTCAGGCCCACCAGCGGCACCGCGAGCGTCCACGGCCTCGCGCCCGGCAGCCCCGACGCGCTCCGCCGCACCGGCTCCCTCATCGAGGGCCCCGGCTTCTTCCCCTACCTGTCGGGCGTCGACAACCTCCTCGTCGTCGCCCGCTACCGCGGCCTCGGCCGCTACGACGTCGACGAGGCGCTCGACCGCGTCGAGCTGACCTCGCGCGGCAAGGACCGCTTCCGCACCTACTCGCTGGGCATGAAGCAGCGCCTCGGCGTCGCCGCGGCCCTCCTGGGCCGCCCCGACCTGCTCATCCTCGACGAACCCACCAACGGGCTCGACCCGGCCGGCATGGCCTCGATGCGCCGGCTCATCCACGACCTCAGCGACGACGGCCAGACCGTCCTGCTCTCCAGCCACCTCCTCGCCGAGGTCCAGCAGTGCTGCGACCGGGTCGGCGTCGTCGTCGAGGGCCGCCTCTCCTACGAGGGCACCGTCGCCGAACTGCGCGGCGCCCGGATGCTGGAGGTGCGGGCCGAACCGGTCGACCGCGCCGTGCGGGCCGTCAAGGCCGCCACCGGCGCGGCGCTCGACCTCACCGAGGACGGCGACGGGCGCACCGTCCTCACCGGGGACGCCGACGGCGTCGACGTCCCCGCCGCGATCCGCGGCCTCGTCGCCGAAGGCGTCGACGTCCACGCGGTCGCGATCCGCGAACGCTCACTCGAGGACGTGTTCCTCACGATGACGGAGGCGACCCGATGAACGCCCTTGCCCACTCCGCCCGAGCCGAACTGCGCCGGCTCCTGCGCTGGCCCGCCACCTGGGTCCTCGGCGGCGTCTGGCTCACGCTCCAGCTGCTCTTCGCGTTCGCCTTCCCGTACATCGCGTACGCCACCGGCGACCCGGACGCGTTCCAGGGCGGGCCGATGGACCAGCTCCTGGCCTCGATGCTCCCGCAGTCGCTGCCCGAGACCCTGATCGCCGGCACGCCGATGTTCGGCGGCGCCATCGTCATGATCTTCGCGGCCCTCACCGTCGGCAGCGCCTACAACTGGGGCACCTGGAAGACCGTGCTCACCCAGGGGCCGGGACGCGGCGCCGCCACCGGCGGCCTCGTCGCCGCCGTCGGCGTCTGCGTCGCGGGCCTGGTCGCCGTCAGCACCGCCTTCACGTACGGGCTGTCGCTGCTGGTGGCCGCCGTCGAGTCGCAGGACATCGTCGCGCCTGCATGGGGCGACTTCTTCGCCTCCGTGGGCGGTTCGGCGCTCATCCTCGGCATGTGGGCCGCCGCGGGCCTGTTCCTCGGCGCCCTCACCCGCGGCCCCGCGCTCAGCGTGGGCCTGGGGCTGCTGTGGACCTTCGCGGTCGAGAACCTGCTGCGCGGCGCGGCGGCCCTCATCGACGGGTTCGACGTCGTCACCGACTACCTGCCCGGGTCGGGCGCGGGCTCGCTCGCCGGGTCGCTCACGGCCGCGGGCGGCGGGGACGGCACGCCCGGCGTCCTCGACGTCCTCACCGGGACGCAGGCGAGCGTCCTGCTCGGCGTCTACGTCGCGGTGTTCCTCGCCTTGACGTTCACGCTCGTCAAACGACGCGACGTCGCCTGACGACACGGCGAACGGCGGGGCGCCTCCGGGCGCCCCGCCGTTCGCCGTGGCGCACGTCATGGTCGGGCCTGTCATGAAACGGCGCGCCGCCCCGTTCAGAGGAGGAACCAGCCAAGACAGGAGCGAGACCATGAAGCACCGCATCATCGTCCTCGGCGCCGGCTACGCCGGGGCCTCCGCAGCCGGCTACCTCGCCCGCCACCTCCACCCCGACGACGTCGCCGTCACGGTCGTCAACGCCGAGGCCGACTTCACCGAGCGCATCCGCCTCCACCAGGTCGCCGCCGGCCGGGACCTGCGCCGCCACAGCCTCGCGGGCCTCTTCGCCGGCACCGACATCGCACTGCGGATCGCCCGCGTCACCGCCGTCGACGCCGACGCCGCCCAGGTCACCGTCGAAGACGAGCACGGCACCGACCGCCTCGCCTACGACACGCTCGTGTACGCCCTCGGCAGCACCGCCGCCGACCACGGCGTCCCCGGCGTCGCCGAGCACGCCTTCCACGTCGCCACCCGCCCCGCGGCCGAACGCCTCCGCGACCGCCTGGACGCGCTCACCGGCGGCCGCGTCCTCGTCGTCGGCGGCAACCTCACCGCCATCGAGGCCGCCACCGACCTCGCCGAGGCCCGGCCCGGACTCCACGTCACCCTCGCCACCAGCGGCGCGGTCGGCGCCTGGCTCGGCGACAAGGCCCGCACCCACATGCTCCGCGCCTTCGACCGCCTCGGCGTCGAACTGCGCGAGCACACCGAGGTCACCGCCGTCGAAGCCGACGGCGTCCGCACCGCGCACGGCGGCCGCCTCGGCGCCGACGCGACCGTGTGGGCCGCCGGGTTCGCCGTCCACCCGATCGCCGCCGCCAGCGGCCTCGCCGTCGAGGCGGACGGCCGCATCACCGTCGACCGCTCGATGCGCTCGGTCTCGCACTCCGGCGTCTACGCCGCCGGCGACGCCGTGCACGTCATCGGCGACAACGGCGAACCCCTGCCGATGTCCTGCGCCTCGGCGGGCTTCACCCGGATGCAGGCCACCGCCGCGATCATCGCCGACCTCACCGGCCGGCCCGCCCCGCGCACCGCGCTCGCCTACTACGGCAACTGCGTCAGCCTCGGCGACAAGGACGGCCTCTTCCAGCTCGTCGACGGCGAAGCCCGCTCGACCGGCGCCGTGCGCGGGCGCACCGCCGCGGCCCTCAAGCACTTCGTCTACCGCGGCACCGTCTGGAACATGGCCCACCCCACCTACGGGCTCCCCGTCCGGCGCCGGCACGTCAAGGCGGAACCCGCACGCCGCTCCGTGGACGCATAGAGTCGGGGGCATGGACACCGCCGCAGTGGCGCGCTTCGAGGCCAACCGGGACCGGCTGGCCTCGCTGGCGTACCGCCTGCTCGGCTCCGCCGCCGACGCCGAGGACACCGTGCAGGACGCGTTCCTGCGCTGGCAGGCCGCCGACCGGTCCCACGTCCGGGTCCCCGAGGCGTGGCTGACGAAGGTCGTGGCCAACCTCGCGCTCGACCGGCTCCGCTCCGCGCAGGCGCGCCGCGAACGCGCCGTGGGCGACTGGCTCCCCGAGCCGCTCCTCGACGGCGACCCGATGCTGGGCCCGGCCGACACCGCCGAGCAGCGCGAATCGGTGACCCTCGCCGTGCTCACACTCATGGAGCGCCTCCCGCCGGTCGAGCGCGCCGTCTACGTCCTGCGTGAGGCCTTCTCACACAGTCACGCCGACATCGCCGAGATCCTCGACATCAGCGAATCCGCGAGCCAGCAGCACGTCCACCGGGCGCGGCGCCGCGTCGCCGCCGAACGGCGCGCCCAAGAAGTCGACCGGGACGCCGCGCGCCGCATCGTCGAGGCCTTCGTGGAGGCCGCCGCCTCGGGCGAGACCGCGCGGCTCGTGGCATTGCTCACCGAGGACGCCGTCGCCGTCACCGACGGCGCCGGCCTCATCGAGAAGGTCCTGCACCTCGACGGCCCCGAGCGGGTCGCCGCCACCATGCGCGCCGGGTTCAAGCCGACCCCGGCCAAGCGCCGCCTCGTCGGCGGCTCCCCGGCCATCCACGCGGGCCTGGTCAACGGCTCGCCCGCGGTGATCGCCGTCCTCGACGACCGCGTCGTCGGCATCGTGACGCTGGAGTTGCGCGACGGCCTGGTGGCCGCGGCGCGCGGCACCGCCCACGAGGACCGCCTCGCCCGCGCCACCGAGCAGTGGCGGCGCAGCGCACACGGGGAGCCGCTCATCGCCTCGTGGTGACCGGGCCGGGGGCGTCAGCCCCGGTCCTCGACCGGCTCCGGGCCCGCCGCGTCCGAACGCGGGAATCGCGGCGCCACCAGGGCGCGGATGACCCGGTCGATGGTCTCGTCCTGCCCGAGGGGCCAGGTGAACGCGGGAAGGTCCCGCCGCAGCGTGACCGATCCGTGAAGGGCTGCCCAGAGCTCGGTCGCGGCCACGAGCGCGTCGCGGCCGTCGTCGACGACGGCCGCGACGGTGGCGACCCACAGTTCGATGGTCGCCCGGCCCGGCAGCCGACCGTCCCAGTCGTGCTCGGCGACGCCGCGGGTCTGGAAGAGCAGGGCGTACGCGCCCGGTTCGTCCATCGCGAACGCGCAGTACGCGCGGGCGCGGGCGCGCAGCCGCTCCAGCGGAGGCGCGTCCGCGCCCGCCGCCAACAATCGGGCGTGCAACCGGTCGAACTCCCTGGCGTACAGCGCCCACAAGAGGTCGTCGCGGGTGGCGAAGTGCAGGTAGCAGCTCTGCGGGGCGATGCCGGCCTTGCGCGCCACGCCCCGGATGGTGACCGCGCCCTCGCCACCGGACTCGACCAGGACCGCGTGCGCCGCGTCGAGGATCTCCTCCCGCAGCAGCCCGCCTTGCCCGCGCCGGTTCCGCTCTCGCCCACTTGCCATGGCGCGATCCTACGCTATAACCTGACAGCCGTAACCTTACGGTTGTCTAGTTAGGGGTATTCCATGGCCGTCGAAGTGTCCGTCACCCGCATCGCCCACAGCTGCATGCTTATCTCCCTCGGCGAGGATGTCTTCCTCACCGACCCCTGGTTCGCCGACCACTCGCCGGTCTACCGCGCCGGCGAGCCCCGCTCCCACACGGCCGCCGACCTTCCGGCCCTCACCGGCGTACTCGTCAGCCACGCCCACCGCGATCACAGCGACCTCGACGCCCTCGCATCCGCCGGTCGCCGGAACGTGCCCGTCGTCGGCGACCCCTCCGTCGCCGACCGTGCGAAGACCGCGGGCCTGGAGTCCTTCCATGGGCCGCGGTGGTGGGCGTCGACGACGCTCGGCTCCACCCGGATCACCGCGGTGCCGGCGCGGCACAAGGTCCCCGAGACCACGTTCGTGCTCAGCCGCGAGGACACGACCGTCTACTTCGCCGGCGACAGCCTGTACATCCCCGAGCTCGACGAGATCCCGCGCAGGTTCGGGCACCTCACACTGGCCCTGCTGCCCACCAACGGCCTGCGCATCCGGCCCCTGTTCAACCGCAAGGTCGTCATGGACGCCGAGGACGCCGCCCGGCTCACCGCCGTCCTCGACCCGGACGTGGTCGTACCCCACCACTACGCGTTCTCGAGCGGCCCCGTCGGCGACCGACTGCTCACGAACAAGGACCGCGACCCCGAGAACTACCGCCGCGCCGCCGCGCGACTCGCCCCGCGCACCGAAGTGCGCATCCTGCCCACCGGCCTGCGCAGTGTCATCGCTCCGGATGCGGCGAAACGAGGAGCCTGAACGCCGCATATCGCCCCGAGGTGTCCGCCGCCTCGGTTCGCGCCGATCCCAGCTGCGGCGCGTACCCTTGGCGCGGGGGATTCGGTGGGAGCAAAGAACCAGCGGCGCAAGCGAGGCGCCTGCAAGCGCGCGCGGACGGGCACGGCCCGGTCCGTGCCCCACGCCTACGACCTCGACGCCCTGCCGCCCGACGCCCGCGCCCGCCAGGCCGTCCTCGGCGCCCTCCAGCTCACCGCCTGCGACTGCGGCGCCTGCGAACCGCCCGACTGGGTCGACGCCGCCGCCGCCCTCGAAGGCCTCTCCGGCGACGCCGAATGGCCCGGCCTCCTCGCGCTCGCCTTCGCCGGCTTCGGCGACGACGCCGTCGAGCAGGCCTGGCAGCGCGGCTGGATGCCGCAGGAAGCCGTCGGCGCGCTGCGCCGCTCCCGCAGCGACGAGGCCGTGCGCGCGGGCGCGATCCTCATGAGGGGCCAGCTCGCCCGCTACCCCCGCACGCACCTGAGCGACCGCTGGCAGGACCAGCGCGACGCCCTGGCCGAGCACGGCCCGTACGCGGGGGTCGCCGAGGCCGCCGCCGGGCTGGGCCGGTGGGACCGGATCGTCCTGTGGGCGGCCGTCCTGGAGGCGACCGACCGCATCGAGGACCTCCCGGGCATCCCCCGCGTCGAACCGCTCCCCGGCAGTCCCGTACTCGTGCACGGCTTCACCGGCAATGAGTCCTCAAAGGTCTACGAGCGCATCCGCGCCCTCCTGGCGAAGGCCGAGTCCACCGACGCCGACGCCGAAGCGGAGGCCTTCACCGCCAAGGCCCAGCAGCTCATCGCCCGCCACAGCATCAACGAGGCGCTCCTGTCGCGCACCGGCACTGACAAGCGCGAACCGGAGGCGATCCGGGTGCTCGTGGAGCGGCCCTACGAGTCGTCCAAGTCCGAACTGCTCGCGCAGATCGCCCACGCCAACCACTGCAAGTCGGTGCACTGGCCCGAAGGCGGCTTCACCACCCTCATCGGCGACCGCGACGACCTCCGCTCGGTCGAACTGCTCTACAACTCACTCCTCGTGCAGGCCACCGCCGCGATGACCCGCGCCGGGTCCCGGACCGACGAGTACGGGCGCCCCCGCACCCGTTCCTTCCGCCAGTCCTTCCTCGCCTCCTTCGCGTTCAGAATCGGTGAGCGCCTTCGGGAATCCGCCGAGGACACCGAACGCGAGATGGCGGCCGAGACCGGCACCGACCTCGTCCCGGTGATGCGCGGTCGCGACGAGCAGGTCGAGGCCCGGACCAAGTCCCTCTTCCCCCGCCTCAAATCCGGCCGCTCCCTGCGCATCTCCGACTACGAGGGCCACATGGCCGGCCGCGCCGCCGCCGACGCCGCCCAACTGGGTGCGGGGCCGTCCATCACCCGGAGCTGAGGCTCGCTGAAGTCTCGGTCCCGAAGACTGGCAGAACCTGAGTTCGAAGTCTAGACTCTGCACTCATGAGGAACTGCATCGCGGAGGTGCTCGCCAGCGTCGTCGGGGACCGATGGGCCCTGCTGATCGTCCGCGACACGGCACTCGGCCTGCGCCGGTTCGACCAGTTGCAGGCCTCGACCGGGGCGCCCCGGCAGGTGCTCTCCGATCGCCTGCACCGCCTCACCGAGGCCGGGCTCCTCGCCACGCGCCCGTACCGCCGGCCCGGCCAGCGCTCCCGCCACGAATACGTGCTCACCGAAGCGGGGATCGACCTGCTCCCCGTCCTGTCGGCGCTGTCCGACTGGGGCGAACGCCATCTCGCCGAGGGCGCCCTCCCCGAGATCGTCTACCGGCACAGCAGCTGCGGCGGCCGCGTCACCGCGACCCTGCAATGCGAGTGCGGCGAGCGGATCGACCCGCACGGGCGCCTCATCGCCGAGGTCCGCAGCTGACCGCCTTCACCCCCGCCACCACCACAAGAACCTTGGAAAGAAGGACTCCGCATGTCGCTCAACGAGACCACCGACGCCGCCTTCGCCGACGACGTCCTGGCCAGCACCCTCCCCGTACTCGTCGAATTCACCGCCGACTGGTGCCCTCCGTGCAAGACCATCGCCCCCGTGCTCGAACAGATCGCCGAGACCGAGCGCGACCGGCTGCGAGTGGTCGCGCTCGACGTCGACACCAACCCGGAGACCACCAGGAAGTACCAGGTCATGGGCATGCCGACCCTGGCCCTGTTCGTCTCCGGCGAGGTCGTCACGCAGGTGATGGGCGCACGGCCGCGATCCGCGATCCTCCGCGAACTGGAGCCGCACCTCGCCCAGGCGGCCTCTTCCATCGGCTGAACGGTCGCTCCGCGACCGGCGGCCCGTGCCGCCGGTCGCCCGCCCCGAACCGGCGACCGCCCGGATCTGACGGACCCGGGCGGTACGGTCGAATCCTTCGACCAGCGAGGTGGTGAGGCCCGTGTCGGCACCTGAGTTCTTCGAGCCCGCGATGCGCGGGCGCACCCTGGCCCCTCCCGGCGCCGACATGGCGCTGGCCGAATGGGAGGCCGAGGGCGCGACCGGCGGCGAGCGCCTCTACCAGGCGCCGCTGCACCGCCACGGCGACGACGAGGCCTGGTACGTCCTCGAAGGCGCCCTAGGAGTTCGCATCGGCGACGAGGAGGTCGAGGTCCCCGCGGGCGGCGCCGCGATCGTCCCCGGCGGCACCGCGCACACCTACTGGAACCCCCGCCCCGAACCGGCGCGGTACCTGCTCGTCATGGGCGCCAAGACGAACGCGCTCATCAACGCGATCCACGCCGCGTCCGACCGAACACCCGAAGCAATGCGGCTCCTCTTCGAACAGTACGACGCCGAACTCCTCGAATAGCAGGTCCCGCACGGTGAGCGGGACCGTCCACAGGTTCATCCATTCGGGACGCGCGGGCTGACACACGCGGGCGGAGCCGGTAGGGTGCCGGTATCCGGCCCCCATCCCTGTTCGGTCGTCCTGGAACGGAACCCCCGCGTGTCAGAGCTGCAACTCTCCATCCCCACGATCAACCTCCTCCTCGCGCTGGTGCACCTGCGAGGTTCGGGCACCACCACGGATTTCAAGGAGCTCTACGGCGCCGAGAGCGTCGGCAAGGGCGAGCTGAAGGAGATCACCGAGCACGGTCTCGTCAAGCGCCACAAAGAAGGACGCGGCTACCGCTACAAGCTCACCGACGACGGCCGGCTCGAAGCCCGCCGCCTGCTCAGGGGCGCCCGCCCGGAGAAGGTCAGCGTGCGCACCGCCCGCGTGCTCTGGGCCATCGCCAACGACCTGTCCGCCCACCTCGACCGCATCGGCGCCGAGTTCGCCGACGTCTACCCCGCCGAGGAACCGGAGCCCCCGGCCGCGCCCGAGACCGCCGTCTCCGAGACCGAGGCGGCGATCCGCGAGGCCTACCCGAACCTCCTCGGCCCGGTCAACGAATGGGTTCCGTTGCGGCACTTGCGCGAGCACCTCGCCGACATCGACCGCGACGAGCTGGACAAGACACTCACCGAGCTGTTCGGCGCGCACGAGATCGTCCTCATCCCCGAGTCGAACCAGAAGACCCTCACCGAAGCCGACCGCGAGGCGGCGGTCTGGATCGGAGGCCGATACCTGCATCTCCTGGCGATCGAGGCGCGATGACCACCGCGCTCGAAGCGCTCCGACTGGCCCCGAGCGACTTCGCCGTCACCCCCGACGACATCTGGCACGACTCGTCGAGGCCGCATGTCAAGGGCATCAACGAAGCCGCGCTCCGCGCCGTCGAGGCGCGCATCAACGCCGCCGCGCGAAGCCCCCGGTCGAGCGTGACCGGCCTGCCGATCGTCGGCAGCGGCGGCAGCGGCAAGAGCCACCTCGCCGGCGTCGCGCGTCAGAAGATCCAGGACCGCGGCGGGTTCTTCGTGCGGCTCAACATCATCAACGTGCGCGACTTCTGGGAGAGCCTGGCGGACAGCTACCTCACCGCCTTCACCATGCCGCACCGCATGAGCGAGACCGGCCTCAGCCACCTGCTCGAATCGCTCGCGCGGGCCGCCGACGTCCCCACCGAAGTTCGCAAACGCCTCCTCGGCGAGCGCCAGCCCGACCCCGATTCGGTCGCGAACTTCCTGGAGGCGGTGCGGGCCCTGGACCCCAGCGTCGCCCCGGCGAGGAACACGCTCCGGGCACTGCTGCTCCTCCACGCCGCCGACGAGATCATGGCCCAGGCCGCCGACCTCCTCCTGCACGGCGACGAAGCCGAGGTGCCCGGTTTCCCCAAGGTGTCGCCGCGGCCTCCCGCGGCGATCGTGCGCGACCTGTCGCAGCTCATGGCGCTGTGCGGTCCGACGCTCATCGCGGTCGACCAGGTCGACGAGATCGTGCGGGCCTCCTCCCGCGGCACCGCGGTGGGGACGGCGGGAGCGGGCGAACTGCTCGACATCCTCGGCAACGGCCTCACCGACCTGCGCGACGCCACCCGCCGCACCACGGTCCTGCTCTCCTGCATCGACGGCACCTGGGAGGAGTTCCGGCAGAACGTCGCCGACACCGTCCTGGCCCGCTTCGAGAAGGCGGTCACACTCGACCGCTCCCTGCCCGACGCCGAAGTGGGCGGCAGGCTCCTCGCCGCAGTCTTGGCCCCCATCTACGACGAGGCCGGATTCGATCCGCCCTACCCCTCCTATCCGTTCGGCGAGCTGGCGCTCTCGACCGCGACGCTGTTCGGGCCCAGGCAACTCCTGACCTGCGCCTCCGCGCACCTCAACCGCTGCCTCGACAACGGCGAAGTCGTGGAGTCCGGCCCGCTCGAAGCCGAGCGGGAGGCACCCGCGCCGCGCCCGAGGCCGGCGGTGTTCGACGAGAACCTGGACGACGTCTTCGCCGCGCTGCGGGCGCAGACCGACGTCGCCGCGTTCGCGGACCCGGACACTGCGAAGCCGCACTTCACACCGCTGCTCAAGGCGGCCCTGCAAGCGATGGTCGCCGAGGACGGCCGCTTCGCCTCATGGAAGGTAGAAGCGCAGGTCGGAACCGGTCAGCACTTCCATGCGGAACTGGTCGACGCGGACGCCGAACCCAAGTCGAGCTGGAGCTTCCTCGCGATCGCGAACACCCACCCGAACGCCGTCCGCAGCCGCGTCGACGGCCTGTACCGCCGCGCGAAGCTCGGGCAGCCGAAGTCCGTGTGGGACGGGCACGGCGTGCTCTGGGTGACCGCGCCTTACGCCGGATGGGAGGGCTGGGGGAGCGGCTCGCAGACCGCCACCGTGGTCGAGCGCTTCGCCGAAGCAGGCCACATCATCATGGCCAGCGAAGAGGACCTCCGGACCTTCGACGCACTCAGGGCGATGGAGGGCAAGCACCTCCCCGGCTTCCGAGACTGGCTCCGCGCCCGTCGACCCGCCTCGCACACCGTGCTCATGCGGGCCGTCTTCGGCGACCCGCCCGAGCAGGGGAGCGAGCGGGAGCCGGTGCAGCCCACCGGCGCGCCGACCGCGACGACGCCGAGCGTTCAGGAGCCCAGGTTCATCGACGTGGCGCTGCCGCCGGTCAGGGCGCACGCGGTGGCGAACGGCGGCAACGCCAGAGGCGGGAACGTCTACGTCGGGGCGATCGGGGACAAGTCGAGCTCCTCGATCGGCGCGATCGGGGACTCGGGCAAGGGCCAGGTCGTCATCGACACCGCGGGCACCGGGCCGGAGGCCGACCCGGAGGACCCGCTCCCAGAAGCGGTTCCGGTCGCGCTCCGTGAAGACGGCCGCCACCTGCACCTCGACCTCCAGAAGATGGCCAAACACACCGGGGTCTTCGCCGGCTCGGGCTCGGGCAAGACCGTGCTGCTGCGGCGGATCATCGAATCGGCCGCGCTGCAAGGGGTCTCCTCGATCGTGCTCGACTCGAACAACGACCTCGCACGGCTGGGGACGGCCTGGCCGGCCCGGCCGGAGTCGTGGTTCGACGGGGACGAGGAGGCGGCTCGGCGCTACCACGACGAGGTCGAGGTGGTGGTGTGGACGCCGGGGCGCAAGAGCGGGCGGCCGTTGAGCTTCCAGCCGCTGCCCGACTTCGCGTCGGTGCGCGACGACCAGGACGACTTCGAGCAGGCCATCGAGACTGCCGTGTCGTCGCTGGTGCCGCGCGCGCGGATCGGGCGTTCGACCGCGAAGGACGACCGCTCGCGGGCGATCCTCAAGGAGGCGCTGGAGGGGTTCGCCGAGCGCGGCCGCTCCGACTTCGGCGCGTTCCTCGACTACCTCGACGAGCTGCCCGAGGACGCCAGCTCCTTCGCGAAGGCTCCCGAGACCGCCGCGCAGATCGCGGCGACACTCCGTGCGGCCGTGGTCAACGACCGGGTGTTCGCCGGTGACGGCTCCCCTGTGGACCCGGGCCTGCTGTTGACGCCGAGCGAGGGCAAGCGGGCCCGGGTCTCGGTCGTGAACTTCATGGGGCTGCCCGCCGAGGAGCAGCGGCAAGGGTTCGTCAACCAGCTCGAACTCGCGCTGTTCGCCTGGGCCAAACAGCATCCGGCCGTGGACCGGCCGCTGTCGGGCCTGTTCGTGCTCGACGAGGCGCAGAACCTCGCGCCGTCGACGGGCTCGTCGATCTGCCTGGCCTCCACGATCGCGCTGGCCTCGCAGGCGCGGAAGTACGGGCTGGGGATGCTGTTCGCGACGCAGTCGCCGAAGGGGATCCACAACCGGATCGTCGGGAACTGCGCGACGCACTGGTACGGGCGGATGAACTCGCCGACGCAGATCGCGGCGGCCTCGGACGTCGCCTTGCAGACCGGCGGCTCCCCTGTGGACCTCGCGCATCTGCGGCAGGGGCAGTTCTACCTCGTGGCCGACGGGAAGCCGACCGAGCGCGTCGACGCACCGATGTGCCTGAGCCACCATCCGCCGACGGCCCCGACGGCCGACGAGATCCTGGCCGCGATCCAGTCAGGAGGCGCGGCGTGAACGAGGTGATCCAGGAGTTGCTCGCGGAGTTCAAGGAAGCGCGGGACCTGACGGATCTGGACGACGCGGAGCTGTTCGAGGCGTTCGCCGCGCACTGCGTGCTGCACCATTTCCACGAGGAGGACTTCGACCCCGAGGCGCACCGCACCGGCGGGAGCCAGGACCGCGGGGTGGACGCGTGGGGGATCGTCGTCAACGGCGAGCTGTACCACGACCTCGACTCGGTGCGCGGCGCCGTCGAGGCCGCCCGCGAGATGAATGTGGTCGTGATCGTGTTGCAGGCCAAGCGGAGCGGCTCGGCCGAAGAGAAGGTGGTCGCGGACCTGAAGGACAACCTTGAGCAGATCTGCTCCAAGGAGCCGATGTCGTACAGCGCGTCGCCGCGGGTGGTCGAGCTGCACGAGGCCCTCAAGGTGGTCTTCGAGCGGCACCACCGGAACGCGGCGGGGAGCCCGCGCCTCGCCGTCCGGTACGTCCACACCGGACAGGAGCCCAACGCCGATCTGCTCGCCAAGTGCGAATCCGCCAGGCTGACCCTGGAAGGCCTGGGGCGCTTCGACTCGGCGACCGTGGAGGTGGTCGGCTTCCGGCAGCTCCAGCGGCTCCACCAGCTCGCGAACCGGAAGGTCCGCGTCGAGTTCGACTGGCCCAACAAGCTCTCCATGCCGCCGATGAACGGCGTCCAGCAGGCCTGGATGGGGACGCTGCCCGCCAAGGCGTTCGTCCGCGACCTCCTCGTGGACGAGGGCGGGAGCCTGCGGACCTTCCTGTTCGAGGACAACCTGCGGCCGTTCCTCGGCGAGAGCAACGAGGTCAACGACGGCATCCGCACCACGCTCGGCGAGCCGGTCAGGAAGGGCCGGTTCGCGGTGCTCAACAACGGCATCACCGTGATCGCGCGCAGCTTCAACGTCTCGGGCCAGCAGTGCTCGATGAGCGACTTCCAGATCGTCAACGGCTGCCAGACCGGCAACGTGCTCTTCGAGAACCGCGAGCGGCTCACCGACGACGTGCACGTCAAGGTCACCGTGATCGAGCCGCGCCCCGACGACGTGGGCGTCTCGGGGGAGATCACGCTCGCGACGAACCGCCAGACGCTCATCGCGAAGGAGAACCTGAGCGCGGACCGGACGATCCACCGCGACATCGAGGCGTACTTCCTGACCACCAAGGGCGACAGGCGGCTCCGTTACGAGCGGCGCACCGGCCAGTTCGACGCCGACCCCTCGGTCACCAAGACGCGCGTGCTCAAGCAGAGCCACCTCGCCCAGTCGTACGCGGCGGTCTTCCGCGGCCGCGCGCACGAGGCCACCCGCCCCGCCGCGCTCCTGAAGGACCAGCGGCTCACCATCTTCCAGCCGAACGACGAGCCGATCGTCTACTACGCGGCCGCCTCCGTCTGGTACCAGATGGGCTGGCTCCTGCGCAACAACCGCGTCGACAGCCGCTGGAAGCCCGCCCGCTTCCTCCTCATGGCCGCCGTCGTCCGCCGCCTCGCCGCCGGCGATCTCCCGACCGGCCCCCGCCAGGCCCGCAAGCACTGCGAAGCCCTCCTCGACCGCGTCTGGGAGCGCGACGAGTTCGAACGCGCCGTGGGAGAAGCAGTTCCCCACCTCGAACGCCTCCTCGACGCCGACGAGTCCGGCCAACGCCTCAACGACCTCGTCCGCACCCGCACCTTCGCCGTCCGCTTCCTCGAAGCCGTGCGCCCCCGCTGATTCAGTCGCGGAGGAGGGGGAGGAGCTGGTCTCCCTGGCGTCGGATCTCCGGGAGGTAGGGGGTGTCGGAGAGGACGAAGTGGGTGACGCCGAGGTCGCGGTATTTGTTGAGGGAGTTTGCGACGTCGGTGGGGGAGCCGACGAGCCAGGTGGTGCCGGCGCCGCCGCCGCCGAAGCGGCCGGGGGCGGTGTAGAGGTTGTCGTCGAGGACGACGCCGCGTTCGGCGAGGTCGAAGAGTCGCTGCTGGCCGACGGCGGTGCGGCGGTCGAAGTCGCGCCAGGACTCGCCGCGGGCCTCGGCCATCTTGGCGACCTTGGCTTCGGCGTCGGCCCAGGCCTGTTCGGTGGTGTCGCGCACGAGGGTGGTGATGCGCAGGCCGAACTCCAGCGGGGCGTGTTCGCGGCCGAGCTTGTCGGCGAGGTTGCGGAGGCGCTCGATGCGCTCGCGGACGCCGTCGAGCGGTTCGCCCCAGAAGAGCTGGACGTCGGCCTCGGCGGCGGCGACCTGTTCGGCGGCTTCGGAGGCGCCGCCGAAGTAGAGGCGGGGGTGGCGGCGGTCGCCGTGGACGACGGGGCGCGGGGTGACGGTGGAGTCGGCGACCTGGAAGTGCTCGCCGTCGTAGGTGACGCGTTCCTCCGTCCACAGTCGGCGGATGAGCTGGATGAACTCCTTGGTGCGGGCGTAGCGGTGGGCCTGGTCGCCTTCGGTGTCGCCGTAGGCGGCGAGGTCGTCGCGTCCGGAGACGATGTTGACGAGGACGCGGCCGCCGGTGAGGTGGTCGAGGGTGGCGGCGGCGGAGGCGAAGTTGGCGGGGCGCCAGTAGCCGGGGCGGATGGCGATGAGCGGTTTGAAGTGGGTGGTGCGGGCGGCGAGGGCGGTGGCGACGGTGAAGGTGTCGGGGCGGCTCCAGCCGGTGCCGATGAGGGCGCCGCCCCAGCCGTGGGCTTCGAGGGCCTCGGCGTGGGAGGTGAGGGTGGCGAGGCTGTTGTGGCCTTCGACGGCGTCGTCGCCGCGGTGGCCGGGGTCGACCTGGTTCGGGATGTACCAGAGGTGTTCGGAGCTCATGAGCGGGTCTTCCCATCGACGAGGCGTTGATTGTCTAGTTATCCTATCGCTATGATAGAGATTATGCGAGGAGTGCTTCCCCGCCTCACGCGGCCGCGGGCGGCCGTGGCACGTTGACCCGGTCGGCCCGCCGGCCGCGACCACTCCGATGAAAGGCGAACCCCATGGCACACGGCGCATTCGAGAAGACCTACGCGGCCGCCGACTTCCGCTACGAGCGCCTCCCGTACCGCCGGGCCGGGGCCTCCGGCCTCGACCTGCCCGCGCTCTCCCTCGGGCTCTGGCAGAAGTTCGGCACCGACTACCCCGCCCAGATCCAGCGCGACATCGTCCTGCACGCCTTCGACCTGGGCATCACCCACTTCGACAACGCCGACCGGTACGGCCCGCCCCACCGCGCCGCCCAGCAGGGCTTCGGCGACGTCCTCGCCAGGGACCTCGCCCCCTACCGCGACGAGATCGTCCTCTCCACCAAGGCCGGCAACCCCATCGGCCCCAGCCCCTACCTCAAGGGCGGCTCGCGCAAGACCCTCCTCAACTCCCTCGACCACAGCCTGCGCGACCTCGGCACCGACTACGTCGACGTCTTCTACCACCACCGCCCCGACCCCACGGTGCCGATCGAGGAGACCGCGGGCGCGCTCCTCAGCGCCGTCCAGCAGGGCAAGGCGCTCTACGTCGGCGTCTCCAACTACGGCCCCGAGCAGGCGCACGAGGCCGCCGTGCTGCTGCGCGGGGCGGGCGTCCCGCTCCTGGTGCACCAGCCGCGCTACTCGATCTTCGACCGGACCCCGGAGCTGAACGGCCTCATCGACCTCGCCGCCTCGGATGGGTTCGGCCTCGTCGTCTACTCCCCGCTCGCCCAAGGGCTTCTGACCGACAAGTACCTCAACGAGATCCCTGCCGGGGCCCGCGCCGCGAACTCGGCCTTCCTCAAGCCCGAGCAGATCGACGACGAGTACCGCAAGCGCGCCTCGGCCCTGAACGACCTTGCGGCCGAGCGCGGCCAGTCCCTCGCCCAGCTTGCGCTGCAATGGGTCCTGCGCCGCCCGGAGGTCACCTCGGCGCTCATCGGCGCCTCCTCCACCTGGCAGCTCGACCACAACGTCGCAGCGCTCGGCTTCCCCGCGCTCACCGACGACGAGCTGGCCGTCATCGACGAGCACGGCGTCGACGGCACCGGGCTGGGGCGCTGACGATGGCCGACTCCCCGACCCTGTCGGCCGCGGCCCGCTACGGCGAGCCCGGCGCCGCGATCGGCGCCGACACCGCGGTCCTGCGGGTGCAACTCGAACACCGCTCGGTACGCGAGTTCGGGCCGAGGGACGTCACCGAGGCCGAGCTCGAAGCGCTCGTGACTGCCGCGCAGTCCGCGCCGACCTCCTCGAACCTCCAGCCCTGGAGCGTTGTGGCCGTGCGGGACCCGGCCCGCAAGGCCCGCCTGGCCGAGCTCTCGGCGGGCCAGGGCTTCATCGAGCGGGCGCCGCTGTTCCTGGTGTGGATCGCCGACCTGGGCAGGGCGCGGCGCCTCGCCGAGCGCGCGGGGGCGGTGATCTGCGCGCCGGACTACCTGGAGACCACCGTGATCGGGTTCATCGACACCGCACTGGCGGCGCAGAACGCCGTGGTCGCGGCCGAGTCGCTCGGCCTCGGCACCGTGTTCGTGGGGGCGATCCGCAACCGCCCCTTGGAGGTCGCCGAGGAGCTGGGCCTGCCTGCGCACGCGGTGGCCGCCTTCGGCCTGGCCGTGGGGGAGCCCGATCCGAGCGAGCGGGCCGACGTCAAGCCGCGCCTGCCGCGCGAGGCCGTCCTCCACCGCGAACGCTACGACGCGGCGGCGGCCGACGCGCACCTGCCGGTGTACGACGAGCGGCTGCGCGCCTACAACACGCGGTTCGGCCTGCCCGGCACCTGGACCGACCGCATCCTGGCCCGGCTCAAGGGACCCGAGTCGATGGGCGGGCGCCACGCCCTGCGCGAGACCCTGTTCAGGCTCGGCCTGCCTTCGCGGTGAGGTTGCGGCCCAACGGCAGACCGCCGGACCCGGGCGGAGACGGCGACGCCGTCTCCGCCCGCGTCTTTCGAGAGTCGTTGCATTGCAGGGCAAACCATCGCAGGCATACGCGTGCCGCCACCGGGGACCCGTTGAAACCATGAGACCCACTGGGCCCGGTCGCACCGCCCGTGACGGACCATGCCAGGATGCGCAGCAGAGCCCCGCTGCGCCCCCGTCAGACGGCCCTCGAACGACAGCCCCTCGAAAGGACTCGGTTCCGTGCGACGCGTATCCCGAATGGTCGGCCCCGTCAACGCGATGATGCAGTCATCGGCGAATCGCCAGCGAGGCAAGGTGGACGAGGTGTTCGACAAGCTCGTCGCCCAGGCCGAGGCCGCCTCGGTCGGCAGCGCCGCCGGCGACGAGGCCTTCCTTGAGGAGTACCGGTTCCTCATTCGCGAGGCCGCCGCCGTACGCAGCATGTCGGGCGTGGGCTGGATGGGCATCACCGGCGATATCCGCGGGCGCATGACGAACCGCTTCCGCGTCCGCCGCCTGCTCGCCGAGCACCCCGAGATCGCTCAGGAGCGCATCGAGGCGCCGATCATCGTCACCGGCCTGCCGCGCACCGCGACGACGCTCGCGCACAAGATCCTCGCCAAGCACGAGGGCAACCGGGCGCCGCTCATGTGGGAGCTCCAGGCGACCGACCGCGCCGACATGGACCCCGCGGACCGCAAGCGCCGCATCAAGGTCGCCCGCCAGGCCGCGAGCTTCGGCCACAAGTTCTCCCCGGCGCTCCCGCAGATCCACGCGATGGAGCCCGAGTCCCCTGAAGAGTGCGTCTTCGCGCTTCCCCACGGCCGCAACTGGCTCGTGTGCTCGCGGATGCCCGGCTACCGCGAGTTCCTGGAGACGCGCGACTTCCTGCCCGACTTCCAGTACTACAAGGCCGTCCTCCAGACCCTCCAGGCGGGCGGGCCGCGCCGCCGCTGGGTCCTGAAGTCCCCCTACCACCTCGAACACCTGGAGACCCTCCTCAAGGTGTTCCCGGACGCCAAGATCATGTGGACGCACCGCGACCCGAACACGGTCATGGGCTCCTGGTGCTCCCTCATGGAGACCGGTGTGGCCCTGTGCAACCGCACCTACGACCCGCACGACATCGGCCGCGACTGGCTGGAGATGCTCTCCCAGATGGTGCGCGTCGGGCGCGACGTGCGCACCCACCTGCCCCGCGAGCGCGTCGTCGACGTCTCCTACCACCAGCTGACGGCCAACCCGTTCGAGGAGATGCCCGCCATCTTCAAGAAGCTCGACATGGAGTGGAAGGGCGCCGACGAGGACAACCTCCGCGCCGCCATGGAGCGCCCGTGGATGAAGCGCGGCCACGAGTACAGCCTCGGGCACTACGGCCTCGACCCCGACATGATCGACCGGGCCTTCGGCGACTACGCCCGCATGGTCCACGGCATGAGGTGACCGCGGCGGGTTCGGCCCGCCGCGGCCCCTGTGCCTTTTGCCTACATGGTGTTGACGATGAGTCCGATGTGGGTGAAGTAGTTCAGCGCGCCGAAGAGCAGGAACGCCAGGCCCGCGAGGAACCAGCAGATCTGGGTGAGGGTGAACGCCCACCGCTTCGCCTTGAGCGCGAACGGGAAGAGGACGCCGCCGACGCCGACGAGCGCGTACAGGCCCGAGATGAACACCGCCTCGACCATCGGGTAGTCGGCGAACTCTCCGGAGATCGGCTCTTCGGGCGGCGCGGCGAACAGCTCGTAGCCCACGCCCGCGAAGGCGATCGCTATGGCCGCCAAGCCCATGCCGAAGACGAACACCGACACCGGCCCGGCGGCCTCACCGGCCGTCGCGAGCCGGTCGGGCGCCTCTTCGAGCCGGTCCGCCCTGCGCCACAGGTAGAACGCGGCGAACAGGAGCAGCACGCCGAAGGCGAGGGCCGGTTCGCCGAAGATGACGTTGTCGAACGGGAACCCGCCCGCGGCCAGCGGCCACGTCAGCGTCATGTGCAGGCCCGTGAGCGTGAGGATCGTGCCGAGCACGCCGAACGCCATCGCCCAGCCCTCGGCGCCGAGCGCGCGACCCCGGTCGGCGAGCCGCCGTGCGAGAGCGACGAGGAGCAGCAGACCGGCACCGGCGGCGACCGACATGATCGTGTTGTACGTAGGCATCTGGGCCCAGTCGATCTTCAGGCCCGCCGCGATGGGCGTTGCGAGGTCCATGGCCGCATCGTAAGTCCGACTCGGCCGAAAAATCCGAAAAACCCACATATCAGGGCTCCAGTGCGCTCACGTCACGCCTGGAACCGCCCGGAAATCCGCCTCCGATGTCGATCGTGAGCCCATGTTCGCGACGGACCGACCGGTGCAAGTCGGGAACCGGGGGCGCTTCCGGTGCGTCTCAGACACATGTGGAGAACGAGCATCATCGCAGCGGGCGTCCTCGCCCTGACCGCCTGCGCGCAGCCCGGCGAGAGCGCCGACGAGGCCGCGCCGCCGTCCATGCCGCTGGTGACCTTCTCGGTCACCGAGACCGACGAGAACCTGAACGTCGTGATGGAGGCGACCGTGGCGTTCGCCCCGGACGGCACCTGGCACCGCACCGGCACCGAGACCGCCTCGGGCGCACTGACAGAGGACCAGGTCGCCGAGATCGCCGAACTGGTCGAGGCCGAAGACTTCCCCGTCGATCCCGAGGACGACACGGTCTGCCCCGCGGTCATGCCCGACTACGCGTGGTCCTTGACCGCCGGAGACGACAAGGCCTCCAACGGCAACGGCGGCTGCGCGAGCAGCGACTCCGCGGTCGCCATCGTCGAGATCATCCAGGACGCGGCCGACGTCGGCCCCACCCTCCCCCAGGACTGACCTACTGCGAGATCACCGTCATGACCGCGGCCGTCCCCGCCGCGGCGATGGCGGCGTTCGTCGCGACGATCGCGTCCTTGACCGCCTCGGCGGCCCACAGGCCTTCGGACACGGCCTTGACCCGCTTCGCGACGGCGCTTGCGGAAACGCCGGGATACCTGAGCACCACGGGCATCTGCCCGCTCGCCGACAGCAGCGCGATGACGGCGCCCGTGCGCGGATCGGGGTCCTCGCCGTCGACGAGCACGGCCCGGATGCGCTCTCGCAGCTCGTCCTCGTGCCGGGTGTCCTCGGCGGGCCACGTGGTGGAGCGGAACAGGCCGAGCACCTTCTTCGTGTCGCGGCGCACCAGCCCCCGCTCCACGAGCCTGTCGGCGATCCGCGTGCGCAGGTGCGATCCGAGGGTCGTGACGAGGTACTGCGCGGTCCGCGGCTTCTCCCTGATCTTCCCGAACGCCTCGGCGAGCACCGGATCGGCGGGCGGCGCGCTGCCGACGGCGTGGATGAGCGAGGACCCGAAGGCCGACTTCTTGGCCTCGACGCGCACCCGCTCGGTGAGCGCCAGTTCGAGCAGCACCGCCCCGCCGAGCGCGTAATACAGCGTGCCCTCCCCGGCGATGTGCCCCTTCTCGTCATCGAGCAGCAGCAACAGCAGGTCTTCCACGATCAGCGTCTCCATGCGCCGACCCTAATGCAAGCCGCCCCCCGATGAGTCTCGCCCGAAAACCTGTCCCACACGCCGCGCCACCGTTATCTTGACGCGCCGGGCTGGTGCCTATCGATCGGCGGGGGCTATGGGCGGTGGAGCCAGTCGGACAGGTTGTCGGGAATGAGGGTGCGGACTCGGGCCCGGTAAGCGGTGAGTTCCTCGGGGGTGAGCAGCTCGGCGGCTGCGCCGGATTCGCCACGGCGGAAGAAGGCGTCGCGGTTTCGGAAGAGGCCCACCGGATCTGGGACGGTGGTGTCGGCGTTCGCCTTCATGGCCGCGAAGCCCGCGGCCTCGACCAGGGCGGGCCAGCGGGATTCGGGCACGTCGATGGTGAGCCAGGCGGCGATGCGTCGCATCTCGCGTTCGAGGTCGGCGGCGAGGTCGGCGTAGTGGACGAGGAGGAGGTTCGGCTCGTCCCGCCTCGTCCAGGCGTCGCTCAGGTGGGCCATGACGCCGGGGAGCATGTCGGGGAACTCGCGCGGGTCGTTGGTGCTGCGGGTCCAGGCGGCGACCCAGTCGTGCACGGGCGGGCGTTGGCCCCTTTTGGACTCCGGGATCGGAGTGCCGGTGAGCTCGGCGATGCGCTCGCGGATCAGGTTGGCGCCCTGGTGGTACAGCGAGACGGCGGCGTCGAGGGGGTGGCGGGCGACGACGATGTAGCGGGCGGTCGGATGGATGGGGATGCCGTCGAGCGGGGTGTGGGTCTTGACGAACCGGCGGTGGCGTTGCGCTTCGAGGCTCGCGAACACCGCCTCCCGAGGCGCGATCGTCCAGTCCAGCCAAGGGGAGAGCTCGGGGAGCGGCGCGGGGAGGTCGGGGGTCTGGAAGATCAGGAGGGCGCAGATCATCTGCGTCCAGGTGGTGCCGTGCTTGGAGCGGGTGCTGATGACGATGTCGTCGTCGCGCATCGGGAAGTCGAGCCACCGGTGGCTGTCTTCCATCTCGGAGAGGTATCGGTACGGGGTCACCGGAGGAGTCTAGGCGCGCCCGCGAAGTGCCGCATGGGTTTTGGCTTCGGCTACCTGGCGGTGGGCGGCTGCGGAGGCGTTTCCGGCGGTGCGGCGCCAGGCTGGCCGGGCTGCGGGTCGTGGCGGCCCAGGATCGCGTCGCCGATCTCCTGGGTGGGGATCACCTCGCCCCAATGCACGTTGACCGGCATGCCCTTGAGGCGATCGACCGGGCCGACCGGGAGGGAGACGTCCTCGCGGAGTTTGATGTACCTGGTGCCGGTGATCTGGCAGGTGAGCAGCTCGCGGTTGACGCTGACCGCGCTCAATCCGAGGTCGACGACGACGATCGTGCCCAGGATCAGGTTGAACAGGAGCGCCTTGAAGAAGCCGATCGGACCGCCGGTGCGGACGTCGACGAGGTGGACGCGTCGGATCGCGCCGCCGACGTAGCAGCCGGTGCTCCCGAGGACGGCCGCGTCCACTATTGCCAGGACCGGGAGTCCGATCATCAAGGGGACCACGAGGCCGCCGCCGTCCCCGCCCGCGCCCATCATGGCGACGATGAGGCCGGACATGCAGCACCACATGAGGCCCAACACGACGGCGAGGTCGATGAGGATGACCGCCGCCTTGTCGGCGAGCTTGACCGGCTGCCACGGGGGCGGCGTCTGTTGTGGAGTCGGTGGGCGCACGAGTCCTCCAAGCCTTGACGGTGGAACCTCAAGGTAAGGCGGTTCTCGCGTGCGCCGCTATCCGGAAAACGCAGGGTTCGGCCGCTGAGCGCACGCTTTCGCGTTCTCGGGTTCGGGAGGGTGCGGAGTGGGCTTCACCAGGGTTGGAACGGCAGGTGCCCGCCGTGTTTGGGGAGCGGGCGGGCGAGGGTCGGGGGTCCTTCGTGGAGGTACCAGCGGAGGAGTGCGGTGTAGGCGATGCGCTCGCGCAGGATCGGTCCCTGGCTGTCCTTCACGAGTTCCTCGTTGGCGTCGGAGAACTTGAAGGCATGGGTCTCAAGGGCGGTGAGGGACGATTCGAGGAGCCAGCGGCCCTCGGGCTCGGAGAGCTCCCGGACGTCGTGGAGGCCGCCGGCGGTCTCGCGGTTGAGGACCTTGCGGGTGAGGTCCGCGCAGAAGCGTGTCGGTATGGGCTGGAAGGCGACCGGGATGCCGCAGTCGTCCTGGTCGAAGCCGAGGAACCAGCCGAACTCGGCGCCGCCGCGCTCGAAGAGGCAGTACAGGCCGGGCGACCGGGACTCGTCGGCCTCCTCGGTGAGGAGGAAGCGCGCGCGGTCGGGGCGTGTGGTCGGGAGGTGCGTCCACACTGGAAGTCCTGCGCGCCTGCCGACCTTAAGCAGGGCGAGGCGGGCATCTGCGAGGACTTCACCCACCTTGCCGGGCATGAAGGAAGCGCCGATGAGCGCGAGCGCCCGGCCTCCGGGCTTCTCGTGCAGAACGAGCTTGGTGACGAACCCGTCGAGCGCCCTCGGATGGCTCTGCCAGATCGGCAGCGTGAGCTCGGCGAGCGCCTGACAGGCTTGCAGCTCGCGCTCGAACGCGTCCTCGACGTCGACGATCGCGTTCCCGATGTCGGCGAGCGCCGCCGCCATCCGGTCCATCTCGGCGTCGGCCTCAAGCCACTCCCGCTCACTGACGGCACGCCCCGCGCTCCCCCTGGGCCGGGGCCGCGGCACCACCGCTGGCGGACGGTGACGCTTTCGTTGCTTATCGTCAGGCATCCGAGCAGTATCGGTGCAAGGCCCCGGTTGCGCAACCCCCGTTTCTGCGGGCCCGTCCCGACCGGGAGCTCCCGCTGCCGAGCGTGACCGTCGGCGGTCGAGTGCAAGTGCCGGGAACGCACTCACGTCAGCAGCCGGCTGATCAGTCGCGTTGTCAATCCCCTCTGCCGGGGCGCCATCTGCCTGCCTCCCGAATCGCAACCGACGAGGCCCACCACCACATCACAGCAGTGACGGTGAAGAGCACGAGCAGCGTCGGAGCAATGATCCCCGCCCGGACCAGCGTCGTGCCCGGCCGCATCAGGCTGTCGCTGGCGGCGATGCCCACGCCGACGCCCACGGCGGATCCCACGAGGAGGGGTCCGAACACCGTGACGGCCGAGGCAGCACGGAAAGTCCGCAGCCCGCCTGTGAGCACCCCGATCGGCGCGAGCGCCCGACCGTGCCGGAGGAATTCCCCCGAAGCTCCGAGGACGGAAGCGAGTGCGAGCACCGCGAGCGCGATCGTGCCGAAGGCGATGATCCAGTGGGACTGCTCCTCGCTCTGCGTCGTACCCGTCTCGGCGAGGCCGGGTGCGTCGATCATCACGCCGAACTGAAACACGGTTCCCGCGATCCTCATGTCGGACTCTGGAATCGGGCTTCCATCGAAGGTGGAGATGAGGAGCACGGTCGTGGTGCGGTTCTCGGGGTCGACCATGGAGGGAACCCGCGTCGCCGAGCCGGACACGATGCTGATCTCGGGAGCTTCCAAGGGGAAATGCAGCCCCACCCAGTGCGCGAGTCGATCGTCGGGCACGGTTCCCGTGATCGTGTCGGAGCCTTCGGGACATTCGAGCGAGAACGCCGCCAGTGCCTCGCAATCGCCTACCATCTCGATGCTTTCGCTCCCGTCGTCGTAGCCCTGGTCCACGTGTACGGCCAGCACCGAGAGATCGGTTGGGAGCCGATCGAGGAACTGATCGGTCTCGGTCTCGGTGAACACCGCATTGGACGGCCGGACCTCCGCCATACTCCCGCCCAGCGGCGCGACCGCGGCCCGGTCCTCCTCCACCCAGCTCGTCCAGTTCGAGTGGTACGCGAGGGAGAAGAACACCACGAAGAATGCCGCGATGACCGCTGTGAGCTGCCGGGCCGTTGCTTGAGGATAGGCCGCCACACGAGCTGCCGAGGAGAGCAACGAGGGGCGCCATCGCACCCAGCGAAGTCGCCCGGCGACCCCTGCGAGCCATGCGCAGGCGAGGGCCACGGCCGGGGCGACCGTGATGATGAGGCCCAACTGTCCGATGTAATTGAGCAGGAAGAAGAATGGACTCTGAAACGGGAAGAGCGAGGGGCCCCATGCGGCGATGACGAAGCAGATCGGGAAGCCCCAAGCCAACGAAGTGACGGCGCGGTGTCGGCGGGCTCCGCCGGCGGTCACGGGCGCTCGGCCCTGGAGCCGTCCGGTGCTCACCAGCAGGGTCATCGACATCAGCGCCGTGAAGGAGACGGCCAAGCCTCCGAAGGTCCAAGGCCATGCGTTTCGAACGTCACGCGCGCTCAGCGTGAAGTCAACGTAGGGCAGGTCGAGATTCGTCCACCCCAGAGCGAGCAGTCCGAGGAGCGCCGCACCGGTGCCGATCGCGACGGGGGCCCACGACTCTCCCAGCGCCACTAGAACGGTATGGCGCGGGCGGCCGCCGAGGAGGCGGATCAGCACCTCTCTTCGGTCGCGGGCGTGCGAGGCCACTCGGGTCGCCGCGAAGGCGAGCACCCCAGCGGGGATCGTCACCAGGAAGACCGTGATGGCGTAGAAGCCGAGGTCGAAGTAGTCCTGCTTGAGCAGAAGCCAGTTTGCGGAGGCAACCGGGTCGCAATCCGTACCCCAGGCCGTGACCTCCACCAGTGGTGCGCGATCGGCGACGCTTCGATCGATGGGTTGCGCCGGAACGACATAGGCGAAGAGCTGGTCGGGGTCGACAAGCTCGGCCGTGTTGATGGTGCCGACTACGGTTCCGTACCGTTCATCAATATCAAAGGACGCACCGAGCTCCGCCAGTTTCGGGGAGAGGAGCACTTCACCGGGCTGCGGCCAACGGCCGATGCCGGGAGGCAGGGGAGCGTCCTCGCCCAGCGGCGTCAGGTAGAGCACCTGGAACTGACGCGAGTTCGGCAGGGCGTCGAGATCATCGACCACGAGGACGGTCGAGGCGCCAGGATCCACTTCTTCTGCGCTGGTGAACGTGAACCCGGCTGCTCGTTCATCGCGGCCTTGGAGTGTCGCGGCGGCGAGCATGGGAAGCGCGAGGCCCAGTGGGAGCAGAAAGGCCGCGATCATCAGCGCTGAGAACCGGATGCCGCCCGCCTCCGCCCGGGTACCGGCGGCTTTTCCTATGAGCAGAAGTTGGACTGAAGCATTAGCGCGGCGCATCATCGGCCCCCCGTGGCGGCGTCAATCTTCGTGAGGCGACCACTCTGAATGGTGTATGCAGCGTCGGCGAGTTTGGCGATCTCGAAGTCGTGAGTGGCGACAAGGAGACCGCAGCCATGCTTACGTGGGAGCTGGAACAGCATCTGAGCCACACGGACTCGATTCGCCGCGTCGAGCGAGCCGGTCGGTTCATCCGCGAGGAGTAGCGAAGGATGATTGATAAGCGCCCTTGCGACAGCGGTCCTCTGTCGTTCGCCTCCCGACAGAGTCGCGACCGAGTCGGCGCGAGGTACGCCGAGCTCACCCAAAAGGGCCTCGGCGCGGTCGTATACCCCCTTGTCGCGCTTGCCTGCAAGTAGCGCGGCAAGAGCCACATTCTCGACCGGGCTTAGTTCCGGAAGCAGTTCCCCGAACTGGAAGACCATACCGATCGCGTCGGCTCGGAGTTTGGCGATCCGAGATCGACTGGCACCACTGATCTCATGCACTCCCACACGAATACTGCCGGAGTCCGGTGAGACAAGCCCGAGAACACAGGACAGCAACGTACTCTTGCCCGAACCGCTGGGTCCGAGTATCGCCGTGGAGCTTCCGGCGGGAAGCAAGAGGTCGAGGCCGTCGAACAATTGCCGTTCGGCGAGAGCGTATCTGAGATTGGAGATCCGCAGCGCTGGTTCGGAGGTCATGAGATTCCTGATCGTAGGGGATTCTGATGGATCGGGACGGGCGCCTGGACGCCCGCCCCGCGCTTCAGCGTTCTAGTACTTGCGCCAGTTCGAGTCGCAATTGTCGCTAGCCCAGGTCGTATTGCGGCAGGCCTTGATGTACCAGATGGTGCTGTCGCTGTACTTGCTGACAACTGAGTTGCATCCAGTGTCGTTCTCCCGCCGGTAAACTTCGCCGGCCGAGCTGTACTTGTACAGACCGTATGCGGAGTCGGCGTCGCACTTGGTGTCGGTCACCATGATATGGCTAGAGGCGGGACCGTGTTCGACCTTGGAGCCGGTGGTGGTTGACGTCGCGGCGAATGCGGGCGCACTGAGTCCGAGGACGAGCATCGCTCCGGCGGCGGCTGCGAACACTTGCGGGCGAGAGGGTTTCTTGAGCATGAGGTCTTCTTCCTTCGGTTGGGGTAGCCGATGCCCCTGAGGGGCACGGCAAGAGACGGAACCGCAGGTAGATGCGCTCCGACTACTCACCGTTGCTTGGAACGTACCGGATGTTCGCATCCAATGGGGTGGTCGAACTGGCTCACTAGCCGAAGAAGAACTTTCGTTCCATCATCTGGGAGGCGGAACGTGCCTTCGGACTGTTCTCACAACGGATTTGCAACTGATGTGACCGTCGAAATGGGAGGTGGTATTGCATGGCGCGCTCTAGTCTGCAACTGGAGTCAATGGCGCCATGTTTGAGGAAGTAGTACTAATCACATCTTGCGGGGACGCGGCTCAAAGGTTGGTATCGGGTCGCCGATAACCGCTCGGAGGGGCATCGATGCTCGCCCGCGTTGGGCGCCAGTGGGTCGGACAAGGCGAAGTTATGCTCTGGGGATGCTTGACGCGCGGTCTGGGCCGCCTCTTACCGCTCTGATTACCGGTGCTGCTGCTGGGATCGGGGCGGCTTTTGCTCGGGCGTTGGCTCGGGAGGGGTACCGGTTGGTGCTGGTGGATCGCAATGAGGAGTTGTTGCGGGCGTCGGCGGGGTCGCTCGGGGTGGAGTGCGAGCTGGTCGTTGCGGACCTGACGGTGGAGGCCGACGTCGCGCGGGTCGAGGAGTGGTGCGGGCGTGTCGATCTGCTGGTGAACAACGCGGGGTTCGGGCATCGCAGGGAGTTCCTGGAGACGCCGGTGGCGGAAGAGGTCGCGATGTGCCGGTTGCAGACCGAGGTGGTGCTGCGGCTGACGATGGCGGCGTTGCCGGGGATGGCCGGCCGGGGGCGGGGTTCGGTGGTGAACACGGCTTCGGTGCTCGGGTTCTTCCCGAGTTCGACGTACTCGGCGACGAAGTCGTGGGTGGTCAACTTCAGTCTGGCGGCGGCGAGGAGCGTCAGGCCGAGCAATGTGGACGTGATGGCCCTGTGCCCCGGGTTCACCCGCACCGATTTTCACGACAGCGCCCGCATGGACATGTCGGGAATCCCGAAGCGGCTGTGGCTGGACGCTGACTTCCTCGTTGCGAAGGCGTTGCGGGACTTGCGGAAGGGCAAAGCCCTGAGCGTGCCCGGTTGGCAGTACAAGGTCATCGTCGCGTGCGGGCGGGCCGTCCCGTTGGGTCTGCTTCAGCGGGTGTTGACGTGGACCGGCAAGGGCTCTTTGGCCGCCCGGGAGGGCTGAACGCGGGCCGCGCCACCGGGTGCGGCGCGGCCGGGGCGTCAGCGTGCGCGGCGCCAGACCAGGACCACGGCGGCCAGGCCGGCGAGGCACGGCAGGAGGCCGAGCGCGCCGTAAATGGGCGGCACGATGGTGTCGTACTGCTCGCCGCCGAGGGTCATGCTCGTGAGCGCCAGCAGGGTGCCGAGCGCGAAGAGCGCGGTGACGGTGCCGCGCGCCCAGCGGCGTTCGGCGGCGACGGCCCAGATGGCGCCGAGCCAGCAGAGGAGGCCGAGGGCGCCGACGGCCGCGAGGTAGATCGCGATGGCGTCCCTGTCCTGGCGGACGGTGTCGGCGGGCCAGTCGGGGTAGGCCTGGCGCACATGGTCGAAGAGGCTGTCGGCGGTCGCGATGTCGATGAGCGGGGCGACGCCGGCGGCGACGGTGAGCAGTAGGCCCGCGTACAGGGTGACGAGCAGGCGCGACTTGGACGGCGCCCACGCCGGGTGCGGTGCGGTGGCGGTCATGAATCCTCCCTCAATCATACGTTGTATGTTTCCGGGTGCAGTCTATACTTACGATGTATGAATGATCAAGAGGGGGCGTCATGACCGCCAACCGGACCCGCGGCCAGAAGGCCGGCCTCACCCGCGGCGCGGTCCTCGACGGGGCCGTGCGCCTCGTCGACCGCGAAGGCCTGGGGAAACTCTCCATGCGCCGGCTCGGCGCCGAAGTCGACGTGGAGGCGATGACCCTCTACAACTACTTCGCGAACAAGGACGCCCTCCTCGACGGCCTGGTCGAGCACCTCTTCTCCCGCGCCACGCTCGCCCTCGCCGACACCGGCACCTGGCGCGAGCGGATGCGCGACTACGCGCACGCGCTCCGAAAGACCCTTGTGGAGCACCCGAACCTCGTGCCGCTCGTGGTCTCGCGGCCCGCCGTCACCCCCGAGAGCCTGCGCGTCATGGAAGACGGCCTCGCGGTGCTGCGCGAGGCCGGCTTCCCCGCGCGGACCGCGCTCGACCTCGTCTACTCGCTGAACGAGTACGTCATCGGCCACATGGCCACGGCGCCAAGGGAGGGTACGGCGCCCGCGCAGGAGGACCACTTCGCCGCGATCGACCCGGACGCGTTCCCGCTCATCGCCGAGGCGCTCGGCTCCCCTCGCGGCGAAGGGGAGCGGTTCGACCGCGCCGTCGACGCGATGCTCCAGGGCTTCGCCGAAGGCTGACCGGGCGAGAGTCCCTGGTGCGCAGCCCTTCACGGCGTCCCACATCTCGGTCATACTGAGGTGCGACGTCCCTTCCGGACGCCGTGCCTCCGAAAGGACCTCCTCCCTTGGCTCTGGCACCCCTGCCGCTCCTGCGGCGCCTCGCCCGCCGAGTCCCCGCGCCGCTCAAACGGGAGCCCGCCGCGACGGCCGCGGGGAACGCCTCGTTCCTCGGCATCGGCTACCTGGTCGTCGGCCGGCCCGGCCTCGCGGCGATCGCCGCGGGCGGCAGCGTCGTCCTGACGCTCATCCTCGCCAACGCCGAGCAGCCCGCCTGGGGCTGGCGGATCGCGCTCCTGGTGTGGTGGCTAGCGACCGTGCTCCACGGCTGGTACCTGGGCGGACACCGCACCGACTGGCGCCTGGACCCCGCGCCGCCGCTCGGCAGGCGCCCGCGCGCCGTCGGCCTCGCCTCCGGCGCGGCCGTGCTCCTCGTCCTGGTCCTCGTCGCCCTGAGCGCTCGCTGGACCGGTTACACCCTGACCCGCGCCCACGAGGACGGCGACTGCGAACGGGTCGGAGCGATCGCCGACTCGCTCGGCCCGCAGCACGCGGTGGTCGACGGCCTGACCGTCGTGGCCGGGGAGAAGCAGGTCGACGCCTGCACGTATGTGCTTGCGGCGCTTGCGAACGAGAGCGACCCTGAGGCCGCGGTCGCGGAGCTGGACGAATACCTGGAGCACCCCGAGGCGCGCTGGGACGGCGCGGCCGGGCTGCGCGCGGACCTGCTGCTGGAGCAGGCCGCCGCGAGCCTCGAAACCGCGAACACCCAGGGCTCGACGCCGCTGCGAATCGCCTTCGACCACATCGAGGACGCGATCGAGGGCGCCGCGGACCGCGCCGACGACGCCGAGGACCTCATGGCGGAGTTCAGCACCGGGCTCGCCGCCTCGGCCGACCCGTGCTCCCTCATGAGCTTCGCCGACTGGATCGACACGAACGAGAAGCGGGCCGAGGCGTACCCGGTGTTCACCGAGACCGTCGCGAACCTCGCCCCCGACGCCACCTTCACCTGCGCGGAGACGCTGCTGGCCGCGTCGAACTGGGACCCCGCCGCCGAGGCGTTCGGCCGCTTCGCAACCGAGTACCCCGACGACGAGCGCGCCGCCGACGCGAAGGCCGGAGAGGAGATGGCGAACGTGCGCCCGCTCCTCGACGGCTGGCCCGAGGCCGAGGACGCCGATCCGCAGTACTGCGACTCGCCCGCGCCGCTGTCGGCCGCGCCCGCCTATTCGGGTTCGGGGCCGCATCCGATGGCGCTCTTCGGGTTCGACCGGGCCGACGCGTTCCCGCCGAGCTGGTTCGCCTCCGACATCACCGATGCCGTGCTGGTGGTGTGCGTCGGAGAAGTGGAGGAGGGCGCGGATGTCGGGTCGTGCATCTACGAAGGCGGCGTCGAGGTCGAGTTCTACACGAAGCAGTACGCGGTCGCCGCGATCGAGGTCCACACTGGAACCGTGGTCTTCGAGGGGAACGTCCAGGTCGGCGGCGACTGCCCGGAGATCCTGTACTACTTCGGCGACCCGCCCGAGCGGCGGGCGGTCGAGAGCTCCGACTCGGACTACCGGGATGCCTTCGGATCACTCGTGGACCCGTGATGTCGGCGGGTACGGATACCGTGGGAGCGTGACGTACTCGGATCTGGCGTGGATCAACACGACCGGCGGCCCCATCGTGGTCCTGCAAGCGTTGCACGCGGCGGCTTGGGGAGGCGCCGAGGACGATCCGGACTGCGAAGACGAGCTCGACGGCTGGGGCGACTACGGCACCGCCTGCCGGGTGGACGACCGGATCGGTCTCGTCGGGTACGGCGAACCCGTGGAAGGCATCGCGCCGCAGTACAAGGCCGAGTTCGGGCCTGACGGCGCGCCGTTCCGCGCCCTGGTGCTCGGCGACGAGCCGCTCATGTCGACCTTCGTTCCGGTGCACCGGATCGCGCTGCGCTGGTACTGCGCGGACTCCTATGAGCACCTGTTCGCGACGGTGGAGGCGGCGCTGCCGCAGGCCGACTGGACCTCGCCGCTCGAATGGGAGGTGCCGCCCGGCGGCCTGGTCATGATGGATTCGGCGTTCGTCCTGGCCGACTACGAGAACGGGCTATGGGACGAGGAGCGGCCGATTCCCATCGACCTGCCTCCCGGCCGGTACCGCATCGAGACCGCCGAACTCGCGAACGCGACGCGGTCGGCCGTCGCGATCGCGCACCGGTTCACACCCACGGTGTGAGTGCGAGTCTGATGCGCCGCTTACTCATTCGGGCAAGAGCCGAGTGCGCGCGTCCTCCAGGCCCTTCTCGTTCCCGGCCTCGTCGGCGATGCCGGTGAGGTCGTTGGCGGTGACGCGGCGGGCGAAGTAGTCGGCCTGGGCGGCCCAGCGGAAGCGCAGGAGGGTGCGCAGTCCGCGGTCGACCTCCTCGCGGGCGAGCACGCCCCGGTCGAGGTACGCCGCGATGAGCTGGCCCGCGTTGTCCGGCCCGCCGACGTACATCGCTGCGGAGGCCAGGTCGTAGAGCAGCGGCCCGCGCATCGAGGTGGACCAGTCGATGAGCCCGCAGACGCCGGTGTCCCGTTCGAGCCGGAACGCCTCCGGGGCCGGGTCGGTGTGGAGGGGACCCCAGGTCAACGTGGCCGGGTCGAGGTCGTCCAACTGGGCGAGCGCCGCCGTGACGGCGGGGCGGACCCAGGGCCGCACGTCGAGGTGCGCGGCCGCCGGGTCGATCCAGTGGAAGGTGTCGGCGGAAGGCAGGTCGGCGTCGCGCAGCAGCAGGTGGGCGCGGGCGAGCGTGTCGCCGATGACGCGCTGCTCGGCCGGGCCGTCGGTGGCGATGCCTTCGCCCGGCACCCAGGCCAGGAGCGCGAGAAGGAGCCCGTCGACCGCGACGGTGTAGCGGCCGTCGCGGCTGCGTTCAGGGGCGCCGGTCGGCAGATCGGGCCGGTCGAGCACGGCCGCGGCGGCGAGTCCGCTCGCGAAGTCGAAGATCGTGTCGCACTCGACGGCCTTGGCGACCCACCGGTGCGAGCCCGCGGTGACGAACCAGGTGCCCGAGTTCATGCCGCCGTGATGCGGCTCGACCCGGACTCCGTGAAGCCCCCAATGGTCCCCGAGACAGGTGCGCAAGCGATCCTCACTGATCATGCGCCGCAGTCAATCACCGGCCAGGCGCCACCGCAACGCCTTATCGGGCGGGGCGCCGGTCTCGTAGGGCGTTTCACGACGCGCGGAGGACGCTTCGTGTACGGCCGGGGTCGGTCTCCTTGCGGTCGGAAAGGGATGAGCGGTCCGCGATCTGCGCCGGGCGTTTCTGATCAGGGTCGGTTCGATCGGTTCTGAGGCGCTCGGTGGCGACATCCCGTTCGGGGGAGGCGTCGGGACCGGTGGTTTGGTCGCCTCGGTGCGTCAACGCCCGAGCGAAATCGGCGAGGGCGTGAAGGATGTCGGGGCGCTCGACGGGTTTGGTTGGTCGGTCCCCCGGGTGGGGGAGTGGGGTGGCGCTTCAGGGGGAGTTGCGGGGGTCCTGGGGCGCATAGCTTCGGGGGCATGAACGATATCGATCTCGTGCCGATCCGCCGGACCACCAGGGGTGCCGCGCGGTTGACCGTCATTGCCGGGTGGGCGGTGGTCGCGATCGGGCTGCTGCACATCGCCGCTATCGCGCCGTCCGCGGCCTGGGCCGACTGGTTCGACGGGTCGCTTCGCGTCCTTGGAGAGGACTGGGAATCCATCGCAACGTTCTGGGCGCTGCCGGGCGGGCTGGCGGTGCCGGTGATCCTGTTGGGGCTCTTGATGATCCGCTTCGGGCGACAGCGGCAGGCGATCGGGTTGTGGTTCCCGGTGGCGCTGCTCGCGTGGGTGTCGTTCTGCGTGTGGCTCATCGGCCCGAGCGGGTTCATGCTCGTGTCGGTGCCGGTGGTGCTGCTCGTCGTCGCCGCGGTCCTCGATCGGAAGGCCTCAGTGGACCGTCCGTAATCGGCGCTCTGCGGCGCTCGGGAGCAGGGCCGCGACCGCTGCGTTGAGCCGGTCGGCGTCCGCTTCGGTGAGCACCAGGTGGTGCAGGACCGCGACGGCCGCCAGGGCCAGCGAGGCAAGGTCGGCTGCTTGCGGGACGCGGCCGAGGCGCTGTTCGGCGGCGAGGTAGGCGGCGACCGAGCGTTCGACGGCGTCGAGGCCCGCGGTCTCCTCGCCGAGGACGGCGTGGACGCGGGGGACCAGGTCGGGGCGCAGGATGAGGAGTTTCGCCAGGGCGGTGAGGGCCGGGCGGGGGATGGTCAGGAGGGCGTCGGCGAGGTTCGCGGCGACCGTGGCCCGGCCGGCGCGTTCGGGGAGGGCGGCCGCGGCGGCGCTGACGGTGAAGGCGCGGTCGACCGCGTAGGCGGTGAGGAAGTCGTCGAGGTCGGTGAAGTGGGCGTAGAGCAGCCCGGCCGCGACCCCGGCTTCGACGGTGACGGCGCGTCCGCTGAGGCGGGCCGGGCCGTCGCGGAGGACCACCTGTTCGGCGGCGGCGAACAACTGCTGCCTGAGCTGGGGGATCGCGATTCCTCTGGGCATGGCGGCCAGTCTATCGGCCCCTCCGGAAGCAGGTTTGAGCGATGGTTCATACTCGGATGAACACTTGTTCATTCTGAGGAGGACGAGATGGCGGACGGCAGACGGGCGATCGTGGTCGGGGCCGGGATCGCAGGGCTCGCCGCGGCGATGCGGCTCCACCGCGCCGGATGGAAGACGCTCGTGGTCGAACGAGCCCCCGCGCGGCGCAGCAGCGGCTACATGGTCAACCTCCTCGGCGGCGGCTACGACGCGGCCGAGCGGCTCGGGCTGATCCCCGCGCTCAAACTGCGCGACCTGGGCGTCTTCACCTCTATCCTCGTCCGCGCCGACGGCAGCCCTAAGTTCACGGTCCCCGCCGCCGTGGTCGAGGCCGCCGTGGGCCCGCGCGCGCTCAGCGTGTTCCGCGGCGACCTGGAGACGGTCCTGTACGAGGCGGTCGAGGATACCGCCGAGTTCCGCTTCGCCACCACCGTCGAAGCGGTGCAACAGGAATCGGAAGCCGTGGTCGCGACCCTCAGCGACGGCTTGACCGAACGGGCCGAGCTCCTGATCGGCGCCGACGGCCTCCACTCCAGCGTCCGCGGCCTGGTCTTCGGGCCCGAGTCCGACCACCGTGTCGACATGCGGCACATGGTCGGCGCCTTCCCGCTCGACACCGTCCCCAGTGGCCTCGCCGAAGGCTCCGGCACCACCTTCATCGGCCCCGGCCGCACCGCCGCGGTCGTCAACCTCGGGCCCGGCCGCTCCTCGGCGTTCTTCACCTACCGCACCGACGACGCCGAAGCGGCACTCGCGCTCGGACCCGCCGCGGCGCTCGGCGCCGCGTTCGGCGACCTCGGCGGCGGCGCACCGGAAGCCTTGGGGCAGATGCGTCCCGAGACCGTCTACTTCGACTCGGTGAGCCAGATCGTCACCGACGCATGGAGTCGAAGCAGGGTGGTGCTGCTCGGCGACGCCGCCTGGTGCGTGACGCTCTTCGCCGGATACGGTGCGGCGCTGGCGCTCTCGGGCGCCGACCTCCTCGGCGACGCACTGGAGCGCCACGGCGACGACGTCCCGGCGGCGCTTGCGGAATGGGAGCCGCTGCTGCGGCCCGAGGTGCGCAAGCGCCAGGCGCTCGCGCGGCGCGGCATGGCTCAGTTCGCGCCGCCCACCAAGGCGCACATCTGGATGAACGACCTCACGATGCGCGCCATCCAGGTGCCCGGCATCCGACAACTCGTGCAGCGCGCGATCCGCGCCTCCCGATAGGCTCGCAGCAGAAGGGGGCGACATGGGGGATGTGCTCGGGGCTTGGGAGCCCGCGTCGCTCGCGGCGGTGCGCGACTGGATGGCGCCGGTCGGCGCGCCGTGGTGGATCGCGGGCGGCTACGCGATCGAACTCGCCGTCGGGACGCCGTTCCGCGCGCACGGCGACGTCGACGTCCTGCTGCTGCGGACCGACCAGCTCGCCGCGCAGCGGGCGCTGCCGGACTGGGAGTGGTGGGCGGCCGACCCGCCGGGAACACTGCGGCCCTGGGAGATCGGCGAGACCCTGCCCGCGGACGTCCACGACGTCTGGTGCCGACCGGGCCCGGACCGGCCCTGGGCGTTGCAGTTCATGCTCGACGAATCCGAAGGCGGCCAATGGGTCTCGCGGCGCGACCCGCGCATCCGGCGCCCGGTGGCCGCCATCGGCCGCACCGGCCCGGACGGCCTGCCGTACCTCGCGCCCGAGATCCAGCTCTTCTACAAGGCGAAGGGCCTGCGTCCCAAGGACGAAGCGGACTTCGCGGCGGCCCTGCCCGTCCTCGACTCACCGCAGCGCCGGTGGCTCCGCGAGTCCCTCGCGCTCACCCACCCCGGCCACGTCTGGATCGACCGTCTCGAAGGTGACTGGCCCCGCCGGAGCCGGAGCTCCGGCGGGGTACCGACTAACTGAACGCGCTGGGCAGGCGAGGAGTGTAGTGCGCCTCCAAGGCCTCGACCTCGTCGTCGGAGAGGTCGATGTCCAAGGCCGCGACCGCGTCCGCGAGGTGGTGCGACTTCGTCGGCCCCACGATCGGCGCGGTCACCACGGGCTGGTGCAGGACCCAGGCCAGCGCGACCTGCGCCATCGGCACGCCCCGGGCCTCGGCGATCTTGCGGACCGCGTCGACGATCGGCCGGTTCTCCTCGCCGTCGTAGCGCCCGCCCATCGGGTCGGCCTGCGAACGGGTCGTGCTCGCGCCCCATTCGCGGGCCAGGCGCCCCTTTGCGAGCGGGCTCCACGGCAGCGACCCGACGCCCTGATCGGCCAGCAGGCCGAACATCTCGCGCTCCTCCTCGCGCTGGAGGAGGCTGTACTGGTCCTGCATGGACACGAACCTGGTCCAGCCGCCGAGGTCGGCGGCGTGCTGCATCTTCGCGAACTGCCAGGCCCACATGGAGGACGCGCCGATGTAGCGGACCTTGCCGGCCTTGACGAGGTCGTGGAGCGCCTCCATGGTCTCCTCGACCGGCGTGTCGGGGTCGAACCGGTGGATCTGGTACAGGTCCACGTAGTCGGTCTTCAACCGCTGCAGCGAGGCGTCGATCTGCTCGAACACCGCCCGGCGGGACAGGCCCGAACCGCCAGGTCCATCATGGACCTTGAAGAAGAGCTTCGTGGCGAGCACGACGTCCTCGCGGCGCGTGTACCGCTCGACGGCCTCGCCGACGATCCGCTCCGAGTCGCCCGCCCAGTACATGTTCGCGGTGTCCCAGAAGTCGATCCCCAGCTCCACGGCCTGGCGGAACAGCGGCGCCGCGGCGTCCGCGTCGAGCCCCCATCCTCCCGGCTCGTCGGGCATCCTGCCGAAGCTCATGCACCCCAGTGCGATCCGGCTGACCTTGAGCCCTGAGGACCCGAGTCTCGTGTACTCCATGCTGCGACTCCTCTCGCGATGCGGTCGTAGGCCGCCAATGGTAGGCGCGTCGGCGGCGCATCGGACCCGCCGCAGGTCAGGCCGCGAATCTCGCGGGGGTCGTGCCGACCACGCGCTTGAAGTGGCGCGTCAGGTGCGCCTGGTCGTAGAAGCCGGTGGCGGCGGCGACCGCGTGCGGCGCCTCCCCGGCGAGCAGCAGCCGCCGCGCCCGGTCCACGCGGCGCGTGACGAGGTACTGGTGCGGCGCGATCCCGAACTCGACGCCGAAGGCCCGCACCAGGTGCACCGGGTGCGCGTGCAGCATCCCCGCCGCCTCGCGCAGGCTCACCCCGGCGGTGACGCGTTCGTCCAGCAGTTCTCGCAGGCGCAGCGCCAGGCGCCGGTCGCGTCGCGGCTCGACCGGTGCGCTCCGCAGGTGACCGCGGAGCCGTTCGGCGACGAACTCGACGCGGCTTTCGGCCTCCAGCTCCTCGCCCGGCAGCCGCAGCGTCTCGTGCAGGAGGTGGATGCGTTCGCGCAGTACGGGATCGGCGATCTCCGGACCATCGACCGCGCGGCCGGTCAACGACTCGTCCAGCAGCGTCGTGTCGAGGTACAGCACCCGTTTGCGGAAGCCGTGCGGCGTGGCAGACCGACCGTCGTGCGCGACCCGCGGCGGCAGCAGCGTCACCGTGCGGACGATCGCGCCGTGCTCGTGCCGGTCGAGGCCGTAGCGCACCGCGCCCTCGTCGACGAGCAGCAGCGTCCACGTGTCGTGGACGTGCATCGGATAGGCGTGGTCGGTGAACCGCGCGTGGAAGGCCTCCGCGATGCCGCCCACCGCGGGGCGCCACGCCCTGACCACCGAACCGACCACGTTAAGAACGTACAAGACCCCGCGCCCGGCGCTCCGTAGCGTTGCGGGCATGGCAACCGAACCAGTCCGCTTCGACACCAAGATCGCCGTGCTCCTGCGCGAGGACCTCGCCACCTGGCAGCGCCTCAACGTGACCGCCTTCCTCGTCTCCGGCATCGGCACCGCCGCGCCCGAGGTCGTCGGCGAACCGTACGAGGACGCCGACGAGGCCGCCTACCTCGCCATGTTCCGCCAGCCCGTGGTCGTCCTCGAAGGCGCGAAGGACCTCCTGGCCGCCGCCCACGCCAAGGCCCTCGCGCGCGGCCTCCACCTCTCGGTCTTCACCGCCGAGCTCTTCGCCACCGGCAACGACGAGGAGAACCGCGCCGCCGTCCGGGCCGTGCCGACCGCAGGGCTCGACCTCGTCGGCATCGGGCTCCACGGCCCGCGCAACGCCGTCGACCGGGTCGTCAAGGGCGCCCGGATGCACCCCTGACCGTCTGCGATGCTGGGGCCATGCGCCCTACCGAGCCGGTCACACCCGGTCCGCCGCATCGGATCGACCGCCCGATGCTCACCCAGACCTGGCTCGACGCGGCCTTCCTGCACTGGGCCGTGCCCACCGACGCCGTCGCGCCGCACCTGCCCGCGGGCACGCGGCCCGACACGTTCGACGGCGTCTCGTACGTCGGCCTCGTCGCCTTCCGGATGCACCGCGTCGGCTGGCTGCGCCTGCCCGGCATCCCCTACTTCGGGCCGTTCCCCGAGACGAACATCCGCCTGTACTCCGTCGACGGCGAGGGCCGCCGCGGCGTCGTCTTCCGCTCCCTCGACGCCGCCCGGCTCGTCCCGGTCCTCGCCGCCCGCATCGGTTTCCGGCTCCCGTACCTGTGGGCGCGCATGGGGATCGAGTCGACCGGCGACACGCGCGTCTACACCGGCGAGCGCCGGTGGCCCGGGCCGCGCGGCACCCGCTCGCGCATCGGCGTGCGCATCGGCGAGCCGCTGCGCGAGCCCACCGACCTCGAACACTTCCTCACCGCGCGTTGGGGTCTGCACAACGGCGTCGGCGACCGCACCGTGTACCTGCCCAACGAGCACCCGCAGTGGCCCCTGCACCGCGCCGAACTCCTCGAATGCGACGACGAACTGGTCGCCGCCGCGGGCCTGCCGACCTCCGGGGGCCCGATGAGCGTCCTGTATTCGCCGGGCGTCGCGGTCCGCTTCGGCCCGCCGCAGGCGGTCGGGCGGTGAGCGGCGCCGAGATAGGGTTCGGGCCATGACCTCCCAGAAGACCTTCGCGGACGGCACCCCGTACATCGAGGCCGGAGGCTGGCGGCTGTTCTTCTCCTGGCTCGTCGACTTCGTCGTCTACCTGCTCGGCGTCGCCTTCGGCTTTGTCGTGTTCGCAGGCGTCGGCACGGCGGTGGCCGTCAGCGAGAGCGTGGTGGTGATCGGCACCCTCGCGCTGTTCATCGTGGTGCCGCTGCTGTACGGACTCCTCCTCGTCCGCGCCAGGTCCCTCGGCGCGGTCGTGACCGGCACCCGCCTCGTGCGGACGCGCGATGGCGGCCGCGTCGGCGCGAAGGGCCCGTGGGCGATGCTCGTGCGCACACTGCTCCTCCCGCTGCTGCTCATCGCCCTGATCGTGGGGGGCGGCTACGCGGACGGGACGCTCAAGCGCGTCAGCATCGACCCCGTCCGCACCCGCCGGGTCCGCGAGCAGTACGGCATCGCGCCGCTGTGACCCCTGTGTCGCACCCTTGCTCTAGTGTCGGGGGATGACGATGGACTGGCCCGCGGCGATCATCGGGCAGATGGAGTTCTACTGGGACTTCCACCTGCGACCGCGCCTCGAAGGGCTCACCGACGAGGAGTACCTGTGGGAGCCGGTCGCGGGCTGCTGGAGCGTGCGGCCGGGCCCCGACGGCGCGCTGGTCGCCGACGAGTCCGAGACGCCGCCCGAACCGCCGCCGGTCACCACCATCGCCTGGCGCATGGTCCACATCGGACGCGACGTCTTCGGCATCCGCGCCCGCTCGTTCTTCGGACCCCATGAGGGCCTTGAGGACGCCGACATGTTCGACCGCCGCCTGTGGCCCGATCCGCTCCCCGGCACCGCCGCCGACGCGATCGCCATGCTCGAAGCCGCCTACGCCCACTGGCTCGCCGGCGTCAAGGCCCTCGACCTCGCGGGCATGGAGGCGCCGATCGGGCCGAAGGGCGAGTGGTTCGCGAAGGACCCGATGGCCGCCCTGGTCCTCCACCTCAGCCGCGAACTCATGGCCCACGGCGCGGAGATCTGCCTGCTGCGCGACCTTTACCGCGCCAAGTGGAACGGGAACGGCTGAACGGATGGGCGAGGGCCGTGGTGCGCGCCGCTGGCGGGCGCCGACCGGCGACGTCTCGCGCGCCGAGGTGAGCGGCCCGGAACGACCGGGGTCCCGGACCGCTTCCGCCCGTCACGGATAGGTGCGGTTCGGGCCGCGCCGCGCCGGCAGTCGCCGCCGGCAGGCACAGCTGGCGACTCCCCGCACTCCGAGGTGGGCGACCCGGTCGAAGCGTTGACCCGGGCTGCCCTTCCGCTCAGACCTTCCCGTCGAGCAGCAGCTTCGCCGCCCGCTCCGCGCCGTCACGGCGGACCAGTCCGGCGACCTCGGCCGCGCGCTCGGCGGTCTTCGCGTCCAGGGCCATCGCGAGCGCGGAAGTCAGAGACTCGGCCGTGGGCACCGGACCCTCGTGCGCCGCACCGATCCCTAGCTCGGCGACCCGTCCGGCCCAGTACGGCTGGTCGACGATCTGCGGCACCACGACCTGCGGCGCACCGGCCATCGCCGCGGTCGTCGTCGTCCCCGCCCCGCCGTGGTGGACCACCGCCGCCGTCCTGGGGAACAGCGCCTGCTGGTTGACCTCGCCGACGACGAAGCAGTCCGCGTCCCCGTCCACCGCTTCGAGATCGGCCCAGCCGCGGCCGAGCACGAGGCGCCGCCCGTGCGCCCGCGCCGCCGCGACGGCCGCGCGGGCGGCCTCCTTCGGGTCGCGCACCGGGATGCTGCCGAAACCGACGTACACCGGCGCCTCGCCCGCGTCCAGGAACGCCTCCAGGTCCACCGGGAGCGGCCGTTCGTCCCGGAGCACCCACCCGCCGGTCTGCACCACGTCGAGCCCGATCGGCCGCCACGGGCCCAGGAGCGGGTCGGTCGCCAGCCACGGCCGGTCGGTGTACACCGAATCGCGCACGTTCGCCAAGGGCGCCAGGCCGATCGACTCCCGGTAGGCGTTCACCGGACCGCCGAACAGGTCGTTCATCACCGCCACGTCCCGGTCCCACAGCTCCCGGTTGTCGGTGACGCCCGGCGGCAGCGGCCAGCCCGGCATCGGGTGCGGCGGGTGGTCGAAGGACGGCAGCGTGGTCGGCTGAAGGAACGCCGCCGCGAACCTGACGCCCAGCCGCTCGGCGACCGCGTGCGAGACCGCGACGCTCGGGAACAGCCCGGTCGCCACGATCGCCTCGCACCCTTGCGCCGCCTCGGCCAGCGCCTCGGCGGTGAAGGCGATGAGCCCTTCCACATGCGGGCGCATGTCGGCCGAGGTGCGCGGCGCCTTCCCCTCCGTCCGCACCTCCTTGACGAGCGCCCGGATCGAAGCGCCGATCGGCAGGTGCGGCACCCCCACGCCCCCGAGCAGCTCCGCGAACTCGCGGTCCGGCGGCGCCGCCACCAGCACCTCGGCCCCGCCCTCACGCAACGCCACGGCGAGCGCCGCGAGCGGTTCGACGTCCCCGCGGGACCCGCGGCTCGTCAGCAGTACGCGCATACCCAGTCTCCTGTCATCCGGTGTCGACCGGCCATTCTGCCCCAGCTCAAAGGCCATCTCCGCAACCCGCTGTACCGCTTCCCGCGCTCCCGGCTATAAATAATGAAGGGGCGGCCGAACACCGCCCCTTTTCCGTGCCGTGCGGCCCCGCAGCGGCGTTCGGCACCCACCGGCGCGCGAGAGGACCCTCATGCCCCACTTCGACACCGCCGACGAACGGCTCTGGCGCGAAGCCGGCTCCGGCGAGGCGCAGATCCGCCTCCTCACCGGCGACCGGCCCTTCTGCGCCGGCGTCCTCGTGGTGCGCGAGGGCAGACTGCTCACCGCCTTCAGCGCCGACGGCGTCGACGCGGTCGACGCGAGCGGCACGGACTGGTTCGTCGGCGGCGTCGGCGGCGGCCAGGAACCGGGCGAGGACCCCTGGGACTGCGCGCGCCGCGAGGCCCGCGAGGAACTCGGCGTCCCGGTCCGCCTCCTCCACTCCCCGCAGACCCACCTCCACGACCTCGACGGCGGCGACCTCCGCCGCTCGCGCAGCACCGACCGGCCCGCCCCGTTCATCGTGCAGCGCACCCGGAACGCCGACCCCGCGACGCCCTACAAGCCGGGCCTCCCCGCCGGACCGTTCACCTACTTCTGCCTGTTCCTCGCCGAACTCGCCGACCCCTCGCCGCGCTTCACCCCCGACGACCCCGACATCGCCGCCCTCGTCTGGATGCCCCTCGCCGCCTGGGCCCGCCTCGACACCTCCCCGACCTTCGCCGAACTCGCCGCAGCCGGAGCGGCCGTCGCAGCAGGCGGTCCCCTCGCCGCCACCGCCCGCATCCACCAGCGGCCGACCGAAACCCTCCGCACAGCGGCGCCCCTCCTCACCGATCCGCCGCCCCTGTCCTGAGACCCGGGTCGGCCGGTGGCGCGTTTCACGTTGGGGCCGAATCGATGACGCCGGCGCCGCGTCAACCCGGCACCCCCGAGCCCGCCGCGTCGCGCGCTCCATCGTGGTTCGAGCGGGCCGGTATGACTCACCCGTCCTGATCACGTTGGCGTGCATCGGCATTCGAAGGCGCCAAAGGACATGTGCAACCTGCATCGGCTATTTACAGAGTGCTCCGGTACGGGTACCGTGACTCTGGTGAACCGCTACCCGCCGGTAGTTCCGAACCCCTGCGCGATCGAATGGGCGGTACCCATGCACCACACCCCTGCCTCCAGGACCGCCGTTCGCGGATTCCTCTCCACACCTGTGTGATCATGAAGCGACAGCGAGTATCGGTCAAGGGACGGAAGGGGAAGCGTCGCCATGTCTGACGGGCCCGCCTTCCACAACCACTTCAGCGCCGAGGTTGCCACGCTCATTCAGGCGCACGTGATCCAGATGCAGGCGCCCCGGCCGCCGAGGCCGATGGAGGTGCCGCGCGCGCCGGAGCACTGGGTCGGCCGCGAGGCGCTGCTGCAAGAAGTCGAACGGCACCTGGCCGGGCGCGACCGCTTCCCGGTGCTCGTCACCGGCGACACCGGTACCGGCAAGTCGGCGCTCGCCGCCAAGATCGCCGAGCGGGCGGCCGGCGCCTTCCCCGACGGGCAGCTTTATATCGACCTTGAGAACGAGGACGTGCTCTCCTCGACCAGGTCGACCCTCATGAGACTCGGCATCCCCAAGGACCAGCTCTCGGAGACGTTCGGCGGCCTGCTCTCCCAGTTCCGCACCGCCACGCGCGACCAGTCGATGCTGGTCGTGCTCGACGGCGTGGACGACGCGGCCGAGGGCCTGCACTTCACCCCCTCCTCGGCGTCCTCGGCGCTGGCGGTGTTCGCGCTGCGCTCCGGCGGCGGCGAGGAGGCACGCCACTTCGCACTGTCCGATCTCGACCGCGAATCGGCCATGCTCCTGCTGTGTCGCCAGTCGCGCGGTCCCGAAGGGCCGATGCCGAAGGGGACGCTGACCGCGCTGCTCGACCAGTTCGGGACGAGGCCCGGAACGCTGCGGCGGCTCGCCGGGCTCATCCGCGCGCGCCGCGCCGCCGCGCCCGCGTCCTTCGACCCGGACCTGCGCGACCTCCTCGAACACCCGCCCGCGGACCTCCTCGACGCCACCTACCGCACCCTCTCCGACTCCGCCTCCTGGCTCTACCGCCTCCTCAGCGTCCTGCCCGGACCCGAGTTCGAGCGGTCGATCCTCAAGGTCCTCCGAACCCCCGCGCACGACGGCGACAGCGCCTTCGCCGAACTCGTCAACGCCCAACTCGTCACGCCGACCCGCGACGGCAGCTACCTCGTCGAGCCCTCCGTCACCCGCGACGCGATCCGCCGGATCGAACTCGAACCGCTCCCGGTCTACCTCGTGGCGGCCATGGAGAAGAGCCTGCGCTGGTACGTCAAGCGCGCCCAGCTCGCCGACCGCGCCGTCATGGGCGAACGGCTCCGCAGGGCCGACCTGATCGCCGACGTCGACTGCCCGCCGTTCGAGGACCGGGCCGAGGCCCTCGCATGGCTCCAGGCGAACCACGCCGCCCTCCACGCCGCGATCCGCATGGCCGTGCTCCACGCCTGGAACGGCGAGGCCTGGGCGCTCGCCGAGGCGATGTGGGCCTTCTACGTCAACGTCCCCTATCCCGAAGAGGCCGAACGGGTCTACGAGGCCGGGGTGGCGGCGACTAACCGCCCGGCCGACCGGGCCAGGATGCTCCTGTTCCTCGGGCGCGTCCGGCTCGACCTGGGCGAGTACGAGTCGGCCGAGGCCGCGCTGGACGAATCGCGCGCCATCGCCGCGGCCGAGCGCGACACCGAGCTGATCGGCTCGGCCACCGAACTGCTCGGCCGCTCGAAGCACTGGCAGGGCCGCCACGCCGAGGCGATCGCCCTGTACGAGGCCTCGCTGGAGCACGCGCGCGACGGCGGCCACGCCAGGGCCGCGGCGATCCAGCTGATGTACCTGGGCCGGGCCCACCGGGACGCGGGGGACGCCGAGCGGGCCGCCGACTACCTGGAGCGGGCGCTCGCCGCGTTCACCGCCATCGAGGACGGCCGCCACGTGCTGCTCGTCGAGGCCGATCTGACGGTGCTGCGGGCGCGGCTCGGCGTCCCCGGCGCGGTCGAAGGGGCCGACCTCGTCATCGGCTGGCTGCGCCAGGCCGGTCTGTCGCGGTTCGAGGCCGACGCGCAGGAGCGGCTAGCGGCGATCGCGGAGGGGCCGGAGCGTCGGCGGCGGCTCGAAGCGGCCCTCGAAGTCCACGAGCGCATCGGGAGCGCCCAGGCCCGCAGGATCAGGCGCGAACTCGCCTAGCCAGGCCTCCAGCACGGCGGGCACGACGTCGGTCTGCGATGCGTCGCAGCGCACCTCGAACCACGGTCCGTTGCGGACCGCCAGGATCAGGTGCCCCTCGCCGACGCGCACGCTCGCGATCCGGCAGCCGCTCCAGTGGTCGAGCAGCTCGTCGAGGACGAGGAGCGCCTCGTCGCGTTCCAGCGGCGCGCCGTGGTGCAGCAGCACCTTCGCCTTCGCGAGGAGGCGCCGGTCGCGGCAGGCGTCGTACCGCACCACGACCAGGCCCCGCGCCTCCTCGGGCTCGGAGACCGGGAAGGTCAGGCAGTCGGCGCGCCCGTGCGCGAACCGCACCTCGGCGCGCCAGGACCGGGAGGGCCCGCAGCGGGCGTGGAGCCCGGGGTCGGGCAGCGCCTCCGGCGCCGGCGGTTCGCGGTGGGAGAGCCCGAGCATCTCGTAGGACTTGGCGACGATGCGCGCGGCGGGGTCGAGGTCGCGGGCGATGATGTCGCCGAAGTCGAGGAAGGCCCCGCGGGCGTGGGCCGCGATGAGCTGGGGCGCGAGCGGCAGGTCCGTCCTCAGCCACGGCGCGGTCTTGCCGATGCCGGCGAGGGCCCCGGCCTCGGGCATCTGCTCGGCGCCGAAGGCGGCCAGCATGATCGGCAGGCCGATGGCGCCGGCGTACTGGGTCACGCTGCCCGAGTCGCCCAGCACGAGGTCGGCCGCCGCGATCAGCGCCCGCCAGCCTTCATGGACCTGCGGCATGACCAGGCCGTTCCCGAGCCGCGGCCCGAGGAGCCCCGCGATCGACGGGCCCTCGCCGTGCTCAAGGTTCGGGTGCGGCACCGCGCCGACGGTGAAGCGCTCCCTCGGCAGCTCCCTGAACAGCCGTTCGAGCAGGTCGAGCTTGGACTCGCCGACGAGCGAGAGCTCGCCCCACGTCGAGGACATCACGACGAAGAGGCGGTCGCGGGGAATGCCGAGCGCCCTGCGGTACTCGGACTTGCGGTCGCGGCTCTCCCACAGCCGTTGATAGCAGAGGTCCCCTACGACCTCGGCCGCCTCCAGGGCCCCCGGGCAGTCCTCGGCCAGCTGCTCCAGCGCCGCGCGGCCCGCCAAGGGGAGCCAGTCGACCACGCGTCCGAGCCCGAGCAGCTGCTCCGGCGCCAGGCCGTAGACGCCGCTGAGGTCCTCGCGCAGCCGGTTGTTCCCCGCTCCGTGCGTGACCACCATGAACGGCACGCCGAGCGCGAACAGCTCGGCGGTCGGGCTGCACGAGACGACGAGCCCCGGCGCGTAGCCGTCCACCTTGGACCAGTCGACCACCACCGCGCCGCCCTCCCGCTCGCGCTCCCCGATGAACCGGTGCGCGGCCCACTCGAAGTGCGAACCCGGGATGACGGTGAAGGCGAGGTGCAGGCGGGGGTCCCGTTCGAGGAGGGGGAGCAGGTCGTAGTACAGCCGCGCAAGCGCTTGCATGTTCTTGCCCGCCAGCAGGATTCGATGGACCCCGCGAAACGTCGGGGAGGAGGGACTGAGTCTCATGGCAACCGGCACCACTACTGCGTCGGAGTGATTCAGGGGTCTAGCGGTACCAGATTAAGTCTCCGGTTCGCGATTTCGCCCCCTTCCGTGGGCGTGTCGCGACGTGTCGTCGAGGACCTCCTCCCCGCGACCGCGTCGCGGCGGCGCGATCCCAAGGGCGCCAACGCCTTGTGAAACGAGCGCGCGAAAGGGCGCGGGAGGGCCGCCGCAGGGCCTAGCATCAGGCGGTGAGCGTGTTGCGGGGGCGGGAGTCCGTCGGGGTCGGGCCGGTCGAGCTGTTCTTCGACCTGGTGTACGTCTTCGCGATCACGCAGCTGTCGCATTTCCTGCTGCACCACCTGGACGCGATGGGGGCGGTCGAGTTCGGGGTGCTGTTCGCGGCGGTGTGGTGGGGCTGGAACTACACGGCGTGGGCCGCGAACTGGCTCGACCCGGGGCACCGGTCGGTGCAGTCGATGACGGCGGTGTGGATGTTCGCCTCGCTGGCGATGGCGGTGGCGATCCCGGAGGCGTACGGCGACCGGGCTTGGCTGTTCGTGGCCGCGTACCTGTTCCTCCAGCTCAGCCGCGCGGGGTACATGGTGCGGGCCTGGCGCGGGCAGGTCATGGCGCGCAACTACGCGCAGTTGATGGCGTGGAGCGCGATAGCGGGGGTCTTCTGGGTCGCGGGGCTGTTCGCGCCGGAGGAGGCGCGGGTGTGGGTGTGGCTGGTCGCCGTGGCGCTCGACTACCTCGGCCCGCGCGTGGAGTTCTGGCTGCCGGGGCGCGGGGGCACGCCGATGTCGACGTGGCCGCTCGGCGAGGCCCATCTCGCCGAACGCAACCGGCTCGTGTTCATCATCGCCCTCGGCGAGTCGATCGTGATGCTCGGCGCGACGCTGACCGACATGGAGCTGACGGCCGACACCGTGACCGCGGCCGTGCTCGGCTTCGCGACCATCGTGGTGCTGTGGCGCCTGTACTTCGACGCGCGGCTGGGCAACGGCGAGCACGAGACCGTCGAAGTCGAGCGGGCCACGAAGGTCTCGCGCTCGGCGTACGCGTACGCCCACGCGTTCATGGTCGCCGGGGCCGTCGTCATCGCCGTCGGGGTCGAACTCGTCCTCGCCCACCCGTGGGACACCGCCGACCTCGCCACGGTGCTCGTCGTCGCGGGCGGCCCCGCCGTCTACCTGGTCGGGAACCTCGTGTTCAACCGGGCCGTGTGCGGGACGGTCCCGGCGTCGCGGCCCGTGGCGATCGGCGCGCTGGTCGTCGTCGGGCTCATCGGGACCGCGCTGCCGGTCCTCGTCCTGGCCGCGCTCGCGTTCGCGGTGCTGCTGGCGCTGAGCCTCGCGGCCTCGGGCTGGTTCCGGCTGCCGTCGACGAGCGTGTGAGACCCGTTCAGCGCAGTGTGTTCAGCCGCATCGCGGGCTCTTCGGAGACGGTGAAGCCGAGGTTCTCGTACAGCGGCGCGCCCTGCTCGGAGGCCAGGAGCTCCAGGACGGTGACGCTCTGGTCCCCGAACCAGTCGATGAGCGCGGTCGTGCAGGCCCGGCTGTAGCCGCGCCGGCGCCACGGGTCGTCGGTGACGACGTTGAAGATCCAGCCGCAGCGCCCCGAGGGGTTCACCGGGCTCGGCAGCCGCTCGCCGATGACACCGGTCGCGCAGGCCGCCAGGGCCCCAGAGCCGTCGGGGGCCTCGACGACGGTGACCGCCATCGTGGGCTTCGGCTCGTCCAGGCGCCGGTGGAGGATTGCGGCGGTCTCGGCCTTCCAGGACCGGTCGGACATGTCGAACCAGGGCGCGAGCATGATCTCGCGGAGCCGGATGATCTCGTCGATGTCGCCGAGGTCGGCGTGGCGTGCGGTCGTCATGACCGGATTTTACGGTCCGGCGGCGCGGTTCGGCGCGTTCGATTTGTGCGACGTCCCGCGCGGTGCGGGTACACAGTGCATCGGCGCGGCGACCGACGGCTTCCCAAGGCGCGCAGAACGTGCCATGATGGCCTCTATGTCCCGCCGCCCCAAGGACCTCTCGCCGGAAGCGCTCCGCTTCGTCCCGCAGCAGCCGGTGCGCTGGCTCTCGCCCCGCACCCTGCTCGACACGAGCCTGCGCTTCGGCCTCGCCCGCGTCTTCGGCGGCTACGTCGACAAGCGCGAGATCATCGGCGGCCGGGAGCAGGGCGTCTTCGACCACTCGGGCGCCGAGGAGCTGTGGCTCGACTACGTGGCCGACGTCGGCGACGGGTTCAACGCCACCTACTCGATCGCCTACCTCATGGCCCAGGACCACCTCGACGTCACCGACCCCGTGGGCGGGGCGGTGCGCCTGCCGCGCGGCTCGGTGCTCGTCATGGGCGGCGACGAGGTGTACCCGGCGGGGGACTGGCTCGAGTACGAGCAGCGCATGAAGGGCCCGTACGAGGCCGCGAACCCCGCCGAACCGGTGTCGCTGTACGCGATCCCGGGGAACCACGACTGGTTCGACGGGCTGACCGCGTTCGCCCGGCAGTTCACCGAGGGCCGCACCGTCGGCGGCTACCGGACGCTCCAGAAGCGCTCGTACTTCGCGCTGGAGCTGCCGCACCGGTGGTGGCTGTTCGCGGTTGACGCGCAGTTCGACACGCACCTGGACCAGACGCAGATCGAGTACTTCCGGCGCGCCGCCGAGCGGATGCGCCAGGGGGACAGGGTGATCCTGTGCGTGCCGCAGCCCTCGTGGCTGTGGACCGAGGACGACCCGCGCTCGTTCGACCGGATCGACCACTTCATCCGCGACGTGGTGGCCGCGCGCGGCGCCCGCGTCCCGCTGGTGCTCACCGGGGACCGCCACCATTACGCGCACTACGCCGAAGTGGACGGTTCGCGCCACCTCGTGGGCGCGGGTGGCGGCGGGGCCTACCTCTCGCCGACGCACACGCTGCCCGAGCAGCTGACGGCGCCGCGCCGCTCGGTGACCGAACCGGATGCGCGCGAACGGGAGTACCGCCTGACGCAGGCGTATCCGTCGAAGCCGCGGTCGCTGCGGTACGCGTTCGGGATCTTCGCCCGGCTGCCGTGGCTGAACAAGGGCTTCGTGGCGCTCATGAGCGTCGTCTCGCTCATCGCCACCGTGTCCATCATGGAGGGCACGGGGACGTTCGTGGCGGTCGCCGCGGTGCTCCTGGGCGCCGGGGTCGGCTTCGCCCACCCCGGCCAGGGCCGGCGCACCACCAGGCACTACCTGCTCGGCGGCCTGCACGGCGCGGCGCAGGTCGGCCTCGCGTGGGCCGGGGCGAAGGCCATCGGCGCGCTGGAGACGGTGAACTTCTGGACCTACCTGGCGTACCTGCCGGTGGCCGGTCTCGTCGGCACCTGGCTCGTGGGCCTGTACCTCGTGGTCGCCAACCGGGTGGGCGTCAACGCCAACGAGCTGTTCGCGGGCATGTCCGTGATCGACCAGAAGTGCTTCCTGCGCCTACGCATCGGCGCGGACGGCGTCACCGTCTACCCCGTGGGCCTCGACCGGGCCGGGCGGTCCTGGGAGGCCGACCCGGACGGGACGCACTCGTGGATCAAGCCCACCGAGCCGCTCAAGCCCCGCCTCATCGAACCCGGCTTCCCCGCGGCCCGCCCCGGCCCGAGCAGTACGTCCCTGCCCCGCCAGAGCCCGGTCCGCCGCCTGGTCGCCCAGGCAGGCGAGTGGTTCCGCGACCGGGCCTGACCGTTTTTGCATACGCTCGACGTAACATACATCCAATGTATGTTACCTTCGGTGCATGAAATTCATCGGCCGCCGAGAGGAATCAGAACGCCTCGAACGGTGGTGGACGACCTCCTCGCGCTTCGCCCTCATCTGGGGCCGGCGCCGAGTCGGCAAGACCGCGCTCATCAACCACTTCACCTCCGGAAAGCGGGCCGTGTTCTACACGGGCCGGGGTCTCCCCGGCGCCGCCGAGCTGCGGAGCCTTGCGACGAGGGTCGCGGCCCAGATCCCTGGGATCCGGCGCGACCTCGCGGGCGCGAACCCCTACCGGGACTGGGACGAGGCCCTCGACCACCTGGCCGAACAGGCCGTCTCGACGCCGACGCTGCTCGCGCTCGACGAGTTCCCCGAGCTGTTGAAGTCCGAGCCGGCCCTGCCCGGCATCCTGCGGGCCTTCTGGGACCGCTGGGAGGGCCGGACCGCGCTCAAGGTCCTGTTGTGCGGATCGGCGGTGCGCGCCATGTTCAGCCTCCAGGACTCCCGCGAACCCCTCTACGGCCGCTTCGACCTAGCCCTACAGCTCCACCCCTTCCTCCCGTCCGAGTCCGCCGCGATGCTGCCGGACTTCGATCCGGCCGACCGGGCCCGCATCTGGGCGGTGTGCGGCGGGATGCCGCTGCACCTGTCCATGTGGGACCAGGCCGGGTCGTTCCAGGACAACCTCCTTGAACTCGCCTGCCGTCCCGGAGCCCCGCTTCGGACCGAGGCGACGTTCGTCCTCAAGACCGAGGCCGGTGAGGGCGGGCTGGCGGAGGCGGTGCTGCACGCTGTCGGGCAGGGGGCCACCAAGTACTCCGAGATCCAGACCGCGGTGGGCGCCAACCCGACCCGGACCTTGGAACGCCTCGAAGAACTGCGGCTCATCAGGTCCGTCACACCGGTGACCGAGTCGGCTCGAACCCGGCGCAGGCACTACGCGATCGCCGACAACCTGCTCGCCTTCCACCTCGGGCCGCTGTCGGCCTTCGCCGAGGAGATCGAACTGGGTTCCGGCGAGCGGATCGTCGGCGCGCTCACCGACGCGAGCTCCGAGCACTTCGGCACGGCGTTCGAAGAGGCCTTCCGCGCCCATCTGCGGCGGCTCGCGATCGAAGGCCTGCTCGGCGACCGGGTCGTAAAGGTCGGCCCGTGGTGGCGCGGCGGCGGACAGGACGAGATCGACGCGGTCGTGCTCGCGCAGCCCGAACGGACCAGGATCCCGATTCTGGCGGGCGAGGCGAAGTGGGCCAAGTCGGTGAACGCCAACCGGATAAAGGCGGCGCTGGCCGCCAAGGCCGCCGCACTCGGCGGCGGCGAGGCGTTGCGCTACGCGGTGGCGGCCCGCGAGGAGGTCAGGTACGGCGACGACGAGACCTTCGCCTTCACCGCGGCCGACATCTTCACCCCCGAGCTCGTCCCGCCGCGCCGCTGCGCTGGATGACCGCCTTACGCGACCGGCTCGTTCGGGGTCTCCATCGGCGCCTGCGGGCCGTGGCCGCCGCGGCCCATGAGGCGGTGGAGGGCCGGGCTGAAGAGGGCGAGGACGACGGCGGTGAGGATCGCGGTGCCGGCGAGGATGTAGAAGAACGCCTGCTCGCCGACGCGGGGCACCAGGAACGCGTACGCCTGGCCGCCGAGCGGGGTGCCCACGGCCGGGCCGAGGAACCACACGCCCATCAACTGGCCCTTGAGGTTCGAGGGCGCCAGCTGGGTCGTCACCGACAGGCCCACGGGGGAGACGCACAGCTCGCCCCAGGTCAGCAGCAGGTACACCGCGACCATCCAGGTGAGCCCGACGAGGACGCCGCCGTCGGCGCGGCCCTGGAGCCAGCCGAGGAGCACCCACGACAGGCCGGTGAGGCCGACGCCGAGCGCGAACTTGTACGCGGTGCCGAAGCCCGCGCCGGTCTTGAGCCAGATCGCGCCGAAGATCGGCGAGAAGATCAGGATGAAGATCGAGTTGAAGTTCTGGACGCCGCCGGCGGGCAGGTGGAAGCCCCACGAGTCGAGGTCGACCGAGTTGGAGGCGAACGCGGTGAGGATCGAGCCCATCTGGAGGTACAGCATCCAGAACACGACCGAGGCGACGAACAGGCCCACGTAGGCCCGCAGGCCCGCCTTCTCGGCGGGCGTGACGTCCTTGGCCTCGCCGAAGATGTAGATGAAGTACCAGACGGCGGCGGCGATCGACAGGATCGTGACCACCGTCGGCACCGTGGAGAGCGTCAGCGTCCCGGTCGCGGCCCAGACCGCCACCGCGACGGCCGTGAGGACCAGCGCGATCACGACGATCCGCACGACCTTGCCGCGCTCGGCGTCCGCGAGCGGGCGCGAGGGGCCGATGCCGGTGTTCGTCAGCTGCGACCAGCCGCGCACGTACCACAGCAGGCCGAGGGCCATGCCGACCGCGGCGGCGCCGAAGCCCAGGTGCCAGCGGTCGTCCCCGGCGAGGTAGGGGGTGACGAGGATGCCGAGGAACCCGCCGAGGTTGATGCCCATGTAGAACACGGAGAAGCCGGAGTCGCGGCGCGCGTCGGAGTCGCCGTCGTAGAGGCGCCCGACCATGACCGAGATGTTCGGCTTGAGCAGGCCCGAGCCGAGCACGACGAGGAAGAGCCCGAAGAAGACCAGTCCGGCGCCGCTGACGGGGATGGCCATCGAGATGTGGCCGCACATGATGACGACGCCGCCGATGAGGACCGCGCGGCGGGGGCCGAGCACGCGGTCGGCGAGCCAGCCGCCGGGCAGCGAAGTGAGGTAGACCGCGCCGGAGTACAGAGAGGCGATGGGGACGGCGACGGTGTCGTCGAGGCCGAGGCCGTTCTCCAGGACGCTCGCGGTGAGGAAGGTGAGGAGGATGCCCTGGAGCCCGTAGAAGCTGAACCGCTCCCACATCTCGGTGCCGAAGAGGACGGCCAGTCCGCGCGGGTGCCCGAAGAACGTCTTCTCGCGGGAGGCGGGGTACTCGCGGTGGGACATCGGCGCTCCCGTGGTCCGTGCTGGGCGGCGCGGCGCGCGCCGGTACCTGCCGACGGTAACGGCTCGCACTTCCCGTGGGAGTGGAATGCGGCAACGAGTCGTCCCCGATTCGATGCGGTGCGCCCGTTTGTCTGATATGCGGGGCTTCTTGGTCTACGATCCGCTTCATGAGCGACGATCCTTACTGGAACCCCGGGGCCGGCGAGCCCTCGGGCCGCTTCTCCGGCGGCGACCCCCTCGTGACCGACACCTTCGAAGGCTGGTGGCACGCCTCCCTCGACGTCGTGCAGCGCTCGTGGCGCAGCGTCGGACTCGTCCTGCTCATCGGCGTCGTCCTCCCGCGCTGGGTCCTCGGCGCCTTCAACAACAACGCGCGCACCACGCACAAGGAGGTCGTGGTCACCGAGGACTGGGGCGCCTGGGTCCGCGAGTACAGCCCCGGCATCGCCGTGGGGATCATCGGCGCGGTCCTCGGCCTCGCCGTGCTCTACGTCTCGGGCTCGGCCGTGCTTGGCGCCGTCCGCACCGCCGCCGCCGAGGCCGCCGGGGGCTTCCTCAGCCTCGGCGAGGCCTTCAAGTTCGGGTTCGGGCGCGGCGGCAGGTTCTTCCTGTGGCTCCTGCTCGCCTGGGTCACCGTCGTCGTCGGCCTCGTCCTGTGCGTCCTGCCGGGCCTGTGGGCGATCTTCGCGCTCAGCCTCATGGCGCCCGCCGCGGTCTTCGAGGCCCGCCGCAGCCCCTACGCCCGCTCGATCCAGCTGACGAACTCCGCGTTCTGGCCCGCCTTGGGCCGCATCGTCATCGTGGTGCTCGTGGCCGTCGCCGCCAACCTCGTCATCTCGCTCGTCGGCCTGCTCCTCGCCGGGATCTGGCACGGGATCTTCGCGCCCTGGCTCGCCGGAGTCCTCACCGTCCTCACCGAAGCGGTCATGGCGCTGCTGCTCCTGGTCCCGATGATCTGGGTCCTGGCCGCGTCCCTGTGCACCTACGCGTGGCTGCGCGGTCGCTCGGAGTCGGTCTCGGCCACCTCGCTCTCGGCCGAGGCCGCCGGCGTGGCCGCCCCGGGCGGCTACACCGGCCCCGGCGAGCCCGGCCACCCCGGGAGCCCTTCGCCCACGCCGTAACCGAAGACACGTCGATCCGACGGAGGCCGGGGCGACCCCCGGCCTCCGCGCGCTTTCCACCACTGGTTTCGTGCCCCGGATTGGCACTCTCAAGGCGAGAGTGCTATACCTGGTTCTGGCACTCGCCGCTGGGGAGTGCTAACAACGCGATGAGGTGGTCGGGCCGACCGCTCCTGCAACCGGCCCACCGTCGCGGGGATGCCGCCTCACCGTCGACAACGAACGTTCTCCGAAAGGAAGCCATCGACCATGGCGAAGATGATCGCATTCGACGAGGAGGCTCGCCGCGGGCTCGAACGAGGCATGAACACCCTCGCCGAAGCCGTCAAGGTGACCCTCGGCCCCAAGGGCCGCAACGTGGTGCTCGACAAGAAGTGGGGCGCGCCCACGATCACCAACGACGGTGTCTCCGTCGCCAAGGAGATCGAGCTCGAAGACCCCTACGAGCGCATCGGCGCCGAGCTGGTCAAGGAGGTCGCCAAGAAGACCGACGACGTCGCCGGCGACGGCACCACCACCGCCACCGTGCTCGCCCAGGCCCTCGTCAAGGAAGGCCTCCGCGCGGTCGCCGCCGGCGCCAACCCGATCGCCATCAAGAAGGGCATCGAGAAGGCCGTCGCGGCCGTCGTCGAGCACCTCCAGGCCACCTCGACCGAGGTCGAGACCGAGGAGCAGATCGCCAGCACCGCCTCCATCTCCGCCGGTGACGCCACCGTCGGCGCCATCATCGCCGAGGCGATGGAGAAGGTCGGCAAGGAAGGCGTCATCACCGTCGAGGAGTCGAACACCTTCGGCCTCGACCTCGAGCTCACCGAGGGCATGCGCTTCGACAAGGGCTACCTGTCCGGTTACTTCGTGACCGACCAGGACCGCATGGAGGCCGTGCTCGAAGAGCCGTACATCCTCGTCGCGAACCAGAAGATCTCCGCGGTCAAGGACCTCCTCCCCACGCTGGAGAAGGTCACCCAGACCGGCAAGCCGCTCCTCATCATCGCCGAGGACGTGGACGGCGAAGCCCTCCCGACCCTCGTCGTGAACAAGATCCGCGGCATCTTCAAGTCGGCCGCCGTCAAGGCCCCCGGCTTCGGCGACCGCCGCAAGGCCATGCTCGGCGACATCGCCATCCTCACCGGCGGCCAGGTCATCTCCGAGGAGATCGGCCTCAAGCTCGAGAACACCGACCTGTCCCTCCTGGGCCAGGCCCGCAAGGTCGTCATCACCAAGGACGACACCATCATCGTCGACGGCGGCGGCGAAGAGGACGCGATCCAGGGCCGGATCAACCAGATCCGCGCCGAGATCGAGAACTCCGACTCCGACTACGACCGCGAGAAGCTCCAGGAGCGCCTCGCGCGCCTGGCCGGCGGCGTGGCCGTCATCAAGGTCGGCGCCGCCACCGAGGTCGAGCTCAAGGAGCGCAAGCACCGCGTCGAAGACGCCGTGCGCAACGCCAAGGCCGCGGTCGAAGAGGGCATCCTCGCCGGCGGCGGGACCGCGCTGGCCCAGGCCGGCGCGATCGCCTTCGACAAGATCGAGGCCGACGGCGACGAGGCCACCGGTGTCGAGATCGTGCGCCGCTCGCTCGGCGCGCCGCTCCGCGCCATCGCCGAGAACGCCGGCCTCGAAGGCGGCGTCGTGGTGGAGAAGGTCCGCGACCTGCCCACCGGTCAGGGCCTCAACGCCGCGACCGGCGAGTACGTGGACATGCTCGCCGCGGGCATCCCCGACCCGACCAAGGTCACCCGCTCGGCGCTCCAGAACGCCGCGTCGATCGCCGCCCTGTTCCTGACCACCGAGGCCGTCGTCGCCGACGCCCCGGAGAAGGAAGGCGCCGGCGCCGCCGGCGGCGGCATGGGCGACATGGGCGGCATGATGTAGGCAGTCCCCTCCGGGACCGCCACTCGCACCGCCTCGGCGCCGCACGGCGCCGACTGCGAACGGCAGGGGAGGGCCGCTCACTGTAGAGTGAGTGGCTCTCCCTTTCTCTGTACCGGCAGCAGTGCGGACGGCGCGAGCCGCCGCGCGAGCGGCATACCGTCCCCTCCAAGGACGGTATGCCGCAATGCATCCGAAAGCCGACCGCGCACGCGGTGTGCGCCCCGGGCTACCCTGGTGCCGTGCCCCACACCCCCCGCCCCGAACGCAGGCTGCCCGCCGCCGCGCTCCTCCTCGGCGTCCTCGCCGTGCTCGGCTTCACCTGCTACGTCGGCGGCATCACCGCCAACTCCCGCGTCGAGGGCCTCCCCGCCACCGACGCCTTCCCGGCCCTCCCCGACGCCGAACCGCCCGCCTACCGCGAGGACGGCCCGGAGCTGCTCGTCTGCACCGACGACGCCGAGGACTTCGCCGAACGCAACGAAGGCGTCCAGTACAACGACCGCATCGCGAACGAGCGCGACTACGAGGACTGCCTCGCCGACGGCTTCCGCGACCTCGCCGCCGCCGTCGCCGCCGCCGAACCCGGCACGAACATCCAGGTCCTCCCCGGCCGCTACGCCGTCGAGGAGGCCGTCCTCGTCGAGACCGACGGCCTCCAGATCGAAGGACTCGGCGACACCCCCGACGACGTGCAGATCACCGCGAACTTCGGCGCCGACACCGTGCTCACCGCCTACGCCGTCGAAGGCCTCTACGTCAAAGGCCTGACCTTCGGGCAGGCCCGGAGCGCGGCCGTGCGCCTCGTCGGCGTCCGCGGCGCCGCCCTCGACGCCGTGTCCGCCTTCCAGAGCGACGACACGGGCATCCTCGTCGAGGACTCCGTGGGCGTCCTCCTCACCGGCTGCCGCGCCGAAGCCGCCGACAACGCGGGCATCCGCATCGCCTACGCCCAAGCCGACGTCACCGGCTGCGAGTCCACCGCCAACACCGCCGGACTGGAGATCACGGGCGATAACGTCAACACCGCCGCCACCGCCAACCGCCTGTACGGCAACGCGACCGGACTCGTCGTCACCGACGCAGGCCCGCAATCGGACGTCACCGTCGCCGAGAACCTCGTCTACGACAACAACACCGACGACTACGACCGGGCCGGCACCGCCGCCTGCGACACCGGAGCGGACCGGCCCGAAAGCCACCTGTGCCCCGACCGGACCTACCCCGTCGGCGTCGGCGTCCTCATCGCCGACACCGACGGCGTGAGCGTCACCGCCAACCGGATCTGGAACCAGGAGTTCACCGCCGTCGCCGCCTGGGGCACGCCCGGCCCCGAAGGCGACGGCAACCGCAACACCGTCGCCGACAACACCTTCGGCGTCCGCGACGACGGCCGACGCGAACGCAACCGCCTCGACCTGTGGTGGGACGGCGTCGGCACCGGCAACTGCTTCGACGAGCCCGGCATGCACCGCTCCAGCCCCGCCGCGCTGCCCGGCTGCGACGCCGTCCCCGAGTCCTCCCGCCTCCTCGCCGACCCGCTGCGCACCCTCAAGACCTGGCAGTGCGGCCTCGACGGCACCGCCGCCGACCTCCCCGCCGGCTGCGACTGGTTCGGCGCGCGCTTCACCGACCGCCTCGAATTCCAGGCCGCCGCCGTCTTCGCCGCCGCACTCCTCTTCCTCACCGGCGCAGGCTGGCTCGCCGCCGTCCGCGCCCCCGACCCGCCCCTTGCGGGCCAGATGACGTTCTCCGCCATAGGGACCGGCGCCGGAGGGCTCCTCCTGCTGCTCGCGGTCTGGTCCGGGCGCGCCGACTACGAGGCCCTCGCCATCGGCCTGTGGGGGATCGGCTGGCTCCTCGCCGGGCGCTCCTGGTTCCGCTGCGGGATGCGCACGCTCGGCTTCCTCACCGGCGTCATCGGCCTCCTCGCCGTCCTCGACGGCGTCGACCGCGGCCTGTGGACCGTCACGCCCACACCGGTCTCGCCCTCCTGGCTGTGGCTCGTCCTCCTACCCCTGTGGACGCTCATCGCCCTCGCCAGCGCCTTCGGACCCCGTCGGCGCGAAGAGGAACCGTCCCCGATCGAACGCACCCCGGTCACGGCCCCGTCGCACGACCGGTGGGACTGGTAGTGGTCGGTCGCGTACTGTAGCCCCATGACTTGGACCTGGAAGCTCGAAGACGCCGACGGCAACACCCTGGAGACCCCCGAGAGCGACCTGAGCAGCCAGGGCGACGCCGAGTCCTGGCTGGGCGAGCGCTGGCGCGACTTCGCCGCCGACGGCGCGACGGTCGTGGAACTGCTGGAGGACGGCCGGTCGGTCTACCGCATGGACCTCCAGGGCTCAGAGGAGTAGGAGCGGCCGCGGTTGTTCACCGCGTGAACAACCGGTCTTCCGACGGCGGCCGCTCACCGCGTGACCCCGCGTGACCTGCACCGCCCGCTGGAGTCGCCGCTTCGCGCCCGCCCGTAATAAGCTGGGCCCGTGACCGACTCTGGTGCCCTCACCCTGACAGCGACCCGCGCCCGCGCCGGGCTCGACGCGCGCCGCGGGATCGTGCGCCTGCACCCCGAGGCGCTGACCGCCCTCGGCCTGCGCCCCGGCGACGCCGTGGAGCTGACCGGGCGGCGCGGCACCACCGCGATCGTCCTCGAAGCCGACCGGTACGCCTCGCGGCGCGCCCTGTACGCCGACGACCTGACGCTGGGGAACATCGGCGCCCGCGACGGCGACCCGGTGCTCATCGCGCCCGCGTCGCTGGCGGCGGCGGACCGCGTGGTCCTGTCCGGCCCGGCCTCGGCCGTCGCGGTGGTCGACCCGGACACGCTCCGCCTGGCGCTGCTGTCGAAGGTCGTGGGCGTCGGCGACGACGTCTCGCTGCTGCCGATCGAGCTGGGCGACGCCCAGCGCGGGGCCGTCACGGCGACCCGCCGCACGCTCAACAACACGCTCGGCGTCGGCTGGACCACCATGGTGCTCAACGTGGTCGACGCCAGCCCCGCGCAAGGGGCGATGATCACCTCCGACACGCGCGTCGAGTGGGAGCACACGGTGCCCGCCTCGATCGAGGTGCCGCTGCCGTCCGGTCAGGTCGCGAACCTGCGCCGCCCGGCCGCCCCCGTCGTCCCCGCCTCCGGCGGCGCCCGCACGGCGGCGCGGGAGCAGGCGCGTCCGGGCGCGGTCCGCGCCGAGCCGCGGCGGGCCGAGGCCGCTGCCGCGGTGCCCGCGATCCCCTACGACGAATTGGCGGGCGCGCGCATCCCCGCCGAGGAGCTGCGCGAACTGCTCGACCTCGGTTTCAACCACCGCGAGGTCCTCAAGGTCGTCGGCACCGACATGGACCTGGGCGTCCTCGTCTCCGGGCCTTCGGGCGCGGGCAAGGCCACGATCGTCCGCTCGGTGGCCGAGGCGGTCGGCGCCGAGGTCAGCGAGGTATCCGGCGCCGATCTCGCCGCGCTGGAGGCGAACGCCGCCGCCGACGCCCTCCGCGCGGCCGTCGCCGCGCTCGCCGTCCCGGGCGTGCTCCTGGTGCGCGGGGTCGAGCACCTCGCCCCGGCCGGGAAGCCGACCCCGTTGGGCACCATGTTCTCCCGCCTCGTCGAAGAGGTCCTCGCCGAGCCCGGCGAGCACGCCGTGGTGTGCACGACCGCGCGCGTCGAAGACGTCGACGCGGGGCTGCGCTCGCGCCTGGAGCACGAGGTGGTCGTGCCGATGCCCGACGGCGACTCCCGCCGGGACCTGCTCGTCTTCCTCACGCGCGGCATGAAGGTCGCCGAGGACGTGAAGCTGGAGGCCGTCGCGCACCGCGCGCCCGGCTACGTCGCCTCCGACCTCGCGGTGATGGTCCGCGAGGCGGGCGTGCGGGCGGCCATGCGCGCCAAGGACGGCGGCGCGACCGCCCTCCAGCGCTCCGATTTCGACGGCGCGCTGGAGTCGGTGCGGCCCACGAGCATGTCCGGTGACTCGGTCGAGCTCGGCGGGCTCACGCTCGCCGACGTCGGCGGCATGGAGGATCTCAAGCAGACGCTCACCGAGACGGTCCTGTGGCCGCTGACGTACCCGGACGCGTTCACGCGCTTGGGGATCGAGGCGCCGCGCGGCATCCTCCTGTACGGCCCGCCCGGGTGCGGCAAGACGTACATCGTGCGGGCCGTCGCGGGGGAGGGCCACGCGAACGTGTTGAGCGTCAAGGGCTCCGAGCTGCTGAACAAGTGGGTCGGCGAGTCGGAGAAGAACGTACGGGAGCTGTTCCGCCGCGCCCGGCAGGCGAGCCCGACCCTGATGTTCTTCGACGAGCTGGACGCCCTGGCGCCGGTGCGCGGCGCGGGCACCGACGGCGGCACCGCCGACCGCGTGGTCGCGGCCCTGCTCACCGAGCTCGACGGCGCCGAGTCGCTGCGCGACGTGGTCGTCGTCGGCGCCACGAACCGGCCCGACATGATCGACCCGGCGCTCCTGCGGCCCGGCCGTCTGGAGCGCCTCGTGTACGTGCCGCCGCCGGACGCGCACGGCCGCGCGGACATCCTGCGCGCCAACGCGAAGAACGTGCCGTTCGCCGACGACGTGAACCTGGACGAGGTCGCCGACGAACTGTGGCTCTACTCGGCCGCCGACTGCGCGGCCCTCGTCCGCGAGGCCGCCCTGACCGCCATGCGCGAGTCCCTCGAAGCGAGCATCGTCACCGCCGCCCACGTCGAGCAGGCCATGGAACGAGTCCGCCCCAGCCTCGACGCCGAACAGCTCGAGTACCTGGAGAACTACGCCCACAACCGCGAGTCCTGACTCGTCAGAGCTTCTTCTGGTAGACGTTCTCCATGCCGACGAGGCGGTAGCCGACCGCTTCGTTGATGGCGATCATGTGGGTGTTGGAGACGGCGTTGCCGGTCCAGACGTAGCGCATCTTCGGGCGCCATTCGCGGACGCGGCGCTGGTTGGCGATCTTGAGGACGGTGCCGAGCCGGTGCCCGCGGTAGTCGGAGTCGACGATGGTGTCGCCCTGGATGCAGTCGTACTCCTGCCCGGGCTCGACCACGATCTCGGTGTGGCCCGCGATCCTGCCGGTCTCCTTGTGGCGCACCACGGCCTGGAGGTGCAGATCGCCGCGCAGGCGATGGCGCCGCACCTCGTCGAGGACGCGTTCGCGGTCGTACTCGGCCTCTTGGAAGTCCCAGTCGCCCAGTGGCATGTCGGTGGACATGCGCGTGTGCATGTAGGCGATGCCGTCGAGCAGGTCCTCGGTGGGCTCGCCTTCGAAGGCGACGAGTTCGAAGTCCTCGGCCTTGCTCCAGGAGTCCTCCCAGAGCCGGTCGAGGGCCGCTTCGTCGACCGCGTCGAGGTCGCAGGCGCGCACGGCGCCTTCGAGGGACATGGTGAAGCCCTTGGTGATCGCGAAGTTCGCGCCCACGGCGCTCACCTTCGACTCGGGCCCGTCGGGGACCGGCAGCCACAGCGAGAGGGAGTGGCGCCCGAGGTCGGCGGCGCGCTCTTCGAGGTGGCGCAGGAGGGCCGAGCCGATGCCGTGGCGCCGCTCGTCGGGATGGACGGCGAGGTCGAAGTACACCATGTGGGTGTTGTCGAGCACGGGCATCATGAGGTGGAGGTACCCCAGGACGCGGTCGTCGCACACGGCGAGCCAGCGCTCGTTGGCGATGTCGTCGCGGCTCACGACGAGCGAGCTCAGGCGCTGGAGCGGGTGGCGCGGGCGCAGGCCGCCGAGGTCGTGGCGCGCGACGGACTCGGCGACCGCCAGCCAGCCGCGCACGGCCGGGGCGTCGTCCGCGGAGAGCGGGATGATATCGAAATGCGTCATCGCTTGAGTCTGGCCCAGACCCGGGGACCGGGCAAGCCCGTTGCGGGGCACGGCGAAGGGACCGGCGTGGAGGTTTGGGGGCGCGTTGGCGAGGGAACGCTGGGAGTCAGGGGACGCGCACGGCGCGCTGAGTTTTCAGGTCGCGCACGGCGGGGAGTGTTGGTCGGGAGACCGCAGTTCCTGACACCGGCTGGCGCTGCTCGACACGTTCTAGCCCCAGGACTTGCAGTCAACCGGGTGAGTGGCGACAGGACAACTGCGGCCTCCCGCAAGAAGAATTGTTGCTCATTCACTGAATAGGGTCAAGACCCGAAACTGGCTTCTTTTTGTCGGGTACCCGACACAAGCCTTCACAACGGTCACACTGAGTGATAATTTCGGGAGTTCGGCAAGCGTTTTACAAGGAAACCTTCCCGAACCCCCGGTCTACTCAGGAATCTAGAATGCCGGCTTCCTTTGCCGCCTTCAGCGACGGCTTCACCGTGTGCGTCGGCCCGACCAGTGACGACACCGCGTCCAAAGTCTTCAGACCCTCGCCGGTGTTGTAGATGACCGTCTCGGCCTCCGGGTCCAACTGCCCGGACTCCAGGAGCTTACGGAGCGTAGCGACGACCACGCCGCCGGCCGTTTCAGCGAACACGCCGGTGGTCGCGGCGAGAAGCTTCACTCCGTCGCGGATCTCGTCGTCGGAGACTTTCGCCATCCCGCCGCCCGTGGAGCGGCACGCCTCGATCGCGTAGGGACCGGCCGCCGGGTCCCCGATGTTGAGGCTCTTGGCGATCCCGGTCGGCTTCACCGGCGTGATCACGTCGGTCCCGGCGCTGAACGCGTCGGCGATCGGGCTGCACCCGGCCGACTGCGCGCCGAAGACGCGGACCTTGCCCGGCTCCGTCAGGCCGATCTCGGCCGTCTCCTCGAAGGCCTTGTGGATCTTGGTGAGCAGCTCGCCGGAGGCCATCGGGACCACGACCTGCTCGGGCAGGCGCCAGCCGAGCTGCTCGGCCACCTCGTAGCCCAGCGTCTTGGAGCCCTCGGCGTAGTAGGGGCGGATGTTGACGTTGACGAACGCGGTCGACTCGAAGTCGTCGGTCTCCGTCAGCTCCGAGCACAGCCGGTTGACGTCGTCGTAGGAGCCCTCGACGGCCACGAGCGTGCCGCCGTAGATCGCCGACTGGACGATCTTGCCCGGCTCCAGGTCCGAGGGGATGAACACGATCGAGGGGACTCCGGCGCGGGCGGCGTGCGCGGCCACCGAGTTCGCCAGGTTGCCCGTGGAGGCGCACGCGAACCGGTCGAAGCCGAGCTTGATCGCGGCCGACACGGCCGTGGAGACGACCCGGTCCTTGAACGAGTGGGTCGGGTTGGCGCTGTCGTCCTTGACCCAGAGCTTGCGCATCCCCAGCGCCTTCGCGAGGTTCGTCGCGTCGATGAGCGGGGTGAGGCCCGGGTCGAGGCTCACGCGGTCCTCGGGGTGGACGCCGACGGGCAGCAGCGGCGCGTAGCGCCAGATGTTCTGGGGCCCGGCCTCGATCTGGGCCCGGGTGACCTTCGCGAGCTCGTCCTGGTCGTAGTCGACCTCGAGCGGACCGAAACACTGCCAACAGGCGTGCTGGGCGATCAGGTCGTAGGTCGCGTCGCAGTTGCGGCAGACCAGGCCTTTGGCGGGACTGTCTTTGAACAGCGCATTGGACATAGAGAAGGCTCCTCCCTCATCTTCCCCGCGAGAGCGGGCCGGAATTGGCACCTGCCGCCGCGCCCGAATCGGGCGAGCCGGTGGTTGCCGCAGCGTCACAGGGCCGGACCCCTCAGCTGCTCTGGATGAAGTACGAGGCGAATGCTACGGGTGCGACGACCGAACCCGCAACACGCGTTCCAAGTTCCGAGACGAAGCCGACACCGCGTCGATCCGGCGATCGAAGGCCCCATCCGCAGGCAGCACCCGATTTCGAAGGCGCTCGGACCCTCCGGCCCGACCGGACCCTGTCGGTGATCTGTCAGCGAGTCGCACGGTTCACGGCCTGCGGCGCATGGCGCTCGGCCCGCGATCCGCGATCCGCGATCCGACAGGATATATCCTATAGGATTTCTCAGCGGGCGGCCCGGGTCGCCAGCCACACCGCCCTCGCGTCGGCCGTCCCCGCCACGTCGTGCACGCGAACGCCCCACGCCCCCGCCTCGAAGGCCAGCAGCGAGGTCGCGAGCGTCGCGGCCTCCCGCTGCCCGACCGGGCGCGGCTTTCCGCTCTCGTCGCCCAGGAGCTTCCCGAGGTAGGACTTGCGCGAGGACGCGAACAGCACCGGGAACCCCAGCGCCACGAATTCGTCGAGGTGCGCCGAGAGCCGCCAGTTGTGCTCGGCGGTCTTCGCGAACCCGATCCCGGGGTCGAGGACGAGCCGGTCGCGGTCCACACCCGCGTCCAAGGCCGCTTCCACCCGGTCCTCCAGCTCGGCTTTCACGTCGGCCACCACGTTGTCGTAGTGCGCCAGCCGCTGCATGTCCGAGGAGTGCCCCCGCCAGTGCATGAGGACCCAGTGGACGCCCGTGTCGGCCACGACCCCCGCCATGTCCGGGTCGGCCAGGCCGCCCGAAACGTCGTTGACGAACCGCGCGCCCGCCGCGATCGCCGCCGCGGCCACCGCCGCGCGCGTCGTGTCGATCGAGACCGCCAGGCCCCGCTCCGTCAGCGCCGCCACCACGTCCACGACCCGGCCGATCTCGGTCGCCGCGTCGACGCGCTCGGCGCCGGGCCGCGTCGACTCGCCGCCGACGTCGATGAGGTCGGCGCCCTCGGCGCCCATCTGCTCGCCGTGGGCGAGCGCGTCGCCGAAGTCGAGGTAGCGCCCGCCGTCGGAGAACGAGTCGGGGGTGACATTGAGGACCCCCATGATCCGCGGCCGGACCGGGGCGGGGTCCTGCTGCGGGGCGCTTGTCTGCGGCTCTGTCACGGCATCGACGTTACCCGCGCCGGACGCGGGCGCGCCTGCGGTCAAGCGAGTCCCGTGAGGTCGAGCACGTGCCACACGAGCAGTTCGCCCGTGCCCGTGGACCACCACAGCCGCCGCGAGTCCGCGCCGCTCTCGCCCGCCTCCGTCGCCACGAGGTACGTCCGCGAATCCCGGAGGTCGAACAGCGACACCGTCGCCCCGCCCGTCGCGGTCGCCCGCTCGACCAGCGGTTCGAAGCGGTCCACGAGCCCCACGTCCGGCGACACCGCCGAGGCGAACCCCTCCGCCACCGTCACCCGGTCCGTCCCGTCAGGACGGACGAGGTCGATGCGGGCGCCGTCCTCGGCGTTCACGATGAGGCGGCACCACGTCGCCGAGCACAGCGTCAGCTCGTCGGCCTCCGAGAAGACCTTCAGGCCCGCGCCGGTGTCGGTGCGCACCAGCCGGGCCTCGCCGAGCGAGTCCGAGCCGGCGCTGGCGAGCCAGGGCCAGGCCGCGGCCTGCCAGGCGCCGCGGTGGCCCACCACGGCGACCTCGCCGCCGTCGACGGGCACCGACCGGTGCTCGGTGACCAGCGACGCGCCCTGCGCGGTCGCGAGCCAGTGGAGGCCTTCGGCGGCGAACTGGAGGTCGTAGGCGCTGCCGGAGGTGATGACGTCGCCGGTGTCGCCGGTCAGCAGCCGCGCGCCGCCGATCCCGTCCTCGCCGATGTCGGCCGTCCACACCTGCGAGACGACCCTGCCGCGCTCGTCGGGGACCGAGGCGATCCACGCGACGCGCTCCCTGGTCGCGGCGGTGGCGACGATCCCGGGGACGCCGCCGGGCTCGGCCAGGACCGCGGCGGTCGCCTCGGCGCCCTCCCCGCCCTCGCCGGGCTCGCTCGTGCGGTTGCGCACGTGGAGGAGGTCGCCGGACTCGTCGGTGCCGAGGAACGTCCCGTCGTGGAGCTGCGTCAGCGGGGTCCAGGCCTCGCCGTCGACCGTGCCGGGCCAGTCGACCGGCTCGGCGTCCCAGGTCTCCCACACGGTCGGGACCGCCTCGGGCACGGTCGTCGCGGCCTCGGGCCGGTCCGGTGCGGGCCACACGAGCCAGGCGACGGCGAGCACGGCCGTGCCCGCGAGGGTGAACCGCTGCGCAGTGTCCATCCGCCTCTTCGTGGTCGGCCCGCCGGGTCAGTCCCGGTCGCGCGACTTGTACAGGTACAGCAGCCCGGCGCCGACGCCCGCGGCGGTCGCGGCGGGCAGGGCCAGTTTCGCGGCGCGGCGCCCGCGCCGGTAGTCCAGGACGGTCCAGCCGTAGTGGCGGGCCTGACGGGCGAGGCGCGTGTCCGGGTTGACGGCGATGGCGCGGCCCACCTTGCGAAGCATCGGCAGGTCGTTCGCCGAGTCGGAGTAGGCCGTGCACTGGTCGAGGTCGAAGCCGCGCTCCTCGGCGAGGCCCGCGATGCCGTCGGCCTTGGCCGGGCCGTGCATGAGGTCGCCGACGAGACGCCCGGTGTAGCAGCCGTTCTCGATCTCCGCGATGGTCCCGAGCGCGCCGGTCAGGCCCAGGCGTGAGGCGAGGAGCCCGGCGAGCTCGACCGGGCTGGCGGTGACGAGCCAGACCTCCTGGCCCGCTTCGAGGTGGCGTTCGGCGAGGCGTCGGACCGGCGCGAGGATGCGCGGGGAGATGTCGCGGTCCACGACCTCCTCGCACAGCGCGCGCATCTCGTCGACCGGGAACCCGGCGACGAGTTCGAGGGCCGAGCTCTTGATCGAGGAGATGTGGCCGTGGTTCTCGGCGCCGAACTTGAATCGGGCCTGCTTCCACGCGTAGCTGAGGATGTCGCGCGCCGACAGGACGCCGTGCTTGGCGAGCGCGCGGGCGAGCCAGTAGGTGGAGGCGCCGTGCATGAGGGTGTTGTCGACGTCGAAGAACGCGGCGGACGGAATGTGGGCGAGTTCGTCGTCGAGCAGCGGCTCGACGACGACCGAGTGGGTGAGCGCGGTGCCGCCGGCCCGCACCGTGTGTGGACGGGGTGTGGCGGAGGCGCTGGAGGAAGCCTCGATCTCTGACACCCTGAAAGCCTACCGGCCCCAGGCGGACGGCCTGTAACGCCAGGACGCGGGCCCGGTGAATTTCCAGTGTGGGCCCAGTTACGCCCCAACGGACTCCTTCGCCGCCGACGCGCGTTTGCGGTGCACCGGTCCGGTGCGCGCCCCGCAGGCCAGGCCCTCCCGGACCCGCCCCGCGCGTCCTCCGAACGCCCCTCCGCACCCGCGAATCCCCCTTCGGAGTGAACGCCCGGTAACGCCCGTACGAAGCCCGGCGAACCGGTCCCGACCCGACGCCACTGCCGAACCGCCCGCCCCTCGGCGCGAACCGCCGCTCTTACGAAGCCCGGCGGCCCGCCCGCGGACCCGCCTGCCGGAGGTCCGCCGTCGCCGCCCTTCGGCTCGACCCGCCGCTCCGCGAACCGCCGCCCCACCGTTTCGATCGGCGCCGCGCCGACGCGCCCGTGACCCCGCCGAACCCGGTGGCCCGCCCGCAGGACCGCCCGTCGGAAGTCCGCTGTCGCCGCTCTTCGCCTCGACTTCGCCGCTCCACGAACCGCCGCCCCACCGTTTCGATCGGCGCCGCGCCGACGCGCCCGTGACCCCGCCGCGCTTCGGCGAGTACGGCTGCGGGCCGGGTCGCCCGTCGGCGTCCCGGCCCGTACTCCGCACCTTACTTTCCTGACTGTCTTGCAGTTCTGCGCGCTCTCCTAGCCGAACAGGTCCGAGATGATCCCGGTCAGCTCGCCGAGCACGTCGTCGTCCTCCTCGGCCGCGCCCGTGGTCGGGTTCTCGGCCGCCGGGCTGCTGGCGCCGCCGGTGGCGGCCGGGTCCGAAGCGGGCGCGTCGGTGGTCGCCGCGGCATCGTCGTCGGCCGCCGTAGCGGGCGCGTCGCCGGTGCTCTCGCCGCCGTCCTCCTCCGCGTCGGCGCCGTTCTCGGCGTCGGCGGACTCGCCCTCGCCCGGAGGCGTCGAGGCGTCGACCGCGTTCTGCGCGCAGGCGCCGGGGATCGGCCCCAGGTTGTCGCTCGCGCCGCCCTCGTCCGTGCAGTCCAGGGACTCCCGCAGCTCGACCGACCGCACCGCGGCGGCCTCCAGAACCTCCACCAGCTCCTCGCCCGCGTCGAGCGCCTCGCCGTCGAGCCCGCCCACCAGGTCGTCGAGCACCCAGCGGTGCTCGTTGGTGAACAGGTCGACATAGTCCAGCGGCGACGGGTCCTCGTTCGCGACCGCCAGTTCCCCGAGCAGCGAGGTGCCGCTGCGCAGCTCCACGGCCGCGTCGCGCAGCGCCTCGGCCACCGCCTCCTCGTCGTCGCCGACGGCGGCGGCCTCCTCGATCCGAGTGCGCGCGAACTCCAGGTACAGCTGCGCCTTGCCCAGATCGTTCCCCGCGAGCGCCAGCTGCGCCCGCTCGGTGGAGCGCTTCACGTTGTAGAGCGTCTCGCCCGGCAGCGCGTCGCCCGAGGCCGCGGAGACCCCGGAGATCGCGACCGTGCCAGTGAGCAGCGCCGCGACGATCGCGAGACGGCGACCGCCGCGCGGACGGCGCGGGAACATGTCGTCGAGGACGGGCGCGCGCCTGGTCGCGGGCACGGCCGCGCTGGCGCGGTGGCGCGCGGTGACGCCGATGCCCTCGTCGGTGGCGACGGCCATGAGCCGCCGCCGGGTGGCGTCCTGCCACTCGCGTGCCGGGCGGCTCGCGGGCGAGAGCTGCCCGCCGAGTTCGCCGAGTCGCCCGGTGACGCCGACGAGTTCGGCGAACGCCTCCATGGACGCGTCTGACATGCCTGATGCGTCGACGCTGCGACGTGAGTGAGGGAGGGTGGGTCCGTCGGAGTCAAGCAGCCGTGCGAATTCCTCCGCGCGGCGGCGCTCCATTGGATTCAAAGTCACCGGGCACACCCCCTCTCACTGCATGGATCCTGCTCCTGTACTGAGAACAACGCACGAGTAGCCCCTGAGGTTACGGTCCGCCGCGAACCTTGCGACCCGGGTCTCATCCCGGAGGTCACGGTGGGGTCGCGCGGCGGTATCGGGCCGGTGAACGGCCCTGACCTGGCAGTGTCGGTCCGGTCGGGGCGGGGCCCCGCCGGATTGCGGATTGCTGGACTGCGGGCCTGACTCCCGCGAGTCGTTGAGGAGACGGGTTTCTGTCGGGTTCCCGACAGCAGCCTGAGCGTCGGGAAGGGGTCGGCGGCGGTCAACGGGTGGGGGATCGGAGGGACGCCCCGGGGCCTCAGCCCCGGAAGCCGTCCGGCAGCAGCCGCGCGAGGGTGCGCACGGCGCGGTACTGGAGCGCCTTGACCGCTCCTTCGTTCTTGCCCATCGTGCGGGCGGTCTCGGCCACGGTGAACCCCTGGAGGAACCGGAGCACGATGCACTCCTGCTGGTCGGGGTTGAGCTTCTTGACCGCGGTGAGCAGGGTCGCGTTCGTGAGCTTCTCCAGCGCCGCCGTCTCCGGCGAGGTCGCCGGGTCGGTCTCCTGCGCGTCGGCGCCCAGCACGTCCGGCTTGACGATCTCCAGCCGGTACCGGCCGGACTTGAAGTGGTCCACGACCAGGTTCCGCGCGATCGTCACCAGCCAGGCCCCGAAGGCCCGGCCCTGCCAGCTGAAGCTGGAGATCCGCCGCAGCGCCCGCAGGAACGTCTCGGACGCGAGGTCCTCGGCGAGCTGCGCGTTGTTCACGCGGAAGTAGATGTAGCGGTACACCGTCTCGTTGTAGCGGTCGTAGATCTCCCCGAACGCGCTCGGATCGCCGTCCTGGGCGCGCGCCACGAGATCGGCGACCTCGTCGCCGTCGACCTGGTCGCCGTCGTGCTGCTCGCGGCCGGGGGCCCCGACCGCCGCGCCGGAGGCGGCTCCGCCGCCCACCTGGTGCTGCTCGGCGGTGCCGGTGTCGAGGCTCAGGACCGTCCACACGGCCTGCTTGAGCCCCTCGAAGGTCGATGCCGGCACGTTCGCCAGCGCTTCGGCGATCGCGCGGGCGCGGAGGAAGGGGGCGGTGTCTGCTGTGAACATTGCCTGGCCCCGCTTCGCGAGCGGGCTCGGCGAAGCGTGCAGGCCGTGGATTCGGCCGGCGAAGGCTGGTGCAATACCGGGCACTAGTGGCCTCCTCGTGTGAGGGGTCGGGCCGAGTCATGCGATCGGGTCCCGCAGGGACTGACCCGCCTGAGTCTAGAAATCAGGAGTGCCCTCGCCGCGGATTTGCGTTCGGCGTGTCGCGTTCGGTGACGGCTTTGACCGGGTCGATGTCGGCGACGGCTCGGCGCGCCGGCGTACCCTTCGTTGCGGGGGCGGAATCCCACCATTACCTCCCCATACGTTCGGAGGTCCGCGCTCGCGGACCCGTTATGGCTCAATAGTGATCGAGGAATGACAGAGGGTGTCGCACAGATTGTGCGATCCCTGCGCGGCCCCCGCGTTCCCCCGATGGGGGCGGCGGGCGAGAGGAGCAGGGTGAACAGGCTGACGTTGCTGACCACAAGGGATTGCCACCTGTGCGTCGACGCGAGAGCGGCACTCGACCGGGTGACGCGCGAGTCGGGCGAGGCGTGGTCGGAGGTCGACGTCGCGCACGACGCGGCACTGGCGCGCGAGTACGGCGACCGGCTCCCGGTGGTGCTGCTCGACGGCCGCGAGCACGGGTACTGGGACGTCGACGTCCCGCGGCTGCTCCGCGACCTCCGGGCCTGACCGGTCCCCGTCAACGGACAAACCGGGCCGTCCTCGACACACCGAAAAACTCCGATTAACGGGCAAGACTGCATTTTCGGTGCAAAATCATTCTCAACGGCGGCTCGCCGGGAACAACCGGACTTCGGTACAGCTGGGCTTCGCCCAGTGTTACGGGGGTGTACCGCACCGGTCCCGCGGGCCGCCGTATCCGTGCGCCCCCGCCCCGGGTTAGCGCCGTCTGTGCGCGTCCGCGCCCCGCCCACCTCCTTGGGCCTGGCCTGCGAATCAGACCGGTCGCTATCCGGCCCGTTCGCCCGCTCGCTGCGTTGTCGGCGAATCGGATACAACACCGGTATCCGATCCGCCTTCCGCCTTGCGAGCGAACGAACGGACTCGGATACCGCCGCTCCCTGATTCACAGGACAGGCCCTAAGCTGAGTGGCGCGCCGGTGAACGGCGGCACGGAACCGACGGACCTGGAGTTCCACCATTGACCACCACCGGCGAAGGCACTGACCACCGGGCCCCTGCCGGCCCGCCCGCCGCGTCGGCCGACCTCCCGGCCGCGACGGTCAGGCGCCTGCCCGAGTACCTGCGCGCCCTGGGCGCGCTCTCCGAGTCCGGGGTCGAGACCGTCTCCTCCGAGACCCTCGCCGCCGCCACGGGCGTCAACTCCGCGATGCTCCGCAAGGACCTCTCCCAGCTCGGCGCCTCCGGGATGCGCGGCGTCGGGTACGACGTCGCCGCCCTCGCCACCCACATCGCCGGTGTGCTCGGACTCACCAAGGACTCGCGCGTGGCCATCATCGGCCTGGGCCACCTGGGGCAGGCCCTGGCCAGGTACCCCGGGTTCTCCGACCGCGGCTTCGACATCGTTGGCCTCTTCGACGCCGACCCGGGCATCATAGGGAGGGACCTGGACGGGATCAGGGTGCGCGACGTGGCGCTCCTGGCGCGGGCCGTACGTGACGAAGGCATCAACATAGGGGTGATCGCCACACCCGGAGCGGCCGCCCAACATGTGGCGGACCTTCTCGTAGATGCTGGTGTCACAAGCATTCTCAACTTCGCGCCGTGCGTGCTCGCAGTGCCGCAGGGCGTGGTCGTCCGCAAGGTCGACCTGGCGGTCGAGCTCCAGATCCTCTCCTTCCACGAACATCACAAGACGCTCGGGCCCGAGACGGCGCAGTATCGCAGGACCGGACGGCAGTCGGCCGGTCCCGAGGACCGCCTGCGGAGACGCAGATGAGCAACCCGAAGAGACGGGAACGGTGAAGTGAACCTCCTGGTAGTCGGCATCTCGCATCGCAGTGCCGCGGTCGAGACCCTCGAACGGCTCGCCGTCGGCCCCGATGCCGCCGCCGACCTCGCCCGCGCGCTCCTGCGCGGCGGCGAGATCCGGGAGGCCGTGGTGCTCTCGACCTGCAACCGCGTCGAGGTCTACGCCACCGCCGGGACCTTCCACGGCGGCCTGACCGCCGTCGTCGACGAGCTCCACCGCGTCTGGGGCCTCACCGAGACCGAAGCCGCCCTCGACTTCGCCTCCTGCGGGTACGTGCGCCACGGCGCCGACGCCGTCGCCCACGCCTTCCGCGTCGCGGCCGGGCTCGACTCGATGGTCGCGGGCGAACCGCAGATCCTCGGCCAGCTCCGCGAGGCCTACGAGACCGCGCGCGAGGCCGACCAGGTCGGCCGCCACCTGCACGAGCTGTTCCAGCAGGCGCTGCGCGTGGGCAAGCGGGTGCGCGCCGAGACCGACGTGGACGCCGCCGCGCCCTCGGTCGTCACCGCCGCCCTCGCCCTCGCCGAACGGGCGCTCGAAGGCAACGACCTGCCCGGCGACCCCGACTCCGGCGCGCTCAAGCGCGCCCGCGCCGCCGTCGTCGGCGCCGGGGCCATGGGCGGCCTCGCGACCGCGACCCTCGCCCGCGCGGGCGTCGCCTCTCTCGCTGTCGCCAACCGCGACCGGGGCAAGGCCGAGCGCCTCGCCCTCGAATGGGACGCCCGCCCCGCCGACTACGACGACCTCGCCGCGCTCGCCGCCGACGTCGACCTCCTGGTGTGCGCGACCGCCTCGCCCGAGCCGATCCTGCGCGCCGCGCACCTCGCCGGGCGCACCGCGCCGCTGGTCGTGTGCGACCTCGCGCTGCCCAAGGACGTGGCCGAGGAGGTGGCGCTCCTCGACGGCGTCACCGTCGTCGGCATCGCCGAGATCCAGCGCGACCGCGCCGCCGAGCACCCCGTGGCGGGCGGCGCCGCCGGTGCCGCCGCCGAGACGCTCGCCGAGGTCGAGGCCCTGCTCGCCGAGGAGATCGCGGCCTACACCGACAGCCTCCGCGCCGACGCCGTGACCCCCACGGTCGCCGCGCTGCGCGCCGTCGCCGCCGACATCGTCGACGCCGAGCTCTCGCGCGTGGCCCGCCGGGGCGACTTCTCCGACGACCAGCGCGCCGAGGTCGCCCGCACCGTGCACCGCGTGGTGCAGCGGCTCCTGCACGAGCCCACCGTGCGCGTACGCGAGCTCGCCGGGCAGCCCGGCGCGCCCGACTACGCCCGCGCCCTGCGCGACCTGTTCGCGCTCGACGGGGCCGCCGTCGCCGGGGTCCACGACCTCGCCGAGGCCCTCAAGGTCAACCCGGCGGTCGAGTCCGCCGCGGTGCCGACCGCACTGGCGGGACCCCCCGCCCCCCGATCGGCTCCCGCCGATTCCATTGCGCCTCAAGGGGACCGAGTCCCCTTGCCGGAGGCTGCGGCCTCCGGCGACGCGCGCCCCCGGGGCGCCGCCCTCGCAGAGACCGCCGCCCCGCCGCAGCCGGGAGCGCCATCGCCGCACCGGCCTTAAGAAGGGAAGCAACCCGTGATCCGAGTCGGGACCAGGGGATCGAAACTCGCGCTCGCACAGAGCGGCATGGTCGCCGAGGAGCTCGCCCGCGTCTCCGGCGAGCAGGTCGAGCTCGTGGAGATCAAGACCACAGGGGACGGGACCACCGTGCCCGTCGCCCAGCTCGGCGTCGGCGTCTTCGTCAACCAGCTGCGCGAAGCGCTCGAACGCGACGAGATCGACATCGCCGTGCACTCGTACAAGGACCTGCCCACCGCGCAGCCCGAGCACCTCGTCATCAGCGTCCCGCCGCGCGCCGACACGCGGGACGTGCTCATCGCCGCCGACGGCCGCACCCTCGCCGACCTGGGGCCCGGCGCCCGCATCGGCACCGGCGCGCCTCGGCGCATCGCCCAGCTCAACGCGCTGGGCCGCGGCTTCGAGTGCGTGCCGATCCGCGGGAACATCGACACCCGCATCGCCCGCGTCGGCGACGACCTCGATGGTGTGATCCTCGCTGCGGCCGGCCTGAAGCGGGTCGGACGCCAGGCGGAGGTGACGGAGTACCTGGACCCGCTGGTGATGCTTCCGGCTCCGGCACAAGGGGCATTGGCGGTCGAATGCCGCAAAGCCGACATGACATCTGCGCGGATCTCAAGTATGCTCAACGACCGGTACTCACAGGCCGCCGTCGCCGCCGAACGCGCACTTCTGCAACGACTCGAAGCCGGATGCAGCGCTCCCGTCGCCGCACTCGCCGATGTCGCCGAAAGCGCCGAACCCGGCGAGGTCGACCTGTATCTGCGCGGACTCGTCGGCGCCGTGGACGGCTCGGCCGTCGAGCGGCTCTCGACCACCGCCGCGCTCCCCGACAATGGTGCGACGGACGGCGCCGACCTGGCCGCCCGTGCCGCCGCCGTGGGGAGGGCGCTTGCCGAGGACCTGCTCGAAGCCGGGGCCGAGCGACTACTGAAGTAAGACGCAAGCTCAGACGACTGTTGATGGAGAGAACATGACCAGTGCCCGTAAGCCGGTGGGCCGCGTGCGTTTCGTGGGGACCGGCCCAGGCGACCCGGGACTGCTGACCAAGCGCGCCCTCGACGCGATCCGCGAGGCCGACCGGATCTACTACGACCGGTCGCTGCCCCAGTCGCTCATCGAGGCCGCCAAGGAGATCGCCGGCGACGACACGCGGCTCAAGCTCATCGAGTCCTCCCCGAGCGACCAGGGCAAGCTCATGGCCGCCGCCGCGCGCGAGGGCGAGCACATCACCCGCCTCATCGTCGGCGACGCCTACCCCAACCGCCTCGCGCGCGCCGAGATCAAGGCCGCCTCCGCCGAGCAGGCCCGCTTCGAGGTCATCCCCGGCATGAGCCACGCGCAGGCCGTCTCGGTCTACGCGGGCATGCCTCCCGGGGAGATCCGCACGGTCATCGAGATCGACGACATCGCCTCCGTCGAGCCGCTGGTCATCGCCGACGCGATCAAGCGCGGCTCGCTCACCGTCACCGCCGACGTCTCCGACCTCTCCAGCCTGCGCGACATCCTCCTCTCCGGCGGCGTCCCCGGCGAGACCGCCGTGGCCGTGACCGGCGACGCGACCGGCGAGACCGAGTACACCACCACGTCCTCCGTGGACACCTTCGTGGAGGCGGCCCTCGGCTACGCCGGGCAGGTCGTGCTCACCATCGGCCCCGGCGTCGACGACCGCCACGAGCTGGCCTGGTGGGAGGGGCGCCCGCTGTACGGCTGGAAGGTCCTCATCCCGCGCACCAAGGAGCAGGCCGGGATCATGTCCGAGCGCCTGCGCGCCTACGGCGCCATCCCGTGCGAGGTCCCGACCATCGCCGTCGAGCCGCCGCGCACGCCCGCCCAGATGGAGCGGGCCATCAAGGGCCTCGTCGACGGCCGCTACGCCTGGATCGTCTTCACCAGCCAGAACTCGGTGAAGGCCATCTGGGAGAAGTTCAAGGAGCACGGCCTCGACGCCCGCGCCTTCGGCGGCCTGCGCATCGCCTGCATCGGCGAGGCGACCGCCGACGCCGTGCGCGAGTTCGGCATCGAGCCCGAGCTCCTGCCGACCGGGCAGCAGTCCTCGGAGGGCCTCCTGGAGGTCTTCCCGCCGCACGACCCGATCCTCGACATGGTCGGCCGCGTGCTCCTGCCGCGCGCCGACATCGCCACGGAGACCCTCGTGCAGGGCCTGTCCGAGCGCGGCTGGGAGGTCGACGACGTCACCGCCTACCGCACCGTGCGCGCCTCGCCGCCCGCCGCGGACATCCGCGACGCCATCAAGTCCGGCGGCTTCGACGCGGTCCTGTTCACCTCGTCCTCGACGGTGCGCAACCTCGTGGGCATCGCCGGGAAGCCGCACCAGCGGACCGTCGTCGCCTGCATCGGCCCGGCCACCGCGGACACCGCCACCGAGTTCGGCCTCCGCGTGGACGCCAAGCCCGAGAACGCCTCCGTGCCCGACCTCATCGAGGCGCTCGCGGAGTACGCGACGGAGCTGAAGCAGCGCCTCGCCGAAGGACCCATCAAGACCCGTCGCGGACAGAAGGTCCAGGGCCCCACCGCCCTGAGGTTCCGCTAGAGCTACCAGAAAGTAGGAGGCCGCAGTGCCGAACAGCTCCGAACTCCCGGTGATCCGACCTCGGAGGCTGCGCCGCACTGCGGCCCTTCGCCGTCTCGTGGCCGAGACCCGCGTCCACCCCTCCGACCTCGTGCTCCCGCTCTTCGTCAAGGAGGGTCTGACCGAACCGGTCGAGATCGCCTCCATGCCCGGGGTCTACCAGCACTCCGTCGACTCGGCGCGCAAGCTCGCGGTCGAGGCCGCCCGCGCGGGGATCGGCGGCCTCATGCCGTTCGGGATCCCGGCGGTGCGCGACGCCCTCGGCTCGGGCGCGACCGATCCCGACGGCATCCTCAACGTCACGACCCGCGCCATCCGCGAGGAGATCGGCGACGACCTCGTGCTCATCCCGGACCTGTGCCTGGACGAGTTCACCGACCACGGCCACTGCGGCGTCCTGCGCGAGGACGGCGCCGTCGACAACGACGCCAGCCTGGCGCGCTACGCCGAGATGGGCCGCTGCCTCGCCGAATCGGGCGCCGACCTCCTCGGCGCCTCCGGCATGATGGACGGCCAGATCGGCTACGTCCGCGCGGCCCTCGACGAGTCGGGCCACACCGACACCGGCCTCCTCGCCTACGCCGCCAAGTACGCCAGCGCCTTCTACGGGCCCTTCCGCGACGCGGTCGAGTCGCAGCTCCAAGGCGACCGGCGCACCTACCAGCAGGACTCGGCGAACGCGACCGAGGCGCTGCTTGAGATCGACCTCGACATCGAGCAGGGCGCCGACATCGTCATGGTCAAACCGGCGCTGCCGTACCTCGACATCGTGCGAGCGGCAGCGGAGCGCAGTCCCGTTCCCGTTGCGGCCTACCACATCTCGGGCGAGTACGCCCAGATCGTGGCCGCCGCCGAACGCGGCTGGATCGACCGCGACGCGGCCATCCTGGAGTCCCTCACCAGCATCAAACGTGCCGGAGCCGGGATCATCGCCACCTACGCGGCCCTCGACGCGGCGGCCCTGCTCCGCTTAAAGTGAAGTTATTTTGCATTCATTGCAGCTATAATGCTGACATGAGTGAAATCAGCATGACCATCAGGCACGTGCCCGCCGAGTGGCGCGACGAACTGGCCGCCCGCGCGGCCCGTCAGAGGCAGTCCTTGCAGGAGTACATGCTCAGCCAGCTTGGAAGCCTCGTCGCACGCCCTCCTCTCGATGAAGTCATCGAGCGGGCACGAGTTCGCGCCCGAAACTCGGGTGTGCGCTTGACCGTGGAAGAGGTTCTCGAAGCACGAGACGCCGATCGCCGGTGAACCCCGGGGAGAACGTGGCGGTCGACGCTTCGGCCCTGCTATTCGCTCTGATCGACGGGGCGGGCACAGGAGAGTGGATCGGCGAACGACTTCGAGGCAACACCGTCTATTCCTCCGAAATGGTGCACTACGAGGTCGCCAATCAGATCCGGGTGCACCATCGCAGGGGCAGGATCGATGGAACCACGGCCAATATCGCCTTTCAAGACCTGATGGCGATGGAGATCCACACGGAGCCGTTCTCAGTGATCGCGGATCGCGTCTGGGAGTTGCGCGGCAGCGTTACCTCCTACGACGCTTCGTACATAGCAGTCGCCGAGTGGCGGCGGGCGCCGCTCTTGACGCCCGACCTGCGGCTCACCCGAAGCAACGGGCCGCGATGCGAGTTCCTCACACCGCCTGACCTGTGACCGCCTAGGACGGCTCGGATTCGATTTCGGCGATCTTGGCCTCGACCCGTTCTCCCATGCCGTCCACCAGGGTCGTGAAGGCCTGTTCGAGGTCGATGCCGTAGCGGTCGGCGAGGACCAGGAGGGACCAGAGGCAGTCGGCGAGCTCGTGCTCGATCGAGGTGCCGGGGAGGGTGCGGGCGTTCTCGGCGACCTGGATCGCCTTGGCGAGGTCGCCGACGTCGCCGGAGAGGCCGAGCATCAGGTCCTTGGGGCCCCAAGGCTGCTGCCCCTGCGCGGCGTTGAGTCGGTCGAACCGGTCGGCGAGTTCCAGTGCCTGCTGTCGCAGTGCTTCGAGTTCCACGTCCGCAATGGTGCACGGTCGCGGCGCGTTCCGCTAGGGCGTCCCGGGCGGCAGGGCCGTGGCGAGGTAGGCGCTGAGGGCCCGCTTCGTCTCGGACACCACCGCGGGCAGTGCCGCCTCCGTCGCCGCCATGACCATCGGCAGTAGGCCTCTGAACAGGTGCACGGCCACCTCTGCCGTCAGCGCGCGCTGCTCGGGCGGCAGGCCGGGGGCCTTCGTCTTCAGGATCAGGTCGAGTCGCTCGAACATCGCCTGTTGGGCCGGGCGCTTGGCGTTCGCCATGTCAGCGGCCAGGTGCGGGTCGGCCAAGAGCGCGTAGAAGCCCGGGTTCGCCCTGTCGAAGGCCACCACCGGGTCGATGATCCGGTCGATCATCGCCGCGAGCGGCAGTTCGGCCACCGCCGGGTCGAAGGCCTCGCCGTGGGCCTCGCGCAGACGTGTGAGGTACCGGGCCATGAGCGCCTCGGCGATCGCCTCCTTGTTCTTGAAGAACTGGTACAGCGTGCCCGGCGAGGCGCCCGCCGCTGCCGCGATGGCGTTCGTGCTCGCCTTCGCGTAGCCCTGCGCGGCGAAGACCTCCTCGGCCGCGTCGAGGAGCTCTGCCATGCGCTTCTCGCCCCTGGCCTGGCGTTTTCTGGCCGGCTTCACCGTGTCCTCGGTCACTGGGCTCCTTCCGACTTGATAATACGAGTCCAAACTCGTATTTTAGATTGCGAGCGCTCACTCGTATTCAGTCTATGCCGGTCGGGAGACCCCATGACCACCACCGCTCCAACCCGCCCCGCACGCCGACTCGGCGATGCGATCGTCCGCCGCAGGCGCGCGGTCCTCGTCGCCTCGCTCCTGCTCTTCCTCGCCGCCGCGATCGTCGGCTCCGGGACCATGAACGCCCTGGTCCTCTCCCGGTTCGAAGCCCCCGGCTCGGCGTCGATCGCGACCGGCGAGCGCCTCGACCGCGACTTCGGCGTCGGCTCCGCCAACTTCCTCCTCCTCGTCACCGCCGTAGACGGCGACGTCGACTCCCCGGCCAGCGCCGCCGCCGGAGCGGCCCTCGCCGACGAACTCGCCGCGAGCGGGCACACCGCGGCCGTCCAGTCCTACTGGGACGCGGCGTCGCCGGCCCTCCGCAGCGAGGACGGCACGCGGGCGCTGGTCACCGCCTATATCCCCGGCGACGTCACGTACGTGCGCGAGGAGGTCCTGCCGCGGCTCAAGTCGGACTTCACGCGCGAGGGCGGAGCGATCGCGGTCGCCGTGGGCGGCTCCGACGAGCTGTTCCGCGAAGCGGCGCAACTCGCCCGCGAGGACTTCCTCCTCGCCGAGGCCATCGTCATCCCCGGTCTGCTGATCCTGCTCATCGTGCTGTACCGCCGCCCGGTCGCCGCGTTCCTGACCATCGGCGTCGGCCTCTTCGCCCTCGCGCTCTCCCTCGCCGCCATGCGCGCCGTCGCCGCCGCCACCGAGGTCTCCACCTTCGCCGCCAACCTCGTCCTCGTCATGAGCGTCGGCCTCGCCGTCGACTACTGCCTCTTCATCGTCAACCGCTTCCGCGAGGAGTCGGCCCTCCATGACCGCGCCGAAGCGGTGGCGCGCACCGTCGCCACGGCCGGGCGCACCGTCCTCTACAGCGCCGTCACCGTGGCCGCGAGCCTCTCGGCGCTGCTGCTCATGCCGTTCCCGTTCCTGCGCTCTTTCGGTTACGCGGGCATCGTCGTGCCCCTCGCCGCGGTCCTCGGCGCGACCGTGGTCCTGCCCGCGGCCCTCGCGGTCTGGGGCGGGCGCGTGGAACGGCGCCGGCCGCCGCGCCCGGTCGAGTCGGGCCGCTGGCACCGGCTCGCGACCGCCGTCATGCGCCGCCCGGTCCTGTGGGGACTCGCCGCCCTCGTGCTCGTCGGCGTGCTCGCCTCGCCGCTGACCGGCGTGCGCTTCGGCGTCCCGGACGAACGCGCGCTGCCCGAGGACGCCCCCAGCCGCGTCGTCACCGACCAGATCACCGCGGGCTTCACCGCCGAGGAGACCGACGCGCTCCTGGTGCGCGTCGAGGGCGCCGACGAGGCGGGCCTCTCGGCCTACGCCGCCGCGCTGTCGGAAGTGGAGGGCATCGCGCAGGTCGACGCCGCCACGGGCCGGTTCGTGGACGGCGCCCTGGTCGGCGCGGGCGATCCCGGCCGCTTCGCCTGGGCGGGGGACGCGACCTGGCTGTCGGCCGTGCCCACCGTCGCCGCCATGCGCGACGACCCGTACGCGATGGTCGCCCAGGTCCGCTCGCTCGACGCGCCCTTCGCGACCGCGGTCTCCGGGTACCCCGCCGACCTCGCCGACTTCCGCGACGCGCTGCTGGACCGGCTGCCGCTCGTCCTCGGACTCATCGCGCTCGTCACCTTCGCGATCCTGTTCCTCATGACCGGCAGCCTCGTCGCGCCGATCAAGGCGCTGGTCCTGAACGGACTGTCGATGGCGGTCATGTTCGGCGCCCTGGTGTGGGTGTTCCAGGAGGGCAACCTCGCGGGCCTCCTCGAGTTCACGCCGCAGGGCTCCTTCGAACCGAGCATCCCGATCCTCATGTTCTGCGTCGCGTTCGGCCTGTCGATGGACTACGAGGTGTTCATGCTCGCGCGCATCAAAGAGGAGTACGACCGCACCGGCGAGCGCCGCGGGTCGATCGCGGTCGGACTCCAGCGCTCGGCGCCGCTCGTCACCGCCGCCGCGGCGGTGCTGGCCTTCACGTTCGCCGTCTACGCGACCGGCGACGTGGTCTTCCTCAAGATGCTCGGCCTCGGCATGGCGGTCGCGGTCCTGGTGGACGCCACGGTGATCCGCGGCGTCCTGCTCCCGGCGGCCATGCGCCTCACCGGCGACCGCAACTGGTGGGCGCCGGTCCCGCTCAAGCGCCTCCACGCCCGCATCGGCCTGCGCGAGTTAGCCCGACGCCCCGGGCCGGTAAGAAGGTCGCGCCGACGAAGACTGGTTCGGGGCGCAGGCGCACGCCGAAGCGCATCTCGACCTCGTCGGCGACCTCGTAGGCGAGCGCGAGGAGGTCGGCGGTGGTCGCGCCGCCCCGGTTCGTCAGGGCGAGAGTGTGCTTCGTGGACAGTCCGACGCTGCCGCGGCGGTGGCCCTTCGCGAACCCGGCCGCGCCGATGAGCCACGCCGCCGACACCTTGACCAGGCCCTCGCCCGCGGGCCAGTGCGGCGGCTCGCCGCCCGCGCGGTCGGCCAGCTTCCGGAACTCGTGCTCGCCGACCACCGGATTGGTGAAGAACGAGCCCGCGCTCCACGTGTCGTGGTCGTCCTCGTCGAGGACCATGCCCTTGCCGCGCCGCAGCTCCACGACCGCCTCGCGCACCTCGCCGAGCGGGGCGCGACCGCCCACGTCGACGCCGAGGCGCTTCGCCAGCTCCGCGTACGCGATCGGCGCCGAAAGCCCGCTCTCGGCGAGACGGAAGTCCACACGCAACACCAGGTACCGGTCCGAGTGCTTGAAGACGCTGTGCCGGTAGGCGAAGCCGCACTCGGCGGGCGTCCAGTCGCGGATCTCGTCCCGCTCGCGGTCCCAGACCCGCACGGCGGCGATCGTCTGGGCGACCTCCTGGCCGTACGCGCCGACGTTCTGGATCGGGGTCGCCCCGGCCGAACCGGGGATGCCGCTGAGGCACTCGACGCCCGCGAGGCCCTCGGCCACCGTCCAGGCGACGAACTCGTCCCACACCTGCCCGGCCTCCACGCGCACCACGTCGCCCTCGCGGGCGATGCCGCCGCCGCGCAGCAGCAGCACCGTGCCGTCGAAACCGGCGTCGCCGACCACCACGTTGCTGCCCCCCGCGAGCACGAGCGTCGAGCCCGCCGCCGCCCGCAGGGCCTCGACCGCCTGCGCCGAGGACTCGGCCACCACCAGGTCGCGGGCCGGGCCGCCCAGGCGGAGCGTCGTGTACGCGCTGAGCGGTTTGCCGGAATTCCGACGGTCCGCGGTTGTCCGTGGGCTGGCGTCTGTCACACCCGAAAGCCTAAGCTTTACGCAGGCTACGAGGAACGGCGGTCACCATGGCTAAGCTGCGCATCACCGACTACCTCACCGAGTTGAAGACCGAGGCCGCGGGCCTGCGCTCGGTCTGCGAGCCCGAGGTGCTCGACCGCGTCGCGCCCTCGCGCCCCGACACCACGGTCGCCGGCATCCTCCTCGACCTCGCCCGCCTCTACCGCTGGGCCGTGGCCGCGATGCTCACCCCCGTCGCCGACGACGACCTCCCCGAACCGCCGCTCGCCGTCGCCTCCGGACCGGCCGTCCTCGATGTCTTCGACCAGGCCCTCGCCGCCGTCCTCGACGCCGTCGAGTCCCGCCCCGCCGAATCCCCCGCCTGGACCTGGGCGCCCGTGGAATGGCGCGCCGAGTTCTGGCACCGCCGCGTCGCCGTCGCCAGCGCCGTCGCCCGCTGGGACCTCCAGATGGCCGTCGGCGCCACCGCGCCCGTCCCCGCCGCCCTCGCGTCTGAGGCGATCTCGGAGGTGTTCGAGGCGTTCCTGCCCGTCGGGGCCCGCCGCGGCGCCCACCCCGGCGCCTCCGGGCTCGTGCAGCTGTTCGCGCAGGACGCGGACGCGACCTGGTTCGTGCGCCTGCGGGAGGGCCGCGTCGCGCTGCTCGACCAGCCCGACTCGGTGACCGCGCTCCAGTCCCGCGCGGCCGGCTCGGCCTCGGACATCGCGCTGGCGCTGTGGGGGCGGCTGCCGTTCGGCATCTGCGACGTGGTCGGCGACGAGCGCCTGCTCCAGGCGCTGCGGGTCGAATAACGTTTCGGTAAACGTTCCCTCGAATCCGGACAAACGTTCGGGGCCCACTTGGCAAAGGCATTCTCGCGACGCTAGGCTCACCACACGCTCCGCGGTGCCCGCATCGCGCAGCGCGCGTCACAGCGCAGGGCCGCGCCGCCTGGTGAGGTCCCGTCCCGTGACGGCACAACCGCCTTTTACAACGGATCGTCTGGCACGTACCTGCCAGTGAAAGGGAACATCACCATGGCAACAGTGACATTCTCGGATGCCTCGCGCATCTACCCGGGCACCGAGAAGCCCGCCGTCGACAAGCTCAACCTGGAGATCAACGAAGGCGAGTTCCTCGTCCTCGTCGGCCCGTCCGGTTGCGGCAAGTCCACCTCGCTGCGGATGCTCGCCGGCCTGGAGGAGATCGACGAGGGCTCGATCTTCATCAACGACACCGACGTGTCGAACCTCCCGCCGAAGTCGCGCGACATCGCGATGGTCTTCCAGAACTACGCGCTGTACCCGCACATGTCCGTCTTCGACAACATGGCGTTCGCGCTCAAGCTGCGCCGCATGCCGAAGGCCGAGATCAAGCAGCGCGTGGAGGACGCCGCCAAGCTCCTCGACCTCACCGACTACCTCGGCCGCAAGCCGAAGGCCCTGTCGGGCGGCCAGCGCCAGCGCGTCGCCATGGGCCGCGCCATCGTGCGCGAGCCGCAGGTGTTCCTCATGGACGAGCCGCTGTCGAACCTCGACGCCAAGCTCCGCGTCCAGACCCGCTCGCAGATCGCCTCGCTCCAGAAGCGCCTGGGCATCACCACCGTCTACGTCACCCACGACCAGGTCGAGGCGCTGACGATGGGCCACCGCATCGCGGTCATGAAGGACGGCCTCCTCCAGCAGTGCGACTCCCCGCGCGTGCTCTACGAGAAGCCGAAGAACACCTTCGTCGCGGGCTTCATCGGCTCCCCGGCCATGAACCTCAAGACCGTGAGCCTGACCGAGTCCGGCGGCCTGTTCGGCGACGTGACCCTCCCGCTCTCGCGCGAGGTCCGCGACGCGGCCACCCAGGACGGCGGCGACCAGCAGGTCACCATCGGCATCCGCCCCGAGCACTGCCAGCTCGGGACCGAGGGCTCCGGCGGCATCGCGATCGAGGTCGACCTCGTCGAGGAGCTGGGCTCCGAGGCGTACGTCTACGGCCACGCCGCCTACAACGGCTCCTCGGAGCGGTTCGTCGTGCGCACCGAGTCGCGCAACGTCCCGCGCCTGTCCGAGACCGTGTACGTCGTGCCCGAGCCGGGCCACGAGCACGTGTTCCACGCCGCCACCGGCGAGCGCTTGAACTAAGCGACACGAGGAGAGGGCCGCGCGGGTACCCGCGCGGCCCTTTTCCGTCGCCGAAACGCGGCCGCAACGCGCGGAGCGCTACCGTTGCGGGTATGGCCGCGGTCACCCCCAGTAGACCGATCCCCGCCGGCGCCGACGAGTACACCGTCGGCACCGTCTACCACCGCGCCCTCGACGATGGCAGGATCGAGTGCACCGTGTGCCCGCGCGCCTGCCGCCTGCGCGAGGGCCAGCGGGGCCTGTGCTTCGTGCGGGCGCGCAGCGGCGACCAGATCGTCCTGACCTCCTACGGGCGCTCGTCGGGGTTCTGCGTCGACCCGATCGAGAAGAAGCCGCTCAACCACTTCCTGCCCGGCTCGCCGGTGCTGTCCTTCGGGACGGCCGGGTGCAACCTGGCGTGCCGGTTCTGCCAGAACTGGGACATCTCCAAGTCCCGCGAGATCGACACGCTCTCCTCGGCGGCCGGTCCCGAGGCCCTCGCGGCGGAGGCCGCACGCCTGGGTTGCCGCTCGATCGCCTTCACCTACAATGATCCGACCGTGTTCTTGGAGTACGCGGTCGACTGCGCTGCGGCGGCGCGGGCGGCCGGACTGCGGGCCGTGGCGGTCTCGGCGGGTTACATCAACGCCGGGGCGCGCCGGGAGCTGTACGCGCACATGGACGCCGCGAACATCGACCTCAAGGCGTTCACCGAGGCCTTCTATGAGAAGGTCGCGTTCGCGTCCCTCTCGAAGGTCTTGGACACGCTCGAATACCTGGTGCACGGCACGGACGTGTGGACCGAGATCACGACGCTCCTCATCCCGGGGCACAACGACTCGGACGCCGAGATCGCCGCCGAGTGCGCCTGGATCGCCGAGCACCTCGGCCCGGAGGTGCCGCTGCACTTCACGGCGTTCCACCCGGACTTCAAGATGCGGGACGTGCCGCCCACCCCGCCGGCGACGCTGCGGCGGGCGCGGCGGATCGCGCTCGACGCGGGGCTGCGGTTCGTGTACACGGGGAACGTGCACGACCCGGAGGGGCAGACGACCACGTGCGCATGCGGCGAAGCCCTCATAGTGCGTGATTGGTACCGAATTGACCGTTATGCGGTGTCGGATAGCGGACAGTGCACTGCCTGCGGTGCCCGCCTTCCCGGCGTTTTCGACGGACCGGCGGGAGACTGGGGTCCCAGGCGGCAACCGATCCGCATCGCCGCACCGTCCAAGACACCGACACCGTCCGAACACCCGGCACCGACCAGCTGACGAGCGCCGGCCCGCCCGTCGCGGCGACCCGAACACCCGGGCCGCCACCACCGCCACAGGAAACCACCACCGGAAGACCAGCGATGCCTTCGATCACGTCACACACGGTGCGGCCCCCGGCCGTCGCCGGCAGGTTCTACCCGGCCGACCCCGAGCGCCTGCGCGCCGACATCACCGCGCTCATCGACGCCGTAGGCCCCGTGAGCGAACCGCTCGCGGGCGCCTACATCGTCCCGCACGCCGGATACCGCTACTCCGGCCCCGTCGCCGCCGAGGTCTACGCCCGCCTCGCCGCCCACCGCGGCCGCGTCAAGCGCGTCGTGCTCGTCGGCCCCTCCCACCAGTACCCGCTCCGCGGCCACGCCGCCGCGCCCTACGCCGCCTGGCGGACCCCGCTGGGGGAGGTGGCGGCCGCGCCCACGGCCGTCGTCGGCTCCTCGCGCCTGCCGCACGAGGCCGAACACTCCCTCGAAGTGCAGCTGCCGTTCCTCCAGGTCGCCCTCGGCGAAGACGTCGAGGTCACCCCGGTGGCCTGCGGCATGAGCCAGACCCCCGACACCGCCCGCATCATCGCCGCCCTCCTGGAGGAGGCCGGGGACGACGCCGTCCTCCTGTGCTCGACCGACCTCTCGCACTACCACGACCAGGGCACCGCCGCCCGGATCGACGAGGCCACCGCCGAGGCGATCCGCTCCCTGCGCCCCCGCGAGATCGCCGCCCAGCACGCCTGCGGCGTCTTCGCGCTCCGCGGGACCGTGGCCTGGGCCGACGCCACCGGCCGACGCCCGCGCCAGCTCGCGCTCGCGACCTCGGCCGACACCGCCGGGACGCCCGAACGCGTCGTCGGCTACCCGGCCTTCGCGGTGGAGCGCCCGGCCATCGCCGAATAGCCGCCCGCGGGCGTGTGATCCGGCCTCGCCGCGGCGAAACTCGCATGAGGTTCCCGCGGCCGGGCATTTACCCTGTAAGACGTGACCGAGCACGAGCAAGAGACCACTGACGCCGAGGACCTTCCCGAGCAGATGCAGATCCGGCGCGAGAAGCGCGCCGCCCTCCTCGCGGAAGGCAAGGAGCCCTACGCGCTCGGCTACCCGCGCACCCACACCCTCGCCGAGCTGCGCGAGCGGTTCGCGGGCCTCGCCGACGGCGAGTCCTCAGGGGTCACCGTCGCCACCACCGGACGGGTGATCTTCGTGCGGACCGCCGGGAAGCTCTGCTTCGCCCGCCTGCGCGACGGCGACGGCACCGAGTTCCAGGTGATGCTCTCCCTGGGCAAGGTCGGCGAGGAGGCCCTCGCGGACTGGAAGCGGCTGGCCGACATCGGCGACCACATCGGCGTCACCGGCGAGGTCGTCTCCTCCAAGCGCGGCGAGCTGTCGGTCATGGCCGACTCCTTCGCCATCACCGGCAAGGCCCTGCGCCCCCTGCCCGTGGCCCACAAGCCGCTCGCCGAGGAGACGCGCGTGCGCCAGCGCTACGTCGACCTCATCGTGCGCCCCGAGGCCCGCGCGAACGCCCGCAACCGCGCCAAGGTCGTCCGCTCCCTGCGCGACCAGCTCGACGACCAGGGCTTCATCGAGGTCGAGACCCCGATGATGCAGGTCCAGCCGGGCGGGGCGACCGCGCGGCCGTTCGTGACGCACATGAACGCGTACGACATCGACCTGTACATGCGCATCGCGCCCGAGCTCTATTTGAAGCGGTGCGTCGTCGGCGGGATCGACCGCGTATTCGAGATCAACCGGAACTTCCGCAACGAGGGCGCCGACTCGTCGCATTCGCCGGAGTTCGCGATGCTGGAGGCCTATCAGGCCTACGGCGACTACCGCACGATCGCGGCCGTCACGAAAGGGCTCATTCAAGGCGCGGCCCGTTCGGCCTTCGGTTCCGAGACGGTCACTCTGGCCGACGGCTCGGAGTACGAGCTCGGCGGCGAGTGGGACGAGATCACCGTCTTCGGGTCCCTTTCCGAAGCGCTCGGAGAAACAGTGACCGTCGACACCCCGCTTGAGACGCTGCGGGCCTACGCCGAGAAAGTCGAACTCGGCGTCGACCCGATCTGGGGACCGGGGAAACTCGCCGAGGAATTGTTCGAGCACCTGGTCTCCGACCATCTGCACGCGCCCACGTTCGTCTTCGACTACCCCGAGGAGACCTCGCCGCTCACCCGCGGTCACCGCACCACTCCCGGACTCACCGAGAAATGGGACCTGTACGTCCGCGGCTTCGAACTCGGCACCGGCTATTCGGAGCTCATCGACCCGGTGATCCAGCGCGAACGCCTCGAAGCCCAGGCCGGACTGGCCGCCAAGGGCGACGACGAGGCCATGGGCGTCGACGAGGACTTCCTCCGGGCGATGGAGTACGGCCTGCCGCCGCTGTGCGGCATGGGCATGGGAATCGACCGGCTCCTTATGGCGCTCACCGGACTCGGCATCCGAGAGACGATCCTCTTCCCGCTGGTGAAACCTGAATAGCAAAGGAATGCGACCGCGCCGGTCGTCCCCGAGTTCCGCGCTCTGCGCATTGGACCGGTCTTCCGGCGCGGTCCCCTTTTGCCCGCAGAGGGGTCCGTCTGGCGTATTCGAGTCGCCGGTGACCTGGCGGGTAGTCGCGCATTCACAAATTCATCCGGCCACCCTCTTTCCCTTCTCTAAGGGACTCGTATATGCTCTGGCACTAGTAAGACGGTCGTACCGCTAACGCCGATCGCTTCATTTCGAGAGGAATTTGCCATGGCGAAGAAGACACAGGTCATCCTGATCGACGACATCGACGGCAGCAAGGCTGAGGAGACCGTCAAATTCGCCATCGACGGGCAGGCCTACGAGATCGACCTCTCCGCATCGCACGCGAAGGAACTGCGCGACGCCCTGGAGAAATTCCAGGAGGCCGGCACCAGACTCGGCCGGTACAGCCTGGGCGCGCCCCGCGGACCGGTGCGCGGCGCCGCCGCGCCCCGACGCCAGACTGTGGACCGTGAGCAGAACAAGGCCATCCGCGAGTGGGCCGAACGCGCCGGGAAGCGCGTCTCCCCGCGCGGGCGCATCCCGCAGGCGATCGTCGAGGAATACAACGCCGCCCACAACTAGTTCCGGCCGCGACAAGTGCGGGCCGCGACTGGGACTCCGGCGCACCGACTCGGCGCCCGCCCCCTCGGGGGCGGGCGTTTTCGCGTTTCACGGGCGCGGCGGCGGCGCCATTGTTCGCTACGGGAGTCGAACGGGTATTGCGCTCAGAGCGAACCTGTTATCACCTGGAATGGCCGAAGGTGCACGCTTGTTGTCACCCACGTGGCACCCGTCGTCCGCGGACCCGGGAGATAAGGTGTACGCACAGGGTTTTGCAAGCCACGACCAGTAACGACGACGAAGTAGCGGCGGACGCGAGGAGCAGAAGCGCATGTTTGAACGGTTCACGGACCGTGCCCGACGGGTGGTCGTCCTGGCTCAAGAAGAGGCCAGGATGCTCAACCACAACTACATCGGCACGGAACACATCCTGCTCGGCCTCATCCACGAGGGCGAGGGCGTGGCGGCGAAGGCCCTGGAGAGCCTGGGCATCTCCCTGGAAGGCGTGCGCCAGCAGGTCGAGGAGATCATCGGCCAGGGCCAGCAGGCCCCGTCCGGCCACATCCCCTTCACCCCCCGGGCGAAGAAGGTCCTGGAGCTGAGCCTGCGCGAGGCGCTCCAGCTCGGCCACAACTACATCGGCACCGAGCACATCCTGCTCGGCCTCATCCGCGAGGGCGAGGGCGTCGCCGCCCAGGTCCTCATCAAGCTCGGCGCCGACCTCAACCGGGTCCGCCAGCAGGTGCTCCAGCTCCTGTCGGGCTACCAGGGCAAGGAGCCCGCGGGCGCGACCGCCGGCGGCACCTCCCAGGAGGCCCAGCAGTCCGGCTCGCTCGTGCTCGACCAGTTCGGCCGCAACCTCACGCAGGCCGCCCGCGACGGCAAGCTCGACCCCGTCATCGGCCGCCAGCGCGAGATCGAGCGCGTCATGCAGGTCCTGTCGCGCCGCACCAAGAACAACCCGGTGCTCATCGGCGAGCCCGGCGTCGGCAAGACCGCCGCCGTCGAGGGCCTCGCGCAGGCGATCACCAAGGGCGAGGTCCCCGAGACCCTCAAGGACAAGCAGCTGTACACGCTCGACCTCGGCGCGCTCGTCGCCGGGTCGCGGTACCGCGGCGACTTCGAGGAGCGCCTGAAGAAGGTCCTCAAGGAGATCAAGACCCGCGGCGACATCATCCTGTTCATCGACGAGATCCACACGCTCGTCGGGGCCGGTGCCGCCGAGGGCGCGATCGACGCGGCCTCGATCCTGAAGCCGATGCTCGCCCGCGGCGAGCTCCAGACCATCGGCGCGACCACGCTCGACGAGTACCGCAAGTACCTCGAGAAGGACGCCGCCCTGGAGCGCCGCTTCCAGCCGATCCAGGTGGCCGAGCCGTCGCTGGCGCACACCATCGAGATCCTCAAGGGCCTGCGCGACCGCTACGAGGCCCACCACCGCGTGTCCATCACGGACGGCGCCCTGGTGCAGGCCGCGACGCTCGCCGACCGCTACATCTCCGACCGGTTCCTGCCGGACAAGGCCATCGACCTCATCGACGAGGCCGGCGCGAGAATGCGCATCCGCCGCATGACCGCACCGCCGGACCTGCGCGAGATCGACGAGGAGATCGCCGAGACGCGACGCCAGAAGGAGTCGGCGATCGACGCGCAGGACTTCGAGGCCGCCGCGCGCCTGCGCGACACCGAGAAGCGCCTCCACGAGAAGCGCGCCAAGCGCGAGCAGGAGTGGAAGGCCGGCGACCTCGACCAGGTCACCGAGGTCGACGAGGAGATGATCTCCGAGGTCCTCGCGAACTGGACGGGCATCCCGGTCTACAAGCTGACCGAGGAGGAGACCTCCCGCCTGCTCAAGATGGAGGAGGAGATCCACAAGCGGATCATCGGCCAGGAGGACGCCGTCAAGGCCGTCTCCAAGGCGATCCGCCGCACCCGGGCCGGCCTCAAGGACCCCAAGCGCCCGTCGGGCTCGTTCATCTTCGCCGGGCCCTCGGGTGTCGGCAAGACCGAGCTCGCCAAGGCCCTCGCGGAGTTCCTGTTCGGCTCCGAGGACTCCCTCATCCAGCTCGACATGTCCGAGTTCCACGACCGGTACACCGTCTCGCGGCTCGTCGGCGCGCCTCCCGGCTACGTCGGCTACGACGAGGGCGGGCAGCTCACCGAGAAGGTGCGGCGCAAGCCGTTCTCGGTGGTCCTGTTCGACGAGATCGAGAAGGCCCACCCGGACGTGTTCAACACGCTCCTCCAGATCCTGGAGGACGGGCGCCTGACCGACGGCCAGGGCCGCATCGTGGACTTCAAGAACACGGTGCTCATCCTGACGACGAACCTCGGCACGAGGGACGTCGGCAAGGCCGTGTCGCTGGGCTTCCAGGCCGACGCCTCCGAGGGCGGCGACTACGAGCGGATGAAGGAGAAGGTGAACGAGGAGCTGAAGAACCACTTCCGCCCCGAGTTCCTCAACCGCATCGACGACACGATCGTGTTCCCGAAGCACTCCCAGGAGGCGATCGTCTCGATCGTGGACCTCATGGTCAAGCGCATCGAGGACCAGCTCGCCAACCGCGACATGGCCCTGGAGCTGACCGACAACGCGAAGCTGTACCTCGGGCACAAGGGCTACGACCCGGTGCTCGGCGCGCGGCCGCTGCGCCGGACGATCCAGCGCGAGATCGAGGACACGCTCTCGGAGAAGATCCTCTTCAACGAGTTCACGGCGGGCCAGATCGTCATCGTCGACGTCGACGGCGACCCGACCGACGTGGAGAAGACGAACCTGACCTTCAGGGGCGCCGACAAGCCCGCGGGCGTGCCGGACACGCCCCCGGCCGAGCTGGCCGGCGAGCGGGCGCCCAAGAGCCCGGGCGCCGGGACCGGCACGCTGCCGCCGAAGAGCCCGGGCGCCGGGCCGCGCGGCAGCCAGGCGGGCCAGGGCGGCGCGTAGCCTCCTGACGACGATGAAGCGGGGCGGGACCGAACGGTCCCGCCCCGCTTCGCGTGCGCGCGTCGCGTTCTCTCACACTTTCGAGGGACATTTTTCCTTACGACGGTAAGGACGGCGGTTTCCTGTCGTACCCGCGCAGAACAATTGGCGTGGGGTCGCCCCCCTGGGAGGGCGGGGGACTACCCGGAGTCCGGCGGGGTGTCGCACATGGGCGCGGGCACGAAAAAAGCCGGAGCGCCTGCTCCGGCTTCTCTCTTCTCGCCAGTGGCGGAGGCCGTGCATTCAGGCCTCGCCACTTCGTGGCGGAGGATAGGGGATTCGAACCCCTGAGAGCTTTCACTCAACACGCTTTCCAAGCGTGCGCACTAGGCCACTATGCGAATCCTCCGCGGAGTACCTTACCCGACGCCCCGAGCCGGTCCCAACTGGGTTGCGGGAGGTGACCTGCGTTGCACCGCGCACGCTTTCCGGGTGTGCGCACGGGCGTGACCCCGGTGACCTTGGAGGCGCTCCCGGTTCGCTTCGCAGCCCGCGGTGCGGTAGGCTTTTGCCCGTCTCCCATGCGGCGTCATCTTGTGAACCTCCCCAGGGCCGGAAGGCAGCAAGGATAAGCGGGCTCTGTCGGGTGCGTGGGAGACCCAGCCGCCTTAGCTCAGTCGGTAGAGCGTGTTACTCGTAATAACAAGGTCAACGGTTCGATTCCGTTAGGCGGCTCCATGAAGGCCCTGCTCGCAGGGCCTTTTTTCGTGCCTTCAGGGGGCGGCTGGGAGGGTCACCGTGACGGTGAGGCCGCCGTCGGGGTCGGCGGTGGCGGTGGCTTCGCCGCCGTGGGCTTTGGCGATGGCGCGGACGATGGAGAGGCCGAGGCCGGCGCCTTTGGAGGCGGTGGCGAGGCGTTCGGTGCCGAGGCGGCGGAAGGGCTCGAAGAGGCCCGGCACTTCGAACTGCGGGACCACCGGGCCCGAGTTCGCGACCTCCAGGACCGCCTTGACGCCTTCGGTGCGCGTCGCCACCCGTACCCAGCCGTCTTCGGCGGTGTTGTAGCGGACGGCGTTCTCGACGAGGTTCTGGACGAGGCGCTCCAGGAGGATCGGCTCGCCGAGGACGGGGGCCTCCGCGCAGTCGGCGGTGACGTCGAGGCCTTCGGCGGGGGTCTGGGCGGCGACGTGCTCGGCGATGTCGGCGAGGTCGAGGTAGGAGCGCTCGGAGAGCTCGCGGTCGGAGCGGGTGAGGAGGAGCAGGCCCTCGATGAGGCGCTCGTGGCGGGCGTTGAGCTCCAGGAGGGTGTCGCCGAGAAGGCGCACCTCCGCGGAGGCGCCCTTGCGGTTCACGGCGACTTCGAGCACGGCGCGCGTCACCGTCAGGGGCGTGCGCAGTTCGTGGGAGGCGTTGGAGACGAAGGTGCGCTGGCCGTCGAAGGAGTCGTCGAGGCGCTCCAGCATCCGGTTGAAGGTCTCGGCGAGTTCGCGCAGCTCGTCGCGGGGCCCGTGGATCGGGATGCGCTCGTGGAGGCGCTTGTCGGCGGCGGGGGCCTCGGCGATGCGGGCGGCGGTCTCGGTGACGCGCTTGAGCGGGCGCAGCATCCGCCCGGCCACGAGCCAGCCGACGGCGATGGTGCCGACGCTGACGAGCAGGAGCGCCTGTGTCCCCTGGTTCCTGAGGGTGTCGAGCAGCTCGGTCCAGGCCTCGGTCTCGATGTACCTGATGTTCTCCTCGCTCATGAAGATCTGCGCGGTCGGGTCGCCCTCCTTCGGGGGCGCGGTGCCGAGGACCGACTTGTTGACCTCCCCGCCGACCGTCGTCTCCGGCTTCTCGTCGGAGACGAGCGAGTACGTCAGGAACAGGAGCAGGAGGCCCCCGACGATGAAGACGCCGCCGTAGACGATCGTCAGGCGGGCGCGGAGGGTCAAGCGGGGCATGGGGCGGCCTCTCATCGGATGCGATAGCCCACGCCGGGCTCGGTGAGGACCACGGGCGGGTCGCCGAGCTTGCGGCGCAGTTTCAGGATCGACATGCGCACGGCCTGCGTGAACGGGTCGGTGTGCTCGTCCCAGGCCTTCTCCAGCAGCTGCTCGGCCGAGACCGGCGCGCCGTCGGCGCGCAGGAGTTCGGCGAGCACCGCGAACTCCTTGCGGGACAACGGGACGTACCTGCCGTCGCGGAACACCTGGTGCAGGTGCGCGTCGAGGGTGATCCCGGCGCGGGCGAGGACCGGCGGCGCGGCCGTGCGCGCCCGCCGGCCCAGGGCCGCCACGCGCGCGGAGAGCTCCCGGAACGCGAAGGGCTTGGGCAGGTAGTCGTCGGCGCCGAGCGCCAGGCCCGCCACGCGGTCGTCGATGTCCGCGGCGGCCGTGAGCATGAGGACCCGCGTCCCGCCGCCCGCGGCGCCGATCGCGCGGCACACCTGGTCGCCGTGCACGACCGGCAGGTCCCGGTCGAGGATCACCACGTCGTAGTCGTTGACGCCCACGCGTTCGAGCGCCGCGCCCCCGTCCAGCGCGACGTCGACCGCGTGGGACTCCCCGCGCAGCCACTCGGCGACCGCGTCGGCCAGCAGCGGCTCGTCTTCGACCACCAGGATTCGCATGACCCCATCATGGCGCGCCGCGCATTGCCGCGGCATTGCCGCTTCGGCTTACGGCCGCGCAACGCCCTGAACGCTGTACTGGCCCAACGGCACCGGGACCTCCCCGGCAGCCGGGAAAGGCACCCCATGCGGCGTTACAGCATCGCACTCCTCCTCGGCCTCCTGGCCCTCTTCCCGCTCGCCGCCTGCACCGACGACGACGGTGACGGCGTCTCCAGCCTCGACAGCCCGGGCGCCTCCGAATCGGCCGCCGACGACGGCGGTGGCGGCGAAGAGGACGCCTTCCAAGAGGCCCTCGCCTACTCCGAATGCATGCGCGAGAACGGGATCGAAGGCTTCCCCGACCCTGAGGAGAACGAGGGCGGCGGCATCGGCCTGAGCCTCGACAAGTCCGTGGACCCTGAGAGCGACGAGTTCAAGGCCGCCGAGGCGGCCTGCGAGGACCTCCGGCCCGGTCCCGGCGACGACGAGACCGTCGACCCCGAGGTCTACCAGGCCCTCATCGAGTACTCCGAATGCATGCGCACCAACGGCGTCGAGGACTTTCCCGACCCCGAACCGAACGGCGGCATCATGATCGACTCCAACATGGGCTTCGACACCGAGAGCGACGAGTTCAAGGCCGCCGAAGAGGCGTGCAGGGACCTGCGCCCCGGCGACGGCGAAGGCGACCTCAGCGAAGGCGACGAGTGATGCGCACGCGACTCGCGGCCGCGCTGGTCCTCCTCGCCCTGGCCGCCGCCTGCACCGACGAAGCCCCGCCCGCGGATGAAACGGACACGGTCGGCGCCTACGCCGCCTGCATGCGGGACAACGGCATCGAGGACTACCCCGACCCGGCCGACGACCCCGACAGCGGCGGCGGCGGCCTCACCCTGCCCGACAGCATCGACGTCGAAGGCGCCGAATTCCAGGACGCAGCCGAAGCCTGCATCGAACTGCTGCCCGGCCTCAACGACGAAGACGGCATCGACCCCGACGTCTACGAGGCCTTCCTCGAGTACGTCGAGTGCATGCGCACCGAAGGCGTCACCGCCTACCCCGACCCCGAGGCCGACCGGCTCGTCAAGGCCGACGACCTCGACGCGGCCGGGATCGACACCGGCAGCGAGTCCTTCGAGGCCGCACACGCGGCGTGCAAGGAGAACCTGCCGCCCGAACTGAGAGGACAGGTCGGATGACCACCCGGACCACGCGCCGCCTGCACGCGGCCCTGCTCCTGGCCCTCGCGCCCCTGGCGCTGGCCGCCTGCACCCGAGAGGACGACGGCGACGGCGTCTCCAGCCTCGGCACCGAGACCGCCTCGGAGGCCGCCGAAAGCGCCGGGGACGACCCCATGGCCGTCGCCGTCGCCTACTCCGAATGCATGAGGGACAACGGGATCGAGGACTACCCCGACCCCGTGTGGGGAGAGGACGGCGGCATCTCCAGCGGCCTCGAAGGCTCCGGCGTCGACCAGGACACCCAGGAGTTCACCGACGCCCACGACGCCTGCTTCCCGATCCTCGAAGCGGGCATGGGCCCCGGCAGCGAGGCCTACGAGGAGACCCGCGAGCAGCTCGTGGCCTACGCCGAATGCATGAGGGACAACGGCATCGCCGAGTTCCCCGACCCCGAGGAGCAGGCCGGCGGCGGGTTCGCCGTCGGCGGCGTCCCCAAGGAGGTCCAGAACAGCGACGAGTATGCCGCGGCCGAGGAGGCCTGCGCCGAATTCCTGCCCAACCTGCGAGGAGACGACGAATGAGCAAGCGAAGGAGCGGCCGCACCGGAAGGGTGGTCGCGGCCACGGCGATCGTGATCGCCGCCGGAGGCGCCGCAGCGGCGGCCTTCGGGTTCGACCTCACGGCCCTCGGCGGCCCCGCCGAGGCCGAGTCCAGCGGCGCCGCGCCCGCGACCGCCGAGGTCGTGGCGCAGACGCTCACCCAG
>NZ_STGX01000005.1:201624-281470 GCF_004912155.1 Glycomyces paridis | reverse complement strand
TGACCGGGTCCGAGACCGTCACGAGATATGGGCCAGAACCAGAACCACTCCAGACCGTAATAATCAGATTTCCCTGACCTTTGGCTTCCCTTCACACTTCTCCCGGCTGCCCTCGCCGCAGCAGGTTCACTGCCAGTTGGCACGGCCGCCGCCGCTGCGGCAACGATAGGTGTGATCGAACTTCTGGGTGGCTTGCTCATGGATAATGACAACAAACCCGAGGAAGATCCAGCAGACGATACTCTAGATGAAGCTGAGGAAGAGAATCGTATTACCCCCGATGACCCTGCCGTGGATACAGATCGGGACAACAAGAAGCGATGTGAGTCGCAATCGCGGCAGCAGAGATATCATTACAAGCCGTTGGTGAATGGGCGTGCACAAGGGGTGAACGCACTGATTTGCCCCAGTGATCTCAAAAAGACAGGCGCACCACGGGATGATGGTGCCAAGGTAGACGTGTACGGATTGCCCACGCAGAATCCTGTGACAGAGCAGACTGTGACGGGCCAGGCGGGTAATGAGGTTATGTATGAGCAGTTGCATATCCTGGCTGATAAGTTTCATGGTGAATGGTCCGAGTGGAACCTCTTCACCGGGACCTTGCGTATGAATAGGAGCGGGATGGCCAGGTGTGAGAAGAAAATTGCCACCCAATTGAAGGCTGGTAATTGGGTACAGTACAGCGGAGAGTTGAACTACGGCCCCGATGCAGGGATACCCGTAAGTATTACAATGACTGCTTACACGAAGGATGGTCAATTGTTCAATATGACTATCTTGAACAATAACGATCTATCGACGCAATGTGTGTTAGTTACTAAGGAGCAAACATGGAATTATATTGCAGGCGATCAAATATCATTCTTGGCGAGGAGTCTTTGGGTAATACTTCCGGGGCAGCCTAGGCTAAAGGTAAACGTGTAGACGTTGAACCCAAGAAGGTCTCACTTGATCATTCGAAGAAGGTGCTATGACAGCAATGACGGATCTGGAGTCTGCGATCCCAGCCATAGTGCAATACCGTGCTGCTTCTCCACGCAACGTGCGCTGGGAGGTGCTACGTGAGGCATTGGGCGTGGAGTTTCCCTCCGACTTCCGTGCCCTTGCGGAGGCGTATCCGGTTTTGGAGTTCGATGATTTTCTTCGCATCGATTCGCCTCGACCGGGGAAGGAGTCGATGTATCTTGAGGCTCAACGGGTATCGGCCGAGATTCTCGATGTTTGGCGCGAGGAGGGCGACGCAGTGGACTATGTTCCGTTTCCCGAGCCCGGTGGGCTTCTCCTGTGGGCAACGTCGAACTCAGGAGACTACTTCTTCTGGCGGACGTGGTCGAAGTCTCCCGATGACTGGTCAGTTGTGGTCATGGGAGAGAACAGCGACTGGTCGGAGTACGCGGTGGGCGCCGTAGATTTCCTTGCCGCAATATTCCGTAAAGATTTCACCATTCCCGGCATGCCCAGGAACTTCCCGAGCGATAACCCAGAGGTAGTAGTTCTCTGGCCGTGACCAGCCTTGAGTGTTAACGTCCGTCGGGCAGTACGGGTGGTCTTCCTGGTGATCGCGGGCATGCGGGTGGATGTTTGCCTCTGTGTACCACCATGATTCGCCCAATGCGCGTGGAACCGAGATCGCGGCGTTGAACCGGAAGCTCATTCAAGAGCCTCTATCGTGTGACGGCGGTACATCTGGAGTTTGAGCACGGTCTGCAGCGTCTGATCGGCTTTGCGGAGGGGCCGGCGGTAGCCGATTCTCAGGATTTTCCAGGTCCTGAGGTGAGCGATGCCCTGCTTGACGACCCAGCGACGGCGATTTACCTGCCGGTTGAACAGCAGCTCGGCAGCGGTCAATTCGCGGTACTCCAGCTTCTTGAACGGCGTGAGCGGCACGATGCCGATATAGCCGCAGGCGCCGATCAGGCTGGGGCCGTTTCCGGTCAGGTGCTGCTCGTAGGTCTTGGCCAGACCCGAATCGCGGAAGGCGCGGGCATCATGCGCCGAGCCCGGCAGCAGGATGCCGGCATCGACCGGCCGCCTGTGCAGGTCGCAGACGATTTGCGCGTTCAATCCCGGCGCGCCCCGCTTGCCGGAGAGCAAGCCCTTTGGCGAGGTGAGGTCGCGAGTAGGGATGAGGAACCCATCAACGACGAGGTCCCCGCGGGCAGCGCGGGCCTGTAGATCGCCAGCGGCCTGAGCATCTCCCCCGAAAATGAGCAAGGGCCTGCGGACACGGGCCGGGCAGTGATCGAAGTAAACGAACGGCTCGGCGGTGTCGGGCTTCGAGCGGCCCCCTCAGCGAAACTGTTCTTGCGTTCCGGCGGACCCCGTACGTTGATACTGCTACAAATGAGCGCAGCATGAGAAATGGACAACCTGTAGGTTGACCGAGGTAGAGCGGCAGTTGGTTCAGCCGGCTCTGACTTCAGCAGAAATCTGGTTTCCGCCGCGGTCGTACGTTGCACTGACCCGGAAACCCAGGAAATCCTCGTGTTTCTGCAGGTCGTCGCCGGGTGTGGGTCTGTTGTAGTAGCCCGGGTGGGATTCGAACCCACACTGTATGTACGTGGATATGCGCATCTACCTGCATGTTCTCCGCGTCCATGCGGAACCGTCCACGTCTCGTCCACAAGGACGAGAAACCGGGGGAGCGGAACCCGCCGGCGGCCCCGATCCACGATCCAACACCCGTGGGGGATCCACTCCACGAGGGCCCGTCGCTACCCTCACAAGATGACGCCGAACAAGCTGCTGGACGCCATGCGGGCCCTCGGGTACGACGTCCTCTACGATCCCGAGCACCACCCGGAAGGACCGACCGAGGAAGAGATCCCGGACCTACTCGGCCGACTCGCCGCCATGATCGACGCCGCGGTCTCCGAACACGTCAAGCCCGGCACCGACACCATGGACAAGTTCCGCCAGGGCTACATGGATCACATCCCAACCCGCCCCGACTTCTTCCGAACTCTCATGGTCCGCACCGCAACCACGGGCCTCCTCCCCGACACCGCCGAGCTCCACGCAGTCGAAGGCGTCTCCGGCTTCAAAGACACCCTCATTGTGGCCGCAGCTGGCCTCCATGGGGCCACCGAGCCCGAAATCTAGCGCAGATGCCACCGCATCACACATACACCGTCTGACCTGCGAAAACATGACCCTCTGAGATCGATCCTAAGCGCCGTAGAGCGCCCACCCCTACCTCAGGTAGGGGCGTTCTCGTCCTAGTGCAGATCAGAGGGCCGGTTTCCGTCATATCCCAAAGCGGCAAGCCTGTTTCACACTCAGCACGGCAGGTCGTCTGGACTCGAAGAGCCCAGGAAGATCTCCTGAAAGCCGATCCTAGGCCTGTGAGAGTTTCGAGCAAAGGTGGCAGTCCCGCTGCGCCATGTGGGAGGCTTGCGGTTCGGTTCTCGTTTCGCTGCGGGAGGCCGCCGACGGAGCACATGCAGAAGAGCCGCTTTGACGATGGGACGAGGTTCCAAGCCTGACTTCTTGGTAGGGACCCGTGTGCACGCGCCTGACAGTGTTTGAGGATGATCTCTGCTGATTCGGTCTTGCCGCAAGTAAGCGCATTGCACGGCCGTCCAATGAACGCTCCAGCTCCGAAACCTCCTGGTATGCGTGGGTTCTTGAAATAGTATGTTCAGTCGATCGCTGGACTTCTTTCGGTTCGATCTGTAGCCTGTTGTCAAAGTTCCGTGCGAGGAATAGGTGTTGCCATGGCTCACATTGTGAAGTTTGAAGTTGACGATCTTGCGGCAAACAACAGAACGATTCGTAAAGAACTTGATCGACACACGAATATTTTTTGGGGTCAGAACGGTTGTGGAAAGACATCCCTTCTAAAGATTCTGACTAGCGCTCTGGCTAACGATACATCCCAGCTAGAGACAGTCCCCTTTAGTTCGGCGAAAGTCTATATCCACTTGTTTGATGAAGCTCCTCTTCTTGTCAAGAGCATCTCTAAGTATGCTTCGCCCGAGGATGCAAGGGAGAACGTCCCTCTCGAGGATCAAACAATTCGGGAGTACTTGAAAGATATAAAACGAACAAACTCAGAACGACCTCAAAAGAAGGGTGGGCTCGATCTCAAACTGCGGTGGTTCTCCCAATTTGAAGGTCGATCTGACATAGATGTCGAGAAGATAATCGGAAGTGGTTACACTCGGCACTCGTATCTTCCGGTCTCTCGTATCGGAGGTTCAAGGTCGCCCTATTCTGACGGCCCTCCGAGTGCACTTCTGCATCGTCTTGCGAGATCAGGCGAGCTGGACGACTCGCTACTCACTGAAATTTTCGTGTTCCAGATTAATCACGTCTGGGAGCGCTACACGCGCGAAGCACTGTTTAGTATCCGCGAGACTCAAGGGGAAGGGCTGGCGTCTATCTTGGCCTTGCTCTTTGGGGACGCAGAGCGTAAAGACATCGCGCCGCCGGAAGCAGTGACAGCTCCTAAAGCTTTCGAGCTGGTTCGCAATTTTTTGCGTGAGCAAGGAATCGACCTTCGCGTTCCCGAGAGTCACTTCATCAAACAGTTCGACAGCAATGAGAGTCTACAAATGGTCGTTGCAGAGGTACTAGACGTAACGAAAAAGGTTGACACGGCCCTGAGGCCACAGAAACAGTTTCAAGCAATGATTGATAGCTTCTACTCCGGGGAGAAACATGTCGAGCTTCCTGGTCGCTCCGATGGTCATGGGTCCGCCAATTCATCAATTCGGGTAATGGACGGGGAGACTCGGCTCGACCTTGAATTGTTGTCTTCTGGAGAAAAACAGCTTCTTCAGATGATGTTGGAAGTGCTAGCTGCATCAAGTGAGTCAATTCTTATTGATGAACCTGAGCTGTCGTTGCATGTCGATTGGCAACAACGCCTGGTTCGTACGATGCGTAAACTGAACCCAAATTGCCAGTTGCTGTTGGCGACACACTCGCCTGAAATCATGGCCGATATCGAAGATGAATTTCTACACGAACTATGAGAAGGCCTAACTGGAGCACGCGCGGGCTCGCAATGCGCATCAAGATGAGCCGACAGAACACCCTCTTCTTTCTGGTTGAAGGAAGAACACATGACCGATCATTCTACGATCGTGTTATTCGTAATGCGCCAGCAATGAAGGATTGGCGACATGATATTCGCCTGGTCGGGGATGAAGCGGTTGGAGAATCTGTCTCCTCGGACGCAGGAGGCAAGCAGGTGGCATATGCGTTGTTCACTTACTATGAGGAGGAGGGGCTTCTGGTTCGTAAGAGCAACGCAGCTCTAAGTGGAGTGGTATTTGTTCTCGATCGAGATTTTGATCATCTTTCGGGCATGTTGATAGAGTCTCCGCATATTCTCTATACTCGTCATGCAGATGTTGAAGCCGAAGTGCTAGGCAATGGCAGCCTCATTGAGGCTGTCGGCGCTGCGTATTCTCTCGACGTTGGTACCATAGAATCCATTCTCGGGGACTTGGTTAACCCTTCAAAGTGTCTAGCAGCTATTTGGAAAGAATGGTTGATTCTACTCCATGTGGTGCAGAAGTTCCAAATATATTGTGGATTTCATTTGCATCAAGGTTCGACTATCAATGATAGTGATTCTGCGGCGAAGTACGGTCCGGTAAACCATTCGCAGCTTGAATCCCTTAGAGCACGGGTTGTTGCGGGCCTTGAGGAGATGGGTCATGTTGATTGTACTGCGATTCTCGAAGCGTCCGCTCAGGAAGTTGAAGAGTTGATTAGGGCGGGTAGAGAGATTGAATTCTTGAAAGGTAAATGGATTCAGTCTTTCTTGAGCTATTGGATCAAAAAACATGAAAAAGCTTACAATTTCAGGGGATCTGTCCAGCAGCAGACCATCGTTAGCTGCTGCATGCTAACTCTTGATTTTGATTTGCCTTGGGCTGAGCATTACAATGATCGTATTAGCCGAGCGATCAAGGCTTGCGAATTGCAAGGAGATTCGTTTGCCGAAACGGTGTAAAAGGCTTTCGAGTAGAACTCGCTTGCATTTCTAAGGTCTTTGAATGCAGTACGTCATCTGTATTGTTACAAGGTACGCCAATCAGTAAACTCCGGGCTGGAGGCGCAGTGCCATGACCAGCACTTATATGCCTTGGATTGCATTCTTGATCCCTCTTAGGCTTAGCCCGGCGTGTACCCAGTGCACCATATTCGCCTATGAGTGTCGCTCAGTCGAGCTGTCATCGTCGGTGGCGACGAACGTGCCGCGTCCAGGTACGGTGACGAGGGCTCCCTCATCGATGAGCACTCGGAGCGCCTTGCGGGTGGTCTCGCGGGCGAGGCCATAAGCCTGCACGAGTTGTGCTTCGGAGAGGATGCGGCGGCCCGGTGCCCAGTCGCCTCGGTCGATGCGTGCGCGGAGGATGGCGGCGAGCTGGAGGTACACGGGAGTCGGTGCCTCGTGATCGATCAGCGCGTCTGCGTCCATGTCCTGACCGTAGACGGGAATCTATGCCCATCTACCAGGATCAACGGCTATGGGCGTCTGTAGACAGCCATAGACAGGATGGTTAGGATGAGGGAACGCTGAACCCTGGCGGCCTTGCAGCGGCCCCAGGGTGTGGCCTCACCGAACCTGACGGGAGTGAGACATGCACAGCCTATCTGGCCGTACCGAAGCACCGAAAGTTCGCGATGTCGAACCGATGCTCGGCATCGTGCCCGAGCGCATGAACTACGCCGCAGACTGGCGCCTCGGCTTGATTACCCTCGAACTGTTCCTCGACCGGGCTCGCGGCGACGGCTATCTCGTACTGCTCGATGGTCGCCGCGCGGAGGAACACATTGGCACCGTCTTCCTTGCGGATGGGAAGTTGCGCGGGATCGTGTGGCGCGGCAGCGCCGCCGACCGCGGGGCGGTGTGGCGAGCCGACCAGCAGACTCAGGCGGCCCGCATCGTCACCGAGGCGTTTACCGACCCAGGACACAATTGACAGAATAGACAGAACTCGGCGGAAGTACGGTCTACCTGGGAAGACGTTCCATGCGGCGACATGGACAGAACTGTGACAGAACTCCGATGGACATGGACAGAACTCGGCGGCCGGGGCGGGCCGCCGAGTTCTGTCACAGTTCTGTCCGAGTTCTGTCCATGTCCCGCAGATCCGCGTTTCCGCAGTTCAGGACATGGTTTCTGGAGTTGTGTCCATTCTGTCAATTGTGTCCTGGGGTCGGCGCACTCAGGTCAGAGGCGATCCACCACCAGGTCGGCCCCGGCGCCCCGGAGCCGTTCGGTCTTCCCAGGCTTGTTGGCGTAGCCGATCGTCATGACGCCGGCGGTTGTTCCCGCCTCGATGTCGGTGACCGAGTCGCCGACGAAGCAGGCCCGCGTAGGCTCGGCACCCAGCGACCCGAGGGCTTCGTGGAGTAGGAACGGGTCGGGTTTCATCCGATCTGGCCGGCCGAACGGGCGGCCGACCGTGGCACTGACCGCGCCGTCGAGCCCGTGGAGCTTGAGGTACTTGGCAATTGGTCCCGCGCTGTTGTTGGAGACGATCGCCACCGCGAGCCCTGCCGCTCGCGCGGCGTCGATCAGGCCGGCGGCGCCGGGGGTCGGCTCGGCGGTCTCAACGGCCTCAGTCTCGGCGGCGCAGAGCTGTGCGTCGACGGCTTCGACCCGGTCGCGAGGCAGGCTCTCGGCGGCGATCCGAAGCACTTCCATCGGATCGGTCTCGGCGGTGAGCACGTCGGCGAGCCCCGGGGAGACGCCCCGAAGAGTCGCAACGAGTTCACGGGCGATCTGGGGCGCGGGGTACCCGGCGAACACGCTGCACACGGGCCCGTCGAAGTCGAGCAGCAGGGCCGCCTTGCCCGACAGTGCGGTCTGCGGGTCGAGCTTCATCTGATGTCCCGAGGGGACGCCACGGTGTTCCACACCGAGTCGAACCATGTGCGCGCGGACGCCACGAACATCTCGCCCTGTTCGGAGTCTTCGCCGGTGCTTGAGAAGTGGAACAGGCTGGCGTCCTTGCCCATCGGGTCGAAGACCTCGACGCGGTCGCCGTTGATCGGCACGGCGTGCTGAACGATCGGGTAGAACCCGAAGAACACCTCGGCGTCGTTGAGGATGAAGAGCTTGAAGACGGGCGCGATGCCGTGCATTCTGACCTCGACCGAGCCCGACTTGATGAGGCCGAGTTCTTCCAGCTCGTTCACGTCGTTGACGATCGATTCCAAGGCCCGATCGGTGATCCGGGCCATGCGCTCGGTCACGCGCGCGGCGTCCTCGGCAGGGTCGACGGGGACGGGGAGTGACATCGGCATCCGCATGTCGGACACCATGATTCGCAGCCGGACGTCTTGAGGCGTCAGCTCCCCCAGGCGGATTCGGTCGAGCGGTTCGAGCACGACGCCCTTGAGGGTTTCGCCGGAGAATCCGGCGAAGTCGATTGCCACGTGGTCGTCCGTGAAGAGCGCTTCGACGTGCGGGCGCAGCTCGACCGTGCGGTGGGTCTTGACGCGGACGCGGGGCAGGCGGCCCTGCTGGGTCACCACCAGTTTGTCCTTGTCCGTGAGGATCTTGAACGCGCTTTTCACCGTCTCGCGCGCGACCGTGAAGCGCTGTTGCAGCTTCTGGTTCGAGGGCAGGGTCTCGCCGGGGGCGAACTTGCCAGTGAGGATCGCTGCCTTGATGCGATTCGCGATCTGAACCGACGAGCTGTCGGTGCTGTCCGGGTCGAGTTTTCCCAGGAAGTCGTACTCGTCTGTGTACTCAGCCATGGCGCCAGATTAGCACCTGGCTAGCCAGGATAGAAATTTCTCCTCCAAGCGGTTGACATGGCTAGCCAAGCTCCGTAAGGTCGTTACCAGTCAACCTGGCTAGCCAAGTTGGGGGTATCGCAAGATGCCTTCCCGTCCGCCAAGACGCAACCACCTGGGAGGTTCCACATGAGGACCGCAACCGACACTCTCGACGTTTCCGAGCCGGAATGGTTCGACCAGGCCGAGCCGACGTTCGCTGATCTCGACGCGATCGAGATCGAGTGGCCGGCCATTGAGGCTGAGCTGTTGGAGCTGGAGCGTGAGCTGTCCGGCCCGGCGCCTGAGCGCCTGGTCGCGTTCGACATCGACTGCGCGCTCGGCGACACCCTTGCGCCCGGCTTCGCGACCTTCTCGCTGAACTAGGCGGTGGCGGCATGACGAAGATCCGCATCATCGGCCTCCCGTCCGAGGCGCAGCAGGTCGTCACCCAGCTCTCCCGGCTCCTTCCGGTCCAGTTCGTCTCCGAACCCAAGCCGTGTCGCCGCACCGGCGACCGGGGCAAGGTCCGCATCTACGTCTACGTCGGCATCGACCACTGCGGCGGAGAAGGAGCGACCCGATGATCACCACCGAGACCATGAAGATTCCGTTCGCCATCACCACCGTCCTCGGGGGAGTGGGTGTCGAGGTCATGCTCATGCCGGCCGAGCGCGAGGTCCCCGAAGACTGGGACGACGTGCGCTTCACGACCGCACGCCACACCGACGGCAGCCCCTGCGCTTCCTTGTGCAAGTGCGTCGTGACTGAGGACCGCACCATGATCCGCCGCGGCGAGACCGTCGTCATCGGCGAGTGGACCTGGTTCGCCGGGGATGCCTCGGTGCTGACCGGCTACCGCCGGACCGGTCCCAGCGAGACCGAGGCGGCCCTGGAAGTGCGCCTCGAAGACCTCGCCGACGACTTCGCCGGCGAGAAGATCCTGCACGACCTCACCCGCGAGGACCTGGAGCGCGCCGTAGCGGACGCGAAGCGTGCGGGCGCGGAGCGGAACACGGCGCAGCGGACCGTGACCTGGTGGGTCGAAATCAACATGGTGCTCACTGACACGCTCCGGCTGCTGTTCGCCGCGGCGGTCGCTGGATGGGCCGTCACCGTCGTGCTCGGCGTGACTCTGGTTTGGTGGCTGATCGCATGAGCCCCAACGACATTCAAACTGCTGAAGGTCCCGCCGTCGTCCTGATGGTCGATGAGTGCACCGAGTTGTTCGACACCGCGACCGAGCGCAGCGAGGCCTTTGAGCGCGCCGTTGCCGACGTGCTCGCGCTGTTCGCTCCCATCGAGACCATCGAGGAGGACTTCGTATGAACCACAACGACCTTCACCAAAAGGCGACTGCGGCCGGGATGCGCGCTGTCGTTGCGGCGCTGTTCGGCGGCCGCCCGTTCGGGCCGGACGCGGCGCCGCTGTTGGCCGAGCGCTACCCGCTCTTGAACGGCCTTGACGATCAGGCCTGGTCGCACCTCATCGCCGAGATGGGCGCGGTTCAGGCCATGGCCGCTGACGGGTGGGACTTCGAAGCGATGGTGCGCCTGTCGGCCGCCATCAACCGCCTCGGCATCGGCGCCGATGTCCACCGCCTGGTCGCCGACGTCATCGCCCTCGACACGACGGAGGACCACCGATGAGCACCGCCACCCCGACACCCGACCAGCCCGAAGGCGGGCCCGAAGTCGACTGGGACGCCCTCGACGCCGAGGTCTTCGGCAACGAGGACACTGAGGCCGAGGCCGCCGCCGAGGCCGACCGCCAACTCAAGCGCTACACCGCCGCGTCCAAGCTCGCCGCCGACCTCAAGCTTGAAGGCGCCGACCGCCTTTCGATCGCCCAAGCCGTGAGCCAGGCCTACTCGGACATCAAACTGCCCGGCTTCGAAAGCCACTACGAGCGGTTCACGACGACCACCGCTCCGGCCGAGACCGACGCCAACCATGCGAAAGCTGCCGTTCCTGAGCCTGCGGTTCTTGCGGCTCCCGTGGCTGCCGCTGACGAAGCGGCAGTGCGGGCGGGCGTGGCGCCGCTGGATGCCGGCATGAAGTTCATCGTGGGCCTGGTGGCCATCGCGGTCGCGATGCTCGCGGCGATCGGGTTCGTCGTCTCCTTCGACACGCAGGTGTCGGCGGTCGAGCCGTTCTTCGGCGACTACGCGCCACTGGTGCCGCTGGGCATCGATGTCGGCATTGTGGTCTTCGCAGCCCTGAACCTGGTGTTGGCGAAGCTGAACATGTCGCTGCTGTGGCTGCGGGCGGTGCCGTGGGCGTTGACGTCCATGTCGCTGTACATCAACTTGTCGGCGCATGACGAACTCGTGGCCCGCATCGCCCACGTCGCGCTGCCGGGCATGTGGATTATCGCCTCGGAGGTCGGCACTCACATCCTGCGCATCCGCGCGGGCCTGGAGGCCGGTACCCGCACCGAGTCGCTGGGCTTGGCCCGGTGGTTGCTGTCGCCGGTTTCGACGTTCCGGCTGTGGCGGCACATGCGCCTGTGGGGCGTCAAGACCGCTGGCGGGGCCCGCGAGGTCGAAGCGCAGCGGCTCAAGGCCAAGGCGGCCTTGCGGTTTCGCTACGGCATCGCCTGGAGGGCTGCCGCGCCGATCCAGTTGCGCACCTCCTACGCCCTGCGCGTGCTCACCGAGGCCGAGGTCTACACCTGGGTCGAGCCTGAGACGGCCGACGACAAGCCCGCGAAGGCTCGCAAGGTGCCCTCGCCCGCCAAGGCGAAGGCGGCGCCCGCCGCAGCTTCGCTCCGGGGAGCCAACCAGCCGCCGACCGAAAAGCGGAAGAGAGCGACTGCGAGGACAGGAGACAAGGCGACGGCGCCGCGGGTGGACGACACCGAGGCCATCACCCGCTTGAAGGCCCTCGCTCCCGACGAGTCGGGGCACGTCTCGATCAAGCGGGCCCGGTCCGAGCTGTCGCTGGGCTACGAGCGCGCCAAGCGCCTGCTTGACGCCGCCGGACTCCTCGCCCCCGAGACCGCCACCGACTGATCACCGGCGGGGCCGCGTCAGCTGCTCGACCCGGCCCCGCCCCACAGCATCGAAACACCAACGCACGCAACCACATCAACCTCAAGGGAGCACACCTCATGGACACCGGAACCATCCTCCTCGTCAGCGCCGTCCTGCTCATGATCGGCATGTGGGCCCTGCGCCGGTCCTTCCTGCTCGGCCAGACCGTCTTCGTCCTCGGCATCCTCGGCCTCATCGGCGCGATCCCCGCCATCGGCGACTTCGCGAACACCGTGGTCTACGGGATCGCCGCGGGCTCGACCACGTTCATCAACCAGTTCTAAGGCAGCCCAACGTGACTGACACGAACGCCAAGACGCGGGCCCCGGCCGAGACCGCCGGGGCCGGGCGACCCGACCGCCCCACCACACCCGCTGCGCCCACCGCGGCGCCGACTACCTCCGAGACTCCCGGCCGAGCCGTCCCGGGTGCGAAGCCCAGCTCGACGGGCGCGAAGGCGACACCGTCGCCGATGCGCCGTTGGGCGGTCCCGCTCGCCCTCGCTGGCACCCTGGTCCTCATCGGCCTGGTCCAGGCGGGCATGTCGTGGTGGCTCGCCGCCCTCGTGGTCGCCGTCCTCGGCATCCCTGCCCTGGTGGCCTTGATCGCTTCGACTCGCAAGCACCGCAGGCAACTGCGCGAGAACGCCGCCAGCCGCGGCATGGGCCCCGCGACCGGCGGGCGGCTCGGCCGCCGCGGCGCCGCAACCGGCCCCGGCTCGCCGGGCGGTCCCGCCGGGCGCGGCGGGGGACCAGGCACCCGTACCGGTGCTGCGGCGGCCAGTGGCGGCCGGGGCCTGCTCGCCCGCCTGGGCGCCTCCCGAAAGGGCGGACCGGCGGCGCCTGGCGGCAAGCCGGGCATGGCACCGGGTGGCAGGCCCGGCCAGGGAGCCGCGTCGCCCGGCCTGCGGGCCAAGCCCGGCAGCGGGCCGGGGGCAGGTCGCAAGGGAGGCCCCGCCGGTGCGGGAAGCGCGGGCCGGGCCGGACTCTTGGGTCGGCTCCGGCCGGGCCGGGGCAAGCAGACTGGCCCCGGGCCGGGCGGTGCGGGTGCGCCTTCGGGTCGGGCCGGGGCCCGACCGGGCACCCCCGGCGCCCGCCCCGGGGCCGGGAGGGGTCCGGCCGGTCCCGGCGGACCGGGTACCGGTGGCGCGAAGCCGGGTCGGGCCGGGTTCTTCGGCCGGTTCTCCCGCAAGGGAACGCAGGCCCGGCCGGGCCCGAACTCGGCGGGCGGCCCGCAGCCCGGGGCGCGTCCAGGTCGGCCCGGTCCGGCGGGCCGCACTCACGGCGCCACCGGCGGTCCGCAGGCCGGGCCGGAGGCGACGAAGCCGCAGCGGCCCGGCCGCGACAACCGCAAGCGGAGTACCGACCGTGTGGCAGACCCGGACGGGAACCTGCCGACCGACGCGGAGCGGCGCCGGTACAAGGCCCGCAAGGCCACCGAATGGGTCGCGATGGGCGGCGCGCGCGTCGCCGGTCGCGGATGGCGGGCAGCCAAGCGCGACGCCTCCGACACCGGCCGCGCCGGCGCCTGGGCCGCCGCCTCCTTCGGCGACTGGGTTGGCGCCCGGTTCGCAAAGCACCGCACCGCCGACGCCGAGGACACCATGCAGACCGCAGCCGACGCCCCGCCGGAAGCGCCCGTCGCGCCCCAGCCGCCGAGGCCGCCGCGCTCGGCGGCCTCGGGACCGGTCATCGACCCCGCGCCCCGCTACCAGGCGCCGACCCTGGCCGCTGCGCGAACGCCGCGCCCGGCCCCGCAGGCACAGCCGTTCGGACCGAAGCTGGGGCCGATGACTCCGCCGGCTCCCACGCCCCGTCCACTCCCGACCGCCACGAATGTTCAACCGACACAACGAGAAAGGCACCACAAGATGAGCCAGTACCACCCTGTCGTCGCCGGAGCGTCCGAGTCGGTCGCCTCCCTCGGCAGCCACCAGTTCCGCAACTACAACGACATCAAGTCGATGGTCAACGCCACTCCCGCCATGTTCGCCAACTTCGCGGGCGCCTTCGCCGCCCTGGCCGACCAGCTCGAAGGCACTCCGGCCGGAGCCGACACCGCCGCGAACTACCGCAACATGGCCGCGCAGCTCCAGTCCATGAGCCACGGCGCCGAGACCAACGCAGCCATGTTCGCCGCCTCGCACGTCGAAGACGACAAGCGCCTGTCCAGCCCCCGCCCGAACGAGGGCATGGCCGACTACTCGGCCAACCTCGACTGACCCGCACGGCCCGGCCGCCGCACCGGCGGCCGGGCCCCGCCACCCGGCACGGCGGCGCACCACCCAACCAGTGAAACACTAAGGGAGACAGGCAATGAGCAACGGACACGCCACCACCGGCCGCCAATGGGACGTCGGCGCCTGGTCCAACCCCGTCACCGGCGTCTTGGTCCTGTACATCGTCGGGATCATCCTCTACGTCGCCGGTGTGCCCTGGGCCCTGGTGATCCTCATCGGCCTCCTCGCCGGTGCGGCGCTGACCTGGTCGGTGCACCAGGCTGGGTTCCGGCGCCTGGGCGTGGCCTACACCGCCGCCTGCGCCGCCGTGGCCACCGCCTGGTCCTCCTACGCCTCGACCGTGCTCACCTTCGACGTGTTCGCCCCCGAGGCCACCGGCGTCCACCTGCTCACCCTGGCCGGCGCCTGCCTGCCCCTCGCCATTGTCTGGGTGGTCCTCCTGGTCGGCCAGAGCCGCACCTACCAGGCCAAATACGTTGCCTCGCAGAGCGTTGAGCGCCGCCGCTCGGCCACCGACGCCGCGGTGCGGGCCGCAGGCATCAAGGGCTGGGCCATGACCGCCGAAGGCGCCAACGCCGACCGGCTCGCCGCCGAGTTCGAGATCGCGCCCGGCGGCACCACCTTCCGCCAGGCCCTCACCCTGTTGGAGCCCTTGGAGATCGCCCTGCGGGCACCGTTTCGTGGCGCGGTCCGTCTCGAACAGCCCAAAGGCGGCCACGTCGGGCAGGTGCGCCTGACCTGCTCGCGCCGCTCGATCCTCGCCGACGTCCTGCCCATGCCGCCCGTGCCGACCGGCCCGCGGTCGATCCTCGACCGCCTCGCGGTCGGGCGCTTCGAAGACGGCGAGAGGGCCGCCGAGGTCTACGCCTACCAGACCACCTCCTCCATCGGCCAGCGAGACGCTGGCAAGTCCGGGCTCCAGAACGTCATGATCGACAACTACGCGTCGTGCCTGGACTGCCTGATCTGGACTGTCGACTTCAAGGAAGGCAGCGTCGCCCGCCACTGGCTGGAGCCGTTCGCCAAGGGCCACATCCCGACACCGGTGTTCGACTGGGTGGGCTTCACCGCCGCCGACGTGCTCGCCATGGTCGCCGAACTCGACCGCATCGCCTCCACCAGGGCCCGCGGGCGCCGCGGCGACAAGATCAAGCCCAGCCCCGACCTGCCCGCGATCCGCCTCATGATTGACGAGGTCGCCGACCTGCTCGCCGATTCTGGCATGGACCCGCTCAAGCGCAAGGCCGTCGAGCTGCTGATCAAGGTGGTGCGCAAGCACCGCTCCGAAGGCCTCGACGTCGACGTGTTCTCCCAGCGGGCCACCATGTCCTTCCTCGGCCCGCACGCCCGCGACCTGCTCTCCCAGACCACCCACAAGAACATCCTGCGCGTGGACTCCCCGACCGAGGTGTTCAACACCCTGTCCATCGCCAACTCGCAGCTCGGCGGCGTCGACCCCTCCGAGTTCACCGAGCCCGGCTCGCTCATGACCGTCCGGCCCGGCTCCCGCAAGGCCGCCCGCCGCACCTACTACCTGCCCACCGAGGACATCCCCGCCCGCGCCGCGCACTACGCCGCCTTCCGCCCCAGCCTCGAACCCACTGCCGCACAAGGCGCCTCACGCGCCTACCACGAACGGTGGACTAACCCGCGCATGACCGCCTTCCTGACCGCCATCCGTGACGGCCAAGCCTTCGCCCTCGACACCGACACCGACACCGACACCGACGAGACGGTTGCTGGCACGGCCCCGGCAACGGCACCCGCGGCCGCCGCCCCCGCTGTGTCCGGTGTCGAACCGACCAGCCATCTCCGGCGACTTCGCGCGGTCCTGCACGACCAGTTCGGCACCGAGGCGGGCGAAGCGCGGTACGACCTCGCGCGCGGGAAGGTCGCCCTGCGCGTCATGACCAACCACATCCGCGCCACTGGCGCCGACGCCGCCCCCACCCGCGACCTTCTCGCCGCACTCGCCGCCGCCGACACTGGCTTCGAGGGCCTCGCCCCGCGCGACCTCGCCGCCCTCTTGGCTCCCTACGAGGTCGAACCCGTCCAACTCGGCCGCGCCTGGGAAGGCAACCCGAGAGGCTACCGACTCGCCGACACCGCCGCCGGCCTCGACCGCGAACCCGCCACCGACGACCCTGCCCGCCACGACGCCGCCACCGACGACGCGCCCGAACCGGTCCTCGAAAGGAGCCGATGACGCGGTAGCAGATACCCGTAGCGGCACCGGTAGCAGCTGATAGCACCACTCATCCGCTACCACCCGCTACCAGCATCCGCTATCAGCCCTGACCTGCGATGTAGCAGCAAACCCACCCGCTGACAGAGACCCCTTCGAAAGGGCCTCGCGGCCTCCCACGCCCAAAAACAGGGCCCGCCGACCATCCGCTACCAACCGCCGACCCACATCGAAAGCGAGACCTCGACATGAACGACGAATGCCCCGAGTGCGGAGTGCTTCCCGACCACAACGGGGACTGCGCCTGCCCCTGCGAGCGCTGCGGCTCCACCGCCGCGTGCTTCGAGGACTGCGACTGCACCTGGTGCGACGACGACTCCGACCACTAGCCGACACACCCGCGCCCGAGCACGACACGAGACCGAAGGAGCGTCCCTGATGGGCGAGTTCATTCACAACGACATCGACGAGAACTACTACTCCCTCACCTACCCCAACGGCGACTTCGTCATCTACCACCGCGCCTGCGGCTTCGACTACAACCCCGACACCGGCTGGTGCGGCTGCTGCATCGACCACAACGACCCCGACTGCGAGTGCATCCACTTCCTCGCCGACACCGACCACCAGTGCGACTGGTGCGACTGGACCCACTCCATCTAGCCGCTGCCCCCGGCCCCGCAGGGGCCGGGCCCCACCCGAAGGAGCCACCGATGCACTACTGCGAGAACGGGTGCGACGCCGAGGTCAACGACGCCGGCTACTGCCCCCAGTGCGGACACCGCAACCCCGGCCTCGGCCTCGAAGACGACAGCGACAGCGACGACGACCCGTGCCGGATCTGCGGCGCCGAGCGGTGTGGCGAGGACTGCTGCTGGCTGTGCCTCGCCTGCGAGATCGACACCGCCGACCACGACGAGGTCTACTGCCGCCCCTGCGCGGCCGACCGCGACACCGGCGCCGACGAATACCACCAAGCCTTCTAGCCCGCCGTGCCCGGCCCCGCTGCGGGGCCGGGCGCCACCCGAACGGAGCGACCGACATCGACACCTGCGATCTGTGCGGATCCGCGTACGAGGCCGCGAGCTACTGCGACTGCGAGGGCATCTGCAACCAGTGCGGGACCGCGTACGACGAGACCCGCCTGTGCGAGTGCTGCGGCGCCTGCAACAGCTACACCGGCCGTCTCGACTACGACCGGCTCTGCGACGACCACTACTACGCGGCAAGCGAGTGACCATGAACGACAACGAGCTTCGCACCGAGCTGCGCGAGCGCCGCGAGCACGGCCGCGCCCAGACCCAGCACGCCGACACCAAAGCCGCCGTCCTCGCCGGCGCCGTCGTTCCGGCCGTCGCCGCGGCGATCGCCGCCGGCGCACTCATCGGACTCCCGGCCGCCGCCGCGGTCGTCGGATGGGCCGCCGCCGCACTCGGCCTGGCCGTCGTCTTCGAACTCGGCGCCGCCCTCTGGCCCCGAAGCGGCGGCGCCGAACGGCCCGACAACGACGGTGTCGCCCTGGTCGACGGCCTCGCCGCCACCACCACGGACACCCACCACGTGAACCTCGCCCGCGAAGTGCTCGCGCTTGAGCACATCGTCGCGGCCAAACACCGGTGGCTGCGCCTCGCGTTCGCCACCGCCGCCACCGCCGTCCTCCTCGCCGCCGTCACCGTCGCGCTCACGCTCACCCGCTAGCTCAAGGACTCCGACCCGTCCGCCACGACACCGAAGGAAGCCGTCATGACCACCACACACCACGACGCCAGGGGCCGGGCCCTGTTCCGCTACACCGCCGACATGGTCGTCTTCTACCGCGACGACGTGCTCTTGATCGAACGCGGCACCGACCCGTTCAAGGGCCTGCGCGCCTTCCCCGGCGGGCACGTCGCCCATGACGAGAACAGCCGCGAGGCCGCCGTACGCGAGCTTGCCGAGGAGACCGGCGTGCACGTCCGGATCGACCACACCCACCGCGTCGGCGTCTATGACGCCCCCGGCCGCGACCCCCGGGGACCGGTCGTCGCCACCGTTTACGCCGTGTCCGTGCCGCAGCGACCCGTTATCCACCACGGCGACGACGCCGCCCGCGCCGTGTGGGTCGACGTCGAGACCGCCCTTGAGGGCAGCCTCGCCTTCGACCACCACGACGCACTCAACGACGCGTACTCGCTGCTGTTGATCCGCCGACTCGACCACTACTAGTCCGACACCGCCGGGGCCGCCGTGCGGCGGCCCCGGCCTCCCGGAGGGATGTCCATGTCATGAAGTCCAAGAACCCGATACACGACGCCGAGCGCGTTGTCCTAGGCGCCGCGATGCTCGACGCCCGCACCGTCGCCGCGATCGCCGCCGTGGTCGACGCGGGATCGTTCGACGTGCCTCGCCACGGCCTCATCTGGGACGCCATCGTCGCCCAGCACGCCGCAGGCGAGCCGACCGAGGCCGCTGCCGTCGCCGCCCGCCTCAACGACACCGGCGTCCTGTCCAAGATCGGCGGCGGTCCCTACCTGCACGACTGCCTCGCCTCCGTCGCCTCGGCCGACAACGGTGCGTACTACGCCGGCAAGGTCGCCGAGGCCGCCAAGCGGCGGGCGATCAAGATCGCCGCGGCACAGATCAACCGCCTCGGCGACGACACTGGCGAGAGCCTCGCTGACGTTCTCAACCGCTCCCGCGCGGCGCTCGACGCCGTCGCTGGGACCGCCGACGGTGACGCGTGGGCGGCACCGGTGCCGCTCACGCAGACGCGGGCGCTGCCGAGGTTCCCCTCGGCGTGCCTCCCCGACTGGGTCGGCGACATGGTCGACGCCGTCGCCGAGTCCACCCAGACGCCGACCGACCTCGCCGGGTCCGTCGCCCTCGCCGCGCTCTCCACGGCCATGCAAGGCCGAGTCCACGTCGCCGCCGGGCCCGACTGGGTCGAGCCGTGCAACACGTTCACCTGCTGCGGTCTGCCGCCGGGCAACCGGAAGTCGTCGGTGTTCGCCGCGATGGTCCGCCCGATCCTCGACGCCGAAGCCGAACTGGCCGAGGCCGCCCGGCCTCGCATCATTGAGGCCGTCACCGAAGCCGAGATCGCCCGACGCGCCGCCGAACAGGCCCTCGCCATGGCGTCGAAGAACCCCGGCGACCCCGATCTGGCGAACGGTGCGAAGTCGGCCGCCCGCGAGGCCGACGAAGCCACGATCCCCGTGGCGCCCAAGCTGGTCGCCGACGACATCACGCCCGAGGCCGCCAAGAGCCTGCTGGCCGAACAGGGCGGGCGCCTGGCGATCCTGTCGGCCGAGGGCGGGATCTTCGCGACCATCGCGGGCCGCTACTCCGGCGTCCCCGACCTTGACGCGTTCCTGAAGGGCCACGCCGGGGACATGCTCCGCGTGATCCGCAAGTCCGCTCCGGCCGAGTACGTCGCCGCCCCGGCGCTGACCCTCGGCCTCGCCGTCCAACCCGAAGTCCTCCGCGACGCCGCGAGGATGCCCGGGTTCGAAGATCGGGGCCTGTTGGCGCGGTTCCTGTTCACGCTGCCCGCCTCCACGGTCGGCTCCCGCAACCCCTCGCCGATGCCCGTCCCGGCGCCGGTGAAGGCCACGTACGCGCGCAAGCTCGCCGGGCTCGTCCACGCCATGCACCCGCGCGCCGAGGCCGTCGTCTTGGAGCTGACGCCCGAAGCGCGCGAGCGGGTCGTGGCGATGGAGCGCGAGCGGGAGCCGCGCCTGGGGCCGGGCGGGGAGTGGGAGCCGATCCTGTCGTGGGCGAACAAGTGGACCGGTGCCGTGGTGCGCCTCGCCGGGCTGCTGCACATGGCGCAGTACCCGACCGCCGGACCCGCGACGCCCATCGACGCCGACACCCTCGACGCCGCAACGATGCTCGGCTACTACTTCGCCGACCACGCCCTCGGCGTCTGGTCCTACATGGGCACCGGGGCCGAGACTGGCCCCGCGGCGGCCCTGCTCGACTGGCTCGCCCGCCACGGGCAGTCGGGCATGAGCGTCCGCGACATGCACCGCGCTCTCCGAGGCCGCCGGGGCCTCGCCACCGCCGACGCCATCCGCGCCGCCGTCGCCCGCCTGGTCGACCACGGCTACCTCCGCGAGCGCCCCCGGGGACCGCGCAAGGGCGGCCGTCCCGCCTCGCCCCGCTACGACCTCCACCCCGACACGGCAACGACCGGCGGCTCAGTTTGAGACCTAGCCGCCGGTCGTCTGTCCTCCCGTCCGCCAAGAAGGAAGGAACCACCAGAATGACACGAGTCGCAACCCGTGCCAAGCAGGCCCGCCCGGCGTCGCGAGCCGAGCGGTCCAAGGCGCTGCTCAGCGTCGAGGAGATGCTCGGTCGCCTCGGTGATGAGCACGGCCCTCTGCCACGGCGCACCTGGCAACAATGGCGCGCTACCGGAAAGACCCCGCCCTGCTACAAGTTGCCGAACGGACGCGTCGTCTGCAAGGAATCCGAGTTCGACGCCTGGTTCGAAGGCCTTCTCGACGTTGCGGCGGTGGGCGCATGAGTACCAGTTTCGACGTCCGCGTCTACGCCATCCGCAAGCGGAAGGACAGCAAGAAGCGCCCGTTCAACGTTCGCTGGATCGTTGCGGGCCGCGCCTACAGCCAGTCCTTCGCCACGGCACCGCTCGCCGATGGCTTCCGTTCGAAGCTCGTGTCCGCCACCAAGAACGGCGAGCCGTTTGACACCGTGACCGGCCTGCCGCCCTCGATGGACGACGACCGGAAAGACCTGGCGACGGCCCCGCGGACGAGCGCTTATGCCGCGTTTCTGGAGTACGCGGAGTACAAGTGGGGGCGCGTCTCGGCCAAGTACCGCATCGCCGTCGCCGACGCCCTGCGCGACCTCACCGTGCTGCTGTTGCCCGACCCGCCGGAGTGGGTCACTGCCAAGGGCCTCCGCACCGCCCTGCGGAACTGGGGATTCAACTTCTCAGAGCACGTCGAGGAGCCCTCAGACGAAGTCCTCGACCTCCTCGGCTGGGTGGAGGAGACCAGCCCGCCCGTGGGCGTGCTCAGCGACGCGGAGACGCTTCGAGGACTGCTCGACGGCTTGACCCGCCGGCACGACGGCAAGGCCGCCTCAGCGCGGCACTTCACGAAGCGGCGCACGACGCTCTCGGGGTTCCTGAAGTTCGCCGTTGCCAAGGGCTACCTGCCGCAGCACCCGCTGCACGCGTCGGGTTTCTTCTGGGACCCGCCGCGCAACCTCAAGATCGTCGCGAAGGTCGACCCGCGGGCGATCGGGAACCGTGAACAGGTCGAGAGCCTCTTGACCGCCGTCAGCTACGCGGGCCCGAACGGGCCGCGGTTCGTCGCCTTCTTCGGGTGCATGTATTACGCCATGATGCGCCCCGAGGAGGTCGCCTCACTCGCCCTCTACCAATGCGAGCTGCCGAGCGAAGGGTGGGGGAGCCTCACCCTGGAGAAGGCCCTGCCGCTGGTCGGCGGCGACTGGACGGACACCGGCTCGTCCTTCGAGGAGCGAAGCCTGAAGCACCGACCCGACTCCGAGACGCGTGTGGTCCCGATCCCGCCGCGACTGGTCGAACTGCTGCGCGCCCACGTCGACCGGTTCGGGCTCCGCGCGGACGGCAGGCTCTTCTCCGCACCAACCGGCGGCCTGGTGGGCTCCAGCACCTACTGGTTCATCTGGAACCGGGCGCGGGACTTCGCCATGGCGCCCATCGACCGGAAAGGGCTCCGCCTCAAGCGGCCCTATAACCTCCGCCACTCCGGCGTTTCGTTGCGGCTGTACGCAGGCGTCCCGCCGCAGCAGGTCGCCGACTGGGCCGGGCACAGCCTGGAGATGCTCTACAACGTGTACTCGAAGGTCCTCGACGGCTTCGAGAAGCGGTGGCAGGACCAGATGGACAAGTTCATGGGGGAGGAGCCCGACGCCGGGTAATCCCGTCCACGTCTCGTCCACAGACAGCCGCAGAGAGCCGCCCACAGCCGCATAGAGCCGCACACGAAGAAACCGCCGCCGACCGGTGTTGTCACTGGTCGGCGGCGGTTTTCTGTGGCTTGAGCTGCTCTCACAGAATGTAGCCCGGGTGGGATTCGAACCCACACTGTACGGGTTTTGAATCCGTCTTCTCTGCCAGTTGGAATACCGGGCCGCGGGCCGGGGCGCAGGGTCCGGCCGGTGCATATGGTACTCCGGCCGTAGAGGGGCCGATGTTTGGGCCCTGCAGTCCGAAACGCTCGGCATAGGAACGTGCGGCGGCAGTCGGCTGCGGCTAAGCTAGCGTCCTGGTGTGCCCGGCAACGCCGAGCACCTTCACGTTCATACGCGTATGAAAGGTACGGGACCCCATGACGAGCAAGGCCGCCGAGGAGCCGCGCAAGCGCGTGCTCATCGCCGAAGACGAGGGGCTCATCCGCCTCGACCTGGCCGAGATGCTCACCGAGGAGGGTTACGAGGTCGTAGCGGAGGCCGCGGACGGCGAAGCCGCCGTGCGCCTCGCGCAGGAGCACCAGCCCGACCTGGTCATCTGCGACATCCAGATGCCGATCATGGACGGCCTCCAGGCCGCCGAGAAGATCGTCTCCGCCCGCATCGCCCCCGTCGTGATCCTCACCGCCTTCAGCCAGCGCGACCTCATCAGCCGGGCCCAGTCCGCCGGCGCCATGGCCTACCTCGTGAAGCCCTTCCAGAAGTCCGACCTCGTCCCCGCGATCGAACTCTCCCTCACCCGCTTCGCCGAGATGACCGCCCTGGAGAACGAGGTCGCGAACCTCACCGAGCGCCTTGAGGTCCGCAAGCTCGTCGACCGCGCCAAGGGCCTGCTCATGACCCAGTACGGGATGCCCGAGCCCGACGCGTTCCGCTGGATCCAGCGTGCCGCGATGGACCACCGGCTCTCCATGCGCGCCGTCGCCGAGCGCGTCATCGCCGAGGCCGAGCAGAAGGAAGCCCAGGAAGCCGAGTAGGCCTCCTCAGGACTCGACGGCCCGCGCCCCGGAAGGGACGCGGGCCGCTTCGCGTCCGGGAGCCACGCCGTCCCGGACTTGTCCCGGACTTGTCGGAGGCACTCGCTAGGCTCGGCGGGTGACCGCTTCCGAATCGCGCCTGCTCCTGATCGACGGCCATTCCATGGCCTTCCGAGCCTTCTTCGCCCTGCCCGCCGAGAAGTTCTCCACCGACGACGGCCAAGTCACGAACGCCGTCTACGGCTTCGCGTCGATGCTCATCAACCTGCTCAAGGCCGAGGAGCCCAGCCACGTCGCGGTCGCCTTCGACGTCGCACGCCACTCCTTCCGCACCGAGGAGTACCCCGCCTACAAGGACGGCCGCGGCGAGACCCCCGAAGAGTTCAAGACCCAGATCCCGATCATCAAGGAACTGCTCGACGCCCTCGGCATCGCCTGGCTCACCAAGGAGAACTTCGAGGCCGACGACATCATCGCCACCCTCGCCGCCCGCGGCGAGGCCGAAGGCCTGTCGACCCTCATCTCCTCGGGCGACCGCGACGCCATCCAGCTGGTCAACGGGGCCGTCACCCTCCTCTACCCGGTCAAGGGCGTCACCGAGCTCAAGCGCTACACCCCCGAGGAGGTCGAGGAGAAGTACGGCGTCACCCCCGACCGCTACCGCGACCTCGCCGCCCTCGTGGGGGAGAAGGCCGACAACCTGCCCGGCGTCCCCGGCGTCGGCCCCAAGACCGCCGCCAAGTGGATCGTCAAGTACGGCTCGCTCGACGGCCTGGTCGAGAAGGCCGACGAACTCCCCGGCAAGGCCGGGCAGAGCCTGCGCGACCACCTCGACGACGTCCTGCGCAACCACCGCCTCAACAAGCTCGTGCGCGACCTCGAACTCGAATCCGGCATCCCCGAACTGGCGTGGGAGGGCTGGTCGGTCGCCGAGACCAACCGCCTCTTCGACGCCCTCCAGTTCCGCGCCCTCGGCGAGCGCCTCAACGCGAACCTCGCCGACAAGGCCGTCGGCGCCGCCCCCGTCCCCGTGGCGGAGACCGAGCGGGTCGACGCCGCCGCGCTCGTCCCCGGCGGCCTCGCCGACTGGCTCGCCGGGTGCGAGGGCACCGTGGCGCTCGCCTACACCGGGACGTTCGCCTCCGGCGCGGGCTCGTTCGACTCGATCGCGCTGGCCGAGGGCGGCCGTGCGCTGTGGTTCGATCCCTCGCAGCTGGACGCCGAGGACGAGCGGTCGTGGATCGACTGGCTCGCCGACCCGGCGAAGGCGAAGGTCGTGCACGACGCGAAGGCGTTCCTGTGGGGCGCGGACGCGGCGGGCTGGCCGGAGGTCGCCGGGATCGCGGCGGACACCGTGCTCGGCGCCTACCTCCTCAAGCCCGAGCAGCGCTCGTACGCGCTCGGGGACCTCGCGATGCAGTTCCTCGGGCGCGAACTGGCGACCGCGGAGACGCCCGCCGACGACGGGGCCCTGGTGGGCCTGGACGCGGCGATGAACGACGGCGCCGCCCAGGTGGAGGCCGACGCCGCGGCGGCTGCGGCCATCGGCGAGATCGCGGCCGTGCAGGCCGAGCGGCTGGAGCAGCGCCACCAGGAGCACCTGGCCGGGGCCATGGAGTACCCGCTCGCGGCCGTCCTGGCGCGCATGGAGATCATCGGGATCGCCGCCGACGAGGGCCACTTCGCCGACATCGAGTCCGGTTTCGCCGCGCAGTCGAAGGAGGCCACCGACCGCGCCCACGAGATCGTGGGCCGCTCGTTCAACATCGGCTCGCCCAAGCAACTCCAGGAGATCCTCTTCGACGAGCTGGACATGCCGAAGACCAAGCGCACCAAGACCGGCTACACCACGAACGCCGACGCGCTCCAGCAGTTGTTCGCCAAGACCGGGCACCCGCTCCTGGAGCAGCTGCTGCGCTACCGGGACGTGGAGAAGCTCAAGCAGATCGTCACCACGCTGCGCTCGACCATCCAGACCGACGGCCGCATCCACACCACGTTCTTCCAGACGGTGGCCGCGACCGGGCGCCTGTCCTCGACCGACCCGAACCTCCAGAACATCCCGGTGCGCTCGGAGGCCGGGCGCGCGATCCGGGCCGGGTTCGTCGTCTCCTCGGGCTTCGAGTCGCTCATGACGATCGACTACAGCCAGATCGAGATGCGGATCATGGCGAGCCTGACGGGGGACGAGGGCCTCATCGAGGCGTTCGTCCAGGGCGAGGACATCCACCGGGCGGTCGCCGCGAAGGTCTTCGCGGTCGCGCCCGGCGAGGTCACCGCCGAGCACCGCCGCAAGATCAAGGCCATGTCCTACGGGCTCGCCTACGGCCTGTCCACGTACGGGCTCAGCCAGCAGCTCGGCGTCTCGACCCAGGAGGCGCAGCAGCTCTCCGACGAGTACTTCGCGCGCTTCGGGAAGGTCCGCGACTACCTGCACCGGGTGGTCGAGGAGGCCCGCAAGACCGGGTACACCGAGACGATCATGGGCCGGCGCCGCTACTTCCCCGACCTCACCTCCGACAACCGCCAGGTTCGCGAGATGGCCGAGCGGGCGGCCCTGAACGCGCCGATCCAGGGGAGCGCGGCCGACATCATGAAGACCGCGATGCTCGGCGTCGACCGCGCGCTGCGGACCGAGGGGCTCGCCTCGCGCGTCCTGCTCCAGGTCCACGACGAGCTGGTGTGCGAGGTCGCGCCGGGCGAGGCCGACCGCCTCGAATCGCTCGTGCGCGAACAGATGTCGAACGCCGCGACCCTCGCGGTGCCGCTCACCGTCTCGGCCGGATTCGGCGAGTCCTGGGAAGCCGCGGCCCACTAGTGGTGGCTGCCGACACCAGGTCCAGGCCCGGACTGGCGCGGCACTATCGCACACGGTAACCTGGATCTGCCTGGGCATGTCCGCGTCCTCAGAAGGGAGCAGGACGCGTTGCCAGCGGCAAGGGCGGCCCGGGAACTGACCAGCGAGCATTCGCGTCTTGCGAGGGCGCGGGCGCGAGCTCACGATTCTTACGTATCCGGAGCACCAGCCCACATGACGAGCAGCATCGAGGCCACCTCGAGCAACGCTGAGAACAGCACGGTCGAAGAGACGTTTTCGGACGAGGAACTCCTCGCCGCGATCGACGCGACCATCAAATACTTCAATGACGGCGATATCGTCGAAGGTACCGTCGTCAAGGTCGACCGGGATGAAGTCCTGCTCGACATCGGCTACAAGACCGAGGGCGTCATCCCCTCGCGCGAGCTGTCGATCAAGCACGACGTCGATCCTGAAGACGTCGTCTCTGTGGGCGATCACGTCGAGGCCCTCGTCCTCCAGAAGGAGGACAAGGAAGGCCGTCTGATCCTCTCGAAGAAGCGGGCTCAGTACGAGCGCGCCTGGGGGACCATCGAGAAGATCAAGGAAGAGGACGGCGTCGTCCGCGGCTCCGTCATCGAAGTGGTCAAGGGCGGCCTCATCCTCGACATCGGCCTGCGCGGCTTCCTGCCCGCGTCGCTCGTCGAGATGCGCCGTGTGCGCGACCTCCAGCCGTACGTCGGCCGTGAGCTCGAAGCCAAGATCATCGAACTCGACAAGAACCGCAACAACGTGGTCCTGTCGCGTCGCGCCTGGCTGGAGCAGACCCAGTCCGAGGTCCGCACCGAGTTCCTCCACCAGCTCGCGAAGGGCCAGGTCCGCAAGGGCACGGTCTCCTCGATCGTCAACTTCGGCGCGTTCGTCGACCTCGGCGGCGTCGACGGTCTGGTGCACGTCTCGGAGCTGTCCTGGAAGCACATCGACCACCCGTCCGAGGTCGTCGAGGTCGGTCAGCCGGTCGAGGTCGAGGTCCTGGAAGTGGACCTGGACCGCGAGCGCGTCTCCCTGTCGCTGAAGGCGACCCAGGAAGACCCGTGGCGCCAGTTCGCGCGCACCCACGCGATCGGTCAGATCGTGCCGGGCAAGGTCACCAAGCTCGTCCCCTTCGGCGCGTTCGTCCGCGTCGAGGACGGCATCGAGGGCCTGGTGCACATCTCCGAGCTGGCCGAGCGCCACGTGGAGGTGCCCGAGCAGGTCGTCAAGGTCGGCTCCGACGCCATGGTCAAGGTCATCGACATCGACCTGGACCGCCGCCGGATCTCCCTGTCGCTCAAGCAGGCCAACGAGGCCTTCGTCGAGAACGAGGAGCAGTTCGACCCGACGCTGTACGGCATGGCCGCGCAGTACGACGACCAGGGCAACTACATCTACCCGGAGGGCTTCGACTCGGAGACCGGCGAGTGGATGGAGGGCTTCGACGAGGCCCGCGAGGAGTGGGAGCGGCAGTACGCCGAGGCCCGCACCCGCTGGGAGGAGCACGGCAAGCAGATCGCCGAGCGCGTCATCACCGAGGCTCCGGCCAAGCCCGCCGAGGGCGAAGCCGCCCCCAAGGGCGAGAAGGGCGCGAAGAAGACGACTTCGGAGTCGAAGAAGTCCGCTCCCGTCGAGCCCCAGGGCACCCTGGCCTCCGACGAGGCCCTCGCCGCACTGCGCGAGAAGCTCGCCGGCGGCAACTAGGTCCCGTCCCCGCTCACGCGGGGGCGACGCCCGAGGTTGTCGCTCGTTTAGCTGACAAGACCACTGCCCGTCCCAGGTTGTTCGCCTGGGGCGGGTAGTGTTTTATCTGTGCTTAAAGTCGCATTGACCGGTGGCATCGGAGCCGGTAAGAGCACGGTCGCAGCCAAGCTGTCGCAGCTCGGGGCCAGCGTCGTCGACGCTGACGCCCTCTCCCGCGAAGTCGTCGCCCCGAACACCGAGGGGCTCGCCGCGGTCGTCTCGCGCTTCGGCCCCGAGGTGCTCACCGCCGAAGGCTCGCTCGACCGCGCCCGACTCGCCGAGATCGTCTTCGCCTCAGCGCCCGCCAGGGCCGAACTCGAGGCGATCGTCCATCCGCGCGTCCGCGCCCGTGCCCGAGAACTCACCGCCGCCCAGCCCGACGACGCGATCGTCGTCCAAGACATACCGCTCCTGGCCGAGACCGGCCAGGCGCCCGGCTTCCACCTCAACATCGACGTGGAGGCGCCGCGAGAGCTCAGGCTCGAACGGCTCGCCGCGCGGGGCCTGCCCCGCGCCGACGCCATCCGCCGCATCGACGCCCAGGCGTCGGACACCGAACGCCGCGAGGTCTGCGACCTGGTCCTCTACAACCGGGACGGCGTGGCCGACCTCGAACGCCGGGTCGCGATGCTGTGGGACGAGCGCATCGTCCCCTTCGCCGAGAACCTGCGGCTCGACCGCGCCGAACCGCGGCCCGAGAAGCTCCAGTTCGTCGAGTCCGACCCGTTCTGGCCTCGCCGCTTCGAGCACCTCGCGGCCCGCCTGCGCCGCGTCATGGGCCCCAGCGCCGTCCGCATCGACCATGTCGGTTCGACCGCCGTCGCAGGCCTGCCCGCCAAGGACGTCGTCGACATCCAGGTCACGGTCGTCTCGCTGCACGTCGTGGACGCCTTCGCCGAGGCCCTCGGCGACGCCGGTTTCTTCGGCCGGGTCCTGTTCGACTCGCCGAAGCCCGGGCGGCCCGACACCGCGGACTGGGAGAAGCGCTTCTACGGCTACGCGGACCCGGGCAACATCGCCCAGGTGCACTTCCGCCCGATCGACAGCCCCGGCCAGCGCTTCGCGCTGCTGTTCCGCGACTGGATGCGCGCCGACCCGCAGGCCCGCGCGGACTACGCCCAGCTCAAGGGCGTCATCGCCGCGCAGGTCGACTCCGCGAGCGACTACGCCGAGGCCAAGGAGCCCTGGTTCGACCGCGAGGCCTGGCCCCGCGCGAACGCCTGGGCCGAGGCCACAGGCTGGCACCCCCCGGTTTGTTAGACGGAGGTGAGATCGAAGGGCCCGGCCGTGCGGCCGGGCCCTTCGGCAGTCCTGTTCCGGCAGGTCAGCCGATCGCCTCGCTGACCTCCCACGGCACGGCGACCATCGGGTAGTCCTCGTACTCCAGCTCGGCGCCGGCGACGCCGAAGTAGGTCATCATCTCGACCTCGACCAGTCGCTCGTCGGCCACGTGGTAGCGGAACGCGGACTGGCCTGCGGCGGCCTCGGCGTCGCCCGCGACCGGGAACTCCACGACGTAGACCGCGTCGTCGCCGGTCCCGTCGACCCTCAGCAGCGAGCCCTCGGCGGCGATCGCGTCGGCGTCGTCGGCCTCCTCGGCGCTCATCTCCAGGAGCCGGTAGACGAGGGACTCGACGGGCCCGAAGCTGTCGGCGACGTCCTCATCGGTGAGCGCGTGGGTCTCCCAGCCCTCGGTCGGCGGGGTCTCGGGCAGCTCGTCGGCGTCGGTCGGCTGGATCGCGAAGCCGCCGGGGCGGGCGAGGAACAGCCGTTTCCCGGAGGCGTCCGAGACGTGGAGGTAGGCGGTCATGGTGCGCCAGTCGACCGAGCCGGTGGCGGTGGCGACCTGGTCGTCGCCGGTGGGGACGGTCATGTCGACCTCGGCGGACTCCGACCAGTTCTCGGCCCGCAGCTCGGCGAGCGTGGACGCCAGGTCCTCGTCGACGGCGGCGGGCGAGATGGTCGGCCCGCCGAGGAGGTCGACGGGCGCGAGGCTCGCGGGGTCGAACGCGACCTCGCGCAGGAAGTCGATCGAGGAGAGGCTCTCCTCGCCGGTGTTGACCTGGAACCGGCGCAGGTCCCCGGCCGCGTCGAGCGAGTAGAGGGCCTCGGGGGCCGGGCCGGCGGTCGTGTCGGCCTCGACCATGATCGGGGCGCGGAAGGAGTCGACGGGCTCGCCGTCGATGACGCCCTCTTCGCGCCAGGTGGCCTGCTCGGCCAGTGCGGCGGGGTCGTCGGCCTGCTCGGCGGTCAGCGTGAACAGCGAGGAGGCGAGGATGTCGAGCGTCGTTTCCTGCGGCGTGGTCGCGCCCGAGAGCATCTGCCTGGCGGTCCAGCCCTCGGCGGGGACCTCGACGGCCTCGAACGCGGCCTCGTCGTCGGCGTGGGAGGCGATGAGGCCGGGGACGGCCTGGACGAGGCGGTGGCCGCCCTCGGCGTCGGGGATGCGCGCGTACAGGAGCGGGTTGGCCCAGTCGAGGTAGGCGTCGACCACGACGGTCTCGCCCGCGACGGGCATGGTCATGCGCAGGGCGACCGGCTCGGCGTCGGCGTTGCGCTCGCGCATGCCCGCGAGCAGCGCGGCCTCCTCCTCGCTGACGGGGCGCTCGGCGCCCGAGCGGTCGGGACTGCACGAGACGGCGAACCAGCCGGCGACGGCGATCGCGACGATGATGGCCATGACCCACAGGAGGGCCGATCTGCGGGGAGTTTCGGTTGCGGAGCTCACGCAGGGACCAACGATCCTGGGCCGGAAAAGTCACCGGCGCGGGCGCGGGTTGTCGGACCCCGGCGCTACGGTTGGGCCGTGGCTTTCGATATTCCGCGCGCCGAGGGGCGCTTCGAGGTGGTCAGCGACTACCGCCCGTCCGGCGACCAGCCGACCGCGATCGAGCAGCTGTCGGAGCGGATCGGGCGCGAGGAGCGCGACGTGGTCCTGCTCGGCGCGACCGGCACGGGCAAGTCGGCGACCTCCGCGTGGCTCATCGAGCGGCTCCAGCGGCCCGCGCTCGTGATGGCCCACAACAAGACGCTCGCCGCGCAGCTCGCCAAGGAGTTCCGCGAGCTGCTGCCGAACAACGCGGTCGAGTACTACGTCTCCTACTACGACTACTACCAGCCCGAGGCGTACGTGGCCCAGACGGACACGTACATCGAGAAGGACGCCTCGATCAACGAGGAGGTCGAGCGGCTGCGCCACCGCGCCACCTACTCGCTCCTGACGCGGCGCGACGTCGTGGTCGTCGCCACGGTCTCGGCGATCTACGGCCTGGCGACCCCCGCGGAGTACCTGGAGCAGGCCACCGAGGTGGCCGTGGGCCAGGAGTGGGACCGCGACAAGCTGCTGCGCCGCCTCGTCGACGTCCAGTACAGCCGCAACGACATCGCGTTCACCCGCGGCACCTTCCGCGTGCGCGGCGACACGATCGAGATCATCCCGGCCTACGAGGAGCTGGCGATCCGCATCGAGATGTTCGGCGACGAGATCGACCGGCTCTACTACCTGCACCCGATCACCGGCGACGTGATCCGCGAGGTCGACCGGGTGCTCATCTTCCCCGGCTCGCACTACGCGACCGGCAACGAGCGCATGACCCGCGCGATCGGCGACATCGAGGTCGAGCTGGAGGAGCGGCTCGCGGAGCTGGAGTCCCAGGGCAAGCTCCTGGAGGCCCAGCGGCTGCGGATGCGCACGGTCTTCGACCTGGAGAACATGCGCCAGACCGGCACCTGCAACGGCATCGAGAACTACTCGCGGCACATCGACGGGCGCGCGGCGGGCACGCCGCCGCACACGCTGCTCGACTACTTCCCCTCGGACTTCATCACGATCCTCGACGAGTCGCACCAGACCGTCCCGCAGATCGGCGCGATGTCCGAGGGCGACGCCTCCCGCAAGCGCAACCTGGTCGACCACGGCTTCCGGCTGCCCAGCGCCCAGGACAACCGGCCGCTGCGCTTCGACGAGTTCCGCGAGCGCGTGGGCCAGACCGTGTACCTCTCGGCGACCCCCGGCAAGTGGGAGCTGGCGGAGACCAAGGGCGAGTTCGTGGAGCAGGTCATCCGCCCCACCGGTCTGGTCGACCCGCACGTGGAGATCCGTGGGACCAAGGGCCAGATCGACGACCTCATGCACGAGATCCGCGAGCGCGCGAAGAAGGACGAGCGGGTGCTGGTGACCACGCTCACCAAGAAGATGGCCGAGGACCTCACCGACTACTTCCTCGACAACGGCATCCGGGTCCGGTACCTGCACTCGGAGGTCGAGACGCTGCGCCGGGTCGAGCTCCTGGGGGAGCTGCGCCGCGGCGACTACGACGTGCTCGTGGGCATCAACCTGCTCCGGGAGGGCCTGGACCTGCCGGAGGTCTCCCTCGTGGCGATCCTCGACGCCGACAAGGAGGGGTTCCTGCGCTCGGCGACCTCGCTCATCCAGACGATCGGCCGCGCGGCCCGGAACGTCTCGGGCACGGTCCTGATGTACGCCGACAACCTCACCGACTCGATGAAGGCCGCGCTGGAGGAGACCGACCGGCGCCGCGAGAAGCAGGTGGCCTACAACCAGGAGCACGGGATCGATCCCCAACCGCTGCGCAAGCGCATCGGCGACATCATGGAGGACCTCTACGACTCGGCGGCCGAGACGGCGAAGCTCGTCGCCTCCGAGCGGCCCGCGCGCGGGAAGGGCAAGGAGGCCAAGGGCGCCGCGAAGGTCCGCTCCGAAATCGTCCAGCAGATCGACGACCGCAATGACCAGATGCTCACGGCCGCGAGGGAACTGCGGTTCGAGCTGGCCGCGGCCTACCGCGACGAGATCGCCGACCTCAAGAAGGAGCTGCGTCAGCTTGACGAAGCGCAGTGATGAGGCACAGCGATGAAGCCCCGTAACGGGGCGCGGTAGAGGGCGGCCCGGGCGGACCCGGGCCGCGACCTAGTCGACGTCGGCGACGTGCTCGACGAACGGGGGCGCCGCGAAGAACGGCCCGATGGCCTCGCGCCACTTCCCGAAGCGGTCGGTCTCGCGGAAGCCCTGCTCGTGGGCCTCGACGGAGTCCCACTCGATGAGGAGCACGAAGCGGCCGGGCGACTCGACGCCCTGGGTCATGCGCATCGAGCGCAGGCCGGGGGAGACCTTCACCAGCTCGCGGGCGGTGCGGTACGCCTCCTTGAAGGCGTCCTCCTTGCCGGGGGTTACCTTGATTTCAGCGACTTCGAGAACCATGCGCGGAGCCTCGCACAGGAGGTCGGGCCCGCGGCCGGTCCGGCGTGGCGTCGAGAGAGAAGTCACATATCCGACTGATGACAAGTCGGCTTCCGGCAGGCAGAATGGTCCAGTCTGTTCAAAATCAGGTATGTGGGGAGTATCCCGCAGCGCCAGCCGCTGTTAGCGTCGTCGTCAATGCACGGAACCGCGATCGGTCCCCGGTGACGCTGGTCCGCCAGGATCGGGAGAGACCATGTGACCCTCCATGGACAAGGAAGGCAACACATTGGAACTCCCGGCCTGGGCTTGGGTGCTGACCATGGGCGTCCTCGCCGCCGTGGTCGTGTTCGACCTCTCGATGGCGGTGCGCAACCCGCACAAGCTCTCCACGAAGGAGTCGGCCTCCTGGGCCGGCATCTACATAGGTGCGGCACTGCTGTTCGGCGTCCTCATCTTCGCCACTCAAGGCGCCTCCTACGGCGGGCAGTTCTACGCCGGCTACCTGACCGAATTGGCGCTCTCGGTCGACAACCTCTTCGTCTTCCTCCTCATCATCCAGGGCTTCCGCGTCCCGGCGGAGCTCCAGTCGCGGGTGCTGCTCGTGGGCATCGTGCTCTCGATCGTCCTGCGCGGCGGGTTCATCGCGATCGGCTCGGTCCTCATCGCGAAGTTCAGCTGGGTCTTCCTCATCTTCGGCGCGATCCTCATCTGGACGGCCATCGGCCAGCTCCGCGAGAACAGCCATGACGAGCCGGGCATCGGCGACGAGGAGTTCCCCAAGAGCCGCTTCATGAGGTTCGCCGAGTCGAGGATGCGCGTCGCCAACGACTACCACGGCGGCAAGCTCACCACCCGCATCGACGGCGTCAAGTTCGTGACCCCGCTGCTGCTGGCGATGCTCGCCATCGGCTCCACCGACATCCTCTTCGCCCTCGCCTCGATCCCGGCGATCTTCGGCCTCACCCAGGAGCCCTACCTGGTCTTCACGGCCACGATCTTCGCGCTCATGGGCCTGCGCCAGCTGTACTTCCTGCTGGCCGCGATGCTCAAGTCCCTCAAGTTCCTGCACCTGGGGCTGGCCGCGATCCTCGGCTGGATCGGCGTCAAGCTCATCATCGAGGGCCTGGTCGAGAACCAGCTCCCGTTCATCAACGGCGGCGAGCACATCGAGTGGCTGCCGCACATCCCCACGCCGCTCTCGCTCGGCGTCATCGCCGGGGTGCTCGCGCTCGTCGTGATCGCCAACGGCATCCTCCTGCGCCGCCAGGGCAAGACCTGGAAGGAGCTCTTCGCGGAGACCGCCGAGGAGCGCCCCACGGCCTCCCCCGCGGTCGCCGCGGCTGCTGGCGATGCTCGCCATCGGCTCCACCGACATCCTCTTCGCCCTCGCCGCGCGGGCCGTCCGCGTATCGGGTTCGGGCCCGGAACGGCAGGCGGCGGCAGGCGGTCACCTGCGACAGCTCGGCGTCCTTGAGCGACTCGACGACGACCTTGCCGTAGACGGGGGAGGAGAAGATGACCTCCGGCTGGTCCGTCTGGCCGCGCTCGGCCATGATCGCCGGGGTCTTCGCGTCCCCGCCGTGGTCGAGGAACACCAGGTCGCCGGGGTGCAGGTCCTCGAAGTCGACGCTCTCGCCGGCCTCGATGAGCGCGTCGCGGAACCGCGGCACGTCGATCCCCAACTGGCGGTAGACGATCCACACGAGCCCGGGGGCGTCGATGCCGTAGGCGCTGACGCCGCCGTGCAGGTAGGGGATCTCCAGGAGCTGCTGGGCGAGCTTGACCGCGTCGAGTCCGGCGGCGATGAGGCCCGTGGAGGGCTTCCCGGCCTCAGACGCGGGCTCGGCCGCGAGGTCGCGCTGCGGCACCCAGCCGGGCTGCCGGGGCCCCGGCAGCGCCACGGGCACCCAGCCGCGGTACTCCTTGCCGACGACCCGCAGGCGCGTGCCCAGGGTGACGCCCGGGACCGAGACGTCCCCGCCCGGTTCGTCGCGCACGGCGGTCGCGGTGGCGCTCACCAGGTACTCGGTGCCGCTGGTGTCGCCGTCGGCGGGATGCGCGAGCTGGTCGACCGGGACCCAGCCGGCGGCCGACTGGGACGGGCAGGAGACCTCGGCCCAGCCCTCGGCGACCTGCCGGACCTCGACGGGAGTCCCCAGGAGACACTGCGTGCGCACCCGTCCCTTGAGGCCGTTCGCGCGTATGTCGTTGGTGAGGCGGGCGACCCATTCGCGGATGGCGGACGGCGCGCCCAGCGCGAGGCGGTCCTCCGGTCCGGGGGCCGTGGGCTGGGCCCAGAGGGTCGCGACGGCCACGGCGATCAACGCCGGTTGTCCAGGTGCGATCGGCACGGTTGGTTCTCTCCGGATGGTTTCGGGCGGTTCGTGATTCATGACGCGTGCGAGGGGATCTCCACCAGCCCGACGCGTTCTTCGCAGCACCGACCCCCCACTTTAGCAAGTGTAGGCGGATCGCGACGCTCAGGCCCGAGGACGACTTGACAGGGCCTTTTCGCCCAGCGGACCGCGAACCATCCGAAAAAACGCCCCACGCGCCGCTGTGGCAAGATTTTTTCCATGCCAGCTTCGATCGCCGCCCTCGCCCGACTGACCGCCGCCGCCGACGCCGGGGAGGTCCCCGAGGCCGCCGACCTGGAGGCCGTCCTGGCGAGCGCCGACGCCGAGCTCATGGACGTGGTCGCCGCCGCCGCGCGGCTGCGCTTCCGCCGCTTCGGGAACACCGTCAAGCTCAACTACCTCGTGAACCTCAAGAGCGGCCTGTGCCCCGAGGACTGCGGCTACTGCTCCCAGCGGCTCGGCTCCAAGGCCGACGTGCTCAAGTACACGTGGCTCAGCCCCGAGCAGGCCGCCGAGCAGGCCGCCGCGGGCGTCGCCGGAGGGGCCTCGCGGGTGTGCCTCGTCGCCTCCGGGCGCGGACCGACCGATATGGACGTCGAGCGCGTCGGCAAGACCATCGCAGCGGTCAAGGGCGCCGCCCCCGGCGTCGAGGTCTGCGCGTGCCTCGGCCTGCTCCAGGGCGGCCAGGCAGACCGGCTCGCCGAGCTCGGCGCCGACGCCTACAACCACAACCTCAACACGGCCGAGGACGCCTACGCCGAGATCTGCTCGACCCACACCTTCGCCGACCGGGTCGACACCGTCAACGCCGCTCACGGCGCGGGCCTGTCGCCGTGCTCGGGCCTCATCGCGGGCATGGGGGAGTCGGACGCCGACCTCGTCTCGGTGGCTCTGGGCCTGCGGGCCTTGAACGTCGACTCGATCCCCGTGAACTTCCTGCTGCCCTTCGACGGCACGCCTCTGGAGGGCCGCTGGGAGCTCGACCCGCGCCGGTGCCTGCGCATCCTCGCGATGGTGCGCCTGGCGAACCCCGACGCGGAGGTGCGCCTCGCCGCCGGCCGCGAGGTCCACCTGCGGTCGCACCAGGCCACCGCCCTCCAGATCGTCAATTCGATCTTCCTGGGGGACTACCTGACCAGCGAGGGCCAGTCCGCAAAGGACGACCTCGCGCTCATCGCCGACGCGGGCCTCGTCCCGCTCGGCCTCGAAGGCGCCCTTCCGGAAGACGCCCCCGAAGCCGTCCGCGAGGCCGTCAAGGTCCGCCGCCGGGGCGCGGGCACCGAGGTCGCCCCGAACGCATAGGGAAGGGCCGGGACTCCCGTCCCGGCCCCTCCGCCCGTCTCAGCCCACCAGGGGCGCCGTGGACTCGCGCACGACCAGCTCGGTCGCCAGTTCCAGGCGCGGCGAGTCGATGTCGTTGCCGGCGGCCATCTCCAGGACCGTGCGCGCCGCGAGGGCGCCCATCTCCGCGAGCGGCTGGCGGACCGTCGTCAGCGGCGGCGAGGTCCAGCGCGACTCGGGGAGGTCGTCGAAGCCGACGATGCTCACGTGCTCGGGGATGCGCAGCCCCGCCTGCCGGATCGCCTCGTACGCGCCGAAGGCCATCTGGTCGGAGGAGGCGAAGATCGCCGTCGGCGGCTCGTCGCGGCGCATGAGCGCGGAGGCGGCGTCGAAACCCGACTGGTGGTAGAAGTCGCCGTCGAAGACCAGCGAGGAATCGAACTCGATGTCGGCGGCCTCCAAGGCGGCCCGGTAGCCGTCGAAGCGCGCCCGCGAGCACAGGACCTGCTTGGGGCCGTGGATGAACCCGATCCGCTTGTGGCCCAGCGAGATGAGGTGCTCGGTCGCGGCCAGGCCGCCCGCCCAGTTCGTCGCGCCGATCGCGGGGGCGTCCATCGTGGGCCCGCCCGAGGGGTCGAGCACGACCATCGGGACGCCCAGGTGGCGCAGCTGCTCCAGTATCGGGGAGGCCAGTTGCGAGATCACCAGGATGACCCCGTCCGAGGCCCTGGTGCGCAGGTTGTCGAGCCACTGCTCGGTGGAGGCGCGGCGCCGGTGCACGGCCGAGACCACCGTCCCGACCCCGGCGGCGTGCGCGGCGTCCTCGACGCCGCGGATGATCTCGACCGCCCACGGGCTGTCGAGCTCGTTGAACACCAGGTCGACCAGGCGGGCCCGGCTCGGGACGCGCGTCGAGCGGCGCCGCTGGTAGCCGCGCTCGTTCAGCAGCTCCTCGACGCGCTTGCGGGTCTCGGGGGCGACGTCCGAGCGGCCGTTGATGACCCGCGAGACCGTGGGCACGCTGACACCCGCCTCGTCGGCGATGGCGCGGATCGTGATGCGCCCGTGTTCGGCTTCGCTCAAGGGTCCTCCAGCTGTTCCAGTTCACCGCTCCGCGGGTGCCTCCCGTGGGAATGCCCTACCAACGGTAGTGCGGACATCCTATAGCCGCCGGTCCGGGCTCCCGGATTCCGTCCGAAAGTTTCGAACGAAATCATCGAATATGAGCCCGGGGCAAACGCATCCCACGATCCGATTGGCGCTAGAAGTAGGCGCTCATCAATGTTATGGTGTGCAAACCTGCATCGAAAACGATCAGAAAACTTTCAGAAACTATCGGCCCCTCCCCCCGCCGCCAACGGCACGTAGCGGGCCGCTTGAGTGGAGCAGCATGGACACCGACACCCCCGCGGAGGCGGCCGAACGGGCCGCCGGGCTGGTCAAGCGGATGACCCTCGAAGAGAAATGCGCGCAGCTGTCGAGTCTGTGGCGCGGCGTCGAGGCCGACGCCGGCGACATGGCCCCCCACCAGAGCGAGCAGACCGGCGGCGTCGCCGTCGACGACTCCCTCGCCCGGGGCCTCGGCCAGCTCACCCGCCCCTTCGGATCGGCCCGCGTCGACCCCGCCGAAGGCGCCGCGCGCCTCGCCGCGATCCAGGGCCGCATCCGCGAGGGCAGCCGCTTCGGCATCGCCGCAGTCGCCCACGACGAGTGCCTCGCCGGCTTCATGGCCTACGGCGCCACCGTCTTCCCCACCGCACTCGCCTGGGGCGCGACCTTCGACGCCGACCTCGTGCGCGCCATGGCGGAGCAGATCGGCACCACCATGCGCTCGGTCGGCATCCACCAGGGCCTCGCCCCCGTCCTCGACGTCGTCGCCGACTCCCGCTGGGGCCGCACCGAGGAGACCATCGGCGAGGACCCGTACCTCACCGGCGTCCTCGGCACCGCCTACGTCCGCGGCATCCAGGACGCCGGGATCATCGCCACCCTCAAGCACTTCGCCGGGTACTCCGCCTCGCACGCCGCCCGCAACTTCGGCCCGGTCTACCTGGGCCCCAGGCAGTTCGCCGAGACCTACCTGACCCCCTTCGAGATGGCCGTGCGCCTCGGGCGCGCCAAGTCCGTCATGCCCTCCTACGCCGCCAACGACGGCGTCCCCTCCCACGCGAACGTCCGCCTGCTCACCGGCATCCTCCGCGAGGAGTGGGGCTTCGACGGCACCATCGTCGGCGACTACTTCGGCGTCAACTTCCTCAACTCCCTCCACGGCGTCGCCGCCGACCGCACCGCCGCCGCCGGGCTCGCCCTCAACGCCGGCGTCGACGTCGAACTGCCCGGCGCCGACTGCTTCGGCGAACCGCTCCAGGCCGCCGTCGCCGACGGCCTCGTGGAGGAGAAGACCCTCGACCGCGCCGTCGAGCGCGTCCTGACCCAGAAGATCGAACTCGGCCTGCTCGACGAGCTGCCCGAGGCGCCCGGCACGGTCGACCTCGACCCGCCCGCCTCCCGCGCGCTGGCGGCCGAGGTCGCCCGCAAGTCGATCGTGCTGCTCGCCAACGACGGCACGCTGCCGCTGGCCTCGGCGCCCGCGCGCGTCGCGCTCCTCGGCCCCGTCGCCGACGACGCCGCCGCGATGCTCGGCTGCTACTCCTTCCCCAACCACCACATGCGGTACGAAGTGGACAGCGGCGACCCCTACCCGGCGGTCGACACCGGCGTGGCCATCGCGACCCTCGCCGAACGCCTCGCGGCCGACCTCCCCGGCACCGTCCTCGACCACGTCGCGGGCGGCTGGGTCCTGGACGCGACCGACGCCGACCTCGAAGCCGCCGCGGCCGCCGCCGCGGGCGCCGACCTCGCCGTCATCGCCGTCGGCGACCGCTCCAGCCTGTTCGGGCGCGGCACCTCCGGCGAGGGCTGCGACGCCCCCGACCACGCGCTGCCCGGGCGCCAGAGCGAACTGCTCGAAGCGGTGCTCGACTCCGGCACGCCCACCGTCGTGGTCGTCATTTCGGGCCGCCCGTACGCCCTCGGCACCGCCCCGGACCGGGCCGCCGCCATCGTGCAGGCGTTCCTGCCCGGCGAGGAGGGCGCCGCGGCGATCAGCGAGATCCTCACCGGCGCCGCCGCCCCCGAAGGCCGCCTCCCCGTGGGCGTCCCGGCCCGGCGCGACTCGCCCCCGGCCACCTACCTCGGCCCGCAGCTCGCCCGCCGCTCGGAGGTGTCCTCGGTGGACCCGACCGCGCGCTACGCCTTCGGCCACGGCCTCACCTACACCGAGTTCACCTGGGACGCACCGGAGCTGCTGTCGGCGGCCGAGACCGGTCCCGAAGGCAGGGTCGAGGTCGCCGTGCGCGTCGCCAACACCGGCGGCCGGGCCGGGACGGAGGTCGTGCAGGTGTACCTCCACGACCCGGTCGCCAGCACCGTACGCCCCGTGCAGCGCCTCGTGGGCTTCGCGCGCCTCGAACTCGCCCCCGGCGAGGCCGCCACGGCCCGCTTCGCGGTGCCGCTGGACCTGGCCGCGCTCATCGGGCTCGACGGGCAGTGGGTCGTCGAACCCGGCGCGCTCGAACTGCGCCTCGGCCGGTCCGCGGCCGACACCGAGGAGCCCCTGGCCGTGCGCGTGACCGGCGAGCGTCGCATCGAACCGGGCACACGCGTCCTGGAGACCCAGGTCACTGTCGAAACGGCTGTCGGCTAGTATTGTCGACGACGCTGGAAAACGTTTGCAAACCCTCCGTGCTGAAGGAGTCCCCGTGACCTCCACCCACCGCCTCGCCATCGTCGGCACCGGCGGCATCGCCCACCTTCACGCCGACGAGCTGCGAAAGCACGTCCCCGACCGGTTCGAGCTGGTCGCGGCGGTCGACCCCGACCAGGGCCGCCTGGACGCCTTCAAGGAGAAGTTCGGCCTCGCACGCGGGTACGCCACCATCGAGGACCTCCTCGCCAACGAGGAGCTCGACCTCGTCGACCTGTGCACCCCGCCCGTGGCCCACGGCCCCGGCGCGATCGCCGCGCTCGAAGCGAACGTCGGCGTCGTCTGCGAGAAGCCCCCGGCGCTGAGCCTGGAGGAGTTCGACCGGATCGCGGCCGCCGCCGCCTCCTCGACCGCCGACTTCGCGGTCATCTCGCAGCACCGCTTCGGCTCGGCGGCCGAACGCGTCCGGAACATGATGGCCTCCGGCGTCCTCGGCCGCCTCGCCGTCGCCAAGTGCGACACCCTGTGGTTCCGGCCCGAGGAGTACTTCGCGGTCGAATGGCGCGGGCGCTGGGAGACCGAGGGCGGCGGGCCCACCATGGGCCACGGCATCCACCAGATCGACACGCTCCTGTCGATCGTCGGGCCCTGGTCCGAGGTGGTCGCCACCGCGCACCGCCACCGCCGGACCACCAACACCGAGGACGTCTCGCACGCCATCGTCACGCTCGAGTCCGGCGCCTCTGCGGTCATCACCAACTCGCTCCTGAGCCCCCGCGAGGTCTCCCAGATCCGCCTCGACTTCGACACGGCCACCGTCGAACTCGACCACCTCTACGGCTACGGCGACGACGACTGGAGCGTCCACCCGATCGCGTCCGCCGCCGCGGACGTCAACCTCGCCTGGGCGGGGGAGCCGCGCGGCCAGGCCTCCGGCCACGGCGCCCAGTTCGCCCGCATCGCCGACGCGCTCGACGGCAGGGCCACCCCGCCGGTCGCCATCGAGGAGGCCCGCCGCACCCTCGAACTGCTCGCCGCGATCTACGCCTCGGCCTTCACCGGCGAACGCGTCCGCGCCGGGGACATCGACCCCACCTCGCCGTTCTACCAGCGCATGGACGGGTCGGGGACCCCCTGGCCCGACCTCAAGTGACCGACCGACATCACGCACCAGTCATGACACACCAGACATTGTGGAGACAACACCGATGACGCTGCGACTCGCCGACAACGACACCGCCCTCTCGATCGCCAGCGGCGACGTGGAGATCCTGCGCTACGTCTACCGACCCGACAACGCGCAGTTCGAGTCCCCCCGGCCCTACTTCGAGCCCCTGCGCGACCTCGCCGGGAACCAGGTGAGCCTCTACCGGCCCCACGACCACGTGTGGCACAAGGGCATCGCCCTGTCCCTGCCGAACGCGGGCCCCGAGAACTTCTGGGGCGGGCGCACCTTCCGCCGCGACCTCGGCTACGTCGACGAGAAGAACGACGGCGCCATGGTCCACCGCGAGTTCACCGCCCTCGACGCCGCCGACGGGGCCGTCACGGCCGTCGAACGCCTCGACTGGGTCACCGAGGACGGGCGCCACTTCTTCTCCGAGCGCCGGGCCTTCGCCGTCACCGTCCTCTCCGACGACTCCTGGGTGCTCTCCTTCTCCACCGCGTTCACCAACGACACCGACGACACGGTCGTCATGGGCAGCCCCACCACCGAGGGCCGCGACAACGCCGGCTACGGCGGCTTCTTCTGGCGCGGACCGCGATCCTTCACCGACGGCCGCGTCTACACCACCGACGGCGAGGGCGGCGACGAGCTCATGGGCGTGCGCGGGGACTGGATGGCCTTCCGCGGCAAGCACGACTCGACCGACGCGGTCTCGACCCTGGTCTTCACCGACCACCCCGAGAACCCCGGCGCGCCCGTCAAGTGGTTCGTCCGCTCCAACCCCTTCGCCGCGGTCTGTCCCGCGCCGTTCTTCGACACCGAGCTGCCGATGGCCCCCGGCGACACCGTGACCCTGCGCCACGCCGTCGCCGTCTGCAACGGCGACACCGGGATCGAGGGCGCCGCCAAGGCCGCCGAACTCGCCGCCGCCGAACTGGCCCGGCTGGGCTGACGATGGGCTTCCCCGGCGGCACGGCCGTCTCCATCGTCACCGTCTACGACTGGCCCACCGTCGACGGGCAGGCGGGCGGCTCGCCGCACCTCCACACCGCCTCGACCGAGGGCTACGTCGTCACCGGCGGCACCGGAGCGGTCGAGACGCTCTCGGGCGACGGCTACGAGCGCCGCGACCTCGCGCGCGGGACCGTCCTGTGGTTCACCCCCGGGACGGTCCACCGGCTCGTCAACGTCTCCGGCGACCTCCAGGTCGTCGTCGTCATGCAGAACGCCGGCATCCCCGAGGCCGGGGACGCCGTGTTCACCTTCCCTGAAGGGACCCTTGACGACCCGGAGGCCTACGCCGCCGCGGCGGGCGCGCCGGCCGCACCCGACCTGACCGACGCCGAACGCGGCGAGGCCGCCCGCGCCCGCCGGGACCTCGCCGTGGACGGCTACCTCGCCCTGCGCGAACGCGTCCAATCCCAAGGCCCCGAAGCGATGCGCCCCCTGTGGGACCGCGCCGCCCGGCTCGTCTCCGGCCGCACCGAGACCTGGCGGCGCCTGTGGGCCGACGGGCCCAAGGCCCAGGCCGACGCCACCGGCGCCCACCTCGACGCCCTCGCGAAAGCCGACGGCGCCCACCTGTGCGACGCCCACGTCGGCGACGCGGGCGACCCGGCCGCCAAATGGGGCATGTGCGGACGCCTGGAGACCTGGGACCTCCGCCCCTGACTCACCCGGGGCCCTGACCCATCTGCGCCCCTGACGCATCAACGCCACGAGTGGCCGGGAGTTCACAATGCGAACTCCCGGCCCCATGCGTTCGCCCCCAAGGACCCCCGCGACCGCTACCATGGCGGCTGGACCTCGAAGGAGCGCAGTTGGCCGACTACAACCCAGCCGAGACCGGGATCATGATCGATGCCGCCACCACCGTCGACCGCGACGACGCGATCTGGATCGAACCGGACGGCGACGGCTTCGACGTGTGGATCCACATCAGCCGCGTCGCCGACCACGTCCCCACCGGCGGCAGAGCCGACACCGAAGCGCGCCAACGCGTCCACACCCGCTACCGCACCGAGCGCACCAAGCACATGCTCCCCGCGCCCGTCGTCGCCGCCGCGGGCCTCGAACCCGGCCGCGACAACGACACCTTCGCCGTGCGCCTCCGCCTCGACGCCGCCGGGCACGTGCTCGCCGCCGACCTCGGACCCGGACGCCTCACCCGCTCCTGGGTCCTGACCCACGACGCCGCCGCCCGCGCCGCCGCCGACCCGGCCCACCCGCTCCACGCCACCCTCGCGCTCGCCCTGCGCTTCGCCCAGACCATGCTCGCCGCGCGCCGCAACGCCGGCGCCCTCGCCTTCTACGACCTCCTCTCCGGCTTCGCCACCAACGAAGAGGGCCAGCTCGTGCGCCTCGACAGCGCCGAGCGCAACTCCGGCTACATCATCGTGCAGGAGTTCATGATCGCCGCCAACGCCCAGATCGCGGCCTGGGCCGTCCGGGAGGACGTGCCCATCCTCTTCCGCAACCACCGCCTCGCCACCGTCGCCGGCGACCCCGCCGAACTGCGCGCCGAACTCGAGACCATCGCCGCCGCAGGCGACAGCGCCGCCTTCGAGATGCTCCGCACCCGGATGCGCATGGTCGCCCGCGCCGCCACCTACGGCCCCACCGTCCACGGCCACCACGGACTCCAGCTGCCCGCGTACACCCACGCCACCAGCCCCATCCGCCGCTACCCCGACCTCCTCACCCAGCGCATCCTCCTCGCCGGCGCCCTCGGGCAGCCCAGCCCCTACCCCGTCGACGAGCTCAAGGCCGCCGCCGACCACGTCAACGAGGTCGTCGAGGCCGAGCGCCGCGCCAAGACCGAGTACTTCAAGCAGCGCGCCGCCGAGGAGACCGCCCGCCACATCGACACGGCCGACTTCGCCCGCCTGCCCTACAAGCAGTTCTCCCGCGTCCTCCAGTTCGCCGTCGACCAAGGGGAAGTCCCCGACGGACTCGTCCGGGACGCCGAGCGCCGCTTCGGCGCCGGCGAGCTGCAACTGCGCGAGTTCGCCTCCGTCTACCTCTACGGCCGCGAGGCCTTCGCGCCCCTGCGCGAACGCATGAACGACCACCTCGCCCGCGAACCCCAGCAGGCACAGTCCATCGTCAACGTCTACCTCCAGGACCGCCTCGGCGGCCCCATCAGCAACGACACCGACGTGCTCTGGACCGTCGAGGCCGCGCCCGGCTTCGAGACGCCCCTGTTCTCCGCGCAGGTCGCCGTCCTCTACGACGGCAAACGCGTCGAATCGCCCAAACGCTTGCAGCGCAACAAGAAAGACGCCCGCAATCAGGCTGCGCTGGCGCTGGTGGCGACACTCGCGGGCCTGCCCGACCGCTCGGGCGACGCGACCGCCAAGGCCCGCGGCGACGGGCCGCGCAAGCTCCTCGTGGACGCGGCCGTCAACCCCGCCGAGGCGGTGCAGATCTACGCCGCCCGCGGCGCGCTGGAGCACCTGACCTGGGACTTCCGGGTCGACGGTCCCTCACACGAGCGGATCTTCACGTGCCGCGCGGAGGGCCGGATGCGCGACGGCGGGGAGCACGTCGCCGCCGAAGGCGCCGGCCCGACCAAGCAGACCGCGAAGACCGCCGCGTCCCTGGAGCTGCGCGTCCACATCGAGACCGCGCTCGCCCTGGGCGAGACCGGCAGCCGCGCCGGGGCTTGAGCGACGGCGCTTACCCCGCCGCGCTCTCCTCAAAAGCGTTTCGCCCGCTGAGGCACAATGGGGGCGTGCATATTCTCGACGACTTCGCGTGGCGCGGCCTCATCCAGGACTCGACCGGCATCGATGCTCTCCGCGAGCACATCGACGCGGGCCAGGTCACGTTCTATATCGGGTTCGACCCGACCGCCCCGAGTCTGCACGTCGGCCACCTCATGCAGCTGATCACCGCCCGCCGCCTCCAGCGGGGCGGGCTGCGGCCGCTGCTGCTCGTCGGCGGCGCGACCGGCCAGATCGGCGACCCCCGCGAGGTCGGCGAGCGCGTCATGAACCCGCCGGAGGTCGTGGCGGGCTGGTTCGAGAAGATCCGCGCCCAGGTGGCGCCGTTCGTGACCTACGACGGCGACAACGGCGCGGTCGCGGTGAACAACCTCGACTGGACGAACGAGATGGGCGCCATCGAGTTCCTCCGCGACGTCGGCAAGCACTTCCCGGTCTCGAAGATGCTCGCGCGCGACGTGGTGAAGAGCCGCCTGGAGTCGGGGATCTCGTTCACCGAGTTCGCCTACCAGCTGCTCCAGTCGAACGACTTCTACGAGCTCAACCGCCGCCACGGCTGCACTCTCCAGTTCGGCGGGTCGGACCAGTGGGGCAACATCACCGCCGGTGTCGACTTCATCCGGCGCCGCTCGGGCGAGCACGTGCACGCGTTCGTGACCCCGCTCGTGACCAAGGCCGACGGCACCAAGTTCGGCAAGAGCGAGGGCGGCGCGGTCTGGCTCGACGCCGAGATGACCAGCCCGTACGCGTTCTACCAGTTCTGGGTGAACACCAGCGACGCCGACGTGTCCGACTACCTCAAGCGCTTCTCGCTCCGTTCCCGCGAGGAGCTCGAGGAACTGGACCGGGCCACCGCCGAGAAGCCCGCCGCGCGCCTGGCGCAGAAGGCCCTCGCCGAGGAGCTGACGACCCTGCTGCACGGCGCCGAGGAGACCGCGAACGTCATCGCCGCCTCACAGGCCCTGTTCGGCCGCGGCGAGCTCGCCGCGCTGCCCGAGGCGACCCTGCGCGCCGCGCTCGCGGAGGCCGGTCTCGCCGAGATCCACAAGCCCGGCCTCACCGTCGCCGAGGCGATGAAGGAGTCCGGCGTCGTCGCGAGCCTGGGCGAGGCCCGCCGCGCGGCGAAGGAGGGCGGCGCCTACCTCAACAACGCCCGCGTCGCGGACGCCGAGGCCGTTATCGACCCCTCTGACCTGCTTCACGGACGATACGGAGTGATCCGGCGGGGTAAGAAGACCGTCGCCGGAGTCGAGATCATCAGCTGAGGCATACACTTGATTGGTTTTGTCGCGGTGAATAGAGGGGGAGAATCGAGTGGCTGAAGAAGGCCGCGCCCGCAAGGGTGAAGATGACCGACGAGGCGGCTACGGCCGTCGCGAGGGCGGCGGCTACGGCGACCGTTCGGGCCGTGGCGGGTACAACCGCCAGGAAGGCCGCGGCGGAGAGGGCCGAGGCGGCTACGGCCGCGGCGAGGGCCGCGACGACCGCCCCAGGCGCTACGAGGACCGCGACGACCGCGGCCCGCGCCGCTACGAGGGCAACCGGGACGACCGGCCCCGCCGCGACGGCGACAGCCGCGGCGGCTACAACCGCGATGACCGCGGCCCCCGCCGTTTCGAAGGCAACCGGGACGACCGGGGCGGGCGCGGCGGGTACAACCGCGACGACCGTCCGCGTCGCGACGGCGACGACCGCGGCGGTTACAACCGCGATGACCGCGGCCCCCGCCGTTACGAGGGCAACCGTGACGACCGTGGCGGTTTCAACCGTGACGACCGCGGCCCCCGCCGTTTCGAAGGCGACCGCGACGACCGTCCGCGTCAGTTCAACCGCGATGACCGCCCGCGCCGGGACGGCGACAACCGCGGTGGCTACAACCGCGATGACCGCGGCCCCCGCCGTTCCGAGGGCGACCGGGACGACCGTCCGCGTCAGTTCAACCGCGATGAACGCCCGCGCCGGGACGGCGACAACCGTGGTGGCTACAACCGCGATGACCGTGGGCCTCGTCAGTTCAACCGTGACGACCGTCCGCGTCGCGATGGCGACAACCGTGGTGGCTACAACCGCGATGACCGCGGCCCGCGCCGTTACGAGGGCAACCGTGACGACCGTGGCGGTTTCAACCGTGACGACCGTCCGCGTCGCGACAGCGACAACCGTGGTGGCTACAACCGCGATGACCGCGGCCCGGGCCGTTACGAGGGCAACCGCGACGACCGTCCGCGTCAGTTCAATCGTGACGACCGTCCGCGTCGCGACGGTGACGACCGCGGCGGTTACAACCGCGATGACCGCGGCCCCCGCCGTTACGAGGGCAACCGCGACGACCGTCCGCGTCAGTTCAATCGTGACGCCCGTCCGCGTCGCGACGGTGACGACCGCGGCGGGTACAACCGCGATGACCGCGGCCCCCGCCGTTACGAGGGCAACCGGGACGACCGTCCGCGTCAGTTCAATCGCGACGACCGTGGGCCTCGTCAGTTCAACCGGGACGACCGTCCGCGCCGCGACGGTGACAACCGCGGCGGTTACAACCGTGACGACCGCGGCCCGCGCCGCTACGAGGGCAACCGCGACGACCGTGGCCCCCGTCAGTTCAACCGCGACGACCGGCCCCGCCGTGACGGCGACAGCCGCGGCGGCTACGACCGCGGCCCCCGCCGCGACGACCGTCCGCGCCGCGACGACGACCGGCCCCGCCGGTTCGAGGACCGCGGCTCGCGCGACGACCGACCGCGCCGCGAGGACCGCGACGACGGGCCCCGCCGTGACGACCGCGAGTTCGGCCGCGACGGCAAGGAGCGCCGCGGCAAGGACAACCTGCGTCCGCTGGAGGAGCGCGAGGCCGGCCACGAGGGCCCGATCCGCCTCGGCGAGTCCGACCAGGCCCCCGACCTGCCCGAAGGCATCGAGTACGGGCTCGACCAGCTCGACAAGGAGACCAAGGCCGGCCTGCGCAGCCTGAACAAGCAGCTGGCCGAGGCCGTCGGCAACCGGCTCCTCGCCGCCGCCGCCCTCCTCGCCGAAGACGACGTCGAAGGCGCCCTCGAACAGGCCCGCTACGCCCGCCGGAAGGCCTCCCGCGTGGCGGTCGTCCGCGAGGTCACCGGTGTGGCCGCGTACGGCGCCGAGGAATGGCAGCTGGCCGTCAACGAACTGCGCGCCGCGCAGCGGCTCGGCGGCAACCACGACCACGTCGCGCTCATCGCCGACTGCGAGCGCGCCCTCGGCCACCCCGAGCGCGCCATCGACATCTACCGCGAGTACGGCAGCGACGAGAGCGTCGACCCCGAAGTCCGGGTCGAACTCCTCATCGTCGCCTCCGGCGCCCGCCGCGACATGGGCATGGGCGAGGCCGCGACCGCGATGCTCAAGGTCGGCGCGCTCAACTCGCCCAAGACCGAGCCGTGGGTCGCGCGACTGCGCTACGCCTACGCCGAGGGCCTGCTGGCCGACGGCCTCGAAGACGAAGCGCGCGAATGGCTCTCGAAGGCCGTCGCCGCCGACGAGACCGGCGAGACCGGCGCCGCCGAGCGCCTGCTCGAACTTGAGGGCATCGTCGTCGAAGAGCTCGATGACGAGGACGACGACGAGTTCGAAGACGACGAGGACGAAGACGACCTCGACGACGACGACGATGACGACGACTACGAGGACGAAGACGACCTCGAAGACGACGACCTCGAAGACGACCGGTCCGACGAGCCCGCCGACGCCCCCGAAGCCGAGGAGGAGCCGGAGGCCGACGTCAAGGACGACGACCGCGCCGAGTCCGCCGCCCCCGGCGAGGCGAAGGCGAGCGACCCGGCGAACCCCGACGCTGAGGAGTCCGATGACCCGACTGAAAGGCGCCCCTGAGGCACTGGCCGGCGCTTACGACCAAGCGCTGCTCGACCTCGACGGCGTCGTCTACCTGCTGCACGAGCCGATCCCGGAAGCGGCCGCGACCATCGCGGCCCTTCCGGGGCTCGACTGCGAGCCGGTGTTCGTCACGAACAACGCCTCCCGCAGCCCCGAGACGGTCGCCGACGCCCTGCGCGGCATGGGCGTCCCGGCCGAGGCCGCGCAGGTGCTCACCTCGGCGCAGGTCGTCGCGGAGATCCTGCGCGACCGCCTCGCCCCTGGCGACCCGGTCCTGGTGACCGGATCGCAGGCGCTGGCGGCGGCCGTCGAGGCCGAAGGCCTCACCACGACCGACGACCCCAAGGCTGCCAAGGGCATCGCCTACGGCATGGTTCCGACCGTGACCTGGCGCGACCTCGCGGACCTCACCCTCGCGGCACGCGGCGGCGCCGTCTGGGTCGCGACGAACCTCGACGCCACACTGCCCACACCGGACGGTCCGCTGCCCGGCACGGGCGCGCTGGCGGGCGCGATCTCGGCTGCGCTCGGCCGCGGTCCCGACGTCATCGCGGGCAAGCCCGAGCCGGGGATCTACCGGGCCGCCACGGCCCGGCGCCCCGGCGGCACGGCCGTCATGGTCGGCGACCGGCCGGACTCGGACATCGAGGGCGCCAACCGCGCCGGACTCGACTCGCTCCTGGTCTTCACCGGGGTCGCCTCCCCGCTGGAGGCGCTCGCGCTGCCGCCCGAGCAGCGTCCGACGTACCTCGGGTGGAACCTCGGGGCGCTGACCGAGCCGCACCCGGAGCCGCAGTGGAACGACGCGGTCGACCGCATCGACTGCGGCGGTTGGACGGCGACGCTGGAGACGGGCCCTGCGGGCGCCGAGATCCGCCTGCGCGGCGAGGGCGCCGAACTCGACGCGTGGCGCGCCCTGTGCGAGTTGAGCTGGGCCGCAGCGGACATGACCGACTACGACCCGACCCGCGCGCCGGTCGCCGACAGTGACGCCGCCCGCAAGCTCTTGGGCGACTGAACACTCGCGGACGTTTCCGTGAACGCAAGGCGAAGAGCCCGGACCGCCGCGGTCCGGGCTCTTGCCATATCCGCGCCCACCAGGGGCGCAACGTGTTTCGAGGCGGGACGGCCCCGGGGGACTAGTCGACCTTGAGGGCCTTGCGCAGCTTCGCGAGGTCCTTGACGGAGGCCTTGATCTTGATCTTGCCGGTCAGGAGTGCCTTGGCGGGCTTGAGCTCCTTCTTCGACAGGGCGATCAGGTCGTCAGAGGCGATCAGGATGCGGACCTCGGCCTCGGGGGCGTCGCCGTCGAGCAGGTCCGTCAGCTTGTTGCCGGCGAGCTTGGCGCTGAAGGTCTGGCCCAGGTCGGTGATCTCAACGGCCAGTGTGCGCTCGAAGCCGTCCTCGAGTTCGAGCTCGTCGGACTTCCTGGCGACCTTGCCGGCCATCTTCTCCAGCACATTCCGGCATTCGTCAACAGTGGCCATACGGTCCTCCCGGGTAGTTCTGAGCGATCGGAGTGCTCGACTGCACATCGCGGCTGGGCAGAAGATTACAACGTGGCCTGAATGCTGTTGCGCCCGACCGGGACGCATTTGACCGTCCGCTTCGCACCGATCCGGCCCCGCGCGCGGGGCGGGGCTCACGGTCCGTGCCCCCGCCCCCTACGCTCCGCTGTCCGCAACGGGCGCAAGGCGCCCGGCGCGGACCTACAGGACGCCGCGCAGCTTCATGAGGTCCATCATGTTGGCCTTGATCTTGACCTGACCCGACGTGAAGGCCTTCATGAAGTCGAGTTCGCCGGCGACGAGCTTCACGAGGTCGTCGGAGGCCACGACCATCCGGATCTCGGCGTCGGGGTTGTCGCCGTCGGTGATGTCGATGAGCTTCCCCTGGTCGAACCTCCCGTTGAAGGACACCCCGTGGTCGGTGATGTCCGCGGCGAGACTGCGCTGGAAACCCGTCAGCTTCTTGACCGACTTCGGGTTCGCGGCGAGGTTCGCCGCGAACTGCTCGAGTGCGGTCCGGCATTCGTCGATGGTGGCCATGTGGCCCTCCTGTTCGCTCGGCGCGGGCGCGGCGGTGCGCCCGACAGCATGTTACCGACCAGTACGACCCGATGGTCGAGGCCGGTCACCGGTAGCTTGGCAGTACCGTTGACGCCACAGCCAGATTATGGCCCGCAAGCCGCCCCGGGCGCGTGCCCGCGCACCGCCCGCCGGCGCCCGCGGCCCAGGGGACCGTCCCGCACACCTGGCAGACCCCGAAAGGAGTGGGAGCACCATGACCGATTCCGCCCGCGCCTACTTCGACGCCTTCCGCGGACTGGCCGGCGACCCCGCCCGCCGCGCCCGCGAGTTCGCCGGACGCGTCCGCGAGGACCTCAAGTCCGGCTCCGAAGGCCTCAGGTCCGGCGCCGAGCAGCTCCGCGACCACGGTACGCGCACCGCCTCCGACCTCGGCCGCCTCCTGCGCGCCGAGTTCGACGCGAACCTCACCCGCATCGGCGTCGCCACCCAGTCCGATCTCGACGACCTCAACCTTCGCCTGGAGCACTCCGAGGGCCAGGTCCGCGAGCTGCGCATCCGCCTCGCCGAGGCCGAAGCGCGCCTCGCCACCGCCGAGGCCCCCGAACGGCCCGCCGCCACCGCCCCCTCCGACGCCCCGCAGTCCAGCACCGAGGAACGCGACGACGAAGAGGACGCATGACCGACCAGCCGACCCCGGGGGCGCTCGCCGACCGCCTCCGGCCCCGCAGCAGCGACGCCGACGACGTGCAAGGCGACGTCGAGGAGGCCCTGGGCCGCCTCGAAGCGCTGCCCGACCTGCCCGTCACCGACCACGTGCAGGTCTTCGAGGGCGTCCAGCAGCGCCTCTCGGAGATCCTCAGCAACGTCGACGACGCCTGACCCGCCGAGCACAGAGAGCACCGCCACCGCGCCATGCCGACGCGCTACCGACTCGACGCCGAACTCGTCCGCCGCAAGATCGCCCGCTCCCGCGAGCAGGCCCGCGAACTCATCGCGGCCGGGCGCATCCACCTGCGCGGCATCCCCGCCACCAAGGCCGCCACCAGCGTCACCGGAGACGACTCGATCCGCCTCGTCGGCGACGTCGACGACTACGTCTCCCGCGGCGCCCACAAGCTCATCGGCGCCCTCGACGCCCTCGGCGTCGACCCGGCCGGCCTGCGCGTCCTCGACGCCGGCGCCTCCACCGGCGGCTTCACCGACGTCCTGCTGCGCCGCGGCGCCGCCGAGGTCCTCGCCGTCGACGTCGGCTACGGCCAGCTCGCCTGGAAGCTCCAGACCGACGAGCGCGTGCGCGTCCACGACCGCACCAACGTCCGCCACCTCACCCCCGAACTGCTCGGCGGCCGGGTCGACCTCACCGTCGGCGACCTCTCCTTCATCTCGCTCGGCCTCGTCCTCCCCGCGCTCGCCGCCTGCACCAGGCCCACCGGGCTCATGCTCCCGATGGTCAAGCCGCAGTTCGAGGTCGGCAAGGGCCAGGTCGGCGCGGGCGGCGTCGTCACCGACCCCGCCCGGCGCGCCGACGCCGTGTGGGGAGTCGTCGAGGCCGCGGCCGCTCTCGGATGGACCACCACCGGCGTCGCCGCCAGCCCCCTGCCCGGACCCAAGGGCAACGTCGAGTTCTTCTGCCGCATGGAGGGCGGCGAGGCCGAACCGGTCACCCGCGAGACCGTGGACGCCGTGGTCGCCGCCGGTCCCGTCCGGCCCGGGACCGAGGACTAGCAAGCCGCCGGGCGACGCCCGTGCATCGGTCCGCCGCGTCCGAGGCCCTTCGGCGGGTACAGTTCGAGTCCCGAAATACCGATTCGAAGGAGCGCGCGTGGGGTCGCAGCAGAAGCCGCCTGGCCGGGTCCTGGTCGTGACGCACCCGCTTCGCCGAGACGTCGCCGAACTCGCCGAGAAGCTCGCCGCGGCGCTGCGCTCGGCCGACGTTGCCGTGCGCATCCTCACCGGCGAGGTCCGCGCCCTCCTCCACCCCGGGGCGCTCGTGGTCGTCGACGAGGCGACCAGCGCCACCGCCGACCTCGTTCTGGCGCTCGGCGGCGACGGCACCGTCCTGCGCGCCGCCAAGCTCGCCGCCGAGGCCGACGTGCCGCTCCTGGGCGTCAACTTCGGCAAGGTCGGCTTCCTCGCCGAGGCCGAGACCGGCGAGCTGGAGACCGTCGTCGCGCACCTCCTCCAGGGCGACTACGCCATCGAGGAGCGCACCGCGCTCTCGGTCGAGGCGATCGGCATCGACGGCGAGCTGCACCGCGCCTGGGCGTTCAACGACATCGCCGTGGAGAAGGCCGAGCCCGCCCGGATGCTGGAGGTCTTCATCGACGTCGACGGCACCCGCATCTCCCGCTACGGCTCCGACGGCGTCGTGGTCGCCACCCCGACCGGCTCCACCGCCCACGCCATGTCGGCGGGCGGCCCGGTCGTGTGGCCCGATGTGGACGCGCTCGTGGTCGTCCCCATGAACGCCCACGCCCTGTTCGCCAAGCCGATGGTCGTCCACTCCTCCTCGGAGATCCGCATCGGCGTCGAGTCGGTCGGCACCGAGGGCTCGCTCGTCGCCGACGGCAAGGAGGTCACGCGCCTGACCACCGGCTCGACGGTCACCATCCGCCGCTCGCGCCGCCCGGTCCGCCTGGTGCGCATGTCCGACCGTCCCTTCGCCTCGCGTCTGGTCTCGAAACTCTCTCTGCCCGTTGACGGTTGGCGCCACGGCCGAATCTAGTTCGCACTCCGGCCGTCTGCGGGGCCGGTTGTCGGTCGGGCAGGCTAGGCTCTGAAGCGTGTTGGAGGAGCTTCGCATCCAGAACCTGGGCGTGATCGCTGACGCCACCCTGCCGCTCGATTCCGGCCTGACCTGCATCACCGGTGAGACCGGGGCCGGTAAGACCATGGTCGTCGCCGGTCTGGGTCTGCTGTTCGGCGGTCGTGCCTCCCGCGCCCCCCTCGGCGCGGACCGGGCCCTTGTGGAGGGCCGCCTCAGTGTGGGCGAGGCCGCGCTCGAACTGCGCGAACGCGCCATCGAGGCCGGGGCCGACCTGGAGGACGGCGAGCTGCTCCTGGCGCGCTCGGTCTCCGCGGAAGGCCGCTCGAAGGCCTGGGTCGGCGGCCGCGGCGCCCCCGTCGGCGTCCTGTCGGAACTCGGCGAGCTCGCCATCTCGGTGCACGGCCAGTCCGACCAGATGCGCCTGCTCCAGGCCGCCGAGCAGCGCGCCGCGCTCGACCGCTTCGCCGGCGCCGACCACGGCAAGGTCCTCGACGCCTACCGCGCGGTCTACGCCGAACTCGGCGCGTGCGCCTCCGAGCTGTCGCGCCTGCGCACCAGCGCCCGCGAGATGGCCCGCGAGGCCGACCTCCTGCGCCTGGGCCTGGACGAGGTCACCGCCGTCGACCCGCAGGAAGGCGAAGAGGAGGAGCTCGGCGAGGAGTCCCGGCGCCTGGAGAACGCCGAGGCCCTGCGCCTGGCCGCCGCCACCGCGCACGCCGCGATCACCGGCGACCCGGCCACCGGCGACGGCGGCGCGTCCGACACCGTCGGCGCCGCGGCCCGCGCCCTGGAGCACGACGCCCACGCCGATCCCAAGCTCGCCGAGTTCGCCGAGCGCCTCGCGCAGGCGGGCGTCCTCCTCGCCGAGGCCGCCGTGGACCTCTCCTCGTACCTCGACGACCTCTCGGCCGACCCGCGGCGCCTGGAGGAGATCTACCAGCGCCAGGCGGCCCTGAAGACCCTGTACCGCAAGTACGCCGAGGACCTCCCCGGCGTGCTCGCCTGGGCGGAGAACGCCCGCAAGCGCTTGGAGGAGCTCGACGTCTCCGACGAGCGCGTCGCCGAGCTGGAGGCCCGCCACGAGGACCTGACCGCCCGGACCGCCGACCTCGCCACGCAGTTGCGCGCCTCGCGCCGCGAGGCCGCCGCGCGGTTCTCCGAGTCGGTCTCCACCGAGCTCAAGGGCCTCGCGATGCCCCACGCCACCGTCACCGCCTCGGTCGAGCCGCGTCCGGCCGGGCGCGGCGGGGTCGACCTCGCCGTCGGCTCCGGCGCCGAGGCCGCCGTCTCGGGCGCGACCGAGGACGGCGCAGACGAGGTCGAGCTGCTCCTGCGCCCGCACCCCGGCGCGGTCCCGGCCGCCCTGCACAAGGGCGCCTCGGGCGGCGAGCTCTCCCGCGTCATGCTCGCGATCGAAGTGGTCTTCGCCGAGATCGGCGGCCCGCCCGTGCTCGTCTTCGACGAGGTCGACGCGGGCGTCGGCGGCGGCGCGGCCATCGAGATCGGCCGCTGCCTCGCCAAGCTCGCCCGCACCCACCAGGTGCTCGTCGTCACCCACCTGCCGCAGGTGGCCGCGTTCGCGGACCGCCACCTCGTGGTCTCCAAGGACACCTCGGGCGCGGTCACGGTCTCGGGCGTGCGGGTCGTCGACGACGCCGCGCGGGCGCGTGAGCTTGCTCGCATGCTCGCGGGGATGCCCGACTCCCACCTGGGGGTCGCCCACGCCGAGGAACTCCTGGCCGAAGCTGCGAAGATGAAGTCCTAGGGGCCTTCACCGGATCGGGTGCGAAGCGGCGCGCCGTCGCCTCGGCCCGTGCGATCGGATGGCATGATGATGCACGATGCGTGTACCTAGCTTGCGTTTGCCCGGGCGGAAACCGGATGACGAGTCGTCCGAGGGACGACTCGTCGGCACCGCCCGTCTCGACCGCCGCACGAAGCGGCTCTGCGGCCGGCTCGAACCCGGCGACATTGCGATCATCGACCACGTCGACCTCGACAGGGTCGCCGCCGACACCCTCGTGGGCACCGGCGTGGCCGTGGTCGTCAACGCCGCCAAGTCGATCTCGGGCCGCTACCCGAACCTCGGCCCCGAAGTGCTCGTCAAGGCCGGGATCGTCCTCGTCGACGGCGTCGGGGAGGAGATCTTCGACAACGTCCGCGAAGGCAAGACCGTCACGGTCGACGGCGGCGAGGTCTACTACGGCGACACCCTGATCGGCGAGGGCACCGTCCAGACCGAGGAGTCGGTGGCCGCCGACATGGAGGCCGCCAAGGAGGGCCTGTCGGTCCAGCTGGAGGCCTTCGCGGCCAACACCATGGAGTACCTCAAGCGCGAGCGGGACCTCCTGCTCGACGGGGTCGGGGTGCCCGACGTCAAGACCTCCTTCAACGGCCGCCACGCCCTCGTGGTCATCCGCGGCTACAACTACAAGGAGGACATCGACGTCCTGCGGCCCTACATCCGCGAGTTCAAGCCCGTGCTCGTGGGCGTCGACGGCGGCGCGGACGCGCTCCTCGAGGCCGGCTACACGCCCGACATGATCGTCGGCGACATGGACTCGGTGTCCGACGACGCCCTGCGCTGCGGCGCCGAGATCGTCGTCCACGCCTACGCCGACGGCCGCGCCCCCGGCATGGAGCGCATGGACAAGCTCGGGGTCCCCGCGATCCCGTTCCCCGCCGCGGCCACCTCCGAGGACATCGCGATGCTCATGGCCGACGAGAAGGGCGCCGAGCTCATCTGCGCGGTCGGCACCCACGTCACCATGGTCGAGTTCCTCGACAAGGGGCGCGGCGGCATGGCCTCCACGTTCCTCACCCGCCTGCGCGTCGGCGGCAAGCTCGTCGACGCCAAGGGCGTCTCGCGCCTCTACCGCCAGGACATGTCCATCTCGGCCCTGCTCCTGCTCATCGTCGCCGGACTCGCCGCCATGGCCACCGCCGTCGCGATCTCCACCGTCGGACGCTCGTTCGTCGACGTGGTCGCCGACTGGTGGGAAGGTTTGATCTTCCAAATCGAAAGACTGTTCTCTTGATCAACTTCCGTTATCACCTGGTGAGCCTCACCGCGGTGTTCCTCGCCCTCACCGTCGGCCTCATCCTCGGCACCGCCGCCCTCAACGGCCCCGCCGTCGAGCGCCTCCAGAGCGCCACCCAGGGCCTGCGCGACTCGAACGACCAGTTGCGCGCCGAGATCAACGAGCTCGAAGACCAGCTCGGCGACGACCAGGCCTTCGCCGCCGAGATCGCCCCGGCCTACCTGGCGGGCATGCTCACCGACAAGAACGTCCTCATCGTCGCCCTCCCCGGCGTGGAGACCGACACCGTCGACGGCGTGGTCGAGATGCTCGGCTACTCCGGCGCCACCGTCTCGGGCCGCATCTCCGTCCTCGACGAGTTCTTCGACCCCGACAACGCCGACCAGCTCGTGGACCTCGTCGACAACGAGATCACCCCCGCCACGGTCCAGCCCCCCGTCACCTACGACGGGGTCGCCGCGATGAGCTACGTCCTCGCCGCCGTCACCACCGGCAAGGCCGACGGCACCGCCGTCGAGATCGCCGCGGGCGACATCACGAAGGTCACCACGAGCCTCAACGAGCTGTCGATGCTCACCGTCGAAGAGGAGCCGACCGGCGTCGCCGACGGCGTCCTCGTCCTCGCCGGACCCGGCTCCACCGACTCCGACTCGGAGGAGCGCAACAACGGCATGGTCGCCCTCACTGGCGCCTTCGCCGCCGACGTGCCCACCGTCTACGGCGCCACGACCTCGACCGGCGACGGCAACCCGATCACGGTCCTTCGAAGCGACGAGGTCGACGACGTCGCCACCGTCGACAACGTCGCGGTCACCCAGGGCCAGATCGCCGCGGTCGCCGCGCTCGCCGACTACATCGCCACCGGCAACGTGGACCATCTCGGGATCGGGGAGGGCATGTCGGACCTGCTTCCCGGCGCAGCCTAGTATCGCGTCCATGAGCCAGCTAACGCGTACCGTCGGGCGTGCGTTCCTCGGAGGCCTCGCCGCGGGCGGCACGATCGCCGCGATCGGAGCCGTACGGCGGTCGAAGTGGGCGACCGAACTCGAACGGGTCAACCACAAGGGCGACACCGTGAGCCTGGCCGAAGGGCCGGGCGTCACGGTCGGCGCCACCGCCGCGGCGGTCCTGGGGGCGAACTCCCCGGCCTACGCGGTGGCCGCCGCCGCCACCGGCCTCACCTCCGGCGCCGTCGGCCTCTACGACGACATCGCCGACGCCAAGGGCGAGAAGGCCAAGGGTTTCAAGGGCCACCTCGGCGCTCTCCGCAAGGGCCGCCTCTCCGCGGGCCTGGTCAAGATCCTCGGGATCTCCACCGCCGGGCTCGCCTCCGCCGCGCTCGTGGATCTCACCAACGGCGACCTCACCGACCCGCGCCGCCACTGGACCCGGCGGCTGTGGAACGTCGGCGTCGGCGGCGGCGTCATCGCCGGGGCGGCCAACCTGATCAACCTCTTCGACCTCAGGCCCGGCCGCGCCCTCAAGGTGGTCACCATCGTCTCCGCGCCGCTCTCGCGCCCCGCGGGCCCCAAGTCCCGCAAGGCCACCGCCCAAGGCGGCGCCAACACCGCCCTCGCCGTCTCCTCCGCCGCCGGGGCGGCCATGGCCGACGACCTCGACGGCAAGACCATGCTCGGCGACGGCGGCGCCAACGCCCTCGGCGCGCTCCTCGGCCTGGCCTACATCTCCCGGACCGGCATGATCGGCCGCCACCTCGCCCTCGCGGGCGTGGCCGCGCTCATCGCCACCTCCGAGAAGGTCAGCTTCACGAAGGTCATCGCCGAGACGCCGGTGCTGCGCGAGTTGGACGAGCTGGGTCGGACGAAGTCTTGACCGAGACCCGACGCGAAGTCGGTCGTGCCGCCTCGGTCATCGGTGCGATCACCGTCGCCTCCCGCCTGGCCGGGTTCGGCCGCACGATGGTGTTCACCTACACGATCGGCCTCGGCGCCCTCGGCACCGCCTACCAGACCGCGAACAACATCCCCAACATCATCTTCGAACTGGTCGCCGGGGGAGCGCTCGCGGCGCTGGTGATCCCGCTGCTGGCCGCGCCCCTCGCCCGCCACGACCCCGAACAGGTCAGCCGTATCGCCTCGGCACTGCTGACCTGGGCGCTGACCATCCTGCTCCCCGCCGGTGTCATCGTCGCGGTGTTCGCCCGCCCGATCATCCTCGCGCTCATGCCGGGGGGCTCGATCGAGCCCGAGACCATCGACGTCGCCACCGAACTGCTCATCCTCTTCGCCCCGCAGCTGCCGCTGTACGGCGTCGCCGTGGTGCTCACCGGCATCCTCCAGTCCCACCGCCGCTTCGCCTGGCCCGCCCTCGCCCCGCTGCTCTCCAGCATCGTCATGGCCGTCGTCTACCTCGCCTACGGCGTCACCTCCGAACGCAACGCCTCCACTGAGGACATCGGCCAGGGGGAGATCCTCCTCCTCGGCCTCGGCACCACCCTCGGCGTCGTCGTCCTCGCCGGTTGTCTCGTCTTCCCCCTGCGCGGCCTCGGCCTGCGCCTGCGGCCCGCCTGGCGCCTGGAGACCCACGTCGCCTCAGGCCTGAAGTCCCTCGCCATCGCCGGGGCCATCACCGTCGGCGCCCAGCAGCTGTGCCAAGCCCTGCTCATGCGCCTCGCCAACGGTGCGGGGCCCGGCCCGGTCGCCGTCTTCACCGTCTCCCAGACGTTCTTCCTGCTGCCCTGGGCCATCCTCGCCGTCCCGCTCGCCACCGCCGCCTACCCCGTCCTCGCCGAAGCGTTTTCGCTCGGCGAGCACGACCGCTACCAGCGGCGCCTCTCCAACGTCGGCCGCGCCGTCCTCCTGCTCTCCGGCCTCGGCGTCGCCGCCCTCGCGGGCCTGGCCGAACCCATCGGCACCGTCCTCTCCTCGGTCTCCTCCGACAACGTCTCCAGCACCCAGACCCAGCTCCAAGCGACCCTCACCGGCCTCGCCTTCGGCCTCTTCGGCTACTCGATGTTCGCGATCTACTCCCGGGGCCTCTACGCCATCGGCCGCAACAAGTACGCCGCCGGGGCCACCTCCATCGGATGGGCCGCCGGCGCCGTCGCCGCGGTCGTCCTCTCCGAAGCCATGCCCATCGAGGACCGCACGCTCGCGCTCGCCATCGCCTGGACCATCGGCATGACCGTCATCGGCCTCGCCCTCACCGCCGCCATCGCCCGCCACACCGGCACGGCCAGCCTCGCGGGCGTCCCGCGCGCCACGCTCGCCACCGTCGTCGCCTCGATCGTCGCCGTCCTCGCCGCACGCGAGCTCATCTTCCTGTGGGGCCACGCGGACACCACCTTCAGCGCCCTCGTCCAGGGCGTCGTCGTCGGCGGCGCGACCGCCGTCGTCTACCTCGGACTCGCCGCCCTCATCGGCGGATCCGGCGTGGTGCGGCCGGTGCTGCGCCGCGCTGGCACAATACGGACGTCGAACGGAACCGACGACCAGTCGAACGACCCAGAGAGCGGAGCCGACCAGTGAGCAACCGAAGGATCGCCTTGGTGCTCGGACCCTCGACCGGCGGCGTCGGCACGCACGTCGCCTCGGTCGCGACCGGACTCGTCGCCCGAGGTGACGCCGTCACCGTCGTCGGCCCGCCCGAGACCGAGGAGCGGTTCGGGTTCCGCGCCACCGGCGCCCGCTTCATCTCCGCCCCGATCACCTCCAAGCCCTCCCCGGGCCTGCCCGCCGCCTGGTGGGCCGTCTCGAAGGCCCTGCGCGGCATCACCGGCCGCGGCGTCGACGTCGTCCACGCCCACGGCATGACCGCGGGCATGACCGCGCTCGCCGCCCGCCCCGCCGGGGCCGCCCTCGTCACCACCTGGCACAACACGCAGCTCGCCACCGGCGTCAAGCGGCAGGCCTACGACTTCATGGAGCGGCGCCTGGCCCGCGGCGTCGACGTCGCGCTCGCCATCTCGCCCGACCTCCACTCGCACCTCGTCGGCCTCGGCGCCGTCGACGCGCGCCTGGCGCAGGCCCCCGCGCCGCCGCTGCGGCCCGCGGGCGACCCGAAGGTCCTGCGCGCCCAGCTCGGCATCGGCGACCGGCCCCTGATCCTGTCGGTCGGGCGGCTCAACGTCCAGAAGGACCACGACACCCTCATCGCCGCCGCCAAGCGCTGGACCGGCCTCGACCCCGCGCCCGTCGTCGCCATCGCCGGGGACGGCCCCGAACGCGACCGCCTGCAGGCGCTCATCGACGCGAGCGGCGCCGACGTGCGCCTCCTGGGCCACCGCGGCGACATCGCCGACCTCCTGGCCGCCGCCGACCTCGTCGTCAACACCAGCACCTGGGAGGGCTACCCGCTGTCCCTCCAGGAGGCGCTCCAGGCCGGGCTCCCGCTCGTCGCCACCCGCACCGGCGGCATTCCCGACCTCGTCGGCGAAGGCGCGATCCTCTTCCCCGTCGGCGACGTCGACGCCTTCGACGCCCACGTGCGCGCCCTCCTCGCCGACCCCGAGCGCCTCGCGCGCCTCGCTGCCGCCGGCCGCGCCCAGGCCGCCACCTGGCCCGACGAGGAGCGCGTCATCGACGTGCTCGACGCCCTCTACCTCGAACTGACGGGAAGATAGCCCCGCCGTGTCCAAGAAGATCGATCCCGGGCGCTGGTTCCGCAAGGCCGGCAAGAACATCAAACGCAGCCGCGGCCCGATCGGCGTATGGGCCGTCGTCGTCGCCCTCATCGCCGTCGGCGTGTTCCAGCTGCTCCCCGAGGACGCCGACGAGGCGCTCCCCGAGACCGTCGACTCGGTGGTCGTCCTCGGCGTCGGCGGCCTGAACTGGACCGACATCGACGACGAGCGCACCCCGAACCTCGCCGCGCTCTCCAAAGAGGGCTCGCTCGCCGAACTGAACACCGACTCGGCCCGCCGCTTCACCTGCACCCTCGACGGCTGGCTCACCCTCTCGGCGGGCTCGCCCGCCGTCTCCACGCCCTACGGCGAGCCCACCGACTGCGGCGAGATCACCGCCGACGCGATCACCGTCGCCGGAGACTCGGCGACCATCGCCGGGATGCCCGACCTCGTCAGCGTCAACCGCGACCTCGAAACGGGCGCCGAACTCGGGATGCTCGCCGCCGGAACCTCCTGCGCCACCGCGATCGGTCCCGGCGCCGCCTACGCCACCGCCAACTCCGTCGGCCGCGTCGGCGACTACCTGCCGGTCATGCCCGAAGGCGCCGAACTCGCCGGGACGCTCGCGGCCTGCCCGCTCACCGTGGTCGACGGCGGGGTCCTGCCCACCGCCGAGAACGCCCGCGAGGCGGCCCTCGACGACCTCGACGCCACCGTCGGCGCCCTCCAGGAGGCCCGCGGCGCCGACTCGGCCCTCATCGTCACCGGCATCGGCCAGGTCGAGGAGCCCGACCGGCTCCTCGCCACCGTCGCCCACGTCGAGCCCACCGGCGGCCACAACCTCGTCGACCTCCCCGCCGAACGGCCCGGGTACCTCCGGCTCACCGACCTCACCGCGACGACCCTCTCCTTGCTCGACGCGCCGCTGCCCGACACCCTCGCCGGCATCCCCGCGGGCGTCACCGCCGACTCGCTCACCTACGAGCGCCGCCAGGCCGTCTTCGACGACACCGACACCCGGCTCATCGCCGCCGCCGAGGCCGCACCCGCCACCCAATGGCTCCAGGTGCTCCTGTTCCTCGCCCTCACCTTCGTGGCCTGGCCGCTGCTGCACCTGCTGCGCCACGCCGGGCAGCCGGGCGTCAAACCGCCGCCGCTGTGGCTCATGCGCCTCAACATCCTCTCGGCCCTCGTGTGCGCCCTCTTCGTCGCCGCCGCGATGCTCGCCGACTTCTTCGACTGGTGGTCGGCCCCGAACCCGGGCCTCGTCGGCCCGCTCACCGCGCTCGGCGTCGCCGTGGCCTGCGCCATCGCCGCGATCGCCCTGCCCGGGCGCCACGGCCCCGCCGGGCTCATGGTCAGCGTCTCCGCGTTCGGCGTCCTCGTCACCGTCCTGGCGATGCTCATCCACACCGAGGACCCCCTGGGCACCCTCCTGGGCGACTTCACCGTCGCCGACTCCGCCTCGAACGAGCTCGGTCCCGTCGCCACCGGCATGTTCATCGCCTCGCTGTGGCTCCTCGCCGCCGCCGCGGCCTGGCGCCTGCCGCGCCGCTACCAGTCCCCGGTCATGGCCGGGATCGGCTGCCTCGGTGTCCTGGTCGTCTCGGCGGGCTTCCTCGGCGACTCCGTCCCCGCCGCCGTCGCCATCATCGTCGGCACCTGCCTCGCCGCCGCCCTCGCCACCGGCGGCTGGGTCACCTTCTCGCGCTTCGCGTGGTCGGGCCTGGCCGGGGCCGCGGTCCTGTTCGGCCTCTCCTGGATCGACTACCAGCGGCCCGTCGCCGAACGCGGCGAGCTCGGCTCCTTCATGGGCGACATCATGGGCGACACGAACGGCGTCATCGCCTCCGGGCTCGGCTCGAACGTCGTCGCCGTCTTCACCTCGCCCCTGAGCCTCCTCACCGTCCTCGCGGGCGTCTACTGCTGGCTCATCCTGCTGCGCCCCGGCGGCGGCCTGCGCCGCGCCTTCGGCCTCTACCCGCCGCTGCGCGCCGCGTTCTCCGCGGCGCTCGTCGGCGCCGCCGTCGCGGGCTTCCTCCTCGGCAAGGGCCTCATGAGCCTCGGCTCGGCACTGGCCGTCATGGTGCCCCTGGCGATCATCATGAGCCACCGTGTCCTCGCCCGCGCCCACGTCAAGGACGGTCAGTACTCGGACATGATCGTCGACGCACCGTCGTGGGTCGATGAGGAAAACAGCGGCGAAAGTGTTAGTGTGGAATCCCGTGGATGAGCGATCCACCGGCGGTCATGAGCACCTGCTCGACCGCTCGATCGACACGATTACCACGGGAGTCCGCTTTGGCCAGCGCCGTCAATGGTCAGATCCGAAACACGAAGCACCTCTTCGTCACCGGTGGGGTCACCTCGGCCCTCGGTAAGGGCATGACCGCCGCAAGCCTCGGGAACCTGCTGACCGCGCGCGGACTGTACGTGGTGATGCAGAAGATCGACCCGTACCTCAACGTCGACCCCGGCACGATGAACCCTTACGAGCACGGCGAGGTCTTCGTCACCGACGACGGCGGCGAGACCGACCTCGACATCGGCAACTATGAGCGTTTCCTCGACCGCAACCTGTCCAAGCACGCCAACGTGACCACCGGGCAGGTCTACTCCGACGTCATCGCCAAGGAGCGCCGCGGCGACTACCTCGGCGCGACCGTCCAGGTGATCCCGCACATCACCAACGAGATCAAGTCCCGCCTCGCGGCGATGGCCGACCCGGACCCCGAGACCGGGCGCGTGCCCGACGTGGTGATCACCGAGGTCGGCGGCACCGTCGGCGACATCGAGTCGCTGCCGTTCCTGGAGGCGATCCGCCAGTACCGCCACGACATCGGCCGCGACAACTGCTTCTTCCTCCACGTCTCCCTCGTGCCCTACCTGGCGGCCTCCTCGGAGATGAAGACCAAGCCCACGCAGCACTCGGTGGCGCAGCTGCGCTCGATCGGCATCCAGCCCGACGCGATCGTGTGCCGCTCGGACCGGCCGCTGCCCGGCGGCCTCAAGCAGAAGATCGCCGGGTTCTGCGACGTGGACGACGCCGCGGTGGTCTCGGCCCCCGACTCGAAGTCGATCTACGAGATCCCCAAGACCCTCCACGCCGAGGGCCTGGACGCCTACGTGGTCCGCAAGCTCGACCTGCCGTTCCGCGACGTCGACTGGAGCGCCTGGGACGACCTGCTCGACCGCGTCCACAACCCGGCCGCCACGGTCGAGGTCGCGATCGTCGGCAAGTACGTCGAGCTGCCCGACGCCTACAAGTCCGTGGTCGAGGCCCTGCACGCGGCCGGGTTCGCCCACCGCGCGAAGGTGAACGTCCGCTGGGTGGTCTCCGACGAGTGCGACGGCGCCGACGCGACCGCGAAGGCGCTGGCCGGGGTCGACGCCCTGGTCGTGCCCGGCGGGTTCGGCGACCGCGGCGTGCCCGGGAAGATCCGGGCGCTCACCTGGGCCCGCACCCGCCAGGTCCCGACCCTGGGCCTGTGCCTCGGGATGCAGTGCATGGCGATCGAGGGCCTGCGGGAGATCTCCGGGCTCGTCGGGGCCGACTCCGAGGAGTTCGACCAGGCCGCCGAGCACCTGGTCATCTCGACGATGGCCGACCAGACCGACATCGTCGCCGGGCGCGGCGACATGGGCGGCACGATGCGCCTGGGCACCTACCCGGCGCAGCTGGCCGAGGGCTCCCTGGTCGCCGAGGCGTACGGGGCGACCGAGGTCAACGAGCGCCACCGCCACCGCTACGAGGTCAACAACGCCTACCGCGACCAGCTGGTCAAGGCCGGGTTCGTGATCTCGGGGCTGTCGCCCGACGGGCGCCTGGTGGAGTTCATCGAGCTTGACCGCGAAGTGCACCCGTACTTCGTGGCGACGCAGGCCCACCCCGAGCTCAAGTCGCGTCCGACGCGCCCGCACCCGCTGTTCGCCGGGCTCGTGGAGGCGGCGCTGGCGCGCCAGGCCGGCGAGCGCCTGGACCTCGGCGACGCCTGATCCGACCGCCGCGAAGGGGCGGGGCCCGTCTCGGGTCCCGTCCCTTCGCGTTGCCGGTGCCCGCGGGGCCGTGCCATGCTGGGCGAGTGAATCTGGAGGATCTGGTGCTGCTGCGCCGGGCGAGGGACCTGATGGACCGCGAGTACGCGAAGCCGCTGGACGTGGCCGCGCTCGCGCAGGTCGCTCACATGTCGATGGGGCATTTCGCCCGGAGTTTCCGGTCCGCGTACGGGGAGACGCCGTACAGCTACCTCATGACCCGGCGGATCGAGCGCGCGAAGGCGCTGCTGCGGCGCGGGGACCTGTCGGTGACGGAGGTCTGCTTCGCTGTCGGCTGTACCTCGCTGGGGTCGTTCAGCTCGCGGTTCACCGAGCTGGTGGGGGAGAGCCCGAGCGCGTACCGGGCGAGGGACCACGGGGAGGCCGCGGCCATTCCCGCGTGCGTCGCCAAGATCTACACCCGACCGGTCAGGAATGGAGAAGCGAAGCCCCCGTCCCGCCGGTAACGTCGGTCGCATGGACATCAAGCTCGCACAATGCTTCATCGCCGTCGACGACCACGACAAGGCGCTCGGTTTCTACCGTGACGCGCTCGGTCTCGAAGTCCGCAACGACGTCTCCTACGAGACGCTGCGCTGGGTGACCGTGGGTCCGCCCGGCCAGCCCGAGATCGGCATCGTCCTGGAGTCGACCGTCGGGGACCCGAACGCCTCCGAGGCCGACAAGGAGGCCGCCGCGACGCTGCTGGCGAAGGGCCTGCTGCGGGGCGTCATCTTCAGCACCGACGACCTCGACGGCCTGTTCGAGCGGGTCAGCGCCTCGGGCGCGGAGGTGCTCCAGGAGCCGACGGACCAGCCGTACGGCGTCCGCGACTGCGCCTTCCGCGACCCGGCGGGCAACATGATCCGCATCAACAAGCGCCTCTGAGCGTTCCGTGCGACCCCGACCGGCGCGAGCCGACCGGGGTCGCGCGTTGTCGGTGCCACCGGATACGTTATGGAGTCCGCCGCTTCGGCGGCGGACCAGGAAGCACCCGCACCACCACCCATGCCGACCCGTCCCGGTCGGCCGACCGACGGCGCCCGCCGGCGCCGAGCAGAGGAGACTCGCATGTCCGCGAAGCAGGGCACCCCTTCGCCGCACGCCGCAGACAGCCACGACCTCATCCGCGTGCACGGCGCGCGCGAGAACAACCTCAAGGACGTCAGCGTCGAGCTGCCCAAGCGCCGCCTGACGGTGTTCACCGGGGTCTCCGGCTCCGGCAAGAGCTCGCTGGTGTTCGCCACCATCGCGGCCGAGTCGCAGCGGATGATCAACGAGACGTACAGCGCCTTCCTCCAGGGCTTCATGCCCTCCCTGGCGCGCCCCGAGGTCGACCGCCTCGAAGGGCTGACCACCGCGATCATCGTCGACCAGGAGCGCATGGGCGCCAACCCCCGCTCGACCGTGGGCACGGCGACCGACGCGAACGCGATGCTGCGCATCCTCTTCTCCCGCCTCGGCACCCCGCACATCGGCTCGCCGAACGCGTACTCCTTCAACGTCCCCTCGGTGAAGGCCAGCGGCGCGATCACCGTCGAGAAGGGCGGCAAGACCAAGGCCGAGAAGGCCACGTTCAACCAGCTCGGCGGCATGTGCCCGCGCTGTGAGGGCATGGGCTCGGTCACCGACTTCGACCTGACGGCCCTGTACGACGCGGACAAATCCCTCAACGAGGGCGCGCTGACCATCCCCGGGTACACGATGGACGGCTGGTACGGGCGCATCTACCGTGGCTGCGGCTTCTTCGACCCCGACAAGCCGATCAAGAAGTTCAACAAGCGCGAACTGCACGACCTGCTCTACAAGGAGCCCACCAAGATCAAGGTCGACGGGATCAACCTCACCTACGAGGGCGTGATCACCAAGATGCAGAAGTCCATGCTCTCCAAGGACGTCGAGGCGCTCCAGCCGCACATCCGCGCGTTCGTCGAGCGGGCCGTGACGTTCACGACCTGCCCCGAGTGCGAGGGCACCCGCATCAGCCCCGAGGCGCGCTCCTCGAAGATCAAGGGCCAGAACATCGCCGACCTGTGCAAGATGCAGATCAGCGACCTGCGCGCCTGGGTGAGCGAGCTCGACGAGCTCTCCGTGGCCCCGCTCCTGGTCGGCCTCCAGCACCTCCTCGACTCCTTCGTGGACATCGGCCTGGGCTACCTCTCCCTCGACCGGCCCGCGGGCACGCTCTCGGGCGGCGAGGCGCAGCGCACCAAGATGATCCGCCACCTCGGCTCCTCCCTCACCGACGTCACCTACGTCTTCGACGAGCCCACGATCGGCCTGCACCCGCACGACATCGAGCGGATGAACGACCTCCTGCTCCAGCTGCGCGACAAGGGCAACACCGTCCTTGTGGTCGAGCACAAGCCCGAGACGATCGCCATCGCCGACCACGTCGTGGACCTCGGCCCCCGCGCCGGCACCGCCGGCGGCGAAATCGTCTTCGAGGGTACCGTCGCCGACCTCGCCGCCTCCGACACGCTCACCGGGCGCCACCTCGGCGACCGCGCCGCGCTCAAGGACGAGGTGCGAAAGAGCGAGGGCGCCATGGAGATCCGCGGCGCCACCGCCAACAACCTCCGCGACGTCGACGTGGACATCCCCCTCGGCGTCCTCACCGTCGTCACCGGCGTCGCCGGCTCCGGCAAGAGCTCCCTCATTCACGGTTCGGTCGCCGGTCGCGAAGGCGTGGTCGCCATCGACCAGGCCGCCATCAAGGGCTCGCGCCGGTCCAACCCGGCCACCTACACCGGGCTGCTCGACCCGATCCGCAAGGCCTTCGCGAAGGCCAACGGCGTCAAGCCCGCCCTGTTCAGCGCCAACTCTGAGGGCGCCTGCCCGGTCTGCAACGGCGCGGGCGTCATCTTCACCGACCTCGGCGTCATGGCCACGGTCGAGTCCACCTGCGAGGAGTGCGAGGGCCGCCGATTCAGCGCCGCGGTCCTGGAGTACCGGCTCGGCGGGCGCGACATCAGCGAAGTCCTCGCGATGTCGGTGAGTGACGCCGAGGCGTTCTTCGGCGACGGCGAGGCCAAGCTCCCCGCCGCCCACAAGATCCTCGACCGGCTCGTGGACGTCGGCCTCGGCTACCTCACCCTCGGCCAGCCCCTGACGACCCTGTCCGGCGGCGAGCGCCAGCGCCTCAAGCTCGCCACCCGCATGGGCGAGAAGGGCGGTGTCTACGTCCTCGACGAGCCGACCACCGGCCTGCACCTCGCCGACGTCGAGCAGCTCCTCGGGCTCCTGGACCGGCTCGTGGACTCCGGCAAGTCCGTCATCGTCATCGAGCACCACCAGGCGGTCATGGCCCACGCCGACTGGATCATCGACCTCGGCCCCGGTGCCGGCCACGACGGCGGCAAGATCGTCTTCGAGGGCACCCCCGCCGACCTCGTCGCCGACCGCTCCACCCTCACCGGCGAGCACCTCGCCGCCTACGTCGGCGCCTGACGCGAAGCAAGGGGCGCCCGGAGCATCGCTCCGGGCGCCCCTTCGCGTCTCCTAGGCCCGCTTCGTGCGCAGGGCCCGGCCCACCGCGACCGTCGCCACCACGACCAGACCCGCGGCCAGCAGCGACGTCGTCCGCAGCCCGTCGGTGAACGCGGTCTTCGCCGCCTCCAGCAGCGCGTCCCCGGCCTCGGCCGGAAGCGCCGCCGCCACGTGCACGGCCTCCCCGAGCGTCTCGGACGCCCCGGCGGGCGCGTCGCCGAGCTCGGACCGGTAGATCCCGGTCGCCAGCGACCCCAGCAGCGCCACGCCCATGGCCCCGCCGAGCTCGTACGCGGTCTCGGAGATCGCCGAGGCCGCCCCCGCCCGGTCTGCAGGGGCCGCGGCCAGGATCGCGTCGTTCGTGACCGTCTGCGCCAGCCCCGAGCCGCCGCCGATGAGCGCGAACGCCACCGCGACGACCGCGGCGCCGGAGTCCACGCCGATGAGCGCCATCGCCGCGAATCCGGCGATCACGAACACCAGCCCGCCGACGATGGTGCGCACCATGCCGACCCGCTCCGACAGCCGCACCGCCACGAGCCCGGCCACGACCGACACCGCCATGCCCGGCAGGAGCAGCAGCCCCGCCTTCATGGGGGAGTAGCCGAGCACCAGCTGAAGGTACTGCGTCAGCAGGAACAGCGCCGAGATGAGCGCGAACACGATCGTGAAGTTCGTCGCCAGCGAGGCGCTGAAGCGGCGCACCCGGAACAGCCCCACGTCGATGAGCGGGTGCTCCAGGCGCTTCTGGCGCCGCACGAAGCGGACCGCCGCGAAGGCGCCCACCGCCAGCGCGGCGGCGGCCGTCCACGTCGGGCCGTGCTCGGCGATCGTCTTGACCCCGTACACGAACGGGAACATCGCCAGGAACGACAGCGCGACGCTGGCGAGGTCGAGCCTCCCCGGGTTCGGGTTCTTCGACTCCGGCAGCAGGAACGGCGCGGCGATCACCACGGCGATCGACACCGGCGCGGCCATGAGGAACACCGAGCCCCACCAGAAGTGCTCCAGCAGCCAGCCGCCGATGATCGGCCCGGCCGCGGACCCGGCGGAGAACCCCGAGGCCCAGATCGCGATCGCGAAGCGGCGCTGGCGGTCGTCCTCGAAGAGGTTGCGCATGAGTGCGAGCGTGGTCGGCATGAGCGTGGCCCCGGCGAGGCCCAGGAGCGCGCGCGCGGCGATGAGCGCCTCGGGCGTGGGCGCGTAGGCGGCGATGACGCTCGCGGCGGCGAACGCGCCCGATCCGATGACCAGGAGCCTGCGGCGGCCGAGCCGGTCGCCGAGGGTGCCCATGGTGACCAGGAGTCCGGCGAGCACGAAGCCGTAGACGTCGACGATCCACAGCAGTTGCGAGGCCGAGGGCTCCAGGTCCTCGGACAGGAACGGCACGGCGAAGCCGAGGACGGTCATGTCGATGGAGATGAGCAGCACCGGGAGCACCAGTACGGCGAGCGCCCACCCCTGCTTCGCGGTGAACCGGGGGCGCCGTTCGGTCGGCAGCGTCGCGGTCATGGTGTCCTCCTTCGGTGCGACCCGGGAGCGGCCGCGCCGGGCCGCTCGGGAAAGCTTGCAGATGGGATCGACGGCGGCGTCGCCGCATGCGACCGCTGTACCGTCCAGACGGTATAGTAGCAACCGGGAGGGTTCATGGCCAAGGACGAAGTCGGCACGCGTGACAGAATTCTCAACGCGCTCCAGCGCCTCCTCGTGGAGGACGGCAGCGCGGGCGTGACCCTGGAGAAGGTCGCCGCCGAGGCCGCCGTCTCCAAGGGCGGCCTGCTCTACCACTTCAAGTCCAAGTCCGACCTCTACGACGGCCTCGCCCGCCGCTTCCGCGAGCAGGAGGAGGTCACCATCGCCAAGGCCCGCGAGACCGGCGTGGTCGACACCTTCCTGCGCGTCTCCGAGGTCGACAACGCCGAGTCCGCGGCCGGCCTGTGGGCCCTGCTCACCGCCATGCGCGGCACCGACCAGCTCTCCGAGGCCGCCCGCGCCGACATGGTCTTCATCTTCGAGGGCTGGGCCGCCGCCCTCCACGCCGAGATCACCGACCCCGTCACCGCCGAGATCGTCCGCCTCGTCGGCGACGGTCTGTTCCTCTCGGCCCTCTCGGGCGCGCCACTCCCCTCCAAGGCCACCGTCGAGGCGATCCGCGAGCGCCTCAAGCACCAGGCCGGAGCGGCGTAGGGTTGCGCGCGTGAGCGAATACCGAGTCCTCGACAGCGAGATCATTCACCGCGGCTGGTGCTACGACCTGACCGCCGAAACCGTCGCGATGCCCGGCGGCGGCACCGCCCGGCGCGAGTACTTCGACCACTGCGGCGCCGTGGTCTGCGTGCCCCTCGACGAGGAGGGCCGCGTCGGCCTCATCCGCCAGTACCGCGTCCCCGCCAAGGAGCTCCTGTGGGAGTTCCCGGCCGGCCTGCGCGACGTCGCCGGGGAGCACCCCGCCGACGCCGCCCGGCGCGAACTCGCCGAGGAGGTCGACCTCCAGGCCGACGAACTGGTCGAACTCGGCGAGTTCTACACGACCCCCGGCATCTCCAACGAGCGCATCCTCTACTACCTCGCCACCGGCCTCAGCCCCGTCCCCGAGGCCGACCGCCACGAGCGCACCGACGAGGAGGCCGCCATCGAGCTCGTCTGGTGGGACCTCGACAAGGCCCTCGCCGCGGTCGCCGACGGCGAGATCCGCAACGGCGTGTGCGCCCTCGCCCTCAACCTCACCCGCCTCCACCTCGAACGCCGGTAGCCCGCCCCCTTAGTTGCGGCGCTTCCGTCATCGAAACGATGGAAGTTTCAACAGAACGTCTTCGAAACCATGGCCCGCCGTCTTTCCAGGCGGCGGGCCGAACGTTACGATCACGGCGACGACGCCGTCCGGAGCAGGGCCCACAAGGCCGCCCGCAACGCTGTACCGCAACACAAATGCGGGAATTCGGGCGTACTGCGTCCTAGACTGCCCGTGCGGGACGCCGACCGGCCCCGAGCAGGCACAACGCTTCGGAAGGAACCCGTAACGTGAAAGTCGCCGTCCCCCGCGAGATCAAGAACAACGAATTCCGCGTCGCCCTCACCCCAGCGGGCGTCCACGAACTGGTCGCCGCCGGCCACGACGTCTTCGTCGAGACCGGCGCCGGACTCGGCTCGGCCATCACCGACGACGACTACCGCCAGGCCGGCGCCGCCATCCGCCCCGACGCCGACTCCACCTGGGAGTCCGGCGACCTCGTCCTCAAGGTCAAAGAGCCGATCTTCGCCGAGTTCCACCGGATGCGGCCGGGCCAGACCCTCTTCACCTACCTCCACCTCGCCGCCGGCGCCGAATGCACCGACGCGCTCCTGGAGCGCCACGTCACCGCCATCGCCTACGAGACCGTGCAGACCGCCGACGGGCGCCTGCCCCTCCTCGCCCCCATGAGCGAGGTCGCCGGGCGCCTCGCCGTCCAGGCCGGCGCCTACCACCTCCAGCGCCCCGAAGGCGGACGCGGCACCCTCATGGGCGGAGTCCCCGGGACCTCGCCCGCACGGGTGGTCATCATCGGCGCGGGCGTCTCCGGCATGAACGCCGCGTCCATCGCCGTCGGCATGCACGCCGACGTCGAACTCCTCGACCTCAACCTCGACAAGCTCCACGCCGCCGACGACCTCTACCAGGGCCGCCTGCGCACCATCGTCTCCAACCGCTTCGAGGTCAAGCGCGCCTGCCGCGAGGCCGACCTCGTCATCGGCGCCGTCCTCGTCCCCGGCGCCAAGGCCCCCACCGTGGTCGACGACGAGGTGCTCGCCGACATGAAGGACGGCGCGGTCCTCGTCGACATCGCCATCGACCAGGGCGGCTGCTTCGCCCACTCCAAGGCCACCACCCACGACGACCCCACGTTCACCCACGCGGGCAAGCTCTTCTACTGCGTCGCCAACATGCCCGGCGCCGTCCCGAACACCTCGACGTACGCGCTCACCAACGCCACGCTCCCGTACGTCATGAAGCTCGCCAACCTCGGCTGGGCCGACGCCCTCAAAGCCGATCCCGCACTCGCCCTGGGCCTCAACACCCATGCCGGACAGGTCGTCAACGAGCCCGTCGCCATCACCCACCACCTGCCGCTCAAGCCGCTCGCGCAGGTGCTGACCGAGCACTGAGGTCCCCTCGGGTCCCAGTGTCCCCAACGCACAGCGGGCGAACTCACGCCGGGTGCCTCGGAGTCTCCCAAGCCGTCGACAGCCTCGATACACTGACGTACAGTCGCTATGACAGGCAATGGTGAGACCCCCGGCACCCGGTGTCGACCTTCACCCGGAGGCGGAAATGAGCAGTGTGGACAGCAACGACAAATGGGCTGCCCTGCGCGGGGCCGCGCAGGTGCCTCCCACTGACGGCAGCGAGGACCTCTCCTCGCCCGACCCCGAGACCTACACCGGCAAGCGCGACATCCCCCAGCCCCAGCCGCTGGAGCGCCACGGACCGGCCCGCGTCATCGCCATGGCCAACCAGAAGGGCGGGGTCGGCAAGACCACCACGACCATCAACCTCGGTGCCGCCCTTGCCGAATACGGCCGCAAGGTCCTCCTCGTCGACTTCGACCCCCAGGGCGCCCTCTCCGTCGGCTTCGGCACCAACCCCCACACCCTCGACCTGACCGTCTACAACCTCCTCATGCAGGAGGACGTCGACATCGACGACGTCATGGTCAAGACCAACGTCGCCGGCCTGCGCCTCCTCCCCGCCAACATCGACCTCTCCGCCGCCGAGATCCAGCTCGTCAACGAGGTCGCCCGCGAGCAGACCCTCGCCCGCGTCCTGCGCCCGGTCATCCCCGACTTCGACTACGTCCTCATCGACTGCCAGCCCTCCCTCGGCCTCCTCACCATCAACGCGCTCACCGCAGCCCACTCCGTCCTCGTCCCCCTGGAGTGCGAGTTCTTCTCCCTGCGCGGCGTCGCCCTCCTCCTCGACACCGTCGACAAGGTCCGCGAGCGCCTCAACTACGACCTCGAACTCGACGGCATCCTCGCCACCATGTACGACTCGCGCACCACCCACTCGCGCCAGGTCCTCCAGCGCGTCGCCGAAGCCTTCGGCGACAAGGTGTTCTCCACCGTCATCACCCGCACCGTGCGCTTCCCCGAGACCACCGTCGCCGGCGAACCCATCACCACCTGGGCCCCCGCCTCCTCCGGCGCCCGCGCCTACCGCCAACTCGCACGCGAGCTCATCGCCGCCACCGACAAGTAGCGACTCCCCTTCCCGCACCGACGAACCGCCCTCCGCACACCTCGCGCCCCGGCAAACCCAGAGTTCACCCGGAGGTGCCCGCGGCGTCCGTCTAAGCTTGCCTGCGTGACCGACCAGCAGCCGCCCCAGCTCCCGACCCAGCGGGACGGCGAACCGGAGGAGGCCGAGAGCGGCTTCCACGTCCGGCTCGACAACTTCGAGGGCCCGTTCGACCTGCTGCTCCAACTCATCGGCAAGCACAAGCTCGACGTCACCGAAGTCGCCCTGCACCAGGTCGCCTCCGAGTTCATCACCTACGTCACCAACCTCGACGAGGCCTGGAACCTCGAGGAGACCTCCGAGTTCCTCCTCGTCGCCGCCACCCTCCTCGACCTCAAGACCGCCCGCCTCCTGCCCGGCACCGTCGTCGACGACGAAGAGGACCTCGCCCTCCTCGAAGCCCGCGACCTCCTCTTCGCCCGCCTCCTCCAGTACAAGGCCTACAAAGAGGCCGCCGGCGCCCTCGCCGGCCTCGCCGAGTCCGCCTCCACCCGCGTCGCCCGCAACGTCGGCCTCGAAGCCCGCTTCCAAGGACTGCTCCCCGAACTCGTCCTCGACCTCACCCCCGAGGCCCTCGCCGTCCTCGCCGCCAAGGCCATGCGCCCCAGGCCCGCGCAGGTCGTCGGCATCGACCACGTCCACATGCAGCGCGTCTCGGTCCGCGAGCACGCCGTCATCATCACCCGCCGCCTCCAGCGCGTCCAGACCGCGACCTTCCGGGCCCTCACCTCCGACTGCGAGACCCACCTCGAAGTCGTCGCCCGCTTCCTCGCCCTCCTGGAGCTCTACCGCGAAGCCCTCGTCGGCTTCGAGCAGATGCAGGCGCTCGGCGAACTGACCGTCCGCTGGCTCGGCGGCACGGGGACCACCGACATCGACGTCGACGAGTACGCGGGCGCGCCCGCCGAAGCGGGGGAGGAGCCGAACGAATGACCGACCACACCGAGGGATCGCTGGAGGAGGGCCTGGCCGGATGGCGGATGCCCGCCGCCCGCCGCGAGGCCGCCCCGCTGCGCGCCGACACGCCCGCCGACGAACCCGTCGGCGGCACCGACGAGTACGCCGCCGCGCTGGCCGTCCCCCACCAGGCCGAAGAGCCCCCCGAACCCGTCGAGGACGAGCCCGCGGCGCCCAGCCCGGTCCCCGAGGACGTCGACCTCGGCGCGGTCCTGGAGGCCATCCTCATGATCGCCGAGGAGCCCCTGACCGAGGAGTTCCTCTCCGCGGTATTGGAGCGGCCACGTTCACAGGTGCGCGAGACGCTCGGCCGACTCAGCGCCGAATACACTGGCGACGGACGCGGATTCGACCTGCGTCGCCAAGCCGGCGGCTGGCGCTTCTACACCCGGGCCGACTACGCCCGCTACGTGGAGCGGTTCGTCACCGACGGCGCCTCCGCCCGCCTCACCAAGGCGGCGCTGGAGACGCTCGCCGTGGTGGCCTACCGGCAGCCGGTCACCCGGGGCCGCATCTCGGCCATCCGGGGGGTCAACTGCGACGGCGTCATCCGCACGCTGCTGGCGCGCGGCCTGGTCGAGGAGTGCGGGACCGACCCGGACTCCACGGCGACGCTCTACCGCACCACCACCCTGTTCCTGGAGAAGATCGGACTGGACTCGGTCGAACAGCTCCCCGAGCTGGCCCCGTTCCTGCCCGACGACGTGACGGATATCGAGGAAGATGAACAACGCTGACGCAGAGGGCGTACGCCTGCAGAAAGTGCTGTCGCAGGCCGGGATCGCCTCCCGCCGGGCCGCAGAGGACCTGATCTCCCGCGGGAAGGTCAAGGTCAACGGCGAACCCGCCCGCCTCGGCCAGCGCGTGGACCCGGCCAAGGACGTCATCCACGTCTCCGGCAAGCGCGTGATCACCGACGTCGACACCGTCTACTTCGCGATCAACAAGCCGCGCGGTGTCATCTCGACGATGGACGACGACGAGGGCCGCCTGTCCCTGGCCGAGTACGCCAAGGGCATCGACCAGCGGGTCTTCCACGTGGGTCGGCTCGACACCGACTCCGAGGGCCTGCTGCTGCTCACCAACGACGGGGAGCTGGCCAACCGCATCATGCATCCCTCGCACGGCCTCCCGAAGGTCTACCGGGCGCAGGTCAACGGCATCATGGACAAGGCCACCTGGAACCGGCTCCTCGCCGGCGTCGAGCTGGAGGACGGTCCGGCGAAGGCCGACAAGCTCAAGATCATCGACGAGCACGCCGGGCAGTCGTTGATCGAGATCACCATCCACGAGGGCCGCAAGCACATTGTGAGGCGGCTCATGGACGAGGTGGACCACCACGTCTCGCGGCTCGTGCGCACCGAGATCGGTCCGGTCAAGCTGCGGAACCTCAAGCCGGGGACCGTCCGCAGGCTCACGCCCGACGAGGTCGGCCTGCTCTACCGCGAGGTCGGACTCTAGCCTGCTGTACCGACAGGACCAGCAAGGGCCGGTTAGTGTTTCGGCATGTCTACCATTCTGAACGTCATCTGGTTCGTGCTCGCCGGACTGTGGCTCGCGATCGGCTATTTCGTGGCCGGCCTGGTGTTCTGCATCTTCATCGTGACGATCCCCTTCGGCATCGCGAACATGCGGCTGGCGGGGTACGTGCTGTGGCCGTTCGGGCGCACCGTCGTCTACGACCGCTCGGCCGGGTGCCTGTCCCTGGTCGGCAACATCCTCTGGCTGATCCTCTTCGGCTGGGAGCTGGCCCTCGCGCACCTGGTCACCGGTCTGGTCCAGGCGATCACGATCATCGGCCTGCCCCTGGCGGTCGCGAACTGGAAGATGATCCCGCTCGCACTGTGGCCCATGGGCGCGCGTGTCGTCGATCGCCGTTGAGGCGGGGCGTTCGCCGCGGGGGCCCGCGACCGGGCATGATGTAGGTTTGCGAGGTTTGCAGTTGAAGAACGGAGCGCGATAGTGCCTGAGCAGAAGAGCGGACCGGTCGTCGCGATCGACGGCCCGTCGGGGGCGGGTAAGTCGACCGTGTCCAAGACCCTCGCCACCGCGATCGACGCCGCCTATCTCGACACCGGCTCGATGTACCGTGCCGCGACCCTGGCGGTCCTCAACGCCGGCGTCGACCCCGCGCAGACCGCGCAGGTCACCAAGGCCGTGAAGAACGCCAAGCTCGAGTTCGGCACCACCCCCGAGGACCCCTTCACCCGCGTCGACGGCGAGGACGCCGACCTGGCGATCCGCGGCGACGACGTCACCAAGGCGGTCTCGGCGGTGGCCGGGAACAAGACGGTGCGCAAGTTCCTCATCGAGGAGCAGCGCCGGATCATCGCCGAGGCGAAGGCCGGCATCGTCGTCGAGGGCCGCGACATCGTCGAGGTCGTCGCCCCCGACGCCGACGTCAAGGTCTACCTCACGGCCGACCCCGTCGAGCGCGCCAAGCGCCGAGCGGCCGAGATGGGCGCCGACCCCAACGCCGTCGAGCAGGACATCGAGCGGCGCGACACCGCCGACTCGAAGACCACAAAGCCCCTGGAGGCCCCCGCGGGGGCCGTCGTGATCGACTCCACGGCGCTGCCGATCGTGGAGGTGGTGGCCAAGATCCTGGCCTTGCTGAACAACAGGGACATCGATGAGTGACGAAGCGACCTGGACCGAGCTCGACGCCGAGGACGACGACGAGCGCGGACCGGTCCCGACGGTGGCCGTGGTCGGCCGCCCCAACGTGGGCAAGTCGACCCTGGTCAACCGCATCCTGGGCCGCCGCGCCGCGGTGGTCCAGGACGAGCCCGGCGTGACCCGCGACCGGGTGGCCTACGACGCCGAGTGGGCCGGGCGCGATTTCAGCCTGGTCGACACCGGCGGCTGGGACCCCGACGCCGAGGGCATGGCGAAGTCGATCGCCCTCCAGGCCGAGCTGGCGATGCGCACCGCCGACGTGATCATCTTCGTGGTGGACTCGCGGGTCGGTCCCACCGACGCCGACGAGGCCGCCGTGCGCATCCTGCGCTCGACGCGCAAGCCGGTCATCCTGGTGGCCAACAAGGTCGACTCCGAGCGCCAGGAGTCCGAGATCCACGAGCTGTGGAGCCTCGGTCTCGGCGAGCCGTTCCCGATCTCCGCGCTCCACGGGCGCAACTCCGGCGACCTGCTCGACAAGATCGTCTGGGCGTTCCCCGAGGTCCCCACCGGGGCCCTCAAGGAGCGCGGCCCGCGCCGCGTGGCCCTCGTGGGCCGCCCGAACGTCGGCAAGTCGAGCCTGCTCAACCGCATCGCGGGGGAGGACCGCGCCGTCGTCGACAACGTCGCCGGCACCACCGTCGACCCCGTCGACTCCGTCGTGGAGATCGACGGCGAGGACTGGATCCTCGTCGACACCGCCGGCCTGCGCAAGCGCGTCAAGTTCGCCTCCGGCACCGAGTACTACGCGGCCCTGCGCACCGAGGCGGCCGTGGAGGCCGCCGAGGTCGCCCTGGTGATGCTGGACGCCTCCGAACCGATCTCCGAGCAGGACCAGCGCGTCCTGACCCAGGTGACCGAGTCCGGCCGCGCGATGGTCCTCATCTTCAACAAGTGGGACCTGGTCGACGACGACCGCCGGTACTACCTGGAGAAGGAGATCGACCGCGAGCTCATCCAGGTCTCCTGGGCGCCGCGCGTCAACGTCTCGGCCATGACCGGCCGCGCCGTGGAGAAGATCGCCCGCTCGCTCCGCGAGGCCCTCGCGGGCTGGGGCCAGCGCATCTCCACCGGCGAGCTGAACCAGTGGATCAGCACCCTCCAGGCGGCCACCCCGCACCCGACCCGCTCGGGCAAGGCCCCGAAGGTCATCTACGCGACCCAGGCCGCCGCCGAACCGCCGCGCTTCATCCTCTTCACCAACGCGCCCTTCGACAAGCAGTACCTCAAGTTCATCCAGCGCCGCCTCCGCGAGGACTTCGGCTTCCCGGGAACCCCCATCGAACTGGTGGTCAAACCCCGCGAACCCCGCAAGCGGCCCAAGAAATAACCGCCCCAACGCGTGCAACCTCACACCCCCGACCTCGCCGCCGCCACACCCCGGCCCATGCGCTAAAGTAATCACCGCCGCCGACAAAGCGGCAAAAGAAACGGGCTGTGGCGCAGCTTGGTAGCGCACTTGACTGGGGGTCAAGGGGTCGCAGGTTCAAGTCCTGTCAGCCCGACCGTTGTCCCAGGTCAGAGCTTTAAGCTCTGACCTGGGGCCTCAAAATCTCGGATTCGTCCGTCATTCGTCCGTGGAACGCAAAGTCCGCGTCCGACAGTAGCCCGCATGATCTGTCCAGGCTATGTGACGTCGGTCACTTCTCGCCTTTCCCGCATGTCGAGGGCTTTGAGCTCGTTCGCTGGTAGATCGTCGTCCGCTCGGTTCGCATGATGGCCATGTGGCGCATGGCTTCGACATGGCCTGGCCAACTTCAACTACTTAGAGCCTGTCTCAGTTGGCGGTGGCGTTTGTATTGCTTGCCACGCGTCAGCCGAGTCTTAGGTGGGTCAAGGCCGGTATCTTCCGCGACGCCACTTGGTTTTGTATCGGCGCAGGTGCCAGGTAATGTCGCCGAAGGGACCTTGATCCTTTGGTGTTGACACCCTGATTCCCCGGGCCGGTAGGGTTCGGGGTGCTA
>NZ_STGX01000005.1:201278-201500 GCF_004912155.1 Glycomyces paridis | reverse complement strand
CAGTATCAGGCTCCGACCAGCGAGAACGAAGGCCTCGTAGGCTACGACGCCGTGATCGCCGAAGAGAACCGCCGCCTCCGTGCCGAGCTGGAGAAAGTCAAAGCCGAGCGGGACATCCTGCGCAAGGCCGCGAAGTATTTCGCGGGCGAGACGAACTGGTGAGCCGCTTCCAGTTCGTCGACGAGCACCGCACGCGTTGGAGCGTCAAGCGACTGTGTGCTG
>NZ_STGX01000005.1:198553-201169 GCF_004912155.1 Glycomyces paridis | reverse complement strand
TCGCCGGGATCGAAGGCGTGCGGCTGCGGCGTCGGCGCCCGACCCCGCCACCGCAGGACCCGGCAGCGGCGACGGTGCCCGACCGGCTGAGGCGGGACTTCACCGCCGGAGCGCCGAACCGGCGCTACGTCGGCGACATCACCTACCTGCCGGTCGAAGACGGCTCGTTCCTCTACCTGGCCACGGTCATCGACCTGTACTCGCGCCGCCTCGTCGGTTGGGCGATCGCCGATCACATGCGCACGGACCTGGTCGAGACCGCGCTGCGCCGCGCCGCGGCCATCCGCGGGGACCTGGCCGGTGCGCTGATGCATACCGACCGCGGCTCGCAGTACGTGTCCGCGCAGTTCGCGAAGTGCTGCAACGAGCTCGGCGTGCTGCAATCGCGGGCCCGGGTCGGTTCCTCGGCCGACAACGCCCTCGCCGAATCGTTCAACGCCAGCCTCAAACGTGAAGTCCTGCAAGGACGTCGTACCTTCACCACCGCACACGATGCCCGGTTCCAGGTCGAAGCCTGGATCCGCGGCTACAACACGATCCGGAGACACTCGTCTCTGGGCTACCTCTCACCCATCGACTACGAACAACGGCAGACTAGCCTCGCCCTCGCCGCATAGAACGGTGTCAACACCAAAGGGGAAAGCCCCAAGCCGTCAACCGCATTGGTGGCCACATCTGCGGGGTCGCGTTGCGCTCGTGCTGCGAGCTCGGCTGCGAGTTGGAGTGCTTCGGGGCTGAGGCGACCGAATCTGCGGGCCGTGTGGCCCAGGCAGAGGGCGGCGATGCCGCGCAGCCACGCGCCGACGTCGGGGTGGTTCCCGACCTTCAGGCAGCAGTGTTCGATGAATGCGCGATCGGTGTCCGCAAGAGCGATGCCGACGAGCGCTTCGATCGCCGCCGGCTCATCCTGGCGGTCGATGAGCGCTCGGTCAATCGCCGCGGCGACGGTGTCGTGGGGGAGCGCAGGCGGGTTCTGGAACCTGCGATGAGCATGATGCATCAAGCACAAGATATACGCAGCGATGCTGGGCTCTGGCCAGAGGCTGGGAGCGAGCGTCGACCGCCGCGCTTTCAGGCGTGTCTCGCCTGGCGTGCAACCGATCTGGTATAGCTCGTGCATGGACGAGTTCACCAGGCGCCTTGTGCCCGATGGGTTGTGGGAGATTGTCGAGCCGCTGATTCCGGCCTCGCCGAAGCGGGCGCAGGGCGGCGGTATCCCCCGGGCTGATGACTGGCAGGTGTTCGCGGCGGTCGTGTTCGTCCTGACCACCGGTTGCGCTTGGCGGCTCCTGCCGCCGGTCTTCGGCGTCTCGCACCAGACCGCGCACCGGCGCTTCACCGAATGGTCCGAGGCCGCGCTGTGGGCCAAGCTCCACCGCGCCGTGCTCGACCGGCTCGGTGCCGCCGGCGAGATCGACTGGTCTCGGGCGATCGTCGACGGCGCGAGCCTGCGCGCCAAAAAAGGGGATCACTGACCGGCCCAAACCCGGTCGATCGCGGCAAGTCCGGCTCGAAGATCCACGTCCTGTCCGACCGCAACGGACTCCCACTCGCGCTCGGGGTCTCGGCCGCGAACATGCACGACTCCCAGGCCTTCGAGCCGCTCATCCAGGGCATCCCCAAGATCCGATCCCGGCGCGGCCCGCGCCGCCGCAAACCAGCGAAGATCCACGCCGACAAGGCCTACGACATCCCCGACTGCCACCGCGCCCTGCGCGAACGGCGGATCGGCGACCGGATCGCCCGCCGCGGCATCGAATCCTCAGCGAGGCTCGGCCGCCACCGCTGGGTCATCGAACGGACCATCGCCTGGCTCGGCGGCTATCGCCGCCTCACCATCCGATACGAGCGCTACGGCCACCTGTTCGCCGCGTTTCTCGCCCTCGCCGCCGCGATCACCTGCTACAAGCAACTCGCCAACTGAGACACGCTCTTAGGAAGTCCGCGATCGACCAGGGAAAGGCCGCGGGGCCGGAGCGAGTGCTCCGGCCCCGCGGCCGATGTTCGGGCACTATTTTGTTTAGCTGATTGACAATGACGGAGATATCGATGATTATCGTTGTAACGGGGTTTCTGGGAGCGCTTCCCGTCCTACGACCAGAAGGAGTCGAGACATGCGACAACAGCGAGGCGGACGCACCGGCCTGGTGCTCGCCGCGACCACCGCGGCGGCACTGGCGGCGGCGACGCTCAGCGCCGCCGCCAGCGGGGCCGCCGCCGACGAGGGCTGCGCGGTCGACTACCGCGTCGACAGTTCCTGGGGCTCGGGTTTCCAGGCGAGCGTGAGCATTACGGCCACCGAGGCGGTCGACGGCTGGGACCTCGCCTGGGTTTTCCCCGGCGACACCGCAGTCACCAGCGCGTGGAACGTCGACTGGAGCCAGACCGGCGGCGCCTTCTCCGGCACCGACGTCGGCTGGAACGGCTCCATCGCGGCCGGGCAGACCCGCGAGGTCTTCGGCTTCGTCGGCGCCGGCTCGACCGAGGCCCCGACCGGGATCACCCTCAACGGCGTCGCGTGCGGTGAAGCGGCGCCGACCGACCCGCCCACCACCGACGAGCCGACCGATCCGCCGACGGACCCGCCGGACGGTCCGGCTCCGCAGCTCAGCGTCG
>NZ_STGX01000005.1:197853-198462 GCF_004912155.1 Glycomyces paridis | reverse complement strand
CTCCCGCTCAACGAGGAGTGCTGGCTCGGCCTCAACGGCTCACCCAGCGGCGCCGCCTACCAGGAAGGCGTCAAGGAGTACGTCGATCTCCTGGTCGCCAACGGCCTCAACGTCATCCTCGACCTGCACTGGACCTGGGGCGCCTATACCACGGGACCGGACTGGCATTGCACCGATGTGCACGCCACCTGCCAGAAGCCGATGCCCGACGCGCAGTACGCCCCGCAGTTCTGGGCCGGCGTCGCCGACACCTTCAAGGGCGACGACGCCGTCGTGTTCGACCTGTTCAACGAGCCGTACCCGGACATGGCCAGCGACTGGGACAAGACCTTGGGCTGGCAGTGCCTGCGCGACGGCGGCACCTGCGCCGGCATCGGTTACGAGGTCGCGGGCATGCAGGACCTCGTCGACGCGGTCCGCGACACCGGCGCCACGAACATCCTCATGGTCGGCGGGCTCGAGTGGACCAACGACAAGCGGGAATGGCTGGCCTACATGCCGAACGACCCGCTGGACAACATCGCCGCGTCCTGGCACTCGTACAGCTTCAACCGGTGCGTGACCGAGTCCTGCTGGGACGAGGAGATCGCCCCGCTGATGCAGGAGGTG
>NZ_STGX01000005.1:182581-197753 GCF_004912155.1 Glycomyces paridis | reverse complement strand
GGGACTCCGGAGCCCGGTGTCGGCGAAGGCTACCGGAGCCACCTGCTCACCCAGAGCCCCTACCTGTGACCCGACGAAGTGCCGACGTGCTTCGGCGAGTTCGGCGACAGTGACTGCGACCACGACTTCAGCGACGCCCTCGCGACCTGGGCCGAACCGGCCGTAGGCCGTGTTCCGCACCCTCGGCGGCCGGTCAGCGCTTCGGCGCGGGCCGGTCGCCGATCTCCGGCGATTCGAGCAGGTTGCGGAGCACCACCATGGCGGCGCCCACGGCCGCGACGCAGGAGACGTCCTCGGCGAGCTCGACGCGGACCTCGTGCACGTGCCGCATGAACACCGCCCGGTCCACCTCCTCCTGCAAGACCCGGCGGTAGACCGGCCCGATGTCGGCGAACGCGTTCCCGGCCAGGACGATCCGGCCGACGTCGAGCAGGTTCACCAGACTCACCGTGGCCACCGCCAGCGCCCTGGCCGAGACCGCGATCAGCGCGGACGCCGCCGCGTCGCCGGACGCCGCCGCGGCGGCGACGGTCCGGAAGTCGGCGAGTGGATCGCCGCCCAGTCCCAAGCGGGACACCAGATCCGGATCGCGGTGTGCCCGAGCGGCTATCGCGACCGCACCGGCGACGGCGTCGACGCAGCCCCGGTTGCCGCAGTCGCACCGGGGCCCGTCCATGTCGACGGAGATGTGGCCCAGTTCCAGGCCGTTCGCGGTCGCCCCGCGGTAGGGGAGGCCGTCGATGATGAGCCCGGCGCCGATCCCGCCGCCCATGAAGACGAGGGCGAAGTTCGACGGCGAGCCGCCCAGGGCCTGCATCCCGATGCCGGCGGCGGTGGCGTCGTTCTCGATTGCCACGGGCAGACCCGTCAGCTCCGACAGCCCCGCGGCCAACGGGTATCCCTGCCAGGCCGCGGTCGGCTGCGGGGTGAGCAGGGCGCCCGCCTCGCGGTCCTGCGGGCCGTACGTGGCGAGGCCGATGCCGAGGACGTCGGCGGGGGCGAGGCCCGCCGACTCCAGCAGGTCGCGGACGTTCGCCGCGAACTCCGGGAGGACCGCGTCGGGCCCGCGGTCTCCCGGCGCCGGCATCGCGCCTCGCGCGACGATGCGGCCCGCCAGGTCGACGACCACGGCGACGGCCGAGTACCGGTCGAACTGGACGCCGACCATGCGGCAGGCGTCGGACCGGAGTTCGAGGAGGCGCCGCGGCGTGCCCCGATGGGACCGCGCCGTCCCCGCCTCCTGGACGAAACCCAGATCGATGAGCTTGCGCACGGCGTTGGTCATGGTGGCCCGGGTGAGCCCGGTCGCCTGAGCCAGCTCGATCCGGCTGACCCGGTCGCGCTCGCGGAGCAGGTCGAGGACCATCGCGACCGTCGGCAGCCGGGTGTCCGAACCGAATGCGCGCACCACTGCCTCCTGATGGGACGTCCTCTGAGCGGCAACCCTACTGGAGGCGCGACGGAACGGTGCCGGCCCGGATTCGGCGCTCGCACGACCGCGCGCTTCGCCGCTTCGGCGGCGGCCCCGAGATCCGGCTCGTGTTCGGATTCCGGCCTTCCGTTCGATACGTGTTGACTTCGCATTCGCCGGTTCCTAGTATACGAAAGTTACTGAAAAATCCTCGAAATTTTCGGAAGGAAACGTGACCGTGGAGGTCGTCCGCACCGGCCCGCTCACGTGGGCGCAGCACATGTTCTGGTTCTACAACGATCCGTACTTCATGGAGGACTGGGGTTCGGAGCCGAGAGCCGTGCTGCCGCTGAGGGTGCCGGAGCGGACGTCGATCGCGGACCTCGAGGACGCGCTCGCGGCGAGTGCCGAGCGGCACGAGGCGCTGCGGACGTTCTATACGCGGCCCGGGAGCGGGGAGCCGATGCAGCGGGTGCTGGCCGCGTACCGGCCCGAGGTCGCGATCGGCCCGCTCGCCGCCGTCGAGGCGGTGAGTATCTTCGAGCGGCCCGGCTTCCGCTGCCAGGCGGAGGTCGAGGGCGGCGTCGTGGGCTCGGCCTGGATGGTGGCCAACCTGATCGACCTCGACGGGGCCTCGATGGCGAGGGTGGCGGGCGAGGTGGAGGCGTACCTGGCCGATGGGACCCTGCCGGCGTCGGCCGGGATGCAGCCGATCGACCTCGCCGCATCGGAGCGGGGCGGGAACCCCGGTGCCGAAGCGCGTGCGGAGCGGGGGATGCGCCGTGCTCGGGAGCTGCGGCGGGAGGCGCCTCGGAACTTCCTTCCGGCGCTGCACTGGAGGTACGGCTCGGGGACGACGCGGTCGGCGACGCTGCTGGACGGTGCGGTCATGAAGGCGGCGGAGTCGGCCGCAGATCAGTGCCGGATCACGGTGCCGTCCCTCTTCCACGCGGGGATCTGCGAAGTCGTGAGCGAGTGGACGCGGACGCCCCGGTTCGTGTTCTCGACCGCAGTGGCGAACCGGTGGAGGCGCAGCGTCCGCGACTTCGTGGGACGGGTGGCGTCTACGGTGGACTGCGGATTCGAGCGCGCCCCCGACGACACCTACCGCACCGTCCTCAAGCGGACCCACAGCGCCCTCGCGAACGCGTACCTCCACGCGAACCGCGACTTCGGGGCCGGCGTGATGGAGGACGCCAGGTCCGATGAGCTCACCGGGTCGGTGCTCGCCAAGCCCGTCCTGATCGAGTACCTCGACTATCTGCGCGACGCCGGGATCACCCTGCCCGACGGGCGGCACACGCACGCGACGACGGAGGAGCGCCGCACCGATCACCTCTGGTTCAACATCGTCCCGCTGCCCAACACCACGAGCATGAACGTGAACTCCGACGCGGCGGTCCTGTCCGAGACCGATGCGTTCGCGATGCTGCACCAGGTGGTCGACTTCATCCAACGGGCCGCGGACGGGCCGGACGCGCCCGTCCACCGCCCGGGGAGCGGCGGTGGAGCCTGGGGAGGCATACCCGGGGCGCGGATGCTCGAGTCGGGCGGTTCGCGGTTCTCCGCGGACCGCATCGAGGCGAACATCGAACGCTGCGATGGGGTCGCGGCCGCCGCGGTCTTCATGGACGCCGGTGCGCCGGTCGCCTACGTCGCGGGCGCCGGGTCCGACCTCGTCGCGGTCCACGAGCGGCTCAGTGTCGAGTCCTCACACGATCCCCTGGTGAAAGCCCCCTCGCTCTACGTCCAGACGTCCGAACCGCCGCAGTCCCGGCACCAAGAGTCCGCCTGGCGCGCGCTCCCCGCGGCCGACCGGTTCGCACCCGCCGACGAGTACGCCTCACGGGTCGTCACGGACGAGCGCTTCGAGGTCCTGACGCGGGCGTTCGTCGAATGCCACGGGCCGACCGAGGTGTGCCCGACCGAGTCCTATGGCGCACTTGGGGGCCGCTACCTGGCGATCGCGGGGGTGATGGAACTGCTGCGCGAGGGCGGCTACGCGGGCGTGGACCCCGGCGACTTCCTCGGCCCCGGCTCCATGTCCGCGATCGCGGGGCGGATGACGCTGCGCTGACCACCGCTCGAACCCCCTGAGCCACCCCCCGTGCAAGGAGACCCCTCGTGACCACCCGCATCCGCCTGCTCGGAACCGTAGCGATCAGCAACGAGCGCATGACGATCATCCCCGCCCACCACATCCGGAGGGGCGTCCTCGCGGCGTTGTCGTTCAACGCCGACAAGCTCGTCACGTTCGACGCCCTGAAGGACTGGTGCTGGGCCGACCCGCCGACGTCCGCGATGCCCAACCTCCGGTCGGCCGTGGCCGGGCTGCGCGCCGATCTCGAGACCGTCTCGCCCGGCATGGCTGCCGGACTCACCACGCAGCGGGGCGCGCGCGGCGGCGGAGGCGGCGGGTACCGGCTCGGGATCGACCCGGGCCGGGTCGACGTGATCGAGTTCGAACGCCTCTGCCGGCAGGCGCACCGCCGGCTCAGGGCCGACGACTGGCAGGCGGCCTCCCGGTACTGCCTCCAGGCCGAGGCGCTGTGGGCCGGCGGCTTCGGCGCGGACCTCCCCCCGACCGCGATGGTCGCCATGCACGAGACCGCCCTGGTCGTGCAGCACGAGTCGATGCTGGAGACGCTGTTCGCGTCCGTGCTGCTGGAGGGTGCCGAGATCACGGCCCGACTGCCCGACCTCACCATCGCGGTGACCGCGGCGCCGCACCGGGAACGGCTCCGGCTCCTCCACGCGGCCGCCCAGTTCCTCGTCGGCGACCTCGAGGGAGCGCTTGCATCGATCAACCGCTGCACGAGCTACTTCGACGAACTCGGGGTCGGCGTACCCGCGTCGATCGCGTCCCTCCACCATGCCGCGCTCAACCGGGACGCGAACCGCGTGCGGTCGGTCGTCCACGCCGCGGCGAGCCGATGCTGAAGGGCCCGTGAACGATTCGGGGACCGAAGCGGTCATGCGCCGCTCATGCGTTCCTCATGCGCTCCCTCCATACGCTCGTCACGCGAACAACCCCAGGAGGGAAGCGGACGACGATGCACGACCACTGCGTTCAAGAACGCTACGTGGCCGCGCTGCACGCGTCGGGTTCGATGGTGAGGGCCCGCACCGTGCAGGCGGTCGAGGCGGTCCACGTCTGCGACTTCGGCGGCTCCGGCCTCGACCCGGCCACCGGCCAGGTCCCCCCGGAGCGCTCGGTCAGGATCGAGATGATCGACCTCCTCGACCCGCGACCGGGGATGCGGGTGCTCGAGATCGGCACCGGCTCCGGTTACACCGGCGCCCTGATCCACACCGCCGTCGGCGACCGCGGGCACCTGGAGACGGTCGCGTACAAGCCCGCGACGGCCCCGCGCCCCGACCGGGCGAACCTGCGCCACGTGACCGCCGACGGCCTCGCGTACGAACCCCGACCGGCCGACTTCGACCGCGTGGTCGTCTGGCCGGCCCTCGCCCGCGTCCCGATGCGCCTGTGCGACGCGCTCCGGCCCGGAGGCCGCATGCTGTGCACCCTGGACCGGCCCGACCTGCAATTGACCGTCGAGATCGAACGGACCGATACCGCCTTGAGCGTCGCCCCGGTGAAGATCGTCGCGCAGCGCGCCGCGCCCGCACTGGGCGATCACGCGGAACTCGCCGTCAGCACCGCGACGGAAGCCGAATCGACGCTGACCGAGCCCTGGCCCGACGGGCCGGGCGGCCGCGTCGTCGACTTCTGGGGCTGGCTGATCAACCAAGGCGTGCCGGCCCTCCTCCGGCTCGAGCCCGGACCAGAGGTGATGCGGCTCGACGTCGGCGACGGGCAGGACTGGGCCCGGCTCCGCGTAGCCGGCCGCGAACTGCGCGGCACCGCCACGGGCATCGCCCGGCTCCGGGACCGATTCGGCGACTGGTGCGCCGCGGGGCGCCCGCACCTGGCGGACAACCCCGTCCCCTGGACCGTCGCCGCGTCCCCGGCGGGCGAAAGCCTCACCCCCGCCTGGGCGTCCCTCGCCTACCGGCAGGCGGAGGCCGCGTGAACCCGCCCGCGACGATCGCCGACCTGCTGCGCACCAGGGCTGCCGACTGCCCCGACCGGACCGCGATCACCGAATGCGACGGGACCACGCTCTCCTTCGGCCGGTGGTGGACCCGAGCCGAAGCCGGCGCCGCGCAACTGCGCGAGAACGGCGTCGGACCCGGCGCGGTGGTGGCCGCGGCCATGCCCGACGACAGCCTCGGCGACGCGGCCGTCGCCTGGGCGAGCACCGTGCTGAGCGGCGCCGTGCCGATGATGGCGACCGGGCTGGACGCGAACACCCTCGCCCGCGGCATCGCGACGGTGGGAGCCACCCACGTCATCGAAGGCGTCGAAGCGCAGCCGGACCGGAACGGGCGCCCGCTGCGCGTCGAGGAGGTCGCGACGGCCCCCGCGCCCCTGCCGGACGACACCGCCCTCATCCTCCACACCTCCGGCACCACCGGCGACCCGAAATGGGTGGCCTGCGGCAACGAGAACCTGCTGTGGGGCAAGCGGGTCTGGGAACCCCGACGCGAAGTGAGCCTCCTGTGCTCGCTCTCCGTCCGCGACGCCCTCGGCATCCTCGTCGACACCCTGTGCCGTGCCTGGTCGATCGTCTGGCACCCCTACTTCAACCCCGCCGACTTCATCGCGCTGGCCGCGCGGCACCGGGTCCGGGCCGCCTCGCTGTACGGCACCTGGGCGACCCGGTTCACCGGCGACGAGCGGCCCGGCGAGCACGAGACGCTCGAGAACCTCCGCACCGTGTTCATCTCGGGCAGCCCGCCGACCCCGGACGCGATCGTCCGGCTCAGGTCGATCGCCCCCCGCGCGAAGGTCGTCAACCTCTACACGCAGACCGAGTCCTGGCCCGAAGGGACGATGACCGTCTACAACGCCGATCGCCCCGACTCGATCGGCTCCCCGACCTCCGGCACCACGGTCCGGATCGAAGGGGAGGACGGGAGCGAACTGCCCGCCGACGAGATCGGAGACATCTGCCTGCGACCGGCCCGCCCGCCCCGCCGCTACGTCGGACAAGAGAGCGACGAGCGCAAAGCCATCACCGGCGACTGGATCCGCACCGGGGACCGCGGCTACGTCGACCGGGACGGCCGCCTGCACCTGCTGGACCGGTGGCGCTCGACGATAGCCCGGGGCCTGGCCATGGTGCCGATCGCCGCCGTCGAAACGGTCCTGACGCAGTACGGCCCGATCCGGGAGGCCGCGGTGTTCCCCGTCCCCGACAACAGGGTCGGGGAGGAGATCGCCGTCGCGATCGTCGCCGACCGGCCGCTCGACGAGGACCGCCTGCTCCGGTACCTGCTGCCCCGGCTCCGACCGCAGTACGTCCCGCGAAGGCTGTACGTCCTCGACGAACTGCCCAGGACCCGCAAGGGCACCGTCGCCCGCCACCTGCTGTGGCGGCTCACCACCGAGGAGACGAGCGCGAATGACCGAGCCTGAAACCCTCGCCGCGACACTGGACTGGCTGTGCGCCCAATGCCGTGAGATCCTCCAGCTCGACGCGGTGGCGCCGAGCGAGAACTTCTACGACATCGGCGGCGACTCGCTCGCCGTCATCGAACTGATGGCCGCCATCGAGGACGAATGGGGCGTCGAGATCCCCGTCGACCGTCTCCTCGACGCATCGGACCTCGCCGAGGTCGCGGCCTCCATCGACGAGCGCCTCGACGCGGATGCCCGATTACGCGGGCCCGCCGCACGAACCCGCAAGAGGCGCAAGGGCATCCGATCTGATCGGCCGGATCGCTGCGCGGGCCGCCTCCCACCCCGGCACGACGGCGCTCAGGGACCTGGGCGGCCCGGCCCGCGAACCCGAGTCGCTCGACTACGCGGGCCTGGCCACGTCGATCGAACACGCCGCCGCGCAGATCCGCGAGCTCGACCCGCCCGGCCCGATCGGCGTCGCCTGCGCCTCCCCGCTCGCCTTCGCCGTCGCCGCCCTCGGGAGCATCGCCGCCGCCGTCCCCTTCATGCCGCTGGACCCGAGGGACCCGGACGACCGACCGGTCCACCTCATCGCCGACACCGCGACCTCCGAGCATTGGACACCCGAAGGCGAGATCGGCCCCGCGCTGACCCTCCTGCGGCGACGCGACCCGCCCGCCGCCGAACGGCCGCTGCCGAAGGGCGTCGTCGCGCTCCAGCGCACCTCGGGCACCACGGGCGAGCCGAAGACGGTCCTGACGACCGGCGACAACCTCGAGGCCGCGTACACCCAGGCCGCAGACGCCTACGGACTCTGCGAATCCGACCGCTTCGTCTCATGGACGCCCCTGCACCACAGCATGGGACTGATGAACGGCCTGCTGCTGCCCCTGCGCCTCGGCGCCACCTCCACGCTCCTCGCCCCGGACGCGTTCGCCGCCGACCCCGCCCTCTGGCTCGAAGCCCTCGACCGGTACCGCGCCACGTACACCTCGGCACCGGTGTTCGGATTCTCGCACTGCCTCGACCGCATACCCGATCCCCGCATCGCCGGACTCGACCTCTCCTCCCTGCGCGTGGCCCGCACCGCGGCCGGTCCGCTATGGGCGGACGTCCTGGAGCGCTTCACCGCGAGGTTCGCCGCCGCCGGCCTGCGACCGACCGCGCTCCGACCCTCCTACGGGCTGACCGAGGCGACCCTGTTCGTCACCGCCGCCCGCGAGGGCGCGACCCCTCCGCCCCGTCCCGCCGCGGCCGCCTGGCGCGGCGCGGCGGTGGCCGCCGCGGGAACACCCGTGGCCGACACCGAGATCGCCGTCGTCGAACCCGAGACCGGACGAGCCCTCGAACCGGGGCGCATCGGCGAGATCACCGTCCGCGGACCGCAGGTGGCGGCGATCGCGGACGAACCAGAACGCACCGGGCCGCTGCGGACCGGCGACCTCGGCGTCATCGAGGACGGCGTCCTCTGGGTCGTCGGACGGCGCCGCGACCTCGTCAAGATCCGGGGCGTGGGACACTCGCTCGCCGCGATCGAACACGCCGTCGCCGGCGCCGCCGGACAGGGGCGCACCGTCGCGCTCGCCGCGGCGGGCCCCGCCGGCGAGGAACTGTGGATCGTCGCCGAGTGCGCCGACGAGACGGCCGCCGAAACCGCCGCGAACGACCTCGCGAGAGCCACCGCGAAGGCCACCGGCGTGCGCGCCGAACGCGTCCTGATCGTCCGCGAAGGCCGCATCCCCGTCACCGCCAGCGGCAAACCGCGCCGCGGGGAGTGCCTCCGCCTGGTACTCGAAGGACGGGTCGACCTCCTCGCCGCCCGGACCGCCGGGCCGCGACGTCAGCGGTAGGCCGCCGACTGGAGCCCGTACAGCTCCGCGTACGTGCCGCCCTCGGCCATGAGCTCGGCGTGGGTGCCCGACTCGGCCACCCTGCCGTCCTTCAAGACGACGATCAGGTCGGCGATCGAGACCGTCGAGAATCGGTGGGACACCAGGACCGCGACCGTACCGCGCCGCCGCCCGGCCCTGACCTCCTCGGCGAACCGCTCGAACAGCGCGTGCTCGGTCTGCGGATCGAGTGCGGCACTGGGCTCGTCGAACACCACCAGCAGCGGGTCCTCCCTCATGCGCCCGCGGCCGATCGCCAGCTTCTGCCACTGGCCGCCGGACAGGTCGGTACCCCCCTCCCAACTCCCGCCCAGCCGCGTGTCGAGCCCCTCGGGCAGCTCGTCGAGCAGCCCCTCCGCCCCCGCTCGCCGCATCGCGTCGCCGATGCGCCCGTCCTCGAACCGCGCCCGCAGATCGCCCACGCCCACGGACTCGCGGGCGCGGAACTCGAACCGCGTGAAGTCCTGGAACGTCGCGCCGATGCGCCCGCGCCAGGCGTCGACCTCGAAACCGGCCAGCGGGGCGCCGTCGACCCGGATCGCACCCGAAGTCGGGCGATAGAAGCCCGACAGGAGCTTGACGAGCGTGGTCTTGCCCGCGCCGTTCTCTCCCACCAGCGCGACCACCTTGCCCGCCGGCAGGCGCAGCGACACGCCGTCCAGCGACGGCCGCTCGGCCTCGGGGTATGCGAACGAGACGTCCTCGACCGTGATCCCCTCGCCGAGGCGCTCGGGGACCGGCGCCGGATCGGCCGGGCCGCCGCTCTCGGCGGCGTAGCCGCGCAGCCAGGCGAGCCGCCTGCCGAGCCGGCCGACCTGCACGAGCTGCGAGGTCTGGCCCGCGATGCCCCGGATCTGGCCGGCGACCATGCCCACCAGTCCGATCAGGAGCACCACGTCGCCGGCGCTCGCCCGGCCCCGGACGGCGAGGTGGAGGACCAGCCCGACGCCGGCCACCATGCCCACCGCGCCGATGAGGCTCTCGGTGCCCAGCATCCACGCCGACCGGCGCTGGCCGCGGTTGCGTTCGTCGACCACGGTCCTGCCCACCGCGAGGTGGCGGTCGCCGATCGCGTCGGCGCTGCCGAAGACCCGCAGCTCCGTGCCCGACTGCGCGCCGGTGGCGACCTCGAACAGGTGGCGGCGGAGCCGCTCGGCGGCGCTGGTGCGCTCGTACGACCGGATCTGGAGGTCCGCGGCGCGCTTGGCCGCGACCACGGCCGCCACGGAGACCAGCGGGAAGAGCAGCAGCAGCGGGTGGACCCGGTACAGCAGCCACCCGCCGATGCCGATGGTGCCGACCGCCTGGATCCACGATCCGGTCCAGGAGACGGCCATGGCCAGCATGCCCCGCTCCTCGCGGATGCGCTGGACCTGGTCGAGGTAAGCGGGCCGCTCGTGGTGGTCGAGCCCGGGCGGTCGCCCCATGAGGTCCATGAGCTCGCGGTCGGCGGCGCGGTTGGCGTCGAAGGCCACCGCGAAGGAGAACTTGATGAGCCCGAACGTGATCGCCCACAGGGCGGCCGCGCCGACGCCGATCGCCGCCGCCGACCAGTAGGCGGTCTCGGCCTGTCCGTGTTGGAGGCCGTCGATGAGGCCCTTGACGCCGTAGAGCACCAGCGGCACGACCGCCGCCTGCGCCGAGGCGAGCGCGAGGTTGGCGATCACGCCTTTAGGGTTGGCCCGGTAGCCGAGCGCGAGTGCGTCCCGGTAGCCGCGGAGGCCGCCCGCGAGGTTGTCGAGCATCTGGTCGCTCCTATCGCGCGAGTCGATCGGCTTGCAGGGTGAACGCGCGGGCGTAGCGGCCGCCGAGGGCCATCAGCCGCTCGTGGTCGCCGTCCTCGACCACGGTCCCGCCGTCGAGGACGACGATCCGGTCGGCGCGGCGGACGGTGGAGTACCGGTGGGAGATCACGATCGTGGTCAGGCCCGCGGTGATGTCGAGGAACTGCTCGTACAGCTCGGCCTCGGCGCGCACGTCCAGTGCGGCGGCGGGCTCGTCGAGGATCAGCACCTTCGCTCCGGCTTCGACGGCGAACAGGGCCCGCGCCAGCGCGATGCGCTGCCACTGACCGCCCGAGAGGTCGGTGCCGCCCTGGACCTGTCCGGAGAGGACGGTGTCGAGGCCGTCGGGGAGGGACTCCACCAGCGCCCTGATGCCCATCGGCTCGCAGGCCTTCCAGACCAGGTCGGTCTCGGCGGCCAGGTGCGGCGCGCCGAGCGTGATGTTCTCACGGACGGTCAACTGGTAGCGCGTGAAGTCCTGGAACAGCGCCGACAGCCGGGTGCGCCAGTCGGCGGGGTCGATCCCGGCGAGGTCGGCGCCGTCGACGAGGACGCGTCCCGCGTCGGGTTCGTACAGGCCGGCGAGCAGTTTCACGAGGCTGGTCTTGCCGGCGCCGTTGTCGCCCACCACGGCCAGGGAGCGTCCGACCTCGATCTCCAGGTCGAGGCCGTCGAAGACCGGTTGCCGCGCGTCGGGGTAGGTGAATCCGATCCGCTCGAACCGGATGGACCGCTGCGGGGCCTCCGGAGCCAGTTCGGCTCCCGTCGCCCGCCGCTGGGAGGCGAGGCGCCGTTCGAGATCGAGGATCTTCGGCACGGGGAGCGCTCCGTACGAGGTCAAGGCGGCGTCCTCGTCGAAGGCCGAGAAGTTGAAGAGCGCGTGGAGGGCCATGGCGTAGACGCCGATCGCGCCGAATCCGACGGCGCCGGACAGTCCCGCGTCCACCAGCGTCAGGGTCGTGGCGGCGGTGAGCGCCAGCAGCGCGCCGATGACGACCAGGACGGTGAGCGGCCGGACCTGCTCGCCGCGCCGGTGGGCGCCCATGCGTTCGGACCACCGCCGGTCGTAGCGGTCCAGGAGCCAGTCGAGGAGGCCCCACACCCGGATCTCCTTGGCCGGTTCGGCGTCCATCGCGAGGCTTCGCAGGTACTCGGTCTCGCGCATCTCGCCGGAGGAGGTGTAGACCATGCGGCCGATGCGGCCGAACTCGATCTGCATGCCGACGAACACCGCGGGCCAGGCGAGGAGCCAGGCCAGTCCGATCCAGACGTTGAAGGCGGCCAGGACGATCGCCGCCCCGGCGGCGCCGATGAACTGCGGTGCGATCGCGGCGACGCCGTGGACGGCGTTCGCGGGTCTGATCCAGTCCATGCCCAGTTGGCGGGCGATGCGCAGGAGCGCGAGCACCTCTTCGTCCTCGAGGTGCCCGATCCCCGTGGGGCGGGCGACGGCCCGGGCCAGGCGGTCCTGGAGGAGGAGTTCGAGCTCTCGGCCGAGGTTGCGGGCGACGGCGCCGTGAGCGTGGCCCGCCAGGCCCGCGGCCACGAACGCGAAGGCCGCGGCCGCGAGGAGCAGGTAGGCCTGCCGCGACTCCGGGGAGCCCGGGCCCGCCGCCGCGGCGGCGGGCACCTGGCCGATGAGCAGGCCGCTGGCGATCGCCGCGGCGAGGGGCAGCGTCGCGACGAGCACGGTCGAGGCGGCGAGGGCCGCGGTGCGGCGACGGGAGACCCGGGGGAGGAGCCGGATCAGCGTCCAGATGCTCGCCGCTCCGGGGAACCGTTGAGGTGACAAGGGAATCCGTTCTCTAGGCGGGCGCCTCGGCGCCGTCGGGGCCCTGCGCGACGGCCGGGGGAGCCAGGAGCCGCGGGAGCATCTGGACCGGCCCGGGGTCGGCGGCGGTCTCGATCGATTCGAGCCGGTGGAGGAACATCGCGACGCCGGCGGCGCCGGTGCTGAAGTCGGTGGAGTGCCGCAGGAGCTGCGAGCCGGGGAAGAGCACGTGCGGCCCTTCGGTTCTCGCGAAGAGGGCGATGCCGTCGGCGACGGTGCGCGCGCCTTCGAGCGCGTCGGTCCTCCCGGTGTACCGGTACGCGTCCAGGAGGAAGTCGCCGAGGCCGGCGAGGCCGGTGGCGTGTCCGGGCATGAAGGTGTACTTGCGCGTCGAGTCGGCGATCGCGTCGTCGACGAAGGCGAGCAGCGCCTCCTCGGGGCGGCGGGTCGCGAACCGGAGTGCGGCGGCGCCGACGCCGGCGGAGCCGCCGGACCAGTAGGGGCTGAGGATCTCGACGCGTCTGGGCAGGCGGGACTCCGGCATGCTGCGGAAGCCGCCGGGGACGGCGCGGGCGTGGCCGATGCAGTCGAGCATTTGCGCCAGGCCCGCCGCCGAGAGGCCGTCGTCCGCCGCGGCCTCCCCCGCGTAGAGCAGCGCGAGGGCCGAGCCGCCGGCGCCGTGCGCGAAGCCCAGCAGGTCGGAGGCGGGCGCCTCCTGGAGGCCGACCGCGGCCTTGACCGCGGCCTCCAGGTACGCCTCGTCCGAGGTCCGGTCCCAGAAGTGCAGGTCGGCGAGGACGATGCCGGCGTCGCCGGCGAACACGTCGCTCGACGCGCCGACGAGGGGGTGCCGGTTCGCCAGGTCCATGAGGTCGCGGGCGTACTCGTCCAGGCCGAGGTCGAGGCAGGCCCAGGCGATGCCGGCGATGCCCGTGTACAGGCCCGGGGGGCACCGGTCGGGGTCGATGCCGCGTTCCAGCAGCCACGAGAGGGTTCCCGGGGGCGCCTCCTCGCCGAGGTAGGCGAGTGCTCTGAGCACTCCGGCGGCGCCGTACGCGATCGAGAACGGGTTGGTGTGGAAGAGGATCGGGTCGGCGGGGAAGCAGCGCGCGTCGCTGCCGGGGGTGGCGGCCGCGGTGATGCCCGAGACCACGCGCGCGAGGTCGATCCGCTCGCGTTCGGCGGTGCGCGGGGCCGCCGCCCGCGCGGGGCGGCGCACCCGCATCCGCTCCAGTGCGACGCGGACCTCCGCCGCGGTGGGGCGCCGCCGCGGGTCGGCCTCGGTCATGTCTCCGATGAGGTCGGTGAGACCTTCGGGGAGCGGCATGTCGGCGCCGAGGCCGCGGAGCAGGCCGATCATCCGGTCCCTGTCCTGGACGGCCGGTTCGGTGGCGATCGAGAGGCAGGAGAGGACGACGGCGCCGAAGGCGAAGACGTCGTTCGCGAACCGCGGCACCCGGTCCTCGCGCAGGTTCGGGGGCGAGAACCCGGGGGTGACGACGCAGGGGACGTCGTGCCGGTCGGGGGGCGAGGCGGCTTCGAAGTCGATGAGCCTGACGTCCCGGACCGCCCCGTCCTCGTCGAGCACGAGCATGACGTTCGTCGCACTCACGTCGCCGTGGACGACGCCGCGGTCGTGGAGCAGTTCGAGGTGGCCCGCGACCCGCCGCCAGACTTCGAGCAGGACCTCGATGAACGAGGCGGTCTCCGCGGCCGTCGCGCGGGACTCCGGCGGCTGCGAGCCGCTGACGAAGCCCTGGAGGTGCACGGCGCGCTCCAGGTACTCGGTCACGAGGAACGCGTGGTCCTCCTGGAGGAAGAAGGCGATCGGCTCGACCGCGACCTCCGCGTCCCGCACGCGGTCGAGGAACTCGTATTCGTTGCGGCGCAGCCCGATCGAGTCTACGTCCGATCCGGGGACGGTGTCGGTGCCCGGTCGCGCCTCCTTGATGAGGACCTTGCGCCCGGATTCGAGGTCGGTGCCGATGTACACCCCGCCGCCGTTGGTGAACCGGAGCGCGGCCTCGACGCGGAAGCGACCGCCGAGGACGAAGTCGGCGAACTCCTCGGGGGCCTCGTCGGCGAAGGGGTCGCCGTCGATCCAGTCGGGCTGGGACCAGTAGGGCGGGCGCTCGTCGGCGACCAGTTCGCCGCTGCGCGGGTCGCGCATCATCATGTGGGAACCGCCGCTCGGGTCGAGCCGGGCGATCGAGCGGTGCCCGCCGTACCGGTAGTGCACGACCCGGCTGTCGCGGAACCGGCGGTCCGAGAGGATTCTGGGGCCCTCGAATCCGTCCAGTCGCGAGTGGAGCCGCTCAAGGGCCTCCCGGCACTCCTCCTCCGACAGCGGGAACGCGGTGATGAACTTGCAGCCGTTGCCCCTGGGCGTGGACCGGCCGTTCGTCGTCGACAGCCACGCGGCGTCGGCCTGGAACTTGAAGTCGACGCCCATGGGCGCCAGGACCTGCACGGTGCGCTCCAGCACCTCGGCCGCATCGGTGTTCGTGGCGGAGACGTGGATCTTCCAGCCCTGCTCGATCTGCTCGTCGCGCAGGTCGACGCAGACCCAGCCGCCCATGCGCCGGAAGCGGGCGCCGGCCCCCAGATGGCGCCTCGCGACGATCAGGAACTCCGGGTCGATCGGCCGTTCGGCGTGGTCGGCGAACCAGGGCCCCGGCCCGTGCGCGTAGAGCGCCAGCAGCCGCGGATCGAGCTGTGCCATCGCGTCTCCGGATTCGCGGTCGCGGCGCGTGCGGCGCCGACGACTCGGCAGCGGCGACCGGACCTCTCGGTTCGATCCCCGCCGCCGGCCGTTACTTCACGCAGCTGATCGCCACGCAGGAGCGG
>NZ_STGX01000005.1:163748-182429 GCF_004912155.1 Glycomyces paridis | reverse complement strand
TCGAGGGACTGGAGGGCGAGAACCATTGCTCGGTCCTTTCTGGATCGGGAAACTACTTGTGGCAGCTGATCGCGACGCAGGATCGGCTGCTGAAGGCCGTGGCGATCGGGCCTTCGAGGTCGATCGGGTCGAGCGCCTGAAGGGCGAGGACCATGTCGCCTCCCATCTGGTCGAGGTGGAACGGTGTGCGGCGGCCGAGAGCCCGCCGGGCCGACGAGTCGGCACGGAGCGGGTTCACCGTCGCCTCCGACCATGATCGTATTGACGCTTCGCATCGCTAACGCATGACCGGTGCATCAACGCGGCCCCTGGCGGTGCAACGGTGTTCGATCGGAGAACCGGGCCCCGTGCGCCCTCTCGGCGCACGGGGCCCCGCTGTCCAAGTCACCCCACCGTCCAGCGCTGGTTCGATCCGCCGTGGCAGGTCCACAGGATCGCCTTGGAGCCGTTCGCCGTCGCCGCTCCGGACACGTCGAGGCACAGCCCTGACTGGACCGACCTGACGGTGCCGTCGCCGCCGAGGGTCCACTGCTGGTTCGATCCGCCGTGGCAGGGCCAGATGATCGCCTGCGTGCCCGGGGTGGTCTGGTTCTCGTAGGCGTCGAGGCAGCGGCGCGTGCCGCCGCTGTAGACGCTGAGCTGGCCGCCCGTGTAGGTCCACTCCTGGTTGGACGCGGCGTTGCAGTCCCAGATCTGCACCTGTGTGCCCGCGGTGGTGGTGCTGTCGGGCACGTCGAGGCAGCGCCCGGAGGCGACGCCGCGGACCTGGCCGGCGTCGGTGCCGGTGCCGTCCGCGGGAGTCAGGTAGACCGCGAAGGCGTCGCCGGAGTTCTGGAAGTTCAGCGGCACCGAGACCGAGCCGCCGGAGGCGCTCACGTCCTGGCTGTAGACCACCTGCGGCGAGCCGAGCGGCGCCTGTTCGGGGATGCGCTGGACGGTGACGTGCACGCTGCCGCCGCCGGTCAGCCACGGCACGGACGACAGGCCGGTGACGTCGACGTTCGCGGAGCCGGTGTAGCCGTTGATGTTGCCGATCACCGCGACCGCGCGCTCGTTCTCGGCGTCCTTCGCCGCCGAGATCGCGGTCCCGCCGACCTGTCCGGAGGTCTGCACGAGCGTTCCGGTCATGTCGGCGTACGCGCGCATGACCCAGTAGTTCCCCGTCGGCTGCCAGGTGCCGCCGGACTGGACGAGGAGTCCCGTGAGGTTCGGCGTCAGGCAGCAGATCCAGTTGCCGCGCATGGCGTTGTCGTAGTCCGACTGCGCGAACCGCGCCAGGTACCAGGCGGTGACGTTGGCCGTCTGCATGTTCTGCGGCTGGTATTCGTTCGCCGAGAGGGGGAGCGGGGGGATGCCGTTGGCGGCGAGCGCCGCCAGGGTGTCGTCGCCGACCTCGACCGGGTCGTCGATGTTCCCGAGCGTGTGGTTGGCGATCCAGTCCGGCAGCGTTCCGGCGTCCCTGGTGTGCTGGAGCCAGGTGTTCCACTGGTCGGGGCGCCGGTCGGGGGTGTAGGCGAAGGAGGGGCCGACGATGAGGGCGTCCGGGTCGGTGGCGCGGATCTCCTGGACCGCGCTGTCCCACATCTGGAAGTACTGGGTGCCGTTGACCGGCCGCTCCCAGAAGATCGAGATGTCGGGCTCGTTCCAGATGTCGTAGGCGATGGGGAGCCCGGTGTCGCGCAGCTCCGCGACGACCGTGCGGACGAAGGTGCGCCAGTTCGAGCAGTCCCCGTTGTCGCAGGGGTAGAGGGTGCCGGCCCCCTGGCCGCCGTAGGCACCGTACATGTCGCTGAGGATCGCCTGGTACTGCGCCTCGTAGGGTGCGGCGGTGAAGCGTTCGGCCTGGTCGGTGATCGAGTCGAGGATGGTCCGGGTCGCGTCGCCGTACTGGTAGCCGTCCTCGATCCAGCCGCGGGTCATGTGGCCGCCGGCGCGGAAGGCGTTCATGCGCAGCGGTTCCAGGAGCGCGTCGGAGGGCTGGGTGCCGTCCCCGGTCACGCCGTAGAGGAATCCGAGTCCGACCCCTTCGGAGGGGCCGACGTCGGCGGCGAGGTTCACCTGGAGGGAGGTCTGCGCCTGGCCGGTGCCGGGCGCCAGGATCTGGAATCCGAGTGTGAGGGTGAGCGCGAGCGTGCTCAGCAACGCGGTGCGCCCGCGTTTTGTTAGCGTTCTCATTGACATGGGAGCTCCAAGTTCGTCGATGTTCTGAACAGGGGGGTCGACGTGCCCGGTGCGATTGCTGCCCGCATGTTCGCCCGGACCTGTGGAATCGGGTGGCGCGAGGCGATGCTCGCGCACCCGTACTCGGAAGAATAGATGTCAATCGATGTCTGGTCAAGGACCGCTTGACGGGTGCTCCTGTGAGCCCTAACATTCATGATTGTCACTTCTTAGATCACTCGTGCAGGTGGGAGGCTTCGGTGGCGCGACTCGGGACCAGGTACCCCTCATCGACTGTGAACGCTCTCAATCCTGTTGTCGACCCTGCTCGCCGGACGCGCCGAGACCGCTCCACCGCGACCGCGTACGCCCTGCTCGCACCGAGTCTCGTCGGTTTCGCGGTGTTCCTGGTCCTGCCCATCGCCGCCGTGTTCGCGCTGAGCCTCTTCGAATGGAACCTCCTCACCGACCCCGAGTTCGTGGGCCTGCGGAACTACCGCGACCTCGCCGAGGACGAGCGTGCGCTCAAGTCCATCGGCAACACGTTCTACTACGTGCTCCTCAACATCCCGATCCAGACCGTCCTGGCGCTCCTGCTCGCGCTCGTGCTGAACTCGAAGATCAAGGGACGCAACGTCTTCCGTGTCATCTACGTGCTGCCGTGGATGGCCATGCCGGTGGCGCTCGGCGTCATCTGGCGCTGGGTCTTCGATCCGGTCAACGGCGGCCTCAACCGGTTCCTCGACCTCTTCGGCGTCGACGGCGCGTCCTGGCTCAACGACACCGCCTGGGCCATGCCCGTCGTCGCCTCGGTCAACGTCTGGCAGTACACCGGCTACACCATGCTCTTCTTCCTCGCCGGACTCCAGGCGATCCCCGCCGAGCTCTACGAGGCGGCCGACGTGGACGGCGCCTCGCGGACCCACCGGTTCTTCGCCATCACCCTGCCGCTGCTGCGCCCCGCCATGCTGTTCGTCCTGGTCACCAGCGTCATCGGATCGTTCCAGGTCTTCGACACCATCCACGTCATGACCGCCGGCGGCCCCGCCGGATCGACCGCCACCCTGAACTACCAGATCTACCTGGAGTCCTTCACGCAGCGCAGCGCCGGCTACGGCTCCATGCTCGCCGTGGTCCTGTTCGCGGTCATCGCCGCGATCACGCTGCTCCAGGTCCTGCTGTTCCGCAAGCGCACCGTCTACGACTTCAGTTAGGAGGCGCCGGGATGAGACGAATCCTCCTCTACGCCCTGCTCGCCGCGGGCGCCCTCGTGTCCACAGGCCCCTACCTGCTCACCGCGGGCGCCGCGTTCAAGTCGGGGCGCGAGGTCCTCTCCTCCGACCCCTGGCTGCCGCCGCGCAACCCGATCCTGTCGAACTTCGCCGAGGTCTGGAGCCGCTACGACTTCGCGCTGTTCGCCGCGAACTCCCTCATCGTCGCCGTCACCGTGACCGCCTGCCAGCTCGTCGTCGCCACCCTCGCCGCGTACGCCTTCGCCCGGCTGCGCTTCCCGGGCCGCGACGCCCTGTTCTGGGCCTACATCGGGACGATGATGGTGCCCCAGATCGTGACCCTCGTGCCCACGTTCGTGATCGTGCGCGAGCTCGGGCTCGTGGACACCCACGTCGGGCTGATCCTGCCGTTCGTGTTCGGGTTCCTCATGCCCTACAGCGTGTTCCTGCTGCGCCAGTACTTCAAGACCATCCCCGAGTCGATCGAGCAGGCCGCTCGCATCGACGGCGCGGGCACGGCCACCGTCCTGTGGCGCATCGTGGTCCCCATGTCGCGGCCCATCCTCGGCACGCTCGCGATCGTCGCCTTCGTCAACACCTGGAACAACCTGCTCTGGCCCCTGATCATCACCCACTCCGAGGCCACCCGCGTCGTCACCCGCGGCATCGCCCAGATGCAGGGGCAGTTCAACCAGCAGTACCACCTCGTACTCGCCGCCTCGGCGATGGCGCTCCTCCCGCTGGTCGCCGTCTTCCTGGCGTTCCAACGGCACATCGTCCGCTCGATCGCCTTGAGCGGCCTGAAGTGAACCCCTCCTGAAAGGACACGTCCCCATGACCCGACTTCGAGCCGCGGCCGCGCTCGCACTCGCCGCGCCGCTGGCGCTCGCCGCCTGCGGCGGCGAGGACGACGGCACCGTCACCCTCAGATACGCCTTCTGGGACGACCCGCAGCGCCCCGCCCTGGAGGCGATGATCGACGCCTTCGGGGAGGACCACCCCGACATCCGGATCGAGCTCGAGCAGACGCCCTGGGACGAGTACTGGCCGGGCCTGGACAGCCAGTTCGCCGGCGAGGCCGCGCCCGACGTGTTCTGGAACCACGTCTCCCGGTTCCCCGCCTACGCCTCCTCGGGCGTCCTGCTGCCGCTCACCGACCGCATCGAGGAGTCCGGGCTCGGCACCGCCGCCTACCCCGAGGACCTCTACGCCTCCTGGCAGTTCGAGGGCGACCAGTACGGCCTCCCCAAGGACTGGGACTCCATCGCGATGGTCTACCGCATCGACGCGCTCGAAGCCGCCGGCATCGACCCGTCCGAAATCGACGACCTCGAATGGAACCCCGTCGACGGGGGCACCTACGTCGAGTTCCTCCAGAAGCTCACCGTCGACGCGAACGGCGAGAACGCCCTCTCGCCGGACTTCGACCCCGAGAACGTGGTCCAGTACGGCGCCGCGATGGCCTCCTCCACCGGCCAGACCGACTGGTGGAACTACGCCGTCCAGAACGGCTGCGAGCTCCAGAACGAACCGTGGGGCGACTACGCCGTCGACGCGCCCGAATGCGTCGAGGCCATCCAGTTCACCGCCGACCTCTACAACCGCTGGGGCGTCGCCGTTCCGGCCGAGGTCACCAACCAGCCCAACGGGAGTCTCGCCTCGGAGCAGGTCACGGCCGGGGCCGCCGCGACGGCCCTCGACGGCTCGTGGACCCTCGGCGTCTACCGCGACGGGCTCGAGCCCGGCACCTGGGCGGTCGCCGACAACCCCTCGGGCCCCGCCGGCTCCGGCACCGTCATCAACGGCCTGTCCAACGCCGTGTACGCCGGGACCGAGCATCCCGACGAGGCGTGGGAGTTCGTCGAGTTCCTCGGTTCCGAACAGGCCCAGGCCATCGCCGCCGACCTCGGGTCGGTCTGGCCCGGCGTCTCCTCGCTCAACGGCCGGTTCGCCGACTACTGGGCGGGGCAGGGCGTCGACGTCTCCGGTTTCCAGACCGCCGCCGAGGGCACGACGACCGAATACCCGCTCTCGCTCGACGACGCCGCGTTCTCCACCGCCGCGCTCGACGAGTTCAATCAAGTCTGGTTGGGCGACAAGGACGCGCAGGCCGCGGCCGACGCCGTCGTCGCCATCGCCAACGAATAGCACCCCCGACCCCAGGAAGCGAGCCGCATGAGCACGGACAGGCCCCGACGCGTCAACATCGTCGACGTCGCCAGGCACGCGGGCGTGTCGCACCAGACCGTCTCCCGAGTCATCAACGACTCTCCGCTGGTGGCCGCGCCGACCCGCGCCAAGGTCCGCGCGGCGATCGAGGAGCTCGGCTTCCGCCCCAACCGGCTCGCCCGCGCCCTCGCGGGCGGCGCCGCCAGGGAGGTGACGGTGCTGACCACCGACACCTCCCTGTACGGCGCCTCCGAGACCCTCAGCGGCATCGAGGACGCCGCCCGGGCGGCCGGGTTCACCGTCTCGGTCTCGGTCATGAACCCGGTCCGGACGGGCGGCGACGCCGACGCGCTCGCCCGAATCCCGCACCTGGGGTCGCCCGCGATCGTCATCGCGCACGACGCGACCACCACCCGCGCGATGCGGGCGCTCCGCGCGACGCAGCCGGCGACCACGGTCGCCACCGGCGGGGGCGACCTCGCCGACGAGACCGAGACCGCCGACTGGCTCGTGGCCCTCGATGACAGGGCCGTCGCCGCCAGGGCCACGCGGCACCTCCTCGACCTGGGACACCGCACCGTCCACTATCTCTCCATCCCCTCGAAGGCGCCGCGGCAGCTCGGCTGGGAGCAGGCGCTGCAGGCGACCGGGCGCGCGGCGCCCGTGCCCGCCGCGTGCGACTGGAGCATCGCCTCGGCCTACCACGCCGCCTCCGACCTCCTGGAGGACCCCGAGGTCACCGCGATCCTGTGCGGGAACGACGATCTCGCCGTGGGCGTGATCCGCGCCGCCCACGACGCCGGCCGGCGCGTCCCGTACGACCTGAGCGTCGTCGGGTTCGACGACTGCCCCTTCGCGGCGTTCCAGGTGCCCGCGCTCACCACCGTCGGCCTCGACTTCCGCGGCCTGGGCCGCGGCGCCTTCGACCTGCTGCGGTCCAAACTCGACGGCGAGGCGCCGCCGAGGCCCTCATGGCGCCAGCCCGAACTCATAGTCCGGGAGACCTCCGCCCCGCCGCGAAGCCGCTGAGGCCGGACCGCCTCGGACACGGACCGGACGAGTCCGGACCCGTCGCGCCGCCGCACGCCGCGGCCGCGCGGCCCTCCACCGCCACCACCCGAAAGGCCCGACATGCCGCACGCCGACGACCGGATCTGGCTCCTGGACACCCCGAACACCGCCTACGTCGTGGCGCTCGACGAGGAGGACCGCCTTATGGGCCTCCACTGGGGCGCCCGGCTCGAAGCCGACCAGGCGTCCGACCTCGTGGACCTCCACGCCCCGCGGGCCCGCCCCGTGTTCGACGGGCTCGACGCGAGGCTCGACCTCAACCCGGCCGCCGCCTTCCGGTTCGGGCAGACCGGCCTCCGGCTCCGGTTCGCCGACGGCACCGCCGAACTCGAACTCCGGTACACCGGCGCCGAACGTGCGGACGGCGAGCTGGCCCTGGCGTTCGAGGATCGGCACTACCCGATCGACGTGCGGGTCGTGTACCGGACGTTCGCCGACACGGACGTGATCGAGCGCCGCCTGGCCCTGCGCAACCGGGGAGACGAAACCGTTTCGGTCGTCCGCGCCGACTCCGCGACGTGGGTCCTGCCGAGACTGGACGAGTACCGCGTCAGCCAGCTCCACGGATCGTGGGGCGCCGAGTTCCAGTTGACGCGGACCCTCCTGCCATACGGGGAGACCCTGATCGGCTCCCGCCGCGGCATCACCGGCCACCAGTCGAACCCGTGGCTGGCGTTCGACGACGGCACGGCGGGGGAGTACTCGGGCCGCGTGTGGTCGACGGTGCTCGCCTGGAGCGGGACCTGGCGCATGACCGCCGAGCGCAGCACCGACGACCGCGTCTCGGTCTCGACCGGCTTCGGGCACGACCCGGTCGAGTTCGCGCTCGGCCCGGGAGCGACCCTGGAGACGCCGGTCTCGGCGGGCCTGTGCACCGACGGCGGGTTCGCCGCGAGCGCCGCCGCCTGGCACGACTACGTGCGCGGCCATGTGCTCGCCCATCCGGGCGAGGTGCGGCCGGTCCTCTACAACTCCTGGGAGGCCACGGGTTTCGACGTCTCGGCGGGTTCGCAGATGAAGCTCGCCGAACGCGCCGCCGCCCTCGGCTGCGAACTGTTCGTCATGGACGACGGCTGGTTCGGCGCCCGCGTCGACGACCGCGCCGGCCTCGGCGACTGGTTCCCGAACCCCGACCGGTTCCCCGAGGGGCTCGACCCGCTCATCGACCACGTCCACGGCCTCGGCCTGGGCTTCGGCATCTGGGTCGAGCCGGAGATGGTCAACCCCGACTCCGACCTGTACCGCTCGCACCCCGACTGGGTCTACCACCGTCCGCACCGGCGCCGTTCGGAGACGCGCCAGCAGCTCGTGCTCAACCTCGCCCGCGCCGACGTGCGCGACTGGGCCCACGACTGGCTGGACCGGCTCCTGGGCGAGCACGGCATCGACTTCGTCAAGTGGGACATGAACCGGCCCTTCACCGAGGCGGGCTGGCCCGACGCCGAGGACGGCGACCGCCTGTGGATCGAGCACACCCGCGGGTACTACGCGCTCCTCGACCGGCTGCGCGCCGACCACCCCGGCGTCCGCATCGAGTCGTGCGCCTCGGGCGGGGGCCGCGTCGACCTCGGCGTCCTCGCCCGCACCGACCAGGTGTGGACCTCCGACAACACCGACGCCGTCGACAGGCTCGCGATCCAGGAGGGATTCGCCCAGGTCTACCCCGCGCAGGTCATGGGGGCGTGGGTCACCGACTCCCCGAACCCCTTCACCGGCCGCCCGGCGCCGCTCGAATTCCGCTTCCACGTCGCGATGGCCGGCGCGCTCGCCGTCGGCGGCGACCTGCGCCGCTGGAGCGAGGACGAGCTCGCGCGCGCCGCGGCACTGGTGGCCGAGTACAAGGACGTGCGGGAGACCGTCCAGCTCGGACGCCGCTTCCCGCTTCGCGCCGGGCAGGTGCGCGGCGTCCAGTACCACCGCGGCGAGGAGTCCGCGGTCATCGCCTGGCGCCTCCAACGGCGCTTCGGGTACCCCGACCCGCCGTTGCCGCTGCACGGGCTCGACCCCGCCGCCCGCTACCGCGACACGGCGACCGGCCGGGTCCACCACGGCGCGATCCTCGCCGAGCACGGCCTCGACCTCGGCCTCGCCGACGCCGATCCGGCCAGCGCCCTGGTCCGGCTGCGCAGGATCGGCTGAGCACCGCGAGACCGGCCGGACCCCTGCGCCCGCCGACGCTTTTGACATCGCTTTATCGGTTTACAAGCCTGGTACCGACGTTCGATTCGGTCGCCCCTCCCGGCCGATCGAGGAACAACACACGAAAAAGGAGTCGACGATGATCGAGTCGGATGGAGGACGAGTGCCGGACCGTGCCGTGCCCGCAGCGCTCATGGCCCTGGTGGCGGCGGGCGCGGAGGCCATGCGCGACCTGCCGTCCGCGGCCGCGGGGAGCGATCCGTGGTCGACGGCGGTGCCGGACAGCCCGGTGGACGCCGTCTACCGCTAAGACCGGAACAACCCGACCGCAGTGCACTCCGAACCGGCCTGGAGCACCTTCACCGTCGCCGGCGACACCCTCCACCGCCGAGGCGCCATCGTCCCGATGGTCGTGGTCATGGCCGACGGCAACGGCGTCGACTTCCCCACCGAGATCACCACCCGCATCGCCCCGACCGCCGGAGAGCGGTACCACGTGAGCGCCGACCCGGCGCAGCGGGCACTCGCGGGCCTGTCCATGGGATCCGGCCAAACGCTCAGCACACTGTGGGCGCACCCCGGCGCGTTCGCCTACATCGGCGCGATGTCGGCCTTCGGCGTCCCGCCGGAGGGCACCGACATCGACGCCGTCAACGCCGGCACCGCACTGATCCGGGTGTACTCCGGCGACCGCCAGGACTTCACCTACGTGCCGACGCTCCACCTGATCGCGGCGATGGAGGACCGCGGCGTCGTCCACGAGTTCGCGCCCGTCATCCCCGGCCCGCACGGCTGGGACGTGTGGCAGCGGTCGCTGATCGACCTCCTGCCGCGCCTGTTCACCTCCGCCTGACGGCCGTTCGGGGCCGAGCCGCTCGGCCCCGAACGACCCGCGGTGACCGGCGGTCAGCCGTGGTCGGCGGTGAAGGCCTCGGTGAGCCCGAGGAGCCGTTCGCGGGCGGGCACGGTCTCGAAGCCGTGGCCGACGCCGTCGAAGACATGGAGGTCGAGGCGGTCGCCGTAGGTCTGGCGGTACCGCTCGAGGAGGTCGGGGCCGAGGACGAAGTCCTCGGAGCCGATGGCGAGGAGGACCGGCCCGGCATAGGGGGCGGCGTCGGCGAACGGGTCGATGCCCGCGGCGTCCTCGGTGAACGGCAGGTGGATCGGCAGCCCGCCGAAGTCGTCGTAGCCGTGTTCGGCGATCGCGTCGGCGCGCCGCTTCGCGGCGGGGCCGTCCATGGCGACGGCGACGGCGGCCGGGGCCCAGAGGGCGAGCGAGCGGACGGGGCGGCGGGCGGCGGCGAGGGAGGCGGTGAGGCCGCCGAGGCTCATGCCCAGCAACGAGATCCGGGAGGGGTCGAGGGCCGGGTGGGCACCCAGCGCGTCGACGACGGCGACGACCTGGGAGACCTGGTCGGAGACGGTGAGTTCGGTGAAGTCCCCGTCCGATTCGCCGCAGCCGGCGAAGTCGAACCGGTAGGCGGCGACGCCCGCGGCGGCGAGGCGCCGGGCGAGTCGGACGAAGGTGTACCCGAACTCGGCGCGGTTGCCGCCGAAGCCGTGGCAGAGGACGAGCGCGGGGGCGGCGACCGCCGGTCCGGCCGGGAGGTGCAGGACGCCGCGAAGGGTCCGGCCGCGGTGTTCGATGTCGAGGGATTCCACAGCGAAGGAACCTAGCAGGGGGCGGCGGCGCGGGTCAACCGGTCGAAGCTCCTCAGGCCGGACCCGTCGAGTCGCGAACGGTGAGGGACGTGGCGAGCTGGAGGCGCCGGGACGCGGGCCGGGCGCCCTCGGCCATGCCGAGGACGGTCTCGACGGCCATGCGGCCCATACCCGCGAGCGGCTGGCGCACCGAGGTGAGCCGCGGCGCGGTCCACTCGGTCTGCGGGGTGTCGTCGAAACCGGTGACCGACAGGCGCCCGGGGACGTCGACGCCGAGCTCCTTCGCCGCGGCGAGGACGCCGATGGCGATCTCGTCGTTGCCGGCCACGACGGCGGTCGGCGGGGTCGGGAGCGTCAGCAGGTCGTGGCCCATCGCGAGTCCCGACTCGACCGAGAACGCGCCGTGGCGGACCAGTTCGGGCCGCGGCGCGAGCCCGGCCGCGTCCAGGGCGGCGCGGTAGCCCTGGAAGCGCTCGGCGGAGGGCGCCGAGTTCCGCGGGCCGCCGACCCAGGCGATCGCGCTGTGCCCGAGGCGGATGACGTGCTCGGTCACCGAGCACGCTCCGGCCCAGTTGGCCGAGCCGACGCTGACGACCTCGGAGCCCGCCGCGCCGATCGGGTCGATCGCCACCACCGGCAGGTCGCGGTCCTTCGCGGCGACGTGCACCGCCTCGGGCATGGCGACGGCGAGTTCGACGACGCCGACGGCGCCCGAGTCCTGCTGCTGCGCGACCCAGTCGCGGCCGGCCTCGGCGGTCATGGAGCCCGACGGGTTCGGCGGCAGCCGGAGCAGCAGCTCGGTGGACGTCTCGGCGGCGGTCGCGAGGATCTGCTGGAGCACGGTCCCCGCGTAGGGCGAGGCGACGAAGTCGACCACCACCGCGAGCGCCCGCCCGCGGGGCCGGTCGTGCCGCGGCGTCGTCGGCCGGTACCCGGTCTCGGCGATGACGCCGAGGACGTGCTCGCGCGTGCGTGCCGAGACGTCCTCGCGTCCGTTGAGGACCTTCGAGACCGTCGCCTGCGAGACCCCGGCCCGCACCGCGACGTCGGCCAGGGTGACCCTCGCAGGTCGAATGCGCCGGTTCACACCGCCTCCCTTCACCGTTCCGAAAATATTTCGATCCTAGCACCCCGAGAAAGTGCACTTCAAGCGGCAGATTGACGCGATCATGCAGGCGGGATATGGTGAGCCGACCTCGGACACCTTTCGAAAATATTTCGAGGCACGGGTACCGCCGACGAACGAAGTGAGACCATGACCAGCACACCCGGAATCCGGATCGACGGCGAGACGCGCCCCGAGACGGACCTGCCGCACGCCTGGAGCGAATGCGTCGGCGCCGGAAGGGCGAACGAGGCCCTGCGCGCGGACTGGCAGGCCCAGTTCGGCGAGGCCGTCGACACCCTCGGGTTCAAGTACCTCCGCTTCCACGGCCTGTTCCACGACGACATGTTCGTCTACCGCGAGAGCTACGGCGGCGGCTTCGGACCGAACACCCCGCTCGCCTCGCCGGTCCACACGTTCAGTTACGTGGACAAGGTGTTCGACTTCATCCTCGGCACCGGCGCCCGCCCCTTCGTGGAACTCGGCTTCATGCCCCGCGAACTCGCCACGCAGACCGAGACGCTGTTCTGGTGGCGCGCCCACTGCAGCCCGCCCAAGGACATGGCGCGCTGGGTCGAACTGGTGACCCGGACCGTGGAGCACTGGATCGACCGCTACGGACTCGACGAGGTCCGCCGCTGGCGCTTCGAGGTCTGGAACGAACCGAACCTCGTGCCGCACTTCTGGACCGGCACCCGCACGCAGTACTTCGAACTCTACGAGCAGACCGCGCTGGCCCTCAGGCGCATCGACCCCGAACTGCGGGTCGGCGGGCCCTCGACCAGCGTCTTCGTACCCGACGACCGGTACGCCGGCGAGGTCGAGGACCCCGCGAAGTCGCACGCGACCGCCGCCGCGGCCGATGTGGACGCCCTGGAGTGGCGGCCGGTGTGGATCGAGGAGTTCCTCCAGTGGTGCGCCGAGCGGGCGGTCCCGGTCGACTTCGTCTCGACCCACCTCTACCCGACCGACTACGCCTTCGGCTCCGACGGCGTCGGCGTGCACCTGTCCCGGTACGCCGACGCGACCGCCGACGACCTGGTCCTGCTGCGCGACCGCATCGCGGCCAGCGCCTATCCCGACGCCGAGATCCACCTGACCGAGTGGTCGACCTCCCCCTCCTCGCGAGACCGGATGCACGACACCGTGTTCGCGGCCACCGCGATCACCCGCGCGTACCTCCAGTGCGCGACGCTCGCCGACTCGATCTCCTACTGGGCGTTCACGGACGTCTTCGAGGAGGGCGGCGCCGGCATCGGCCCGTTCCACGGCGGCTTCGGCCTGGTGAACGAGCAGGGCGTCCACAAGCCGACCTTCCACGCCCTCGCCATGCTCGGACGGCTCGGCGACCGCCTGCTCCTGTCCACCCCGCACGGCGCGGTGACCCGCGACAGCGCCACCTCGGCGGTGTCGGCGGTGTTCTTCAACTATCCGGAGGACATGGGGCTGGCCTCCATCGGCTCGGCCGACTCCTACGAGGCCACGCGCGCGCTCGCGGACCTGGGCCCCCACCGTCGCATCCGGCACTCGATCGCGGGGCTCGAACCGGGCGCGGCGTTCCTCGTGGAGGTCCTCGACTGGGAGCACGGGAACGTCGCCGAGGCCTGGCACCGCATGGGCGGCCCGATCAACCCCTCGCGGGCCGAGATCCGCCACCTCGGCGAGGTCGCCGACGCGCTGCTGCGGTACACGCTGACCGTCCCCGAGTCCGGCGTGCTCGAACTCGACGTCGACCTGGCGCCCTGGGCCGTCATGTCCCTGCGGCAGTCGGCTTGAGCCGAACGGACAGGGCCTCCTCCGGACCGTCGGCACGCGGGCTCGGAGCGGTGCGGTGGTTGCCGAGCGACGAGTCTGTGGAGTACCTTGCCCACCGCAATGGGCAGCAGTCCCCGACTAGTGGTTGGTTTCCACCGTGCAGATCATCAAGGTGCCGCTCGAAGAGCCGCCCGTCGTCGTGAACGCCGGCGTGTCGGTCCACGGGTTGAACACGCTTGCGGAGAGCTTCCGCCTGCCCGACCTGTGGCAGCTGCACCTCTACTCCTACGAAGGGGAGCTCGAGGTCGGCGGCACGGTCCACGAGATCAGGCCGGGGCACGTGAGCCTCATCCCCGCCGACGCCGAGGTCCACTACCGCTACCGGGGCCGCTCGGAGCACCTCTACCTCCACGCCCGGCTCGCCGACGGCGGCGAGGCGCACCCGGTGCCGGTCATGCAGGACGCCGGGGCGGCGGCGCCGGTGCTCGACGCGATGCTCCGGCTGGCGATCGCCAGTGCCGATCGGATGCCGGCGCGCGCCAGCGCCGAGGCCTGGGCGGTCCTGTGGCGGCTGACGCAGCTGCGGCCGGCCGCCGGGGGAGGCCGCCCCGCGGTGGCCGCCGCGCTCTCCTATATCGAAGGGCGCCTGCCGAAGCCGATCACGGTCCCGGAGGTCGCCGCGGCGGTCGGGCTCTCGCACAACCACCTCACGCGGCTCTTCCGCGCCGAGATCGGCACGACCGTGGTCGCGCACGTCAGGCGGCGCCGGCTCGAACGGGCCGCCCACCTGCTGCGGGAGTCGACCCTCTCCATCCCGGCCGTCGCCGCCTCGGTCGGCATCCCCGACCTCCAGGCGGTCAACAAGGCCTGCCGCGCCGAGTTCGGCCGTTCGCCCCGGGCCCTGCGCTCGCCGCGGGCCTGACCCTTCGGCGCCGTTCGCCCCGGCCCGTCAGCGCTCGCGCCAGTACGAGCCGTCGGGGAAGGCGTACCGCTCGATCGAGGCCCCGTGCATCTCGGCGGAGTACCCGGGGCGGGCCGGCAGCAGGTAGTTGCCGTTCGCGACGAGGCAGGGGTCGGTGAAGTGCTCGTGGAGGTGGTCGACGTACTCGGTGACGCGGTCCTCGAGGGACGCGGAGACGGCGACGTAGTCGAAGATCGACAGGTGCTGCACGAGTTCGCACAGGCCGACGCCTCCGGCGTGCGGGCACACCGGGACGCCGAACTTCGCTGCCAGCAGGTAGACGGCGATGATCTCGTTGACCCCCGCCAGCCGGGCGGCGTCGAGCTGGAGGTAGTCGATGGCCTCGGCCTGGAGCATCTGCTTGAACAGGACCCGGTTCATGCCGTGCTCCCCGGTGGCGACGCCGATCGGCGCCACCGCGCGGCGGACCGCGGCGTGGCCGAGGACGTCGTCGGGGCTGGTGGGCTCCTCGATCCAGTGCGGCTTGAACTCCGCGAGCGCGTTCACCCACTCGATGGCCTCCGGCACGTCCCACACCTGGTTGGCGTCGATCATGAGCTTGGCGTCCGGGCCGATGACCTCGCGGGCGATGCGCAGGCGGCGGCGGTCCTCGTCGAGGTCGGCGCCGACCTTGAGCTTGACGTGGCGGTAGCCGGAGTCGACGGCCTCCTGGAGCAGCCGCCGGAGCTTGTCGTCGCTGTAGCCCAGCCAGCCCGCGCTGGTGGTGTAGCACGGGTAGCCGCCGCGGGCTTCGAGCTCGGCGACGCGCTCGGCGCGGGTGCCGTATCGGCCCCGCAGGATCGTGAGCGCCTCTTCGCTGGTGAGGGCGTCGGAGAGGTAGCGCAGGTCGGCGGCGTCGACGAGCTGCTCGGGCGTCATGTCCGTGAGCAGCCGCCACAGCGGCTTGCCCGCGGCGCGCGCCGCGAGGTCCCACACGGCGTTCATGACCGCGGCGAGCGCGATGTGGACGACGCCCTTCTCCGGTCCGAGCCAGCGGTACTGCGAGTCCGACTGGAGTTCGCGGTAGAGGCCGCCCAGGTCGTTCACCACGGTGTCGAGGTCGCGGCCGATGAGCTTCACGGCGTGCTGCAGGGCGGCGGCGGTGACGATGTCGTTGCCGCGTCCGATGGTGAAGGTGAAGCCGTGCCCGGTGAGTCCGGGGTCGTCGGTGCGGACGACGACGTACGCGGCGGAGTAGTCGCCGTCCTTGTTCATCGCGTCGGAGCCGTCCTGCGTCTGCGAGGTCGGGAAGCGGACGTCGTGGGTCTCGACGGCCTCGATGATCGGCATGCGGGTGTCCTCGGTTCGGTCGGTCTGCGGCCGTGCGGGTCCGGTGCGGAGCGAGGGGCGGTCCCGATGAATGCGCAAACGATTGATCAACCGTCGACACTATCCGGGAGCGCCGCCCGGCGCAAGCCGGGGCGCCTCAGCCGTGCGGAGCGGCGGTCGATTCGCGGCCGATGAGCACCGGCTCCGGACGGTCCACTCCCCGGTGGACGACCGGGCCGCCGTCGACGGCCTCGGCGAGCGTGGTCACCGCGATCCGGCCGAGTTCGTACAGCGGCATACGCACGCAGGTCAGCGGCGGCCAGGTGTGCTCGGCGGTCCAGGCGTCGTGGATCGCGACCACCGACAGGTCGCGCGGCACGGTGAGCCCCTGGGCCCTGGCCTGGGCGAGGACGCCGATCGCGGCGTTGACGTTGGCGGCCACGATCGCGGTGGGCCGCTGGGGGAGCGCGAGCAGCTCGGCGGTGGAGGCCCGCCCGTCGGACTCCCGGTAGCCGCGCCAGGTGACCAGTTCGGGGACACCGGGGACGCCCGCTCCGAGCAGAGCCGCCAGGTGCCCTTCCGCCCTGCGCCTGGCGGTCGGCGACGCCGGGAGGCCTCCGGCGAAACCGATCCTGCGGTGCCCCAACGCGATCAGATGCTCGGTGGCGAGCCGCGCCGCGAGCGCGTCGGGCACGACGACCGAGCTCGCGCCGGGAATCGGCTGGTGGATCGTGACCAGCGGCGCCCGTTCGCCGACCGACCGGGCCAGCTCCTGCGGGTCGGTGCCGTCGCGGGGCTGGAGCACGATGCCGTCCACCCGCCCCTCGCCCACGAGCCGGTCGAACATGCGCCCGCCCGGCTGCATGTCCTCGCTCCGCGCCAGCAGCATGACGCAGCCGCGCGCCACCGCCTCGTCCTCCACGCCGCGGGTCAGCTCGGCGAACAGCGCGTTCGTCACGTCGGGGACGATGAGCGCGATGACGTCGGTGCGTGCGAGCTTGAGCGCCCGGCCGGCGAAGTTCGGGTGGTAGCCGACCTCGTCCGCGGCCCGCCGGACCCGCTCTCGCGTGGCCGCGCTCACCCGCGCGGACGGGTCGCCCGAGAGCACCCTGGACACGGCCGACACCGAGACGCCCGCACGGGCCGCCACATCGCTGAGTTTCGCCATCGTTCCAGTATCGCCCATCGTGAAACCGGATGATCAAACGATTGCGCAACCGGTGAATGTGTGCGATCCTCAACCGCAACCGATCCCCACCACCCAGGGAGGCACCGTGCTCGCCGCACACTACGCCGGGAACCGGACCATGACCGTCGAGGAGGCCGAACCGACACCCCCGGGCCCCGGGGAGGTCCAGATCGCCGTGGCCTACACCGGCATCTGCGGCACCGATCTCCACATCCTCAACGGGCACATGGACGCTCGCGTCAACACCCCCGCCGTCATCGGCCACGAGATGAGCGGCACCGTCGCCGCGCTCGGCGACGGCGTCGAAGGATGGTCCCTCGACGACCCCGTCACCGTCATGCCCCTCGCCTGGGACGGCACCTGCCCCGCCTGCCTCGCCGGCAACGCCCACATCTGCCAGAACCTCGACTTCGTCGGCATCGACTCCCCGGGCGCACTGCAGAGCCGCTGGAACGTCGACGCCGCGCTGCTCGTGCCGCTGCCGGCGACGCTCCCGCTCCGACACGCCGCACTGGTCGAACCCACGGCCGTCGCCGTCCACGACGTGCGCCGCGCCGAACTCGAACCGGGGCACAAGGCGGTGGTCATCGGCGGCGGCCCCATCGGCGTGCTCATCGCCTCGGTCGCCCGCTCCTTCGGCGGCGAGGTGATCGTGATCGAGCTCGACCCCGTCCGCCGCGAGCAGGCCGCCGACCTCGGCTTCATCGCTCTCGACCCCCGTGACGACACGGTCGCCGCGGTCGAGGAGTGGACCGGCGGCGCAGGGGCCGACGTGGTCTTCGAGGTCTCCGGCGCCGCCGCGGCGGTCCTCGGCGCCGTCGACTACGCGAAGGTCCGCGGCACGCTCGTCGTCGTCGCGATCCACCCCGAGCCGCGCCCGGTCAACCTCCAGCGGGTCTTCTGGCGCGAACTGCGCCTCCTCGGCGCCCGCGTCTACCAGCGCGACGACTTCGACACCGCCGTAGCCCTGCTCGACTCCGGCGAGATCCCCGCGGACGCCCTCATCACCAGGACCGTGCCGCTCGCCGACGTCCAGTCCGCGTTCGACGCCCTCACCGCCGGGGCCGCCATGAAGATCCTCATCGACGTCCAAGCGGGGCAGGAGCACTCGTGAACCCCTTCGACCTCACCGGCCACCTCGCCGTCGTCACCGGCGCCAAGCGCGGCATCGGCTTCGCCATGGCCGAAGCCCTCGCCGCCGCCGGAGCCGACGTCATCGGCGTCAGCGCCACCATCGAACCCGAAGGCTCCGCGATCGAGCGCCGCGTCACCGCCCTCGGCCGCTCCTTCCGCGCCCTGCGCGCCGACCTCAACGACCCCGGAGCCGTCGCCGAACTCGCCGAGGCGCTCGCCGCCGAGCCGGTCGACGTCCTCGTCAACAACGCCGGGACCATCCGCCGCGCGCCCGCAGCCGAGCACCCCGACTCCTACTGGGACGAGGTCCTCCGGGTGAACCTCACCAGCCAGTTCGCGCTCTCCCGCGCCGTCGGCCGGTCCATGCTCGACCGCGGGCGCGGGAAGATCGTCTTCACCGCCTCGCTCCTGAGCTTCCAGGGCGGCATCAACGTCCCCGGCTACGCGGCCGCCAAGTCCGGCATCGCCGGACTCACCCGCGCGCTGGCCAACGAGTGGACCGGCCGCGGCGTCACCGTCAACGCCATCGCCCCCGGGTACATCGCCACCGACAACACCCAAGCGCTGCAAGACGACCCGGACCGCTCCAAGGCGATCCTCGACCGCATCCCGGCCGGTCGCTGGGGCCGCCCCGACGACCTCGCGGGCGCCACGGTCTTCCTCGCCAGCGCCGCTTCGGACTACGTCTCGGGCACGGTCATCCCGGTCGACGGCGGCTGGCTCGGGCGCTGACCGGCCGAGCCGTCCACGTGAACGCCGCGGCGCTCAGCGCCACGAGGGAACGCAGCCCGCGGCTCGACTCCCGCGGGCCCCGGCGGCCTCAGAGGCCGCCGGG
>NZ_STGX01000005.1:90008-163662 GCF_004912155.1 Glycomyces paridis | reverse complement strand
CCGCGGCACTACCGGCTCACTCCAGCTTCTCGAAGAAGAACTCGTGCTTCATGTACGAGGTGTCGTACTCGTGCCCGGGATACGGGGGGATGAGCTGCGAGGCCTGGAACAGCCGCCAGCCGTCGCGCAGCGCCTCGGTGCCGGAGTCGTACGGCGGCTGGTCGCTGTCGCCGGTGGTCGGCTCGGTCTTGCCGGTCCCGTCGTAGAAGGCCCAGGCCAGCACTTCCGAGTCCAGTGCGGAGTTGTTCAAGTAGAGGACGAGGACTTGCTGCTTCATGCGGCCCTCCCGGGGCGGTTGGCGACACGGGTCGCCCAGAGGTCGATGTCGAAGGAGGCGTCGCCGGTCATGGCGCGCCACAGTTTGATGCGGTTGTAGATCTCGAGGCGGCCGGTGGCGTGCTCGCACCAGGGGAAGAACCGGCCGAGCTCCTGGGCGATCCGCGGGTCGTCGAGATCCGCGGTGTCCCACAGGCGCACCTGGGGGACGGTCGGATTGAAGCGGATCTTGAACATGTAGCGGCGGGTGCCGGAGTCGTTGCGCCGGCCGCCGTGCCAGATCCCGTGGTGGAGGAGGACCACCGTTCCGGCCGGGCAGGTGAGCCGCGACTGGCCGCGCAGGTTCTGGTACCGCCCGGTGTCGGACTCGTTGGTGCGCCGCAGGTGCGAGCCGGGGACCGACAGGGTGCCGCCCATGGTGCCGGTGACCTCGTGCGGGTAGTACATGAGCTGGACGTCGAAGGCGTCGGGGCGGGTGTCGATGATGGCGTCGGCGTGGAGCGCCTGTGCGGCGCCCTCGCGCGGCTCGCGGACGTGGAGGGCCTGGTGGTCCACGATCGGGTCGGGGCCGATGAGGCTGTGCAGCGCCCCCGCGACCGCCGGCACGTCGAGGAGGCGGCGCACGAAGGACCCCTCCTCGTAGACCTCCGGGACCGGCCGTCCGTGGTAGACCACGGGGATGCCGGCGTCGAAGACGCCGATGGACTCTTCGTTGAGATCGTCGGGGACGACGGCGTTTATGCGATGGAAGCCGTTCGCGACGAATCGCGCGACCTCGACCGAGGACAGGAGCGGAACTGTGGTTGTCATACGACGAGCCTACGAAGCAACTCGCCGTTCGTAATGGGTCGTAATCACCGACTGGTGGTCGGTTTTCACCAGCCCCGACACGGGTTCGAGGCCGGAGCGGCGCCCTCGGGGCGGTGCGCGGATCGCACCGCCCCGAGGCGTCGCTCAGGCGAGCGTCCAGCGCTGGTTCGCGCCGCCGTTGCACGTCCACAGGATCACCTTGGTGCCGTTGGCCGTGGCGGCGCCTGAGACGTCCAGGCACAGGCCCGACGCCGCGTTGGTGATCGTCCCGTCGGCGCCCCGGTTCCACCGCTGGTTGGCGCCGCCGTGACAGGTCCAGATGATCGCCTGCGTGCCGTTGGCGGTGCCGCCGCCGAACGCGTCCAGGCACTTGCGGCTCCCGCCCGAGTAGACCGTCAACTCCCCGGACGCGGTGAGCGTCCACTGCTGGTTCGCGCCGCTCCAGCAGTCGTAGATCTGCACCTGCGTGCCGTCGGTCGTCGACTGGCCCGGCACGTCCAGGCACCTCCCGGCGCTGACCGAGCGGAGCGCGCCGGTCCCGCCGCTGCCGTCGCCGTCGCCGTCCGGGCCGGCGTCGGCGATGATCCTGGCGGCCTCGGCCGGGACGGACCCGGCGTTGAACGTCGTGTTGTCGCGCACGGTGTTGCCGCGCTGGCCGTCGACCAGCCCGGTGATCGCCGAGTTGGTGGTGTAGTTCCCGGTCACGGTCATGTCGCCGGTGAGGTTGCTGTTCTGGTTGTTGGCGTGCGCCCACTGCCCGTAGGTGTTGCGGAAGACGTTGCCCGACAGGGTGAAGTACCGCGAACCCTCGTCGAAGTACATCCCGAGCTGCCCGCTGTTCTCGCAGTGGTTGCCGCTGATGGTGCTGTTCGGGTGCGCCGACAGCGAGTAGATGCAGCCGGCGTCGAACAGCGTCTGCACGACGTTGCGCACATGGTTGCCGGTGACCTGGACGTACTGGGAGGCGGTGGGCGTCTGGTAGATCGGCTGGAAGTCGTAGAGCCCCCGGTTGAGGTACTCGGGGCTGCCGCCGGGGTCGTTGGCGCCCCAGCCGAACCCGATGTTGATGCCGCTGTAGGGCATGTCGGACACGTAGTTGTGGTCGATCGTGAGCCTGGTGGCGTAGGTCCCCAGGATCGCGGCGTGGTCGAGGTACTCCAGCGCGGTGGCGTACACGCTGTTGTCGCTGATCTCGATGTCGCTGTTGAGCATCCGGGAGTCGGACGGGTGGTGCGCGTCGGGCCGGACGCCGCCGACCACGATGCCGCCGCCCGCGCCGGCGGTGAAGGTGTTGCCGGAGACGAGGATGTTCTTCGCGCCGAGGCCGACGCCGGTGCTGTGCGCGTTGGCGTCGTTCCCGATGCCCAGGCCGACCGATCCGAGATTGACGAAGGTGTTGTCCGCGAAGGTGATCCCGTCGGCTGCCGAGACCTGCACGGCGGCGGGGGTCTGCGCCCAGGAGTTGCGGGCGGCCTCGAAGCCGCGGCAGCCCGACCGGCACGAGGTGAACGCGTCGGAGGGCCGCTCGGCCTGGACGCCGGTGATGAAGGTGCCCGTCTGCTGGTTCGCGTACCCGTTGTTCGAGCCGGGGTCGAGCCAGGTGGTGCCGGTGAAGGTGAGCCCGGAGAACTCCAGGGCGCGCACCGGCGCACCGTACGTGCCGCCGACCTCGATCAGGGTCTCCAGCCGCGGCAGTTCCACCTTCGCGGTGGAGATGCTCTGGCCCGCGAGGGGCTTGTAGTAGAGCCGCCCCGCGCCGGTGTCGAGGTACCACTCGCCGGCCTGGTCGAGGAAGCGCTTGGAGTTGAGCAGGAAGAACTGCGGGGTGCGGAACGGGTTCTGGATCGCGTCGTACCCGTACGTGTTGTTGTTCCAGGAGGGCTGCTGCATGGTCACGGTGCGGCCGCTGATCCCCTGCACGGGCGCGAACCGGTTCGTGAACGACAGGAGCGCCTGGAGCTCGATGCGTCGCTGGTCCGGCAGCGATGCGAGGTAGTCGAAGTTCCCGTTGTTCAGCGTGAACCCGGAGGCGTTGAGCGTCATGTCGGAGGGCGCGATGCCCGTGCGGGCCCGCTGGGCGGGGACGCCGTCGACGTAGAGCTGCCGGGTGTCGAAACCGGTGCCGACGTCGGCCCGGTAGATCCCGGTGGCCGCGTCGTCGAGGACCCAACCGGTGACGGCCTGGGCGCCGGTGACGACCGGGTCGGCGCCGTCGGCGGCCCGCCAGGTCACGGTGTGGCCGTTCCGGCCGGAGTCGTCCGCGGTGAACCGCAGCGGCGCCGAGAGCCGGTAGGTTCCGTCCTGGAGGACGACGGTGACGTCCCCGTCGCCCGCGGCGGCGGCCTGCCTGGCTTTCTCCTGGGCTTTCGTGAGGGTCTTGAGCGGCTGCCCGGAGGTCCCGGCGTTGCCGTCGTTCCCGTCGGGGGACACGTAGATGTCGTGCGCGGTCTGCGCGAGTGCCGGGGTCGCGCCGGGTCCCGCGAGGGCTCCGGCGACCGCGAGGAGGAGGGCCGCCGCGAGGGCGGGGGCGCGGAGGCGCCCGGGGGGTGAATGCCGCATTGCATTCCCTTTCCGTTGTCGGCGAGGCGGTTCAGTGCTCGATGGCGGGCACCCGTCGGTCGGCGGTCGCTGCCTCGGGGTCGGCGCGCCTCGGTCGGGTGGGGGATCGGTCGGAGTCGGGGGCCCGCTCTGCGGCGAGCAGGCGGAGGCCGGCGCGCTCGGGCCGCACGCCCGGCCCGGCGGGGTCGGCCGGCGCCGGTCGGCGGTCGAGAGCGGCGACGGCCTCGGTGAAGACCGTCAGGCCGAGGCCGGGGGAGTCGCCGAGGACGAACGCGCCGTCCTCGATGTCGAGGTCGGCGGCGATGCCGACGGGCGGCCGCAGGTCCTGGAGTTCGCTGACGAGGTGATTGGGCACGGCGGTCGCGGCGTGGAGCAGACCGACCGGGACGTTGCCGATGGGGCTCACCGGCAGGTCGTGCGCGTGCGCGAGCGCGGCGACGCGCAGGAAGTGGGTGACGCCCCCGACCGCCGCGGTCTGGACGATGTCGAGCCCGCCCGCCTTGAGCAGCGGCGTGAACTGCTCGAGTCCGGTGAGGTTCTCGCCGCTCGCCACCGCGGCGCGCACGCTCCGCTGGACGGCGGCGAGTCCCTCGGCGTCCCAGCGGCGCACGGGCTCTTCGACCCATGCGAGGTCCAGCGCGCGCTCGATCGCGCCGACGTGCCGCACCGCCTCCTTGCGCGACCACGTCTCGTTCGCGTCGAGCATGAGGTGCGGGCGGGCGGCTCCGGCGTCGGCCAGCACGTCCCGGACCAGTGCGAGCCGCCGCAGGTCCGCGTGGACGTCGAGGCCGCCCTTGAGCTTGGCCGCCCGCAGGCCGCGCTCGGCGTACACGCGGTAGGCCGCGGCGAGCGCCTCGTCGTCGAGGCCGATGTCGAGGCCGGACGCGTAGGCGGGCACGACTCGGTCCCGCCCGCCCAGCAGCCGCCAGAGCGGTTCGTCCGCGGCCTGCGCCTTGAGGTCCCACAGGGCGGTGTCGAGCGCCCCGACCGTGCCGAACACCGCGCCCGCGTGCCCTGCCTTGAAGGCGAACCGCAGCATCCGGTCGTACAGCGCGGTCACGCTCCGCGGGTCCTCGCCCTCGATCGCCGGGAAGACGCCCTCGATCCCGGCGTGCGATCCGAGGCCGACGCCGGTGAGGCCCTCGTCGGTGTCCACGAGGACCACCGGGAGCGTGGTGACGCCGTCCTCGAAGACGCCGTTGGCGTCGCCGACGGGCCGGGCCCACTCCTGGATCGTCGTCAGCGTGCGGTAACCGGTGATCCGCATGTCATCCCTTCGTCGACCCGGCGGTGACGCCGGTGGCGATCTGCCGCTGGAAGAACAGGTAGAGCACGAGCACCGGCACCGCGGCGATGAGCACGCCGCCGGCGAACGTCGGGATGTCCGCGGAGTACTGGCCGCGCAGGGCGGTCACGCCGACCATGAGGGTCCGGTGCTCGGCGGAGGGCATGAGGAGCAGCGCGATGAGCACGTCGTTCCAGCAGAACAGGGCGTCGAGGATGCCCACGGACAGGAGTGCGGGCCGTCCGAGCGGGAGCATGATCCGCCCGTACACCCCGTAGAGGGAGTTCCCGTCGATGCGGGCGGCGTCGACGATCTCGGCGGGGATGCCGCTGTAGTAGCTCGTCATGAGGAACACCGTGAACGGCAGGAACTGCGCGGTGTACGCGAGGATCAGCCCCGGGTAGGTGTCCACGAGCCCGGCCTGGCCGAGGGTCCGCGCGAGCGGCACCATGATGACCTGGAACGGGATGAACAGCGCCGCGAGGCAGCCCAGGAACAGCACCCGGGAGCCCCGGAACCGCAACCGGCTCAGGGCGAACCCGGCCATGGAGCCGGCCAGGAGCAGGAGTGCCACCGAGCCGGTGACGACGACGAGCGAGTTGACGAGGTAGCGGCCCATGTCGGCGCCGGACCAGGCCGCGGCGAAGGCGTCCCAGCGCAGGCCCTCGGCGGGCGCGAAGCGGTCGAGCACGTACTCGTGCCTGGTCTTCATGGCGACGTTCGCGGTGAACACCAGCGGATACACGGTGGCGACCGCCAGGGCGGCCATGGGGATCGCGGCGAGCCACCTCCCCGCGCGCAGCGGTGTCATCAGTCCTCCCTTCCGGACCTGCGGAGGATCGCGAGCTGGAGCATCCCCACCACGAGCATCACTCCGAAGAGGACGGTGGACGCCGCGGAGGCGAGCGCGGGGCGGCTCATCTGGCCCTGCTGGAACCAGATGTAGTACTCCGGCAGGTAGGTCGAGCCCTCGGGGCCGCCGCCGGTCATGACGTAGAGCAGCCCGAACATCGAGGTGAGCATCCCGATCATGGTGGTGACGACGACGAACTGGACGGTGCGCGACAGGCCGGGGACGACGACGTGGCGGACCACCTTCGGCAGCGAGGCGCCGTCGACGCGCGCGGCGTCGATGAGCGAGGCGTCCAAGGTGGCGAACCCGGCGAGGAACACGACCAGGCCCATGCCGAAGGTCGCCCAGATGTGGACGCCGACGACGGCGTACATAGCGGTGCCGGGGTCGCCGAGCCAGTCGATCGGCCCGAGTCCGACGGCGCCGAGCAGCGAGTTCGCGGGGCCGTCGAAGGCGAGCAGGAGGTTGAAGACCGCGCCGATGATGACCGGCGACAGGACCGCGGGGAAGAAGTAGACGCTGCGGTAGACCCGGTGGCCGGGCACCTTCAGGTAGATGAAGGTGGCGAGGAGCCCGGGGACGGCCACGGCCACGGGCAGCAGCAGCACGAGCAGGCCCACGTTCCGCAGCGACGCGGTGAACAGCGGGTCGTCGAACAGGGCCGCGTAGTTGTCGAGGCCCACGTTCTGCCCGTTGCGGTCGCCGTCGCCGGTGAACGAGAAGTTCACGCCGAGTGCCAAGGGGTACAGGCGGAGTCCGGCGATGATGAGGACCGCCGGCGCCACCAGGACGTAGGGGGCGAGGCGGTCGGCGCGGGCGAACCGCCCGTTCGTCCTGCGCCGACGCCCCGGCGCCGTCCGGACGGCCGCGTGCGCGGTGCCCCCGGCCGTCCCGACCGCGGCGGGTCCGGCCGGGGGCGGCCGGCGTCCGACCGGCACGTCTGTCCCCGGCACGGCCTATGCCGCCCCGTCGCTCTCGGCGAGCTGCGCGAGCGCGTCGTCCACGGTGACCGACCCGCTCAGGAGCTGCTGCGAGAGCCGGCCCATGAGTTCGAGGGTCTCGGCCGACAGCGCCACGTGCAGAGCGGGCTTCCCGGTCGGGATCTGCCCCACGATCGCGGCGGCGGCCGGTCCGGAGCCGGACGCGTCGATGGTGGTGTCGGAGGCGATCGCGCCCGCGTCGGCGTAGAACGCCTCCAGCGCGGCGGTCGAGGTGAGGGACCTGACGAGGTCGGCCGCGAGCGCGGGGTCCGCGGTCCATTCGGCGACGCCGTAGCCGATGCCGCCGTCGTACGGCAGGACCGGTGCGGCTTCGGGGCCGACGAGCGGGGCGGGCATGACGCCGACGTTGTCGGCGCCGATGAACTCGCCGAACTCCTTCCAGTGGCCCACGTCGGACATGAGGCCGACGACGTGGGCGGCGTCTCCGGCGTCGAAGAGCGCGAACTCGTCGTTGAACATCGCGGTGGAGTTGACGCCGTCGTTGTTGAGGCCGGCGGTCTCGGCCTCGACCCACAGCTCGAAGATCTTCTTCACGCCGGGGGAGGTCCAGTCGCGGTCCCCGGCGGTCCAGGCGTCGTACTCGTCCGGGGTGAGGATGCCCGGGCCCAGGCCCGACATGAAGAACTGGATGCCGTAGCCCTCCTTGTTGCCCAGGGCGAAGCAGTCGGCGCCGGTGGCCTCCTCGATCTGCGCGCAGTCGGCGAGGAACTCCTCCCAGGTGGCCGCGGGCGCCTCGGGGTCGAGCCCGGCCTCCTCGTAGAGGGCCTTGTTGTAGTAGAGCGGGTGGCCCTGGAGGGTGACCGGCGCGGCGTAGACGTGCCCGCCGTCGGAGAACGCCTCCCATCCGGCCAGTCGCTCCATGTCCTCGGCGAGGTACTCCTCGAGCGGCAGCAGGGCGTCGGTGCGGTCGCGCAGCTGGCCGCCGCCGTTGAAGAGCATGACGTCGGGGCCCTCGCCGGTCTGGATCGCGGTGCCGAGCAGGTTGTAGTACTGGTCGAACGGCTGGGCCACGAACTCGACCTCGACGTCGGGGTGCTTCTCGGCGAAGTCGGCCTTCGCCTGCTCGATGTAGGACTCGGCGGTCGCGTCCGCGGACTTCCAGTCCCAGACCACGAGCGTGCCCTCCTCTCCGCCTTCGGAGGAGTCCGGTCCGGCGGCGCTGCCGCAGCCGTAGAGCGCCAGGGGCGCGATGAGGGCGGTCGACCACAGTGCTCGTCGCTTCATTGCAGATCACTCTCCGTGGGGGGTGGCCGGGGGGTCCGGCTCGGGGGTCGCCTGTCAACATAACTCGTATGACGTCTTACGTCAATGGAATGACGTATACTCGGCCGCGAACCGCGCCCGACCGGCGCGCCGGCAGACGGAGGTCCGATGACGACAGTGCGGCGACCGGCCTCGGACGACCCGACGCGGCCCGCGTGGACGCGGCGGCCGACCAACCTCGCGAAGGCCGTCACCGCCGAGCTCGTGCAGCGCATCGTCCGCGGCGACTACGGTGCCGGATCGGCGCTGCCGGCCGAGCCCGCCCTCTGCGACGCGTTCTCGGTGAGCCGCACCGTGATCCGCGAGGCCGTGAAGGTCCTTCAGGAGAAGGGGCTCGTGCAGATCCGGCAGGGGTCGGGCACCCGGGTGCTGCCCTCGACCTCCTGGAACATGCTCGACGAGCTCGTCCTCGCGGCGACCATCGAGGAGGACGCGTCGCTGGGCGTCCTCGATGACCTGGTCGTCACCCGCCGACTGCTGGAGTCGGACATGGCCGACGTGGCGGCCCGCACCGCCGGCCCGGAGGCCGTCGCCCGGATGCGGGAGCTCGTCGACCGCATGGACGATCTGGTCGACGACCCGGAGTCCTACCACGAGCACGACCGGGCCTTCCACGACACCGTCATGCGGGCCTCGGGCAACCGCATCGCCCGCGCCGTCGTCCGCTCGCTGGAGAGCCAGGTCATCAACACCTCCAGCTACATGGGACGGACGGACCGGTCCCTGTGCGAGGCCTCCAACCGCGGCCACCGGGCCATCTTCGAGCGCATCGCGGCCCGCGACCCCGAGGGCGCCGCCGACGCGATGTACGCCCACATCTCGGACGCCTGGCTCGTCAGGCGCGGCGAGCAGGGGGACCCCGACCGCCTCGCCCGCTGAACCGGAACACAGAGATCCGATGAATCGCCCTGTCTCGCACGGACATAGAGCCGAGATAAGTGCAAACTCCCCGGGTATTGACTGCATACATCCAACATATATAGACTGCTGTAAATATTCAAGGCATTGCACGGCCTGATCCTCGATTCGAGTGGGAGCGATCTCCTCGATGGCGGCCGCGGCTCCTCGACGGACCTCTCATGCAGTGCCTGTCCGCAGAGCAGTCTCCAGCGAGCCTGACCCCAAGGAGTTTCCTCCGATGTCGAGAAGCAGAACCGTCCTCGCGTGCCTTGCGGCCGCGATCGCCCTGGCGTTGTCGGGGGCCGCGCCCGCGCAGGCCGCCGACGAGCCGGCCGCCCCCGCGGCGAACGTCACCGCCGCGGCCAGCTCCGGCTGCGGCAAGACCCCGACGCTCACCAGCGGCACCCACACCCTCCAGGTCAACGGCCGCAACCGCAGCTTCATCCTCAAGGTCCCCGCCGGCTACGACAACTCCCGGCAGCACAAGCTCATCTTCGGCAACCACTGGTGGGGCGGCACCGCGAACGACGTCGCCTCCGGCGGCAGCGACGGCGCCGTCTACGCCCACTACGGACTCGACGCACTCTCCGGCGGCTCGGCGATCTTCATCGCCCCGCAGGGCATCGACAACGCCTGGCCCGACTCCGGCGGCCAGGACGTCGCCTTCTTCGACGCCATGATCCAGCGCGTCGAAGCCGACCTCTGCGTGGACCAGTCGCAGCGGTTCTCCCTGGGCTTCAGCTACGGCGGGGCGATGAGCTACGCGCTCGCGTGCGCCCGCCCCGACGTGTTCCGCGCGGTCATCGCCATCGCGGTTCCCGGCCCGGTCAGCGGTTGCAGCGGCGGCTCCGGTTCGGTGGCGTACTTCGGCATCCAGGGCGTCAACGACAGCATGCCGAACGCCCGCGCGATGCGCGACCGCTTCGTCGCCAACAACGGCTGCGCCTCCCTGAGTCCGCAGGAGCCCCCCGCGGGCAGCGGCAGGCACATCACCACCTCCTACTCCTGTCGCGCAGGGGAACCGGTCCAATGGGCCGCGTTCGACGGCGGGCACCAGCAGGGCCCGGTGGACGGCTGCACCGGCTGCGAGAGCGGCGCCCGCAGCTGGGTCAAGAACGAGGTCTGGACGTTCATCAGCCAGTTCGACTCCACGCCGCCGGCCGACACCGACCAGGTCCGCAACGGCGGGGCGGACCGCTGCCTCGACGTCTCGGCCCAGTCCACCGCCAACGGCGCGATCACGCAGCTGTGGGACTGCCACGGCGGCGCGAACCAGCAGTGGACCCGCACCTCCTCGAAGCAGCTGACCGTCTACGGCGGCAAGTGCCTCGACGCCGAGGGCGCCGCCACCGCCCCCGGCACGCGGGCGATCATCTGGGACTGCCACGGCGGCGCGAACCAGCAGTGGAACGTGAACGCCGACGGCACCGTCACCGGCGTCGCGTCGGGGCTGTGCCTTGCGACCGTGAACGGCGGCACCGGGAACGGGACCGGCGTGGTCCTGGCGGCCTGCAACGGTTCGGCGAGCCAGCGGTGGTCCTTCGCCTGACCGCCCGCCCGGCGCCTCCTCGGCGCAGGGCATGACCGAACGGGCCTCCCGCACGCGGGAGGCCCGTTCCGCGCCGCTAAGCGGCGGTGAAACGCCACCAGTCCGCATTGAACAGGTAGCCGCTGCCGCCGGTGAACTTCAGGTACAGGTCCCGAGTCCCGCTCGCACCGCTCACAGGACACGAGACACCGGTCCAGTTCTGCCAGCCGCCGGTCCCCGGGACCGTGCAGGTGCCGACGAGCGTCCCGTTCGGACCGCCGAGCCGCAGCTCGATCCGCCCGCCCGAGGTCGCCGACGCCACCCGCGCGGTGAACGAGCCGGCGCCCGAGCCGAAGGCGGCGCCCTCGACCTTGATCCAGTCGCCGTTCTCGATCCAGCCGACGTTCATGCCGCCTTCGGAGGACCGCTCGGTCTCCACGCCGTTCGCCCACGCGATCGTCTCGGCCTCTTGGCGCACATAGGGATCGAGTACGCCGACCTGCGGGGCGCCGGCCGTGGTCATGTTGATCAGGGGGATCGTGCCGTCTGCGTTGTAGGTGAACTCCTCGACGGCGACCGACCGCGTGAATCCGCCGCCGCCCGGCAGTGCGCCGTTGTGGTAGAAGAAGTACGAGTGCCCCTCGAAGTCGATCACCCCCGGATGGTTGGTGAAGCTCGAACCCTGGGTCGGCATGACTGTGCCCCGGTAGGTCCACGGCCCGGTCGGCCCCGGTGCGGTCGAGTACCCGATGAACTCCGAGCAGCACTGCGCGGCGAAGACCATGTAGTACAGGGAGCCGCGCTTGTAGACCCACGGACCCTCCTCGTAGAGCGTCGGGCGCTCCGTCCCCCCGGGGCGGGAGCCGAAGCCCTGCGTGGTGAGCGTGATGCGGTTGACGCCGCCGGAGTACGAGGTCATGTCGGCGTTGAGCTTCACGTACCACAGGTTGGGGTTGCCCCAGTACAGGTACGCCTGGCCGTCGGTGTCGATGAAGACCGTCGGGTCGATCTCGCCGTTCTCGACCAGCGGGTGACCGATCGCGTCCCGGAACGGGCCGGTGGGGCTGTCGGCGACGGCCACGCCGATGGCCATCCTGCCGGTGGCGTCGTTGACCACGGGCACGTACCAGTAGAACCTGCCGTCGCGCTCGACGGCCTGCCCGGCCCAGGCGTCCTGCCGCGCCCAGCTGAACGTGTCGACGTTCAGCGGAGAGCCGTGGTCGGTCCAGTTGACCATGTCGTCGGAGGACCAGACGCGCCACTCCTTCATGGTGAACCAGGTCGAGCCGTCCTCGTCGTGCCCCGTGTAGAGGTAGACGCGCCCGTCGTGGACGAGCGGCGCGGGGTCGGCGGTGTAGACGGTCTGAATGATCGGGTTGTCGGCCTGTGCCGGGGCGGGCGACGGTTCGGCGACGGGGCTGAGCGCGGCGGCCGCGAAGGCGAACGCCAGCGCGAGCGCGAGCGCGGCGCGCCGCCGTCTCGGTGCGGGTGGGGTCATGGGAGGGCCTCTCCGGCCGGTGCGCGGCCTGGATCGCTGGTGGATGGGAGGATGTTTCGAAACGTTCGAAGTCTGCCCCGAACGTTAGGGAGCCTGGACCCAGGGTAGCGATGAAAGTCCCATATGTAAATGGATCGATATAAACGGGGCGTGCTCCGAACGGCGATAGATCAGATTAATGATTCGTGCGAGCTTCGATAAAACCCTCAAATCGGTTTTTGATCACCTCTTGAACCTCAAATCCATCTGTCACCGAAGGAAAGATCTGATCTTTCTGCCCCTCGCGTATTGACGGCTCCCGGCCCCGCGTTTACCGTGAACACTCACGAAACCGGATCGCAAAGGAGCGGACGTGAGTGACATGAACGGGGAGCGCGGCGGTGCGGCGCACATGGCGCAGGCGGCGGCGCCGTGAGCGCGGCGGCCCCGACCGCGGCCGCCGCCCGCGAACGCCGGCGGCGGACCCGCAGGCGGAACCTGCGGCGGCATTGGCAGCTCTACCTGCTGCTGGTCCTGCCGGTCGCGTACTTCGTCGTCTTCCAGTACGTCCCCATGGCGAACAACGTGATCGCGTTCAAGGACTACAACGTGGTCGACGGGATCTGGGGCAGCCCCTGGGCCGGCTTCGACCACTTCGAGCGGTTCTTCGCCAACCCGGTGGCCTGGGACCTCATCCGCAACACGCTCATGCTGAGCCTGTACGGCTTCCTGGCCGGGTTCCCCGTCCCGATCATCCTGGCACTGGCCCTCAACGAGGTCCGGGCGCGCTTCTTCAAACGCACCGTCCAGATGGTCACGTACGCCCCGCACTTCATCTCGACGGTCATCGTCGTCTCGATGCTCATCCTGGTCTTCTCGCCCCGGATCGGCTTCATGGCCGACGTCCTCGGCTTCTTCGGCGTGTCCCGCAACCTCCTCGCCGACCCCGACGCCTTCCGCAGCGTCTACGTGTGGAGCGACGTCTGGCAGACCGCCGGGTACTCCGCGATCATCTACATGGCCGCGCTCGCGGGCATCGACCCGAGCCTCTACGAGGCCGCCCGGCTCGACGGGGCCAGCCGCCTGCGAAAGATCTGGCACGTCGACCTGCCCGGCATCGCGCCCACCGTGGTCGTGGTGATGATCCTCAGCGTCGGCTCGATCATGGCGATCGGCTTCGAGAAGGCGTTCCTGCTCCAGAACCCGCTCAACCTCTCGCAGTCCGAGATCATCGCGACCTACACGTACAAGATCGGCCTCCTCAGCGCCGACTTCAGCCTCGCCACCGCGGTCGGGCTGTTCAACTCCGTCATCAATCTCATCCTGCTCCTGGCCGTCAACACCGTCTCCAAACGCGTGACCGGCAACGGGCTGTGGTGAAGGGAGCGCCTGCCATGACCTTCACGACCGCGCGCCGCGCCGAGCCGGAGGCGGAGACCCCGAGGCCCAAGCGCCGCCGCGGCACCCAGGTCCAGGACACCCGCGTCGACCGCGTCTTCATGGTCGGGGTCTACGTCCTCCTGACGACGTTCCTGCTCGTCGTGCTCGTCCCGCTCGCCAACATCGTGGCGAGCTCCTTCTCCAGCCCGGCGGCGGTGGCGGGCGGGCGCGTGTTCCTGTGGCCGGTCGACTTCTCGCTCGTCGGGTACGAAGCGGTACTGGGCAACGAGTCCGTCCTCACCGGCTTCGCCAACTCGGTGTTCTACGCCGTGGTCGGCACCATCGTCAGCGTCGCCCTCACCGTGATGATCGCCTACCCACTCTCGCGTGCCGACCTCGTCGGCCGCAAGGTCCTCATCGCCGGCGTCCTGTTCACCATGCTGTTCAGCGGCGGACTCATCCCCACCTACATGGTCGTGCGCGCCCTCGGCCTGCTCGACACGAGGTGGGCGATCATCCTCCCCACCGCGATCGCGGCCTGGCAGGTCCTCATCGCGATGACGTTCTTCCGGTCCTCGATCCCCGGGGAGCTGTACGAGGCGGCCCAGCTCGACGGCGCCTCGGAGCTGCGGTTCCTGTGGTCGGTCGTGCTGCCGCTGTCGAAGCCGCTGCTCGCGGTCATCGCGCTCATGTACGGCATCGGGCAGTGGAACTCCTACTTCAGCGCCCTCATCTACCTGCGCAGCGAGGAGCTCTACCCGCTCCAACTGGTCCTGCGCGACCTCTTGATCGTCAACAACAGCGGGGGGTCGAACCTCGCCGATCAGCTCGCGGCCCAGCAGATGGCCGACCTGATGAAGTTCTCGCTCATCGTGGTCTCCACCGTGCCGGTCCTGCTCGTGTACCCGTTCGTGGCCCGGCACTTCACGAAGGGCGTGATGCTCGGCTCCGTCAAGGGCTGATCGACGTCCCGCAAGCGTCCCCGTGACCGGCCGACCCGCGCCGCCCCTCCACCCGAACAACTCCTCATTTCGAAAGGCAGTCAACGATGACCAGCAGATTCGTCCGAGCGGCAGCGGCCGGAGCGGCACTCGCCGTGTCCGTCGGCGCCTTCGCCGCGTGCTCCTCGGAACCGGAGACCACTCCGGACGACGTGATCACCATCTTCGCCCCCCAGAACGCAGGGGAGGGCCAGGACCTGGAGGAGAACGCGTTCACGAAGGTGCTCGAAGAGAAGTTCGACGTCGAGCTCCAGTTCGAGACCACCACCTGGGACGGGACCGCGGCCGCCGAGAAGCGGCAGATCTCCCTCGCCAGCGGCGACTACCCCGACGCGTACATGCTCATCCCGTGGGTCGACCAGTTCAGCAGCGAAGAGCTGGTGAAACTCGGCGGGCAAGGCGTGATCATGCCCCTCGACGACCTCATCGGCGAGGACACGCCCAACCTCACCGCGGCGTTCGAGAGCGAACCCGGCTTCGAGGAGCTGGCGACCTCCCCGGACGGGAACATCTGGGGGATACCCGCGTGGAACGACTGCTACCACTGCTCGTACCCCTCCAAGCTGTGGATGAACTCCGACTGGCTGGACACACTCGGCCTGGAGAAGCCCACCACGCCGGAGGAGCTGCGGACCGTCCTGGAGGCGTTCAAGACCCAGGACCCCAACGGGAACGGCGCAGCCGACGAGATCCCCCTGTCCGCGGCGGGCGGCGCCTCGCTCCTCGCCTATCTGATGAACCCGTTCGTCTACACGCCGGAGATGTACGCGAACGCCGAGGGCACGACCCCGGCGACGCTCGGCGCCGTCGACGGGAAGGTGACCCTCCAGGCGACGCGGCCCGAATGGCGCGACGCGATCGAATACGTGTCCTCCCTGTACGAGGACGGGCTGATCGACGAGGGCGCCTTCACGCAGAACGGCGAAGCGCTCACGGCGAAGGGCAACAGCGCGGACGGCGTGATCCTCGGATCGGTCGCCGTGATGCACCCGTGGTTCGTCAACAGCGAGCTGGAGGACGGGCGCTACACGCAGTACGACGCGGTCGCCCCGCTGACCGGCCCGGCCGGCGGCGACGCGTTCTGGAGCGCCGGCGGCGCCGGCGCCGCACCCGGCGCCACCTTCGTGATCACGAACCGCTCCAGCGAGGCCAAGCAGAAGAAGCTGATGCAGATCCTCGACTTCATGGTCTCCTACGACGGCCACCTCCAAGCCGAGTTCGGCGTCGAGGGCACCAACTGGGTGCGCCCCGAGGAGGGCGACGTGGCGCTCGACGAGACGCTCGAACCGAACTTCGAGGTCGTCCCGGCGCCCAGCGGCGAGGCGTTCAAGAACTCCTGGGGCCCGATCGCGCAGTTCTTCAGCGACGCGGAGTTCCGCAACGGACAGGTCACCGCGACCGACATCTACACGCCCGGGGGCTACGAGCGCCGCCTCTTCGAGGCCACGAAGCTCTACGAGGGCCACGAGTCCGACGAGCTGTTCCCTTACTGGGAGGTCGCGGTCACCGGCGAGACCGCCACGGAGCTCGCGACCGTCCAGACCAACATCGAGAACTTCGTCGTCCAGGCCGGCGCCGAGTTCGTCACCGGCGTGCGCGACATCTCCAGCGACGACGACTGGGCCGAGTTCCAGCAGAACCTCACCGACCTCGGCGCCGAGCGGTACGTCGAGATCTACCAGGAGGCGTGGGACGCCCAGCGGTAGGACCGCGGCGGGCCGCCGCAGGGCCAAGACACGAGGCGGCGGCCCGCCACCCCACCCACATCACTGACGAGCTGCGAACCGGGCCCGGCTCAGTCCCGTCCGATCTGGAAGATCCGGGCGCGCAGGCCCGGCGGGACGTCGATCACCGGGACGCCGTCCCGGTCGCGGACGGTCCACGTGGGCAGACCGGCCGGGTACACCTGCCGGACCTCGCGGCCCGCCAGGCCGGGGAGCGCGAGTTCGGCGGCGTCGCCGCGCGACCACACCGCGAGCAGGCCGCCCGGCCCGGCGTCGAGCAGCAGTGCGACCACGTCGTCGTCCCACCCGGGCAGCCCGAGCGGCCAGACCGGGACCGAGGAGGCGATGTCGCCGCGTCGCTCTCGGTGCAGTACAACGGCTTCGCGCACCAGCGCCGACTGCTCCTCGCCGAGGTCGTGCAGGAACCCCGAGAGGTACATGCGGCCCATGACGCCCGAGGCCATCGCGAACGCGGTCTCCTCCAGCGTCATCGACGCGTCCGGGTACGCCCAGTTGCCGGCCTGCTCCGGCAGGACGCTCGCGGGCGCGGCGGCCGCCACGACCGGGTACCTTCGGTAGTCCTGCTGGTCGCTCGTGGACTGGAGGTGCACCGCCGACAGCAGGTGGTAGTCCATGCGCATGCCGCCCGACGAGCAGCTCTCCAAGAGCAGGTCCGGGTGGCGCTCCTGCACCGCCAGCAGCCAGTTCCGCAGCGCGCGAGTGTGCCCCAAGAGCCCGGCCCCGGGAGCCTCGGCGTCGACGTCGGTCCCCGCGCCGATGTTCACGTTGTAGTCGAGTTTGAAGAACCCGACGCCGAACTCCCCGACGAGCCGGTCCACGGTCTCGTCCAGGTGCGCGCGGGCCGCCGGGTGCCGCAGGTCGAGCTGGAAGTGATTGCCCTCCACGACGCGCTCGCCGAACCGGCAGAAGAACGCCTCGTCCGGGAGCTTCGCGGCCACCGGCGACTCCACGCCCACGCCTTCGGGTTCGAGCCACAGTCCCGGGACCATCCCGGCCTCGCGGATCGCTTCCGTGACCGACCGCAGCCCGCCGGTGAACCGGTCGGGGTCCTCGCGCCACTCGCCCGCGTTGAACCACCAGCCCTTCGGGTCCGCGAACCACCCGGCGTCGATGCAGAGGTACTCGGCGCCCGCTGCGGCAGCGGCCGCGACGAGCGGCAGCAGCTTCTCGGTCGACGGGTCGCCCATGAGCGTGTTCATGTAGTCGTTGTAGACGACCGGGTGCCGCTCGTGCGCGGCCCGCGGCACCCGGATCGCCCGCCGGTACTCGGTGAGCGCCGCGAACGCCGCGTCCCGGCCGCCGTCGGCGACGACCACCCCCGCGGGCACGCTCGTGAACTCCCGCCCCGGGGCCAGGCGCTCGGCGAACTGGTGCTCCAGGTCGGTCGGGCCGAGGACGCCGACGGTCACCGTGCCCGCGTCGCGCGACAGCTCCCAGTGCCAGCCGGCACTCGTCTCGATCTGCCACGCCACCGACGGGCCCGCCTCCGACGCGAGCACCCCCGTGGGCAGGACCTCGCCGCTGGACCAGGAGCCGTGGCTCGTCACCGGGAAGTGCCCGCGCCCGACGAACCCGTACCGGCCGAAGCTCAAGTCCGGCAGCACCTCCGCGAGCGGCCGCTGCTCCCAGCGGCCCTCGCCGAGCCACTCGGCGCGGCCCCACAGCACGTCGTACCCGGTCCCCGCGACCGAGAAGACCGCGGAGGCGACCATCGTGAGCACGAGGTCGCGGGTGCCGCCGTTGCGCACGGTCTGGGTGATCTGGAGCCCCGGGCCCGCCGCGCGGAACACCGAGACGACCTCGATGCCCGTCGCCTCCTCGACCTGGCGGATACGCAGGTCGTCGCCGACGGACTCGTGGCCCGCATATCGCAGCCGCACCCCGACGGCCGACCTGACGTAGATCTGGGTGTTGTTCTCGCGGTTCCGGCCCCCGGCGTGCAGCTCCACGATCGGGCAGGGCGCCGCCGCGGACCGCGCGTCCGGCCCCGTCGCGAGGCGGACGAGCCGCACCGGCCCGTCGCCGTGCGCGAACCGCAGGTGGAGACCGGGTCGGGTCCACTCGAACTCGTCGTCGGTCTTGGTCATCGGTGCTTCCTCTCGAACGCATTGCGGACCCTCACCGGCCGCAAGTGATCGGAGCCCTAAAAATCCGATGTTTCCGATCATCGCCCACAAGTCACGGCCTCGTCAAGCGTGAAATACCCGAAATCAGCCGTTCAAGCGTCGTAAATTGCGTAAAAGATTCCAACCAGATTCCGAAAAGATCGAATGAATCGAGGGTCGAGGCGGTCGGTCAGTCCGCCGGATCGGCTGCGTGCCGCGTGTCGCCGCCGAAGTCCGACAGCGACTCCTCCACGCCGAGCAGGTGGTTCGCCATGCGGATCCGGGCGGCCTCCGGGTCGTGGTCGCGCAGTGCCCGCCAGATCGCCAGGTGCTCTTCATGGGTGCGCCGGTCCGCCCCGGCCTCGCGCAGACTCCGCCACAGCCGCTCGCGGACGGTCCGCCCGGCGAGGGCCTCGATCATCCCGGCCAGCACCGGGTTCCCCGTGTGGGAGGCGATGATCCGGTGGAAGGCGATGTCGATCTCGATGATCCGCTCGTGCTCCTCCGGCGCGATGTCGAGCAGCCGCGCGGCCTCGTCCAGCAGTGACTCGGCCTCGGCGAGCGCCTCGTCGGGGATGCTGTACGCGGCGAGTCGGACCGCCTCGGCCTCCAGCAGGCGCCTGATCGCGTGGACGTGCCGAGCCTGCCCCTCGCCCTGGAGCTCGACCATGAAGCCCATGGGCGCCAGCAGGCGCGAGGCGTCGAGGTTGGTGACGTAGGTGCCGTCCCCCTGCCGGGTGTCGAGCACGCCGAGGATCGACAGGGCCCTGACGCCCTCGCGGAGCGAGCCGCGCGAGATGCCGAGCGTCTCGGCCAACTCCTTCTCGACCGGCAGCCGCTCCCCGGGGTGCAGTTCGCCGGTGAGGATCATGTGCTTGACGCGGTTGACGACGTCGTCGGTGCGGGACATGGGGCAAGTATGTCTGAGGCTCGAGGGGCCGTGGGTGCGCGTCCCCGCTCCTACTGGGCGCCCCGTGGTGTCAGCGCTCCCGCGGCGGCGCGGTGCTCCCGCGGACCACCAGCTCGGTGGCGAGCTCCACCCGCTGCTGCGGGAGCGCCTCGCCCGCGGCCAGGCCCACGACCATGCGGGCCGCGGCGGCCCCCATGTCCTTGAGCGGCTGGCGGACCGTGGTCAGCGGCGGGATCATCCACTTCGCCTTCGGCAGGTCGTCGAAGCCGACCACGCTCAGGTCCGCGGGCACGCGCACTCCCAGGGCCGCCGCCGCGTGGTAGACCCCCAGGGCCGTCCCGTCGTTCCCGGCGATGACCGCCGTCGGCGGGTCGTCGAGCCGCAGCAGCTCCAGCGCGAGGTCGCGTCCGGTCGCGATATTGAAGTCCCCGTGGCGCTCCAGGGCCGGATCGGGACGGATGCCCGCGAGGTCGAGGGCGGCGCGGTGGCCGTCGAGCCTGGCCCGCGCGGCCTCCATGTCGCCGGGCCCGGCGACCACGCCGATGCGCCGGTGCCCGAGCCCGATGAGGTGGCGGGTCGCGCTGAGGCCGCCGTTCCAGTTCCCGGACCCGACCGACGGCGCGCCGTGGTCGGGGTCGCCGGTCGGGTCGAGCTGCACCAGCGGTATGTCCCGGCTGTAGAGCCGTTCGGTCTGGTCCGGTTCCAGTCCCGAGTAGACGGACACGACGCCGACGGGGCGGCGCGCCAGGACCTCCTCGACCCAGTCGCGGCCGGGGACGTGGCGCCCTCCCAGTTCCGAGACCACGACGCCGAGCCGGTGCTCGCGGGCCACCTCCTGGACGCCGTTGAGGATCTCGATCGCGTACAGGCCCCGCAGCTCGTGGAAGAGCACGTCGATGAGCGCCGCGGACTTCGCGGGCCGCCGCTGCCTGCGGTAGCCGCGGCTCCTGATGAGCTCCTCGATCAGCTCGCGGGTCGCCGCGGCCACGTCGGAGCGGCCGTTGACGACCTTCGAGACCGTCGCGGTGGAGACGCCCGCCAGCGCCGCGAGCTGCGCGATCGTCAAGGGGCCGTCCGGTACTGCGTCGCCGACGCCTGCGGGGGAGGGGCTCATCGCGGCAGTCTAGCGCCGAGCGCCCCGCGCACCCCGCCGCGCGTTTACTCGGTGTCGCCGCCGTGGTCGATGAGGGTCTTCTGGAAGTCGATGACTTCGAGGCAGCGGGCGCTGTCGCGTTCGAATTCGAGTCCGGCCATGTCGGGGGCGATGCGCTGGAACTGCGCTTCGTAGCAGGAGGAGAGCGTGTCGTAGACCGCTTGGGTGCGCAGTTCGCTCTCGCCGTAGGCGAAGCAACCGGTGACCGCGTTGAGGATCGGGTCGACGCCGGCTTCGGCGATCTCCTCGTCCAGGAGCGCGTCGTGGCGGGCGTCGAGGTCGGAGGGGAAGTCCGGGTTCGCGTTGCCCTGCTGGACTTGCTGTTCGAGGTAGGCGAGGGCGTCGGCGACGAATTCGACGACCGACTGGTCGGCGACCGGCGGGGTCATGGTCCGCATCGTCCACGCCAGCGCCCGGACCGCGATCTTCAATCGCGGCATTGCACTGTACCCGTCGATATCGTCTTTCAGCGGAGCCATTTCATAGTCCCAAAGGTACAATGCCCGTCCTCCTCTTCACGGTCACGGCCAGCCTACCAGGTCGGTTTGCGGGTTATTCGCGGCGCGATCGCCGCAGCCCTGGTTGGAAGGGTTGTTGTAGCTGTCGCAGGGCTTGCGGGAGGGCGACATGCGAATGGGCGGTTTCAAATGCCCCTGCTCGGTCGCGTTCGCGAGAATGTGCTCGGCGTGCGTCTGCTTCGGGTCGGTCTTCACGAAGCCGGGACCGTCGACGCGCTTGTAGCCGAGCCTTTCGGCGAGGGCGCGCGATTCTGGCGAGGTGCCGCGGGAGGAGACGGAGTAGTAGAGGTTCCCGTCGGCGTCCTGCGCGGTCGCCACGGTCTTGCGGTTGTAGGACTTGTCGGCCGCTTCCTGGGTCTTGCCCTTGCGGAACGTCTCGTGGATCGCCTTGGCGTCCTCGCGCAGCTCGTCGTCGGTCTTGCGTCGCGGCCCCGAGGGGCCCGGCGGGTTCCCGCCCGGCCTGCCTCCGCGGCCGCCGCCCTTGCCGGTGCGGAACACCTTGTTGTTACCGAGGATTCTGGAGATCGCCTTGCTGCCTGCGGCTTTGGCCTTGCGCGGCGGGTTCTTGCGGACTCTACCCATTGAGCACCATCTCGATCGCCATGCCGATGAGCTGGTCGACGATGAGGCCGGTGATGGTCTTGAAGATCGGGATCTGCGCGAGCGAGGCGCCGAAGGTTACCGCGGCGGTCGCGATCGCCTGGGCGATCTGGAAGGCCAGGATCACCAGCTGCACGATCACCTGGACTTTCAACGCCAGGACGACCCCGGCGACGATCGTCAGCCCGATGTTGATGATGTTGGCCGGGTCGGCGGCGTCGGCGATGTTGCGCGGCGCGGACTCCTCGTCGTCCCACTCGCTGCCGAACGCGTCGATCTCGGCGCCGGTGTTGTTGTCCAGCAGCGTCCGAGCCGCCGCGTTGAGCGACTCGATCCGCCCCGATATCTGGTCGGCCATGCCGGTCCACTCGCCGGCGAGGTTGAACAGCTTCTCCTCGTCGGACTCCGGCCAGTCGTAGCCGAGCATGCCCAGCAGCGACACGAGTTCGGAAGGCAGTTGCAGGCCGATGGCGGATCATCTCCTCAGGGGTTGCGGGGGAGAGGGGTCGGGGTGGGCGGTCAGGTGCCGATCTCGCCGCCGATCTGGTCGAACATCGCGGCGATGTCGGCGTCCCCGGTCTCGTGGACGTCGGCCATCTCCCGCAGGTTCTGGGCGTAGTCGGCCAGTTCCTCGATGTTGGTCGTGAAGCACTCGGTCAGCCCGTCGGTGCAGGCCTGGTGGGCCAGGCCCGCGAGCGTGCCGATGGTGTCGCCGCCGAACGCGTCGGCGAACTCCTCCAACGCGCCGGTGAACTGGTCGAGCAGGCCCTGCACCTCGTCTTTGGCGGCGTCGAGCTGGTCGGCGGCCTGGCGGAACGTCTCGGGGTCGAGGTCGAGATCGGCCATGTCACCGTCCTCCGTGGAGCTTCGCCAGGACCTCGCTGACCGAGGCGCTCATGGCCTGGAACTGCCGCAGCGACCGGTCCTGGATCGCGGCGACCGACTCGTTGATCGCGTCCACGTCCGGCGGCACCTCATCGGCGCCCATCGCCGCGGCCCGCTCGTCCAACCCGGCGTTGACCATCCGCTTGATCTCGGCGAACAGCACCTCCGAACCGACCCGCATCGCCCGCGGATCGACCTCGAACCCGGCGACGCGGCCGTCCACTCCGATGGTCACCTTCAAGAAGCCCTCGGCGCCCTCGACGGTGACGGGCTCCACCTGGTTCGCCTCGGGAGTCCTGGCGACACTGGCCAACTGCGCACGCGCGTCCGCCAACTGCTGCGCGATCGCTTCCTCGCCGAACATCACGCCTCCACTCGCCCAAGGTCACTGAACGATTCTCATCATAACGGCCCAAGGCAACACAGACCGTCCCCAGGGGCCGTCGAGTTCTCGATTCGTGTTCGGGTTTCCATATGCGCATTTTTGAGGGTATTTAAGGTCACTGATTGCTCGATGTGGTTGTTCACCTGCGGGGGTGGGTCTTTGAGGGTGTTCGAGTGTGGGATCGGCGGTGGGCGGGGGTTGGTAATGGGAATGGTTTTCGTTAGCATGAGGGGGTCTTCTGAACTGAGCTGAGAAGGAAGTCTTATGACCCCTCGTTGGAGCCGGGTGCCGGCGATTGCCTCGGCGGCGGTGGTGCTGCCGTTGGTGTGGTGTGCGCCGGCGGCTGCTGAGATCGTGGGCGGGCGGACCGTTCTTTCTGTCGGCCATGTCGACGCGATGCAGGTCTACATGGACGGCGATCAACTTGACCTGCGGGTCAAGGACGACACCGGGGATGCGACCCGGTATCACGATCCTGAGGACGTGCTCTTTCAGGTGCTTCCCGAGGCTGAGATGCCGATACCCGAAGGCGAGACCTGGAATTTCATCGGGGACGCCGGCGAATCCATGTGGATGCTGCCGCTCACCCAGGACCCCGCGCTGTTGTGGCCGGGGTGGAGCACCGAGCCGCTCGCCAAGGGGCAGTTCGAGGGCGACGAGGTCGCGCTGGAACTCGTCGACGTCGACGGGCCCGGTGAGGTCGTCCTGTGGACGGTGAAGAGCTTCGGCGAGCCCGTCGTCTTCGCCTCCTCCCGCGACGGTCTGCCAGATGCGATTCCCGTCGGCGTTCCCGCGCATGTGCACTCGTTCTGGGCTTTCACCGCGGAAGGCGCCTACACGCTCACTTGGCGCGCCTCGGGCGACCTCGCGGACGGCACGCCCGTGGCGAGCGAGGAGATCGAGTACCGCTGGCAGGTCGGTGAAGCAGCCGAGGAGCCTGAGCCTGAACTGCCCGACGCGTCCGACCTCGAAGGCCGCCTCGTCCTGGACGAGGGGCATGTCGACGTGCTGTCGGTGGACGACACCGCTGCGGGCCTTGACCTGCGGGCCAAGGACGGCACCCGTCTCCATGATTCGGGTGATGTCTACCGCGACCCTGACGAAGTCGTCTTCCACGCGACGACCGCATCCGAGACCGTGTTGGGGGAGCAGTTCGCCGGTCCGGGGTACGACCAGGTCGGCGCCCCAGGCGATGTGCGCTGGCTCCTCCCCGACACGCAGCGGCCCGGCGTGCTCTTCGCGGGCTGGGACACCGATGCGATACCGAAGGGCGTCCTCGCGGGCGATGCCGTCGACCTCGCGCTGACCGGCTTCAGCGGTCCCGGCGAACTCGTGATGCTCACCGTGGACGACTTCGGTGACGCGATCGTGCAGATCGACACGGCCGATGCACTGCCCCAGGCGATCACCACGACCGCGCGGACCCATGCCCATGTCAACTGGTTCTTCAGCGAACCCGGCATCTACCGGCTCACCTGGCAGGCCGAAGCCGAAGCGGCCGACGGCGCCCCGCTCGTCTCCGCGCCGCAGGACTACCTCTTCGTCGTCGGAGAATGGCCCGAAGACGACGACCCCGACCCCGATCCCGATCCAAACCTCGAGAACACCCAGGCCATCACCGCCGAGCTCGACGCCGACACCGGCGGCCTCGTCCTCAGCGTCGACCCCGAGGACCGCACCGTCGCGCTCCCGGCGATGACCCTCGCCGCCGACGCCACACGCTGGACCACCGAAGGCGAACTGCGCCCGGTCACCGTCACCGACACCCGCAGCGCCGATCCGGGCTGGAACGCCACCGCCCAGGTCTCGGACTTCAGCCTCGCCGGGCAGGGGCAGGGCGCTGACGGCGAGGACCAGGTGCCGGGCAGTTGTCTCGGCTGGACCCCGAGCCTCACTTCCAAAGGCGCCGAACAGAACGTGACGCCCGGCCCTCCGGTCCAGGGCCTCCTCGACGGCGGGCCCGGCCTCGCCGCCTCCCAGCTGCTCGCCTCCGCCGCCCCGGGCGCGGGCAACGGCACCGCAGTGCTCCAGGCCGACCTCCACCTGGACCTGCCCACCGATGTCGAGTCCGGCACCTACACCGCACTCGTCACCTTCACCGCGATCTGACAACCCGAAAGGAACCCCGCCTTGCGCACCCTCCCCAAAATCGCCGCCGCAGCAGCCGCCGCGGCAGCGGTCCTCGCCACGGCAGCCCCGGCCGCCGCACAGGACGCCCGCTCGCCGCTCACCGTCCTCTCCGAAGGCCACACCGACGTCTTCGGCGTCGCCTACGAGGACGGCGCACTCGACCTCCACGTCCACGACGAGGAGAACGACGCCGAGTACGCCCCCTCCGAAGTGGTCCTCGCCGTCAACCCGGCCGCCGAGACCACCGCGCCCGCCGGATACGACTTCCTCGACGACGGCGACGCCGACGTGTGGATCCTCCCCGACACCGAGGTCGCCGGACTCCTCTTCGCCGGCTGGGCCACCGAGGAGATCGCCCCCGGCGACTTCGCCGGCGACACCCTCACCCTCACCGTCCACGACGCCTGGGGCGACGTCGACCTCTACACCGTGGACGACCTCGGCGAACCCACAGTCCTTTTCGATTCCAGTCAGGGCCCCGGCTCCTGGGAGATCGGCGCCGCCGGCCACGGCCACCTGAACTGGGCCTTCGGCGAGGCCGGCGTCTACAAGCTCACCGTCGAGGCCGAAGGCGTCCTCGCCGCCACCGGCGAGACCGTGTCGACCGGCGAGGTCGACTACTGGTTCTGGGTCAAGAAGTAGGAGTCACCATGCGCAGCACCATGATCAAACTCGGCGCCGTCCTCGGCGCGGTCGCCGCGCTGGCCTTCGCCGGCCAGGCCCACGCGGCCACGATCGCCTCCGGCCACGTCGACGTCCTCGACTTCTCCTACGACGACACGGCGAACACGCTCGACATCGACGTCCACGACCACGCCACCAGCGCGGTCCTGGACCCCGCCGACGTCGTCTTCGACGTCCACTCCGGACACCAGGTGGACCGCACCACCGCCGTGGGCTGCAAGCTCGACGTCGGCCAGAACTGGGTCCTGTCCCGCACCGAGACCGGCGGCCTCATCTGGGCCGGCTGGAGCACCGAGGACCTGGCGCTCGCCGACTTCGGCGGCGCCCTCCAGCTCGAACTCGTCGACGCGGTCACCCCGACCGGCGGGAACGTCTCCGTGTACGACGCCACCACCGGCGCCGTCCGCCTCCACACCGACCCGGCGTGCGACGCGTCCGGGACCGCGATCACCGAGAGCCACCACCACCCGACCTGGGTGTTCACCGAACCCGGGACCTACCGACTCACGTTCCAGGTCACCGGCACCCACGCCGTCGACGGCGCCGTGACTTCACCAGAGATCACCTACACCTTCGACGTCGGCTAGACCGCTCCCCCCAGGAGGGGCGGCCCCACCCACCTCGGGGCCGCCCCGCCCTCCCTCCACGCCACCCGAGAGACCTCCGTGAGCAGACCCGTCCCGACCACCGCCCGCGCACCACGAACGACCACGCCGTTCGCCGGTCGCCTCCGTAGAGCCCGGCTCGCCTCATGCACGGCGCTGGCCGGCTTGCTACTGGTCGCGAGCCCCGTTGCCGCCCAGGAGGATGCGGCCGAAGCCCCCGCCACCTGGGGTGTGAACCCGTCCTCTCAGGACGGACCCGACGGCCGCGCCGCCTTCGACTACGCGCTCGACCCGGGCGAGACGGTCATCGACTTCGTGGGCGTCTCCAACTTCTCGACCGAGCCGATCACGCTGCGGCTCTACGCCTCCGACGCCTACACCGGCGAGTCCGGCGCCTTCGACCTCCTTCCCTCCGGAACGGAACCGGTCGACGTGGGCTCCTGGATCGGCTTCAACGAGCAGACCCTCACCGTCGCCCCCGAGACCCGCCTCGACGTGCCGTTCGCGCTCACCGTGCCCGCCGACGCCACGCCCGGCGACCACGTAGGCGGGATCGTCGCCGCCGTCACCGAGGCGGCGACCGACGCGAGCGGCGCCGAGGTGCTGGTGGAGCGCCGCGTCGGCGCCAGGGTCCACCTGCGCGTCGCCGGGGAGCTCGATCCGCTCCTCAGTCCCGAAGTCGGACAGGCGACCTACCACTACGGGTGGAATCCGGTCGAGCCCGGCTCGATCACGTTCGACTACGAGGTGGAGAACACCGGGAACGTCCGTCTGCAAGGGACGCTGGTCGCCCGCGTCGCCGGGCCTTGGGACCTGCTCGCCCGGGAGGTCGTGATCGCGGAACTGCCGCAGATCCTCCCCGGCGACCGCTTCACCGGTACCGCCGAGATCGAAGGCGTCTGGCCGCTCGTCCGCCTGGACGCGGCCCTCATCGTCCGGCCCGAGGCGGTGGACGAGGCCGACCTCGAATCCCGCCTGCCCTCCCGCAACACCGAGGCGGGCCTGTGGGCGCCGCCGTGGTCGCAGGCGGCCGTGGCAGTGGCGCTGCTGCTGGTGCTCCGAGTGATTGTGATCCTCCGAAAACGGAAGCGCCGCAAGGCGACACAAGACGAGCACCGCAACGACGACACCTCCGATGCGGACCCGGTCCGCGACACCGAGAAGGGAACCGAGCCGTGAAGCCACATCGAGCCGTGCTCATCGCCGCCGCCCTGCCGCTCGTCCTCGCCGGTTGCACCGGCGGCGCCGGGACCGACGACACCCAGGTCGTCGTCACCACCGAGCTCATCAAGAACTGGACCGAGATCGTCGGCGGCGACCGCGTCGACGTCGCGACCATCGTCCCGCCCGGCGGCGACCCGCACTCCTACGAGCCGAGCCCGAGGGACGCGGCGACGGTCGCGAGCGCCGACCTCGCCTTCACCAACCACCTCCTCCTGGAGGACCACCCGCTCATCAAGCTGTTCGACGCGAACGTCCCCGAAGGCGTCCCCAACATCGCCCTCGCCGAGAACGCCGAACCCTACGGCGCCAAGCTCATCCCGCTCGTGGAGGACGTCGGGCTCGACGTGATCTGGCTCGGCTTCGGCGTGCGCGGCGAGACCGAGACCCGCACGGCCGAAATCGACATCCGCCTCACCGCCGCCACCGGCCCCGGCACCGTCGCGATGTTCCTCACCGACGCCTTCGGCACCCCGGAGATCTACTGGAACACCGCCGACGGGATCGGCGCCGACGAGTCGATCACCCTCCCGCCCGCGGCCCACACCCACGTCAACTGGACCTTCACCGAACCCGGCGTGTACGAGCTGACGACCGCCGCCACCGTCGCCGACGACGGCACGACCGCCGAGATCGGCGAGGCCACCTTCACCTTCGCCGTCGGCGTCAACCCGCGCGAGGTCCGCGAGGGCGCCACGGTCCTGGACGACGGCCACACCGACCTCACCGCCGACCTCGACACCGGGACCTTCGTCGTCCGCGACGACGAGCGCGGCGACCTCGACCCCGCCGACGTCGTGATCGACGTGCCCACCCGCTCCGCCGAACCGATCCCCGACGCCGAGGCGTTCGCGTTCCTCGGCGACGCCGGCCGGGAGGTCTACCAGCTCCCGCAGGCGGTGCTCGGCAAGCACGTCCACGGCGAGATCGACCCGCACCTGTGGCAGAACGTCGCCAACGCCAAGGCGTACGTCGAGGTCATCACCAACGCGCTCATCGAGATCGACCCGGACGGCCGCGAGGAGTTCGAGGCCCGCCGCGACACCTACCTCGCCGAGCTCGACGCGCTCGACGCCGAGGTCGCCGCCGCGATCGACACCGTCCCCGAGTCGGACCGGCAGCTCATCACCACGCACGACGCCTTCGGCTACCTCGCCGACCGCTACGGGATGCAGGTCGCCGGGTTCGTCGTCCCGAACCCCGCCGCCGAGCCCAGCGCCCGGCAGGTCGAGCAGCTGACCGAGACCATCGCCGACCTGGACGTGCCCGCCGTGTTCGTGGAACCCAACCTCCACGCCCGAGCGAGCGTCCTGCGCCAGGTCGCCGAGGACCAAGGCGTCGAAGTGTGCACGCTGCACGGCGACGCCCTGCCCGAAGACGCACCGACCTATATCGACATGATGCGGCAGAACGCCTCCGAGCTGAGCCGCTGCCTGGGAGGAGACTCATGAGACCCCGAACGACGCCGACGGTCCTGGCCGCGGCCGCCATCGCCGCCACCGTCTGGGCGAGTCCCGCGAAAGCGCAAGCGCCCGAAGGGATCGCCGCGTTCGAACCGGACGGCACCGGGCTCGCGGTCACGGCCCCCGCCGAACTCGCGACCGTGCCCTCCCTCGTCCCCGAGCGCGAGGACTTCGCGTTCCTCGGCGCGCCCGGCGACCTCGTATGGATCGCCGGGACCGCGGACGGCATCACCCACTCCACACTCGACGCCTCGGCCGTCGACGGCGATCTCACGCTCGGCCTCGACAAGCTCGAAGGCCCCGGCGACGCCTGGCTCTACACCTTCACCGGCCCCGGCCTCGCCGAACCGCTCGCCTCCACAGCGGACGGCGGCTCGTTCACCCTCCCCGGCGGGACCACCGCCGCGGTCGTCCTCGCCGTGGACGAACCGGGGGAGTACCGGCTCGAACTCGGTGCCCGCGAAGCGGTCTCGGACCACGGGAGCATCGCGCCGCGCTCCCAGGCCGCCACGGCGACCGCCACGGCCGTCTACTCGCTTACCGCTGAAAAGGTCACCGCCGAGGAGGCGGCGGTCATCGCCGCCGAGACCGAGCCGGGGAACGCCCAGGCCGCCGCGTCCTGCGAGGTCATCGCCGACGGCCACGTCGACATCGGCCCGCGCTTCGTGGACGGCGAGTGGACCGTCCAGCTCCGCGACGACCGCGCCGCCGAATCGGAGTGGCGCGACCTGGACGACACCGTGCTCCGGGTTCCCGACGCCGCGCTCTTCCCGATCCCCGAAGGCGACTACGGCTTCCTCGGCGAGACCGGCGACGACATCTACATGCTCCCGCAGGTCCAGGCCTCCGGCATCGTCTGGCCCGGCTGGAACACCCAGGACCCCGGCGTGATCGAAGGCGTCCCCGGAGCCGTCGACTGGAGCCTGGAGGCCGTGGACGGCCCCGGCGAGTTCACGCTCTTCCTCACCGGCACCTTCGGCGGCGCCGACGTGCTGTTCGACTCCTCCGAGGCGCTGCCGCAGACGATCTCGGTCCCGCAGAACACCCACGCCCACGGCAACTGGACGTTCTCCGAGCCCGGCGTCTACCGCCTCACGATCGCCTTCACCGGCACCACCGGCGACGGAGCCACGGTCACCGACACCGCCGACGTCCAAGTGGCCGTAGGCGATGCGAGCGACCCGAACGCGGCCTGCTCCGGCGGCGGAGGCGACTCGGACGGCACCGAGGACGACGGCGACGGCGGCTTCCTCCCCACCACCGGCACCGGCTGGCTCCTGTGGGGCCTCGGCGCCGCGACGGCCGCGGTCGTCCTCGGCGCCGTCATCATGGCCGCCACCCGTAAGTGCCGCAACGCCACCGGGGACGCCGATGTCTGAGGCCCTGTGCGTCCGCGACCTCACCGTCAGCCTCGGCGGCCGCCCCGTGCTCGACAAGGTCGACCTCGCCGTCGGTCCCGGCGAGACCGTCGGCCTCATCGGGCCCAACGGTGCGGGCAAGACCACGCTCCTGCGCGCCGTCCTCGGCCTCCTCAAGCCCGAGACCGGCACGGTCGAGGTCAGCACCATTGCAACAAGCACCGGCCGGCCCGGCTACGTCCCGCAGAAGCACGAGTTCACCTGGGACTTCCCGATCACCGTCCACGGCGCGGTCCTCAACGCCCGCGCCAGGTGGCTCCGCGGACCGAACCGCGACGACCGCGCGGCCGCCGCCGACGCACTCGACCGCGTCGGTCTCACCGACCTCGCGAGACGGCCCGTGGGGGAGCTGTCCGGTGGCCAGCGCCAGCGCGTCCTCGTCGCCCGCGCCCTCGCGCGCCGACCCGCGCTCCTGCTGCTCGACGAGCCCTTCACCGGTGTCGACGTCCCGACGCAGGAACTCCTCACCGGCCTCCTCGCCCGCCTCGCCGCGGACGGGACCGCGATCCTCATGACCACCCACGACCTCGCCCAGGCCCGCGCCACCTGCACGCGGATCTGCCTGCTCAACAGGGCCGTCGTCGCCGACGGCCCGCCCGCCGAGCTCACCGACCCGGACCTGTGGCTGCGCGCCTTCGGCGTCGCGGCGTCCGGGGAGCTCAAAGCCCTCCTCTCCGGAACGGAGCGACCGCAGTGATCGAATGGCTGGCCGAGCCGTGGTCCCACGTGTTCATGCAGCGCGCCTTCGCGGTTGCCGTGATGTCCGCGGTCGTGTGCGTCGCCGTGGGCGCCTTCGTGGTCCTGCGCGGCATGGCGTTCATCGGCGACGCGGTCGCGCACGCCGTCTTCCCCGGCGTCGCGATCGGATTCGTCCTGCATCTCAACCTGACGCTGTCCGGCGCGGTCGCTGGCGTCGCGACCGCGCTGGCGATCGTCCTCATCGGCCAGACGCGGCGGTTGAAGGAGGACACGGTGATCGGGATCTTCTGGGCGGCCTCGTTCGGCCTGGGCATCGTGGTGGTCTCGACGCAGCAGTCCTACACGGGCGATCTGACGTCGTTCCTGTTCGGACAGATCCTGGCTCTAGGCGACGGCGACGTGCTCCTGGTCGGCGTCGCGGGCCTGGCGCTGGTGGCGGCGACGTTCCTGCTGCGCCGCCAGCTCGTCGCCGTGAGCCTGGACCGGGAGACCGCCCGCGCGTCGGGCCTGCCGGTGCTCGCGCTCGACGTGGCCCTGTACGTCATGGTCACGGTGGCGATCGTGATCTCGCTTCAGGCGGTCGGGAACATCCTGGTCCTCGCGCTGCTGGTGACCCCGGCTGCCACGGCGCGGCTGCTCACCGACCGGCTCGGCCCGATGGTCCTGGCCGGCTGCGCGATCGCGGCGTTCGGCGCGGTCGCCGGCCTGTACCTGTCCTTTCACTACAACCTGGCCGCCGGGGGCCTCATCGTCCTGGTGATCACGGGCGTGTTCCTGGTCGCCTGGCTGTTCGCGCCCCGGCACGGCGTCGTCGCCCGTGCGCGTTCGACGCGTCGGCGACCGGTGCCCGCCGACGCGTCGAGCGGATGATCCGAAGTCCCTTACGCTTTCGAGGTGATCCGGTCTCCTCCGCGAGTGCGGGCCGCACCTCGACCACGAGCATCAACGGAGGGGGTCGCGGGCGAAGGCGGTCATGCCTTCGGCGAAGCCGGTCTCGGCCCGGAAGTCCAGCTTCTCGGCGGCGAGGTCGGGCGAGGCGACCACGTGGCGGACGTCGCCGAGCCGGTACTCGCCGGTTACGACGGGGCCGTGCTGCTCCGAGAAGGCCGCGGCAAGGGTGCGGGCCATGTCGCCGACGGTATGCGGTTCACCGCTGGCGATGTTGCAGGCGCCGGTCCATTCGCGGTCGAGGGCGAGGAGGTTGGCGCGGGCGACGTCGCCGACGTGGACGAAGTCGCGGGTCTGGCCGCCGTCCTCGAAGACGCGCGGCGCCGCGCCCGCCTCCAGGGCGCTGCGGAAGATGCTCGCGACGCCCGCATAGGGGGTGTCGCGCGGCATTCGGGGTCCGTAGACGTTGTGGTAGCGCAGGGCGCACACGGCGGCACCGGATTCACGGCCGTACAGGAACGACAGGTGTTCGGTGTGGACCTTGGTGGCGGCGTAGACGTTTCGGGGGTCGAGTGGGGCGTCCTCCGGCACGCTCGCCCAGGCGAGGTCGGCGCCGCAGCGGGGGCAGCGCGGTTCGAATCGCCCGGCGTCGAGGTCGGGGGCCCGGCGCGGTTCGGCGCGGACGTCGCCGTGCTCGCGGCAGCGGTATCGGCCCTCGCCGTAGACGACCATGGAGGAGGCGACGACGAGGCGGCCGCTGAACGAGCGGCGCCACAGCGCCCGAAGGAGGTTCGCGGTCCCGCCGTCGTTGTCGGCGACGTAGGCCGCCACGTCGTCGAAGTCGACGCCGAGCCCGACCCGCGCGGCCTGGTGGCAGACGGCGTCGACCCCTTCGACCGCTCGGCGGACGGCCTGCTCGTCGCGGAGGTCGCCGACGATGAGCTCGACCGAGTCCGGAAGGGCGGGCTTCTTCTCGTGCGCGGCGAGGGAGTCGAGGACCACCACGTCGTCGCCGCGTGCGGTGAGCCGGTCCACGACGTGGCCGCCGATGAAGCCGGCCCCGCCGGTCACCAGTACTCGCATGGGTCTGCCTTTCTCCGGGTCACCACGGCACCCACAGTGCGGCGGCGAGGACGACGGCGACCGCCAGCTGGAGGGCCAGCCACGGCCGGGGCCGTGGCAGGGCGCATCCGGCGAGGAGCACCAGGGGCATGAAGGGCTGCCAGATCCGCTCGGTCTCGGAGGAGGACATGCCCGACAGGTCGGCGACGGCGACGGCCGCGAGGCACGAGCCGACGACGATCCACATGCGGCGGTCGCGGAGGCGGGCCAGGGCCACCGCTGTCGCGGGGCCGAGCGCGAGCGCGAACACCGCGAGGTTGGCGATGAGGAAGTACCAGTAGCCGCGGACCGAGGCCACCCCGGCGTAGTAGCGCACACGTGTCGTCTGCAGGCCCTCGAACCACCAGTAGCCCCATGCGAGCGGCGCGAGCACGACCGCGCCCGCGACGGCGCCGCCGAACAGGAGCACGCCCCAGCGCCGCCGCAGGATCGCCACGGCGAGAACGGGAACGGCGAGCAGGGCGGCCGAGAAGGAGAGCAGGAGCGCGGCGCCCGCGAGCAGGCCGCCCGCGACCGTCAGGGCCGCCGCCCGTCCACCGGAGCGGCCGGTGGCGAGGACGAGGCAGGCGACGGCCGCGAGGGTCACGCCGCCGAAGACGATGTCGGCGTTGGTGTGCCAGAACGCGGCCGGCGCCACGACGAGGAAGGGCGCGGCCTTGCGGGCCGCCCGCTCCCCGGCGACGTCGCGGCCGATCGTCAGCGCGGCGACGATCGCGGCGGCGACGGCGAGTTGGATGACGATGTTCTGGAACACGAGTCCTTCGAGGCCGATGCGCTCGGCGGCCCAGAAGAACAGGACCAGGCCCGGCGGGTGGGACTGGAGGTGTACCGGGACGTCGCCCGCGAGCTGGACGGCGGTGTAGTCCCGCAGGAACGGCCCGAACCCGCCCGCGTCGTCGACGAGGTGGCGGTGGGCCGCGTAGTGGTACTCGGTGTCCCCCCAGATCCGCGGGTGGGAGTGGGCGAGCGCGAGCGCGAGGCTCAGGGCCGAACCGGCGACCGCGGTCGCGAGGACGGCGAAGCGCCAGCGCAGGACTCTTGCCGCGGCGGGCAGAACCGCGATGACGATCGCGCCCGTGGCGATCGGGACGAGCAGCACGGGGTCGAGCCGCCACTGCCACGCGCCGTACAGCGGCATCGCGCCCAAGTGGAGGTCGCCCTCAGTGGAGGCGAGTTTGACCTGGCCGAGCAGCCACACGAGGGCGAGGAGGGCGGTCCAGGCGAGGAGGGCGAGGGCGGTCCGGCGGCGGGTCACCGGCCCCCTCCGGCGGGCAGCCGGACGGTGAAGCGGCAGCCGGTCCCGGCGTTGACGACCGTCACCGATCCGCCGTGGGCCTCGATGAGGCCGCGGCTGATCGCCAGGCCGAGGCCGCCGCCGCGGTCGTCGCGTCCTCGCGCCTGGTCGCCGCGGAAGGCGACGTCGAACACGCGCGGCAGGTCGGCTTCGGGGATGCCGCCGCACTCGTCCTCGATGTGGACGATCGCGTCGCCGCCCTCGGCGGCGGCCCGGACGAGGACGGTGCCCCCGGCCGGGGTGTGCCTGATGGCGTTGTCGAGCAGGTTGTCCAGCGCCCGGCAGCACTCGCGGGCGGAGACGTCGACTGAGGGGAGCGCGGCGAGGCGTTCGATCACGGTGACGCCCTTGAGGTCGGCGGCGGCCGCCGATCCGGCGAGGGCGTCCGCGACGGCGTCGCACAGGTCGACCTTCTCGCGTCCGAGGCGCAGCGACCCGCTGTTGATGCGCGACAGCTCGAACAGGTCGCCGACGAGTGCGGAGAGCCGTTCGGCGTCGGAGCGGACCTGGGAGTGGTAGCGCTTGACGGTCGAGTCGTCGTCGACCACGCCGTCGTCGAGCGCTTCGGCCATCGCGCGGATGGTGGCGAGGGGCGCGCGCAGGTCGTGGGAGACCCAGGCGATGAGTTCGCGCCGCGAGGTTTCGAGGGCGCGTTCGCGCCGCTGGGACAGTTCGAGGCGGCTGGAGACGTCGGCGAGGTCGCGGGCGAGCGCGGCGAGTTCGCCGGGGCCGGTGACCGAGGGGGCGCGTTCGGCGCTGACGCTGCCGTCGCGGCCGACGATGGTGCGGGCGTAGGCGCCGACCTGTTCGGCGCCGGCGCCGATGTCGTCGCCGAGCTGCCAGGCCGCGCCGAAGGCGACACCGGAGGCCACGATGAGGACCACGAACAGCAGCACGAGGTCGTGGAAGGAGATGAACATGGCGAGTGCCGCGGTGACGACACCGGTGGCGGCGACCAGGACCGAGGAGAGGGCGACGGTCATCGTCTGGACGCGGGCGGGACGGTTGCGCAGCCGCCGCAGGACGACGCCGCCTGCGATGCCGGCCACGGAGGAGGCGACCGCGGCGGTGGCGACGAGGACGGCGATGTCGGCGGGCGGGAAGTCGAAGGCGACGGCGAGGGCGGTGGCCGAGGCCAGGGCCCCGGCGAGGATGAGCAGCGAGCCCGCTCGGCGGCGTCCGCGGTGCGGCATCAGGGCTCCCATCGGTATCCGACGCCGCGCACGGTCGTCAGGTGGCGGGGCGCCGAGGCCTCCTGCTCGATCTTCTCGCGCAGGCGGCGGACGTGGACGGTGACGGTGGAGGTGTCGCCGATGCTCCAGCCCCACACCGTCTCCAGCAGCTCCTCGCGGCGGAAGGCCCGTCCGGGATTGCCGAGAAAGCACACGAGGAGGTCGTACTCCTTCGTGGTGAGCGTGACCGGTTCGCCCTTGCGGCGCACGACGTGGGCGACGGTGTCGATCTCGACGTCGCCGCCGGTGAGGACCGGGGCGGTGTCGGGGGCGGAGCGGCGCAGGACCGCGCGGACGCGGGCGGCGAGCTCGCGCGGGGAGAAGGGCTTGGTGACGTAGTCGTCGGCGCCGAGGTCGAGTCCGGCGATGCGGTCGTTCTCCTCGCCGCGGGCGGTCAGCATGACCACGGGGATGTCGGTGGTCCGGCGCAGGCGGCGGCAGACCTCGAAGCCGTCCATGCCGGGCATCATGAGGTCGAGGACGACGAGGTCGGGCAGGGTCGCCAGGGCGCGTTCGAGTCCGGTGGCGCCGTCGGCGGCGTAGTCGACCTCGAAGCCGTCTCGGCGCAGGTAGCGGGCGACGACCTCCGCCAGCGCGTGGTCGTCGTCCACGACCAGCACACGCGGGTCGGCTTCAGAGCTCATACGAATACGATGCCCGATCGCGCGCGCCTTCGTCATCCGATGGGCCGAGACTTTCGCATACCGTAAGAATCGTCCGTGCCTCGGGGCGCCGTCCGATCCGTAGCATCGGACCCATGCAGCGGACCCATCTCCTCGTCCTGGCGAAGGCCCCGGTTCCGGGCCGGTCGAAGACCAGGCTCACCCCGCCGTTGACCACTGTGGAGGCCGCGTCCGTGGCCGAGGCCGCGCTCGCCGACACGTTGGAAGCGGTCGCCGGATGCGGCGCCGACCGGCTCGTGCTCGCGCTCGACGGCGAACCGGGACCGTGGCTGCCCGCCGGATTCGAGGTCGTTCCCCAGGTCGAGGGCTCCTTCAACGAACGGCTCGCCGCGGCCTGGGCGCACGCGGGCGGGCCGGGACTCCAGATCGGCATGGACACCCCGCAGGTGACACCGGGACTGCTCGACGCCGCGCTGGCCGCACTGGCGGACGACGGATTCGACGCGGCGCTGGGCCCGGCCGAGGACGGCGGCTGGTGGGCGCTGGGCATGGTCCGGCCGCACCCGGAGGCGTTCGCCGGTGTCCACATGAGCCGGAACGACACCGGTCTCATGCAGCGCAAGCAGTTGGAGGCGCTCGGCCTCTCCGTTGCCGACCTGCCGGTGCTCCGCGACCTGGACGACGCCGCGGACGCCCGTGCCATCGCCGCGCTCGCCCCCCGCACCCGCACGGCCCGGCGCATCCGCGAGCTCCTCGATCCCGTCGGCGTCGACGTGGTCCTGCCGGTGCTCAACGAACGCGAGGCGATCCCCTGGGTGCTCGGGCACATGCCGCCCGGGTACCGCCCGATCGTCGTCGACAACGGCTCCGACGACGGCTCCGCCGAAGTCGCCGCCGGTCTCGGGGCGACGGTGGTGACCGAGACGCGCCGCGGCTTCGGATCGGCCTGCCACGCGGGACTCGCCGCCGCCACCGCACCCGTGGTGGCCTTCATGGACTGCGACACCTCGCTCGACCCCGCCGACCTGCCGCGGGTGTGCGCACCGGTCCTGGCCGGCGAGGCCGACCTCGTCCTGGGCGCCAGAGACGCCGAGGCCGGGGCGATGTCGAAGCGCAACCGCCTCGCCAACCGCTACCTCGCCGGGCAGATCCGCCGCCGCACCGGCGCGCACGTCACCGACCTCGGCCCGATGCGGGCGGCCCGCCGCGAGGCCCTGCTGGGCCTCGGCATCGCCGACCGCCGCTCGGGCTGGCCGCTCGAAATGGTGCTGCGGGCCGGACGGGACGGCTGGCGGATCGCCGAACTGCCCGTCCCGTACCGCCCCCGCGTCGGCAGGAGCAAGGTCACCGGCACCCTCGGCGGCACCCTCCGCGCCGTCAAGGACATGCGCGCCCAACTGGCGCGATTCGACGAACGATGAGGAGCACACCTTGAACGAGACCGCCCCCCGGGCCGACATCGGCGTCTTCGGCGGCTCCGGCTTCTACTCCCTCGGGGAGGACGCCGAGACCTGGGAGGTCGAGACCGAGTGGGGCCCGCCCTCCGCACCGGTCACCGTCGCCCGCTTCGGAACCGTACGGGTCGCGTTCCTGCCCCGGCACGGCGTCGACCACCGGTTCCCGCCCCACCGCGTGAACTACCGCGCCAATGTGGACGCCATGCGACGGCTCGGCGTGCGCGCCCTGATCTCGCCGTTCGCCGCCGGTTCGCTGCGACCGGAGATCAGGCCCGGCGAGTTCGTCGTCTGCGACCAGCTCGTCGACCGCACCTGGGGCCGGGAGTCCACCTTCCACGACGAGTTCACCGACGGCCCGGTCCACCTCCCGTTCGCCGAACCGTACGACCCGCGGCTGCGCCGCGCGCTGCTCGACACGGCATCGGCGACCGGCGTGACCGCGCACGACGGCGGCACCGTCGTGGTCGTCAACGGCCCCCGCTTCTCCACCCGCGCCGAGTCGCGCTGGCACCGCGACGCGGGCTGGCACGTGGTGAACATGACCCAGTCGCCCGAGGCGCCGCTCGCCATGGAGGCGGGTATCCCGTTCGTCGGCATCGCGCTGGTCACCGACTACGACGCCGGGCTCGACGAGGACCCCGGCATCGCCCCCGTGACCGACGCGGCCGTGCTCGCGGTCTTCGAGTCGAACCTGCACAAGCTCAGGCGGCTGCTGGAGGCCGCGATCCCCGAAGTGGACCGCGCGCTCGCCGACGTAAGCGAAAGTTAAGGACAATTCGTTGAGCGGCGGCTTCCCCACACCGTAGCCTCGGCCAGATGAGCGACATGCCAACGCGGTTCGACACCCTGGCCGTGCACGGCGGCGAGCCGAGGCCCGCCGCCGGCGGCTCGGTGGTCTTCCCGATCTACCAGGGCACGGTGTTCGAGAGCGGCGACGACGGCGACGACGTCCCGTACATCAGGCTGGGCACCAACCCGACCCAGCGCCACCTCCACCACCGGCTCGCGGTCCTGGAGGGCGCGGAGGCCGCCGTCGCCACCGCCTCCGGTATGGCCGCCATCGCCACCGCGCTCCACAGCGTGCTCGGCTCGGGCGACCACCTCATCGCGGCGGGCTCCTTCTACGGCGGGACGCACCAACTGCTCGCCGAGCACGCCGAGCGCCTCGGCTGGACCTTCGACCTGGTCGACCCCGACGACGAGGAGACCTGGCGGCGGGCGCTGCGGCCCGGCACCAAGGCGTTCCTGACCGAGACGATCACCAACCCGCTCATCCGGGTCGGCGACCTGGCCGGCATGGCCCGCTTCGCCCGCGAGCACGGGCTGACCTCCATCGTGGACAACACGCTCGCGACACCGGTGGTCTTCCGGCCGCACACCGTGGGCTTCGACCTGGTGTGCCATTCGGCGACCAAGGCGCTCAACGGACACTCGGACATAGCCGCCGGGGTCGTGACCGGATCGGGCGAGCGGATCGAGCAGGTCGCGTCGGTACTGCGGGCCCACGGCTCCAGCCTCGACCCGCACGCGGCGTTCCTGCTCGCCCGCGGGCTCAAGACGCTCGCGCTGCGCGTCCAGCGGCAGAACGCCAACGCGATGGCCGTCGCCGAATACCTCGCCGGTCACGAGCGGATCGCGCAGGTGCGCTACCCGGGCCTGCGGACGCATCCCGACCACGAGCGGGCCTCCGCGCTCTTCGACGGCTACGGCTCGGGCTCGCCTTCCAGCCGCTCGGCGGGGCCGAGGCAGCGGACGCCCTCATCGGCTCGCTGCGGGTGCCGTACGCGGCGTCGAGCCTCGGCGGGGTGGAATCGCTCGTGACCCGCCCGGCCGCGGGAGGGCACTCCGCTCCGGACGCCTTCCCGGGCCTCCCGGACGACCTCGTCCGCTTCTCGGCGGGCATCGAGGCCGCCGACGACCTCATCGCCGACCTCGCCCGGGCGCTCGCGACCTGAGCACTCCAGGCTGATACGGCGACCCCGACGCCCTGTCCGGCGGGGACCGGGCAGCGCTCGATGCGCACCCCGCGCACCCCGGCGCCGACCCGCGAGGCTCAGCACCGCGGCGCGAACGGCGGCGGCCCCAAGAGCCTCGGCGTTCGACGCGCGGGCGGCCGAAGGCGTGTGGGTTCGAATCCCAACCTGGCAACCCGCACCCGCGCGGTCGCCGGGGACCGGCTCGCTTGTTTAGCAGATCGTAAGCGCCACCGGAGGACATGCGGCCCTCCGAAGGACGATGATCAAGAGGTGAACGCAACGGACTCAGCCTCACCGCGCGCATGGGCCGCGGCCGGGCTCCTCGCGACCCTCGCCGGACTCGCGGTCGGCCACTTCGCCGCCGCCTTGACCGAACCCCGCGCCGCGCCCTTGTCGGCGCTGAGCGACGCCGTCATCGCCGTCGTGCCGCTCGAAGTGTCGCACTGGTTCATCGACCTGGTCGGCACCGCCGACAAGCCACTGCTCATCACCGGTCTGGGCATCGGGGTCGCGGCGGCCGGAGCCGCCGTCGGCGTCCTGTGGCGCCGCCGCCCGTGGCCTGCCCGCGCGGCCGTGGTCGTGCTCGCGGCACTCGGCGCCGCGGCCGCCGCCACGCGACCGGGTCTGGGCCTCGCCGCGGCGGTGCCCTCGGTCCTCGCCGGAGCGCTCGCGCTCGCAGGACTGGAATGGTGGGACCGCAAGAGCGAGAACGCCGAGTCCGGTGCGCGGCGGGCGTTCTTGATGGTTCTCGGCGGCGTCGGCGCGGCCGCGCTCGGCGCCTCGTGGTGGGCCGGACGCTCGGGCCCGGCCGGGATCGAGGCCGACCGCGACGCCTTCGACCTGCCCACACCCGACGTCCCGGCCCCCGACCCGGGGCCCGGAGCCGACTTCGACGTCGAGGGCCTGTCCCCGTACCGGGTGCCCAACGGCGAGTTCTACCGCATCGACACCGCCATCACCGTCCCCCGCGTCGACGTCGACACCTGGTCGCTACGCGTCCACGGCATGGTCGACACCCCACGCACCTACACGTTCGAGGACCTCCTCGGACGCGAACTCGTCGAACGGGACATCACGCTGGCGTGCGTGTCCAACCCGGTCGGCGGCGACCTGGTCGGCAACGCCCGCTGGCTCGGCGTCCCCCTCGCCGACCTCCTCGCCGAAGCCGGCCCGAACCCCGGCGCCGACCAGCTCGTCTCCCGCTCGGCGGACGGGTGGACCGCGGGCACCCCGACCGAACTGGTCTTCGACGGACGCGACGCGCTCATCGCCATCGGCATGAACGGCGAAGGGCTCCCGATCGACCACGGCTGGCCCGCCCGGCTCGTCATACCCGGCCTGTACGGGTACGTCTCGGCCACCAAGTGGCTCACCGAACTCGAACTGACCACCTTCGACGCCTACGACGCCTACTGGATCACCCGCGGCTGGTCCACCCCGCGCCCCATCAAGACGCAGTCGCGCATCGACACGCCCCGCTCCAAAGCGAACAGCGGGACCGTCACGGTCGCCGGGGTCGCCTGGGCGCAGCACCGCGGCATCGCCGCCGTCGACCTCCGCATCGACAATAATGAATGGCTCCCGTGCGAACTGTCCGATGTCGCCACCGGCGACACCTGGCGGCAATGGCGCTACGAATGGGACGCTCCCTCCGGCGAGCACACCCTCACCGTGCGCGCCACCGACGGTGAGGGAGACGTGCAGACCAGCGACGTGCAGGGCGTCATCCCCGACGGCGCCACCGGCCTCCACAGCGTCACCGTCACCGTCGACTGAGACGCAGCCCCGCGCCGTCATCGTCGCGATGCGGCCTGGCGGCGACCTCGGAGGTCACTCCGACCCGGGGGCGTCGCCGAAGTCGTCGATCGTCAGCCGTTCGCCGCCGCTGAGCGCGGACTCGTGCGCCACCAGGCCCGGAAGGGTGTACCGGGCGGCGACCCAGGCGTTGACCGGCGGCAGCGTGCCCTGCTCGACGGCGGTCACGAAGTCGTGCGCGAGGAGCTGATGGCTCCCCATGTGCCCGTTGCCGAGTCCCTTGAACTCGACCGGGAGGCCCGAGGTGTCGTGCACCGGGGCGTGGCCGGAGATGAACGAGTCGTGCAGCGCCGGGTCCACATTGGCCAGCACTGGGTCGTCCGCGCCGGTCGCCGAGCCGGGCCGCACCAGCTCGGTGCAGTCGACCAGCGGCTCCGATCGCTTGTGCCAGAGGGTGGCGTGGGAGCCCTGCTCCAGAATGCCCTCGGTCCCGTAGAAGGTGAACCGCGATTCGGGGATCCATTGACCGAGGCCCACCCGCCGGAACTCGTTGGTGCGCATACTGCCGCCGTCAGCGGTCTCGAACAGCGCGGTGGCGTTGGAGAAGTCGTTGCCGAACATGCTCACCGACCTGTCGAACACGCCGTCGCCGCGAAGGTCCGGCACGCCGATGGCGCTCACGCTCACCGCGTGCGTCCTCCACGCCCCGAGCACGCCGCCGATCGCGTGGGTCGGGTACTTCATCGGCGGGAAGCTGGCGGTGCGCTTCCAGTCGGCCCCGCCGCTGTACTGGTACGCGGCGTAGAACCCGTGGTCCATGTCGTGCACGTAGTCGCCCTCGGCGTAGAACAGCCGCCCGAACGCGTCCTCGGCGGCCTTCTGCCGCGCGAGCACGGTCACCGGATGGTAGTGGCTGGTCTCGCCCATCATGTAGGTCAGGCCGGTCTCCTCGACCGCGTCGACGATCGCGGCGATCTCCTCGGCCGTGAAGGCCATCGGCACCGACGAATAGACGTGCTTTCCCGCGCGCAGGGCCCGCACCACGAGCGGCCCGTGCGTCCATCGCTGCGTGAAGATCGCGACGGCGTCGACGTCGGAGGCGAGCATCGCGTCGAAGTCCGCCTCCACGCCCGCCAGGCCGAGCTCGCGGACGAGGGCCGCGGAGCGGTCGGGGAGGAGGTCGGTGACGGTGACCCGGGAGACTCCGGGGTGGGCGTTGAACAGTTTCGCGAACGCGCCGGAGAACTGCCCGGCGCCGACGATACCGAGAGAGAACAAGACGGCTCCTTGTGCCATGCGGTGGATCGCGGCCGGTGCCGGCCGCTGCGGCACCACGGTATAGATTCCGATCAGAGAAGTCTTCACTGAAAAGAGCGACTGTTTCTTGCATCCTCAGATCGAGATCGCGCCGCCCGCGCTGGTGGGCTGGGCCGGGCGCCCGGTCCTCATGGACACCGCCCACCAGCACGACGACCTGGAGATCAACTTCGTCGCCGAAGGCGGCACCATGCTCTACCTGTTCGGCGGTGAGACCGTCGAGATCGGGCCCGGCTCGGTGGCGGCGTTCTGGGCCGCCGTCCCGCACCAGCTCGTCGCGAACTCCGCGACGCGGACGCACTGGGTCCACGTGCCGTTCGTGACGTTCCTCGGCTGGGGGCTGCCGACCGCGCTCGTCGGACGGCTCCTCTCCGGGAGACCGCTCATCGCTCCGCCTTCGGCCGCAAGGGAGTCCGACCCCGCCGCTTTCACGCAGTGGGCCGCCGACCTGGACAGCGCGCACCCCGAGCGCCGCCGCATCCTGCTGCTCGAGGTCGAGGCCCGCGTGCGCCGGCTCGCGCTCGACGCGCCGCAGGAGCCCGCACCGGAGTACGAAGGGGGCGATCCGGCCCTCCGCCACGTCGTCGCGATGGTGCGGCACCTCGCCGCGCACTTCCGCGAGCCGCTGACCGTGGCCGACGTCGCCGCCGCCGCCCGCCTCCACCCCAACTACGCGATGACCCACTTCCGCAAGATCGTGCGCACCACGATCATCGACTACCTGACCCGCTGCCGACTCGCCGAGGGCCGCCGCCTGCTCGTCACCACCGACCTGCCGATAGGCGCGGTCGCGTCGGCATCGGGCTTCGCCTCGGTGAGCCGCTTCTACTCCGCGTTCACGACCGAATGCGGCGTCCCGCCCGCCGCCTATCGCCGGCAGTACCGGCGACCGCCCGAGTAGTCCCCGATCGAATCCGGCCGGTCCGAGCCGACCGGGACGGCGACCTCGCGCCGCCCCGGCCGGACCCGCTGGTGCCCTCGGCTAACCGCCGAAGGTCACGTCGGAGCAGGAGTAGAACGTCTGGTCGAAGTGGCTGGCCTGCCAGACGACGTAGACGACGTGGTGCCCGGTGCGGCCGGGTGCGCTGACGGGGATGTCGACCGACTCGCCAGGCTGGTACACGCCGGTCTCGACGACGCGTTCGAGGTCGGCCCAGTCGAGGGCGTCGGTGGTGGCGTCGTAGCCCTGCTTGGTGACGTAGACCCAGTAGTAGTCGGCGCCGTGCCTCGCCTGGTCCTCGTAGTGGAGGTTGAAGTTGTTGGCGAGCGGGGTGGTGTGCCAGTTGCCGGGTACGTCGAGCGAGGTGTACTCGGGGTTGCCGCCGGAGCAGAGCTGGTTGTCGGGGATGAGCTCCTCGTGCTGGCCGGCCATGCCCTCGCGCAGCAGGCTCATCCAGCTCCACATGGTGTTGGGGTTGGTCTGGAAGGCCTGGTAGCACATGGGGTCTTCGGTGGCCATGTCCGGATTCACGTGGTCGCCGCCCCAGCGTTCCCAGCAGCTGTACTGCCGCGCGGCAGGGGAGGTGGCGGTGCCGTGCGCCGAGGCGCTGGAGGCGGTGAAGAACAGCGCCGACGCGGCGGCCATGACCACCGCCGCGAGGGCGAGGAGGACTCTTCTTGAGCGGTGTCTTCTCGGTCCGAGCATAGTATCGCTCCCATAGATATAGGCATTGATAAATACGAATATAACGGGATATGCCCGAAATGTAAACGCCTCCAGCGCTTGAAATGGGAGCGTTGACGCCCTCCCGCGCCTACGCCGCTTCGCGTAGCCCGATCGCGAGCTGCGGCGTATGGGCCTCGGCGCCGAGGCCCGACAGGATCGGAGGCATCACACTTCACCGAACCGATTCGGAGCCGGACCGATGATCGACAACGTCTTCAACCGCAGGAGCCTCCTCGGACTCGCCGCGGTCGCCGCCCTCGCCTCCACCGCCGTCGCCTCGCCCGCCGGGGCGAGCGCACCGATCACCGACTGGATCGACCGCCACGCCGCGCGCATCGACTCGACCGACCCGGCCTCGCCGCTCGACGACCTCGACGCGTTGCGCCGCATCGCACGGGACGCCGAGGTCGTCGGGATCGGCGAGTGGACCCACGGCTCGCACGAGCAGTTCCGCGTCAAGCACAAGATCGTGCGGTACCTCGTGGAGCGCATGGGATTCCGCACGCTCGCCTTCGAGTTGGACTTCGCGCACGGCCTCGCCGTCGACCGCTACGCCGTCACCGGCGAGGGCGACGCCCGCGAACTGGCGACCGACCTGTCCTCCCAGCTGTGGCAGACCCAGGAGATCCTCGACGTCATCGAATGGGTGCGCGGGTTCAACGCGGACCACCCCGGGGACGAGGTGCGGTTCCTCGGCGCGGACCTGCTGACGCTGCGCGAGGCGAGCTTCACCGCGATCACCGACCACGTCGCCGCCGTCTCCCCCGACCGCGCCGCGGAACTGGCGGGACACCTCGACCCGATCCGCCCCACCGGTCCCGGGCACATCTACTGGTACCAGCAGCTCGGCGAGGCCGAGCGCGTCGACCTCATCGGACACGCCCAGGCCGTCCTCGACCTCGTCGCGGACCTGCCCGATTCGAAGGACCGCGAGCTCGCCGCCCAGCACGCCCGCACCGTCGCCGCCTGGCACGAGTACTACGCGATCCTCGGCCCCGCGCCGCGGCCGGGCCGCGAAGTCTTCATCGCGGACACGATCGAGTGGTGGCGGCGCCAGGTCGGCGGCCGCATCGCGTACTGGGCCGCCAACGCCCACACCGCCGCCGCACCGTCCACCGTCTACTCGCTTCCCGGCGAGACCACCGAGTTCACCTACGCGGGCGGGCACCTGCGCGAGCGCATCGGCCGCGAGTACGTCTCGGTCGGCACCGTCTTCCACGAGGGCGAGGTCAACAGCCGCTGGTACCCGGTCGTCCCGGTCGCCGTCGCCCCGCCCGGCCCCGGCCTGCTGGACGCCGAACTCGGCGAGGCGTGCGAGGACGACTACCTCATCGACCTGCGCCTCCGCGCGCCCCGACCGGTCCGCGACTGGTTGGCGGCCCCGACCTCGGTGCGCATGGTCCACCCCGTCTACCAGGACGGCGAGAGCGCCGACGACTACGTCATGACGACCGGTTCCCTCGCGGCGACCTTCGACGCGATCGTCCACCTGCGCCGCACCACGCCCAGCGTGCTGCTGACCTGAACCGAGGGCGCCCCGGACCCTGCCGGGCCCGGGGCGCTTCGCGGATCGAGCGACCGATCCCTCGCCTTGGCTAGTCTTGGCCGAAGCGGGCGATCCGCGACGCTGATGAACAGAAGGGTGCTCACGTGGTTACGACGGCGCAGGACGTGGTGGAACTGATCGACGCGCACCTCGGCGTGCCGCGGCGGGAGACGACGGTGGACGAGTTCCTCGCCGGTGACCCGGAACAGGAGGTCCACGGCGTCGCGTTCACCATGATGGCGACGCTCGAGGTGCTGCAACGCGCCGTCGCGCAAGGACTCGACCTCGTCGTGACGCATGAACCGCTGTTCTTCAACCACCGTGAGGAATGGACCGCGATGCTCGCGGCCGAGGCCGACCCGGTCCATGCCGCGAAGGCGGCCTTCATCGCCGAGCACCGCCTGGTCGTGCGACGCCTCCACGACGCGGTGCACGACACGCGCCCCGACCGCATCGTCGCCGGAGCCGCACACGCCCTGGGCTGGCACGGTTTCGAGCGCGCCGACCGGCCGACGACCTTCGACCTCCCCGCCACGACCCTCGGCGCGCTCGCCGACCACGCGTCCAAGGCGCTCGGCGCCGGCGCCCTCCGCTACATCGGCGACCCCGACCTGCCCGTCTCCGTCGCCGGCATCCAGCCCGGCTTCTGGGGCTTCGAGAAGAACCGCACCGTGCTCGCCGACCCCGACGTCGACGTGCTCCTCATCGGCGAGTCGAACGAATGGGAGACCGCCGCCTACGCCGCCGACGCCGTCAGCGCCGGACTCGCCAAGGGCCTCATCGTCATCGGGCACGTGCCCTCCGAACAGCAGGGCATGTCCGACACGGCCGACCGCCTCGCCGACCTCCTGCCCGCCCTCCCCGTCGCCTTCATCCCCACCGCCGACCCCTTCCGCACCGCTTAGGACCGCCGACCACGCGTCCCGTTGCGGTGGAACACGCCGCGGGTCTCGTCGGTGCCGTTCACGGTGAAGCGTCGGCGGTAGGCCGTTGGGGTGGTCGCGAAGCGGCGGCGGAAGTGCTCGCGCAGGACTGCGGCGGTGCCGAAGCCGCTGTGCCGGGCGACTTCCTCGATCGAGAGTGAGGTCGACTCCAGGAGCTCTTGGGCCCTGGCGATCCGGCGGGTCAGGAGCCATTGCATCGGCGGGACCCCGGTGGAGGCGAGGAAGCGCCGGTGGAGGGTGCGGACGCTGAGGCGGGCTTCGGCGGCGATCGACGCGAGGGTCAGCGGCCGGTCGAGCCGCTCGCTCATCCAGAGCATGAGGGCGGCGGTCGGGCCGTCGCCGAGGACCGCGTCGTCGTGGGCGATGAACTGCGTCTGGCCGCCGCCGCGATGCGGGGACATGACCATGCGCCTGGCGGCCGTCGCCGCGACCGCCGCGCCGTGGTCGGTGCGGACCATGTGCAGGCACAGGTCGATCCCGGCGGCGACGCCCGCGCTGGTGAGGACCCCGCGGTCGTCCACGTAGAGCTTGTCCGCGTCGAAGCGGACGTCGGGGAACCGGCCGGTCAGCTCGGCGACGTGGCGCCAGTGGGTGGTCGCGGTGCGGCCGTCGAGCAGGCCGATGTCGGCGAGCAGGCCCGCGCCCGTGCAGATCGAGGCGATGCGCCGGCCCTCGCGGTGGGCGTCGCGGATCGCCTCGGCGACGTCGGCCGGGACCGGCGCGGTCGTCTCGTGCGCGGGGACCACGATCGTGTCGGCGGCGCGCAGTTCGTCGAGGCCGAAGGGCACCGACATGGTGAACAGGTCCGACCCCGCGGCGCTGGCGCGCGCTTCGGGCGTAGGCCCGCACACGCGGACCGTGTACAGCGGCGCGCCGGTCGCGTCCGCCGCCGATCCGAAGACCTGGCCCGGCGTCGCCAGTTCGAAGCCGACGACCCCGTCCATGGCGAGCACCGCGACGGCATGCATGGCACGAATCCTACGGAAGTCGTCAAGCGTGCCACTCGATCCGAGGCCGCTCCGGGCCCACGATGAGACCAGTCCTACTGAAGGCCAGTCCTATTGAAGGGAACTGCTCATGCGCGTTGCAATCCTCATGTACGCGGGCGTCGCAGAGATCGACGCAGTCATGGCCCTGCACGTCTTCAAGGTCGCCGCCCGCCTCGGCGCCGACGTGCGGGCCGAGCTCGTGACCGCCACGCCCGGCGAGACGATCGAGGCGGTCGACGGGGTCCGCTTCACCGACCTGCCGGTCTGGCGGCCGACCGGGACGGACGTCCTGCTCGTCTGCGGCGGTTGGATCGCCGAGACAGTCGCCGAGGGGACCGTGCCGCGGCAGATCGCCGAGGCGCGCCGCGAGGCCGGGCCCGGACTCGTCCTCGGCGGGGTCTGCGCCGGCGCCGTGCTCCTCGGCGCCGCCGGGCTCCTCGCCGGCCGCCCCGCCACGACCCACCACCCGGCGTTCGCCGAGCTCGCCGAGTACACCGAGGTCGTGGACGCCCGCATCGTGGACGACGGCGACGTCATCACCGCCGGCGGCGGCCCCATCGCCGCGTTCGACCTCGCGCTGTACCTCCTCGAACGCGAACTGAAGTCGCCGCGACTCGCCGCGCGGATCGAGCAGTTCATGGAGCACGACCGGCGCGGGACCGTCTGGCGCTGAGCGGCGGCCCCGTGCGGATCGGCCCACGGTCGGGTTCGCGACACGCGGGGGTTACCGGCTCGTACTGCTGCGGAGTCGCCGTGTCGGGCTCCAGACTGTTCCGTGGCAAGGAACAGCACAGCGCAGAAGGAGCCTTCATGAGTGAGAACGAGTACCGCGAGAAGATGCGCACCAGGTTCGCCACCTTCGACGTGGACGGCGACGGCGAGGTGACCGCCGAAGACTTCGAGGCGATGGCCGACCGCGTGATCGAGGAGTTCGGGGTCCGGCAGGGCTCGTCGGAGGCGTCGGCGCTCTTCGAAGGGGCGCGCAGGTTCTTCGTCGGGCTCGCGGCGGCCACCGACACCGACGAGTCCGGCTCGATCAGCGAGAGCGAGTTCGTCGAGGGTGCCGAGCGGCGGCTGCTGGACAACCCGGAGGGGTTCGACGCGATCGCGCGCCCCTGGACCCAGAGCGTCATCGCGATCGCCGACGTGGACGGCGACGGCCACGTCTCGGTCGAGGAATGGGGCCGGGCGCTCAAGGCCATGGGCGCGAACGTGCGGGGGATCGAGAAGGACCTCAAGGCGATCGACCGCGACCGCGACGGCCGCGTCACCCTTGAGGAGGCCACGGCCGCCGTGGTCGAGTACTACACCCGCGAACGGTCCCTCGACCTGTTCCCGACCGCGTAGACGCCATCGGGGGGTCCCCTCCTTCCGGAAGGGGACCGCCCGTCGGCGTATCGGACACACCGAGAGTTCCCGAGAGCGCCGCCGATCGGCGGGAACACCGATATGGTGTGGCCGTGAACGTGGTGATCATGAAGAGCGAGAACGGCACTTACGCGGGTGCGCAGGGCGGGCGGTTCTCGGCGGGGGTGTCCCGCGAGTCGGCGGGATCGGAGCGGCTGTGCCTGCACCGGGTGTTCATCGCGGCGCACACCGAGACCCGCGCCCACATGCACGACGGCCACGAGTCGGCCATCTACGTCCTCGCAGGGCGCCACCAGATCCGCTACGGCGACGAACTCCAGCACCTGGCCGACCTGGAACCGGGCGACATGGTGTACATCCCGCCCGGGATGCTGCACCAGCCGATCGTCGGCGACGAGGACGTCACCGCGCTCGTCGCGCGCACCGACCCCGCCGAACAGGAGTCGCTGCGCCTGCACTCCGCCGAGCATCGGCCGGTGCGCGCCGGGGCCTGACCGGGCGGCTACGCCGACGGCGGGAGGACCGCGCCCTGCGCTTGGACCACTTGCCATCTGCCGTCCTGGAACAGCCAGGTGCGCGTGTAGACGAACGCCGCTGCGAACGGCTCGCCCGCCGCGAGGCCGGCGAGCTTGACGCGAGTCCGGGTGACCCCGGCCGAACCGAACCGGCGCACGGCGCCCTGGATCTGCTCCAAGCTCGTCAGCTTAAGCTGCCCCGAGGCGTGCGACTCAAGGTCCTGCGCCCTGCCGAACTCGGCGCCGTCGGGGCCGACGTAGACGACGTCGGGATGCAGCAACGCTTCCAGCGCAACGACGTCGCCCGCCAACTGGGCGCGTTGCAGTGCGGATTCGGCGGCGGCGAGTGAGTCTTCTGCGGGTTCGCTCATGGTCGCCAATCCTCTCACGCGACCCACCGGCGAGCCCGCGCGACGGCCGCCCCGCGCGTGCACCGTTCGTTGCGTGAAGTCGGTAGTGTGCGGGAACGACACCCCTTGACACGGAAGCAGCCCCAAATGTCCGCACCCTCCCGTCCCGCGCTCGCGATAGCGGCGCTCCGGTACACGATCGGCGACCGCGTGCTCTTCGACGGTCTCGAACTCGAACTCGCGGTAGGCGAATCCGCCGCGATCCTCGGGCCGAGCGGCTCGGGCAAGTCCACGTTGCTGTCGCTCATCCTCGGCATGGCCCGCCCCGACGAGGGCACGATCGCCATCGACGGCACCGACCTGGCCGGTCTCGGCACCGCCGCGCTCGCCAAGGTTCGGGCCGGTTCGGTCGGGATGGTGTTCCAGTTCGGCGAGCTCCTGCCCGAACTCGGCCCCGAGGACAACGTGGCGCTCGCGGCGATGCTCGCCGGGGACGACGACCCCGGGCTGCCCGACCGCGTCGCCGAACTGCTGCGCCGGCTCGGGGTGCCGCAGTCGCCGCGCGTGGAGACCCTCTCGGGCGGCGAACGCCAGCGCGTGGCGGTCGCCCGAGCGCTCGTCAACGGCCCGCGCCTGCTCCTCGCCGACGAGCCGACCGGCGCGCTCGACGAGACCAACCGCGACAACGTCGCCGACCTCCTGTTCGCCCTTCCCGCCGAACAGGACTGCGCGCTGCTCGTGGTCACGCACGACCGGGCCGTGGCCGCCCGCGCCGACCGCGTCTACACGATCACCGGCGGGGGCCTCCGGGCCGGAACCGAGGCGCAGCGGTGAGCGGCAACCGCAGGGTCCTCACGCGGCGCCTGCTCGCGATCGGGGCCGCCGCGGGCCGCCGCGCGGAGGCCGGGCGCATCCGATTCGGGTCGCTCGCCGCGGCCGCCGGGGCCCTCACGGTGGCGCTGGCGTCGATCGCGGCGATCGGGGTGGCGTACCAGGCCCGCATGGACCGGATCGACGCCGCCATGCCCGTCGTCGACGAATCGGCCGCGGTGGACTCGCGGCTGCTGCTGATGGAGGACGTGTTCGACGAGCTCGCGGACGGCCGCCAGTTCACCGTCGTCTACTTCGAGCCGGTCGGCCCCGACGCGCCCCTGCCGCCCGGCATGGACGCGTGGCCCGAACCCGGGCAGGTGCTCCTGTCCCCGCGCCTCCACGAGGCGGGCGCCGACGAGCGCATCGAGGAGCGGTACGGCGAGTACGCGGGCCTGATCGACCCTGACGCGCTCGCCGATCCGGGCCAGCAGATCGCCTATGTGGTCGCCGACGGGGACCTGTCCGTGGCGGGCGAGTACCCGCTGCACGTGGTCGGCTTCGATCCGAGCGGCCCGCCCGAGGCGATGGGCGTGTTCTGGCTCGTCGCGGACCAGGACTTCTCCGTGCCGGGGCTGGTCGCCATCGCCGCCGTCATGCTGGTGCTGCCCGCGCTGCTGCTCGCGGCGGTCGCGGTGCGCACCGGCGCGGAGCTGCGCGACCGCCGCGAGCAGCTGGTCACCGTCCTCGGCGGCGGGCGGCGCGAGCGGTTCCTCATCTCGCTCGGCGAGTCGGCGGTGCCGGTCGCGGCCGGGGCGCTCGGGGCCGGTGCCGCGGTCGTCGCGGCGGCGGCGCTCGGCTTCACCGTGCCGTACGTCGATTTCGCCGTGGCGGGCGGTGAACTGCTGCGCGCCTGGTGGCTCCTGGCGGCCTGCCCGATCGCCGCCGCGGCGATCGTGCTCGCGACCTCGGCGCTCCTGGGGTCGCGGGCGAGCGACCGGCGTTCGACCCGGCCGCGCGCCGCGCGCCGCCCGCGACTGCTGATCGCCTGGGCCGCACTCAATCCCGTGTTCATCGTGACGGCGGTGCTGCTGCCGCCGCTGTTCGCCGGGACGCCGCTGTACCCGCTGCTGAACCTGTTCGGCGTCGCGGGCGTGATGGTGACGCTGCCCGCGGCCGTCGCGTTCACGACGGTCCTGATCGCGCGCCGCGCCGAACGGTTCGGGCGCCGCACCCGCCGCCCCGCCTGGCTCGTCGCCGGTCGCCGCATCGCCGAACGGCCCCGCTCCACCGCCAGGCAGGTCACCGGTGTGGCGGCCGGTGCGATCCTCGTGTGCCTCCTCCTCGCCTTCCAAGGCGCGTTCACGACCCAGGCGGCCCGGGCGCAGCAGGACCTCGACCGGTACGGGATGCCGGCCGCGCTCGTTTCGGTCAACGGCTACGGCACGGCGGCGCAGACGGCCGAGTTCACCGCGGCGCTGCACGGCCGCATCGACCTCCTCGCCGCGACCGAAGCGCACGTCGGCCCCTCGGCCGTCTACCACCTCGCGGGCAGCTGCGAGGCGCTCGCGGCCTTCGCCCTGCCCTGCCCGGAACCGGGAACCGTGGTGTCGCCGGACGGGCCCCTCGAAGACCCGCGCCTTCAGCGGTGGCTCGAACGCCACCCCTCCGGCGACGCGGCCCTCACGTTCGAGCAGGGCGACCCGGGCGCGGCCGTCGAAGCCGACGACATCACGCTGCTCGCCGCCGCGACGGACGGCGGCGACGTCCCGGTGGCCGACGTGAAGGCGGCGGGCAGCGCGTTCACGCTCGGCGTGACCGTCGCGGCCTCGGACGTCTCCGCCGGTGTCCCGCACCGCGAACAGGCCCGCTGGATCGCCCTCTTCGGCAACCTCGGCCTGATCCTCCTGGCCGCCGTCGCCGGGATCGGCGCGGCCGGGGAGTTCATCCGCCACAGCCGCGCGCTGGCGCCGCTGGTCGCCGTCACCGGCGGCGTGGCGGTATTCCGCACCATGGCCGCCCTCACCGTGTGGCTCCCGCTGCTGGCCGCCGCGCTGATCGGCCTGGGACTGGGCTTCCTCGTGACCCGCCCGATGACCGTCGACAGCATCGAGATGATCACCCCCGGGCTCCTGATCGCCTGCGCCGCAGCGGTCGCGGCGGTCGGCCTGGTCATGTGGCAGTGGGCTTCGGCCGCGATGACGAAGGAGGCGTCGACCTGGCGGCCCGGCCGCGGCGACTGATCGGGTCAGAGACGGATCGCGGTGTACAGCATGGTCCCGTGCACCGCGTCCACCCGCCACGGCCGCAGCAGCAGCCGCGCCGTCTCGAGGTTCGTGTCGTCGTCCATGCCCCACCCTCTCACTCGGGTTCGGCGCTCCGGCGATAGGTGAGCGGGCTCTCGCCGTAGTGCCGCTTGAAGGCGGTGCTGAACGAGAACTGGCTGCTGTAGCCGACCTCGGCGGCCACGCGGAAGACCGGCGCGTCGTCGTGGCGGAGCCGGTCGGCGGCCAGCGCCAGGCGCCAGGAGGTCAGGTAGGTCATCGGCGGTTCGCCGACCACGGCGGTGAAGCGGCGGGCGAAACCGGCCCGCGACAGGCCGACCCGCCGCGCCAGGGAGGCGACGGTCCAGGGCCGGGCGGTCTCGTCGTGCATGAGGTTCAGGGCCGTCCCGACCTCCGGGTCGGTGCCCGCGCCGAGCCAACCCGGGGGCCGCTTCGCCGGGGACTCGACCCAGTGGCGGATCGCGGTGACCGTGAGGCCGTCCAAGAGCCGGTCGAGGAGGCTGGCCTGGCCGACGCCGTCGGACTGGATCTCCGCGGCGAGCACCGCGATGAGCCCCGTGCGGTGGTCGGCCTCGCGAACCAGGATCGTGGGCGGCAGGACGCCCAGCAGCCGCGACCCGGCCTCGCCGACGTTCGCATAGGTGCCCACCAGCATCGTGTCGCGGCCCTCCGCGGCGTTGCCCCAGGTGCGGACCCCTTGGTGCACCGGCAGTTCCAGGCTCGCGCCCGCGGGCGTCTCGCACTTCCCGCCGGGGTGGATGACCGCCTGCGGCGGCCGGTCGGGGGCGTCGGCGAACAGGTACGGGTCGGGCCTGGCGATGAGCAGCAGGTCGCCGGGGCCCAGCGCGACCGGATCGCCCTCTTCGGGTGCGTAGCAGGCCGATCCGGAGGTCACGGCGACGATCGTCAGCGGCGCCTCGTCCTCGATCCGCACCGACCACGGCGGCGTCATCGTCACCCGCAGCATGAACGCGCCCTGCGCGCGAGGGGCGTCGAGCAGCGCCGTGACGGGGTCCATCCGCCAAGCGTAGACGAATTCGAATGGAAACGCGCTCACAGGCTATGGATGATCGCACCCCGGCGGGCTTTGATGGGAACATGACGACCGCACCGAACACCCTCGCCCGCCCGAACCGGCACCCGCTGCGCACCGCGGCCCTGTTCCTCGCCACGATCACGACCGGTTTGACCGCCGGCGTCTACACCGACTGGTCGAACACGATCATGCCCGGCCTCGCCGACGTCGACGACCGAACCTTCGTGGCCGCCTTCCAATCGCTCGACGTCGCCATCTCGAATCCCCTGTTCCTCGGCGTGGAGTTCACCGGCTCGCTCCTGCTCATCGCGCTCGCCCTGTTCCTGCACCTGCGTTCGGGACAGCGCGCCGTCCTGGTCTGGCTGTCGGTGGCGCTGGCGGCCTACCTCGTGTCCGTGGTGATCACCATGGGCGTCAACGAACCGCTCAACACGCAGCTGCGGTCGGTCACCGATGCCGCGAGCGACGCCGACTTCGCCGCGGCCCGCGCCCTCCTGGACGAGGCGCGCTGGACCGCATGGAACACCGTGCGGGCATTGGCGACTCTGACGGCCTTCGGCGCCCTCGCGTGGTCGCTGGTCGTCCACCGGCGCCGTTGAGGAGGTCGCGCACGCGGGAGGCAACCGGATTCCATCGAGAATCATCGATAGGATAAACGGTTCCAACATGGGCGCATCCGTCCTAATGCGCCTGATCGCGACACAGATATGCTCACCCCGCAAAGCAACGCGTGACCGAAGGAGACCCGCGTATGCGCACGTACCCTCGAACCACCGAATCCGTCTCCCGCCGCCGCAAGTTCATCCTCCCGGCACTCGCGGCGTCGGCGATGCTCGCGATCGCGACCCCCGCCGCGGCCGCGCCCGCCGACACCGCGGCCGACGAGCCCTGTCCCTTCACCGACACCCTGTGCCTCTTCGAAGGGGAGAACTTCACGGGGGAGCGCTTCAACGTCCGGGCGCTCAACGACGGCACCTGCGTCAGCCTCGTCGACCACGGCTGGGACGGCCGGGTCGATTCCGCCATCAACACCAACACCGTGACCGCCGCGCTGTTCGCCAACGACGACTGCCTCGGCGGCCCCTACCAGGTCCCCACCGGGTCCATCGCCGACCTCGGCGGCTTCGAGCCGCTGAGCCTCTGGGTCGCCGGTTAGACCCGGCCCACCCGCGAAACCGGGGCCGGCGCCGCGGCGCCGGCCCCTTCGCGTTCACCGGAACACGCCCCGATCGCGGTTCAATGGTCCGGTCCTTGGGACGGCGTTGACGGTCGGCCCGCGGCGACCTAGCTTGTACTGGCAGGACTGTACCGATAAATGAGGCTGAGGAGCGCCACCCGTGAACCGACCGATCGTCCGTCACGCGCCCATCGTCGCGAGCGTGCCGCACCTGCTGCACGGCGGCGACTACAACCCCGACCAGTGGCGCGCCACCAAGGACGCCACCTGGAAGGAGGACATGCGCCTCGCGCGCCTGGCCGGGATCAACACCCTCTCGGTCGGGATCTTCTCCTGGGCCGCACTCGAACCCGAGGAGGGCCGGTACGAGTTCGGCTGGCTCGACGAGGTCCTCGACCTCATGGCCGAGAACGGCATCACCGCCGTCCTCGCCACCCCCACCGGCGCCCGCCCCGGCTGGATGAGCCGCGCCTACCCCGAGGTCCTGCGCGTCAACAGGGACCGGACCCGGAACCTCCACGGCGGGCGGCACAACCACTGCCTCTCCTCGCCCGTCTACCGCGAGAAGACCACCGCGATCAACACCGCCCTCGCCGAGCGGTACGGCGACCACCCGGCGCTCGGCGTGTGGCACCTCTCCAACGAGTACGGCGGCGAATGCCACTGCGACCTGTGCCAGGAGCGCTTCCGCGAGCACCTCAAGGGCCGCTTCGCCTCGCTCGCCGAACTCAACGAGGCCTGGTGGACCGCGTTCTGGGCCAAGACGTACGCCGACTGGTCCCACATCGAGTCCCCGTCCGAGCACTGGCGCGGCGAGCAGGACATCCACGGACTCAACCTGGAGTGGATGCGCTTCACCACCGAGCAGTTCGTGGACTTCTACCTCCACGAGAGCGCCCCGCTCAAGGCCCTCACCCCCGACGTCCCGCGCACCACCAACCTCATGGGCACCTACCCCGGCATCGACTACTTCCGCCTCGCGCAGGTCCTCGACGTCGTCTCCTGGGACTCCTACCCCGAATGGACCGGCACCGAGAAGGACGCCGAGCGCGGCGCCCGCGCCTCCTTCCTCCACGACCTCACGCGCAGCCTCAAGAGCCGCCCGTTCATGCTCATGGAGTCCTCGCCCTCGGCCACGAACTGGCGGCCGGTCGCCAAGCTGCACCGCCCCAGCGTGCACCTCCTCCAGTCCCTCCAAGCGGTCGCCCACGGCTCCGACACCGTGCAGTACTTCCAGTTCCGCAAGGGCCGAGGCGGCTCCGAGAAGTTCCACGGCGCCGTCGTCGACCACGAGGGCACCGAGCACACCCGCGTCTTCAAGGACGTGGCCGAGGTCGGCGAGCGCCTCGCGGCCCTCGACGGCGTCGTCGGCACCGACACGCCCGCCGACGTCGCGGTCGTCTACGACTGGCACCTGCGCTGGGCCCTGGACGACGTCAAGGGGATGCTCCAGGGCGCGACGGGCTACGAGGCCACCGTCATCGAGCACTACCGGGCGTTCTGGGAGCAGGGCGTCGCCACCGACGTCATCGACTCCTCGCTCATTGCCGAGCCCGGCCGCCTCGACCGCTACAAGATCCTGGTCGCGCCGATGCTCTACATGCTCCGGCCCGGCGCCGCCGAGGCGATCGACGCGTTCGTGCAGCGCGGCGGCACCTTCGTCGCCACCTACGCCACCGGCTACGTGGACGAGCACGACCGCACCTTCCTCGGCGGCTTCCCCGGCCCGCTGCGCCCGACGCTCGGCGTATGGGCCGAGGAGATCGACGCCCTCTACCCCGACGACCGCAACGCGATCGACTGGGACGGCACCGCCTACGAAGCCCGCGAACTGTGCGAACTCATCCACGCCGAGACCGCCGAGACCCTCGGTACCTACGGCGCGGACTTCTACGCGGGCCGCCCCGCCCTCACCGTGAACCGCCGCGGCGACGGCAGCGCCTACTTCATCGCCGCCCGCACCGGCGCCGACTTCCTCGCCGACTTCTACGCCCGCCTCGTCGCCGACACCGGCGCCGAACGGGCCCTCGACGCCGACCTCCCGCCCGGCGTCACCGCCCAGGTCCGCACCGACGGCACCACCGACTACGTGTTCGCCCTCAACTTCAACCCGACCGCCGCCCGCATCGACCACCCCGGCGGCGTCCTCGACCTCGCGCCCTTCGGCACCGCGGTCATCGAACGCCCCCGCACCTAGACGTGAAGGCCCCCGCCCAGGCGGGGGCCTTCACGCGTCAATCGCGATCCACCGCCCGGCGCAGCTGCGCCTTGTTCATCTTCGAGCGCCCCTTGACGTTCTTGCGCCGCGCCTCCTCGTACAGCTGATCCCTGGTGCGACCCTTGGGCCCCGAATGCGAACGCTGCCCGCCCCGCTTGGACGAGGACATGTCCTCGACCGAAGTGCGACTCGCCGTCTTCGTCTTGCCCTCACGCGCCCGCTGCTTGTTCACCGTGCGCGCGGCGATCTCCTCGGCGGTGTCCTCGTCCTCGCCCCGCTCCTCGACGCTGTCGCGAATGTGGCGGTACCTGCGCTCTTCCTTGTCGGTCCACTGCCGCTGCGGCATGGTCTCTCACCTCCAGAACATCCGCGCCCGCACGAACCCCCGGCGGGCGCCGAAAACGCGGTCAACGGGCGGCGCCCCGGTTCGTCTCGCCGAAGTCGCCCTCGCCGCGAGCCTCGCTCACGCGCGGCAGGCGGCGGTGCAGGACCAGGCCGAAGACGACCATGAGGACGCCCAGGCCCAGTTGCAGCAGCGCGGAGGCGACGTTCGAAGGCAGGAAGCCCCCGGAGGCCGCCGTCGCGGCCACGAACCCGTACAGCCCCAGGACCGCGAGTCCGACGCCGCCGAAGACGAGGAAGCGCCGGGCGTACCGCGCGCCCCACGACATGATGAAGCCGACGACACCGAGCGCCAGGTACACCAGGTTCACGAGCACCGAGATCGCGAAGACCCCGAACAGCTCGGCCCGCGAGGACCCGGCGAAGGCCATCCCGGAGAACCCGGTCGTGAACGCGGGGATGAACCCCGCCACGCCCATCACCAGGAACACCCAGGACACCGCGTCCAAGCCCTGCTGGACGGCCGTGGTGCGCCGCCGCTCGGCCGCCCACCAGTGGCGGCCCGTGGTGGACATCGATCGCGAGTTCATGGCGCGCTCCCCTCCAACGCTGCGGCCCGTTCGCCACCGGGTACCCGTTCCCGGCGCGATGACACCGCTCCGGAGCGGCCCCGTTCGGCGCCACGGGCGCACGTGGGCCGTTTGCAGGCACTGCCTAGACTCCCGGGCGGTGACGTCGAAGGGCACCCGGACAGGAGCAGGGATGGAACCTCCGAAGGCGCTGGCGGACTGGGCGCGAAAAGGCGATCAGGCCGAACGCGAATGGGCGCGGCAGTCGGTCGACGTGTGGGCGCGGCAGGCGGCCTTCGCGCAGCCGCTGCGGTGGGGCGAGGCCGAGGCCGCCGTGCTCGAACGGGAGTACCCGCCGCTGCCGGGCTCGGCCGTGGTGCGCGTCGTCGGGCTCGTCGGCTGGATCGGCACCGCGATCATCGCGGTGCCCGCGCTCGGGGCCGGCCTGGTCGGGTTCGCGCTGGTCGCCGTCGGCACGCGGCCCGGCGCGGCTGAGAACTGGCTCTCGCTTGCATCGTTCCTGTTCCTCCTCGCGGTGGTCGCCGTGTGCTCCTCGCTGGGGTACTGGTGGCAGACGCGGCGGCGCAGCCTCGTCTTCGCGGCCTCCGACGCCGGCGCCGTGCTCGGTTCGGGCGCCGCGTTCGCCGTCCTCTTCGCCACCCACGCGACGGTGTCCTCCTGGCTCGTCGTGCTCATGGCCGCGACCGGCGTGCTCGGCCTCGTGTCGCTCGTGCTCGCCCTCGCGTCGAAACCCGAAGGGCGCCCGAAGCAGCGGAAGCCGCCGCGGCGCGGACCGCGCGGCGACAAGCGCGCCCGGGCCCTGCGCGCGCGCAAGCGGCTGCTGGAGATCCTCGTCCACCGCGGCCTGGTCGACCTCGACGAGGCCGACCGCATCCGCGTCGGCGAGATGCCCCTCGGATACTGGTCCGAACTCGACGGCCTCGACGAACGCGAGCGACGCCGCGTGCTCGAAATGCGCCACGTCGGATGGCGCGACTTCACCCCCGAGGACGCCTGGAAGGGGAACGCCTGATGCCCAAGGCCGCAGCGGAACGGCCGCTGGAGTGGGCCACCGGCCGCTACGGTTGGGACGGCTTCGACCTTCGCGAGCTCGACCGCGTCGTCCTCGACTACGCCCCGATCGAACTCGCGCTCGCGAAGCGCTGGTCGCGGCGCTCGGCCCTGGGCCGGGCCTGCGCCGGGGCCGTGTTCGCACTCAGCCTGATCGGCCTCATGGCGGCGGTGCTCATGGGCATCGCCACGCTCGCCGGCGTCGACGGCGAGGCCCTGCCGGTTCTGGTGTTCGCCTGCTCGGGCCTCGGCTGCGCGGCCGTCGCCGGGTTCTTCGTCCCGTGGCTGCTGACGCCGTACCGGCAGTGGGACCGGACGCTGTGCGGCCTCTCGGTGATGATCGCCGTCAGCGCCGCCGCGTCGATCGTCTCGGTCCTCGCGCGCGACCTCGAAGCGGGCCCGCCGTGGCTCCTGGCCGCCCCGTGCCTCGTACTGCTCCTCGCGGCGCTCGGCGCGATCGTCGGCGACGTCCGGCTCCGCACCGACGCGAAGCCGCCGCCGGTCGACCTCGCGGCGCTCACGCCCGACGAACTCGACGTGCTCCTCGCCGTGCGCCGCAAGACTCTCAGGGTCCTGCGCTCGCGCGGCGTCGTCTCCTACCCCGACTGCGCGGCGTTCGAGAAGGCCCCGCTGGACCCCTCCTGACGCCTCACTTCCCACCATGCGGGAGACCCTACCGGTGCGGTGGGAGTCCTGGTACGGTCAAATCCATGCGAACCGCCGCGAAACTCACCCGGCGGCGCGAGATCGATCAGATGCGCGCCGCGAGCGCCCTCTGTCGACCACTGATGCGCTAGCCGGAGGCGCCCCCACCGCGTCGTCCGGCCGATTCCCCATCGCTCCACGGGCCGCGCAGTGCCCGCACCGATCACGCAGCGCCCGCGTTGGCACCGGGCGCGCCATCGTCGAGGGAACCCACCATCATGTCCGATCGCACCGCGCTCACCGTGCGCACTCCCTACCACCGCCGCATCCTGACCGCCGCCGTCCTGGCGCTCGCCGCCGCCCGCATCCGCGCCGGGTTCGCCGGCGCCGAGAAGACCACCACCGAACGCACGTCCTGACCGAACGGCCTCGAACCGGTGCCCCGGCAACGCCGGGGCACCGGTTCAGCCTTTGAGGCCGGTGTGCGCGAGCCCTTCGACGAACTGTCGCTGGGCGATGACGAAGACGATGAGCACCGGGAGCGCCGAGAGGGTCGCGGCCGAGAGCTGGACGTCCCACATCGGTCCGCCGTAGGCGTCGGTGAACTGGGTGAGGGCCTGGGGGATCGTGAACTTCTCCGGCGTGGAGAGGAACACGACGGGCTCCAGGTAGAGGTTCCAGCTGTGGAGGAACGAGAAGATCGCGACCGCGCCGAGCGCCGGGCGCGACAGCGGCAGGGCGATGCGCCAGTAGAGGCCGAAGCGCCCGAGGCCGTCCATGCGCCCGGCCTCCTCGACCTCGGCGGGGAGCGCGATGAAGAACTGCCGCATGATGAGCGTCGACAGGACGCTGGGGGCGCCGAAGACCGGGATCAGCAGCAGCGGCCAGTGCGTGTCGACCAGGCCGAGCCCGTTGAACAGCTGGAACAGCGGCACGATGGTGACCTCGCTCGGGATGAGCAGGCCCACGAGGACCACCAGGAACAGCAGGTTGTGCCCGGGGAAGCGGATGCGCGCGAACGCGTATCCGGCGAGCGAGGAGACCGCGAGCGTCCCTACGGTGACTGCCGCGGCGATGTACATGCTGTTGAGGTACTGGGCCGCGAACGGCGCGAACTCGAAGACCCTGCCGTAGGCGGCGAAGGACGGGTCGGACGGCAGGATCGAGGGCGGGAACGCGAAGATCTCGTTGGCGGGCTTGAGGCTCGACGTGACCATCCACCAGGTGGGGAACACGAACGGGACGGCCAGGACGCACAGCAGCCCGTAGAGGGCGAGCCGGGCGCGGCGCGAGCGCGCGGTGGTGCGGCGTTCAGTCTTCATGGACGACCCACTTCCGGCGCATCTGCCACTGGATCACGGTGAGCACCAAGACGATCGCGAACAGCAGGACCGAGAGGGTCGCGCCGTAGCCGAAGTCGTGGAACTGGAAGGCGTTCTGGTACAAGTAGTAGACGAGCACGGTCGTGGAGGTGCCGGGGCCGCCGCTGGTGAGGACGTCGATCTGGGCGAAGACCTGGAGCGAGCCGACCACGGTGATGATCGAGGTCAACAGGATCGTGGGGCTGATCATCGGCATGGTGATGCGCCGGAACCGGGTCCACGCGCCCGCACCGTCGATGGTGGACGCCTCGTAGAGCTCCCTCGGGACGCCCTGGAGCGCGGCGAGGAACAGGACCATGTTGAGCCCCACGTTCTTGAGCACCTGGACGACGATCACGCTCGCCATCGCGGTGGCCTCGCCGCGCAGCCAGTTGGGGCCCTCGGCGCCGACGACCGAGAGCAGGCCGTTGACGCCGCCGTCGTCCTGGAGCAGGAAGCGCCACACGATCGTCCAGGCCACCAGGGTGACCGCGACGGGGGAGAAGAAGATCGTGCGGAACACGACGGTGCCGCGCAGCTTCTGGTCGAGCAGGATCGCGAGCACGAGCGCGAGGCTCAGGTTGAGCGCGACGAGGCCGATCGAGAACGCGGCGGTCGCCCGCAGGACCCCCGGCAGGGCCGGGTCCTGGGCGAGGCGCTCGTAGTTCTCGCCGCCGGTCCACGTGAAGCCCCCGGCGAGGACGTTCCAGTCGTGGAGGCTGTACCAGAACATCAGGCCCAGCGGCAGCAGCACGAACAGGGCCGTGCCCGCCAGCTGCGGGGCCGCGAACAGGAACCCGGCGAGGTGGTCGCGGCGCCGCGCCGTCCACCACCGGGGCCCGCCCGGCCGGGACTGCTCCCGGCCGGGCGGGGTGCTCCGCACCTGCGTCATTGCGCCAGCAGCGGGTCGACGGCGGTGCACAGGTCGGCGAGGACGCCCGCGACGTCGGCGTCCGGGGTCCACAGCGGGTCGAGCGCGGCGCGCACGGCCTGGTCGAGCTGGGCCTGGCCGGTGTGGCCGGGCTTGACGACGCCCGCGTCGATACGGTCGATGACGACGGTCTGGAGCTGCTCGGGCGTCAGGAGCGGGTTGGCCTGGCCGAGCACCTCGGCGGTCAGCTGCGACTCGCGCGGCGGCGGGAAGTACTGGGCGAGCTTCGCGGAGTTCTCCGGGTTCGTCATGTACGCCAGGAAGTCCGCGGCCTCCACGGGGTGCGGGGCGACGGTGAGGACGCCGAGCCCGGCCTGGCCGATCACGGAGTACTCGCCCGCCGGACCGGCCGGGAGCGGCACGAGGTCCCACCCGAAGTCCGCTTCGGCGAGGAGCCCGGCGCGGGAGATCTGCGTGACCGTGAAGGCCGCCTCGCCCGCGAAGAAGTCCGCGGTGGTGCCCGGTCCGGGCATGGCCTCCTGCTCGAACACGGCGTCGTGCATGAACGCGAGCGCCTCGGCCATCTCGGTGTCGTCGAAGCCGCACTCCTTCCCGTCCTCGCTCCAGGCCTGCGCGCCCCAGCCGGTCCACAGCGTGGAGAGGTTGTCCCAGCCGGAGTAGTCGAAGTCGCGGATGACCATGCCGTCGGTGCCCGTGGCCGCGTGCACGGCGGCACCCGCCTCGACCACGCGCTCCCAGGTCCACTCGCCGGAGGCGATGAGCTCGGCCGAGGTCGGCTGCCCGGCCTCGGCGAGCAGGTCCTCGTTGACGAACACCCCGAACGGCGAGGTCGAGAACGGGTACGCGTACAGCTCGTCGCCCTCGCGCCACAGCTCGGTGGCGGCCGGGACGAGGTCGTCGTACTCGTAGCCCTCGGTCCCGGCGAGCGTCTCGCCCAGCGGCACGAGGGCGCCGCTGGTGACGAAGTCGGGCGCGGCGCTCTCCAGGATCCACGCCAGGTCCGGCGCGTTGTCCCCGGCGATCTGGGTGGTGAGCGTGCTCGTGTAGCCCTCGAACGGGAGCGGGTCGAACTCGATCGCCTCGACCTCGTCATGCTCGGCGAGGTAGGCGTCCGCGATCTCGTTCAGCATCGCGAGGTGGTCCTCGCTGGCCGACCACGTGGTCATGCGCAGCGTCACCGGCCCTTCGTCCCCGCCGCCGCCGCAGGCGGCGAGCGCGAGGGGCGCGGCCGCCGCGGCGGCCAGCAGTATCCGTGCGTGCTTCATAAGGGGTTCGTCCTTTCGGTTGACGGCATTGTCAGTAAGAGGTCACGTCTGGCCAGCGCATTTCGACGCCCTGCGCGGCCAGCCGGTCCTGGAACTCGGCGAGGAGCGCGGGGTCGGCGCCGACGGCGCGCGGCGGCTCGCCGCGCTCGAAGCTGAAGGCCGCGAGGGCCCCGGCGGCCTCGCCGATGTTCCATTCGACGGGGTGGAGCCGGTAGCAGCCGTTGGTGATGTGCGTGGTGCCGAGGTTCTTCCCGGCGGGCAGCAGGTTGTCGACCCGGACGGGCAGGAGCGCGCCGAGCGGGATCTCGAAGGGGCAGGAGGGGACGTCGATGTAGTTGTCCCCGCCGGTGGAGGGGTGGAGGTCGATGCGGTACATGCCGATCCCGACGCTGTCGTGATAGGACACCGCGCCCTTGTCGCCGCGCACGGCCGCCGAGAGGTCCTGCTCGACGATCGTGTACTCGGCCTTGATGCGCCGCGACTCGCGGTGGTACGGCGCCTGGGCGAGGCCGTCCGCCGATCCGGTGACGTCCCCCCGCAGCCGGAGCCCCGGCCAGCCGGTGCCGCCGTCGGCGCGCGGCGCCTCGGTCTGGAGCCAGTACATGACGCTGCGGGAGAGTCCCCGCGCCTTCTCCAGATGCGCTGCGGCGTCGGGGTTGTCGATGACCGGCGCCAGGAAGTAGTCGATCATCGGCCAGTTGACGAGGGTGATGTCGCTGGCGTACGCGCCCGGCGTGAAGTTGCGGCGGGCGGCGATGCGGCGGAAGGTCCACAGGTTCATGTCGCCGCCGCCGAGGCGCTGGTCGCCGACGACGGCGAGCGGGTCGTCCTCGGGGTTGGGCTCGAACATCCGCTCGGCGGGCTCCAGCGTGCGCGGGTTCGGGGCCCGGAAGCCCAGCAGGTTCCCGCCCCAGAAGTCGGTGCTGAAGTCCCGCCAGAAGTCGTAGTCGGCGGGCCTGTCGATGGTGTGGTCCCCGTCGACGTGGTCGATCGCGAAGCACACCGAGACGGCCTGCACGTTGTCCGGCTGCGCCTCGTCGGGCGCGCTCGGCTCGCCGGTGTCCCTGCCGGACTCGAAGCCGGTGGTGTACTCGGTCCCGGTGAGCGGCAGCAGCTCCCCGGTCTCGGTCGCGTCGAGCACGTAGGGCGCCTCGACGGTGATCCGGTCCCCGCTCCCGCGGTGCGCCAAGGTCACCGCCCGGACCCGGTCGCCGTCCACGTCGGCCTCCACCGGCCGGTACGGCTGGAGGAGCCGCAGGTTCCCGGAGCCGATGTGGGGCGCGAGCATCGCTTCGAGGACCGCGACGGCCACGCGCGGCTCGTGGCACAGGCGGCTGACGTGCCCGCCGCCGGGGTTGAGGTCGCGCCTGGCGCGGGCGGCGGCGGTGAGCGGGTAGTGGCGCCGGTAGTACGCCCTGATCCCTTCGCGCAGTTCCCGGTAGGAGGCGGTGACGCCGAACTGCTCCACCCACGAGGACTCGTCGGGCGGGACGGCCTGGCTGGTGAGCTGGCCGCCGATCCAGTCGTGCTCCTCGGTGAGGACGACGCGCCGCCCGGCGCGCAGGGCCGCCAGCGCGGCGGCGACGCCGCCGAGCCCGCCGCCCACGACGAGGATGTCGGTTCGCAGTTCCTGCTTCAAGATCGGTTCCTTCCGGTGGGGCCCAAGGTCGCTCCGTCGTGCAGCTCGCACGGGAGCAGCCGCTGCACGTCGGTCTCGGCGCCCTCGATGAGCGCGAAGAACACGTCGAGGGCCTGGCGGCCCATCTCGCGGCGGGGGATGGTGAAGCCGGCGACGTCGAGGTCGATCGACACCGGCCGGGTCGGGTCGCCGAGGGCGACGAGGGAGAGGTCGGCGGGGACGCCGAGGCCGCGCGCGGCGGCCCAGTCGGTGACGGCGGGGATGTCGGCCGGCTCTTCGAGGAACAGCGCGGTCACGCCCCCGGCGACGGCCGCGTCGAGCGGTTCGGCCGCGGCGGCGTGCACGCGGCCGTACTCGACGCCCGCCTTCGCCGCGGCGGCGCGGAAGCCGCGCAGGCGATCCGCGTAGGATTCGGGCCCTTCGCCGCGGCCGACGTACGCGATCCGCCGGTGCCCCAACTCGGCCGCCCGCGCGACGAGCGCCGCCGTGGCGGCGGGGTAGTCGGCGCCGACGCACGGCACGGGCCCGCCCGCGTCGTCGCGCCGGCCGACCGAGACGAACGGGATGCCTTCGCCGACGAGGCGTTCGAGGTCGCCGCGGTCGACCTCCTGTCCGAGGAGGACGCACCCGTCGGCGAGGCGGATGCGGCTGCCCTCGGCGAACATGCGGCGCCTGCCGCCTTCGACGGGGGCGCTGGTGAGCAGGAGGAGGTCGCAGCCGAGCCGTTCGGCCTGCTCTTCGAGGCCGAGGAGGAACGGGTGGAAGAAGTCCCTTGCACCCGAAGGGAACACCGGCTCGTACGTGAAGACGCCGATGATGCGGTTGTTCCTGTCGGCGAGTCTGCGGGCGACGGGGTCGGCGACGTAGCCGGTCTCGCGGATCGCGTCCAGGACGCGGTCGCGCGTCTCGGGGGCGATCCTGACGCCCGCGTCGAGGCGGTTGTTGAGGACCAGGGAGACGGTCGCCTGGCTGACGCCGGAGAGGCGGGCGATGTCGCGCTGCGTCACGCGGCGGCGGGGTCCGGTCACGGAGGGGCCTTCCTCGGGATAATGCGTATAACCACTGGTGCGTGTGATCATGTTGCACCCCGTTCCGCGGCCGGTCAAGATGATAATTCGTATTATCATCTTGACCCCGGCCCGCGCCCGCCCCGAGACTCGACCTCCTAAGGCCCGCAGCGGCGCCGCGCATCGGAGCGCGGCGACCGCCGGGCCGGACAGGAGCGAGTCATGGATTCCGCATCCGCCTTCGGCCGCCGCGGCCTGCTGCTGGGGGCCGCCGCCCTCGGCGCGACCGCGGCCCTCGGGGCCGCCCCCGCGTCCGCCGCCCCTCCGGGCTTCCCGGTCTTCACGCGTCTCGGTGCGGCCCTGGACAAGTCGGCCCTCGCCTACAACCCGACCAACGAGTTCATCTTCCCCTCGGTCCGCTACGTGGCCGGGAGGGTCCGCAACCCCTTGGGCGCCTGGTACATGTACTACGCGCCGCACGACGGCCAGGGCGGGATCTGCCTCGCCTACGCCGACTCCCTCGCCGGGCCCTGGAAGGAGTACCCGGCCAACCCGATCATCGCCAACACCTGGTCGCCGCACTACTCGGTGCCGCACGTCTCCAGTCCGCACGCGGTGTGGAACGCGGCGGACGCGAAGATCTACCTGTACTTCCACGGCGACAACCGCACCACGCGCGTCGCCACCTCGACCGACGGGCGCTCGTTCACCTACGGCGCCACGGTGCTCCACACCTCGATGCTCCCCTCGAACGTGACCGAGGCGTCCTACGCGAGGGTCTTCCCGCACCCGGTCCAGTCCGGCGTCAACATCATGCTGTTCATGGGCAACCAGGCCGGGACGCGGAAGATCTTCATCGGCTGGTCGCACGCGCTCGCCTCGGGCTGGCGGTTCAAGCCCCAGCCGCTCATCTCGCCCGCCGCGGGCGAGGGCGGCCAGCTCTCGGGCGCGCACTACTGGTCCCAGAACGGCGGCGGCCACGTCGTCTACCACGCCGGCGACGGCCGCATCCGCGTCGCGCACGTGGGCACGGGCTTCGACCGCGAAGAGCACCTCGGCGTCCTGTACACCGACCCGGTCGCGACCCGTGCGGCCGCGCCGAGCTTCGCCGAGGAGGACGGCCGCATGTACATGTTCTACGAGGCGGGGGCGCGTTCGAACACGAACATCGCCATCGCCCGCGCGTGAAGTCTCAGTCGACGAGGTGCCGCCATGACGCGGGTTCGGCCCGCAGGAACTCTTCGAGCGTCCAGGGCCTGCGCCCGGTGACGAACTCGACGGTGTGGCTGGTCACCGAGGTCTCGCCGGTGGCGACGGCCTTGTAGGACCCGGCCCATCCGGCGATCTGCCAGTCCTCGGCGCCGGCGCGGGAGGCCGCGGCCTGCTCGTCGGTCTCGGGGACGTAGACGAAGTCGCGCCCGGTGACCCCGGCGAGGACGCGGGCCGACTCGTGCAGGTCGAGCGGCTCGGGGCCGGACACGTCGTAGACGCGGTCGGCGTGGGCCGGGTCGAGCAGGGTCGCCGCGGCGAGCCTGGCCACGTCGTGCCGGGCCACCCAGGCGACCCTGCCGCGCCCGGCCGGGCCGCGGATCACGCCGTCCTGCGCGAAGAGCGGCAGCATGTCGGCGTACAGCGAGTTGCGCAGTGCGGTGAGCCGCAGACCGGACTCGACGATGAGCCGTTCGGTGAGCGAGTGCTCCCGCGCGAAGGTGAACGTGGCCTGCGGCGAGGCGCCCATGAACGAGGTGTAGACGACCCGGTCGACCCCGGCCGCCGCGGCGGCGCGCACCGCGCTCCGGTGCTCGGGCATCCGGTCGGCGCTCTCGTGCGCCGAGACCAGGAACAGCGTGTCCACTCCCGACAGCGCCTCCCGCAGCGCGTCCTCGTCCTGGAACGAGGCGACGGCGACCTCCGCGCCCTCCAGCTCGGGCGCCCGCGAGCGGTCGCGCACGACCAGCCGCTGCGCCGCGCCCTGCTCGGCGAGCATCCGGGCCACGCGCGACCCCAACTGCCCGGTCGCCCCGGTGACGGCGATGACGCCCATGCCGCGTTCCTCTCCCTCGGTTGCCTTGGCCGCGTCCAGTATCCGCGACCCGCGCCGTCCCCGCCCGGTCTTTCCCCGCCTCAGGAGGCCTCGGGCACGAGCGGTTCGAGGAGGCGGCGCGGACGGTTCATGGCCCGGCTGACCGGGTCGTCGCGCTTGGGCCCGGGGCCGGGGTACATCTCGATGTCGCCCGGGTGGAGCGGGCCGCACCGCACGCAGTCGGTGGACGGCAGCAGGTCGCCGCCGCACTCGGCGTGGCGGAACAGGCGGGGCGGCTCGCCGCCGATGTGGCGCTTGCCCCACACGCCGAGCTGGTAGATCACCGGCCACAGCTCCACGCCCGCCTCGGTGGGCACGTACTCGTAGCGCGGCGGCGAGGCCTGGTAGGGCCGCCGCTCCAGGACCCCGCCCTCGGTCAGGTTCGCCAGCCGGTCGGCGAGCACGGCCTTGGGGATGTCGAGGCGCTTCTGGAAGTCGCTGAAGCGGCGGACGCCGTAGATCGCGTTCTGCACCACCAGGAGGGTCCAGCGCTCGCCGAGCAGTTCGAGCGCGCGCGAGAGCGTGCAGTCCTGCCCGTTGTAGTCCTTGCCGAGTGCCATGAGGGCATCCTACCCGGGTTCAATGAACGAACCGACACTGCTACGCTCCAGTGAGTTCATTGACCGAACCAAGGAGCACTCCCCATGGCGACACTCGCCGCTGCCAAGGCGCCCGTCAGGACGGGCGCGGTCCTCGCCCTCCTCTGCGCGGCCCCGCTGCTGGTCATCCTCAACTACTCCACACCGCTCATCCTCGCCCCGCAGACCACCGCGCACCTCCACGCGGGCCCCACCGGCCAGACCTGGATCATCAACGCGATCTCCCTCGGCCTCGCCGTCCCGCTCCTCACCTCCGGCAACCTCGCCGACAACCACGGCCGACGCAAGGTCCTCACCGCCGGGGCGTGGACCTTCGCCGCCGCCGTCCTCCTCGCCGCGCTCGCCCCCAACACCGCCGTCTTCGCCGCCGCCCGCGTCGTCCAAGGCGCCGCCAGCGCCGCCCTCCTGACCTCCAGCCTCGGCATCATCGGCGCCGTCTTCACCGCACCCGAGGACCGCCGCCGCGCCACCGCCGCCTACGGCGCCATGATGGGCCTCGGCGTGGGCGCCGGAGCCGTCATCGCCGCCCTCCTCGACGCGGCCCTGGGCTGGAACGGCCCCTACTGGCTCTACGCCGCCGCCGCGGCGGCGCTCGCCCTCGCCGCCCCCGCCGTCCTGCCCGAGTCCCGCACCGAGCGCCCCCGCCGCGCCGCCCTCGCCGGGACGCTCACCCTCGGCCTCGGCGTCGCCGCGCTCATGTCGGGCCTGACCCTCGGCCGCCAGGGCTGGTCGGACCCGGCCGTCCTCGCGCTCCTCGCCGCCGCCGCGCTCTGCTTCGCCCTCTTCGTCGCCGTCCAACTGCGCGGGCGCGAACCGATGCTCGACCCGGCCCTGTTCACCCGCCCCGCCTTCCTCGTCGCCACCCTCGGCGCCCTGGTCACCGGCGTCTCGGTCATCAGCATGATGAGCTACCTGCCGACCGTGTACCAGTCGGACGCGATCCTCGGCCCCGCCGAGACGGCCGCCGTGGTCGCCGTCTGGTCCACCGCCGCGTTCGCGGTCTCCTTGCAGGTCAAGCGCTTCAACCTGACGCCGGGCGGGCTCCTGGTCCTCGCCCTCCTCGTCGCCGGAGCCGGGTCCGCCCTCCTGACCGGCATGGCCGACGACTGGTCGTGGTGGCACGCCGTCCCCGCGCTCCTGGTCGCCGGGGCCGGCTACGGCGCGGCCAACCCGGCGCTGACACGCCTGAGCATCGACTCGGTCCCGGCCGACCGCGGCGGCATGGGCTCGGGCGTGAACAACACCATGCGCTACATCGGGACCGCCGCGGGCATCCCGATCGTCGCCGCCCTGGTCGACGCCGCCGGGATCGACGGCGCACTGTGGATCTGCGGGGCGCTGGCCGCGCTCGCCGCCTTCGGGTTCGCGCTCCTCAACCGGCGCGCGTGAGCCGCGTCCGCGGGTCGAGGGACGGGTCGGCGTACATCGGCGGCGGCCCGTGCACCGCGGCCTCGGGCCGCAGTTCGTAGTGCCACGGCTCGTTGCGGTAGACCTGGCACAGGCCGTAGGCCGCGCCGTTGGCCGCGAGCCAGGTCCGGGCCTCGGCGGGGCCGAGGTCCACGGCCCGGCCCGCGACGTGCGCCGACGTCTCGGGCGTGGAGACCCAGCGGGCCGCCGCCTCGGGGGAGCCGTGCTCGGCGACGGCCTCGCGAAGCAGTTCGGCCTGGTACGCGGGGGAGCGCCAGGCGCCGTTGACGCGGATGGCGACGCCGTCCCGCGCGGCGTCGGCGGCGGCGCGGCGGAGCGCGGCGAGGAGGGCCGGGTCGAGGTTGGCGAGGGCCGGGAGCGCGTCGAAGACGGTGGTCCCGGCGGGGACGGCGCCGTGCGGGGCGCCTAGCAGCAGGTGCGCGTTCGATTCGGTCATGGCCCCAGTGCAGGCGAGGGGCGGTTGTGGCCCCGTATGCGGTTTTCGATACGCGGACGATAGGCGCGGGCCCGTAGCATCCTGTTCGTTATGCGCGTACTGATCGTCGAGGACGAACCCCTGCTGGCCGAGGCCCTCCGCGACGGCCTCCGCCTGGAGGCCATTGCTGCCGACGTCGCCGGGGACGGCGACGCGGCGCTGGAGCTGTTGAGCGTCAACGCCTACGACATCGCGGTCCTGGACCGCGACATCCCCGGGCCCTCCGGCGACGAGGTGGCCCGCGCGATCGTGGCGGGCGGGAGCGGGATGGGCATCCTCATGCTCACGGCCGCGGACCGCTTGGACGACAAGGCGTCCGGGTTCGAGCTCGGCTCCGACGACTACCTGACGAAGCCGTTCGAGTTCCGGGAGCTGGTGCTGCGGCTGCGGGCGCTCGACCGCAGGCGCGACCACCGGCGCCCGCCGGTGCGCGAACTCGCGGGCCTGCGGGTGGACCCGTTCCGCCGCGAGGTCTTCCGCGACGGACGCTACGTCGCCTTGACCCGCAAGCAGTTCGCCGTCCTCGAAGTCCTCGTCGCCGCCGAGGGCGGCGTGGTGAGCGCCGAGGAGCTGCTGGAGCGGGCCTGGGACGAGCACGCCGACCCGTTCACGAACGCCGTGCGCATCACCGTCTCGGCGCTGCGCAAGCGCCTGGGCGAGCCGTGGGTCATCGCCACCGTGGCCGGTGTCGGCTACCGGATCGAGGAGGCGGGCCGTGACTAGGCCGCCCGGGCCGAGCGCGCGCCTGAAGCTCACCTTCAGCTACGCGGCGTTCCTCATGGTCGCGGGCGCGCTGCTGCTGGCGATCGTGTGGATGTTCCTGCTGCGCTACGTCCCGTACGACTCGATCTCCCTGCGCGGCGACGAGGGCCCGGACGGACGGATCGGACCGGGCCTGTTCATCCCCGGCCGCTACGACCTGTGGCGGGCGTTCGCGCCGAAGGCCGCCGCGCTCATGGTGTTCCTGCTGCTGCTCGGCCTCGCGGGCGGCTGGTTCCTGGCCGGGCGGATGCTCGCCCCGCTCACGCGGATCACGGCCGCGACCCGCGAGGCGGCCGACGGCTCGCTGGGCCACCGCATCCGCCTGCCCGGTCGGGCCGACGAGTTCCGCGAGCTCGCCGACTCCTTCGACGCGATGCTGTCGCGGCTCGAAGCCCATGTCGCCGAACAGCAGCGGTTCGCGGCCAACGCCTCCCACGAGCTGCGGACCCCGCTCGCGATCACGCAGGCGATGCTCGAAGTGGCCCGCGCCGACCCCTCCCGCGACCCCGGCGAGCTCATCGAGCGCCTGCACCTCATGAACGCCCGCGCGATCGACCTCACCGAGGCGCTGCTCCTGCTCAGCCGCTCCGACCAGCGCTCCTTCACTCGCGAGAGCGTGGACCTCTCGCTCGCCGCCGAGGAGGCCGCCGAGTCGCTGCTGCCGCTCGCGGAGGGGCGCGGCGCGGCCGTCGCGACCGCCGGGGACGCCGCGCCCGTGAGCGGCTCCTACCCGCTGCTGCTCCAGCTCGCGGTCAACCTGCTGCACAACGCGATCGTGCACAACCTGCCGGAAGGCGGGACGGTTCGCGTCGCCACCGGCCTCGACGCCGACGGCGCGTTCCTCACCGTCGAGAACACCGGCCCGCAGCTGTCGCCGCACCTGGTCGCGACGCTCACCGAGCGGTTCCAGCGCGGCACCGGCCGGGCCCGCGGCGACCACGCGGGCGTCGGCCTCGGCCTGGCGATCGTCGACTCCATCGCCCGCGCCCACGACGGCACCCTCACGCTCGCGCCGCTGGAGGGCGGCGGCCTGCACGCGACGGTCCGCCTACCGGCTGAACGCCCTTAGGCCGATCAGCCGTCCTCGATCGGGAAGTCGAAGTACGTGTCCGGATGCGGCTCGTCCCGGAGCGTGTAGTGCCACCACTCCCACGGGTAGCCCGCGAAACCGCAGGACTCCATGATGGAACGCAGCGCGAGCCGGTTCGCCTCGGCCTCCTCGCCCAGGCCCGCCGCGCCGTGGTGCGAGACCGGGTCCATGAGGTCGTGGCGCCCGCCCATCGCCAAGGGCTCGCCCGTGTCGAGGGCGACGAGCGTGAGGTCGACGGTGGCGCCGCGGCTGTGGCCCGAGCGGGGCGCCACGTAGCCGAGCGCGACCATCTCGGACCGCTCGATGTTCGGGTAGTGCCGCGCCTTCGTGCGCCCGTCCTCGGGCTCTGCGGCCCAGCGCAGGAAGCGGTCGACGGCGCGCTGCGGCCGGTAGGCGTCCCACAGGAGCAGACCGAGGCCGAGCGCCCCGGCCTTGCCCTGCACGCGTTCCAGCGCCGCGCACAGCGCCGCCGAGCCCACGATCCTGGCCGAGCGGTAGCCGTCCACCGGCGCGCCGGTGAAGTTCTCCGGCCCGGCGTACACCGCGTCGCAGCGCACGCCCTCCAGCGCCTCGTCCAGGAAGACGAAGTCGTCCCTCAACGGCCGTTCCCCCTGAGCGCCATCGCGATGAGCCGGTCGAGCACCTCGCCGAGCGGCAGCCCGGTGGCCGCCATCATCCTCGGATAGCGGCTGTAGGAGGTCATGCCCGGCAGCGTGTTCACCTCGTTGAGGACGACCTCTCCGTCGTTCGTCAAGAACATGTCCACCCGTGACAGTCCCTTGCAGCCCAGTGCCCGGTACACCGCCTTCGCGGCCTCCCGGACGCGTTCGCGGTCCTCGGCCGGGACGTCGGCGGGGACGATCGCCACCGAGTTGTCCGAGCCCGTCTCGGGCCGCTCCTCCTGGTGGATGCGGAAGAACCCGTGCGACAGGGCGATCCGGTCCACTTCCCCCGCAACGAGGTCCGCACCGTCACCCAGGATCGCACACCCGAGCTCCCGCCCC
>NZ_STGX01000005.1:0-89907 GCF_004912155.1 Glycomyces paridis | reverse complement strand
CCTCCTCGCCCGCCGCGACCACCCGGAACTCCGGCACCGCGATCCCCGCGCTCCGCGCCACCAGGTACGCCAGCGACTTGTCCATGCACAGCGCCGAGGCCGCCACGCCGCAGCCCGCGTACGGGACGCCCGACAGCTCCAGGAGCCCCTGCACGGCGCCGTCCTCGCCGTACCGCCCGTGCAGGACCGGCAGCACGGCGTCGAGCCGGACCTCCTCGTACTTCCCGTCGTCGAGGACCAGCAGCCCGTGCACGCGCCGGTCGGGCGAGAGCACCGCAGGCCGCGACCCCCGCTCCCAGTCCCCTTCGGGCCCTTCGCAGAGCCGCCAGCGCCCGTCCTCGGTGATCCCGACGAACCGCGCCTCGTACCGCGAGCCGTCCAGGGCCCTCGCGACCTCCCGCGCGGACTTCACCGACACGGGGTGCTCCTCCGCGGACCCTCCGAACAGGACTCCGATCGTCTTCCTAGCCATCCTGGCCCCTCTCCTCGTAACGCAGACATGCCGCGACCGAGCCCGCGACGGTGTCGCGCAGCGCCCGGTCGGTGTAGTACGCGGTGTGCGGCGTGACCACCACGTTCGGCAGCTTCTGGAGGCGCACGAGCGCGTCGCTGCCGACGCTCCCGCCCCGGTGGTCGGCGTAGAAGACCCCCTCCTCGCCCTCCACCACGTCGAGCGCCGCGCCGCCGAGCCGACCGGCCTCCAGCGCCTCCAGCAGCGCCTCGGTGTCCACGAGCGCGCCGCGCCCGGTGTTCACCAGGACCGCGCCGGGCCGCATCCGCCCGATCCGCCGCCGGTCCAGCAGGTGCCGCGTGCCCTCGTTGAGCGGCGTGTGCAGCGTGACCACGTCGCTCTCCTCCAGCAGCCGGTCGAGCCCCGCGTACTCGGCGTCCACCTTGGGCCGCCGGTCGTACGCCAGCACCCGGCACCCGAAGCCCCGCAACCGGTCGACGACCGCGCCGCCGATCCGGCCCGTGCCGACCACGCCCACGGTGAGATCCCGCAGCTCACGGCCGCGCTCGGGCGCGGGCCGATAGTCGTGCACGTCGGCGCGCAGCACCGCCGACCTCGCGTCGCGCAGCGCCATGAGCACGAGCATGACCGTGAAGTCCGCGACCCCGTCGGGCGCGTACTCCACGTTCCCCACGCGCATCCCCAGCGCCTCGGCGCACGCCACGTCCACATGGTCGAGGCCCGCGCTCCGCGTCGACACGTACTCCACGCCCACCGCCTTCAACGCGAGCAGCGTCGCCTCCGGCACGAGGGTCCGGTGCCCGACGCTCACGCACCGCGCCCCGGCCGCCATCGCGGCGTTCGCCGCCGACACCGGCGCCTCGGTCAGGACCGGCGCCACCGGGAGCCGGGCCGCCAGCGCGCGGAACGCGCCGGCCTCGTCGGGCCCGCACCCGTAGACGGCGATGCGGGCGGGTTCGTCTCCAGTCATGCCCGGTAGTCAAGCCCCGCCGGTGTTGTCGCGGCGTATGCGGTTTTCGATAGGCGCACGATATGCCGACCTATCGCCGACGTATCCGAATTCCCATACGCCCCCGCAACGCCCGCCGCCGTTGACTGGCGCCATGAACGCAACCGAACGAGCCGCCGCATGATCCCGCTCAGCCTCGCCGAGATCGCCGCGATCACCGCAGGGACCGTCGCGGGCGACCCCGCCGTCGAGGTCACCGCCCCGGCCGTCCTCGACGGCCGCCTGGCCGAACCCGGCGGCCTCTTCGTCGCCTTCCCCGGCGAGCACGCCGACGGCCACGACTTCGCCGCCCAAGCAGGCCTCGCCGGAGCCGCGGCCGTCCTCGGCTGCAAGCCCACCGCCCTGCCCACCGTCGTCGTCCCCGACGCCCAGGCGGCCCTCCAGACCCTCGCCGCCCACGTCACCGCCCGCCTCCGCAACGGACTCACGGTCATCGGCGTGACCGGCTCCCAAGGCAAGACCGGCACCAAGGACCTCATCGCGGCCGTCCTCACCGCCGCCGCGCCCTCCGTCGCCACCCACGGCTCGCTCAACAACGAGCTCGGCGCGCCGATTACCATGCTCCGCACCGACACCGCCACCCGGTACCTCGTCCTCGAAATGGGCGCGCGCCGCGTCGGCGACATCGCCGCGCTGGCAGCCCTCGCCCCGCCGGACATCGGCGTGGTCCTCAACGTCGGCCAGGCGCACCTGACCTTCATGCAGACCCGCGAGAACATCGCCAAGGCCAAAGGCGAACTCGTGCAAGGCCTCGCGCCCGGCGGCACCGCGATCCTCAACGCCGACGACCCCCGCACCGCCGCCATGCGCGGCCTCACCGGCGGCCCGGTCCTCACCTTCGGCCGCGCCCCGCACGCCGACGTGCGCGTCCTCGATCTGACCCTCGACCGCCTCGGCCGCCCCTCGTTCACCCTGCGCGCCGCCGACGCCGAAGCCCGCGTCGCACTCCCGCTCCTCGGCGCCCACCAGGCCCTCAACGCCGCCGCCGCGGCCGCCGCCGCCCTCGCCGCGGGCGTCCCCCTCGACACCGCCGCCGCCGCGCTCGCCACCGCCTCACTCTCGAAGCGGCGCATGGAACTCCACGAACTCGCAGGCGGCGTCACCGTCATCGACGACTCCTACAACGCCAACCCCGAATCGACCCGCGCCGCCCTCGACGCGCTCGCGGCGATCGAAGGCGGTCGCCGCATCGCCGTCCTCGGCGAGATGACCGAACTCGGCGACGCCGCCGAGACCGAGCACGTCGCCGTCGGCGCCCGCGCCGCCGCCCGCGCCGACCTCGTCGTCACCGTCGGCGAAGGCGCCCGCCCCATCGCCCGAGGCGCGGGGGACCGCGCCGTCCACCTCACCGGCAACGACGCGGTCAAGACCTGGCTCGACGCCCGCCTCGCCCCCGGCGACCTCGTCCTCGTCAAGGCCTCCCGAGCGGCCCGCCTCGACGAGATAGCCGCCCACCTCACCGAACGGGCCTGAACCGCGCCGACCTCAGCCGGACTCCTGCGTCACATCGTGCGGATCGCCCACCGGCTTCGACTCGGGCGAGCCGCGCTGGCGCAGGTACACGCTCAGCACCACGATCGAGCCCATCGCCAGCAGCTCCGACTGCCAGTTCTGGAGCGTCCGGTTCCAGAACTCGGCGCTGCCCGCGTACTCGGCCCACGACACGGGGTCCTGCAACTGCGCGAGCCGTTCGGCGTTGTAGGCGCTGCGCCCGGCGACGGACTGGGCGAGCCACGAGAGCGCGAACAGGACGCCCATCACCAGACCCAGCGAGCGCGCGAACACGGCCGTGCGCCAACCGCCCGCGCGCGCCCACGCAGGGGACTCCGCGGTGGCGTACCGCCCGACCTTCTGCCGCTCGTCCGACTCGGGCCCCGCGTTCTCCACGAGCTTCGACTCCGGCGAGCCGCGCTGGACGAGCCAGACGGTCGCGAACACGTACAGGAAGAACTGGAGGTACTCCGACTGCCAGTTCTCCGCGACGTCCACGGCGAAGTCGCTCGACGCCACGTACTGGAGCACGCTCAGCTCGCGCCCGCCGTCGACCAGCTGCCGGTCGTTGTGGTCGGCCCGGCCCGCGAAGGCCTGGCCGACGAGCGTGGCGAGGAACAGCAGGCCGAAGACGATGCTCAGGCCGTTGTCGCGCAGCGAGCGCTTCATGTCCACTCCTCAGAGGCGCAGCAGGCCGACGGTGACGAGGTACGCGAGCCCCAGGAGGGTGAACGCCAGGTACGCGGTGAACATCGCCCGCTTCACGCGCCCACCTCGCATTCGTGCGGCCGGTCGCCGCGGGCCTCGCATTCGGCGGCGGCCACCTTCCAGCCGCCGTCGAGTTCGGCGAGGAACAGCACGTCGGCGCCGGTGCGCACCTGCGCCCGGTCGCCCCACACCTCGACCGACTCGACCGCGCCGCCCGGCACGTCCGCCTTGGCGAACGCCTCCGCGCAAGGCAGGTCCTCCGACGACGCGAGCCCTTCCGCGGCATCGGGAGCGAGCGCCGCGCACGCCGCGGCCCCGTCGCCTCGGTCGACCGCGGCGAGAAAGTCCGAGGCCGCGGCCTCCGCCCCGGACTCGCGCCCGCTCGTCCCGCAGCCCGCGGCGCACAGCAGGAGGACCCCCAAGGCGGTGCCGACTCCGTTTCGCAGCATCCGGTGATTATTCCCCGCCCCGAACCCGCCAAACCGCGTAAACCGGCACAAGCGGTGGCGGTTTCAGGCGCTCTTGGGTTTGCGCGCGGCCTTCTTCGCGGTCTGCTTGGCGGCGCGCTTGCGGGTGGCGGTCTTCTTCGCGGTCGACTTCTTGGCCGCCTTCTTCGCGGTCTTCTCAGTCGCGCCGCGTCCGGTCTTGGCGCCGTCCTTCGCGTCGACGCTGCGTTGGAGGGCGTCCATGAGGTTGATGACCTTGGCCTTGGGTTCGTCCTTGGGCCGCTTGGCGGTCGAGCGTCCGGCGCGTTTGGCCTCGATGAGGTTCTCGAGGGCCTCGCGGTAGGCGTCGCTGTAGGCCTCGGGGCGGAAGTCGTCGGTCATGGAGTCGATGAGGGCGCCGGCCATCGCCAGCTCCTGCTGCTTGGCCTCGCCGCCGACGTCGGCGAAGCGCGGTTCGCGGATCTCGTCGGGCCACAGCATGGTGTGCACGATGAGGAGGTCGCCGCGCGGGCGGAGAGCCGCGAGGGTCTCTCTGCGTCGCAGGGTGATCCGGACGATCGCGATCTTTCCGGAGTCCTCCAGGGCCTCGCGCAGCAGCACGTAGGGGCGCCCGGCGGCCTTGTCGGGTTCGGCGTAGTAGGCCCGCTCGTAGTGGATCGGGTCGATCTGTGCGACGGGCACGAACTCGACGACCTCGGCGGTCTTGGAGGAGCTGACGGGCAGGTCCGCGAGGTCGTCGTCCTCCAGGAGCACCACGTCGCCGTCGACCTCGACGCCCTTGACGATGTCCTCGGGCGGCACGACCTCCTCGTCCAGCTCGCAGACCTTCCAGTAGCGGATTCGGCCGGTGTCGGCCGCGTGGTACTGGTGCAGCGCCGGGTCGTGGCTGCTCGTGGCCGTGTGGAGCTTGACCGGGATGCTCACCAGCCCGAACGCGATCGACCCGTTCCAAATCACCCCTGGCATGACCTCAGCATGACACCGGGAGCCATCGATCATGCGCGATAAGTAATCTTTGCTCGCGTTCGCGTCATACGCTCAGGGCGTGGACCAGCCCGACCAGCAGGCGCGGCCGTGACCGGCTTCCGCCAGCCGATGCTCGCGACGCCCGCCGAGCGCCGCTTCTCCAGCGCGGACTGGATCTTCGAACGCAAGCTCGACGGGATGCGGGCCCTCGCCGCCCGCGACGGCGACGGCCTCGCCCTGTGGTCGCGCACCGGCCGCCGCATCGACGCCTCGTTCCCCGAACTCCTCGACGCCCTCGCCGACCTCGGCGGCCCGAGTTTCGAGGTCGACGGCGAGATCGTCGCCTTCGAGGGGACGCGGACGAGCTTCGCCCGCCTCCAACGGCGCCTGCACCTCACCGACCCCGCCGAGATCGCCGCCACCGGCGTCGCCGTCCACTACTACCTCTTCGACCTCCTCTCCTACGGCGGCGAGGACCTCACCGGCCTGCCGCTGCGCGACCGCAAGCAGCTCCTCAAGCGCGCCTTCGCCTTCCGCGACCCCCTGCGCTACAGCGCCCACCGCAACGCCGAGGGCGAGGCCATGTTCGAGGAGGCCTGCGAGCGCGGCTGGGAGGGCCTCATCGCCAAGCGCGCCGCCTCCCGCTACCGCCCCGGCCGCAGCAAGGACTGGCGCAAGTTCAAGCGCGTGCGCGAGCAGGAGTTCGCCGTCGGCGGCTACACCGACCCGCAGGGCTCGCGCACCGGTTTCGGCGCGCTCCTCCTCGGCTACCGCGACCACGGACGGCTTCGGTACGCCGGGAAGGTCGGCACCGGGTACGACGACCGGACCCTGCGGCGCCTGCGCGAGCGGCTCGACGGCCTGTCGCGGGACGCGAGCCCGTTCGCCGGAGCGGTCGCCGAGCCCGGCCCGCACTGGGTCGAGCCCGAGCTCGTAGTCCAGGTCGGCTTCACCGAGTGGACCGCCGACGGGATGCTGCGCCACCCCAGGTACCTGGGCGAACGCACCGACAAGGCGGCCGAGGACGTCGTCAGGGAGGCGATCTGACATGGCCCCGACGATCCGCCTCGACGGGCACGACCTCGCGCTCACGCACCTCGACAAGGAGCTGTTCCCCGAGGACGGCCTCACCAAGGACGACCTGCTCGCCCACTACCTCGCCGTGTCCGCCGCGATGGTCCCGCACCTGGCCGGGCGCGCGCTCACGCTGCGCCGCTTCCCGCACGGCATCGGCGACGAGGGCTTCTTCCAGAAGGACTCCGGCGGGCACTTCCCCGACTGGATCCGCACCGCCGAGATCCCGCACCGCCGCAGCGAGGGCTCCAACCGGTACGTCGTGTGCGACGACGCCGCGACCCTCATGTACCTCGCGAACCTCTCCACCGTCGAGTTCCACGTCCAGACCGCCACGGTCGACCGCCTGGACGACCCCGACCGGCTCGTGGTGGACCTCGACCCGCCCCCGGGCGTCACGCTGCCCGAGCTCCGCTCGGTCGCCCGGCGCGTCAGGGACCTCTACGCCGAGGTCGGCCTCGCCCCGTTCCTCCAGGCCACCGGCGGCCGCGGCTTCCACGTGGTCGCCCCGCTCGACCGCGGCGCCGACTTCCCGTTCGTGCGCGCGCTCGCCGGGGACCTCGCCGCGCGCCTGGCCGCCGCGGACCCCGACCGGCTGACGACCGCGCAGCGCAAGAACCGCCGCGGCGACCGGCTCTTCCTCGACGTCAACCGCAACGGCCACGCCCAGACCTTCATCGCCCCGTACTCGCTGCGGTCGCGGCCCGGCGCCGCCGTCGCGACCCCGCTGGACTGGAGCGAGCTGGGCCGCGCGGCCCCGGACGGCTTCACCGCCGACTCGATCCGCCGCCGCCTCGCCCAGAAGACCGACCCGTGGGCCGGCATGGACGACCACGCCGCCGCCGCGACCGAGGCCCGCCGCCGCCTCGACGCCCTCGACCCGCTATGAGTCCCGCCGACCCTCCGTGCCCAGGCTGAGCGCCCAGAGCCGTTGCAGCAGTTGGTCGTCGAGCCGCGGCAGCGACGGCGGCTCGGCGTCGTAGGCGTCGATGGGCCCGTGGACCTCGGCGTGCAGCTGCTCCATGCGCCGGTCGAGCTGCTCAGCGGCCCCGGCCGCCGCCGCGAGCTCGGCCGCGAGGTGCTCGGGCACTTCTCCATCGTATTTATAGAAGATCTTGTGCTCCAGGCTCGCCCAGAAGTCCATCGCGATCGTGCGGATCTGCACTTCCACGATGACCGGGACGGCCCCCGTCGACAGGAACACCGGCACCTCGATGATCGCGTGGAGGCTCTTGTACCCGTTGGGCTTCGGCTCGGCGATGTAGTCCTTCACCGCGACCACCCTCACGTCGTGCTGCGAGGTGAGCGCGTCGAGGATGCGGTAGGTGTCGGCCATGAATGCGCAGGTGATGCGGATGCCCGCGATGTCGGTGACGTTGGCGCGGATCGACGGCAGCGTGGGCGCGTAGCCGCGGCGCGCGACCTTCTCCAGGATGCTCTCGGGCGTCTTGAGGCGCGAGGTCACGTGCTCGATCGGGTTGTAACGGTGGAGGTGCCGGAACTCCTCGCGGAGGATCGTGACCTTCGTCAGCACCTCGTCGACGGCGAAGCGGTACTCCATCATGAAGCGCCCGAAGTCCTCGCGGATCTGGTGGGCGAACTCCAGCATCTCCCGGTCCGGCGGGGCGGTCCTCGGCGCGGGGGCCGCCGCAGCCCCGGCGGGCGCGCGCCAGACGGCGACGATCGCGTCCACGAGGTCGTCCACGCCCGGCGCGGCCGTACCGCTCCCGGCAAGCTCGCGTTCCCGGTCGGCCATAGACTGGTCGATGAGGTTGCGCGTCATGGCGGTGCGCGCGGCGGCCACCTCCGGCGGCAGGTCCGGCAGGCACCGGCGCATCCCCTTGCGCAGCGCCCGCAGCGAGGGCGTCTCGGCGCGCGGGTCGTCCCCGTCGAGGGCGCGGAGCGCCGGGTCGGCGGCCACCTGGGCGGTGAACCGCGCGTACCACGACGGCTGCGGCAGGCCCGCGAGGTGCTCGGAGACCGACCGCACCGCGACCGAGACCCAGGCCCGCAGGTCGTCCTCGTCCCGCACCTCCGCCACGAGGCGGGCGCGAATCCGGTCGATCGAGGCCGAATGCCGCTCCGCAATGGCCCCGACCAGGGCCTCCTTCGACCCGAAGTGGTAGCCGACGGCGGCCGTGTTGCCCTGGCCCGCGGCCTCCACGATCTGCCGGTTCGACACCGCGTGCACGCCGCGCTCGGCGAACAGCCGCTCGGCGGCGTCCAGGAGCGCCTCCCGGGTCCCCCTGGCCTGCTCGTCGCGGCGCCGCTTGACCATGCCCTCGGCCACGGCCCACCCCTCTCGGTCGGTGAATCATCTGTTTCACCGACGCTATCAGGTGGCGCACCGAATTCAATCAATCATGTGACTTAGCGTTCCCGCGTGTTCAGCGTGCCGCCCGCGGCTTGACCGCCACGATGAGGTCGCGGTCGATGGCCTGGCCCACCCGGTGCTCGAAGCCCAGGAACGGCTCGGAGTCCAGCACCGCGAGCCCGGCGTTTTCCAGGATCGACGCCAGATCCTCGCGGGGGAGCACCTGCGTGTTCCACGACAGCCCCATCGCCCCGCCGTCGCGCAGCAGCGCCGCCCACTCCGGGATCGCGGCCTCCAGCAGCGCCCGCGGGCTGCGCGACAGCGCCCGCTCCGAGTTCACCGACGCGTGCTGCACCCCGTACGGCGCGTCGGTCACGATGAGGTCGAACGAGTTCTTCCGGTAGACCTCGCCGCTGCGCGTCGTGTCCGCGCCGACCAGCTCGACGGTCTGCACGTCCCCGGCCCGGAACGCCTCCTTCGTCGCGGCGAACTCGGCCAGCATCCGCCGGCCCACCGACCGGCCCTCGCGCTTGACGCGGCTCTTCGTGACCTTGTGCTTGATGAACTTCCCCTTGAGCCACCGCTCCAAGAACACCGCGTACGCGTCGAAGTCGGTCCCGTCGATCTCCACCCCGTAGCCGTCCCAGCCGTACATCGCCGCCTGGTTCAACGTCGTGCCCCGGCCCGCCAGCGGGTCCAGGAGCCGCGGACGGTCGCCCAGGAACCGGTCCGCGGTCAGCGCCGCCGCGGCCGTGACGTTCACCAGCAGCTTCGTGAACTGCTCGTTCGTCTTGCCCACGTACTTGAGGATCGACACCAGGTCGTCGTCGTACCGGTCCAGCCGCTCCACCGCGACCGGTTCGAGCATCGACCCGTGGACCTCGAACAGCGCGAACAGCGAGGAGAGGTTCGCCAGCACCCGCAGATCGCGCCCGCTCAGCGACTCGGCGCCGAAGACCAGGTACGGCACGCCGCCGAACTCGACCTCCTCCACGTCCTCGACCGCGCCCTCCAGCAGGCGCTCGCGGAAGACCCCGAACTCGTGCCGCATCATCCGCGCCGCCGTCCGCGCGTAGACGCGGTTCGCCGACGGCGAGACCAGCATCGCGTACCTGCGCATGTCGAGAACACCCTCCACCACTCGAAACCCGTTCCCCGACCTGGAAACCGGCACCACCATACCGGATCGGGCCACCGCCCCCGCACCACCCGAATTGACCCGCTGCATCAGGCGTCGATTGCACCAGAAACATGGTCTATTACGCCGGTAGATTCGGTGTCACCACCGAAACCAACAGCTCACACACCCAGGAGCAGCAATGAGCACCGACCAGCAGCCCGTCCTCGTCCGCGCCGCCGAAGCCGAGACCCTCCAGGACGGACCCACCAGCCTCATCACCCTCCTCGCCGACGCCGGCGCCACCGGCGGGGCCATCACCGCGAACAAGGCCACCTTCCGCAAGGGCTCGCCCGGCGCCCCGGCCCACTTCCACACCAAGGCCGCCGAGACCTTCTTCGTCCTCGAAGGCGACATGCGCATCCTCGTCGGCGAGGAGATCGTGGCCCTCGGCAAGGGCGACTTCCTCACCGTCCCGCCCACCGTCCCCCACGCGTTCGCCCCCGCGCCCGGCGCCGAGGCCGAGATGCTCGTCCTCTTCACCCCCGGCCTCCACCGCTTCGACTACTACCGCCTCCTCGAGCGCGTCCACCTCGGCGAGGCCACCGTCCAGGACATCCGCGACAGCTCCGAGCAGTACGACAACCACTACTTCGCGAGCCCCGTCTGGACCGCCGCGCTGGCCGAGCGCTGACTCAGGCGGGCGGCAGGACGCGGCACAGCGCGTCCAGCGCCGCGCCGTAGCGGTGCTCGGCGGGCGCGGCGTAGCCGACGACCAGGCCGTCCCGGTGCGGCTGCTCGCTCTCGGGATGCCGGAACGCCGCCAGCCCGTCGAGCGCGATGCCCGCCGACGCCGCCGCCTCCACAGTGGCGGCCTCGGTGCCCGGCGGCAGCTCCACCACCGCGTGCAGTCCGGCCGCCACGCCCGTGACGGCGAGGTGCGGGGCCCGCTCGGCGAGCGCCGCGACCAGCCGGTTCCGGCGCTCGCGGTAGCGCCTCCTCATGCGCCGCAGGTGCCTGTCGTAGTGCCCGGCCTCGATGAGCGAGGCGAGCGCGAGCTGGTCCGTCACGCCCGTCCACGCCTCCCGCAGCCCTTTCGCCGCCAGGACCGGCTCGACCAGGTGCGCAGGCAGGACCATCCAGCCGAGCCGGATCGCGGGGGACAGGCTCTTGCTCACCGACCCGAGGTAGACCACGTGGTCGGGGTCGAGGCCCTGCACCGCGCCCACCGGTTCGCGGTCGTAGCGGAACTCGCCGTCGTAGTCGTCCTCCAGCACGACGCCGCCCCGGCCGCGCGCCCAGTCGACCGCGGCGGCCCGCCGCGCCGGGTCGAGCGGCCCGCCGGTAGGGAACTGGTGCGCCGGAGTGAGCAGCGCCGCCCGCGCGCCGCCCCGGCCCTCCGGGAGCAGATCCGTGCGGGCCCCCTTGCCGTCCAAGGCGACCGGCACCGTGCGCACGCCCGCGGCGTCGAGCACGCTCCGGTGGAACGGCAGCCCGTACGCCTCGACGGCGAGCGGACCCGCCAGCACGCCGCCGCCGAACAGCAGCCGCAGCCCGTGCGCGAACCCCGCGCACACCACGATCCGGTCCGGCGCCGCCGACACCCCGCGCGCCCGCGCGAGGTACTCGGCGAGCGCGCGGCGCAGCTCGGGTCGGCCCTGCGGGTGCGGGGGAGCGAACGCGTCGTGCGGCGCAGTAGCCAGTGCTCGGCGCACTGCCGCGGCCCAGTCCGCGCGCGGGAACGACGTCGCGTCCGGCTGCCCCTGCCGCAGGTCGTGCAGCGGCGCCGCGCTTCGCGCCGCCTTCTCGGGGACGCGCTGCGGCCTCGCCGCGACGCGTTCGGCCACACGGGTCCCCGATCCCTGCCGCGCGGTCAGCCGCCCCTCGGCGACGAGCTCGGCGTACGCGTCGGCCACCGTGTTCCTCGCGACCCCGAGGTCCTCGGCCAGCGTCCGGTACGGCGGCAGCCGCGTCCCCGGCGCGAGCCGCCCGCTCCGCACCGCCTCCCGCAGCGCCGCGGCAACGGCCGCCCGCCGCGACCCGCCCGCGCCCAGTTCGAGATGCAGCTCGACGCCCCCGCCGCCCCGCGCCTCTGCCTTGAAACCTTCCGCTTTGAAACCTGCCGCCTTGAATCCGTCCGTCATCGAACCCCCCGCCATCGAACCCCCGCCTTCGCCTCGGGCCCAGGCTAGCCGGGCCGCGGATCGGACCGGCCGCCGTCGGGCCTCACGACCGTCTTCGGACCGCGGTCCAGGCGGCGAGGACGCAGGCGGCCGCCGCCAGGAGGTACCAGCCGCTCTCGGCCCACTGGAGCGGCCAGTACCCCAGGTCGGCGCGTTCGCGGAGGGCGCGGGCGCCGCCGAGCTGGAGCAGCCCGAGCACCGGCACGCTGAGCGCCATGGCGATCTGCGTCTGGCCGACGAGCGCGCCGAGCGCGGCCCCGAACGCCAGGGCGAACAGGACCCGCGCGAAGGGCACGACGCCGTGCGATTCATAGTGGTACCAGGTCATCGGGTCGAGCCCGGGCTGCTCGGGCAGTGCCAGCGCGATGAGCGCGGCGGTGGCGCCCGCCGCGGCCGTCGCCCCGGCCGCCGCGACGGCGAGGCGCGCGGCGAGCCACCGGTCCCGGGTCCGGCTCTGCGTCCACGCCAGCCGGTGCGCGTGGTGCTCCAGTTCGCGGGCGACGAGCGGGGCGCCCCAGAACATGCAGACGCCCACGGTCAGGTACCCCGAGGCCAACTGCGCGATGAGGGCCAGCTCCGGATCGGTGCGCGAGGCCGCCGCGAGGGCGGCGACGAGGGCCGTCCACACCGCGGCCGCGACCAGCGGGAAGCGCTGCTGGCGCCAGGCGAGCCAGATCATGGCGCCTCGGGGCGGCGCAGGTAGCCGAGCACGATCTCCTCGATCCCCGGCCGCTCCCCGAGCGGCAGGTCCGGCAGGTGCGTGCGGATGAGCGCGGTCGTCTGCCGCTCGGTGCCGCTCTGGTGCACGACGTCGGCGAGTTCGCGCACGTCCGCGGCGGCCTCGCCGGGACCGGTGATCACGCGGTGGCGGTCGCGCAGCGCCTCGACCTCGCCCGCCAGCCGCACCCGGCCCCGGTCGAGCAGCACCAGGTGGTCGCAGGTCTCGGCGAGTTCGGCCAGGTCGTGGGAAGAGAGCACCACGGTCGCGCCGGTCTCGGCGACCGCGGCCATGAGCGCGCCCCTGACCTGAAGGCGCGCCAGGGGATCGAGTTCGGCCAGCGGCTCGTCGAGCAGCAGCAGCCCGGCCCGCTTGCCGAGCGCCAGCGCCAGGGCGACGAGGGTGCGCTGGCCGCCGGAGAGCCGCGCGGCGCGCCGCCGCGGGTCGATGTCGGCCTCGGCGATCCGGGCGCGGGCGGCGGCGAGGTCGAACCCGGGGTTGGTCGCGTTCGCGAAGCGGAGCATCTCGGCGACGGTGAAGGAGCCGAACAGCGGCTTCTCCTGCGCGACGAACGCGACCCTGGCGAGGTCGGCGCCGCGGCGGCCCGAGGGGCGGCCGAAGACGAGGATCTCGCCGTCAGTCGGGGCGAGGAGCCCGACGGCGACGTGGAGCAGCGTGGTCTTGCCCGCGCCGTTCGCGCCGACGAGCGCCGTCACGGCGCCTTCGGGGACGGCGAGGTCGCAGTCGCGCAGGGCCCAGACCCGGCGCCGCCGCCTGCTCAACGCGACGGTTTCGAGCGCGTTCACGTTCGGCCGCTTCCGGTTCGGGCCGCATCCCGTTCGGCCAGGACGCTGTCGAAGACCGCGCGCATGTCCTCGTGGTCGAGCCCCGCCCGCTCGGCCGCCTCGACCCAGTCGGTCAGGCCCGACCGGACGCCGGGGTCCTGCGCGGCGTCGGACGCGGCGGCCCCGGCGGTGACGAAGGTGCCGACGCCGGGGCGCGAGCGGACCAGGCCGTCGTGCTCCAGTTCGCGGTAGGCCTTGTGGACGGTGTTCGGGTTGATGCCGAGCGCGGCGACGACCTCGCGGGCCGGCGGGAGCCGGTCGCCCTCGCGCAGGCGGCCGAGCCGGACCGCCTGGCGGACCTGGCGGATGAGCTGGAGGTACGGCGTGACGCCGGAACCCCGGTCCAGGCGGAACTCGATCATGGCGCTCCTCGTGCGTGACCGCTACTTCTACTTAACTACTAGCAGAATAGTAGAATGGCTGCGCCGCGCCCCGCAAGCCCCTACCGCGCGAGCGAGCGGATGGCGAGCTGGGCCGCGCCGATCTCGGCCGGGCCCGCCGCCGTCACCGTCGCGTCGGGCCAGGCCTCGGCGAGGCGTGTCCGGACGCCGTCGCGGACCGGGGCGGATTCGCGGAGGACGCTGCCGGACAGGACGATCGGGGTGCGCTCGCCGGGGTCGCGGACGAGGGCGACGGCCGCGGCAAGGTGGGCGGCGGCCTCGTCGAGGATCGCCAGGGCGTGCGCGTCACCGGCGGCGGCCGCTTCGGTGACGAGAGGGGCGAGGCGGTCGAGGCCGCGGGGCGGCCTGCTGTGGACGGCCGACACGAACGCGTCCGAATCCGTTCCCGCCGTAGGTGATCCGTGTTCGCCGACCGCGGCCGCCACGAGGGCGGTGAGGCCGGTGTGGGGCAGTCGCGCCTGGAGGCGCGCGGCGGTGTCGGCGGCGGCGCGGCGGCCGATCCAGAAGCCGGAGCCGCGGTCGCCGAGGAGCCAGCCGAGGCCGTCGCCGACGCGGGTGAGGCGGTCGCCGTCGACGCGGGCCGCCGCCGAGCCGGTGCCCGCGATGAGGACCGTGCCGAGCGGTTCCGTTGTACCCGAAGCGAACGCGACCTGCGCGTCCCCCACCGCCCTGACCTCGCAGCGGAGTCCGGCGGCGTCCCAGGCGCGCCGGAACGCCGCCGCGGTCTCGGGCCGGTCGAAGCCGCCGACCCCGGCGAGGCCGAGGACGGCGGCTTCCACATCGGACGGATCGGTGCCGGCCAGGGCGCCCCGGAGGGCGCGGGCGACCTCCGCGGCGGCGAGTTCGGGCGGGACGGCCAGCGGGTTGCCGCCGCCGGCGCGTCCCCGTCCGACGATCTCGCCGTCGAGGGTGGTCGTGACCGCGCGGGAGGAGGTCCCCCCGACGTCCAGGCCGAGTACCAGTCTCATGGGATCAGCATGACCCCAGGTCGGTCCACTGCGGCGTCCAGCCCGGCTCCGAGCCCTGCGTCCACCAGTTGGCGCGCCACAAGTGCTCGCCGTCGCCGGACTTCGGGCCGCCCGGGTCGCCGTTCGCACTGCGCTCGTGGACGACGGTGTTCCCCGCGGTGTAGACCGATCCGAAGGCCCAGTCGACGGCGGTGGCACAGTCGGCGCCGCCGGTCGGCGGGTCGGTGGGCTCCTCGGTCGTGGGCGGGTCGGTCGGGTCGGTGGGCCCGACGGTGGGGCATTCGCCGCCGCCGGTGCCCACGGTGTCGGTGTGCTCGGTGCCGTCGGCGCGGTAGCCGGCGACGCGGGCGTTCACCTCGGCGGGGCTGAGGACCTCGCCGACGCTGTGCATGAAGTAGTCGACCTGCTGGTGGTAGACGCTGGTGCCGCCCGCGTGGGCCGCGGTGTCGATGAACCACAGGTTGAAGTTGACGGACATGGGGGTCTCCGGGTAGTACTTCCCGGAGTGGTCGGCGACGAGCGTGCCGTCCACGTAGTACTTGACGTGGCCGCCTGAGACGGTGAAGACGAGGTCGTGCCAGCCGTCGAAGCTCTCGCGCTGGGAGGTGTGGGTGTTGTCGGCGATCCAGGGCTCGTTCTGGTAGGTCTCCCAGGTGGTCTGGTAGAAGATCGGGCCGGTCTCGCCCCAGCCGCCGTTGGGCAGGTACTCGAAGTCGATCTCGCCGTAGTCGGGGTCGAGCGGCGCGTCGAGCGGGGTGATGGTGAAGAAGGTCTCCACGAGGTGGTCGCCGTCGGTGCCGCTGACGGGCGCGTCGGCGAACTTGACGCGGGCGGCGTAGGTGCCCTCGAAGAACTTGCGCTGGTGGAGGAATTCGGCGTGGCTGGTGCCGCCGCCGGTGCCGTCGGTGGCGGCGCGCAGCTGGAGCGACGTGGCGCCGTCGACGGTCGGGAACGAGACGTTGCCCGCGGGCCAGGCCGCGCCGGGGACGCCGGGTCCGCCGGCGTTGGTGCGGACGGTCCAGCCGCGGGCGGCGATGTCGGGGTCGGAGGACGAGTCGTAGGCGAAGTCGTCGAAGAGGACGCCGTCGCAGGCGGCCGGTTCGGCGGCGCCCGCGTCGGGTTCGGCGTGCGCGGTGGCGAGGCCCGCGGCGGCGACGGCGAGGATGGCCGCCGCGACGCCCGCGAGGCGCCGTCGTGGAGTGCGGATGGTGGTCATGTCGAGCTCCCTTTCCGGTTGAACTCTGATCGGATGGACGGGGTTCGGACGGGTCAGCGGACCGCGCCGGCGGTGAGGCCGGAGCGGATCTGCCGTTGGAACAGGAGGTAGGCCAGGAGGACCGGGAGGATCGCGATGACGAGCCCGGCGAACAGGCCGGAGAAGTCGCTGCGGTAGCCCTGGCTCACGGCGAGGGCGGCGAGGCCCTGCGCGAGGACGTAGCGGTCGGGGTCGGGATTGAGCACGAGCGGCAGCAGGTACTGGTTCCACAGGCCGAGGAAGTTGAAGATGCCGACGCTCACCATGCCGGGCCGCGCCATCGGGAGCATGACGCGGAAGAACACGCCCGCATGGGAGCACCCGTCGATGAACGCGGCCTCGGCGGTGGCCGAGGGCAGCGAGCGGAAGAAGGCGTGCAGGAAGAACACGGTGAACGGCAGCGCGTAGGCGGCGTACACGAGGATGAGCCCGTGGTAGGTCCCGAGCATCCCCAGCTGGTCGACCACGAAGAAGAGCGGCACGAGCGCGAGGAACACCGGGAAGAGCATCCCGGCGACGAGCAGGTAGTACACGAGCCGGTTGCCGGGGAAGTCGTAGCGGGCCAGGCAGTACGCGGTGAGGGCGCCCAGGAGCATCACCAGGACCAGCGCGCCCCCGACCACGATGAGCGTGTTGAGCAGGTAGCGGCCGATCGCGGCCTCCTGCCACGCGCGGGCCCAGTTGCCCCACTGCGGCGCATCGGGCAGGGACCAGGGGCTCGCGAAGATCTCGGCGTCGGTCTTGAGCGAGGAGACCACTGCCCACAGGAGCGGGAGGGTGACCAGCGCGGCCCAGACGATGAGGACGAGGTGGAGGACGCCGCCGGAGATGCGCTTCATGCGAGTTCCACCCGCTCTCTCTTGGTGGCGCGCAAGGCGAGCGCGGTGAGGGTCAGGGTGATGAAGAACAGGGTCACGCCCATGGCCGAGGCGTAGCCGAACTCGCCGTACGTGAACGCGGAGCGGTAGAGGGTGAGGCCGATGACCTCGGTGGCGTTGTCGGGCCCGCCGGGGCCGACGGTCATGATCTGGACGAGCGCGAACCCGTCGAGGGCGAGGATGCCCAGGTAGACATAGGCGACCTGGACGCTGTCCCAGACGAGCGGGAGCGTGATGCGCCGGAACACCGTGAACCGCCCGGCGCCGTCGAGCACGGCGGCCTCCACCACGTCGACCGGCACCGATTCCATTGCGGCGGTGAAGAGCACGACGTAGAAGCCGACGGCCGACCAGATCATGACGGCGGTGACGGCGGGCAGCGCGCTCGCGGGGTCGGCGAGCCAGGCGCGTTCGAGGCCGCCGAGCCCGACCGCGCCGAGGAGTCCGTTGAGGAGCCCGTTGCCCGGCGTGTACACGAACTGGAACAGCACGCCGAGGATCGCCACGGACAAGAGCTGCGGGAAGAAGTACACGATCCGGTACAGGCCCGAGCCGCGCACGCCGCGCCTTCGCGTCCCGCCGCCGAGGGTCAGGCACGCGGAGAAGAACAGCGCGAGCGCGATCGTGGCGGTCGGGACGACGAGGATCATGAACCCGTTGTTGCGCAGGGCCGCGAGGAACAGCTTGTCGCCCCACAGGTCCGCGAAGTTGGACAGGCCCACGAAGCCGGCCTCGGCCGACAGCCCGTCCCAGTCGGTGAGGGCGAGGGAGAACGCCTGGGCGTAGGGCGAGACGACGAAGACGCCGTAGAGGAGCAGGGGCGGCGCGAGCGCCCCGATCAGAAACCGGTACTTGCCGTGTCGCATGGCTCGGCCTCCCCTGCGGATCTAGCGCTCGTACTTGGCGACGGAGTCGTCCGCGGCCACGGCGTCGGCGGCGGCCTGGATCCGGTCGGACCACTGCTCGGGGTCGGTGCGACCGGCGAGGAGCTCGCCGGTGGCGGTGTCCACCTCGACCGCGAGCTCGGGGTACCAGGTGCGGTACTTGTACCCGAAGACGCCGTCGCCCGCGGCCTCCAGTGCGGCGGCGACCGAGGCGAGGCCCGAGGACAGTTCGAGCCCTTCGGTGGCGCCCTTGACGACCGGCATGGCCTTGGCCGATTCGGCGAAGCCGCGCGCGACCTCGCCGGAGAACAGGCACCGGAGGTATTCGAGGCCGCCGCGGGGGTTCGCGGCCTGGGCCGGGACGAGGAAGGACTCGCTGCTGGAGCCTTGGACCGCCCCGTACGGCAGCGCGTCGGCGCCGCTCAGCGCGGGGACGGCGGCCATCGCCATGTCGAAGCCCTCGGGCGTGACGCCCTGCTGCTCGCCCTCGATCCACGACCCGCACGGCAGGAACGCGGCCTCGCCGTTGCACCAGGCGTTCTGGGCCTCGGTGTGCGACAGCCCCTCGGAGCCTTCGAGGATGTGGCCGCCGGTCACCAACCGGTGGATCGCGTCGGCGGCGGCGAGCATCCCGTCCTGGCGCCAGGCGTCGGCTTCGAGGTTGTCGACGGCGTACACCAGGTCGAGGCCGCCCGCCTTGGCGGCGAGGGACTGGAGCGGGTCCATCATGTACTCGGGGAACTTGCCCTGCCAGGTCCACGGCGCGATCCCGGCGTCCTTGATCTCCCCGCACAGGGCCAGCATGTCGTCCCACGTCTCGGGGACGGTCCAGCCCTTGGACTCGAAGAGGCTGCGGGAGTACCAGATCCCCCAGGCCACATAGGAGTAGTTGAGGAAGTACGGCGTGCCGTCGAGGGTGCCGTCCGCGACCACGCCCGGCAGCAGCAGGTCGCGGACCTTGACGGCGGGGTCGTCGAGGCTCGGCGCGTCGAGGAGTTCGGCGAGGTCGGTGAGCTGACCGGCCTCGGCGAGCGCGGCGATGTCGAGGCGCCCGGCGCCGGTGTTGTCCACGACGTCCGGCGGCTCGCCGGACACGAAGCGCGGCTGGAGGACTTCGCCGACCTTCTGGAGGCCCTCGTGGGTCACGGTGGCGTCGGGGTGGCGCTCCTCGTAGAGGGTCACCGCGTGCTGCGTGTACTCCTGGCCGTAGCCGCCGTCGAACATGACGACTTCGAGGTCGGCGCCTTCGGGGACGCCGAGCGGGTTGTCCTCGGTGACGGCGCCGGTCGCCTGCTCGGCGGGGTCGTCGCCGCCGGCGGTGACGCAGCCGGAGAGGACGGCCGCCGCACCGGCCATTGTGGAGGCTCGTAGGAGGGTACGACGGGAGGACTGGACGTTCATGAGGGGCCTTTCTGCTGTTCAGAGGGGACGGGTTCGAGAGGGGTGCATCAGGCGGAGCGCCGGATGCGCCCGGCGTACTTCGCCTCCAGGGCGAGGTTGTGCTCGTCGCCGCCGGGGATGTTGGCGGACAGGTAGACCGGCGGGGCGTGCCCGGCGTCCACGAGGCGCTGCACGGCCTCGCCCACGATCATCTGGGCGAGCACCGCGGAGGTCACCGACGAGACCGCGCCGACCGCGCCGCCGCCCGGCAGCGGCATCGCCGCGTCGCCGTACGGGGCGCCGTTGTCGAGCGCCACGTCCGCGATCTCGCCCAGGCGCTTTCCTGAAGGATGGCGCGAGGGCGTCCGGGCGCCGTGCTCGGCGGACGTGAAGGCGATCAGTGGATGGCCCCGCTCCTTCACCAGGAGCGCGAGCTCGACCACGACGCCGTTGATGCCGGAGTTCGAGGCGATCGCGAACACGTCCCCCGGCTCGGCCGCCACCGTCTCCAGCAACTGGTGCGCGATGTCGGTGTTGCGCTCCAGGAACGGGTCCGCGAGCGTCTCCAGTGGACGACCGCCCACGAGCACGAGGTCCCGCAGCGCGATCTTGTTGGAGGGCACGAGCCCCCCGGCCCGGCCCGCGAGCTCCATCGCCAGCGCCTCGGAGTGCCCCGACCCGAAGGCCTGGAGGACCCCGCCGGCCGCGATCGACTCGGCGATGAGTCCGGCGGCCTCGCTCACGGCCCCGGCCTGCGATTCCCCCACCCGGCGGATCGTCTCGCTCACGAGGTCGAGATAGGCCCGGCCGGTGATGCGGGTGCTCTGATCGGTCACTGGTCCTCCTGGGAACGGTTGCGGCGGTTGCGGTTCGCCTCGTCGGCGAACCGGTGGGCGCTCACGGCCCTCGCGGTCACCTCGAACGCCTCGGTGGTGCGCTCGTAGGTGCGCTGCGCGACGGCCACGTAGATGAGGTCGAGCACCAGCAGTTGCGAGTGCAGCGCCGAGAGCGCCGCGAGGCGGAACGTCGTCTCGTGCACCGCCGTCGTGAGCACCACGTCGGCGGCCTGCGCCATCGGCGAGCGGTCGAAGGAGGTCACGGCCACCGTGAGCGCGCCCTGCTCGCGGGCCTCGGCGAGCACCTCCACGACCTCGCGGGTGCGCCCGCTGTGCGAGAGCCCGATCGCCACGTCGCCCGGCCGCAGCAGCGCCGCGTTCGTGAGCGCGGTGTGCGTGTCGGGCCGGAACCAGCACGGGACCCTGATGCGCTCCAGGCGGAACGCCAGCTCCCTCGCGGCCGTGCCGGAGCTGCCGAGCCCGACGAGTTCGACCCGCCCGGCCTCGGCCACCGCCGCGGCCACGCGCTCGATCCGTTCGAGGTCCACACGGGACGCCGTCTCCTGGATCGCCCGCGCGTCGGCGCTGGCGACGATCCCGAGCACGCGGTCGAGCGGATCGCCCGGCTCGATCTCGCGGTCGATGTCGGTCTCCCACCGCGCCTGCTCGGCGCGGCCGCCCTCGGCGGCGAGCGCGACCCGCAGGGCGGCGTACCCGGAGAACCCGAGCACCCGGCAGAACCGCGTCACGGTGGCCGTCGAGGTCCCGGCGCGCTCGGCGAGGTCCGCGATGGACGCCCGCGCGGCCCCGTCGGGGTCCTCCAGGATCTGCAACGCGACCCGTTGCAGGGCATCGGGAAGCGTCTCCAACTCCGTGCGAAGTCGACCGACCACGCCCTGGTTCCGCACCGTCGTCGCCACTGGAAATTCCTTTCAGTAAATCTTCCTTATGAAGAAAATTACGATGATCGTCGCACCAAGTCAACACTTCGTGAGAATAAATTTCATTCGAAGCGACCGACCGCGGAACGGCGGTTCAGCGCTCGGGGAACATGATCGCCCAGGCGGGCACGGCCTCGGTGAGCCAGACGCCGTTCTCGGAGCGGCGGAACTCGTGCCCGCGTTCGGCCATGCGTGCGGCGTCGACGGCGAGCACCACGGGCGCGCCCCGGCGGGCGCCGACGCGCGTCGCCGTCTCTCGGTCGGGGGAGAGGTGCACGTCGTGCCGGTCCATCGGCCGCAGCCCCTCGGCCTTGATCGCCGCGAGCGAGCCGCCGGTGGTGCCGTGGAACAGCACCGGCGGGGGATCGCTGGCCTCCAGGCCCAGGTCGACCGCGACCGTGTGCCCCTGGCTCGCCCGAATCCGGCCGTCCCGCATGGCGAACCGCTGCTTGTCGTTGCGGGCGACGACCTCCTCCAGCTCCTCCGGTGTGAGGGCGAACCCGCGTTCACTGAGCGCCTCGAGCAGCACCGCGACCTCGACCCAGCCCTGATCGTCGAGCACGATCCCCAACCGCCCCGGGTCGTGCCGCAGATGCCGCGAGAGGTACTTCGAGACCTTCACCAGCCGCCGGTCGTCCACGGCGCTAACAGGTCTTCGAGGGGGCGGGCATCGGCGGCTCCGGTCGTTCGGCGAGAACGCCACTGTACCAACGCCGCCGCGCCCGCGGCCGCGGTTCAGTCCCCGGCGGCGGACCCGGTGGCCGTCGGCCGCCCGTCGTACTTCCCCTCCAGCACGTCGGCGACGCGTATCGGCTCGCCGAGGGTCGCCGAGAGGTACACGGCCCGTACGGTGGCGAGGGCGAGGAAGCCCGCGTCCAGGTCCACCGACGGTCGGCGGCCTTCGCGGATCGCCGCGACGATGTCCGTCCACTGTGCCAAGTGCGGGTTCGAGTAGCCGGGTTCGGGGGCCGGGTACGCGGCGAGCTCCCGTGCGGCCTGGTCCGCCTCGCCCTCGGCGTCCCTGGCGTGGAAGAACGTCAGCTCGTCCCGTGCGATGACCGCCGAGCCGTCGATGCCGTGGACCTGAAGGCGCACACCGAGATCGGGGTACGCCGCGGTGGAGGCGTGGAGGGTCGCCAAGGCGCCGTCCGCGAACGTCAGGATCGCGACGGCCACGTCCTCGACCTCGATGCGCTCGTGGGCGAGCCGCGCGGTGCGGGCGACGACCTCCACGGGTGCGCCGAGGAACCACAGCAGCAGGTCGAGCGTGTGCACGCCCTGGTTCATCAGGGCCCCGCCGCCGTCGAGCGCCCAGGTGCCGCGCCAGGCGGCCGAGTCGTAGTACGCCTGCGTGCGGAACCAGTCGATGTTCGCCGTCGCCGAGGTGATCCGGCCCAGGCGCCCCGCGTCGAGTGCGCGCTTCACCACCTGCGCCGACCGGTCGTGGCGGTGCTGGGAGACGACGGCGACGACCTGCCCGGGCCGCTCGGCGGTGGCCTCGCGCAGGCGCCGTGCGGCGGCGGTGTCGACGTCGAGGGGCTTCTCGATGACCACGTGGGCGCCCGCTTCGAGCGCTTCGAGGCCGAGCGAGGCGTGCGTCCCGCTGAGGGTGCAGACGGCGACGACGTCGACGCCGCCGCCCGCGAGCGCCTCGGTGAGGGAGGCGTGGACGCGCGGCGCCGGGGCGCCGAGCGCTTCCAGCTCGCGCGCGACGGCTTCGGCGGCCGCGGGGGAGGGGTCGACGAGGACGGCGACTTCGAGGTCGGGGCTGTGGGCGGCGACCTCGGCGTGCAGGCGGCCGATGACGCCGCAGCCGACGACGGCGAGCCGCAGCGGGGGAGGGTGCTGCATGGGGTTCTCCACTTCTCAGTGACTTGTCTGCATCGAACCGGTTGTGCTGCAGGGGATTCGGGGCGGCCGGCGGCGGCCCCGAAAATTCCGGGCCCGCTGCCGTTGACTTAATAACACTCTTGGTTTTATTTTATGTTCTACACACCCTCACGGCCCGCGTCCCCCGCGGGCCTCCACGACCACAGGAGTTTCAATGAAGAGACTGTCACGGCGGCACGTGCTCGCAGCGGGATCGATCGGCGCCACCGCCGCGCTCGCCGGCACGGCAGCGTGCAGCGACCCCGGCGCCGACGGCGCGGACGCCGGCGAGCTCGACCCCTCCGCCGACGTCACCATCTCCATCGGCGACCAGCCCACCGAGGACAAGCCCGACCAGCGCGCCGCCTTCGACGAGCGCATCGGCGAGTTCGAGGCCGCCTACGACAACATCACCGTCGAGCCCTCCACCGAGATGTGGGAGGCCCAGACCTTCCAGGCCAAGCTCGCCGGCGGCACCCTCCCCACCGTCATGGGCGTCTCCCTCACCTACAGCTACGAGCTCATCGAGAACGGCCAGCTGCCGGACATGACCCCCTACCTCGAAGAGCTCGACCTCGTCGCCGACCTCAACCCGCTCGCCCTCGACAACGTCAAGGACGCCGACGGCAGCATCTACTCGATCCCGACCGGCCTGTTCTCCGTCGGCATCGCCTACAACCGCGCGATCTTCGAGCAGGCCGGGCTCGACCCCGACACGCCCCCCGCCACCTGGGACGACGTGCGGGCCTTCGCCAAGCAGATCAAGGAGAACGTCCCCGACGTCACCCCCTACGCCCAGTTGACCACCAACAACACCGGCGGCTGGATGCTCACCACGATGACCTACAGCAACGGCGGGCGCGTCCAGGACGACGCGGGCGCCGAGGCCGTCATGGGCCAGGAGACGATCGACGCACTCCAGGTCCTGCACGACATGCGCTGGACCGACGACACGATGGGCCGCGAGTTCCTGTACGACCAGGAGGCGCTGCGCCAGGCCTTCGCCGGCGGCACCATCGGCATGGCCCTCCAGGCCCCCGACTGCTACTTCACCGTCGTCAAGGACTACGGCTTCGACCCGGCGTCCTACGGCCAGGGCCAGCTCCCGCAGGGCGGCGCCGGGAACAACGGCACCCTCACCGGCGGCACCCTGAAGCTCTTCGACGCCAAGGCTACCGCCAACCAGCTCCTCGCCGCCGCCCGGTGGGTCAAGTTCTACGACTTCGAGAAGTACTACGACGAGGCCGTGGCCCTCGCCGACGCCGAGTCCGCCGCCGCCGACAACAGCCCCGTCGGCCTCCCCGGCCTCCCGCCGGTCTCCCAGGACGTCTACGACCGCTACCTCACCTGGATCGAACCGCACATCAACGTCCCCCTGGAGCAGTTCGCCGGCTACACCGCCTCGACCCTCCAGCTCATCGCCGAACCCCCCGCGGCCACCCAGCAGACCTACGCCGCCCTCGACCCCGTCGTGCAGCAGATCCTGACCGACGAGGGCGCCGACATCGCCCAGGCCGTCGCCGACGCCAACACCGCGGTCCAGGCCATCATCGACCAGGCCGCCCGCTAGCGGACCCCGGACTTCCGGCCGGGCCCGCACCAGGCCCGGCCGGAACCCCCGAACGGAGACTCCATGGCACCGACCCCCGACGCGGCCCGCGCCGCGCAGCGGCGACCCCGGCCGCGCCTCGACCTCACCCGATGGGTCCGCGGCGGCGGCCTCCACGCCGTCCTCTTCGCGGTCCCGGTCGTCCTTGTCTACCTCTACTTCAGTTGGGGCCCAGTCGTACAGGGCCTCGTACTCAGCTTCCAGAAGACCAACCTCATCCTCCCGGCCGAATGGGTCGGCTGGGGCAACTTCGAATACGTCCTCGCCGACCCCGGGCTCCTCCAGGCATCGCTCAACACCGCCTACTTCGCGCTCCTGGCCCTCGTCTTCGGCTTCCCGATCCCGATCATCCTCGCGGTGCTCATCAACGAGCTGCGCAAGTACGACGCGCTCTACAACGCGCTCGCCTACCTGCCCGCGGTCGTCCCGCCCGTGGCCGCGATCCTGCTGTGGAAGTTCTTCTACGACCCCGACGCGCAGGGCCTGTTCAACTCGGCCCTCGGCTGGATCGGCCTCGGCCCCTTCCCCTGGCTCAACGCCGAGGACAGCGCCATGCCCTCGATCGTCCTGTACGCCACCTGGGCCGGCGCCGGATCGACCGCGATCATCTATATCGCCGCGCTCGCCACCGTGCGCACCGAGCTGTACGAGGCCGCCGAGATCGACGGCGCCGGGATCTGGCGCCGCATCTGGCACATCACCCTCCCGCAGCTGCGCAACGTCATCTTCGTGATGATGCTGCTCCAGCTCATCGGGACCTTCCAGATCTTCACCGAGCCGTACCTGTTCACCGGCGGCGGACCCAACAACGCCACCCAGACCGTGCTGCTGAAGATCTACAACTACGCCTTCGTCAACGGCGACTTCGGTGCCGCGACCGCACTGAGCGTGCTTCTCGCGCTCTTCCTCGGCCTGCTCTCCGTCGTGTACTACTTCGTCACCAAGAGATGGAGCACCGCATGAGCGCCGCCCCCGCACCGCGCGCCGCCCGGCGCCGCCCCGCCGAGGAGAAGGAGCGCGGCGTCATCTCCGCCTCCGACCGCAGAGGCCCCAGCGTCCGTGCCTGGTTCGGCGCCGTCCAGACCGTCCTGCTGGTCCTGCTCATCGTCGCCGGGCTCGGCCCGCTCCTGTGGGCCGCCAAGGCCTCGGTCTCCTCCAGCAACGACATCGTCTCCGACCCGATGGGCATCTGGTTCACCCCCAACGAATGGGGCAACCTCCTGCTCGCCTGGAACGGCGCCAGGATCGGCCAGTCGCTGTGGAACACCGTGATCCTCGCGGCCGGATCGACCCTCTCCACCCTCGTCGTCTCCGTCGCCGCCGCCTACCTCCTCAGCGTCCTGCGCCCCAAGTGGGGCCCGGTGCTCTCCGGCGCGATCCTCGCGACCCTGTTCCTGCCCGGCGTCATCTCCTTCGTCCCGCTCTACCTCACGATCCTTGACATGCCGCTGCTGAACATCAGCCTCCAGGACACGTTCTGGGCCGTCTGGCTGCCCGCCGGAGCAAGCGCCTTCAACGTCGTGGTCCTCAAACGCTTCTTCGACTCGATCCCGCGCGACTACATGGAGGCCGCCAAGATCGACGGCGCCGGTCCGCTGCGCGTCCTCGTCTCGGTCGTCCTGCCGCTCTCCCGCCCGATCCTCGGCGTCATCGTGCTGCTGTCGGTCGTCGGCTCCTGGAAGGAATTCCTCTGGCCCATGCTGGTCCTGTCCAATCCCGACCTCCAGCCCGTCTCGGTCATGCTCCCCAAGCTGGCCGCCGGGAACTCCCCGCTCTCGGTCCAGATGGCCGCCGTGTTCCTCTCCATCCTCGTCCCCGTGGTCCTCTTCGCGATCTTCCAGAAGCAGTTCCTGCGCGGCGTCGGCTCGGCCGGAGGCGTCAAGGGATGAGCGACCTCGAAGGCACCCGCATCCTCGTCACCGGCGCCTCCGGGCGCATCGGCGCCGTCGCCGTCCCGCACCTGCGCGCCCTCGGCGCCCACGTGACCACCCTGTCGGCGGGGGAGAACCCCGACCTCGACGCCGACCGCGTCCTCGTCGGCGACACCAGGTCCCAAGCGGACGTGGCCCGCGCGATCGAAGGCGCCGACCTCGTCGTGCACCTCGCCGCGCTGGCGCACCGCGACATCGCCCCGCCCTACGACGTGTACTCCACGAACGTGGTCTCCACGTTCAACGTGCTCCAGCAGGCGGGCGAGGCCGGCATCCGGCGCGCGGTCGTGGCCGGGAGCATCAACGCCTACGGCCTGCCGATGAACCGGCACGAGGTCACCCCGGCGTACTTCCCGATCGACACCGACATACCAGTCGACATCGCCGACTGGTACTCCCTGTCCAAGCACAACGACGAGAACACCTCGCGGATGGCCTGGCGGCAATGGGGGATCGACACGGTCACGCTGCGGTTCCCCCACGTGCACAACGAGGAGGCGCTGCGAGCGCAGGCCGAGGTCTTCCGCGCCGACCCCGCGTCGGGCCTGCGCGAGGCCTGGTCCTACCTCACCACGCGCGACGCGGCGCGCGCGATCGAACTGGCCCTGACCGCCCGCACCACCGGCGCCCACGCGTTCTTCCTCGCCGCCGGGAACACGCTCGCGCCGTACCGGACCGAGGACCTGCTCAAGGCATACGCCCCGCAGGCGCCGCGGCTGCGCCGCTTCGTGGAGCGCGAGGTGCCGATCGACCTGACGCCCGCGCGGCGCCTCATCGGATTCGAAGCCCGCCACGAGGTCGCGCTGCCGACGCTCGACCTGCCATCCTGAACCGCAGACCCCGACAAGGAAGACTGACACCCATGGCCATTGAAACGTTCGCGAACCCGTGGCGGCCCCGCGAGGACGTCCGGATCACCTCGGTCCGCGCGATCACCACGGCGCCGGAGGGCATCGCCCTCGTCGTGGTGCGCGTCGACACCGACGTCCCGGGCCTGTACGGGCTCGGCTGCGCGACGTTCACGCAGCGCTGGAAGGCCGTGGAGGCCTTCGTGAACGAGCACCTGGCCCGCCTCCTCGTCGGCCGCTACCCCGGCGACATCGGCGACCTCACCCGTCTCGCGGCCTTCACCGGCTACTGGCGCGGCGGGCCGGTCACCAACAACGCGATCTCCGGGATCGACCAGGCGCTGTGGGACATCGCGGGCAAGCGCGCCGGGATGCCCGTGCACGAACTGCTCGGCGGCAAGGTCCGCGCCGCCGCCGACACCTACCTCCACGCCGCCGGGCGCACCGTAGACGAGGTGGTCGAGGACGCCCAGCGCCTCGTCGACCTCGGCCAGCGGCACGTCCGACTCCAGATGTCGACGCCCGGCGGCGGCGGGTACGGCGCCCCCGCGGTGCCCACCGAGTACCCCGACGCCCCCTACCGCAACGGCTGGAGCGCCCGCGACTACCTGCGGCGCACCCCCGCCCTCTTCGAGGCCGCGCGCGACCGCCTCCCCGACAACGTCGAACTCCTCCACGACGTCCACTCGCGACTGTCCCCGAAGGAGGCCGTCTGGCTCGCCCGCGCCCTGGAGCCGTACCGGCTGTTCTTCCTCGAAGACGTCCTCGCCCCCGAGCACTGGGACCGCCTGCCCGAGGTCCGCGCCGCCAGCCCCGTCCCGATCGCCGTCGGCGAGCTCACCACCTCCCTCCAGGAGGCCGTGCGCCTCGTGCGCGACGGCGGCGTCGACTTCATCCGCAGCCACGTCTCCGACATCGGCGGCCTCACCCCCGCCCGCAAGCTCGCCGACCTCGCCGAACTGTGCGGCGTCAGGACCGCCTGGCACGGCCCCGGCGACACCTCCCCGATCGGCGCCGCCGCCAACGTCGCCCTCGACGTCACCTCCGCCGCCTTCGGCATCCAAGAAGGCCACCTCTACGGCGAGGCCGTGCACGAGGTCTTCCCCGGCACCCTCCGCATCGAGAACGGCTGGCTCCACCCCAACGAGACCCCCGGCTGGGGCATCGACCTCGACGAGGCCGCCGCCGCGAAGTTCCCCGCCGAGCTGTCCGGGCACGACGCCTGGGCCGCCGGGGTGCGCCGTGTCGACGGCGCCCTGGAGGCGCCGTGACCCACCCGACCGACCCGCCGATCCGGCCCCTGAGCGAGATGCGCCAGCGCGGGCCCCGCGACACCAGGGCCCTTGCGGGCCACCGGAAAGCGGGCGCCAACCAATCCGACCTCGGCTCGTTCAACGAGGCCGCGATCATCGAGGCGATCCGCCAGGCCGGGACCATCTCCCGCACCGAGATCTCCGCGCAGACCGGCCTCACCCAGCAGTCGGTCTCGCGCATCCTCCGCGTCCTCCTCGAACGCGGCCTCCTCGCCGAGGGCGCCCAGGAGCGCGCCGAGCGCCTCGGCAAGCCCCGCACACCGGTGCGGCTGCGGCCCGAGGCCGCCCACGCCGCGGGCGTCCTGGTCGACCCCGAACTCGTCTCCGTCGTCCTGTCCGATCTGGACGGACGTGCTTTGGAGCGGCGCCGCATCGCCTTGGACGACGAGATCGCCCCCGCCGCCCTCGTGGAGCTCATCGCCGGTTGTGTCGAGGAGGTCGTGGCCGACTCCGGCATCGACGTCGGCACCTTCCTCGGCGTCGGCGTCGCCGCCCCCGGGCCCATCACCCCCGACGGGCGCCTGCTCGACCTCCCCCTCTCCCGCGCCTGGCGGAACGTCCCGCTCCAGGCGATGCTCGCCGAACGGCTCGACTGCCCCGTGGTCCTCGACAAGGACGGCGCGGCCGCCGCCATAGGAGAGCGATGGGTCGGGCGCACCGAGCGCGCCAGCGACTTCGTGTACCTCTACTTCGGCACCGGCCTCGGCTCGGGCCTGGTCATCAACGGCGAGTCCTACCGCGGCACCAGCGCCAACGCCGGCGAGTTCGGCCAGCTGTGCGCCGTGCGCGCCGGACGGATCGACGCCGAGGGCCGCCCGCAGCTCGTACGCGAGTGCAACCCCCCGGTCGCCCTCCCCGAGATCGCCCGCGAACTCGGCTACGACGGCCCCGCCCGCACCTACCGCGAGCTGTGCGCCGAAGTCGGCGCCGGAAACCCCGCCGCGACCGCTGCGGCCCAGCAGATCGCCGACGTCATCGCCCTCGGCGCCGTCGCCCTCGTAGACCTCCTCGACCTGCCGCTCCTCGTCATCGGCGGGCCCGCGTTCGAACCCGAACTCGAAGAGATCGTCGTGTCCACCATCGACCGGGCCGTGAACTCCCTCCCCACCGCCCACCAGGCCCGCACCGTCGCCGTCGAACGCTCCCTCGTCAAAGTCGAGGCCGGCGCCATCGGCGCCGCCTCCACCATCTTCCACGCCTCCTTCGCACCCTCGGTGCGCCGCACCAGAAAGCTCGCCCTCCCGTGACCCACCGCATCGAATCCGGTTCCTACACCGCGACGGTGGACCCCGTCGGCGCCCGCATCGCCTCGATCGTCCACCGCCCCACCGGAACCGAGTTCCTCCTGCGCACCCCCTGGCAGGACGAGGACTGGGGCGGCGCCTACCCCTCCACCCGGTCCAACGAGGAATGGCACCGCCGCTACCCCGGCGGCTGGCACACCCTCGTCCCGCACGCCGGCGACGCCCGCACCCTCGACGGCGTCGAGCACCCCTTCCACGGCGAGGCCGCCTGGCGGCGCTGGCGCACCGTCGAGCACACCACCGACTCCTGCACCCTGGAGATCGCCCTGCGGACCGTCCCGCTCACGGTGCGCCGCAGCGTGACCGCCACCGCCACCGGCCTTGAGGTCGCCCAGCGCGCGACCAACCACTCCGGGAGCGCGACCGCCTTCGGCTGGTGCGAGCACCCCGCCTTCGGCCCGGCCCTCATCGGCCCCGACACCACCGTCCGCCTCGGCGACGACCCGCTCCCGGTCCGCTTCCCCGCCGCCGGGGCCTCCGGCAGCGGCTTCCTCGACGTCCCCACCAAGTCCCGGTCGAGCGCCACGATCCGCAACCCCGCCAACGGCACCGAGGCCACGCTCCACTTCGACCCCGACCTCTTCTCCCACCTCCACGTCTGGCAGGAACACCGCGCCACTCCCGGCTTCCCCTGGTGGGGCGCGGTCGACACCGTCGCCCTCGAACCGGCCTCCGACCCCTACGAGTCCGACGGAGGCCCGCTCGGCTCCCTCGCGCTCCCCGGCCACGGCAGCCTCGCCGCGACCTTCACACTCGACCTGTCCATCGAGGAGTCCCGTTGACCCGCATCGGCGTCCAGTGCTTCACCCTCCGCGAGGAGTTCGCCGCCCACGGCGTGCACGAGACCTTCCGGAAGGTCCACGACATCGGCTACCGCACCGCCGAGCTCTCGGCGCTGCCGTTGACCCCCGAGCACCTGGCCGAACTCCAAGGCGTGCGCGAGGACTTCGGCATCGAGTTCGTCTCCATCTCCGGCGGCCTCACCGGCGAGGTGTCCCTGACGAACGCGCTCGACACCTTCATCGCCGACGCGAACGCCCTGGGCGCGAGCATGATCCGCGTCGGGATGCTCCCGCCCGAGGCGATGGCCGACCTCGCCTCCGTGGCGGCCTTTGCCGACGACTGCGAAGCGGTCGCCGCCCGCCTCGCCGACGCGGGCCTGAGTCTCCACTACCACAACCACCACATCGACTTCGCCCGCTACGACGGACGGCACCTCCTCGACGTCCTCGCCGAGCGCGCCCCGAGCGTCGGCCTGGAGATCGACGCCCACTGGGTCCAGCGCGCGGGCCTCGACCCCGTCCGCACCCTCCGCAAGTACGCCGACCGCGTCGACATGGTCCACCTCAAGGACTACCGCATCGCCCGCATCGACCCCGCCGCATACGAAGCCCTCGCCACCGGCATCGCGGGTCCCTGGCAAGAGGGCATGAAGCACGTGGTCCAGTTCGCCGAAGTCGGCGAAGGCAACCTCGACTTCCCGGCCATCATCGACACCGCCGTCGACATCGGCGCCGCCCACCTCCTGGTCGAACAGGACGAGTGCTACGGCCGCACCGCCATCGAATGCCTGAAGACCTCCCATGACAACCTGACCGCAATGGGCTACGCCCACCTCTTTTAAGACCGCTAGCGCCAAATCAGGACCGCGATCCGGCCGCCGAGTCCGAACGGGTCGGACTTCAAGCAGTCGGCGACGGAACAGCGGCAGGACGGCCCGGCGTGAGCCACCGCGGAGATGTCCGATGGCGGAGTCCCCACCTCGATTCGCCTCACCCGTCGCGCTCCCTGCGCGGTACCGCAGCCCGATGAACCGACCTGTTCAGATCGGTCTTGGTCTGCACAGTCCGGTCCGACTCGGCGGTCCTGAACGACCGGTTCCGGCCCCCTCGGCCCGAGGACTTCCGAAGGATTCCCCGTTCGCTCGTTTCATGCCCGGCGGCGGCACTCGGGTTGTTTCGGGGCTGTTCCGGCGTTGTCGCCGTCGGTCTGTCGTGCACGCCGCTCACCGGGTCGAGTCGGGTCGATGTTCAAACCGGCAGCGACGGAAGAGCAGGCGGACTGGGCTGGCATGTGCCGCAGAGGAGATGCCCGCTGGTGGTGACCCAGGCCGTATCGCCTCGGCCGCCGAGATCCGTGTGCAAAGCCGCAGAGCGAGATGAGACGAACTGGCCCGAACGGTCATTGCCCGAGAGCGCGACCCGCCCTCACGGTCGGTCGAGCCTTGCCCGAGCCCCCCTGCCTGGCGACTCGTTTCGGCTCGCTCGACCTGGTCCGTTGGCTCCGGTGTGTGAACACCGGACGCGGCGTGGTGGCCCGACTGCCATGCAATGCTGCACACGCCACGCCCCGCTCCGACATTTCGTGTGAAGCCCGCGACGCATGCGTTGTCGTTGTGCTGGTGCCCTGCCGCCACTGCCTCGCCCCTTTCCGGCTCTCGCCGCTTCTTGCCTGCCGTTCCCGGCCCGCCGCTCTCGGTTTGCCGTTCTCGCCCGCGCTCACCGGCTTCCGCCAGCGCAGGCCACCGCGACGTATCCGCGAGCGGCCTCGCACGACCTGCCGCGCTTCGTGTGCGGCACCGCAATCCGATGAACCGATACGGTCCCGGGCGAGCGCCGCCCGATGAGGCGACCGGGCATACCGGCCCGGCGATCCAGGTGTCCCGATCTCAGGGGACGCTCCACTGGGCCGCCAAGGGAGGCTGTGGTTGGTCGCCGGCCCTGCCAGGGTTGTGCCGGTGGACTGCTTCGTCTCGTGCGGCCCTACTGACCGGGGGCTGGATTTCACCTCGCTCCTTCCGTTGCCGCCCTTGCGGGCGCATTTCCTTCGCGCAGGCTCGCGCGGAGTCGGGTGGTGGTGATCGTGGTGCGCACCGGCGCTGTGTGCGGCGCTTCGCCCGGGTCCTGTGGTGCCCGGCCGGGCCGCGTACGGTCGCGTCGGCGGTCGTGCCTTCGTGTGTCTCGTTCGGAACACTGCCGCGGGTCGAGGTGATCCCGGCCCGCGATCTCCCACCCAGTACCACCCCCGTCGAGGGAGCGGTGATCAGCTGCGGGACGCGATGGCACGATCAGGATGAGAACTCCACGCCTCCCACTGCTCGGGAGGAATACCCGGTCCTGCCAGGTCGCTGTCTCAGAAACATGTCCGGTTTGGGAGCGGCCAGAGGCTTGGATCAGTCTGCTTGCACCGGCTCGCCACCTGGACCTTGCTTCTCCGTCCTTCGTGCATATGTCAAGTATCGCTCGCCTGTACGCCATCGTCATCACCCACAAGATGCGAAAGCACTCATATTTCCACCGCAACTCGTTGCGGCACAAGCTAAGAGCTGCATCCCTTGCTCTAGCGCGTCGCCCCACGCGCCCCGAGCGCAATGCACACGATCGACCACGCCCCACCCCTAGGCCCGCACGGAGTCGGCCCGCCACCCACAATGCGACCCTCACCATCGATCCACCCCTTGTCGGTGCCGCCTTTGTCTCTGGCTCTCAACCGAACTGGGCCCGCCGTTTCCTTCGAACGCCTAATTCTGCGACAACCTCGAAGCCCTGCCCACCTCAAAAGCCGTCGCCGCCAACGCGGGCTGCTCACTACGATGACACGATGGGCACTCCCGCAACCCCCGTACCACGCCCATGATCGCCCCGACACCCCTCTGGGACCGACTCCGCGACCTCCTCGCCCGCCACCCGGAAGGCCCGATCCCCGACGACGAGCTCGAAGCCTTGCGCTCCTGCGCCGGTGTCAGGCGGACGATCATCGACTTCGACCTTGACTACGATGACGACGACGCCTACTTCTTCGACTTCGATCCGGCCGAAGACGAGCTGCTCGAAGCCGGGCGCCGGACGGCCGTGCGCGAGGCGGTCGCCGCGGCCCTTGACGGCGGTGACCCGGGCGAGCTCGGCACGGCCCTGCGGCGCATCCACGAGGCGAAGAGCGGCGACGACGGCGAAGGGCCCGACCTGGAAGGGCTCTCACCGCCTCCCGAGCGGGCCCGGGCCGTCGCCCTCCACCTGCTCGACACCGGCACGACCGGCCTTGAAATCGAGGTGGGCCTGCTGCTCCTGCCAGGCGAGCCCCAAGACCTCGAACGTGTCCGCGTCTTCGGCCTGCTCGGGTCCCGCGCCGAACGGTTCGCCGTGGCCGCCATCGGTCGGTCGCCGAATCCGGCGCCCCACCTGCTCTGGACACTTGAGCGGACCGACCCGGACGACCGGAGCGAACGCCTGGACACGTTCCTTGAACTCGACTTCGACACGCTGGCTTCACTTCCTGCAGCCGCCCCGGTCGGCACCGGCGCCGACCTCGTCCTGGAACTCGGCGCTTTCGAACGTCGGCCCCCGGCCATGCACGAAGACCGGCGGTTCGCCGCTCCGTTCCTCGAAGCGGCCGAGCACGCCCGTGAACTGACCCGCGACGCCGCCTCACTGTCGATGCTCGTCCGACTCCACCACGGCCTGGCGTACGGCGTCGCGGCCCTGCTGCACTTCGAACCGGGCGAACGCGTCCGCGCGGTCGAGCAGTTCCGCTCAGCGCTCGCCTCGGACGAAGCCGCCGCGACCGCCGCAGCCGCACTCGATGCCCGCCCCGGCGACCCCGACGCCCTCTGGCTCGTCCGGCAGACCCGGCGTGCCGCCCGAGCTGAACCTGAGACCTTCGGCGAGGGATTCGCCGTCCGCATCACCGTTCCTGCGCCCAGCAGCGACTCCGATGTCCGAGTGAACGTCCTGGTCGACGGCATGCCCCTGGCGGAGCGACACCTTGGCGACGGAGGGCCGGAGAACCCCGAGACCGTGCTCCAGTCCGGAGCGGGCCTCAGCGCCGGAACCGAACCGCACGAGATCCTGCTCGGCAACGCGAGCTGTGGCGATTCCCGCTGCTGTAGACCGTTCATCGCCGATGTCCGACTGGACGCCGAGACCGGCGAGGTCGAATGGGCGACCCGATCCACCGAATCGGCCGAGCCGAGGACCTACCGCTTCGACGCCGACGCATACGCCGCCGAAATCGCAAAGGCCGCAGCGGATTTCACCTGGGAGTGGCCCGCCCGCAGGGCCGCGCGATTCCTGCGGGAACGCCTCGAAGCCGAGCCGGAGGTGATGGCGCGCTGGCAGTGCGAACCCTCACCGGCCAGAAGCGATGCCGATGAGACCTCCTGCGTCCGGCTCTACTTCGCTCATCCCGGTGTCCCCGCCGATTTCGGCTCGGATACAGAGTGGATCCAGTTCCGACTCATCCTCGACTTCCCCGACGCGCTCGAAGTCGACGATGAAACGATCCGCGCCGAGGTGGACCGCATCGTCAACAAATTGCGAACCGAGGACCCGCGGTCGTCCGAGACCTGGTGCGGCGGTTCTCAGGAGATGGCCGAGCGCCTCGGGTACCGCTGATGCCCGGCCGGTTCAACGGGGCAGCGGGGCCGTGGATCCTCGGACGATGAGGTCGGTGGCCAGTTCCTCGCGCGGCGAGTTCGTCGGCGGGTGGGCCATGATCCTCAGGAGCATTCGGAGGGCGGCTTCGCCCATTTCGGCGATGGGCTGGCGGATCGTGGTGAGGGCGGGGCGGAGCCATTGGCCTTCGGGGAGGTCGTCGAAGCCGATGACGGCGAGGTCGTCCGGGATGCGGAGAGCGAGGGCCTCGGCGGCGTCGTAGACGCCGACGGCGATGTTGTCGGAGCAGGCGAAGACGGCCGTGGGGCGGCGGTCGCCGGTGAGGAGGGCGGTGGCGCGCTCGGCGGCGTCGCCGCGCTTCCAGTCGGTGAAGACCACCGACGTCTCGTCGAACCGGAGCCCGGCTTCTATCGCTGCTGAACGGAACCCGTCGACTCGGGCCCTGCTGTAGAGGTGTCCGCGGTGGCCTGCGACGATGCCGAGGCGTTCGTGGCCGAGGGCGATGAGGTGCTCGGCGGCGGCGCGGCCGCCCGCCCAGTTGGTGGCGCCGACGCCGGCGACCGTTGAGGGCGGCTGGGTGACCGGGTCGAGGAGGACCACCGGGACGCGGGCCGCGTCGAGGGTGGCGAGCTGTTCGGGCGTGGCGTCCACGAGCGCGAGGACGGCGCCGCCGAGGTTCCGGTCCAGCAGCCGCGTGAGCCAGGCGTCGTCGTCGCGGTGGGCCACCGAGACCACGAGCGCGACCCCGGCCGCGGCGGCGGCGCGCTCGACGCCGCTCAGGGCCCGGTTCGCCCAGGTCCCCTCGAGGCCGCTCATGACGAGCTCGACCATGGCCGGTCGCGCCGAGGGCGGGGCGCCGCGGCCCGCGCGCCCCCGGTAGCCCAGATCGGCGACGGCCCGCATGACCTTCTCGCGCATCTCGGCCGACACGTCGGAGCGCCCGCTGAGGACCTTGGAGATCGTGGGGACCGACGTGCCCGCCGCGGCGGCCACGTCGGCGAGGGTCGTGCGCCGCCCGTTCTGCATCCGCCGAACCTACCGCACGACGGCAAAGTTGCGCAACTTCAAGCTCGTGGAACGCCCTTGCCGCCAGGGGGGAAGTGCTGTAGAAAGGAAGCGCACCGCACTGCATCCAAGGGAATTTGCGCAACTTCACAGGAGCATGTACCTCACCATGTCTGCACCAGGAATCAAGCGCGCGCTCGTCGTGCGCGGCGGCTGGGACGGCCACCAGCCCGTCGAGGCCACCGACTCGTTCCTCCCGTTCCTCGACGAACACGGCTACGACGTCCGCGTCGAGGACACCAGCGCCGTCTACGCCGACGCGGGCTACATGGCCTCGGTCGACCTCGTCGTCCAGACCAACACCATGAACACCATCGAGCGCGAGGAACTCAACGGCCTGCGCTCGGCCATCGAGCACGGCACCGGCATGGCCGGGTGGCACGGCGGCATCGCCGACTCCTACCGCGCCAGCTCCGACTACCTCCAGCTCATCGGCGGCCAGTTCGCCACCCACCCCACCCGCGCCCCCCAGGAGGACCTCAAGGGCGAGGCCGCGGACTGCTTCACGCACTACACCGTGAACATCGTCCCCGAGCAGGCCGACCACCCGATCGTCAAAGGCATCCAGGACTTCGACCTCCACACCGAGCAGTACTGGGTCCTCTCCGACGAGTACAACGACGTCCTGGCGACCACCACCATCCCCGTCACCCCCTACCACCCGTGGCACCGGCCCATCACCTGCCCGGCCGTGTGGACCCGCCTCTGGGGCGAGGGCCGGATCTTCGTCGCCACCCCCGGCCACGACATGGGCGTCCTCGCCGACGCCAACGTGCGCACCATCATCGAGAGGGGCATCCTGTGGGCCAGCCGCTGAGGATCGGCATCGTCGGCACCGGGGCCATCTCCGGCCAGTACCTCAAGGCCTTCGAGCGCCTCGACGCCGTGCGCCTGGTCGCCGTCGCCGACCTCAACGCCGCCGGCGCCGAAGCGGTCGCCGCCGAGCAGGGCGTCCGCGCCCTCACCGTGGACGAACTCATCGCCGACCCCGAGGTCGACCTCGTCCTCAACCTCACGATCCCCGCCGCGCACGCCGAGATCGCGCTCAAGGCCATCGCCGCGGGCAAGGACGTCTACGGCGAGAAGCCCCTCGCCGCGACCCTGGAGGACGCGCGCGCGATCGTCGAGGCCGGCCGCGCCGCCGGCGTGCGCGTCGGCTGCGCCCCCGACACCGTCCTGGGCACCGGCGTGCAGACCGCCCGCAAGGCCATCGACGACGGCGCGATCGGCGCCCCGGTCGCCGCGACGGCCACCATGGTCACGCCCGGCCACGAGCGCTGGCACCCGAACCCGGACTTCTACTACCTGCCCGGCGGCGGCCCCCTGCTCGACATGGGGCCCTACTACGTGACCGCGCTGGTGACCCTTCTCGGCCCGGTCGCCTCGGTGATCGGCGCGGCCAGCCACACGCGCGAGACCCGCGTGGTCGGCTCGGGCCCGCGCGAGGGCGAGTCGATCCCGGTGGAGGTCGACACGCACGTCACCGGCGTCCTGCGTCACGAGTCCGGCGCACTGTCCACACTGGTCATGAGCTTCGACGCGGTCGCGACGCGCGCTTCGAACATCGAGGTCCACGGCCAGTCCGGCTCACTGATCGTCCCCGACCCCAACGGGTTCGCGGGGGACGTGCGCCTGCACGCCCTCGGCGGGGAGTGGGAGACCCTCGATCCGAGCGCCGGCTACCTCGACGCCGCCCGCGGCTTCGGCTTGGCCGACCTCGCCGCGGCCGCGCAGGGGGAGCCGTTCCGCGCCGACGGCGACCTCGCCTACCACGTCCTCGAAGTGATGACCGCCCTGCTCGCCTCGGCGGACCAGGGCGTCTCGGTCGACGTGGCGAGCACGTGCGAGCGTCCCGCGGCCGTCCCGCTCCAGGAGGCTCCCGAAGCCGCCTGAGGACGCCCGGCCCCGCTGTCGTTTTAGGACCCGGCGGGGCCCTTCGCGTTCCGGGGCGCGGCGGTGCTCTGGCGCAGGACGAGTTCGGTGGCGAGTTCGAGGCGGTGCTGGGGGAGGGCGCCGCCCGCGGCGAGGGTGACGACCATGTTCGCGGCGGCGGCGGCCATCTCCTTGAGCGGCTGGCGGATCGTGGACATCGGCGGGATCGTCCACTTCGCCTTCGGGAGGTCGTCGAAGCCGACGACGCTGAGGTCTTCGGGGATGCGGAAGCCCAGTTCGGCCGCGGCGTGGTAGACGCCGAGGGCCATGCCGTCGTTGCAGGCGAAGATCGCGGTGGGCGGTGCGTCGAGGCGCAGGAGGGCCCGGGCGTGCTCGCGCCCGCCCTCGATCATGAAGTCGCTGTGGCGCTCCAGCGCGGGGTCGAGCGCGACGCCCGCGAGGTCGAGGCCGGCGCGGAAGCCGTCGAGGCGGGCGCGGCTCGACTCCAGGTGGCCCGGTCCGGTGACGATCGCGATGCGCCGGTGTCCGAGTCCGATGAGATGCCTTGCGGCCGTGAGGCCCCCGTTCCAGTTGCTCGCGCCGACCGAGGGCGCGTCGTGGTCGGGGTCGCCGGTCGGGTCGAGGAGCACCAGCGGGATGTCGCGCGAGTAGAGGCGCTCGCTCTGCTCGGCGGTCAGCCCGGAGAACACCGAGACGACCCCGTGCGGGCGGCGCGCCAGGACGTCCTCGATCCAGCCCTGGCCGGGGACGTGGCGCCCGCCGAGCTCGGAGACGACGACGCCGAGACGGTGATGCCGGGCGACCTCCTCGACGCCGTTGAGGATCTCGATCGGGTACAGGCCCGCGAGCTCGTGGAAGAGCACGTCGATGAGCGCCGCCGACTTCGTCGGCCGCCGCTGCCTGCGGAAGCCGCGCGAGCGGATGAGCTCCTCGATCTGCTCGCGGGTGGCCGCGGAGACGTCCGAGCGGCCGTTGACCACTTTGGAGACCGTCGCCGTCGAGACGCCCGCCAGGGCCGCGAGTTCGGCGATCGTCAGGGGCCCGGAGGGGTTCTCGGCGGGAGCGTGTTCAGGGGCGGGGCTCATCGCGGCAGTCTAACGCCAGTCGCCACATCCGTTTCAACTTCACGCCCGCCGTTGACATGAGATCGATAACTTTCTATAGTTCGAATCATCTAAGTTTCGGGAACCGCTTCGAAAATTGCGAACCGGCCCCGGATTGTGAGCGATAACAGCACGCATTACGGCACAACGGAAAGGCCCGCCATGCGCAAGTTCCGCACCAAGACCCTGGGGGCGCTCGCCGCCCTCGCCGCGGCGGCGGCGCTCGCCGCGAGCATGCTCACCGCGAACGCCCAGACCACCGACGACCAGGTCGAGGCCCAGGCCCTCCCGGCGAGCTTCAGCTGGGAGTCGACCGGGGCCCTCATCGGCCCCAAGCCGAACTCGACCCACAACGTCGTCTCGACCAAGGACCCCACCGTCGTCCAGGACGCGAGCGGGAAGTGGCACGTCTTCTTCACCGTCGCCAACACCGCCGGCAACTGGAGCCTCGCCTACACGAGCTTCGACGACTGGTCCCAGGCCGGCTCCGCGCCGCACACCTTCCTCGACACCAACCCCAACATCGGCTCCCGGTACGCCGCTGCGCCGCACGTGTTCTACTACGCGCCCCAGAACCTCTGGTACCTCGTGTACCAGACCGGACTGCCGTCGTACTCGACCACGAGCAACATCAACGACCCGAGCAGCTGGTCGGCGCCCCGCAACTTCCAGAACGAGATGCCGCAGGTCGTGCGCGACAACATCGGCAACGGCTTCTGGCTCGACTACTGGGTCATCTGCGACGACGCCAAGTGCCACCTCTTCTCCGCCGACGACAACGGCCACGTCTACCGCGCCGAGACCACCGTCGCGAACTTCCCGAACGGCTTCACCAACACGCAGATCGTCCTCCAGGACACCAAGAACAACCTCTTCGAGGGCGGCGCCGTCTACAACGTCGACGGCACCGACGACTACATGCTCATGTGGGAGTCCATCGGCTCGAACGGCGCCCGCTACTACCGCGCCTACACCGCCGACACCCTCACCAGCCAATGGCAGCCCCTCGCCACGAGCCAGAGCGCGCCCTTCGCCGGCGCCGCGAACGTCTCGTTCCCCGGGACCCCCTGGACGACCGACATCAGCCACGGTGAACTCCTGCGCTCCACCCACGACCAGACCATGACCATCGACACCGGCAACCTCCAGCTGCTCTACCAGGGCCGCAACCCCAACTCGGGCGGCGACTACTCGCAGCTGCCCTACCGCCTCGGCCTGCTGACCCTCACCGGAGGCCCCGCATGCTGACCCCGCCGAACCCCTCACTCCCCGAAACCGCAACCGCTAAGGAGCACCCGATGACCTCGGCCGCACCCGACTTCTCGTTCCTGGCCCGCTGGTCACGCGGCCTCGCCGCGCTCGCCGCCGCCGTGGTGATCGCGACCATGGGCCTCGTGGCCTTCCAGACCGACCGCGCCGAGGCGGCGCCGCCGTCCACGAGCGACTGGTACACGATCGTCTCGCGCCACTCCGGCCTCGCCTTCGACATCCAGGGCGCCTCGACCGCCACCGGCGCGATCCTCACGCAGTACACGAACTACGAGGGCACGAACCAGCAGTTCCGGTTCCTCGACTCCGGCAACGGCTACTACCGCATCCAGGTCCGCAACTCCGGCCTCGTGCTCGACGTCTGGAACTGGAGCACCGCCGACGGCGCGACCATCGCCCAGTACACCGACTACAACGCCGCCAACCAGCAGTGGACGGTCAACCAGAACTCCGCCGGCTACTACACCTTCGTGAACCGCAACTCCGGCAAGGCGCTCGACGTCTACAACTGGTCGACCACCGCGGGCGACCCCATCCGCCAGTGGACCTCCACGGGCGCGACGAACCAGCAGTACTCGCTCATCCCCGTCGGGGCGAGTTGCGGCGCCGACTCCGTCCTCGCCGACATCCAGGCCGACTGACCGACCCGGCACCGGGCCGGGCGCCCTCGCACGCACCAGCGGCCGCCCGGCCCGGCCCCCCGAAAGGAACCGCGCATGACCATGCCCCGCCGCACCATACTGGGACTCACCGCCGTCGCGGGCGCGACCGCCCTGCTCGGCTCGGCCGCACCGGCACTGGCGGCCACCGCCCCGACGCAGACCTTCCCGCTCGGCGTCCGCGAGTTCGCCTGGAGCCGGGCCGGCCGCAGCCTCACCACCCGGATCTTCTACCCGGCCGCCTCCGGCACGCCCGGCGGCAACCCGGTGCGCGACGCCCCGATCGCGGACGGGCCCTTTCCCGTCGTCGAATGGAGCCACGGCCTCGGCGGCAACCCCGAGTCCTACGGCCCCCACATCCGGCCCTTGGCCGCAGCGGGGTTCATCGTCCCCGCGCCGGTCTTCTCGACCACGACCACCGGCACCCCCGGGAACATCCAGGACGTCTACAACGGCAACCAGTCCAAGGACGTCTCCGAGGTCCTCACCCGGACCCTCGCCCTCGGCGCGGAGGGCTCGTGCGACGCCTTCGAGGGCCGCATGGACACCACGCTCGGCGTCGGCGTCGCCGGCCATTCCCTGGGCGGCATGACCACCCACGGCCTCCTGACGGCCTGGCCGGACTCGCGGATCACCGCCGCGATCCCGTACGCCTGCGTCGACATGGGGAACCCGACCGGCGAGGTGAACGCGAACGTCCTGTTCGTCCACGGCGACCAGGACCCCATCTGCCAGTACTCGCTCGCGCGCCAAGCGCACGCCGAGCTCCCGGCCCCGAAGGCGTTCATGACCCACACCGGCCAGGGCCACGACGAGTACATCTGGAACGGACCCACCTACGACCAGACCGTCGCCGTCTCCCTCGACTGGATGCGCTGGAGCCTGTACGGCGACACCGCCGCCAAGGCCCGCCTCGCCTCGGACGCCTCCGGCGGCGGGATCGTCTGGGAAGCGGAGCTCGACCGATGAAGGAGCACCGCATGAACTGGCTCGACGCCCCCGGCAGCCGCCGCAGGCTCCTCCTCGGCGGGGCCGGCGTCCTCGCGGGCGCCGCCGCCGCCTCCCTGATGCCGCTCCGCGACGCCGAGGCGCAGCAGTCGACCTTCGGCAACCCCGTGGTGTGGCAGGACTTCGCCGACGTCGAGGTCATCCGGGCCGGCGACGTCTTCTACATGACCGCGTCCACGATGCACTACTCGCCCGGCGCGCCCGTGCTCCGCTCCTGGGACCTCGTCAACTGGGAGTTGGTGGGGCACTCGGTGCCCACCCTCGACTTCGGGTCCAAATACGACCTGAACGGCGCCCGCGGCTACGTGCGCGGCATCTGGGCCTCCACGATCGCGCACCGACCGAGCCAGAATCGCTTCTACTGGCTCGGGCAGATCGACTTCGCCCGGTCCTACATGTACACCGCCACCGACCCGGCCGGGACCTGGACGCGCCACGCCGAGCTCTCCCGCGCCTACTACGACGCCGGGATGCTCGTCGACACCGACGACACGATGTACGTCGCCTACGGCAACACCCAGATCTCGGTCGCGCAGCTCTCCGCCGACGGCAAGTCCGAGGTCCGCAACCAGCAGGTCTTCTCCACCCCGTCGAGCATCGGCACCCTGGAGGGCTCGCGCTTCTACAAGATCAACGGGAACTACTACATCTTCCTCACCCGTCCCGCCAACGGCCAGTACATCCTCAAGTCCGCATCCCCTTGGGGCCCTTACGAACTGCGCCAGGTCCTGCTGAACATGCCCGGCCCGATCTCCGGCGGCGGCGTCCCCCACCAGGGCGGACTCGTCTCCACCGCGGCGGGCGCCTGGTACTACATGGCCTTCGTCGACGCCTACCCCGGCGGCCGGGTGCCCGCGCTCGCGCCGATCACCTGGACCTCGGACGGCTGGCCGCAGGTCACCACCGTGGGCGGCGCCTGGGGGAGCACCTACCCGTTCCCGAACCTCACCCCGCACCCGGTCGCACCGATGACCGGCACCGACACCTTCACCGCCGCGACACTCGCCGCCAAATGGGAGTGGAACCACAACCCGGACAACAGCAAGTGGTCGACAGGGAACGGCCTCCGCCTCCAGACCGCCACCGTCACCGGCGACCTCTACAACGCCCGGAACACGCTGACCCACCGCATCCAAGGCCCCTCTTCCACGGCCACAGTGGAGCTGGACCCCGCCGCGATGGCCGACGGCGACCGCGCGGGCCTGGCCATGCTCCGCGACGCCTCGGCCTGGATCGGGCTGCGCCGCGACGGCGCCACCACCCGCATCTCCATGACCGACTCGCTGACCATGGACGCGAACTGGAACACCACCGGCACCGGCACCGAACGGGCCTCCGCGGAACTGTGCTCCTCGACCGTCTGGCTGCGCGTGAGCGCCGACATCCGCCCCGGCTCGGGCCGCCAGGCGCAGTTCTCCTACAGCACCGACGGCTCGGCCTTCACGCAGCTCGGCCCGGCCTTCACCCTCAACAGCAACTGGACCTTCTTCATGGGCTACCGCTTCGCCGTCTTCAACCACGCCACCAAGGCGCTCGGCGGAGCCGTCACCGTCAACCGGTTCACCGTCACCACATAAGGAGTCGCAATGACCGACCTACCCACGAGACCACGACTCGTCCGCCGCCGCCTGGCACTGGCGACGGCCGCCGTCGCCGCCGCCGGTATCGCCGCCGTGAGCGCGCTCGTGTTCACCAGCCCGGCCCAGGCCGCCACCACCCTCGGCGCCTCCGCCGCCGAATCCGGCCGCTACTTCGGCGCCGCCGTCGCCGGCAACCGCCTCAGCGAGAGCGCCTACGCGAACACCCTCGCCACCGAGTTCAACAGCGTGGTCGCCGAGAACGCCATGAAATGGGACGCCACCGAGCCCAACCCGGGCCAGTTCAACTTCTCCGGCGGCGACCAGATCGTCACCTGGGCGCAGCAGCGGGGCATGAAGGTCCGCGGCCACACGCTCGTGTGGCACGCGCAGCAGCCCGGCTGGGTGGAAGGTCTCACCGGCAACAACCTGCGCAACGCCATGCTCAACCACATCACGGGCGTCGCGAACCACTACGAAGGCGACGTGTTCGCCTGGGACGTCGTCAACGAGGCTTTCGAGTGGGACGGCTCGCGCCGCCAGTCGAACCTCCAGCAGCAGCTCGGCAACGGCTGGATCGAGGAGGCCTTCCGCGCCGCCGACGCCGCCGACCCCGGCGCCAGGCTCTGCTACAACGACTACGGGACCGACGGGATCAACTCCAAGAGCACCGCGATCTACAACATGGTCGCCGACTTCAAGAACCGCGGCGTCCCGATCGACTGCGTCGGCTTCCAGACCCACCTCAGCGCGGGCGACAACCTGGGCACCTACCAGCAGAACCTCCAGCGCTTCGCCGCCCTCGGCGTGGACGTGGAGATCACCGAACTCGACGTCGGCGGCTCCGGTTCGAGCCAGGCCGCGACCTTCGAGACGGTCACGAACGCGTGCATGGCGGTCTCGCGCTGCACCGGCATCACCGTCTGGGGCGTCACCGACAAGTACTCCTGGCGCGACGACGACCCGCTGCTGTTCGACGACAACTACCAGAAGAAGCAGGCGTACACGTCCGTCCTCAACGCGCTCAACGAGGGCGGCGGCAACTGCTGACCCGTGACCGCCGCGGGGGGCCCAGAGCCGAGGCCCCCCGCGGCACCCTTACCGATCCATCACCATGTGAACGTAAACATTCTTGACAAGGAGTTCCCTCATGACTTCGTCCCCCCTCAGCCGCCGCAGGCTCCTCCAAGCCGCCGGCGTCGCCGCGGTCGCCTCCACCGCGACCGCCGTCACCGCTCCCGGCACCGCGCACGCCGCCCTCGCGCCCGTGCGCACCGACATCGGGAACCTCACGCAGGCCTTCGAGTTCGGCCGCGTGAAGCTGAACTCGGGACGCTGGCTCGACAACCAGAACCGCACCCTCTCCTACCTGCGCTTCATCGACGTCGACCGGCTCCTGTACAACTTCCGCTCCAACCACCGCCTCTCCACCAACGGCGCGTCCTCGAACGGCGGCTGGGACGCCCCCGACTTCCCCTTCCGCACCCACATGCAGGGGCACTTCCTCACCTCGTGGGCCCAGTCCTGGGCGGTGCACGGCGACACGACCTGCCGCGACAAGGCGAACGCCATGGTCGCCGGGCTCGCCGCGTGCCAGGCCAACAACGGTGCCGCGGGGTTCGCAGCCGGGTACCTCAGCGGGTTCCCCGAGTCCAACTTCGACGGCCTCGAAGCCGGCACCAGGTCCGACGTCCTGTACTACTGCCTCCACAAGACCCTCGCCGGCCTCCTCGACGTGTGGCGGCTCATGGGCTCCACCCAGGCCCGCGACGTGCTGCTGGGCCTCGCCGGATGGGTCGACACCCGCACCGCGCGGCTCTCCTCCTCCCAGATGCAGAACGTGCTGCGCGTCGAGTTCGGCGGCATGAACGCCGTCCTGACCGACCTCTACCAGCAGACCGGGACCGCCCGCTGGCTCACCGCCGCGCAGCGGTTCGACCACGCCGCCGTGTTCGACCCGCTCGCGAACGGCACCGACTCGCTCAACGGCATGCACGCGAACACCCTGATCCCCAAGATCGTCGGGGCCGCCCGCGAGTACAAGGCCACCGGCACCACCCGCTACCGGAACATCGCCGACAACTTCTGGACCATGGTCACCGAGGACCACACCTACGTCATCGGCGGCAACAGCCAGGCCGAGCACTTCCGCCTGCCCGACCAGATCGCCGGGTACCTCCGGACCGACACCTGCGAGGGCTGCAACACCTACAACATGCTCAAGCTCACCCGCGAGCTGTGGCAGCTCGACCCCGAGGACGCCTCCTACTTCGACTACTACGAGCGCGCCCTCCTCAACCACCTCATCGGCTGGCAGGACCCGGGCAACGCCCACGGCCACATCACCTACTTCACGTCCTTGAACCCCGGCGGCCACCGGGGCGTCGGCCCCGCCTGGGGCGGCGGCACCTGGTCGACCGATTACAACTCGTTCTGGTGCTGCCAGGGCACCGGCCTGGAGACCTTCACCAAGCTCATGGACTCGGTGTACTGGCACGCCGGGACCACCTTGTGGGTCAACCTCTACACGCCCTCCACCCTCACCTGGGCCGAGCGCGGCATCACCGTCGCCCAGTCCACCTCCTACCCCGTCTCCGACACGACCACCCTCACCGTCACCGGCTCCACCAGCGGGTCCTGGACGATGCGCCTGCGCATCCCCTCTTGGACCCAGGGCGCGACGGTCAGCGTCAACGGGACCGTCCAGGATATCGACACCGCCCCCGGCTCGTACGCGAACCTCACGCGCGCCTGGGCCTCCGGCGACACGGTGACCCTCAAGCTCCCCATGCGCCTCGTCGTCGAGCCCTCGAACGACGACGCCGAAGTCGCCGCCGTGGTCTTCGGCCCCACCGTCCTCTCCGGCAACTACGGGTCCACGACCCTCAACGCCCTCCCGGTGATCGAGCCCGAGTCGATCCAGCGCACGAGCACCTCGGCGCTCGCGTTCACCGCGACCGCGAACGGCGCCGACGTGAACCTCGGCCCCTTCTACGACGCCCACGGCCACAACTACACCGTCTACTGGAGCACCGGAGAGGGCGGCGGCTCCGACGCCCCCGCCTACAAGCTCTACAACGCGAACTCGAACCTCGTCCTCGGCGTGCGCGACATGTCGACCGCGGACGGCGGCCTCGCGATCCAGTGGAACGACACGGGCACCGCCGACCACTTGTGGGAGCTGGCGGTCTCCGGCTCGGCCCTGAAGATCCGCAACCGCAACAGCGGCAAGGTGCTCGGCGTCGAGAACATGTCGACCGCCGACAACGCCCCGGCCCTCCAGTGGGCCGACAACGGCACCGCCGACCACCTATGGACCCCCGTCGACCAGGGCGACGGCACCCACAAGCTCCGCAACTCCCACAGCGCCAAGCTCCTCGGCATCTCCGGCGCCTCCACCTCCGCCGGGGCCCAGGCCGTCCAGGCCCCCGACGACGGCACCGCCGACAACCGCTGGCGCTTCGTCCCCACCGGCGCCCGCCGCATCCAGAACGTCAACAGCGGCCTGGTCCTCGGCGTCCAGAACATGTCCACCGCCGATGGCGGCCTCGCGATCCAGTGGGCCGACAACGGCACCGCCGACCACCTGTGGACTGCGGTCCTCGACACCGGCGGCTACTTCAAGCTCCGCAACTCCCACAGCGCCAAGGTCCTCGGCGTCGAGAACATGTCCACCGCCAACGGCGCCCGCATCGTGCAGTGGGCCGACAACGGCACCGCCGACCACCGCTGGCGCCTGCGCTGGGGGAGCGGCGACGCCTTCCGTGTCCAGTGCGCCAGCGGCGGCCGGGTCCTCGGCGTCACGGGCGCCTCGACCGCCTCCGGTGCGCAGATCGTCCTCTGGGACGACAACGGCACCGCCGACCACCTGTGGAGGTTCATCTAGCGTCGAGCGCGTCGGCCGGATCGCCGCCCTCGGCCGTGAAGCCGAGGCGCGGCGAGCCCCGCCTCACCGGAACCGGTGAACCCGTCGTACCCGTGGGGCACCATGGACGCCATGGCCCGAACCGAGCGCAACGGCGCGGACGCCGCCGAAGAGTCCCCGCACCCGGCCCTCGCCGGCTTCTCGCCGGCCACCGCCTCGTGGTTCCACCGCGCCTTCGGCGCCCCGACCGCCGCCCAGGAAGGCGCCTGGAAGGCCATCGGCGAGGACCGGAACGTCCTCGTCGTCGCCCCCACCGGCTCGGGCAAGACCCTCGCTGCGTTCCTCTCGGCCATCGACGCCCTCGCCGCCGCACCGCCGCCGACCGACCCCAAGCGCCGCTGCCGCGTCCTCTACCTCTCCCCGCTCAAGGCCCTCGGCGTCGACGTCGAACGCAACCTCCGCGCCCCGCTCGAAGGCGTCCGCGCCGAGGCCCGCCGCCTCGGCCTACCGGAACCCGACCTCACCGTCGCCGTCCGCTCCGGCGACACCCCGCAGGCCGAGCGCCGCTCGATCGCCAACCGCCCGCCCGACATCCTCATCACCACCCCCGAATCCCTCTTCCTCATGCTCACCTCCCAAGCCCGCGAAGCCCTCGCGGGCGTCGAGACGGTCATCCTCGACGAGGTCCACGCCGTCGCCGCCACCAAACGCGGCGCCCACCTCGCCCTCTCCCTCGAACGCCTCGACGCGCTCCTGCCGCGACCCGCCCGCCGCATCGGACTCTCCGCCACCGTCCGCCCCGTCGAGGACGTCGCCCGCTTCCTCTCCCCGCAGGCCGACACCGTCGTCGTCCAACCGCCGTCCGAGAAGCGCTGGGACCTCTCCGTCGTCGTTCCGATCGAGGACATGAGCGCCGTCGGCGACACCCCCGACCCGACCGCCCCCGGCCGCCCCGCCCCCTCGATCTGGCCGCACGTCGAAGCCCACATCGTCGACCTCGTCGAACGGCACCGCTCCACCATCGTCTTCACCAACGCCCGCCGCGTCGCCGAACGACTCTCCAACCGCCTCAACGAGATCGCCTACGAACGACGCACCGGCGAACCCCTCCCCGAACACCACGCCCCCGCCGCGACGATGGGCGGCTCCGGCGCCACGCCCGGCGCGCCGCCGATCCTCGCCCGCACCCACCACGGCTCCATCTCCAAAGAGCAGCGCGCCGAGGTCGAAGCCGAACTCAAGGCCGGGCGCCTCCCCGCCGTCGTCGCCACCTCCAGCCTCGAACTCGGCATCGACATGGGCGCGGTCGACCTCGTCGTCCAGGTCGAGGCCCCGCCTTCGGTCGCCTCCGGGCTCCAGCGCGTCGGCCGCGCCGGCCACCAGGTCGGCGCCGTCTCGCGCGGCGTGTTCTTCCCCAAGGTCCGCGGCGACCTCATCCAGTCCGCCGTCGTCGCCGAGCGCATGCGCTCGGGCGAGATCGAAGCGCTCAAGATCCCCGCCAACCCCCTCGACGTCCTCGCCCAGCAGATCGTCGCCGCCACCGCCATGGACGACTGGCACGCGGACGACCTCCTCGCCCTCGTCCGCCGCGCCGCCCCCTTCGCCGCACTCCCCGACTCCGCCTTCGAAGCCGTACTCGACATGCTCGCCGGGCGCTACCCCTCCGACGCCTTCGCCGAACTGCGGCCGCGGATCGTCTGGGACCGCAACGCGGGCACCGTGACCGGCCGCCCCGGCTCCCAGCGCCTCGCCGTCACCTCCGGCGGCACCATCCCCGACCGCGGCCTCTTCGGCGTGTTCGTCGCCGGGACCGACCCCAAACGCGGCGGCGGGCGCGTCGGCGAACTCGACGAGGAGATGGTCTACGAATCCCGCGTCGGCGACGTCTTCACCCTCGGCACCTCCTCCTGGCGCATCGAGGAGATCGGCCGCGACCGCGTCTCGGTCTCCCCGGCACCCGGCGCCCCCGGCCGCCTCCCGTTCTGGCGCGGCGACGGCCTCGGCCGCCCCCTCGAGCTCGGCCGCGCCATCGGCGCCTTCGTCCGCGAACTCGGCGCCCTCGACCCCGCCGCCGCCCACGAACGCCTCGCCGCCGCCGGACTCGACGCCAACGCCGCCCGCAACGCCGTCGCCTACCTCGCCGAACAGCGCGAGGCCACCGGCGAGGTCCCCGACGACCGCACCGTCGTCATCGAACGCTTCCGCGACGAACTCGGCGACTGGCGCATCGTCGTCCACTCCCCGTTCGGCGCCCAGGTCAACGCCCCCTGGGCCCTCGCCCTCGGCAACCGCCTCCGCGCCCGCCACGGCATCGACCCCCAGCTCATGCACCACGACGACGGCATCGTCGTGCGCCTCCCCGACGCCCACGGCGCCGAAGACGCCCCCGCACCCCTCCACGCCGCCGACCTCGCCTTCGACGCCGACGAGATCGGCGCACTCGTCACCGAGGCCGTCACCGGCTCCTCCCTCTTCGCCTCCCGCTTCCGCGAGGCCGCCGCCCGCGCCCTCCTCCTCCCGCACCGCGAACCCGGGAAACGCCAGCCCCTCTGGCAGCAGCGCCTGCGCTCCGCCCAGCTCCTGGAAGTCGCCGGGCGCTACCCCGGGTTCCCGATCATCATCGAAGCCGTCCGCGAAGTCCTCCAAGACGTCTACGACGTCCCAGGCCTCACCGAACTCATGAAGGACCTCGCGAACCGCGAAATGCGCATCGTCGAAGTCACCACCGCCGAAGCCTCCCCCTTCGCCCGCACCCTCCTCTTCGGATACGTCGCCCAGTTCATGTACGCCGGCGACACCCCCCTGGCCGAACGCCGCGCCGCCGCCCTCTCCCTCGACTCCCGCCTCCTCGCCGACCTCCTCGGCGACGTCGACCTGCGCGAACTCCTCGACCCCGACGTCCTCGCCGAGACCGAACGCGAACTCCAGCGCCGCACCCCCGACCGCCGCGCCCGCGACCCCGAATCCGTCGCCGACCTCCTGCGACTCCTCGGCCCCCTCACCGAACCCGAACTCGCCGAACGCGGCGCCGACCCCGTCTGGGCCGCGACCCTCCACGACACCGGCCGCGCCATCCGCGTCCGCATCGCCGGCCGCGACCACTGGGCCGCCGTCGAAGACGCCGGGCGCCTGCGCGACGCCCTCGGCACCGCGCTCCCCGCAGGCCTCCCCGCCGCCTTCACCGAACCCGCCGACGACCCCCTCGGCGACCTCCTCGCCCGCCACGCCCGCACCCACGGCCCCTTCACCACCGCCGACGCCGCCGCCCGCTTCGGCCTCGGCGCCGCCGTCGCCGAGACCGGCCTGCGCGCCCTCGCCGCCGACGGCCGCCTCGTCGAAGGCGAGTTCCGGCCCGGCGGCGAACATCTCGAATGGTGCGACGCCGCCGTCCTGCGCCGCCTGCGCCGACGCTCCCTCGCCGCCCTCCGCAAGGAACTCGAACCGGTCCCGCCCGCCGACCTCGCCGCGTTCCTGCCTCGCTGGCAGCACCTCGGCGACGCCGCGGGCCCCGGCGAACTGCGCGGCGTCGACGGCCTCGCCCGCGCGATCGAGCAGCTCCAGGGCGCCGCCGTGCCCGCCTCCGCACTGGAGACCCTGATCCTGCCCGCCCGCGTCCCCGACTACACCCCGGCGATGCTCGACGAGCTCACCGCCTCAGGCGAGGTCCTCTGGGCCGGAGCGGGCGCCCTCCCCGGCAAGGACGGCCGCATCGCCCTCTACCCCGCCGAGACCGCCCCGCTCCTGCTCCCCGAACCGGGCCCCCTCGACGCCACCGACCTCCACGAGTCCCTCATGGACGCACTCGCGGGCGGCTACGGCCTGTTCTTCCGCCAGATCGCCGAACACGTCCGCGCCCAAGGACACCCCGAGGCCGCCGACACCGACCTCGCCGAAGCCCTCTGGGACCTCGCCTGGACCGGCCGCGCCGCCAACGACACCCTCGCGCCGCTGCGCGCCCGCCTCGGCTCGGGCCGCACCCCCGGCGCCACCGCGCACCGCACCCGCCGCACCGCCCCACGCGCCCGCCAAGGCCTCCCCGGCTGGCGCGACCTGCGCCGCGAGACCGTCGCGAGCCTCCCCTCGGTCGCCGGACGCTGGTCCCTGCCGCCCGCCCGCGAACCCGACCCCACCCTCCGCGCCCACGCCCTCGCCCACACCCTCCTCGACCGCCACGGCGTCGTCACCCGCGGCGCCGTCGCCGCCGAAGGCGTCGACGGCGGCTTCGCCAAGGTCTACCGCGTCCTCACCGCCTTCGAGGAGACCGGCCGCGCCCGCCGCGGCTACGTCGTCGACGGCCTCGGCGCCGCCCAGTTCGCCGCCGAAGGCGCCGTCGACCGCCTGCGCGCCGATGCGCCCCGCGGCGCCCTCGTCCTCGCCGCCGCCGACCCCGCCAACGCCTACGGCGCCGCCCTCGCCTGGCCCGAACCGCCCGCCGGGTCCGCCCACACCCCCGGCCGCAAGGCCGGCGCCCTCGTCGTCCTCCTCCACGGCGACCTCGCCCTCTACCTCGAACGCGGCGGCCGGAGCCTCCTCGCCTGGCCCGAACCCGACCGCCTCGCGCCCGCCCTCGACGCCCTCGCCGACGCCGTCCGCTCCGGCGCCACCGGCCCCCTCCACATCGAACGCGTCAACGCCGACACCGCCCAGTCCTCCCCGCTCGCCCCGCTCCTCGAAACCGCGGGTTTCCGCGTCACCCCCCGCGGCTACCGACTTCGGCCCTGACCCGTTGCGCGCGTTGGCAACCGGCGCGCTGTCGCAATGCCGACAGCCCCCGGCGCCCCCGAGGCCTTCATTTCGTCGGCCCCGCTTGGGATGATGCCAGCCGAGCGAACTCAGGAGGTCGCATGCGGTGGCGCAGAGTACCGAGACAACGCAAGGCCGAGCAGGCGAGCGAGGACGCCGCGCCCGAAATGGAGGACGTCGCCTGGTACGCCCACGCCGAAGAGGCCGAGAACGCCTCCTTCTGGCGCATGGCCCGGCGCCTCCCCAGCCTCGTGCGCCAAGCCCTCGGCACCGCCTGGGCCGCCGCCCCCGGCCTCACCGTCGCCGCCCTCGCCCTCAACGTCGTCGCGGGCGTCGCCACCACGACCGCGCTCCTCGCCGTCGCCGACGTGACCACCGCCCTCTTCGCCGCCGCCCCCACCTGGGACCGCGTCCTCGCCGCCCTCCCCGCCCTCGCCCTCCTCGCCGGCGCCACCGCCGCCAAGGCCGCACTCGGCATCGGCGCCGGATACGCCCAGCAGCGCCTCAACCCCCTCGTGCTCAACCGCACCGAACGCGAGTTCTACCGCCTCGTCACCGCCGTCCCCCGCTCCGCCTTCGACGACGACGTGTTCGCCGACCGCCTCGAAGCCGCCAAGGACCGCGGCTCCCGCGCCGTCGTCGACCTCGTCGGCAACTGCGTCGACCTCGTGACCGGCGCGGTCACCGTCGCCGCCGTCGCCGCCGCCCTCGCCGTCATCGAACCCGTCCTCATCCCGCTCCTGTTCGCCGCCGCCCTCCCCACCGGCTGGGCCGCCGTCCGCTCCGCCCGCCTCATGTACGCCTCCAACCGCTCCCGCGTCTCCCGCCGCCGCCGACTGTGGATGGTCGAATGGCTCATGGGCGCCAGGTGGACCGCCGACGACCTCCGCTACCACCAGGCCGCCGCCTGGCTGCGCGACCGCCACCGCGCGATGGTCGACGCCGAGACCGAAGCCGACTTCGCCGTCATCCGCAGCCAGACCGCGACCCGCGCCCTCGGCCAGGCCGTCTCCGGCATCGCCGTCGCCGCCGTCTACGGCGCCCTCCTGTGGATGCTCGCCGCGGGCACCGTCCCCCTCGCGGTCGCCGCCGCCGCCGTCCTCGCCCTCGGCCAGGGCTCCACCGCCATGGCCAACCTCCTCGTCGCCGTCAACCAGGTCTACGAGGACGGCCTCTACGCCGCCGACCGCCACGAGTTCGACGACCTCGCCGCCGAGCGCATCGCCGCCCAACCCCACCTCGCCGCCCCCGCCCCGACCGCCGCCGACCCCCTCCCGGTGCCCGAGCTCATCGAAGTCCGCGACGTGTCCTTCCGCTACCCCGGCAAGCGCACCGACGCCCTCACCGGCGTCACCCTCACCGTCCGCCGCGGCGAGACCGTCGCCCTCATCGGCGAGAACGGCTCCGGCAAGACCACCCTCGCCAAACTCCTCGCCGGCCTCTACACGCCCACCTCCGGCAGCATCCTCTGGGACGGCGTCGACGTCACCCGCATCGACCCCGACCTGTGGCGACCGCACGTCTCCGTGATCGCCCAACAGGTCCAGCGCTGGCCCTTCACCGCCGAGACCTCGGTGCGGCTCGGGCGCTCCGCGGCGCCCGCCGACCCCGATCGCCTGGAGCGGGCCGCGCGCGACGCCGGGGCCCTCGAAATGGTCGAGGGCTTCGACAACGGCTGGAACCAGCTCCTGGACTCCCAGTTCCGCGCCGGCGTCGACCTCTCCGGCGGCCAGTGGCAGCGGCTTTCCTCGGCCCGCGGCCTCTACCGCGACGAGGAGGGCCTCCTCATCGCCGACGAGCCCTCCGCGGCGCTCGACGCGAGGGCCGAGGCCTCCCTGTTCGCGACGCTGCGCGCCCGCGCCGGGCGATCGGCCACCGTCCTCATCTCGCACCGGCTCCAAGGGGTCGTCCACGCCGACGCCATCGCGGTCCTGGAGGGCGGCAAGCTCATCGAGCTCGGCTCCCACGCCGACCTGGCCGCCGCCGGAGGCGTCTACGCCGAACTGTGGGGCCTCCAGTCGCGGGCTTACGTGGAGTTACGCGTCGACCTTCGCGGCCTTGTCCTCGTCCACCGCGGCCCGGTACCGGTCGCTGAGCCTGCGGTACTGCGGGGAGAGCATCGCGACGAGGGCGAGCGCGACGCAGCCGAGCCCGCCGAGGAGCAGGACCAGCGCGATGCCGCGCGAGTCGCCGGTGCCCAGGAGCCACTCCCACTTGGACTGCCCCTCCGCGGTGCGCATGTACGGGATGAGCCACAGCTCGGCGAGCGGGGCCACGAACAGGGCGGTGACCGGCGCGGCGGCGGCCTCGAAGGTCATCGCGAACCCGAACACGCGGCCCTGCCGCTCGAACGGCACCACGCGCTGGATGACGGTCTGCTCGGCCGCCTCGGCGGCCGGGATCAGCGCCATGAACAGCCACACGCCGAGGATGTACAGCCAGCCCCATTCGCGCAGCGTCGAGACCGCGCCCGCCGCGCCGAGCGCCACGACCACGAGCAGGATCGTGCGGATCGGGTTGCGCCCGACGCCCTTCTTCGCGACGACGGCGCCGCCCGCGATGAACCCGGTGGAGGCCACGGCGAACCAGAAGCCCCAGCCCTGCACGCCGAACATGTCGATGCCGTACGGGTCCATGACCGCCATCGCCACCCCGCCGAACAGGTTGTTGAGCGAGGTGAACAGGACGAGCGCGAGCAGGCCCGGTACGGCCCGGACGGCGAGCCAGCCGCCTCGCACGTCGACCCACGGCGACCCGGCCTCGGCGGGCGCGGGCCGTTCCTCGGGGAAGTGCAGCGGCACGAGGTGCACGAGCGTCAGCGCGAGCGCGCCGATGCCGAGCAGGAGCGTCCAGCCCATCCCGAGGAAGCCGACCGACAGTCCGCTGAAGACGCTGGTCACGAGCATCGCGACGCCCTGGACGGTCCCCACGAGGCCGTTCGCGTTCGCGTGGCGCTCGGCGGGCACCAGGAGTGTGACGGTGGTCGACAGCGCGATGGCGCGCAGCTGCTCGACCACGGCGCCCGCGAGCATGACGACCGCGAAGATCCAGAACCACGGCAGCCCGAGGTCGGCGATCCGGTCCTCGCCCACCGCGAAGAAGAACAGCGCGTCGAGGACGAACACCGCCAGCGCGGCGAGGGTCGCCCACACCATGACGGCCTTCTTGCGGAACCGGTCGACGAGGGTCCCGAAGAGCATGGAGAACAGGGCGGTGAAGAGCATGTACGAGGCGCCGATGACGCCGGTGGCGATGACGTTGCGCGTCTCGACGTAGATCCAGAACGTCAAGGCGAACCACAGGAAGCTCGTCGTCACGTTCGCGACGGCGGTGTTGACGAGCACCTGGAGGAACGTCCGGAAGCCCTCGTCGGAGCCGTTCGGTCGTTGCGCGGGCGCCTCGTTCATCGCGGTGTCCTCTCGGAGGGTCGGGCCCGTCGTGTCCGCGGGCCCCTACCGCTAAGACTGCCCCGCCCCGCCGAACTCATCGGTCCCGGCGGCGTCGCCGGGACCGATGAGAGGGCTACGCCTGCGGGCCCTTGAGCCGGTGGCCGATGAGCGCGAGGTTCTGGATCGTCGCGAGGCTGCACTGGGCGGCGTCGTTGGTCCACAGGGTGCGGGCCTCCTCGACCGGGGCGAGGACCTCGGGCGGCAGGACCCGCACGGCGATGAACGCCGCCTCGCCCATGAACTCGCCGCCGGAGTAGTACGCGTCCCAGGCGAGGTCGGCCAGGGCGTCGTCGCCGAGGCGGTTCGCGGCGTAGGCCGCGAGGCGCGAGTGCGCCTGCTCCAGGTGGATGCCGGAGAGCGGCGCGCCGAGTTCGGCGGTCTGCTGCTCGGGGGTGGCGAGGTAGAGGCGGCAGTACTGGAGCCAGGCCTCCTTGAACCCGGGGGCCTCGAGCTGGCCGGCGTCGATGAGGCCGACGAGTTCGCTGCACACCTCGACGAGCCCGAAGACGGCCGAGAGGTGGGAGACGGAGACGCGGTCGCGGTCGGTGTCGAACCGGCCGGTGTCGAGGTCGTAGAGGGCCTCGCCGGTGAAGAAGCCCTTCGGGAGGGCGCCGATGTCGCGCATGGTGCCCAGGAGCCGATCGCGCGAGCGCTCGTTCCCGGTGAGCTCCCAGTCGGCGAGCCAGGTCGCCGCCAGGGCGCTCCAGTCGGTGCCGAGCCCGACGGCGAGCGCGCGGCGTTCGGGCCGGTAGGTGGCGGCGTCGCGCCGGACCTTGCGGGTGGGGTCGACGGCCAGGAACGTGGTGTCGGAGTCGCGCAGCTCCAGCATGAGGTCGCGGGTGTGCTCGTCGCCGGTGAGGAAGTAGTGCGGGCGCCGGTAGGCGGGCGTGGAGATGCGCAGCTGCTTTGCGCTGCAACCCCAGTGCTGCACGTTGTGCCTGGTGCCGAGGCCCTGCCAGGGCCCGGCGTGGTAGACGTCGACGTCGCCGGTGTGGCGGGTCATGCGTTCGGCGAGGCGGTACACGTCGGCGCGGCCGGTGCGCAGGAACGAGGTCCACAGCCACAGGTCGGGGGAGAGTTCGGAGTTGTCCCAGGCGTAGCCGCCGACGTCGTAGCGCCAGGTGTGGCGGTCGGTGTCGTAGGCGTGCATGACGTCGCCGTAGTTCCAGAACCCGTACCAGGAGCGCTGTTCGACCTGGCCGACGTAGAAGTCGAGGAGGAACGAGACGCGGTCCTCCAGGGCGGCGCGGTGCGGGTCGGTGCGGTCGGGGAGGTCCCAGTCGCCGAGCATCCCTTGCAGCGCTTCGGGAGTAGGCGTCAGCTGCGGCCGCGTGACGGTGGCCCTGGTGATCCGCGCGAGCTCCTCGACCGGGGGCGTGGCGGCGAACGGGGTCACGGTCAGCTCGTGGGTGCGGCCGATGCCGTGCGCGGTGCCGAAGCCGGGTTCGTAGTCCTCGTAGGTGATCTCGAGGGCGTCGAGCTGGTCGGCGTAGGTCTCCTGGCCGAGGCCGTCGTGGTAGAACCGCAGGTCCATCGGGGCGGATTCGGGGGACCACAGCCAGGTCGCGAGGGTGGCGGCGTCGCCCGCGGCGCCGCGCACGTCGATCCCGGTGGGGTGGGACTGCCAGAACCCGTTGAGCCCCACGGCGAGTCCGCCGCCGGTGTCGCCGACGTAGGCGAGGCCGTCGGCGCGGGTGCCCTGGGCGACGTCGATCCAGGGCCGGTCGGGAGCGGTGCGCTTGTGGAGGGTGTAGCCGTTGGCGCTGAGCTGGCGCAGCGAGTAGTCGTCCCAGGCGGGAATCCAGCGGGAGAGGTCGCCGACGCCGCGCTCCCAGGTGTCGGCCGGGGGAGTGGCGCGGCCGTCCATCTGGGCCTCGCGGACGGCGGCGCCGGGGTCGCGGCGCATCCCGGTGAGGCCGCGCACGGCTTCACGGAGGAACCCGCCCTCGGCGCCGGCGATGCGCACGTGCCGGTCCTGCCATGCCGCGCGCAGCGGCACGGTGAACTCGACGCCGAGCGAGGAGAGGAAGTCGCGTTCGGGGTCGCCGTCGAACACGAAGGAGTGCACGAGTTTGAACGTCGGTGCGCCCGCGGCGAAGACGAGCCGCACGGTGAACGGCAGCCATGCGCGGCCGGTGTCGTCGCGGTGGACGCCTTCGACGCGCAGGACCGCGCGGAGCGGCCCGTCCTGCTCCACTGCGCAGCCCGTGACGTGGCCGGTCGCGTGGACGCGGCCGTGCACGTCCGGTTCGGGATGGTCCTGCCTGCTGGAGACGAGCCTGCCGCCGGTGGCGACCTCGTTCCCGCCGACGCGCATCGACCGGATGAACTCGGGCCCGGAGTCGGCGACGACGGTGGTGCCCGCGCCGGTGTCGACGGCGTACCCGCCGTCCACGGCGGTCACGGTGACGCGCACTGCCGCTGCGGCGGCCGGGCCGCGGACCACCCGGTAGCCCTCGGCGGGCTCGCCGTTGCCGAGCGCCACCCCCGCCCACTTCACGCTGCCGTCGGGCCACAGTGCGAGCGGCCAGGTCTGCGCGGGCACGGGCGCGCCGTCGCCGTCGTGGACGGCGAGGTCCCCGGCGTCGCGCACGGCTCCGGCGGGGAGCGGGACGCCGCAGGTGACGCCTCCGGCGGCGAGGTCGGGCGCGGCGTCGTCGAGCCAGCGGAGCGGTACGTCCACAGTGGTGGTTTCAGCGGTCATGGGAGTTCGGTCACCTCGAGGTTGCGGTAGTGGGCGACGAGGGGCGACATCTGCCGGAATCCGATGCGCCCCGCGCCGAGCGGCTCGTCGTCGTGGAAGGTGAAGAGGGTGAGGCCGTCGATCGCGAAGGACACGTCGGCGCCGCGCTTGACGACGCGGACGCGGTAGTGGCCCTCGGCGTCCTCGGGCCCTGGGAGCGGGTCGGCGCCCTGGGCCACCAGGTGGAAACCTGGGCTTTTGCGGAGGTTGCAGGTGCGGAAGCGCCGCTCGGCGGGCCATTTGCGGCGCAGGTAGGAGACGTGGAGCGCCGCGACGTCCCCGGAGTGGTACTGCGGGTAGTACCCGGTGCGCGGCGCCAGGGACGGGTCGAAGAGGTCCCTGCCGCCGGTGCCGGCCGCGGCGAAGAAGAGCATGGCGAGCCCTTCGCCCGCGAGCGGCTTGAAGTCCCACTCGACCGCGAGGTCGGGCCCGAACACCTCGGGGCACCAGTACGTGAAGTGGGCGTGGTCGCCGCGTCCGGCGGCGGTCAGCGCCGCCTCGTCCGCGGTGCTCGACAGCACCGTGCCGCCGTCCGTGTGCCGGACCCCGGCGGGCCCCTCGGCGGTCCAGCCGTCGAGGTCCGCCGGGGCGGCGAGCGGATTGCGGTAGGCGCTCAAGGCCGGACCATCCACTTTCCAAGCGGCTCTTCGTCGTCGCCGACGCCGCGCAGGGCCTTGAGCTCCTCGGCGACGAACCTGGCGACGGCCGCTGCGCCCGCGGTCGTGTAGTGCGTGTTGTCGTTCCCGAGCTTCTCGTCCACCTCCGCGCCGATCGCGGCGGCGGCCCCGTGGACGAACAGCGCGGCCGATTCGCCCTCGCCGAGCCACGTGTAGAGCCAGCGCGTGAACACGGTGAGGTCGACGACGGGGACGTCGAGCGCGCGTCCGAGCGAGCGGACCTCGGCCGGGTAGGGCCCGTGCGAGTACCTGAGCGCGCCGTCCTCGAACATGCGGCGTTCGACGCTGGTCGCGAGCACCGGGACGGCCCCGGCCGCTCTGACCTCGGCGACGAACGCGGTGATCCGCTCCCGGTAGCCGCCGCCCGAGGAGAGGGTCTCGGGCTGCTTCTGGTCGTTGTGCCCGAACTGGATTACGACGGTGTCGCCCGCCGCCAGTTCCCCGGCGAGTGAGTCCCACAGTCCTTCCTCCCGGAAGGACTCGGTGGTGGCGCCGCCCTTGGCGTGGTTGCGCACGTCCTCGTCCATGAACCGGCCGAGTTCGTCGCCCCAGCCGAGGAGCGGCAGGTCGGGGCGGCCGGAGGTGGCGCCGCCGTCGGTGGGGGCGACCGTGGAGTCGCCCGCGAGGTGGATCGTCATCAGCCCTTCACGCTCCCGATGAGCATGCCTTTCGCGAAGTGTTTCTGGAGGAACGGGTAGGCCAGGAGCACCGGGATCGTCGCGATGATGACCACGGCGAACTTGATGCCCTGGGCGGGCGGCGGCACGTCGGAGGACATCTCCTCGGCGGAGAGCGACGCGGCGGCCGTCACCTGGCGCAGGATCATCTGGAGCGTCCACTTGCTCGTGTCGCTGAGGTACAGCAGCGGCGAGAGGTAGTCGTTCCAGATGCCCACGGCGTAGAACAGCGCGAACGTCGCCAGGACCGGCTTGGACAGCGGGATCACGACGTGGCGCAGGACCTGGAGCTCGTTGGCGCCGTCGATCTTCGCCGACTCCTCCAGCTCCTGCGGGAGCTGCTGGAAGAAGTTCTTGATGATGATGAGGCTGAACGGGTTGATCGCCATCGGCAGGATGAGCGACCAGTACGAGTCGAGCAGGCCCAGGTCCTTGACCACGAGGAACGTCGGGATCATGCCCGCGCTGAACACCATCGTGAAGACGACGAGGCTGAGGATCGTGCGCCGCCCCGGCAGGTCGACTTTCGAGAGCGGGTACGCCATGAGCGCGGTGAGCGCCAGCTGCACGAACGTCCCGACGACGGTGACGGCGATCGTGGTGGCGAACGCCCGCACGATCACGTCCGAGGACAGGATCGACTCGTACGAGGTCGTGGTGAACTCGTTGGGCCACACGAAGAACGGCCTGGTCGTGATCTCCAGTTCGGTCGCGAACGACCCGGCGAGCACGTACACGAACGGCAGGATCGCGATGAGGCCCACGCCGGTCAGCAGGAGGACGTTGAAGACGTCGAAGACGCGTCCGGCGCGGGTGTTGAACCGCTTGTGGTTCGTGGCGTTCATCAGAAGATCCCCTGCTGGTTGAAGCGCTTGGCGAGCCAGTTGGTGCCGAAGATGAGCACGAGCCCGACGATGGCCTTGAACAGGCCCACCGCCGTGGAGTAGCTGTAGGCGCCCTGCTCGATGCCCGCGAAGTACACGTACGTGTCGAAGACGTCGGCGACGGTGCGGTTGAGCGAGTTCGACATGAGGTAGATCTGCTCGAAGCCGGTGTTGAGGATCTGTCCGGTCTGGAGGATGAGCAGGACCACGATCGTGGGGAGGATCGAGGGGATGGTGATGTGCCAGACGCGCTGCCACCGGCCCGCGCCGTCGATGACGGCGGCCTCGTACTGCTCCTGGTCGACGCCCGCGAGCGCGGCGAGGAAGATGATGGTGCCCCAGCCGGTGTTCTTCCAGACCTCCTGCATGAGGATGAGCGGCCGGAACCAGTCGGGGTCGGCGAGGAAGTTCGCGTCGGTGCCGAACGCCCACCCGAGGAACGTCCACAGCGGCCCGTTCCCGATCGCGAAGAGCAGCGCGGTGATCGAGACGACCACGGTCCACGACAGGAAGTGGGGGATGTACACCAGGGTCTGGACGGTGCGCTTGAGGATCTGGAGGCGCAGCTCGTTGAGCAGCAGCGCGAGCACGATCGTGAGCGGGAACGCGATGAACAGGCTCAGGCCCGCGAGGATGAGGGTGTTCTCCAGCAGGCGCGGGAAGTCGGGGTTGGAGAGGAACTCCCGGAAGTGGGTCAGGCCGACCCATTCGCTGCCGTCGATGCCGAGGAACGGGATGTAGTTCTTGAAGGCGATCCGGGCGCCGTACATGGGCCAGAACCGGAAGAGGACGAAGTACAGGACGCCGGGCAGCATCAGCAGGAACAGCCACCGGTAGCGGACCGCGTCGGTCCACAGGCGCCGTCGGCGGGCAGGGGTCCGCGAGGGGGGCGCGCCCGGTTCGCGGTCGACCTCCAGGACGGTCGTCATCGCAGTCTCCTTGGGGTTCGGCGTGCGGGACCGACCGGACCGACGGCCGGCCGGCCCCGCACGGAGGGTCAGTTCAGTTCGGCGTAGAGGTCGTTGATCTCCTGGGTGACCTCGTCACCGCCGCTGGCGTGCCAGTTGTCGATGGCGGCCTGGAGGCCGGCCTCGTCGATCTGGCCCGCGATGTACTGGATGCGGGCGTCGGCGATGATGGTGTCGAGCTGCGCGCCGTTGGTGGTGTACGTCGGCGAGACGAAGCCCGCGGCGGGGTTGAACACGGCGTTGGCGAGGTCTTCGGCCTGGAGGTCGAGCCGGAGCTGGTAGAGCGCCTGGTCGTATTCGGTCGGCTGCTGGAGCGGGTAGGCGTTGTAGCCGGCGACGTTCATGCCCAGCTGCGCCCAGGCCCCGGTGACCTGGTCGGTGAAGTCCTGCTTCGAGGTGTCGAACACGGCCACGCCGTCCTCGACGGTGAAGTTGTCGCCCTCGATGCCGTGGTTCATGAGGTTCTGCGCCTCGGTGGTGTTGAGCTCGTTGAGGGCCGTGAGGACCTGCTTGAGCTGCTCTTCGGTCTGCACGCCCGCGCGGGGCACGGCGAGGAAACCGGAGTACCCGGCGGTGGGCATCGCGAAGGTGCCGTTGGGGCCTTCGAGCTGGCCCGCGAGGCCGACGTACTTGTCGAAGTTGTCGGGGTCCTGCTCCTTGAACAGGCCCACGAGCTGGGCGGCGCGGGACTGGACGTCGAGGATGATGCCGCCCTCGCCGTTGAGGAACGGCTCGTTCCAGGTGGCGGGGTCCATCGTGGCGTAGTCGGCGTTGACGTACCCGTTGGAGACCAGGTCGCGCTCGTACTCCAGCGCCTGGCTCCACTCGGGGGTGGTGAAGGCCGGGACGAGCGCGCCGCCCTCCTCGGTCCACAGGTTGCCCGAGCCGTGCCAGACCTCGATGGCGTCGTACGGGCTGCCGTTGCCGATGCCGCCCCACATGGGATTGATCATCCCGTAGGTGTCGTCCTCGCCGTTGCCGTCGGGGTCGTCCTCGGTGAAGGCGCGGGCGATCTCGTAGAGGTCGTCGGTGGTCTCGGGCAGTTCGAGCCCGAGGTTGTCGAGCCAGTCCTGGCGGAGGATGACGCTGGAGCGGATGACGTCGCGGGCGCGGTAGACGCCGTAGACCTTGCCGTTGACGCTGGAGGCCTCCTGGACCTCGGGGTTCTCGGTGACGAGGTTCGGGTAGTCGCCCGAGGCGAGGTACTCGGTGAGGTCCCAGAACCCGCCTGCCTCGGCGGTCTGCACGAACGCCTGGTCCTTGCCCTGGATGACCATGACGTCGGGGATGTCGTCCCCGGCGAGCACGGTGTTGGTCTTGGCGCCGTAGTCGGTGTTGGGCACCCACTGGACGCTGATGTCGAGTCCGGCCAGCTCGCTGAGCGCGGCGTCGATCGGGTCGTCCTCCTCCGGCGGGACGGCGGAGAAGAACGGCGCCATGATGTCGAGGGACTCCAGCGGCTCGGCGCTGCCGGCGCCGTCGTCGGAGCAGGCGGTCGCGGTCAGCGCGAGGCTGCCCACGGCGAGGATCGCGACTGGTATGCGCTTTCTGGATCTCATCGGGGTCCTTTCGAAGGGGATTTCTTCGGTTGTCGGTCACGCCGGCGGGGTCGCCGGCTCGGTCAGGTCGCGGCCGGGAGGTTCCGGTCGTTCGCGGCGTAGAAGGACAGGCAGAGTGCGGTGCACAGGTGCACCCACGCGCCGATCGCGAGCACGGGCAGCAGCCCGGGCACGAAGGCGGTGGCCGCGACGACGAGCGCGGTCGTGGCGACGAGCAGGAGCGGCGCCCCGGGGAACCGGACGAGGAACGACCAGGCCAGGCGGATGCACCGCCCGCGCCGCAGCTCGTAGTGGGCGTCCATCGTCAGCACCAGCACGAGGTGCGCGACGCCCACCGCCGCGGCCGCCACGAGCGCGGCCCGCAGCCAGCCCGTCCCGGGCCGGTCGGTGAGCGCGATCAGGTTGAGCCCCAGGCACAGCAGCACGGCGGCCGAGGGCGCGGCGAGGAGGTTGGCGTGGACGAACTGGCGCCGCCACCGCGAGGCGAAGTCGCGCACGACCCGCTGCACGTCCCCGCGCAGCCGGGCCCGGCTGCAGGCCGTGGCGGCGGCGAGCGCTGGCGCCCATCCGGCGACGACGCCGCCCGCGACGGTGAAGGCGATCACGAGAAGGTTGAGGAGGCCGACGTACGCGACGGCGTCGACCCAGCCGTACCAGCGCTCGACCCGCGAGGCGCCCTTGGCGGGGCCTTCGGGGGCGGCGGGTCCGCGGGGGGACTCCAGCGTCGTCATGCGTGTGCTCCACATCTTCGTTGATGCATGCGGTCGGCGTCGCCGACCGCTCGTCCGCGGTGCCCCTGAGGGGGAGGCACTACGGTAACCAGAATTTGAAAGGATTCAAATGTGATTGACACAATAGTTAACGATCAACTGTTCGTCAATCCGGGGGCGGGGTTCCACGTAAAGACCGTAATCAGGGTGTTACGCACCCGATTCGACCTCGTGATCGTCGGCTCGGCCGAGTCCAAAGGAGATCGCGGGATCGGCTCCATCAATACCGTTGCAGCGCAAGGCATCTGAGTGCAAAGTTCGAGGCCTGCGCGGTCGGGTCACGGCGCGGACCTGCCACTGCGTGATTGAATCGGTTCAACCTGCCGTCGCGAGCCTCGACGCCGCCTCCGTGCGAAGCGCCGCGCGCCCGGCCCTCAGACGCCGCCGCGGCGCAGGATCGGCGGGTTCAGCAGGGTCGCCGATCCGCGCCGGAACAGCTTCGCCGGGCGGCCCGGACCGCCTCCGGTCGAGTCGCCGGTGGGGGAGACGAACCCGGGCGCGGTGGTCGCCTTGCGGTGGAAGTTCCGCGGGTCGATCGTCTCGCCCCAGACCGCCTCGTAGACCTGCCGCAGCGCCGCGATCGTGAACTCGGGCGGGCAGAACGCGGTCGCCAGCGGCGTGTACTCCAGCTTCGAGCGGGCCCGTTCGACCCCGTCGGCCAGGATGCGGTCGTGGTCGAAGGCCAGGCGCCGCTCGCCGACCGGCCGCCACTCGGCCTCGGCCGCGTCGGTGCCCGCTTTCGGCACCGGCAGGTCCGGCAGCAGCGCCAGGTAGGCGACGGTGACCACGCGCCCACGCGGATCTCTCTCGGGCGCACCGTAACTCGCGAGCTGCTCCAGATGGCCCCCGGGTCCGGCGAGGCCCGTCTCCTCTGCCAGCTCGCGCCGCGCGGCGGCGGCCAGGTCCTCGTCGGCGAGGACGAAGCCGCCCGGCAGCGCCCATTCGCCGAGGTGGGGCTCGCATCCGCGCCGCACCAGCAGCACGCACAACTCGTCGCCGCGTACCGTCAGCACCACGAGGTCGACCGTGACGGCGAACACCGGATAATTCATTATCACCACCTTGACGATAATCTACCATCCCGGTTATCGTCGTACTGACGAGAAAAGGAGCCACCCCATGGCCGACGTAACCCGACTGCTGTTCCTGCGCCACCTCCGCGGCGCCCCCACCGCCTGGGTCCGCTACCAGAAGCGCGGCCGACTCTGCAAGGAGGGCACGGGCCAGTCGTTCTGGTACCGCCCCCTGGTCGCCGTCCTCTCGGAGGTCCCCGTGGACGACCGCGAACTGCCCCTGCTCTTCCACGCCCGCACCGCCGACTTCTCGGACGTCACCGTCCAGGCCACCGTCACCTACCGGATCGCCGACCCCGCGCTGGCCTCGACCCGCCTGGACTTCTCGGTCGACCCCTACAAGGGACGCCCCCGCGCCCGCCCCCTCGACCAGGTCGCCACGCTCCTCACCGAGCTCGCCCAGCAGCCCGCCCTCGACCTGCTCACCCGCCTGCCCCTCGCCGAGGCGCTCACCCTCGGCCTCACCCAGATCCGCGAGGCCGTCGCCGCCGCCCTCGCCGACGACCCCCGACTCGGCGACATCGGCGTGGCCGTCGTCAGCGCCCGCGTCGTCGCCATCCGCCCCGAACCCGAACTCGAACGCTCGCTTCAGACCCCCACCCGCGAGGCCGTCCAGCAGGACGCCGACAAGGCCACCTACGCCCGCCGCGCCCAGGCCGTCGAACGCGAGCGGGCCATCGCCGAGAACGAACTCCAGAACAAGATCGAACTCGCCCGCCGCGAACAGCAGCTCGTGGAGCAGAAGGGCGCCAACGACCGCCGCCGCGCCGAACTCGACGCCGCCGCCGGCCTCGCCACCGCCCAGGGCGAAGCCGAGAAGGAGCGCACCCTCGCCGCCGCCCAGGCCGACCGCGTCCGCGCCGTGGGCGCCGCCGAAGCCGAAGCCGAGGCCGCCCGCATGGCCGCCTACAGCGACCTGCCGCCCGCGATCCTCCAGGCCCTCGCCATGCGCGAACTCGCCGGGCAGCTCCCCGAGATCGGCCAGCTCACCATCACCCCCGACCTCCTCAGCGGCGCCCTCACCCGCCTCGCCGACGGCCAGCGATGAGCACGACCCTCGCACCGCGCGTCGTGGTCGTCAGCCGCCGTAGCGAACTCGACGAACTCCTGGTCCGCCACGGCACCCGCCCCGCCGCCGACCACTACCTGCGCCAGCGCGGACGCGACCTGGACGAGGTCACCGCCCGCCACGAGGCGCTCCAGGCCGCCCTCACCGCCGTCGACGCGGCGATCCCGGCGGACTGGCGCCGCGGCCGCGTCGACCGCGAGGACCTGCCCCGGTTCCTCTTCGCCCCCGAAGACCTCGTCGTCGCGGTCGGCCAGGACGGCCTGGTCGCCAACCTCGCCAAGTACCTCGACGGCCAACCGGTCGTCGGCGTCGACCCCGAGCCGGGCCGCAACCCCGGCGTCCTCATGCGCTTCCGCCCGGAGGTCGCCGCCGCGGCGCTCCGGGCGGTCGCCGCCGGGACCGCCGCGATCCGGCGCCTCACGATGGTCACCGCCCGCCTCGACGACGGCCAGGAGCTCTCGGGCCTCAACGAGATCTACGCCGGGCACAGCGGCCACCAGTCCGCCCGCTACCGCCTCATCGACGCGGACGGCCGCGCCGAACGCCAGTCCTCCTCGGGCGTCCTCATCGGCACCGGGACCGGCGCCACCGGCTGGAGCGCCTCCGTGGCCGCCGAACGCGGCCTCGCCGCCGCGCTCCCGGCACCCGAAGAACCGGCCCTGTCCTGGTTCGTCCGCGAGGCCTGGCCCTCGCCCGCCACCGGCACCGAACTCACCGCGGGCGCCCTCGCCACCGGCGAGCGCCTGCGGCTCGTCTGCGAGAGCGAACGCCTCGTCGTCTTCGCCGACGGCGTCGAATCCGACCGCCTCGACGTCACCTGGGGCCAGCAGCTCACCATCGGCCTCGCCGACCGCCACCTCCACCTCGCCCGCCCCGGCCGCCCCGACGCCACATAATGGAGTCATATCGTCACTTCGGGTGATACCGTGCGCGGGGTCGTGCCCGTCCTTCGGGCACTGTGGTCGATGCGCGGGGGTGCCGATGCGGTCTGTCAGGTGGAAGGCGTCCGTGCTGGTCACGGTCGCGCTGGTCATGATGATGTCCGTCCTGAGCCCCGCCCCGGTGTACGCGCAGGAGCCCGCGACGCTCAGCGTCCAGAAGACCGCCTCCGTTGAGACCGTCCAACCCGGAGAGACGTTCACCTACACGATCACCGTGGGCTGCACGACCTTCGGCGCGGGCTGCGCGAACGCGGTCGTCACCGACGCGATCCCGGCCGAGTTCATCGTGCAGGGCACCCCCACCGTCAGCGGCGCCGCCGCCGACGCCTCGGCCGACGGCCAGAACATCACCGTGACCTTCACCGAGGAGCTGTCGAGCCCGCCGGGCGCGGTCGGGATGCTCCCCGCCACGACCGCCCAGATCCAAGTCCTCGTCAGGGCCGACCCCGACCTCCCGCACTCGGCCGACGGCATCCCCGTCACCAACACCGCCGAGTTCGCCGGCGACGACGCCACCACAGTGGAAGACAGCGTCGACGTCACCCCGCAGGTCCCGCTCGACCTCGCCGTCGAGGCCGGGAAGTCCTTCGACCCGACCGAGGCCGTCGCCCGCCCCGGCACCCCCACCACCGCCACGATCACCGCCGCCGACCAGTCCAACGGCGACGTCGAGCAGCTCGTCCTCACCGACCCGACCGACCCGTCCGCGAGCCCCAACCCCTTCGACCACCTCGCCGTCACCGGCTTCGGCGCCGTCACCTTCCCCGAAGGCGCCGACCAGGTCCAAGTGGACGTGTGGGTCGACGGTGCGTGGGTTCCGGGCACGCCCGGCGCCACCGCCGTGCTGCCCGCAGGCGTGGACCCCGACGACGTGCGCGGCGTCCGCCTCACCTTCACGAACGCCGCGGGCGACCCGATCCCCGCGGGCGGCAGCGCCTCGGTCGAACTGGACCTCGTCCACCGCGACGACGTGAGCGACATCGACGCCCAGACCGTCGTGAACAACACCGTGACCGCCGAGGTCGCCGCCGAAGGCGACACCGCCTCCGACGAGGCCTCCGCGGACTACACGATCATCCCGCTCGACATCACCGCCGCCGCCGGGAAGTCCTTCGACCCCGACCCGGTAGCCGCGGGCGCCCCGTCCACGGTCACCCTCACCGGCACGAACGCCGGCACGCCCGTCGACACCATGACCATCACCGAACCCGACCCGTCCACCGACAACCCGTTCGAGAACGGCCTCACCTTCACCGGCTTCACCGACGGCGTCGTCTGGCCCTCCGGCGCCACCGCCGCCACGGTCACCTACACCTACGACGACGGCACCTCCGACACCCTCGACGCCACGGGCCCGGACACCCTGCCCGCGCCCGCGGACGGCGCCACGGTCACCGGCTTCACCGTCGTGTTCACCGGCGACATCGCCTCCGGCGCCCAGGCCACGATCCCGTTCACGGTGGACACCGACCCCGACCAGACCGAAGAGGAGGTCGTCCACGACAACCAGGTCCTCGTGGAGGTCGCCGAAGGCGACGACACCGGCACCGCGACCGCCTCCGACACGCTCACCACCCTCGCCGCCCGCCTCGCGGTCGACATGGAGAAGCGCATCAGCCCGACCGAAATCAACTCGGTCCCGGGGGAGAAGGTCGTCGTCCAGCTGCCCGCGCAGATCGAGGACTTCCCGGCCTCCACCACCGACGCCACGCACCTCATCGTCCAGGACCCGTCCACCGTGCCGCCGGACCCCGACCCCGACCCGTTCTGGAACAGCTTCGACGCCACCGCGATCACCCAGACCGCCGTCCCCGCCGGGGCGACCCTCACCATCTCCTACTGGGACGGCACCGAATGGGTCGTCCTGCCCGGCGCCGAAGCCATCGAGGGCGCCGCGATCGTGAACCTCCCGATCCCCGCCGACCTCGACGTCCAAGGCCTCAAGTTCGACTACCACGACCCCGACGGCTTCGCGCCCGGCACCTCCGTGCAGCCGAACTTCCAAGCGGCCCTTCGTGACCAGAAGCGCGACGGCACCGGCGACGCCACCGGCTTCGACACGCTCGTCACCGACTGCGCCTCCTCGAACGCCTCCGTGGGAGACGTCGCCGACGCCTCCGACCCGGCCTGCGCCGACGTCCAGATCAACAAGGTCCCCACCGACGGCACCGGCGACCTCATCGAGAAGAACTTCCTCGAACCCACGCCCGGCTCCGGCAACACCGTGATCGCCCGCTCCGGCGACCAGATCGACGCCGAACTCCACTGGTCCACCGGCGGCTACTCCGGCCTCGACCAGGTGATCCTCTCCGACGTCGCCGACCCGACGATCCCGATCGACGACAGCTTCTACAACGCCTTCGACCTCGTCTCGATCGACGCGATCACCGCCGCCGACGACCCCTGGCTCACGTACGACGCCGTCGCCCGCGTCGAACTGTGGAACGGCACCGCCTGGGTCCGCGCCGCGAGCGACCCGTGCCCCGGCGCCTGCGACGGGACCTTCCCCGGCTACACGCTCTCCGACACCGAGCGCGCCACGACCGAGAGCGTGCGCCTCGTCTTCATCGAGAGCCCGACCCGCGCCGACCGCATCGGCACCGACCCGACCCTCCCGCAGGTCGGCGACGGCGTCACCCGCTCCAGCGGCGACGACCGCACCCTGCGCCTCACCTTCCAGGTCCGCGACGAGGTCCGCGACCCCCAGACCGACCCGGACCCGGTCCTCGGCAGCCGCGACTACAACGCCGGATCGCCCGGCCTCGTCAACGACACCGCAGGTGCCACCGGCTACAAGGACGGCACTGAAGTCGTCCGCGACACCGACACCGACGGCGTCCTCATCGTCGACGTCCCGCTCAACGTCGGCATCTCCAAGGACTGGACCGGCGGCCCGCTCGGCATCCCGCCCACGGGCACCGACCCCGACGCCTACCCGTCCGGCCGCGTCTCGATCACCGCCACCAACCGCACTGCCGCCAACGTCGACTCCCTGACCATCACCGATCCGCTCAACGACGACCCGTTCGACGTGTTCGACCTCAAGCAGATCGTCTCGATCTCCATCCCCGAGGGCGCGACCGGCACGACGGTCACGATCACCACCGCCGCCGGCACCACCGACTACTCCGTCGAAGACGCGCTGGCCCTCACCGAAGCCGACCTCGCGGACGCCGTCGGGATCACCGTGGCCCACACCGGCCGCATCGAGGCCGGGGCGACCTCCACGGTGGAGCTCGACCTGCGCCTGCGCGCGACCCACCGCGACGGCGGCGCGGCGGTCACCACCGCCGACTCGCCGGTCGCCAACGACGCGCAAGCCGAGGTCCGCGACCTCGGCGGCACCGACGAGGACACGCCGACCGCCGTGGACGACGACACGATCACGCTCGCGGGCATCGACATCTCCGTCACCGCGGGCAAGTCCTTCGACCCGACCTCGATCACCGAGCCCTCGCACGGCCCGGTCACGATGACGATCACCGGTCAGCCCGGCGGCTCGACCCGCACGAACCTGATGACGCTCACCGACGATGAGCCGCTGCTGTGGAACCAGTACGACTTCTCCGGCTTCGGCGACTTCTCCTTCACCGCGCCCATCGACCGCGTGCAGGTCGACGCCTTCACCGGCGGCACCTTCACCGACACCGGCTCCGGCGTCACCGTCACCGGCGGCGCCTGGACGAACGGCCAGCCCGCCACGTCCCTCGCACTGCCGGACGGCGTGAACGCCGCCGACGTCCAAGGCCTGCGCTTCACCTTCACGCGTGAGGACGGCGCCATCTGGGAGAACCCGGCCACGCCGCTCCAGGCCGTGCCGATCGAACTCGTCCGCCGCGACGAACTGCGCACCGGCGGCCCGGTCCTGACCGACCTGACCGGCAACGCCCCCGCTCCTGGCGAGACCGCCGCAGGCGTCGCCACCAACAACGTCGACGTCATCGTCAAGGGCGCCGTCATCGTGGACGGCGAACCGGTGAGCGCCACCGACACCGCCCAGGCCACCGTCCTCTACCGCCACTCGAAGAACGCCGTCGAGATCGTCAAGCTCGCCGACGGCGCGGTGGACGGCGGCGCGAAGCCGCCGTCGACGGTGTACCCGTACACGATCCAGGTCACCAACACCGGTGACCGGGCCATCGTGGACCCGGTGATCCGCGACGTCATGCCGACCGACGCGACCGGCGCGCAGCTCACCTTCGACCCCCAGGCGAACCCGGGCGGCGAAGGCGCCTTCACGTACGCGCTCGACGGCGCCGCCCCCGATCCGGCCTCGGGTCCGGCGATGCCGACCGACGCCGCGGAGGTCACGACCGACATCACCGGCGACGTGGAGGAGATCGACTTCTCCTTCCCGGCGGGCACGGTCCTCGAAGTGGGCCAGGTCTACACGATCACGATCCAGCTCATGGTCCGACCCGGCGTCGCGGGCGGCACCGTCGTCCAGAACACCGCGGGCGTCACCGGCGACCGCCCGTGGGACGAATGCGACGGCACCCTCGACGCGGCCACCGGCGAATGCCAGGCCGCCTCGTCGGTGACCGTCGCGTCCTCGGCCTCGATCCGCTCGGTCAAGTCCGTTCGTGCCGAGGACGACGAACTCGGCGAACTGTCGGTCGACGCGGACACGCCCGCCGAGGAATGCGCGCCCAACGGCGACGGCTTCTTCGTCTCGCCGTGCGTCCCGATCCTCAAGCCCGGCGGCGACCACGTCTGGCGCTTCGAGGCCACCAACACCGGCAACCTCGGCCTCAAGGAGGTCGTCGGCTTCGACCAGCTGCCGACGCCCGGCGACACCGGCGCCATCAACGACAACCCGCGCGGCTCCGAATGGCGCCCGCTCTTCGAGGGCACCGCGCGCCTGACCACGGCCGTCCCGGACGGCACCGTGACCCGCCTGTATTGGACCGCCGATGCGACCCAGTGCACCCAGGTCGCGGTCGAGGACTGCCCGGACGGCTCGTGGACGCTCTTTCCGCAGAGCGGCGGCCCGGCGTTCACCGACGAGATCCTGGAGAGCGTGACCGCCCTCCGCTACGAGGCGACCTTCCCCGACGAATCGCTCTTCGAACCGCTGTCGAAGATCGGCTTCGAGTTCATCATGACCGCGCCCGCGTTCTCGCCCGCCGAGGGCCCGGACACGATCGCATGGAACTCGGCCTCGGTCGGCGGCGAGACCGCAAGCGCCACTGAGCAGTTCAGCCAACTGCCCCTGACCGAGGGCCAGCGCGTCGGCGTCGCCCTCGCCACCGGGCACCTTGCGATCACCAAGGAGGTCGCCGGTGACGGCGCGGCCTACGCGCCCGACTCGTTCACGCTGCACCTGGAGTGCCGCTCGGCGATCGGCACCCGTGTGGAGGCCGACGTCCCGCTGGGGGACAAGGCCACCCAGACCGTGACCGCCGGTGAGACCGTCGTCGTCGAAGACCTGCCGTACGGCGCCGAGTGCACCGTCACCGAGGACGACGCCAACGGCGCCACCGACTTCGAGGCCACCACCGTCACCGTCGTGCGCGACGACGAGGACCCGCTCCTCATCACCGCCACCAACACCTACGCGCTGGCAGGACTCACCGTCTCCAAGGACCTCGACTCCGCCGCGGTCGACCAGGACGGTGAGCCGATCCCCTACGGCCCGTTCACGATCGAAGTCGAATGCACCTACCTCGGCGAGGCCGTCTACGCCGACGGCTACGGCCCCGACGACCCGATGACCGCCGAACTCGACGGCGGCGAGGAGGTCGTCTTCACCGGCCTCCCGGCCGGCGCCGAGTGCACCGTCACCGAGACCGACGACAAGGGTGCCGACGGCATCACCGTCACCACCGACCGGGCCGGGGAGGACCCGGTCGTCGTGGACGGCGGTTCGGCCTCGATCGTCCTGAAGCAGAACGGCGACGACCTGCCGACCAACACCGCCGACCTCACGAACACGTTCGGCACCGGCTCGCTCGTCCTGCGCAAGCACGTGTTCGGCTCCGGCACCGGCCCGGTCACCCCGGGCCCCTTCACGATCCAGGTGCTCTGCACCCTCGACGACGAGTCGGGCACCCGCACCGTCTGGCAGGGCGAAGTGGTCCTCGGCGGCACCTCGCCGATGGAGGCCGAGATCGACGACCTGCCCGAAGGGGCCGCGTGCTCCGCGATGGAGACCGGCACCGGCGGCGCCACCTTCGCGATCGTCCTGCCGCGCCAGGTCACCGTCGACTCCGACGCGCCGGTGACGCTGCACGCGGTGAACGTGCTCTCCTCCGGCTCGCTCGAAGTCGTCAAGGAGGTCACCGGCGACGGCGCCGACCTGTACGGCGCCGGGCCCTTCGAGGTCACGCTCGACTGCGTGTTCGACACCGGCGAGGGCACGGTGACCGTGCCGGTCCCCGACGGCGCGACCCGCGAGTTCGGCGTGGACGAACCGGCCGTCTACGAAGGCCTGCCGACCGGCTCGGTCTGCACCGCGACCGAGACCGGGACCGGCGGTGCCACCGAGGTCACCGTCAGCGCCGAGACGGCGACGATCCCGTTCCGCGACCAGGCCGAACTGACCGTCACCAACCGCTTCGACACCGGCGGCCTCACGGTCGCCAAGGACCTGGCCGGGACCGGCGCCGACGACCACGACGGCGACGACTTCGAGTTCACGCTCGCCTGCGTCGCCGACGTCGACGGCGAGACCGTCGCCGTCGACGTCCCCGGCGGCGCGACCCGGACCGTCACCGGCGCCGGGCAGGCCGCCTACACCGACCTGCCCGCCGGGGCCGAGTGCACGCTCACCGAGACCGGAGACGGCGGCGCCGAGACCACCGCGATCCTCATCGACGGCGCCGACACCGCCGAGTTCACCGTGGCCGCCTGCGACGAGGCGACCTGCCAGGACGCGGTCATCACCAACACCTGGACCGCCGACGAACCGGGCCTGACCGTCACCGGCGCCGACACGGCCGACCTCGCCAAGGCCGCCGCGGCGCTCCTGCTGCTCGGCCTCGGCATGATCGTCCTCGCCAGGCGCCGCAGGGCCGGAACGGAACCGCGCGGCTGACCGACCGGCCCGCTCGCGGACGCACCCTCCGCGGGCGGGCCCCACCGCCCAATGCGAGGAATCACCGATTCCGGTCCATTCCCGACCGTACGATCTGGAGGCCCGGTCCATCCGGGCGCTGCGAGAGGGGACCGGCCGTGAACGGGTCGAGGCGGTGGCGGGGATCGGACGGGCCGCGCCCGCACCGCACCGCCCCGCCCCTGGTCATGCGGTCCCCGTTCCGCTTCGGGCTCCTCGCGAGCCTCGGCGGGGCCGTGGTCGTCGCCGCCGCGCTCCTCCTGCCCGTCCTCAGCACCGTCCTCGTCATGTTCCTCGTCGCCTGGCTGCTCGCCACCGGCCTCAACCGCGGCGTCGCCCTCCTCGTCCGCAAGGGCCTGCGCCGCGGCCTCGCCGTCACCGCAGTCCTCCTCGGCTGCCTCCTCGCCGCCGCGCTCCTCGGCGCGATCGTCGTCCCCGTCGCGGTCACCGAGATCGCCGGGCTCGTCGGCTCCCTCGACGACTATGTGCGCTGGCTCGCCTCCACCGACGCCGTCCAGGACTTCGAGGAGCGGTACCACCTGTTCGACCAGTTCGCCGGGTACCTCACGCCCGACCGCGTGCAGTCCCTCGCCTCCGGCGTCATCGGCGGCGCCGTCTCGGTCGCGGGCGCGTTCTTCATCGTCTTCACCGTCGGCGTCCTCACCCTCTACTTCCTCGTCGGCTACGACCGCATCCTCAACGGCGCCTTCCGCCTCGCCCCCGCCTCCAAGCGCGCCGACGGCCGCGAACTCGCCGACGGCGTGCTCGACAAGGTCGGCGGCTACCTCACCGGCGCCGTGCTCGTCGCGATCTGCGCGGGCGTCAGCTCCTTCCTCCTCATGCTCGTCCTCGGCACCCCCTACCCGCTCGCGCTCGCCCTCGTCGTCGCCGGCCTCGACCTCATCCCGCAGGTCGGCGCCACCCTCGGCGCCGTCGTCTGCGCCCTGGTCACCCTGACCGTCTCGCTCCCGGCCGCGCTCGTCGCCGTCGCGTTCTTCATCGGCTACCAGCAGCTCGAGAACTTCTTCATCTACCCGCGGGTGATGAACCGGACCGTGCAGGTGTCGAGCCTCGCCGCCGTCGCGAGCGTCCTCGTCGGCGGCGCCGTCGCCGGGGTCCTCGGCGTCCTCGTCGCCGTGCCCGCCTGCGCCGCCGTGCAGCTCATCGTCCGCGCCACCGTCCTGCCGCGCCTCGACCGGACCTGAGCCGATTCCGCGATTCCGTCCCCGCCCGCCCCCGGAGGCGCTACACAGGAGCGACAGCGCCGCGGCCCGCGGCGGAGCGGAGAGGGGCCGAAGATGAGCGACGACGGAAGACTCGCCTGGGCGACCGCGGGAGCGGTGGTCGGCGGCAGCCTCATGATCACCTCGGGGCTGTTCCAGCTCTTCGAGGGCGTCGCGGCGATCGCCCGCGACGACCTGTACGTGAGGCTCCCGGAGTACACGTTCGCGATCGACACCACCGGCTGGGGCTGGATCCACGTCGTCCTCGGCGCGCTGGTCGCGCTCGTCGGCGTGTTCGTGCTCCTGGGCCGCTCGTGGGCGTACGGCGCGGGGATCGGCCTGGTGATCGTCTCGACGCTCAACCAGTTCTTCTTCATGCCGTACTACCCGCTGTGGGCCCTGCTCATCATCGCGTTCAACGTGTTCGTGATCTGGGCGCTCGCGGTGGTCCTCGGCGAGGTCAACTCGCCCTCCTGACCGCCGGCCCGTCCTCGGGGCCCCTGATCCTGAGCACCAGCGCCGCCGCGTCGTCGGTGAGCCGGTGCCCCTGCGCCTTCACGTCGGCGAACAGGAACTCCACGGCCTCCGACGGGTGCGTGAACGGCGGTCCCGCCGCCACGCGCTCGCGGAGGCGGTCCTCCAGCGGGTAGAGCCGGTCGGTGCGGTCGCGGGCCTCCAGCAGCCCGTCGGTGAACGCCACGAGGAGGTCCCCGGGCGCCAGCGCCCGGCCGACCGAGGTCGCCTCCACGTGGTGCTCGCCGACGAGCCCCAGCGGCGGCGCGGGGTCGAGCGCGACCGGCAGGACCTCCGAGCCGCGCACCAGCAGCGGCACGTGGTGCCCGAAGCTGCGGATCTCCACGGTGGACCCGTCGCGGTCGAACGCCATGAGCAGGGTCGTCGCGAACTCCTCGGTCCAGTCGCCGCGGTACTGGTTGCACATCGTCATGCGCCGCTCCAGGCGCACGCTCAGCGCGTTGAGGTCGACGTCGTCGAGCGCGCCCTCCCGGAAGGACCCCAGGATCGCGGCGGTCGTCATGACGGCGTCGAGCCCGTGCCCCGAGACGTCGCCGAGGACGGCCCTGATGCCCCACGGCGTGTCGAGCAGGTCGAAGAAGTCCCCGCCCAGGCTGCTGTCGGCGGTCGCCGCCCGGTACCTGGCGGCGCATTCGATCCGCCCGATCCGCTTGGGCAGCTCCGGCAGCAGCGCCCGCTGGGCCGCCTCGGCGACCGACTCGATGCTCAGGAGCCGGGCCACGACCCGGTCCCGCAGGTAGGCGATGAGGACGCTGGTGGCGCCGATGAGGACGACGGTGAGCAGCTCGGAGTGCCCGTCCTCGATGTTCGCGCCCAGGTCCATCGTCTCCAGCGTCACGCAGGCCACGACGGACGCGGCCGAGACGACGGTGGTGATCTTGGGGCCGTTGACGAGCGCGGCCAGCGGCGGCATCGCCGCGATGACCGCCCACAGCTCCACCGTCGAGGTGAAGATCTCGACGGGGACCATGATGACGATGAGCACCAGCGGGATCGCCCGGAGCCACGCGAGACCGCGGGTCTCGCGCAGCGCCAGCATTTCGGGGAGCCGCTCCATCGCCTGCCTCCTCACCCTTCCCCGGCGGTCCTACCGGCCGCCCTCGCTCCGCGCGAACAGCGGCTCGCCGGCCGTCGTCACCGCCCACAGGACGAACACCGAGAGCGCGATGAGCGCGACCGACCAGCCCGGTTCGATCGGCAGCCACAGGAAGTTCGACACGAGCGAGGCCGCCGCCAGCGCGAACGCGAGGATCCGCGCGAGCCGCCCGCCGCGGAAGAGCCCCACCGCCACGACGATCGCGAGCACCCCGATTGCCAGGTGCACCCAGCCCCACGCCGCGATGCTGAACTCGAACGTGTAGCCGGGCGGCGCGGTGACGTACCCGCCCGAGGCGACCGCCGCGATCCCGTTGGCCGCCTGCCCGATCCCGCCGAGCCCGAGCAGCAGCGCGGCGGCGACCGTGCCGCCGCGCCCGCGAGTCGTAGACCCCATGACAACCTCCCTGCCGTCAACTACCGATCTTCGCCCCACGGGCGCCCTAAGGTGGCGAACCGCGCGAATGTGTTCGCTGCGCGCGTCCCGATTCGGCCGCTGCCGGGGCTTTCGGCCGCTACAGTCCAGACCATTCGGGACGGAGGCCGGTGCGGTGGACGACGACGGTGGAGCGGCGATGCCGCGGTGGATCGACCTGGCCCTGACGATCATCATGGCGCTCGCGGCGGTCGGCACCGCCTGGGCGGGATTCCAGAGCGCGAAGTGGAGCGGCTTCCAGGCCATCGCCTTCGCCGACGCCGGGGCGGCCCGCACCGAGTCGGCCAAGGCCAGCACCGACGCGGGCCAGGACCGGCTCACCGACACCGTCGCGTACACCTCTTGGCTCGAGGCGCTCCAGCGGGAGATCGTCGCGGGGACCTCGCCGCGCCCGCAGGGGGACTACGCGCCGAACCCGGACGAGGTCTCGGGCTTCCTCTACGAGCGCTTCCGCCCCGAGTTCAAGCCCGCCTTCGACGCCTGGATCGCCACGCACCCCCTGATCGACCCGGCCGCCCCGGCGACGCCGTTCGACATGCCCGAGTACGTTCTCGAATCCGACGCCCGCGCCGCCGAGCTCGTCTCGCGCGCCGAGGCGTTCACGCAGGAGGCGCACGAGTTCAACCAGCGCTCCGACAACTACGTGTTCATGGCCGTGATCCTCGCGCTCGCCCTGTTCTTCGCGGGCGTCGCGGGCCGCGCCCGCACCCGCCGCTCCCAGCACTTCCTGGCGATCGCCTCGGCCGTGGTGTTCGTCGGCGCGGCCGTGGTGCTCCTGGCGCTGCCCAAGACGTTCTGACGGGCCGATCGGATGCGGCGAAACGGCCGGCGCCCGGCTCCGTCCGGTGTAGCGTCCGACGCAGGACCTGCGAGGACGCGGTCCCAGTCGGGAGGCGAGCATGACGGGCAAGGCGCCAGTGGACCTGGTACTGGTCGAGTTCTCGGGGAACCGTTTCGACGGCCGGGTCCTGACCGAACTCGAACGGCTCGACGGGGACGGCACGATCAACGTGCTCGACGCGCTGCTGGTCAGCCGCGGCTCGGACGGGTCGGTCGAGTGGCTGGAGGCCGCCAACGTCGACAAGCGACTGGCCGCGCTCGTGGGCGAACCGGCGGGGCTGCTCGCGGCGGAGGACGCCGAGGCGATCGCCGAGGAGCTCCAGCCGGACACCGCGATCGGGATGCTCCTGTTCGAGCACTCGTGGGCGTCGACGCTGTCCGAGGCGATCCGCGGCGTCGGCGGGAACCTGCTCGACTGGGAGCGCGTCCCGGCCGCGGCCATCACCGAACTCGCCGGGAACTAGAGGAGGCACCGAGATGATTCGACGCGTCGGACGACCCGGACTGCTCGGCACGATGGCGCGCACCGCCGTCATCGCCGGGACCGCCGGGGCCGTGAACCGCTCCATGAACCGCGCCGCGAACAACCGCGAGCAGACCCAGGCCGACGCCCAGGCCTACCGCGAGCAGCAGGCCGCGCCGCCGCCCGCGCCGAGCGGCGGCGACGACGTCATCGCCCAGCTCGACCGCCTCGCGCAGCTCCACGCCGCCGGGGCCCTCAACGACGCCGAGTTCGCCGCCGCCAAAGCCAAGCTCCTGGGCTGAACCGAAGGGGGAGGGCGATGCGCTTTCTCACCCGCACGCTCGTCACCGCCGCGGCGCTCGCCCTGGCGGTGCTCATCGTGGACGGCATCGAGCTCGACGGCTCCGGCCCGGTGCGCAACGCCTTCACCCTCATCGGCGTGGCCCTCGTCTTCGGCCTCGTCAACGCGCTGATCAAGCCGCTGGTGCGCAAGGTCGGCGGCTGCGTGTACGTCGTGACGCTCGGCCTCGCCGCGCTCGTCGTCAACGGCCTGCTGTTCCTGCTCACCGCCTGGATCGCCGACCAGATGGGACTGCCGTTCGCCATCGACGGCTTCTGGTCGGCGTTCTGGGGCGCGCTCATCGTCGCCGTCGCCGGATGGCTCATCGGCCTCGCCGTCCCCGACCGCAAGACCGAGTGACCGGATATCGCCGTTCACCAGGCGATCGACCGGCTCCGGTGTGAGACTGGCGCCATGACTGCATCCAAGCCGGCCTCCGCCTCCATCGCCGCCGGGCAGCGCGAGCTGCTCGGCAGGCTCCCGTTCTCCGACACCCAGGACTTCGAGGACGCGAGCCGCGGCCTCGTCGGCCGACGCGAACCCGGCGCGGTCGCCAACGACGCCGGGGACACCGTGTGGGACAACGACACCTACGCCTTCCTTGAAGGCGACGCGCCCGACACCGTCAACCCCAGCCTGTGGCGCCAGTCCCGGCTCAACGCCACCGCGGGCCTCTTCGAAGTCGTCCCCGGCATCTACCAGGTCCGCGGCATGGACCTGTCGAACGTCTCCTTCATCGAAGGCGACGAAGGCGTCGTCGTCATCGACCCGCTGCTCACCGCCGAGACCGCGAAGGCCGCCTGGGACCTCTACCGAGAGCACCGCGGCGACCGGCCCGTCAAGGCCGTCGTCTACACCCACTCGCACGTCGACCACTTCGGCGGCGTCAAGGGCATCGTGACCCAGGAAGAGGTCGACTCCGGCGCCGTGAAGGTCTTCGCGCCCGAGGGGTTCGTCGAGCACGCCGTAGCCGAGAACGTCTACGCGGGCACCGCGATGGGCCGCCGCGCCGGGTACATGTACGGCGCCGCCCTCGCCCGGGGACCGCAGGGCGCCGTCGGCGCGGGCCTCGGCCAGACCACCTCCACCGGCACCGTCACCCTCATCGCGCCGACCGACGAGGTCACCACCACCGGCCAGGAGGCCACCGTGGACGGCGTCCGCATGGTCTTCCAGATGGCGCCCGACACCGAGGCGCCCTCCGAGATGCTCATCCACCTGCCCGGCTTCAAGGCCCTGTGCGCGGCCGAGGACGCCACCCACACCTTCCACAACATCCTCACCCTCCGCGGCGCGGTCGTGCGCGACCCGCACGTGTGGGCCAAGTACCTCACCGAGACCATCGACCTCTTCGGCGCCGACACCGACGTCGTCTTCGCCTCCCACCACTGGCCCACCTGGGGCCACGACCGGGTCGTCGCCTTCCTTGAGAACCAGCGCGACCTGTACGCCTACGTCCACGACCAGACCCTCCGGATGCTCAACCAGGGCCTCACCGGCCCCGAGATCGCAGAAGAGCTGGAACTGCCGCCGGTCCTGGAGAACGCCTGGAACGCCCGCGGCTACTACGGCTCCCTGAGCCACAACGTGAAGGCGATCTACCAGCGCTACCTCGGCTGGTTCGACGGCAACCCCGCGAACCTGTGGCAGCACACGCCCGTCGAGCGCGCCAAGCGCTACACCGAGGCCCTCGGCGGCGCCGACAAGGTCGTGGAGGCCGCCCGGCCCGCGTTCGAGTCCGGCGACTACCGCTGGGCCGCCGAACTCCTCGGCCACGCCGTCTTCGCCGAACCCGGCCACGCCGCCGCCCGCGACCTCCTCGCCGACACCTACGAGCAGCTCGGCTACGGCGCAGAGAACGGCACCTGGCGCAACTTCTACCTTTCGGGCGCCACCGAACTGCGCGAAGGGAACTTCGGCACGCCCACCGCCGCCAGCTCGCCCGACCTCATCGGACAGCTCTCGCCCGAGATGCTCTTCGACGCCATCGCCATCCAGGTCAACGGCCCGAAGGCCTGGGACGAACGCGTCCTCGTCGACGTCGTCGTCCCCGACGCCGACACGACCTACCGCGTGCGACTCGCCAACGGCGTCCTCACCTACACGACCGCGCCGCAACGCGAGGACGCCGAGGTCACCATCACCGCCGACCGCCGCGCGCTCCCGCGCCTCGCCGGATTCGGCCTCGACGCCGACCAGCTCGCAGCAGCCGGCATCACCGTCACCGGCGACCAGGCCGCCCTCGGTCGCCTCGCCGCCGTCATCGACCCGGGCGACACCGCCTTCGACATCGTCACGCCCTGACGCGAACAACGGGGGCGCGGGCCTCGGCCCGCGCCCCTTCGCGTCTTAAAGACCCGACCGCGACCGGCTCCGCCTCGACCTTCGCCGTGTTCGCCGTCAACAGGCCCGTCACGAGCGCCGCCGCCGTGAACACCGCCGCCGTCAACGCGATGCTCCGCGCACCGCCGTGCGCGAGCGTCAGACCGCCCAGGCCCGAACCGAGCGCGATCCCCACGTTGTACGCCACCGAACTCGCCGCCGACGCCGTGTCCGTGCCGCCCGGCGCGAACTCCATGACCCGGTTCTGAAGCGCCGGACTGAACGCCCCCATCGCCAGACCGGTGAGGACGATCGCCCCGCCCGCCACCCACGGGCTCGTCCCGAACGCCCACATCGCCACCAGGATCGCCGTCAGCAGCACCATAGGCAGCGCCACCGCCAGGCGCTGGTCCCGGTCCGAGAGGTACCCGCCCGCCGCGATCCCGCCGAAGTCGGCCAGGCCCCGCATGAGCAGCAGCGGCCCGAGCATCGCCACCGACATCCCGGCCACCGAGGTGATGAACGCCGACGTGTACGTGTAGATCGCGAAGAACCCCGCCACCGCGAGCACCGTCGTCACCAGCACCAGGGCGAACCGGCGCGCGTCCGGCGTCGTGCCGCGCCCCGCGTGCTCGTTCCGGGTCGGCTTCGCGGGCAGCGCGACCGCCACGACGACCAGCGCCAGCAGACCCGCCGCAGCCAGCGCCAGGAACGCCGCCTGCCAGCCTGCGCGCTGGCCGAGCCAGGTCGCGGCCGGGACGCCGAGCATCGGGCCGATCGAGCCGCCGGTGTAGACCGCCGCGAGGACCCGCCCGCGCACGCGGACCGGGAACATCCCGGCGGCGACCGGCCCGACCACGCCCCAGAACACGGCCTGGCTCAGCGCGGTCGCCACGCGCGCGGCGAACAGCGCCCCGTACTCGGAGGCGGCCGCGGAGCACACGGTCGCGACGACCATGACCGCCATGAGCACGAGCAGCAGCGGCCGTCTCGGGATGCGCGCGACCAGCTTCACCAGCGGCAGCGTGATGATCGCGACCGTGACGCTGTAGCCGGTGACCAGCAGGCCGACCTGCGACTGCGAGACGTCGAGGTCCCCGGCGATCTCGCCGAGGAGCCCCACCGGCACGGTCTCGACGGTGACGTAGCAGAAGGCCGCGACGGCGAGCGCGACGAGCGCGGCCACCGAGCGGGGGTCGAAATCGGACGGTCTCGCGGCTGGCGCGGACATGGGCGACACCTCGTTCGCGGGGGCTGCGCGAGGGTCTCGCGGACAGCACGGCGGGCATGGGGGACCACTGCGTGGCACCCGGCCGTGAGGCGACGGCGATGGGCAGTCGGAAGCGTACAGCAGTTCGGGCGCGTCAACGATCCTGAAACGACGTGAGCCCCGCCGCGTCCGCGACGCGAAGCCCCGGCACGCGAAACGCCCGCCGGACCACCGGCGGGCGCTTTGCTCAGGGCCGCTCGGGGTAGTCGCCCGGGGGCTCGTCGGGGACCGGTTCGCCCGGGTCCCGGTCGAGCGGTTCGGCGACCTCGTCGGGGACCTCGGCCGCCAGCTCCTCCTCCAGGGACCCGCCGCGGCGCTCCTCGGCGGGCGTCATGCCGAAGCGGTCGGCCTCGCTGTAGTCGCGGGCGTCGAGGATGTCCTCCTCCAGCGACTCGTCGGTCGCGCCCTCGTCATCGTCGTCGACGAATCCGAAGACCTCCTGCTCGCTGGCGTCGTACGGCTGATCCGACATGGCTCCCCCTTCGTCCCGGACCAGTCTGTACCCGCACGCGGCCCGCGGCACGCGTACGCGCGCATTCGCGGCCCCTGGCGCGCCCGGCGACCGCGGGGCTACCGTGTCGCGATGAACCGTTTCGAAGGCAGGGTCGCCGTGGTCACCGGCGGCGCCAAGGGCATCGGGGCCGCCTGCACCGCCAGGCTCGCCGAGGAGGGCGCCGTCGTGTACGTTGCCGACACCGACGAGGACGCGGGCGCACGCCTCGCCGAGGCCTCCGGGGGCCGCATCCGCTTCCACCGCACCGACGCCGCGAGCGCCGCCGACTGGGCGCCCCTCACCGAGGCCGTGCTCGAAGCGCACGGGCGCCTGGACGTCCTGGTCTCCAACGCCTTCGCCAGCGTCAACGGCGCGCCCCACGAGCTGTCCGAAGCGGACTGGGACCTCACGCACGACGTCACGCTCAAAGCCGCCTACCTCGGCGTCAAGGCCTGCATCGGCCCGCTGCGGGCCGACCGCGGCGCGATCGTGGCCGTCTCCTCGGTCCACGCCCACCGCACCCAGCCCGGCTACACCGCGTACGCCGCCGCCAAGGGCGGGCTCACCGCGCTCGTCAGGCAGCTCGCCGTCGAATACGCCCCCGAGGTCCGCTGCAACTCGGTCGCACCCGGCCCGATCCTCACCACGCACTGGGCCGACACCACGCCCGAGGAGATCGTCCACGCCGGGACCGAGACGCTCCTGGGGCGCATCGGCCGGCCCGAGGAGGTCGCCGCCGCCGTCGCGTTCCTCGCCTCCGAGGAGGCCGCCTTCGTGACCGGCGTCGAACTGCCCGTGGACGGCGGCTGGCTCGCCGCCAAGCGCTGAACGCAACCGCCCGCGCCCTCGTGCGAGGGCGCGGGCGGGCCTTCCGGGGGAATCAGCAGGAGAGGTCGAGCGCGGTCGCCGGGCCCGACGCGACGAAACCGAACACCTCGCGGGTCTGGCCGGCCTCGATGCGGGCGTTCCAGCCGATGTCCGAGGCCGAGACCGCCGAACCCGTCTGCGACCAGTCGGCGTTCCACGCGCTGGTGATCTGCTGGCCGCCCGGCCACGTCCAGTTGAGGTTCCAGCCGTCCACGGCCTCCTCGCCCGCGGTCACCGAGACCTTGCCCTGCCAGCCCGAGCCCCAGTCGCCGACGACCTCGACGCGGCCCTGGCAGGACCCGCCCGGTTCGGGGTCGGGATCGGGGTCGACGCTTCCCTCACCCGTCACGAACGTCGTGATGCTCTGCGCCGGAAGGGAGGCGGTGAACGCGCCGCCGGAGACCGCGATCGGGTTCTGAGCCACGAGGTTCCCCGCGGAGCTGGTCCGCCAGGAGGACACGCTCGTCGCCGTGGAGCCCTGGATCGTGACCGGCAGGTTCACCGCCGAGCCCGACTTGTTCACCGCGACCACGACGACCCTGCCGTCCGGGCCCCGGTAGGCCGAGGTGTACACGTTCGACTGCGGCGTGGCCGTCGCGTCCACGCGCACGTAGCCGGGCCGCACGAACTTCGCGAAGTGCGCCATGTTCGCGCCCCGCTTGCTGATCTGGCCGTCCTCGCGCATCGGGCCGTAGGAGCGGCGCAGGTACCACCACACGTACGCCTGGAACTGGCCGTCGACGAGGGCGCGGTGCATGTGCTCGCCCACGTCCAGGGCCTGCGGCCACAGGTCGGCCGAGTCGCTGCTGTTGGGGTAGTAGACCTCGGTCATCCACAGCTCCTTGCCCGCGCCCTTCTGCTGGTACAGCGGGTACGGGAAGTCCGCGGGCTGGGTGCCGTAGAGGTGCGCGCCGAGGATGTCGGTGTTCGCGAGCGCCTGCGCGTCGTTGAGGATCGGGTCGGAGAGCACCTTGCGGTACTGGAAGGACTCGGGCGCGATGACCTTCGTGCCGATGGCGGCGGTGTTCTCGCGCAGGAACCGCACGATCTCGGCGGAGGTCCAGGCCGTCCAGTCGTGCGCGTAGTCGGGCTCGTTCTGGACCGACACGGCGTGCAGGTCCACCCCGTTGTCGCCCATGAACTCGTAGAAGTCGTTGAGGTGCGCGGCGTAGGCGCCGTACTGGTCGTAGCGCAGGCGCTTGCCGCCGGAGAACGTCTCGGTCATCGACGCGGGCGGGTTCCACGGCGAGGCGAAGACCAGGGCCCCGAGCTCGGAGGCGCGCTTGGCGGTCGCCACCTCGCGGCTCCAGTTGGCGCGGTCCTCGTGGACGGGGATGCGGAGCATGGTGAAGCCGAGCTGGTTCGCGCCGTTGCCGAAGGCGGTCTCGCGCTGGGCCGCGGTGAGGTCGGCGATCCAGACGGTGTGGTTCATCGCGCCGAAGCCGCGGATGGTCTGGCGGGAGGCCGCGGGGTTCACGGTCACGCCCGATTGCGCGGTCGCCGGTGCGGCGACGGCGATGACGGGGATGGCGCCGGCGGCCAGGAGCGAGCGCCTGCTGATCGATCTCTTTGTGGCTGAACCGGTTCGGTTGTCTCGTGACGTCATGGATCCTCTTTCCTCTGCTGCCGGTGAGAGGCCCGGGTCGTCCGTGGGAACGCCCGCGGGCTTCGGGAGGGATCCGTTCTGGAGCCGTTCGGCGCGTCCCGGCGGGGGAGCGGCCGATGGTTTCGCTGCGGCTTTCGAACGTTCACTAAGTTTGAAGAATAGACATAACTCAATGTCATGTCAACGCTTGCCAGCCTTGCGGGGCCTCACGCTCCCACAGTCTCCCGCCGCCGCACCGTCGCCGAGGTCGCGAGCGCGGCGGCGAGTCCGGCGGCGGCCATGAGCGCCCCGGTGAGCGCGATGCCCCGCGTCCCGAACTGCGCGATGGTGAGGCCGCCGAGGCCCGAGCCGAGGGCGATGCCCACGTTGTAGGCGATGGAGCTGCCCGCTGAGGCGGTGTCGGTGCCGCCGGGCGCGAACTCCATGACCCGGTTCTGGATCGCGGGGGTGTACATGCCCATCGCGAGGCCGGTCGCCACGACGGCGCCGCCGGCGACCCACGGGTTCGTCCCGAGCGCGAACATCGCCGCCAGTGTCGCCGTGAGCAGCACCGAGGGCAGCAGGACCGCGAGGCGTTGGTTCCGGTCGGAGAGGATGCCGCCCGCGGCGATCCCTCCGAAGTCGACGATCCCGCGGGCGAGCAGCAGCGGCCCCATGAGCGCCGCGGCGATCCCGGCCACGGCCGTGACGAACTCGGCGGTGTAGGTGAAGACGGCGAAGAACCCGCCCACGGTGAGCACGCTCGTGGCGAGCACGAGCGCGTACCGGCGGGCGTCGGGCGTGGTGCCCCGCCCGGCGTGCTCGTTGCGCGTCGGCCGGGACGGCAGCGCCGCCGCGAGGGTGAGGAGCGCGAGCAGGCCCAGGCCCGCGAGCGCGAGGAACGTGGCCTGCCATCCGGCGACCTGGCCGAGCCAGGTCCCGGCGGGCACGCCGAGCATCGGTCCGAGGGACCCGCCGGTGAAGACCACCGCCATGACGCGCCCGCGCACACCGACGGCGAACATGCCCGCCGCGACCGGGGCGACGACGCCCCAGAACACCGCTTGGGCCAGGGCGCCGAGCACGCGGGCGCCCAGGAGCATCCAGTAGCCGGTGGCGGCGGCCGACAACGCGGTCGCGGCGACCATGAGGGCCATGAGGACGAGCATGAGCGGACGGCGCGGGACGCGGGCGACGGCTCGCACCAGCGGGAGCGTGGCGACCACGACGGTGATCGCGTACCCGGTCACGAGCAGGCCCACCTGGGACGGCGGCACCTTGAGGTCGGCGGCGATCTCCGAGAGCAGGCCCACCGGCATGGTCTCGGCGGTGACGAAGCAGAAGGCCGCGACGGCGAGCGCCAGGAGCGCGGCCACCGATCGCCGGTCGAGTTCGGACAGTCTGGTCATGTCGCGCACCTTGCCGAGCGGCCCTGGCCGGGGCCGCCGCATCGGAGGGGTGGAGTGCGTCGGTCGCCTTGCGGTCCTTGGCGTTCCGCAAGGCGTGGGATCGCCGAGCGATGGAAACGCTACCAAAACTTATTGAAACATGTCAACATATTCTTTGAAACTGTATCGGGGACCCGCCGGAGCGGGTCCCCTTCGCGTTCAGTCCTTACGGCACAGGTCGCGGACCTCGGGGAGGATCCGGAAGCCCGCCGAGGCGTACGCGGCGACCCCGCCGGGGTTGGAGCTCGGGGTGCAGACGATGACGCTCGAAGCGCCCATCTCGCGCAGCGCCGCGGCGGCGGCGAGGTTCATCGCCCTGCCGTGGCCCTTGCCGCGGTGGTCCGCGTGGACCCCCATCGGCTCGATGAGCCCCGGCCTGCCCGGCCCGGCCGACCACACCGTGGCGGTCGCGACCGCCTCGCCGTCGGCGTCGTAGGCGAGCAGGCACCGGGCGTCGGCGAACATCGGCCCGGCGGCCATGTTGCGCCAGCGCTCGACCGTGAACCCGGGCGACCCGAACGCCGAACGGTGCACGGCGGTCTGGACCGGCGCCAGCGCCTCGTCCGTCACCGCGATCCGCAGGCCCGGGTCCTCGACGGGGTCGGCGAGGTCGCGGCGCAGCGGCGTCCACGGGTCCTCGCTCACCCAGCCGTGCTCGGGCAGCAGCTCCTGGAGCAGCGAGTCCATCGGCGCCTCGACGTTGACCGCCCCCTCGGGCAGGACGCCGCGGTCGGGGTCGACCACGTCCGCCACGACCCTCTCGGCGAGTTCGCGGTCCTGCCGCGCGTCGGGCGCGGTGGTCATCCTCAGCACGTCGGGGCCGTCGAGCAGGCCCACGGCGAGCAGCCGCCCGTCCCGGCTCCAGGTCCGCACCGCGGCGGCGGCGGTCTCCGCGCCCAACTGGCGGTACCAGGCGATGTCACCGGGGTGCAGCTGCATGGGCGCCCCCTGGATCTGCCACTCCCGCATGGCGGCCACCGCCGCGTCCATCTCGTCGACTCGTGGTCGATTCAACTCCGTTGCCATGCCCAGATCACACACCACCGGCCCCACGGTGCACAACCGTTTTACGCGGCGCCGTCGCGTCCGCCGGGCCGGTACACCCCGACGATGACGCCGTGCCTGGCCCCGCCCTCCTCGTCGGACAGCTCCTCGACCATGTCCTCCAGCGTGCGGCGCAGCCGCTCGGCCTGCTCCTCGCTCAACCGGACGTTGCGGACGGTCAGGAACGGGTCGGCGCCGTCGGAGAGGACCTCCTCGGCCACGGCCGCCATCGCGGCCCGCGTCGCCTCGCCGGTCTCGTAGCGCATCCGCTTCGCCGCGCGCCTGAAGTACTGCTCGGTCCCGCCCCTGACCTGCCTGGCGCGGTCGGGCACGACCAGGCCCGACTCGCGCAGGATCTTCAGGTGATGCCCGGCGCTGCCCTTGCTGATCCCGAGCTCGGCCGCGAGGCCGCTCAGTGTCGCGGGCTTCTGCGCGAGCGCGAACAGGAGCCGGTGGCGCACCGGATGGCCGAGCGCCCGGTACTCCTGGGCGGAGGCGATGGTGATCTCTTCCTCGGGTGCCGTCATGAAATTAAGTGTCCAAGAGTCTGGACGCTTTGTCAAATCGGTGGTTCACTACTACTGACCGACCCGCCGACCGCTGGAGGACTCCGATGCCCACCGCCGCCACCGACGTCATCTCGAACATCACCCGCCTCCTCGACGAGCACTACGTGTTCCCCGAGGCCGCCGCCGAGATCATCGCGGTCCTCACCGCCGCCGCGGCCGAAGGCCGCTACGACGGCGCCGACCAGGCCGCCCTCGCCGAACTCGTCACCCCCGACCTGCAGGCGGTGAACCGCGACCTCCACCTGCGCCTGAAGTACAGCGAGACCGAACTGAGCGACACCCACGACGACGAGGCCACCCAGATGCGGCAGATGGCCGAGTGGAGCGCCCTCACCAGCGGCGGCGTCCAGCGCGCCGAGCGCCTGCCCGGCAACGTCGGACTCCTGAAGATCGAACCGCTCATGTTCCCGCCCTCGGTCGCGGGCGACCAGCTCACCGCCGCCATGCACCTGCTCGCCGGCACCGACGCCCTCATCATCGACCTGCGCGACTGCCTCGGCGCCGACCCGACCACGGTCGCGCTCGTCTACAGCTTCCTCACCGACGACGAGCCGGTCCAGCTCTCCGGCCTCGCCCACCGCGACCCCGACTCCCTCAAGCAGCTGTGGACCGCGCACGTCCCCGGCCCCAAGTTCGGCGGCACCAAGCCCCTGTGGGTCCTCACCGGCGCCAAGACCTTCTCCGGCGGCGAGGCCCTCAGCTTCGACCTCCAGGAGCGCGGCCGCGCGGAGGTCGTCGGCACCCGCACCCGCGGCGGCGCCCACCCCCGCCACGCCTTCCGCGTCGACACCAACCTCGAGGTCACCATCCCGACCGCCCGCTCCGTCAGCCCCGTCTCAGGCGGCAACTGGGAAGGCGTCGGCGTCGTCCCCGACGTCGAGACCGCCGAAGCGGACGCCCTGCGCGAGGCCCGGCGCCGCGCCCTCGAAGCCGTCCTCGAACTCGGCGCCGACGGCATGAGGGCGCCCGTGGCGGCCGAGGCCAAAGAGGCGCTGGCGGCGCTGGCTGAGTTAGCGGGTCGGGTTCGGATGGGGAGGCGTGCTGCCGCGGTTGTTGGTTTGGGAGCTGGCTCGGTAGGGCTGGGGCGCTTAGGGTTAGAGATAAAGGCGCACCGACAAGAAGGTGCGCTGGTCCCCGTTCTCGTTGCGGCGCTGTGGGAGTGGCGCCGAACATGAGCGTCTT
>NZ_STGX01000015.1:123956-158555 GCF_004912155.1 Glycomyces paridis | reverse complement strand
GTCCCCTACGGGCGGAGCATGGGCTACCGGTTCGCCCAAGGCTCCCTGTGGTCCGCGCTGGCCGCGGCCGACGTCGAAGCCGTCCCGTGGCCTGAGGTCGCCGGCTACGCCCGCCGCCATCTCGAGTGGTGGTGGGACAAGCCGATCCTCGATCCCGAAGGACGCCTGACCGTCGGCTACGGCTACCCGAACAACTCGGTGGTCGAGCAGTACCTCACCGCAGGCTCGCCGTGGTGGGCGATGAAGGTCTTCACCGGTCTGCTCGTCGGCCCCGAGCACCCGTTCTGGACCTCTACGCCCACCCTTCCGGGCCCTGTGGTGGCCCCGCACAAGGCCGCTCGTGCCGTCCACATCAGAGACGAAACCGGACACGTCACCCGCCTCAACGGCCAGGCCTGGCATCCCTGGGCCCGTGGGGGACAGGCTTCCTACGGGAAGTTCGCGTACTCCTCGCTCGCCGGGTTCTCCCATGCGGTCGCCGGTCCCGGCCTCGCCGCCGCGGCGCCCGACGGCGCGCTCATGCTCTCCGAGGACGGCCGCCACTGGCGCGGCCGTGAGGACTCCGACGAGGGTTCGATCGACGCGAACGGCGTGATCACCGTCAACTGGCAGCCCTGGGACGACGTCACCATCACCACCTCCCTCGAAGCGGCCGTCGACGGCTGGCACGCCCGCGTCCACGTCATCGAGACCGGCCGCACACTCCACACCGGCGAAGGCGGCTGGTGCGTCCCCAAACCCGGCCACACCTCCGAGACCGGCGACTCCCGCGCCACCGCCACCGGCCAGGGCATCCGCTCCGAAATCATCGACCCCGCCGCCACCCGCGAAGCCGAGGTCATCGAACCCGTGCCCGGCACCCACCTCTACTGGCCCGACACCGTGCTCCCCGTCCTCAGAGGCGTCCTCGAACCGGGCAAACACATCCTGAAATCTCTGATATATATCGGCACCGAGGCTTAAAGCCTCTCCTCTAAAACCAGACAAAACCCTAAAAAGCACACGGCTTCGCCGCGTACTCATCAAGAACAACGGCCTTCGGAACTCCATGCGGTGCAGGAGTTCCGAAGGCCGTTTGTCATGCGCAGCCGCTCAGTCGGGGGTTTCCGTGTCGATGTAGCTTCGGACCACGCCGCGGATGGCGTCGGCGTGGAGGTAGATGTCGTCGAGCGAACCGAGGAGATGGCGGGTCTCGGTCTTCGCCTCGTCGAAGGTGCTCAGGTACTTCTTGGACTTGCCGTTGAAGTGCAGTCGGGCTACGGGCCTGCGGTTGTTGTCGTCCAGAAGGATCGCGCAGTAGCTCTTGGCGTCGCGCTGCACGATCCGGTGCGGCTTGACTTCACTGCACGCGATCGCCTTCACGATCTGGTAGCCGCCGATCTCCTCCAGGGTCGTCTCCACCTCGGACTCGCGGTCGCCCTCCGGTTCGGGCTCGGTGTGGTCGGCGGCGGCCTCGATCGGCTCGGGCTCGGCGGGCATCGGGAAGCTGGAGCCGAGCGCGGACTGAAGGCGGCTGTTGACCTGGTCGTTGAGGAACTGCGCCGAGGCCTTCGCGACCAGGGGAGTGAACTGCTCGCGCACTCGCTGCGTGAATGAGCCCTCGTAGACCCGCACGGTGAGGAATTTGACCCAGTCGGGCTCGGGCTCTTTGAAAAGCGTCGTGAGCGATCGTTTGATCTGGCCGATGTACTTCAGTTCTTCGGCGGCGCTGATGATCGAGTCGAGGTCGAAGGACTCTTTGGTCAGTTTTCGCAATTCCGGCAGCAACATCTCGTCGAGGTCGTCGAAATCGAGCACCAGGAACGGCTTCGCGTCCATGCGGTTCGGCGCGTCGAGATCGGTGAAGAACTGGTAGGCGACGCCGTTGGTGAGCACCGCGATTCGGGCATTGGTCACGGCGAAGTACCGGTAGAGCTGAGAGGCGTGCTCGAAAGTGAGCGAGTCCTGCGGGCGCTTGCACTCGATGAGGATCTGCACTTCGCCGTCGTGGAGGATGGCGTAGTCGATCTTCTCGCCCTTCTTCAGGCCGACGTCGGCGGTGAACTCGGGGACGACCTCCTGCGGGTCGAAGACGTCGTATCCGAGGACCGTCGAAATGAAGGGCATGATGAAGGCGTTCTTGGCGGCCTCCTCCGTCTGGATGAGATCGCGCTGATTCCGGACTTTCGTGATGAGTGCGGCAACCTGCTGATTGAAATCCATGTCCCGCTCCTTTGCAAAGTCATGGCGAAGGGCTGCGAATCGGCTTCGCTTGAGGGGGATCGTATCGAGCGGTGAACAGGCGGGCAATACCGTGTGTCGACTCGATCAGGTGACGGTTCGGAATGCGTTCCGAATGGCATGGCAATGCCTCGGTCTGCAATGCTTTCACCCATTCGACCGGGATCAGAGGATGTCGAAGTACCAGAGGCCCAGGTAGGCGATGGCGGCTATGAAGGCTATGACGATGAGGAGGACGAGCCAGCCGGCGGCGGCTTCGAGGAGGGAGGGGCGGCCGCTGTCTCCGGTGGCGGCGGCGACGGGTTCCCAGACGGTCTCGTCGAGGATGCGCATGGGGGCGATGGCCTTGGCGGGCGGGTACCAGGCGCGGGACTGGGCCTCGGTGGCGGTGCGGTTGGCGGGTTGGAGGCGGCCGCGCCGGTTGTAGGCGAAGAGGGCCACTTCGGACTCGTCGGCGAGGGCGGCGACGTCCGGGGGCACGGGCATCGAGGTGTACAGGCGCCTGCGGCGGTCGGGGGAGCCGGTGCCGACGATCATGGGGATGTCCGCGGCGGTGACCTCCTGGCCCGGGGCCTTCACGGCCGCGACCGTCCGCGTCGACTCGACCGTCGCCTCCCACTGCGGGCTCGGCAGCGCCTCGCCCTGGACCTTGTCCAGGTGCTTGAGGTGCGCCTGGAGGAGGTTGAGGAGCGCATACGCCTGCGGGGGCACATCGGAGGGCAAGTTCATGAGTGGAAGTGTCACATACGGTCGCCGGTGACCGCCGCGTCCATGGGTCAGAACGGCTCGATTTCGGCGCCGAGGAGTTGGAGCCGTTCGGCGAGCTGCTCGTAGCCGCGGTGGATCACGTTGATGTGGCGCAGTTCGGAAGTGCCCCCGGCGCGGAGCATGCCGAGGAGGAGGACGACGGCCGGGCGCAGTGCGGGCGGGCAGACGACCTCGGCGCCGTTCCAGTCGACGGGCCCGGCGACGGCGAGGCGGTGCGGGTCGAGCAGGCGCACCTTCGCGCCGAGGCGGTTGAGCTCGGTGAGGTAGATGGCGCGGTTCTCGTAGACCCAGTCGTGGATCATGGTCGAGCCCTCGGCGCACGAGGCGATGAGCGCGAAGAACGGCAGGTTGTCGATGTTGAGGCCCGGGAAGGGCATCGGGTGGATCTTGTCCATCGGCGCGCGCAGCGGCGAGGGGTAGACGGTGAGGTCGGCGAGGCGGGTGCGGCCGTTGGCGGCCAGGTACTCGTCGCTGCGGGAGTAGACCAGGCCCATCTCCTCGGTGAGGGCGAGTTCGATCTCGACGAACTCGATGGGGACGCGGCGGACGGTGATCTCCGAGGCGGTGACGACGGCCGCGGAGACGAGGCTCCAGGCCTCGATCGGGTCCTCGGAGGGCGCGTAGTCGACGGGGACGTCGATGTCCTCGCGGCCGTGGACGGTGAGCGTGGTGGTGCCGACGCCGTCGATGCGGACGCCGAGGCGTTCGAGGAAGAAGCAGAGGTCCTGGACCATGTAGTTGCACGAGGCGTTGCGGATGACGGTGGGCGCGGGGTAGCGGGCGGCGGCCATGACGGCGTTCTCGGTGACGGTGTCGCCGCGTTCGGTCAGGACGATGGTGCCGGGCGGGTCGACCTGGTCCTTGACGGTGGCGCGGTAGGCGCTGCGGGAGGACTCGACGGAGAGCCCGAAGCGGCGCAGGGCGACCATGTGGGGCTCGACGGTGCGGTCGCCGAGCTCGCAGCCGCCGGCGAAGGGCAGTTCGAACTCGGCGTAGTCGTGCAGGAGCGGGCCGAGGAACATGATGATCGACCGGGTGCGCCGGGCGGCGTCGGCGTCGATGCGGGTGAGGTCGAGGCGTTCGGGCGGGGTCAGGCGCAGGTCGCCGTCGTCGCCGATCCACTCGTAGGCGACGCCCATGGAGCCGAGCACCCTGAGGATGCGGTTGACCTCCTCGATGCGCGCGACGCGCCGCAGTGTGGTGGTGCCGCGGTTGAGGAGGCTGGCGCACAGGAGTGCGACGCCCGCGTTCTTGGAGGTCTTCACGTCGATCGATCCCGAGAGCACGGCGCCGCCTCGCACCCGAAGGTGCCGGGGGCCCGTGGCCGGGATGCCGGTTTCACCGCCGTACTCGAACATGCGGTCAGCGTAACGGGTTTCAGTGTCCAGTTGGGGCAATCGCGTTCAACGGTCCGCGCAGCTCAGGCCGGGGGTTCTGAGGCCTTGGGCGGCTTCACGGTCGTGTTCGAGGCGGCGGGCCGATGCCTTCGGCGGCGCGGATGCGCTCGTCCAGGAGTTCCATGACGGCGGCGACGGCGGGCCTGCGGGCGCCGCCGCGGAGGGTGACGGCCTGGAAGTGCCGGAAGGGCGTGAAGGGCCCGGAGACGGGCACGCGGACGAGGTCGAGGTGGTGGGGGAGGTCGACCAGGCGGGGGATGAGGGCGACGCCCATCCGGTGGGCGGCCATGACGGCGATGACGAGCCACTCGCGGGCCTCGCCGGTGACGGTGGGGCGGAAGCCCGCGTTCGAGCAGGCGGTGAGGACGTGGCGGCGGTGCATGGAGCCGGGGACGCCGAGGACCCACGGGTCGCGGGCGAGGTCGCGCAGGTCGACGTCCGCGGCGTCGGCGCAGCGGTGGTCGCCGGGCACGACGAGGTCGAAGGGGTCGTTGAAGACGGTGCGGGCGTCGAAGCGGATGTCCTCGGGCGGCGGGTTGTCGGGGGTGGCCTCGACCAGGGCGAGGTCGGCGTCCCCGGCGAAGAGGAGGTCGAAGCTCTCGGAGGCCTCGGATTCGCGCAGGCGCAGTTCGAGGGCGGGGTGGCGGTCGCGGGCGGTGTCGACCAGGGGCGCGAGGAGCGTGGCGATGGCGGTGGGGAAGCCGCACAGGCGCAGGAGGCCGGAGGGTTCGCCCTCGGTCGCCTGGATCTCGGCCTCGGCGAGGCGCCACATGGCTTCGATGGCGTCGATGTGGGCGATGAGGATGTGCGCGGCGGCCGAGAGGCGCACGCCGCGCCCGACGGGTTCGAGGAGGGGCACGCCGAGGTCTTTGGAGAGGAGGCGGATCTGCTGGGAGGCCGCGGAGGTGGACATGTGGAGGGCCTTGGCGGCGCCGGAGACGGTGCCGTGGTGGGCGACGGCGCGGAGCACGTGGAGGCGTCTGAGGTCGATCACCGCGGGCCTCCGTTCGCTTTAGTCGCCGCTTCACGATGAGTTTCGCAAACTCGCGTCATCAAGGTGTTGTAGCCGGACCAATGGGTCCTTAACCTCGATCCTGAGCGTGAATCTTCGGCCGTTTCGGCGCAGCGCTCTCCCAGGTCCGCACGTCGCTCTCACCAGGGCGCGGGGCCTCCGCACGCCCATTCTCCGAGGAACTCCCATGCACGACTTCGACGTACGCATTCTGCTCCAGATCGGCGGGGCGGTCCTGTACATCACCAATTACCTGCTGGTGCAGACGCATCGGCTCCAGGCGACGCGTCCGGCGTCGCTGTGCCTGGTGATCACGGCGTGCTCGATCCTGCTGACCTCGGCGATCCTCGGCCGGGACTGGGGCCTGATCCTCCTGGAGGGGACCTGGCTGGTGATGGTGGCGGTGACCCTCGTCGTGCGTCAGCGCGCGGCGGTGCGTCGGTCGGTGTTGGAGCGTGAGGCCGCGGTGTCGGCGGTGGTGGAGTCGCGGGGTGCGGTGGCGGGTGTGGAGTCGGTGTCGGTGGAGTCGCGGGAGCTGGCGGGGGCGTCGGCGTAGCCGTTTGGGGCGGTTAGGCTCTGGGCGTGGCTATCCGAGTGCTCATTGCAGACGATCAGGAGATGGTGCGCGCCGGTTTTCGGGCGATCATCGATGCGCAGCCGGACATGGAGGTGGTGGCGGACGCTCCTGACGGTGTGGTGGCGGTCGCGGAGGCGCGGCGGTTGAAGCCGGACGTGTGTCTGTTCGATATTCGAATGCCGCGGTTGGACGGTCTTGAGGCGACGCGGACGTTGTTGGCGGGGGCGAACGGGACGGGTCCGCGGATCGTGGTGGTGACGACGTTCGACACGGATGAGTACGTGTACGGGGCGTTGCGTTCGGGTGCGACGGGGTTCTTGTTGAAGGATTCGGGGCCGACGTTGTTGGTGGAGGCGGTGCGGGCGGCGGCGAGTGGTGAGTCGTTGGTGTCGCCGTCGGTGACGGTGCGGTTGTTGGAGCGTTTGACCGAGCCGGTGGTGGAGGATCCGCGGGCGGTGCGGGTGTTGACGGAGCGGGAGTTGGACGTGGTGGAGTTGGTGGCGCGGGGGCGGACGAATGCGGAGATCGCTTCGGCGTTGTTCGTGTCGGTGTCGACGGTGAAGACGCATTTGGAGGCGGTGCGGGCGAAGTTGCCGGCGCGCAATCGGGTGGAGATCGCGGCGTGGGCGTGGGAGCACGGGGTCGTGGGTTGAGGGTTGTGGGCTGAGCGCGGTGCGGACGATCGCTGTCGTCGTGTCGGAGACCGAGACCGTGGTCAACCGGTCGAGGTTCGTGTGCACGCTGTATCGGGTGGAGTCGGATGCCGACGCGCGCGGGCGGATCGGTGCGCATCGGAAGGCGCGGTGGGACGCGACGCACAACTGCACGGCGTATGTGCTGGACGAGGGTCGGGTGGCGCGTTCGAGTGATGACGGTGAGCCTGCTGGTACGGCGGGTGTGCCGATGTTGGAGGTGCTGCGGGGGCGTGGTTTCACCGAGGTGCTGGCGGTGGTGACGCGGTATTTCGGCGGGGTGAAGCTCGGTGCGGGGGGTCTGGTGCGGGCGTACGGGGGTGCGGTGTCGGCGGCGTTGGACGCGGCGGGTGCGGTGGAGTTGGCGTGGTGGACGCGGTTGTCGGTGCGGGTGGACTACGGGTCGGCGGGAAGCCTGGAGGGGCTGCTGCGGTTGCGTGAGGACGTGCGGTTGTGGGGGGTGTCGTTCGGGTCGGAGGTGGTGTTCGATCTGGCGTGTGCGGACGCGGAGTTGCTGGTGGGGTGGTTGGCGGGGCAGACGGCGGGTGCGGCGGTGGTCGAGCCGGCGGGTCGGTCGCGGGTGGAGTTGTAGAGTTCGGGGGTCAGCGAGTTTTGAGAGGCAGTGATGACCCCACCGATTGTGAACGATAACAAGGCGTTCGCGAACCCGTTCATCCTCGAACGGGCCGATCCGCAGATCCTGCGCCACACCGACGGCCGGTACCACTTCACGGCCACGGTGCCCGCGTACGACCGGATCGTGATCCGTTCGGCCGATTCGCTCGCGGGCCTGCGCGACGCGGAGGAGACGACGATCTGGCGGCGCCACGCGGAGGGCGCGATGGGTTCGCACATCTGGGCGCCGGAGCTGCACTGGATCGACGGGGCCTGGTACGTGTACTTCGCGGCGGGCGAGGCCGAGTCGGCGACGGCCGACGTGTGGCGCATCCGCATGTACGTCCTGGAGAACCGCAGCGCCGACCCCCGCGAGGGCGAGTGGGTGGAGAAGGGCCAGATCCGCACCCCGATCGACTCGTTCTCCCTGGACGCGACCACGTTCGCGCACCGCGGGCGCCGCTACCTGTGCTGGGCGCAGCACAACCCGGCGCTGCCGGGCACGAATACGAGCCTGTACCTGGCCGAACTCGCCGACCCGTGGACGCTCGCGGGGGACCCGGTGGAGATCAGTCGCCCCGAACTGCCGTGGGAGACGGTGCGGTTCGCGGTGAACGAGGGCCCGTACGCGATCGTTCGCGGCGGCCGGGTCTTCGTGACCTATTCGGCGGCGGGCACGGGCGCGGAGTACTGCGTGGGGCTGCTCAGCGCCGACGCCGAAGCGGACCTGCTGGATGCGGCCTCCTGGTCCAAGAGCCCGGTCCCGGTGTTCGCCACCGACGCCGAGCACAGGATCTTCGGGCCGGGCCACAACGCGTTCACCGTCGACGAGGAGGGCCGCGACCTCCTGGTGTTCCATGCGCGCGCCTACGCCGAGATCGAGGGCGACCCGCTCGACAACCCCGATCGGCACTGCCGGGTCCAGCCGTTCGGCTGGCGGCCCGACGGCACGCCCGATTTCGGTCGGCCGCTGCCGGAGTCGTAAGTCGCCGGTGGCCTTGCGGCCCTTCTTGACCTCGGAGCGGCGGCGCTTGTCCTCCATGCGCCGCCGCTTGGCGCCCTTGGAGGGCTTGGTGGCCCTGCGGGAGGGCGGCGGGGCGGCGATGGCGCGGCGCAGGAGCTCACCGAGGCGTTCGAGCGCGGCTTCGCGGTTGCGCAGCTGGGAGCGGAACTCGGAGGCGACCACGACGACGGTGCCGCCCGCGGCGCGGTCGCCGAGGCGTTCGAGGGCGCGTTCGACCAGCGCGGCGGGGAAGGCCTTGGTGGCGGCGAGGTCGAAGACGAGTTCGACGCGGGAGTCGGTGGTGTTGACGCCCTGGCCGCCGGGTCCCGAAGCGCGCGAGAACCGCCAGTGGAGTTCGGCGTCGGGGACGGTGTACCGGTCGGTGACGGTCACGGGCATGGTCGGGCCTTCGGTTCAGAGTGCGGTGCGGGCCCAGCGGGTGAGCATCGCGAGGATCGGTCGGCGCCGTTCGAGGACGAGGGCGTCGGAGCTGCCGGGGTCGTAGTGGGCGCTGCCGGTCGACCGGCCCTGTGCGAGGTTGGCGAGCATCGCGGGGGCGAGCCAAGCGTACTTGGCGGCGCCGGTCGCGGCGATCGCCGTGCGCACGGCCTCCCCGTCGGCGGCGGGCCCGAGCCCTTCGATATAGGCGTCGGTGAGGGCGGTCTCGGTCTCGGCGAGGCGCTCGACCGGTTGGAGGCCGTCGAAGAACGTGTCGGCGATGAGGTTGGCGACGTCCTCGCCGATCGCGCCGGTGCCGGTGAAGGACCAGTCGAGCAGGACGGGCCCGGTGTCGGTGCGGATGAGGTTCATGGGCCACACGTCGAGGTGGCCGATCGTTTGCGGGAGCGCTTCGGCGAGGTCGAACAGGTCGCTGCGCCGGTGCCACAGGTCGGCGAGGCCGGCCCTGAGGTCCTCGGGCCAGTGCGCGGCGGCGACCGGGTGGTCCCAGTCGACGCCCGGATAGTCCCGGCGCCCGGCGTAGCGGCGCAGGAACCGGCGCGAATGCCACGGCTGTTCGGCCGCGGGCCGGGCCTGGACGGCGCCCAGGCGCCGCGCGAAGTCGGCGAGGTCCCCGATCGACCAGTCCCGGCCGTGGACGCCCTCGACCGCTTCGAGCCACAGCTCGATCGACCCGTCCGCACGCTCCCCCTCCGCCAGGATCTCCGGCGCCCCGATCCCGCCCTCGCGGCCGTAGGCGGCGGCGAACCCCGTCGTGTAGGCGAGGTGCTCGCGCCGCCAGTAGTTCCAGTCGCGCAGGTCGGTCGAGGCGGGCCAGTGCGCGTACCCCTCGCCAGCGGGCGTCAGGTGCTTGAGGACGGCCTCGCCGCCGGGCCCGGCGACACGCCAGATCCCGCCGGTCGCCTGATTCCCGGCGTTGTGGGCCAGGGGCCGGCCGACGGTGAGGGGTGGGCCTATGGGCGAGTGGAGCGGGTGGTCGAGCACCGGGTGATCATGCCACCCGGTCGCGTTCGCCGCTACGGCGATTCGAGGAGGCCGCCGAGCATGGCGGCGGCCGGTCCGTCGTTGAGGGGCCAACGCCACAGCCGTCCCGCCCGGACCGCTTCTAGTCGGTGAAGTCCTGGACGGCCATGACGACGGTGCCGGTCTCGTCGGAGGCGTCGAGGTCGACGGTGAAGACCATCGCCCAGTCGCGGTCGCCGGCGGGGTCGTCGAGGGTCTGGCGGACGGTCCAGGTGCGTCCTTCTTTGGCAATGTCGAGCAGGTCGGCGCCGCGGGCGGGTCCGGCGGTGCCGATGTCGTCGTGGGCTTGGAAGTACCGTTCGAGGCTCGCGTCCCATTTGGCGGCGGGCCAGCCGGTCTCCAGGGCGGCGAGGGCTTCGACGCGGTCGGCGGCGGCGAGTTCGACGTGGCGGAAGGCGGCGTTGCGGACGGCGATGGTGAAGGCGCGTTCGTTGTCGGTGAAGGCCCTGGCGGGGCGGCCGGTGTCGATGTCCTCCTCGTCGCCGGGGTTGGTCAGCTGCTCCCATTCGTTGATGAGGGAGGAGTCGGTCTGGCGGATGGTCTCGCCGAGCCAGGCGGTGAGGTCGTCGAGTTCGTCGCCGCCGGTGTCCTCGGGGAGGGTCTGGACGAGGGCCTTGTAGGCGCTGGAGAGGTAGCGCAGGAGCAGGCCTTCGGCGCGGGGGAGGCCGTAGAGGCCGATGTACTCGCCGAAGCTCATGCGGCCCTCCCAGATCTCGCGGAGGATCGATTTGGGTTCGAGGCTGTAGTCGGCGGCCCAGGGGTGGCTGGTGCGGTAGGCGCCGAAGGCGTCCTCGAGGAGTTCGGCGAGTGGTTTGGGGTAGTCGACTTCGGTGTCGTCGAGCTGGTTCATGCGGTCGTAGTAGTCCAGGCCGTCGGCTTTCATCGCCTCGATCGCGGCGCCTTTGGCCTTGGAGCGCTGCGCGGCGAGGATCTGCCCGGGCCCTTCCAGGGTCGATTCGACGATGGAGACGACGTCCATCGGATACGTGTCGGCTTCGGCGTCGAGGAGTTCGAGTGCGGCGAGGGCGAACGGTGCGAGCGGCTGGTTGAGGGCGAAGTGGTCGGGCAGGTCCACGGTGAGGGTGACGCGGCCCTGGGCGATGTCGATGATGCCGGCGTCGCGCAGCGTCCGGGCGATCGTCAGGGCGGTGCGGGCCATCTTCAACTGGGTCGCCCGGTCGGCGTGGGAGTCCTCGATGAGGGTCCGCACGTGGGTGAAGGTGTCGCCGCCGCGGGCGAGGAGGTTGATGAGCATGGCGTGGCTCATGCGCATTCGCGACTGGAGCGGTTCGGGCGGTGCCTCGGCGAGGGCCGCGAACGTCTCGTCGGACCAGCCGACGAACCCTTCGGGCGGTTTCTTCTTCGCCATCTTCTTGCGTTTCTTCGGGTCGAGGCCGAATTTGGCCATCGCCTTCTCGTTCTCGACGACGTGGTCGGGGGCCTGGCACACCACGAAGCCCTCGGTGTCGTAGCCGGCGCGGCCGGCGCGGCCGGCGATCTGGTGGAACTCGCGTGAGCGCAGGCGGCGGGTCCGGCGCCCGTCGTATTTGGCCAGGCCGGTGAACAGGACGGTGCGGATCGGGACGTTGATGCCCACGCCGAGGGTGTCGGTGCCGCAGATGATCTTCAGCAGGCCCTGCTGGGCGAGGCGTTCGACCAGGCGCCGGTACTTGGGGAGCATGCCCGCGTGGTGGACGCCGATGCCGGAGCGGACCAGGCGCGCGAGGGTCTGCCCGAACTTCGTGGTGAACCGGAAGCCGCCGAGGGCGGCGCCGATCGCGGCCTTGGCGTCCTTGTCGACCAGGTTCAGGCTCGACAGCGACTGCGCCGTGTCGAGTGCGGCGGCCTGCGTGAAGTGCACGATGTACGCCGGGGCCCGGTTGTTGGCGACGAGGTTCTCCACCGTCTCGTGCAGCGGGGTCTTGCGGTACTCGTAGTGCAGCGGCACCGGGCGGGTGGCCGAGGCGATGAGCGCGGTCTCGCGGCCGGTGCGGCGGGTCAGGTCGGCCTGGAAGAACGCGGTGTCGCCGAGGGTCGCGGACATGAGCGTGAACTGGGCGCGGTTGAGTTCCAACAGCGGGACCTGCCAGGCCCAGCCGCGGTCGGGTTCGGCGTAGAAGTGGAACTCGTCGGCCACCACCGAGTCGCAGTCCAGGGCCGCGCCTTCGCGCAAGGCGAGGTTGGCGAGGATCTCGGCGGTGCAGCAGATGAGCGGGGCGTCGGGGTTGACGGCGGCGTCGCCGGTGAGCATGCCGACGTTCTCGTGCCCGAACTGCTCGCACAGCTCGAAGAACTTCTCCGACACCAGGGCCTTGATTGGCGCGGTGTAGAAGGAGGTGCGCTGGTTGGCCAGCGCGTTGAAGTGCGCGGCGGCGGCGATGAGTGACTTGCCCGACCCGGTGGGGGTGGCGATGATGGTGTTCTGGCCGGTGCAGATGGCCAGGAGGGCCTCTTCCTGGTGGTCGTAGAGGACGATGCCGGTGTCCTCGGCCCACTGGGCGAACGCGGTGTAGACGTCGTCGGGTTCGGGTGTGTTCGAGTCGGGCAGGTAGTCGATGAGGCTCACGGTGGTCAATGGTGCCTGGCGCTTTGCCCGCCGGGCCGGGCGGGGGTGCTAGTGGTCGTAGGTGACGAGGACGGGGGCGTGGTCGGACCAGCGGGCGTCGTGCGTGGCGGCGCGGTCGACCCAGGCGGTGCGGGCCTTGCTCGCGAGGCCGGGGGTGGCGACGTGGAGGTCGATGCGCCAGCCGGCGTTGTTGTCGAAGGCGCGGCCCCGGTAGGACCACCACGAGTAGGGGCCTTCGACGTCGGGGTGGAGGGCGCGGACGACGTCGACGAGGTCGCGGTTGTCGTACAGGTCCGAGAGCCAGGCGCGTTCTTCGGGGAGGAATCCGGCGGTCTTCTTGTTCGCCTTCCAGTTCTTCAGGTCCGCTTCGGCGTGGGCGATGTTCCAGTCTCCGCACACCAGGAGCTCGCGGCCGCTCTTGCGGGCGGTGGCGGCGGCTTCGGTGAGGTAGTCGGCGAAGGCGGCCATGAACCGTTCCTTCTCGACCTGGCGGGGCGTGTCGGTCTCGCCTGAGGGCAGGTACAGGCTGGCGACGGTGAGGCCGGGGAGGTCGACTTCGGCGTAGCGGCCGTGGGTGTCGAACTCGTCGGAGCCGAAGCCGATGCGGACGGCTTCGGGTTCGGTGCGGGTGAGGACGGCGACGCCGGCGCGGCCTTTGGCGGCGAGTGAGGGGGCGAGCGTCCAGTGCCAGCCGCCCGCCGCGCGCGCCTCGTCGGGGATTTGGGTGTCGTCGGCGCGGACTTCCTGGAGGAGGACGACGTCGGCGGTGAGGCCGGTGAGCCAGGGGACGATGCCCTTCTTGGCGGCGGCGCGGATCCCGTTGACGTTGGCGGTGGCGATGGTGCGCATCGGCCCACCCTAACGCGCGGGGCCGACGGTTCGGGTGAGCGGCGCGTGGCCGGTGAGGGAGCGAGGGTGGGGCGGTGCCCCGACCCCATACACTCGTCGTCATGAAATCGGTGGCGGGTGTGCGGGCATGGGTGCGTTGGGCGGCGGCCGCGCTGGCCGGGGCGGTCGCGTGCCTGGCGGTCGCGGCTCCGGTGTCGGCGGCGCCGGAGGATCGGGAGGCGGCCGGGGTCGTCGTCATCGGCATACCGGGCCTGGCGTGGTCGGACATCGACCCCGAGGCGACCCCGCATTTGTGGGGGATGGCCGGGACGGGCGCTTCGGCGGCGATGAGTGTGCGCACGATCGGGTCGTGGACGTGCCCCGAGGCGGCTTGGGTGAGTCTGGGTGCGGGGGAGCGGGCCGGTGGCGCCGCTCCCCGGGACGCCCAGTGTGTGGCGCAGTCGCAGATTCCCGCTCCTGAGGAGGCGGGCGGGTCGTGGACGGTGGGTGCGTGGGAGGCGCTCATCGAGGCGAACTCGGCGTACAACTACGGGGCGCGGCTCGGTTCGCTCGCCGATGCGATCGCGATCTCGGCGGCCGAGCAGGCCGAGGCCGCTGAGGAGGCGGCCGAGCACGGCGAGGAGGCGCCGGTGGCCGAGCCGGGCTCGTGTGTGGCCGGGATCGGGAACGGGGCCGCGCTGGCGGCGGCCGATACCGAAGGGCGCGTGGCGTTCTGGGCGCCGACCCTGGATTCGCTGGGGGCGGCGATGGCCGCGTGCGACATCGTCGTGGTCGACCCCGGTGTCGTGGTGGGCGACAGTGAGGACCGGGCGCCGGATGCGACCACCGACTACGACCAGCTCGGCTCCGACGACACCGAGGTCGGCGACGAGCCTTCGGTGCCCGAAGGGGAGCACCCCGGTGAGATCGTGCCCGACGCCGACCCTGTGCGGGTCAGTGCCGCCAAGGCCGCTGACGCGGCGGTCGGGCGGGTGGCCGGCGATCTGCCCGGGGACTGGCGGCTCATCGTCGCCGGGATCGCCGACGCTTCGGCGCCCTCGGCGCTCCACCCCGTCCTCTACACCGGGGCCGGGGTTGAAGCGGGCGGCCTGACCTCGTCCACGACCGGCCGCGACGGGTATGTGCAGCTGGTCGACATCACCGCGACGGCCTTGTCGGTCGTCGGCGCCGAACTGCCCGCCACTGTGGCCGGCGCTCCCGTCACCGTCCTGCCCGACCCGGACCGCACCAGCGAGGCCGCGGTCCGCGCGGGCGTGGACGAGACCGCCGCGGCCACCGCCGTCGCCACGGTCGACTGGTGGTTCTACGCCGTCGTGTCCTTCCTCGGGTGCGTCGCGGTCGGCTTCGCCGTTTGGCTGCTGCGGGGCGGCGACCGGTGGCGGCGGACCGCGCAGACGGTGTGCGTGGCGGTTGCGGCCGTCCCGGTCGCGGGCGTCGCCGCCGGCATCCCGCCGTGGTGGCGCTCGGACCAGCCGGCGCTGGTGTTCTGGGCCGTCATCGCCGCGGGCGTCGCGCTGTTGACGGTGGCCGCGAGTCTGCCGCAGACGCGCACCGGCGCCCGCCCGGCCCTCGTGGTCGCGGGCGCGGCGGCGGCGCTCATCGTCGCCGACCAGGTCTCGGGCGCGACCTGGCCCCTGCACACTCCCATGGGCTACACCGCGCAGGTCGGGGCCCGTTTCACCGGGCTCGGCAACTACGCGTTCAGCGTCTTCGCCGCCGCCGTCATCCTCCTCATCGCGTTCGTGCCCTGGCGGGGGCGCTCGCGTATCTGGGGGCCCGTCGCGCTGGGCCTGGCCGCCGTCGTCATCGTCGGCGCCCCGATGCTCGGGCGCGACATGGGCGGCACCCTCACCCTCGTGGCCGCGGTCATCCTCACCTGCCTGCGCCTGTGGGGCCGTCGCCTGACCGTCGGCGCCGTCGCCCTCGCCGGGTCGGTCGCCCTGGCGGCGTTCGCGATCGGCGGATTCCTCGACTACCTGCGGCCCGAAGAGGACCAGACCCACCTGGGCCGGTTCATCGGCTCGGTCCTCGACGGCACCGCCGCCCAGATCGTCGTCCGCAAAGCCGACGCGTCCCTGTCGACCATCGGCAAACCCCTCACCTGGGTGTGCCTGGCCGCCCTCATCGGCGCCTACCTCATCTGGCGGCGCCGCGCCCCGATCCGCTCCGACCGCGTCGGCGCCGCCGTCGTCGGCCTGGCCGCCGTCGCCCTCATCGGCGCCCTCGTCAACGACTCCGGGATCGCCATCCCCGGGTTCACCGCCACCGTCGGCTTCGGCCTCCTCGCCGTCGCCGTCGGCCCCCTCCCCGGGCCCCGGACCGCACCCGAGACCGCCGAAACGACCGGAGTACCCGAACGGGCCTGAGGCGCCGCGTCCGCTCACGGCCGAGAGGATGCGGGTATCGTGAGGCCCATGCGCGTGGCCACGTGGAACATCAACTCGCTCAAAGCCCGACTCGACCGGCTTCTGGCCTGGCTCGCCGGCGCCGACTGCGACGTGGTGTGCCTCCAAGAACTCAAATGCGCCACCGACGACGTCCCCGTCGAGGCGATCGCCGAGGCGGGGTATGCGACGGCCGCGTGGGGGACCGGGCGCTGGAACGGCGTCGCGATCCTCTCGCGTATCGGCTTGGACGACGTGCGGCGCGGCATCGCCGACCAGCCGGCCTTCGGTGACGCCGTTGAGGCGCGCGCGATCACCGCGACGTGCGGGCCCGTCCGCGTCCAGTCCCTCTACATCCCCAACGGCCGCGACGTCGCCGACGCGCACTTCCCCTACAAGCTCGCGTTCCTCAAGGCCCTCGCCGCCGACGCCGCCACCGACGCCGCCGGTGCGCTCCCGTTCGCGGCGATGGGCGACTACAACATCTGCCCCACCGACGACGACATCTGGGACGTCGAGGCCTGGACCGCCACCACGCACATCACCCCGCAAGAACGAGCGGCGCTGGCGGGCGTCGGTGCCGCCGGTCTCGCCGACGTGCACCCCCGCGCCCTCAAGTACGATCAGCCGTTCACGTTCTGGGACTACCGCAACCTCGACTTCCCCAAGAACCGCGGCCTGCGCATCGACCTGGCCCTGGCCAACCCCGCGTTCGCCGCCGCGGTGACCGACGCCTACGTCGACCGCAACGAACGCAAAGGCAAAGGCGCCTCCGACCACGCCCCCCTCGTGATCGACCTCGACCTGTAACCGACCGTCCGGAAGGCACCGCTCCCCACCGTGCGCAACAAAATCCTCCCCGTCGTTCTCCTCGCCGCCCTCCTGGCGCTGTTCCCCGTGCCGGCCAGCGCCGAGCCGGACGAGGAGACACTCGAAGCCGACCTGGCCGAGGCCATCGCGGCCGTCAACGACGCCCAAGAGCAGGTCGAGGCCGCCGAGGACCGCGCGGCCGACCTCGAAGGGCAGATCGAGGAGACCCAGGCCCGGTTCGACGAGCTCAAGGCCGACCTCAACGAGTACGCGCTGTACCTGCACACCGAGGGCGACCTCCAGCAGACGAACGCGATCTTGTCCTCGACCGATTCGCGGTCGCTCATCGACGCGATGACGTACACCGGGTTCCTCGGCAACGAGCGGGCGGCGCTGCTGGCCGAGGCCGGGGAGGTCTTGGACGAGTTGGAGGCCGAGCAGGCCGCGCACGCCGACCAGGTCGCCGACGCCGCCGAGGCCCTCAAGGACGCCGAAAAAGCCCAAGAGGACCTCGAAGAGGAACTCGAGGAGCTGCGCGCCGAGGAGGCCGCCGGTCCCGGCTCCGACGGCGGCGCTCCGGCGGCCGAGAGCGGCCCGGGATCAGGCGGTGGGTGCACCGAGGACGATCCGACGACGTCGGGGTGCCTGACGCCGGCGACGCTGCACGTGTACAACGAGACGAAAGAGGCCGGGTTCGACCACTACGTCTCGTGCTACCGGTCGGGCGGCTCGGGTGAGCATCCGCTGGGGCGGGCGTGCGACTGGGCCGCGAACGCCTCGGGGTTCCAGGACGTCGACGCGTCCGGCGACGACAAGACGTACGGGGACCAGTTGGCGGCGTGGTATGTGAACAACGCCGACGCGCTCGGGGTGGAGTACGTCATCTGGTACCGCCAGTTCTGGTCGCCCGGTTCTGAGTGGCGGTCCTATTCGGGGGTCAACGGGACGCCCGCGGGCGACCACACCAACCACGTCCACGTCTCCGTCCGCTGACGACCGGTAAGGAAGCGCATATGAGTGTCGATGTTCGCGGCCAGTTCCTGGAGGCGGCCCGCACGGGCCTGGACCTCCTCGGCGCCGAAGCGGTGCGCGAGCAGTGGGGGGAGCCTTCGGCGCTGGAGGGGTTCACCGTCGGCGGCCTCGCCGCGCACCTGGCCGGGCAGGTGCTCGCGGCCGCCGAAGCGCTCGACACCGACTACACCGGCCGCCCCCACAAGACCCTTTATGAGCATTATTTCGAGGCGGCCTGGCTCGACGGGGACCCCTCCAGTGCGTCGAACACGAAGGTGCGCGCCGGCGGGGAGACCCTCGCCGAACACGGCCCCGCGCAGGTGCAGGCGAGCGCCGAAGCGGCCCTGACCGTCCTCGCCGAACGTCTCCCCGCGCTGGCGGTGGACGCGGCGGGCGGGAACCCGTATTGGGTGTACGCGACGACGTTCGACGACTTTCTGGTCACGCGCATCATGGAGCTCGTCGTCCACGCCGACGACCTCGCCTGCTCCGTCGGCGTCCCGACACCCGAGTTCGGTCAGGCGCCGTTCGACACCGCCGCCGCGGTCCTGGTGCGCCTTGCGGCGCACCGGCACGGGCAGGCCGCGCTCGTGCGGGCCCTGGCGCGCACCGAACGCCACCCCGGGCCCGTCTCCGGCCTGTAGTGCACGAGCGGCGACCGGCGGTCACCGGGTAGGGTCGCGGCCATGGTCTCCCCGCCGATCCCCACCGTCCGCCGCGCCTGGTTCGCCGCCCTGTGGCTCGCCGTCGTCCTCGCCGGGCTCATCGGCGCGGTGTGGGCGGTCGCGTGGGCTCTGGAAGGCGGGCCGCAGCCGAGTACGGCGACCGTGGCCGAGGCGACGCGCCTGGACTTCCCCGAGGGCACCGAAGTGCTCGAAGCGGACCTGTCGCAGATGGAGACGCCGATGCCCGGCGACCGGGCCGAGGTCACCGTCGCCGTCCCGGCCGCGGCGTTCGGCGAGTTCCTGGAAGCCAACGGCATGGAGGCGCCGCTTTTGGCCGGTGCGACCCCGGCCGGGAACGCCTCGGGGATCATCCCCGCCGCCTGCGGGGACGACGCCTGCTACACCGCGACGATCGTCGTCACCGACGAGCAGGTCACCGTCGATCTGGCGGTGACGCTCCTCTAGAGCGCGAACAGGGCCGGCTCGCCTCTTTCGAGGGTCAGCAGGCGCTCCTTGCGCCACAGGCCCCCGGCGTACCCGGTGAGCTTCCCGTCGGCGCCGATGACGCGGTGGCAGGGGACGATGATCGCGATCGGGTTGCGCCCGTTCGCCAACCCGACCGCCCTGACCGCTTTGCGGTCGCCCAGCGCGATCGCCACGTCCATGTACGAGCAGGTCTGGCCGTAGGGGATGCGCGACAGCTCGGCCCAGACCCGCCGCTGGAAGTCCGTACCCGTCGCCGCCAACGGCAGGTCGAAGTCCTTCAGGTCGCCGGCGAAGTACGCCTCCAGCTGTTCGAGGGCCGCTTCCAGGACCGGCGTGGCCCGCTCGGGACCCCAATGGTCCGGTATCTCCTCGACGCCCATGTGGACGTGCGTCAGGCCGTCGACGGTGGCCGCGACGGCCAGGAGCCCCAGCGGGGAGTCCATCGTCAGGTGTGTGGTGCTCATCGTTCGCTCAACTCCACTTCGTCGGTCACGGGCAGGTCGTTGGTCGGGTGGGCGCTGGCCGCCCACAGGTACTGGACGGCGTAGGAACGCCACGGCCGCCACGATTCGGCACGCTCGCGCAGGTCCCGGCCGGTCCCCAACCCGAGGGCGGCGGCGCCTTTGAGGACGCCGAGGTCTGCCGCGGGGAACGCGTCGGGGTCGCCCAGGGCCCGCATGGCGATCATCTCCACCGTCCACGGGCCCACGCCGGGCACCGCGGCCAGGTCCGACCGGGCCTTCGCCCAGTCCGCGCCCGGCCCCAGGTCGATGCGCCCCGCCGCCAGCGCCGTCGCGAGGCCTTGGAGGGTGCGGCGGCGGGCGTGGGGCATCGGCAAATACGCGGGGTCGGCTTCAGCGAGGGCCGCGGCGGTCGGGAAGAGGCGGGTGAGCCCGCCTTCGGGGTCGGCTACGGGATCGCCGTAGCGTTCGGCGAGGCCGGCGGCGACGGTCGCGGCCGAAGCGGTCGCGATCTGCTGGCCGATGACCGCGCGCAGCGCGTACTCCTCGGCGTCGGCTTTGCGCGGCACCCGCCGCCCCGGCGTCGCCGCCACCAACGGCCCCAGAGCAGGGTCGGCGGCGAGCGCTTCGGTGGGGGCGTGGGGGTCGGCGTCGAGGTCGAGCATGCGGCGGCACCGGGCGACGGCCGCGGTGACGTCCCGCAGGTCGGCCAGGCGCAGACGGCACTCGATGTAGCCGGGGGCCGGGCGCAGGGCGGCGGTGGCCGGGCCGTGCGGCAGGCGCAGGGTGCGCCGGTAGGCGCCGCCTCGCCATTCCTCGACGCCGGGGGCGGCGGCCGCGGCGAGGTGCCCGAACAGGTTCGAGGCCTCGAACGGTTCGCGGTAGGCCAGGCGGACGGTGATGGCGCCGCCGCCGGTCACCGTGCCGGTCCGTTTGGCGCGCATCCTCTTTGTGCGCAGTTCGGTCGGGGCGCAGGCGAAGACCTCGGCGACGACGCGGTTGAACGCCCTGATCGAGGCGAACCCGGCCGCGAACGCGACCTGGCCCATCGGCAGGTCCGTCGACTCGATGAGGGTGCGGGCGACCTGGGCCCGCTGGGCGCGGGCGAGGGCGGCCGGTCCGGCGCCGACCTCGGCGATCAGGAGGCGTTCGAGCTGGCGCAGCGAGTACCCCAGGCGCCGGGCCAGGCCGGCGGCGCCGTCGCGGTCGACGACGCCTTCGCCGATGAGGCGCATCGCCCGGGCGCACACGTCGGATCGCCAGTCCCAGGCGGGGGAGCCGGGGGAGGCGTCGGGGCGGCAGCGTTTGCACGCCCGGTAGCCCGCGTCCTGCGCCGCCGCCGCGGACGGATAGAACCGTTGGTGGTCCTTCTTGGGTTTGACGGCCGGGCAGGAGGGGCGGCAGTAGATGCCGGTGGTGGTCACGGCCAGGAACACCCAGCCGTCGAAGCGGGCGTCGCGGCCGGCGACGGCGGCCTGGAGCCGGTCGGTGTCGCCGATGATCGCGGTGAAGTCCATGCCCTCAAGGGTGCCCTCGGGCACCGACAAGCGCTAGCCAGAATGCGACATCACGATTCGGGCAGGTGGAGGCGGTCGACCGCCTCGCGCGAGCGCCGGGCCGGGCGCCGGTCGTAGCGGGCCGTGGTCGCCGGGGAGGCGTGCCCGACGAGGGACTGGGTGATGGCCAGGTCGACGCCCGCGTCGAGGAGCTCGCCGATGAAGGTGCGGCGGAAGTCGTGGGGGGTGTGGCGGCGCTGGCCGGCTTCGACGAGGCGTTTGGTGAGGAGGTCGGCGATGGCCTGGCCGGTCATGGCGGCGAGCTGGTTGCCGGTGCGGCGCAGGCGCCCGGCCTTGTTGATCGGGCAGAACAGGGCGCCCGGGCCCAGGCCGCGCACGGCCGTCCACCGGTCGATGCGGGCCTGGGCGGCCTCGGTGACGTAGACGGCGCGTTCCTTGTTGCCCTTGCCGACGATGCGGATGGACCGTTCGGCCGTGTCGTAGTCGGCCAGGCGCATGGAAGCGATCTCGGCGCGCCGGCACCCGGTGGTGTAGAGGGTGGCCAGGACGGCGCCGTCGCGGGCGCCGGCGGGGCCGGGGTCGGCGTCGCAGGCGTAGAGGGCGGCGGCGAGGGCGTCGGCGTCGACGGCCTGGCCCACGGGCAGGCGCTGGGCCTTGACCGGTTGGAGGTCGCAGGCCCGCTGGTAGTCGTCGGCGGCCATGAGGTCGAGGCGCCAGGCCTCTTTGAGGACGCGGCGCAGGGCCGCGAGGTGCTTGTTGACGTAGGCGCCCGACCAGCCCAGATCGATCATGGCCGCCCGCAGCCGCGAGGTGTGCTCGTAGCGCAGCAGGTGCCACGGCTGGCCTTCACCGGTGACGGCGCCGTCGCCGGCGAGGAGGGCGGCGATGCGGTCGAGGCACCCGCGCATGGTGCGCCGCGACTCGGCCGAGCCGAGCGAGTCGAGGTAGGCGCGGTAGGGGTCGGCGGCCGGTGCGAGCGCGGCCGGGTCACTCCAGTCGCGGCCGGCGATCGCTTGGGACATGCCCTCCACGTTAGACCCCGGGGCGCTCACGCGGCGGCCATGTCGCGCAGGACGCGGACGGTGCGCAGGTTCCGGGTCGTGGTGTCGATCCCGGCGAGGGGCCGCCAGAAACCGGACCGGTCGAGTGTGGAGACGCCCAGGCCGTCGGGGTAGTGCACCCACACCTCGGTGCCGGCGGTGTGGGCCTCCTCGCGGCGCCCGGCCGGGACGGTGAGCGTCTGCGGGGCCGCCTCGGACAGGAACGTGACGGTGACCTTCGCCGGGTCGAGGTCGCGGCCGGGCCACGGGTCGGCGGCCAGGACGGCGGCGAGCTGGGCGGCGGAGCGGACCATGACCGGCACGGTGTGCCCGAACCGGTCGGCGATGAGCGCCTTGAGGGCCGATGCGACCGCGGGGGCCTCCAGATCGGAGTCGACGACGGCGTTCCCCGACTGGATGTAGGTGCGGGGGCGGCCGAACCCGGCCGCTTCGAGCGCCTCGCGCAGCTGGGCCATCGGCACGGCGCGGTGCCCGCCGACGTTCACTCCGCGCAGCAGCGCCGCATAGGTGGTCACATCCGCCTCCTCGGTCCCGGTAGGGAACGAACCTACCCCGGAGGTGCGACAGGGCCGCGGCGGCGGCATGGCAGGATCGGCGACTATGGCGTTCCACACCACCACCCTCGCCGTCCACACCGGACGCCGCGAGACCGTCCGCAACCTCACCGGCGAATGCGAGTCCTTCCTCGCCGACGTCGGCGCCCGCGAGGGCCTGCTCAACGTGTTCGTACCCCACGCCACGGCCGGGATCGCCGTGATCGAGGCCGGCGCCGGCTCCGACGAGGACCTCCTCGACGCCCTCGGCGACCTGCTGCCGCGCACCGACCGGTGGCGCCACCAGCACGGCTCGACAGGGCACGGCAGAGACCACGTCCTGCCCGCGCTGTGCGCCCCCTACGCCACGCTCCCGGTCGTGTCCGGCCGCCTCGCCCTGGGCACCTGGCAGTCGGTGCTGCTGGTCGACACCAACCGCGACAACCCCGATCGGACCGTGCGCCTGACGTTCCTGGGCTGAACCGGTCCCCGGCGCCGAGAGGCGCCGGGAACCGGCCGTCAGGCCGCCTCGGACAGGCGCCGCCACTGGTCGGCGTCGAGCTTGAGCGCCACGCCCGCGACCGCCTCCTCCAACTGCGCGACCGAAGAGACGCCCACCAACGGCACCACCGGCGCCTCGTGCCCGACCAGCCACGCCAGCACCACCTGGTTGCGCGTCGCGCCCGTCTCGGCGCACACCGCGTCCAACGCCGCCAGACGCGCCGCCGTACCCGGATGGTCGTAGTGCTCGCCCAGCGGCTTCGCAGCGTTCGCGTACGCCCCGCTCAGCAGCGCCGAGTACGTCAGGATCGCCATGCCCGGCGTGCCGGCCACGAAGTCGAGGTCGGTCGGGGCCGCGTGCACGTGCCCGCCCTCCGGCAGCGGCGCCTCCGGGCGCGGCTTGAGATACGAATACCGGTTCTGCATCGCCGTGTAGGCCGCCCGGCCCTGGGCCGCGGCGACCTGCCGCGCCCGCTCCACCCGCCACGCGGTGTGGTTCGAAGCCCCCACCGCGAGCGCCTTGCCCGAGGCCACGGCCGCGTCGAAGCCCGCCACGGTCGCCTCAAGCGGCGTGTCGCGGTCGTCGCGGTGGGACCAGAACAGGTCCACGCGGTCGGTGCCCAGCCGCGCCAGGGACGCGTCGAGCTGCTCGCCGATCCGGCCGGGCGTCAGCGGCTCGGAGTGGTCGAGGCCGCCGCCGGGCACCGTCGGACGACGCCCGACCTTGGTGGCGACGACGAGGTCGTCCCGGTTGCCCCGCGAGGCCATCCAGCGGCCCAGCAGCAGCTCGGACTCATCGCCCGTACCCCCGTCGATCCAGAACATGTAGCAGTTGGCCGTGTCGATGAAATTGCCGCCCAAGGCAACGAACCGGTCCAAGATCGCGAAACTCGTCGCCTCGTCCTGGACGCCGCCGAGGGCCATCGCCCCCAGGCACAGGCGCGAGACGCCGATCCGGTCCGGTCCCAATGCGATCCGCTCCACGGCGGACCTCCGATCTGTCGAAGTCATTGACGCCCCGAACGGTAGGACCTGGAGTGAACTCCAACGCAAACCCGCAGGTGAGAGGCGGCTGCGCACGGAGGGGCGGGGCGCGCGTATCCTCGGTGAGCGTGGACACCACCGCCCCCGGCGCCTACACGATCGGCGAATGCGCCCGCCGATCCGGCTTCAGCATGGACACGCTGCGCTACTACGAGCGCCTCGGCCTCATCGACGACGTCGCCCGCACCCCCACCGGCCAGCGCCGGTTCAGCGACGAGCACCTCGAATGGCTCGGCGTCCTCAAATGCCTGCGCGACACCGGCATGCCCGTCGAGCAGATGTGCCGCTTCGCCGACCTCGCCCGCTCGGGCGACCACACCATCGGCGAGCGGATCGCGCTCTTGGAAGACCACCGCGTCGCCGTGGACGAGCGCATGGCCGACCTCGTCGCCAAACGCGACTACCTGCTGGGCAAGATCGACTACTACCGGTCCGTCCTGCCCTAAAGGCGTCGACACCGGGGCCCGGCCGCGGCGATACTGGCGCCGTGCACCACCGCGAACACGCCGCCGCGATCGCCGAACGACTGGCCCGGGAGGAGACCGGCGCGCTCGGGGTCGCCCTGGTCGGCTCGGTCGCCGCCGGCACCGACCACCCCGACTCCGACATCGACCTCATCGTCGCCGCCGCGACCGACCCCGGGGTGCGCGTCACGCACGTCGAGGGCCGCATGGCCACCCTCACCCGGAAAACCCCTGCCGACCTCGCCGCGGCCTTCAGTGACCCGGCGCAGGCCCCGGCGGCCGTCCCCGCCTGGCGCAGCGCCCGCATCCTCACCGACCCCGGCGGCCACCTCGCCGCCGTGCAAGCCCGGGCGCTGGCGTGGACGTGGGAGCAGGTCGGGGCCGGCGCGGACGACTGGGCCGCAGGGCAACTCGTCGGCCTGGCCGAGTAGGCCCACAAGGTCCACGGCATGGCCGCCGCCGGGCGGGCCCGCGCCGCCGCGGCCAACCGGCTGATCCTCGCCCTCGCGCTCGCCTGGCCCCTGGCCGTGGCGAACCGGCTCCTGGTCGATTCGGAGAACGACCTGTGGGACGCCGTCGCCGTCGCCGAAGGCGACCGGTGGGCCCTGGCCTGGGACACCGCCGCGGGCCTGGCCGCGGCGACCCCTGAGGCCGCCTGCGCGGCGGCCCTGGACCTGTACGGCCTCGCCGCCGACCGCCTCGCGACGCATCTGCGAGGCACCGACCGGGCCGTGGTCGAGACCGCGGCCGCCTTCAGGGGCGTGCGCGAATCGATCACCGGCCGCGACCGGTCCGACACCTGATGCGCCCACCATTGAGGCATGACCCCCGCACCCCTGCTCGCACACGCTTTTCCGCGTCGTCTGCCGCCGGTCGTCGCCGCGGTCCGGACCCTGCTGTGGATCCAGTTCGGATGCAGTTTCGGCCAGTGCTGGCTTCTGGTCCTGCCCGGTTACGCCGTCACCAGCGGTTCCGCCCATGCCGGCGACCCGCCCGGCACCACCTCCTGGTACCTCACCGGCATGCTGGTGTACGCGCTCGCGCTCGTCGCCGCCGCGCCGCAACTGGCCGTCCAGGCCGTCCGCACCGCCGACCGTCCCGGGCCGGGCCTGTACCGGTGGACGCTCGCCGTCCTCGCCGGGCCCCCGGTGGTGCTCGGGGTCCTCGCGGTCGCCGCGGCGGCCTCCGATCACGTCCTGGCCGCGTCCGCGCTCGGCTCGGCGGTGTTCATGGGCGCCGTCTACCTGCCGGTTCCGGTCGCCGCCGCGGTCGGCATGGCCACCACCGGCGCGCGCGCCTGGTACCGCACCGGTCCGCTCAGGACTCCAGCAGTGCGGCGATGAGCGCTTCGCCGTCCGGCCAGGGCCCGTACCCGGTCTTCGTGTCCACGTGGCCGGCGTCCCCGGCGTCGACCAGTCGTGCGCCCCAGGCGAGTGCGTATGCCTCGGCGTCCTCGTAGTCGCAGTACGGGTCGGTGCGGGAGGCGACCAGGACCGCGGGGAACGGCAAGGGCGCCAACGGGACCTCGGGTGCGCCTGCGACGCCTTCGAAGCACGGGGGCGCCACCAGGAGCGCCCCGCGCACACCGCCGCCGGTGGCGGCCCATTGGACGGCGGTGACGCAGCCGGCCGAGTGCGCGACCAGGACCGCCGGTTCGGCGTCGGCGGCGACCGCCGCGGCGAGGGCGGCGACGCGTTCGGCGTACACCAGGGGCGTCCCCGGCTCGGGTGCCCAGGCCCAGTCCGGGTGGGCGGCGGCCCAGCGGCGCATCCAATGGTCGTCGCCGGGTATGCCGCGGCCCGGTACCAACAGGACCCGTGTCACCGCGGGGCCTCGCCGATGAGGGCCCGTGCATAGTTGACCGTGGACCGCTGGTAGCGCGGCAGGGTCGGGGCCAAGGCGATCAGTGCGACCGCGAGGCCTTCCCTGTCGCGTCCGAGTTTGGCGAGGGTGAGCGCCTCGCACATCGCCACGGCGCCGTCGTACTCGTCCGAGCCGCGGCCGCGCTCTTCTGCCAGGATCGCCAGTGCCCGTTCGGGGTCGCCGGTCTCGCGCAGCGAGGACGCCATCTGGATCGACACGCGCCGGCGCCGCACGCCCGACAGGCCCGCGGCCACGGCCCGCTCGTAGTAGCCGACGGCCGCCTCGGTGTACCCGGTCGAGTCGTGCGCGCCGCCGACTTCGAACAAGGCGACCGGGTCGCCGGGGTCGCATTCGGCGGCCAGGTCCTTCATCGCCTGGACGAAATCGTCGCGGTCGACATCGTCGAGCCGGTCCCACAGGGCGGCGCAGCGCGCCTGCCACTCCTCGGTTGCCATAGCAGCGAACCCTACCCGCCGCCAGGGGCGTTCACGTCACGGTGAAGGCGTCGTTGAGCGACCCGAGCGCCCCCAGCAGCGCCCACCGTTCGGCCTCGTCCAAGACCGCGTACACCGGTTCGTCGCGGCGGTTCGTGTCCGCTTCGATCGCCGTCCGCTGCGGCCCGGCCCCCAGCGCCTGGATGCCCTCGACGGTCAGGCCCGCGTCCGCCCACGCGGCGCGGTGGGCGTCGGCGCGGTGGTGGCGCAGGGCCTCCAGGGCCGCGGCCAGACGCGCGGCCGCTGTAGCGTCCGGGGCGACCCAGTACGGCGTCAACGCCGCGAACACGGGCCCGCCGCTGGCGCGCCCGGCCTCCAGGAGCCGCTCCACCAGCGGCAGCGCCGTCTCCACGGCGGCGAGGCCCGGCAGGGACGGGCTCGGGCGAAACGACCACAGCCGCTCGGCGACACCCGACAAGGCAGCGTCGGCCTCCACGACGACGGCCCGGCCCAGTGCCGTCAGCTCCCACGCGCCGCCCGATCGCGCCATGAGACCCCGCGACTCCTCCGCGTCCGCGTCGAAACCGAAGTAGACGAGGCGGGCGGCCAGCGCTTCTTCTGGTACCGGGTGGTCCAGGAGTGCGCCGTAGGCGTCGATCTCGGCGCCCGGGCGCAGGTCCCGGGCCGCGTACAGGGCGCGGACGTCGTCGCGGGCGCCGTGGCGCACCGCCACGTGCAGCCGGTCGATCACGGGGCGGATCACGGCGGCGAACGACATGGGGGACTCCGATCGGTTGGCGTGCATACAATCGGACCCATGATCGCACGACCGGCGCTCGACGCCCTGGCCGCCGAGACCGCGCGGCTGTCGCGCGAGCTCGCTTCGGTCACCGACTGGGGCGCCCCCACCCGCTGTGCCCCGTGGGACGTCGCCGCGCTGACCGCGCACCTCACCGTCGCCATCGGCCGCCTCGACGCCATGCTGGAGGCGCCCGAGCCGGCCCGGGCGACCGTGGACGCCGCCGCGTACTACCGGCCCGACCAGCGTTTCTCACCGGAAGCGAACCAGGACCGCGTCGACACCGCCGCGGACCGTGCGAGCGCCGGGTCGGCCGATTTCGACGCCGTGACCGCCCGTGTCCTCGCCCGCTGCCGGACCGAGCCGCCGACTCGGCGCGTCACGACCCGCCACGGCGACGCGATGACCCTCAACGACTTCCTCACCACCCGGGTGGTCGAGGCGGCCGTGCACGGCATCGACCTCGCCGACGCCCTCGGCCGGCCCCGCTGGACCACGCCTGAAGCGGCCGAGGTCGTCGCCGCGCTGCTGCTGGGGCCGGGCCACCGCGCGACGTTGGCCGCGCTCGGGTTCGAGCCGGTGGCGTTCATCGCCGCGGCCTGCGGCCGCGACCCCTACCCGGCCGAGGCCAGGGCCCGAGCCGAAGCGCTCGGCGCCCGCCGCCTGGCCCTCGGATTAGCACCCGGCGGCGACGTCCAGGAGCGCGTCGCGTTCGGCCTCGTCGACGCTCAGGTGCCATTCGGTCTTGACCTCGACCCACGCCCATGCGTAAGCGCACCAGACCGCCTCGTCCTCGGGCATCCACTCGGCGGGGTCCTGGTCCGACTTCGAACGGTTCGAGGAGGCGGTGACCGCGATCAGGTGCCACGCGTTGCCCGTCCAGTTCGCGTACGACTGGCGGTCCTCGGTGGTCCACTCGCCCGCACCCGACCCCCACGCCTCCTTCAACGGCACGAAATGGTCGATGTCGAGGTCACCCGAGTCGGTCACCGTCTCGCCGTCGTACATCGACACCCACTCGCCGGACATCGCACCGTCGCAGTCGGCTTCACTCAACGCGCCGGTCCGCTCCTGGGCGACCAGCACGTCGTCGCGCGCATCGCATCCGTTGCCGTCGTCGTCCCGCCAGTGCGGGAACAGCGACCGGTCGTAGCCCTCGTTCGCCTCCGCCGCGACCGTCAGCGCCTCGATGGAGGCGGTCAGGGCCACGGCGTCCACGGTCACCGTGAACGGCGCGGTGGCGCTGAAGTCGTCCGAGACCTGCGAGCCGGTGCCGGTGCCGGCCGGGGCGCTCGTCGCCTCGTCGAGCAGATCGGCCACGTCCTGGCAGCCGGCGACGAACACCAAGGGCAGCAGGAGGACAAGACGCGAGACGCGCATGGGGCAACCGTCCTAACAGAACCGGGGCGAAACGGTGCGGCGTGCACCGCAGGTGTCCGCAACGTAACACGCCCGCACCCCGTCGCGACAGCCCCGGCCCTGCTAGATTCCCCCGAATGATCGTATGGCTCAACGGCACCTTCGGCGCCGGCAAGACCACCACCGCGAACCTCCTCAAAGACGCCCTCCCCGCCCGCGTCTTCGACGCCGAGCAGATCGGCTACCTCCTGCGCCCCATCATCGGCGACGTCCCCTGCCACGACTTCAAGGAGTGGGACCCCTGGCGGGGCCTGACGGTCCAGACCGCCCGCCAGGTCCTCGACTTCGTCGGCGGCACCCTCGTCATCCCCCAATCGGTCCTCCAACGCCACTACTGGACCGAGCTCATGGACGGCTTCGCCGAGGCCGGCATCCCCGTCCGCGCCTTCACCCTCCACGCCGACCGCGAGGTCTTCGAGGCCCGCGTCGAAGCCGACCGGGACGAGCCCACCGCCGTGCGCTGGCGCCTGGAGCACCGCGACGCGTACGAGGCGGCACTGGAGGAGTGGATGCGGGAGGCGACAACGGTGCTCGACACGACCGGGCGCACGCCCGGGGAGGTCGCGGCGCTCATCGGGCGACACGTGGGGGAGCGATCCGGGTAACGGCCTGAAAACGTCACACCCGGGCGAGACGATGGGACCGAGAGCCACAACGAACGGCAAAGGAGCCCGCCATGGCCTACCTCGTCCTCATCGGCACCCGAAAAGGCCTCTTCACGGCCACCAGCGACGACCGCGAAGCATGGGTCCTCAAGGGCCCGCACGGCCTTGACGCCGACGGCTACACCGCCGTGTCGGAGATCTTCGCGACCGCCGCCGACCCCGCCACCGGCCAGATCCTCGTCGCGGCCGACTCCCCGCACTTCGGGCCCTCCGTCTGGCGCTCCGACGACCTCGGCGCGACCTGGCACGAACCGAACGCCGCCCCCATGTCCTTCCCGCAGGGCCTGCCCTACCGGCCCCTCGACTACTCCGAGACCGCCGGCATCGACCAGCCCGAGTCGGACAAGACCAACACCGTCAAACGCGTCTGGCAGCTCGCGTTCGGCCCCCAGGAGGGCCGCGTGTGGGCCGGGGTCGAGCCGACCAGCCTGTGGCGCTCGGACGACGGGGGCCGGACCTTCGCGTTCAACCAGGCCCTGTGGGACCACCCCCAGCACACCACGTGGGCCTCGGGCGGGGCCGGGCCCGCCGTGCACACCATCGTCACCGACGCCGAGGACCCCGCGCACGTCATGATCGCCATGTCCTCGGGCGGCATCTACGAGACCCGCGACGACGGCGACTCCTGGCAGGGGGTCACCAAGGGCATCACCGTCGACTACGGGCCCGACCCCGAACCCGAATCCGGTCACTGCATCCACAAGGTCGCCCGCACCGTCGACGGCACCTGGATCGCCCAGAGCCACGGGCCGGTCTGGCGCACCGAAGAACCCGCGTCGGGGTGGACGAACGTCTCGGCGACCCTCCCCTCCGACTTCGGGTTCGCCGTCGTGGCCCACCCGACCGAGCCGGGCACGGCGATGGTCTGGCCCGTCCAGGCCGCCATGGACCGCTTCCCGCCCGACAAGCGCATCGCCGCGTGGCGCACCGGCGACAACGGCGACACCTGGAGCGCGTGGGGGACCGGCCTGCCGACCGACCCGTACTTCGGCAACGTCATGCGCGACGGCGCCTGCACCGACGGCGCCCCCGACCCCGGCTGGTACTTCGGCACCCGCTGCGGGGACGTGTGGGCCGCCGCCGACGCCGACGGCCGCTGGCACCAGGTCGCGGCGCACCTGCCCGACGTCCTGTGCGTGCGAGCGATCGCGATCCCCTGATGGCCGCCGTCGACGTCAAGATCCCCGCCGCCTTGGCCTCCGAGTGCGGCGGGGCCCGCCACCTCACCGTCGAGACCGGCCCCGAGGCGACCCTGGGAGACGTGCTCGCCGCGATCGGGCGCACCCACCCGCGCCTGGAACGGCGGCTGCGCGACGAGGCCGGGCGCCTGCGCCGCTTCGTCAACGTCTACGTAGGCGACGAAGAGTCCCGCCGCCTCCAAGGCCTGGACACACCCGTCGAAGGCCGCGAGATCCAGATCCTCCCGTCCATCGCCGGAGGCGCCTGACCTCCGCACACGCCGAGGGGCGCCGCACCACGTGCGACGCCCCCGCAAAACTCCGTACTAGGACTTGCCGTTGATCGAGACGACGTCGACGACGAACACGAGCGTCTCGTTCGGGCCGATCACCCCGCCGGCACCGGCCGCGCCGTAACCGAGGTGCGGGGGGATCACGATGAGGCGGCGGTCGCCGACCTGCGCGCCCACCAGGCCGTCGTTCCAGCCCTGAATCACCGGCGCCGAACCCAGCGGCTCCACCGCGAACGGCTGCGCGCCGCGGTTCCAGGACGCGTCGAACTCCTTGCCGTTGGACCAGTTGAAGCCCGCGTACTGGACCTCGACCGAGTCGCCGGCCTTCGCCTCGTCCCCGGCGCCCTCGACCACGTCGGCCACGAACAGCGCCGCTGGCGCCGCCGCGTCCGGCACTCCCACGACCGGCTTCGACCCCGTGTCCTGCGACACCGACACCTCGACACCGTCACTGATCTGCACCACGTGCGACTCCCCTTCGTCTTCGTTCCCGGCACCGGCGGCACCGCATCCGGCCAACAGCCCCACGCTCACACACGCGGCGGCCACCGACTTCCACCATCGATTCACCAGGCTAACGGCCACCGAGGGAACCTACCACCCGCCGCCTGCGGACCCGCTCGCCTATCCTTGAGCGCGACCGCACCAGGAGGGACGCATGCGACCGACCACCGAGGAGACCGCCCACGGCGGCGACGTCACCGACCTGCTGCGCGAACTCACCGTCCAACTCCGGCTCCTCAACCACCAGGTCTCCGACCGGCTCGGCCTCCAAGACGTCGACCTCGAATGCCTCGACCTCATCGACCGCACCGGCCCCCTCACCCCCTCCACGCTCGCACGCGCCGCCGACCTCCACCCGGCCACCGTCACCGGCGTCCTCGACCGCCTCGAACGCGCCGGATGGATCCGCCGCGAGCGGGCCGCAACCGACCGCCGCGCCGTCCGCCTCGTCGCCGACCCCGACCGCAGCCGCGACGTCCTCGCCCTCTACGCCCCCCTGCGCGACGCCGTCGCCGCGATCTGCGCCGACTTCGACACCGACCAGCTCGCGACCGTCGCCGCCTTCCTCGCCCGCGCCGCCGCCGCCGGAAAGACCGCCACCGACGCCCTCGCCGCCGGTCAGTAGGCCACCGCCACCACCCGCCGCGACTGCCCCCGATCCGCAAGGGCCGCGAGCATCGCCGCCGCCAGGTCCGCCCGCCCGATCGTCCAGCCCCCGCGCGGATTCGCGTCCAACGCCGTACGCCACCGCCCGCGCGGCGCCTCATCGGTCAACCGCGGCGGACGCACCACCGTCCAGTCCAGACCCGAATCCCTCACCAGGTCCTCCATCGCGGCCAAATCCGCATAATGCTCGGCCAGCACCCGCTTGACGATCACCGCCAAACGCCGCAGCACGAACCCGTCACCCGGATCATGACGCGGCTTGTCCGGACGCACCGCAGTCTTCACCGTCCCGATCGGCGCCGCCGACAGCACCACCAGACGCCCCACCCCCGCCTCGCGCATCGCATCGAGAACCGCACCGGTCCCCGTCGTCGCCACCCCCGCCGTACCCCGCCCGGTCGCCCCCAGCGCCGAGACCACCGCATCAGCACCCTTGAACGCCGCCGCCAGCGCCGCCGGATCGGGATCGGACAGGTCCGAACGGACCGCCTCCACACCCGCAGGCAGACGCTCGGGGCTGCGCACCACCGCCACCACCTCGTGCCCGGCCGCCCTGGCCTGCTCCAACACCAACCGCCCGGTCGCACCGGTCGCGGCGATCACCACCAGTCGCATGCACACCACTCCTCAACTCGATTCTACGAAAACCATATTATCTCGTCTTCGTAGCAAACAGTCCTCACCTCCCGACGACCACCGACTACGCTGCAAAGCACACACCGCACAAGGAGCACCCCGTGACCGTCCCCGCCGCCCCCACCACCACCGGCCCCATGCACCCCCTCCGCCGCGCCCTCACCCTCTGGGGCGCCCTCATCGCCCTCATGTGGCTCCTGCTCATCATCGACTGGGTCACCCCCGGCCGCCTCATCGACTACGGCGTCCACCCCCGCACCCTCGACGGCCTCCTCCCCGGCGTCCTCGCCATGCCCTTCCTCCACGTCGGCATCGCCCACCTGTTCGCCAACTCCGTCCCCCTCGCCATCCTCGGCACCGTCACCGCCCTCCGCGACTGGAAGGGCATGTGGACCGCGCTGGCGGTCACGCTCGTCGTCTCCGGGCTCGGCGTGTGGCTCGTCTCCCCGGCCTACACCGTCACCGTCGGCGCCTCGGGCATCGTCTTCGGCCTCTTCGGCTACCTCCTCGGCCGCGGGGTGTTCCTGCGCAAGATCGCCGACCTGCTCATCGCGCTGCTCGTCGTCGCCGCCTACGGCTCGATGATCTGGGGCGTCTTCCCCTCGGTGCCGCAGGTGTCGTGGCAGGGCCACCTCTTCGGGTTCGCCGCCGGCGTCGGCACCGCGTTCCTCACCGCGCGGGCCCGCACGATCGCGGCCGCGACCGGGGCCGGCGCGTGAGCGCGCCCTCGGGGTTCTCCTACAAGCGCCGCTCGGACGGGACCGTCGTCATCGTCCACCGCGGGCGGGCCGCCGCCACGCTGCGCGGGGGCCGGGCCGCGAAGTTCCTCGCCGAGATCGACGGCGAGGACGACCAGCTCGTCATGGCCCGGTGGACCGGCTCCTACAAGTTCGGCAACGAGCGCATGGGCAAAGACCACCCCCGCAACCAGGGACGATAGGCCTCAGGGCGTCTCGCCGATCGGCGGGACGCCCCTGTGCCATAATAGTGCTAACATCCTAGTGAAATAGAGAAAGTTGTGATCGACTTCCACCTCGAACCGCGCTCCGGCGTCGCCCCCTACATGCAGCTCGTCCACCAGGTCCAGCAAGCACTGCGACTGGGCATGCTCACCGTGGGGGACCAGCTCCCCACCGTCAAACAAGTCGTCTCCCGCATCGCCATCAACCCCAACACCGTCCTCAAGGCCTACCGCGAACTCGAACGCCAAGGACTCGTCACCCCCCGCCCCGGCCGCGGCACCTTCGTCACCGCCACCCTCGCCGGCACCGACCCCGACACCCACACCGAACTCAAAACCGAACTCCAGCAATGGATCACCCGGGCCCGCACCGCCGGACTCGACGACGACGCCCTCCGAGCCCTCTTCGACACCACCATGAGAAGGAACGCCAACGCACCATGAACACCCCAGTCCTCACCGCAGAAGCGCTCACCAAGCGCTACGGGCCCCACCCGGCCCTCACCGACGCCACACTCGACGTCCCCTCCGGCCGCATCGTCGGCCTCGTCGGCCCCAACGGCGCCGGCAAGTCCACCCTCCTGGCCCTCGCCGCCGGACTCATCCGACCCACCTCCGGCCGCATCGAAGTCCTCGGCCGCACCCCCGGCGCCGACGACGCCCAGATCGCCCGCGTCGGCTTCGTCGCCCAAGACACCCCCGTCTACGCCGGCCTCACCGTCGCCGACCACCTCACCCTGGGGGAGAAGCTCAACCCCAACTGGGACAAGACCATCGCCACCGACCGCCTCCACCACATCGGCCTCGACCCCAAGAAGAAGGCCGGACGCCTCTCCGGCGGCCAGAAAGCGCAACTCGCCCTCACCCTCGCCGCCGCCAAACGCCCCGAACTGCTCATCTTCGACGAACCCGTCGCCGCCCTCGACCCCCTCGCCCGCCGCGCCTTCCTCCAATCCCTCATGGAGTTCGTCGCCGACCTCGACGTCTCCGTCATCCTCTCCTCCCACCTCATCTCCGACGTCGAACGCGTCTGCGACCACCTCGTCATCCTCGCCGAATCCCG
>NZ_STGX01000015.1:0-123839 GCF_004912155.1 Glycomyces paridis | reverse complement strand
CCCCGGCGCCGAGACCATCGGCCTCGAAGACATGGTCCTGACCTACCTCCACCGCGCCGAAGGCACCACCGCCCCCACCCTTCAGGAGACCCGCGCATGATCTGGCTGACCTGGCGCCACATGCGCGCCCAAACCCTCTGGACCGCAGGCGCCCTCACCGCCCTCGCCGCCTACCTCCTCTACCTCGGCACCGACATCCGCGAGTCCTACCGCATCAACGTCACCGACTGCACCACCGCCTGCGACGAAGCCGCCCGCCTCCTCGCCGACCAGTTCGGCTCCGGCCTCCTCATGACCAGCCTCCTCCTCATCGCCGCACCCGCCCTCATCGGCGCCTTCTGGGGCGCACCCCTCATCACCCGCGAACTCGAGACCGGCACCCACCGCCTCGCCTGGGTCCAATCCGTCACCCGCACCAGATGGCTCACCGTCAAACTCGTCATCGTCGGCGGCGCGAGCGTTCTCCTCACCGGCGCCCTCAGCCTCCTGCTCACCTGGGCCGCCGGCCCCTTCGACACCCTCGTCGACAGCCGCTTCGAACCACTGACCTTCGCCGCCAGAGACCTCGCCCCCTTCGGCTACGCCCTCCTCGCCTTCACCCTCGGACTCGTCATCGGCGTCCTCACCCGCAAGACCCTCCTCGCCATGGCCCTCACCCTCGTGGTCTTCACCGCCTTCCAACTCCTCATGGCCAACGTCCTCCGCCCCCACTACGCCGAACCCGTCACCGAGACCATCGACTGGGCCGACGCCAACACCGTCGGCCAGATCGACTCCTTCGGCATCGGCCCCCAAGGCGCGGGCATCCAGGGCTACACCATCCCCGGCGCCTGGGTCCTTTCCGACCTCATCGTCGTCCACAAAGGCGACGGCACCGAAGTCACCGGCGCCGACATCGAAGCCTGCGACGAAACCGGCGGCGGCCCCGACGACTGCATGCTCGCCCTCGACGCCGACTTCGACGTCACCTACCAACCCGCCGACCGCTACTGGACCTTCCAGTGGATCGAATTCGCCATCGCCCTCGGCCTCGCCGCCCTCCTCATCGCCGTCGCCTACTGGAAACTCCCACGCGGCCTCAACTGACCCACCGACAACGACCCACCCACGACAAAGGCCCCGGTCGCACCGACCGGGGCCCTGAAGTTCGCTACTACCGCGCCGACGCCTCGAGAGGCGCCACCACCGCACGATCGGACCGCCGCGCGTCCACCACCGGCACCTGCGCGCTCGCCTGGGCGAGCAGCGTCGCCAGCGCGCGGTAGTCCATCCGCCCCGACATCACCGAGGCGTTCGCCAGCTCCACGCCCACCGGCAGGAGCGCGCGGTTGAGCCCGCGTGAGAGCCGCCCCTGGCGGACCTCGTGCGGCAGCTGCGGCGCCAGCTCGGACCGCTCGACGCCGATGAACGTCTGCTTGCGCAGCCCCATGCCCTGGGACCACACCACGACGGCCTCCACATGCGACCACGAGACGGTCACCGTCCGCGAGCCGAACAGTGGCCGCAGGACCAGCCCCTCACGGGTCGTGGCGGCCACGTCGACGCGACGCACCCACGGCAGGACGTAGAACAGGGCCAGCAGGCCGCAGAAGACGAGCATGAACGCGGTCGCGTCGCGCTCGCCGGGCGCGGTCGGCATGAAGCCGATGAGCAGCAGGACCGCCGCGATGGCCGGGAACATGATCTGGATCAGCAGGGGATGGCGGTATCGGAGGGCGCCGAACACCGCGTCGGGGCGCAAGTCAGCCACGAGGGGCCTTTCATGGAGGGATTCCACAGGGGAATACGAGGGGCAGGGCCACCGGATCGTACCGCGGGGCGAGGGCGCACGCCAGTGACAAAAGGCGGCGGGCGGGGCCCGTGTGGACCCGCCCGCCACCGGTGCCGTTACTCGTCGTGGATGTCGACCATCCAGCCGATGCCGTACCGGTCGACCAGGGCGCCGAACTCGTCGCCCCACATCTGCTTCTCCAGGGGGACGTTCACCGAGCCGCCCTCGCTGAGGCCGGCGAAGTAGCCGCGGAGGGTCTCGCCGTCGGTGCCCGAGAGGCTGATCGCGATGTTCTGGCCCGGCACGTACGGCATCCCCGGCGGCGTGTCCGAGGCCATCACCGTGAACCCGTCCGCCGAGGTCAGCTGGGCGTGCATCACCTGGTCGGCGGGCGCGTCGGGCACACCCGACTCGCCGAACGTCATGACCTTGAGCTCACCGCCGAGCACCGACTGGTAGAACTCCATCGCCGCGCGCGCGTCCCCGTTGAACGACACGTACGGGTTGAGGATCGAACCCATTGCAGACTCCTTCCGTCCGATACCGCCATCGTCGCAGCGACCACCGACACCGGCGGCCGAATCCGCGATCCGGCGCCTTCGCGGGGGAGTACCCGCGCCGCGCTCACTCCACCAGGGTGAACACGATCTTCCCGGGGAAGCCGCCGGCCTCCATCGCCGCGTGCGCCGCGGCGAACTCCTCCAGGGCGAACACCTTCGCCACGTGGGGGCGCAGGCGTCCGGCCTCGACGAGGTCGGCGAGGGCGCCGAGGCCGACCGGGTCGGGTTCGACGAGCATGAAGCGGGTGTCGATGCCGCGCCGGACCGCTTCGGGGAACGCCCGGTCGCGGGTGGAGTAGTGGCACTGACACAGGACGCCGCCGTCCTTGAGGACCGACACCGACCGCTCGGCGACGTCGCCGCCGAGGGTCGACAAGGCGACGTCCACGTCCTTGACTGTCGCGGTGAAGTCCTCGCTCCGGTAGTCGATCACCTCGTCGGCGCCCAGGCCGAGCACGAAATCGCGGTTCGGGGCCGAGGCGGTGCCGATCACCGTCGCCCCGGCGGCCTTGGCGATCTGGACGGCCAGGTGCCCGATACCGCCGGCCGCGGCGTGGATCAGGACCGTCTGGCCGGCCGACAGGCCCGCCCGGTCGATGAGCGCCTGCCAGGCCGTCAGGCCCGTCAGCGGCATCGCGGCGGCCTCGACGTGCGACAGCGCCTGGGGCTTCGCCGCGAAGTGGCGGGCCGGGCCGGTCACGAACTCGGCGTGGGCGCCGGCGCGGTGGGGGAAGCGGGGCATCCCGAAGACCGCGTCGCCGACGCGGAAGCGCGTCACGCCCTCGCCGATCGCCGCGACGGTGCCCGAGACGTCCCAGCCGAGGGTGAACGGGGGCGCACCGATGTACAGGCCCAGCTCGCGCGCGGCCGGGTCGACGGGGTTGAGGCTCGCCGCGTGGACGCGCACGAGCACCTCGCCGTAGTGCGGTTCGGGCCGGGGGACATCGGCCAGTTCCAGGACCTCGGTGCCGCCGAGCACCGACTGGGTGACCGCTCGCATCGTCTCGGGCACGGGGACTCCTCGCATCGGCCGCCGCGGGGGAGCGCGGCGGGGAGCGCCCGCTCTTGGGCGCAAGGGAACACGAGTCTAGAACGGCGCCCCCGCCGTTCGCCCGGCCCGAGGCGCGATGTGGCCGTGGCCGGGCTCTCACCGCCGACACTTGCACGAACGTATACCCCCGGGGGTATATTTTCGGGCATGGAAGCCAATCGACCCACCTCCGTCCTCATCGTCGGGGGCGTCGCCGCCGGCATGAGCGCCGCCGCCCGCGCCCGCCGCCTCGACGAGCACGCCCGCATCACCGTCGTCGAACGCGGCGACCACGTCTCCTTCGCCAACTGCGGCCTGCCCTACCACGTCGGCGGCGACATCGACGACGCCGACGACCTGATCGTGCACACCCCCGAGACCCTCCGCGCCGCCCTCGGCATCGACGTGCGCACCCGCCACGAGGCCGTCGCGCTCGACACCGTCGCACGCACCCTCACCGTCCGCACCGACGCCGGGACCCGCCTGCTGCACTCCGACGCCCTGATCCTCGCCCCCGGCGCCAGGGCGGTCCGCCCGCCGATCCCCGGGCTCGACTCGCCGCGCGTGCGCACCCTGCGCACCGTCGAGGACGCCGCGGCGCTGCGCGCGGCGGCCGACGACGGGGCCCGCACCGCCCTGGTCATCGGCGCCGGCTTCATCGGCGTCGAGACCGCCGAGAGCCTCGCCCGGCGCGGCATGGACGTCAGCCTCGTCGACACCGCGCCGCACCCGCTCCCGCCGCTGGACGGCGACATCGCCCACCACGTCGCCGCCGAACTCGTCCGCCTCGGCGTCGACCTGCGCACCGGCACGGCCGTCGCGCGCATCACGCCGGGCGCCGACCGCGACACCGCCACGCTCACCGACGGCACCACCGTCGAGGCCGACATGATCGTCCTGGCCACCGGCACCGTCCCCGACACCGCGGTCTTCGAGGACGCGGGCATCGCCTGCGAGCGGGGCGCCATCGTCGTCGACGAGCACGGCCGCACCTCCGCGCCGGGCGCCTGGGCCGTCGGCGACGCCGCCCAGGCCACCGACCCGGTCACCGGCGCCCGCCGCCCCGTCGCCCTCGCCGGGCCCACCAACCGCGCCGGGCGACTGGTCGCCGACGACATCATGCGGCCCGACACCGCCCGCCCGCTCCCGGTGCCGATCGGCACCGCGATCGCCCAGGTCGGCGACCTCACCGTGGCCCTGACCGGCGCGAACCACCGCGACCTCGCCGCGTCCGGCACCGGCTTCCACACCGTCCACCTCCACCCCAAGCAGCACGCCGGCTATTTCCCCGGGGCCGCCACGATCCACCTGGCCGTCCACTTCCGCGCCGGCGACGGGCGACTCCTTGGAGCCCAGGCGGTCGGCGCCGACGGGGTCGACAAACGCATCGACGTCCTCGCCACGGCCCTGCGCGCCGGGCTCGCGGTGGGGGACCTCATCGACCTCGATCTCGCCTACGCCCCGCCGTACAGCCAGGCCAAAGACCCGGTCAACATCGCCGGGCTCGTCGGATCGAACGTCCTGGACGGCACCCTGCGCCTGTGGCACGCCCACGACCTCGACGCGGTCCTCGCCGAGGCGCTCGTACTCGACGTGCGCACCCGCGCCGAGTACGACGCCGGCCACCTCGACGCCGCGATGCTCGTGCCGCACACCGAACTGCGCGAACGCGTGGGGGAGATCCGGACCGCGACGGCGGGGCGTCCCGTACGCGTGCTGTGCGAATCGGGCGTACGCTCCAACCTCGCCCACCGCATCCTCGCCCAGGCCGGTTTCGACAGCGCCGCCCTCTCGGGCGGCATGATGACCCTGCGCGCGGCGCTCGGCGGGCGGCTCGCCGCCGTCGCACACTGAAGCCCACCGAGAACGGAGACCGCCCATGTCCATCCCCGACCCCGCCGCCCAGCGCCGCGTCCTCAACCGGTTGCGCCGCGCCCGCGGCCAGCTCGACGCGGTCATCGCCGCGGTCGAGAACGGCGACCGCTGCCGCGACGTCGTCACGCAGCTCGCGGCGGTCTCGACCGCCCTCGACCGCGCGGGCTTCGCGATCGTCTCCACCGCCATGAAGGACTGCATCGCCGACCCCGAGCGGACCGCCGACAACGAGGACGGCCTGACCACCGAGGAGCTGGAGAAGCTCTTCCTCATGCTCTCCTGACTCTCCTGAACGACCGAACCCACGAAAGAGGACACCATGTGCCAACCTGCCACCTGCCGCGAATGCGGCAAGACCACTTGGACCGGCTGCGGCCAGCACGCCGACGAGGTCATGAGCGCGATTCCCGAAAGTCAACGCTGCGAGGGCCACGAGCAGCGGCCGAGCCGCATCGGCCGCCTCCTGCGCCGCACCCGGTGACCGACCGCGGCACCCGCCGCGCCCACGCGTGCCGTTCCGGGCCGCCCAGCCGCCGCAAGGCCGCCGGGCGGCCCGGATCGCGTTTTCGGGTCTGGGTCGTGTCAGGGGCGTTCAGGTCATAACTTGTGGGAACGGCACTTCTCGTGAGTTATGTGGGTTCCCGGAACACGCCTGTTTTTTGGTTATTTAAATATTAAAAACGGAAATTAAAAATGATAGGTTGTGTGCATGACGAAAACAGGGACGACCACGACCGCATCTCCTCGGACCGCCACGCTGTGCAAGCGGTGCGGGACGCCGATTCCGCAGCAGCCGGGGCGCGGGCGCCCGCGCCTGTACTGCGCTGAGGGCGACTGCGCCGCGCAGGCGAAACGCCAGCGCGAGCTGCGGCGGGCCACGCCGGGGCTGGAGGGCGCTTTGGCGCGGGCCGAGGAGTTGTACGAGCAGATCGAGCAGTCGATGGGTGCGGCGCTGGCGCCGTTGGCGGAGGCGTTGCGGGCCGAAACCGATCCGGCCGAGGTGGAGGCGCGGTTGGCGCAGGTGCGTGCGGAGGCGGCGTCGGCGGTGGCGGCGGCTCGGGCGGAGCGGGACGAGGTGGCGTCGCGGATCGCGGCGCTCGGTGAGGAGCTGGCCGTGGCGGTCGCCGAGGGTGAGCGGGCCGGTGCGGCGGCCGAGGTGGAGCGGGCGCGGGCGAAGGAGGCGGTGCAGGCGCGGGCGGCGGCGGCGGAGGCGTTGGCGGCCAAGAGGGTTGCTGAGGCGGCTGCGGTGGCGTCGGCATCGGAGGCCGCTGATGCGGAGGCGGCGCGGGTGGTCGCGGTGGCGGCCGGTGAGGAGGCTGAGCGGGTGGCGGTGGCCGCGCGCGGTGCGGCGGAGGCGGCGCGGGTGCGGGCCGATGAGGTCGGTGCGGCGGCGGCGGAGGCGTTGCGGGCGGGTGAGGCGGCGTTGGAGCGGGCCGAGGCGCGGGCGCTGGGGCTGGTCGGTGAGCGTGATGCGGAGCGGTCGCGTGCGGAGTCGCTGCTGGTGGAGGTGGCGGTGGCGCGTCGTGACGCGGAGGCGGCGGGGCTCTTGGCTAATCAGCGGGAGGCGGCGGCGGCTTCGGCGCGGGTCGAGGCGGCGTCGGCGGTGGCCGATCAGCGTGTGGCGGTGGCGCGGTTGGCGGATGTGGAGGCGCGGGCGACGGCGTCGGCGTCGGCGTTGGGGGCGGCGCGGGCGGAGGCGGCGTCGTGGCGTGAGCGGGCGTTGGCGGCCGAGGGGCGGGTACAGAAGGGGTAGTACTCCCCCGCGCTGGTGCGCGTGTGTTTTGTCTGTTTCGGGCCCCGGCGGTGCAGTGCCGGGGCCCTTCTCGGTGGCCCGTCGTGCGGGCCGGTCAGTCGGCGGTGCAGGTGACGGTGGGTGGGGTGGCGGTGCCGGTGGCGATGAAGCCCCAGGCGTCGATGGTCTGACCGGCGGCGATGGCGGCGTTCCAGCCGACGTCGGTGGCGGTGACGGTGGCGGCGCTGGTGGTGACGTCGGCGTTCCAGTGGCTGCTGATGCGTTGTCCGGCGGGCCAGGTCCAGGTGAGGTGCCAGCCGTCGACGGGGTCGGTGCCGGCGGTGATGCGGACGTTGCCCTGCCAGCCGCTCCCCCAGTCGCCGGTGATGGTGACGGCGGCGGTGCAGTCGGCGCCGGTGGGCGGGTCGTCGGGGCCGCCGGGGTCGGCGCCGCCGGTGCGCGGGGTGAGGTCCTGGGTGAAGACGCGTTGGATCTGGGCGCGGTCCTGGTCGATGTTCGCGGCGGGGACGAGTCCTGAGTCGTACAGGGGGCCTGAGAGTTCGTCGAGGAGGGCCTGGGCGCGTCCGGAGTCGTAGAGTGCGGCTTTGAGGTCGTAGAACGTCGTCTCGTAGAGGGTGCGGAAGGCGGGGACTTCGAGGGCGCGTTCGACGCAGGGGCAGCCCCAGGTGGTGCGCTGTGCGGCTTCGAAGCCGTCGCGCATGGCGGTCGGGAGTGCGGTGACGGTGGGCTTCGGGGGTGCCGGGAGGATCCCGAAGGACAGGTTGTGGTCCCAGGGGACGATGGTCATCGCTTCGGTGCCCGGGCTCCAGCGGAAGAAGCCGTTCTGGCCGGGGCCGTCGATGTCGTCCCAGTTGAGGATGAAGTCTTGGACGGCGAGGTAGGTCGCGAAGGCCTCGGTGTCGATGCGGGTGTCGAGTTCGGCGGCGAACTGGGCGTCGTCGGCGTTGTTGAGCCAGTCGAGGAATGCGAAGAGGGGGTCCCAGTTGTCCTCGTCGCCGCCGGTGGGCTCCCAGGCGCCGGCGTAGTCGTCGGGGTCGGTGCCGAGGTAGGAGAAGTCGAGGTCCCATTCCTTCTTGTAGAGGGTGCCGCCGTCCTTGGTGCCGTCGGGGGCCGGGAAGTACTCCTTGTCGAAGGTCTTGTCGAGTTCTTGGATGACCAGTCGCAGTTCGGGTGCTCCCCCGTTGACGCTGAAGGCGGCGGGGACGTGTTTGGTGGTGGCGAGTCCGGCTTCGTCGAGCAGGCGCAGTGCGAGGGCTTCGTTGAGGGAGGACCGGGTGTAGTTGGTGCGGACGATGAACCGCTTGTAGCCGTCGAGGTCCTGTTCGGTGTACTTGTCGAGGCGGATGAGCCAGGGCAGGGTGGTGGGGTCGGAGGCGGGGGTGACGCCGAAGAGGCTGGAGTTGCCTTTGAGTCTGACGCCGGCGCCGGGGAAGGTGCGGCCGTCGATGGTGACGTCGGCTTCGAGCCAGTTCTTCTCGCCGGTGGCGAGGAACTCCTGGATCATGGCGGTGAATGCGGCCTGGTCGAGGTCGAAGCGGAAGTCGTGGATCTGGGACGCGTCCCAGACGGTGCTGGTCTGCTGGGCCTCGGTGGCGGGTGCGCCGGTCTGCGCGGCGGCGGGGGCCGCGGTGGTGAGGGCGAGCGCGAGTGCGGTCGCGACGGCGGCGAGGGTTCGTGTGAGCGGTTGCATGTGGCACCTCCTTCGTTGAGCGGTGGCGGGTTCCGTTGTGGTGGGTGGACCGGACGGTAGCAACGGGTTCTGTGGAGGGCCTATGGAATCGTTTGCCGCCGCATAGGTGCGGCATAGGCCGCGCATAGCCCGGTCATGGGGTCCTCATAGGTTCGGGCTCTATACCTTTCGGTATGGATGCATTCGGATGGACAGGACTGGTCGCCGATCTGGCGCTCGTGGGCGCTCTGGTGCTGGGGGTGTACTACCGTCGCCATCGCCGCAGGGAGATGGTGGTCCCCTATATCGGGTTGAACGTGGGCGTGTTCGCGGTGGTGTCGGCGCTGCTGGGCACCGAGGTGGGCGTGGGGGTGGGGTTCGGGCTGTTCGGGGTCTTGTCGATCATCCGGCTGCGGTCGTCGGAGATCAGCCACGGCGACGTCTGCTACTACTTCTCGTCGCTGTCGATCGGGTTGGTGTGCGCGATGCCGCTGCCGTCGGTGTGGACGGGCCCGTTGCTGGGCCTGTTCGTGGTGGCGGTGATGGCGGTGATCGACCAGCCGCTGCTGCACCGGCGCCACCGCCGCGAGCGCGTGGTGTTGGAGCGGGTCTACGGTTCGCGGGTCGAGCTCGATGCGCGGTTGGCGGAGCTGCTGGGTGCGGAGTCGATCGTGCGGGTGGAGACGGTGGAGACCGATCTGGTGCGCGATGCGCAGACGGTGGAGGTGTCGTATCGGGTCGCGGCGGAGCGGGACGGGCGGCGTCGGCCGGTGCCGGTGGGGCGGGGTCTGTGATGTTGGGGGCGTTGCCTTCGGTGGGGCTGGCCGAGCTGCTCGCGGTGGCGGAGTTGCAGACGCGGGTGGACCGCAAGTACCTGGTGCGCCCGGCCGATCTGGGGCCGCTGTTGGAGGGCGCCGACGGTGGTCTGGCGGTCTTGGAGATCGAGGGCCGGCGCCGGTTCGACTACGAGTCGGTGTACTTCGATGCGCCGGGTCTGCCGAGTTTTCTGGGTACGGCGCGGGGGCGGCGGCGTTGTTTCAAGGTGCGCACCAGGTCGTATCTGGATTCGGGGGTGTGCATGTTGGAGATCAAGACGCGGGCGGCGGAGGCGACGGTCAAGCGGCGTCTGGACTACGAGTGCGGGGACCGGGGGACGGTCACGGCGGCGGGGCGGGCGTGGATCGAGGCGTCGGGGGTGGTGCCGGTGGCGGCGGGTGCGCTCGAACCGGTGCTGGTGACGCGGTATGTGCGTTCGACGGTGCTGGATCGGCGGTCGGGGGCGCGTCTGACGTGCGATGTGGGGTTGCGGTTCGCGGACGGTCGCGGTCGGTCGGGGGCGCTGGGTGGTGATCTGGCGGTGGTGGAGGTGAAGAGTCCGGGCCGGGCGGTGCCGTTGGACCGGCTGTTGTGGGCGGCGGGGTACCGGCCGGAGCCGATCAGCAAGTACGGGACGGGGATGGCGCTGCTGCGACCGGAGCTGCCGGCGAACAAGTGGAATCGGACGTTGCGTCGTCATTTCGGGTGGCGGCCTGCCGACGGGCGAGCCGGGAGCGCTCCCGCGCCGCGTCGGCTCAGTGTGGTTTGAGGACGTAGCCGACGCCGCGGACGGTGTGGATCATGGGTGCGTGCCCGTGTCCGATCTTGCGGCGCAGGTAGGAGATGTAGAGCTCGACGATGCTGGCGCGGCCTTGGAAGTCGTAGCTCCAGACCTGGTGGAGGATCTGGCTCTTGCTGAGGACGCGCCGGGGGTTGCGCATGAGGTAGCGCAGGAGCCGGAACTCAGTGTCGGTGAGGTCGACGGCATGGCCGCCGCGGTTGACCTCGCGGGAGTCCTCGTCGAGTTCGAGGTCGCCGACGACGAGTCTGGGCGGAGCGGGGGCGTCGGCGTTGCGGCGGCGGATGCCTTTGAGCCGGAGCATGACCTCCTCGAGGTTGAAGGGTTTGGCGACGTAGTCGTCGGCGCCTACGGCGAGGCAGCCGACGCGTCGGCGCGCGCCCGCTTCGCCCGCGAGGACGAGGACGGGGGTGTCGGGGAACTCCGATCGCATGCGGCCGAGCAGGACGAGGCCGTCGATGTCGGGCATGGCGAGTTCGGTGACGACGAGGTCGGGTCGCTGCGCGCGCATGTGGGCGAGCGCGGTCGCGCCGTCGTCTGCCGGTATCGCGTGCCAGCCTTCGAGGCGGAACGCCAGGTTGAGCAGTCCTCGGACGTTGGGGTCCGGGTCGGCCGTGAGGATCCTAGTGAGGGTGGAGTCAGAACCGCTCAGCCGTGGTGTCTCGATGTTGAACTCCACGTGAACATTCTAAACCTGACATTCCATATACATCCACATGTATCGATACATAGTTGTAGGAGGCATGGTTGTAGGGGCATGGTTGCGGGCCGGCGCGGAGTCGTGGGCCGGTGCCGCGTGAGGTGGCGCGACAGGACACCGGGGGCCTCGGTGGGCCCGTCGGCCGTTGCCGCGCGGGGGCGAACTCGCCCCCGCGCGGGGTCGGTCAGATCCCTGCGGCGGTGCAGGCGGCCTGTTCGACCTTGTCGCGGTAGGCGACCCACCAGTCTTCGTCGCCTTCGGGGAGGTTCTCGCCGCCCTTGCGCAGTCCGGCGGTGCCGTCGATGGTCTCGCGGACGATGTCGGCGTGGCCGGCGTGGCGGTTGAGCTCGGCGATCATGTGGACGAGGATCTCGCCGAGGGTGACGGGCACGTCGCCCCACCAGGGGACGGTGCCGGGGGCGTCGAGGTCGAGCGCCTCGATGGTGGCGTCGGCGTGCTCCCAGACGCGGCGGTGGAGGTCGAGGAGGGACTCGGTGGACTCCTCGGCGAGGGCGTACATGTCGGCGTTCGGTTCGGCCTCGGGGTCGAACCAGGGCTGCGGGTCGGGGAAGGGTCGGTCGAAGACCGCGCCGAAGTAGTCGGCGCTGACGCAGGTGACGTGCTTGACGAGGCCGAGGAGGTTGGTGCCGGTGGGGGTGAGCGGGCGGCGAAGGTCGTACTCTCCCAGGCCTTCGAGTTTCCAGACGAGGGCGTCGCGTCCGGACTTGAGGTAGCGGTGGAGGTCGCTCTTGAGGTCGGTCATGGGGCGAGTGTGCCACCCGGGTGTGACATCAGGGGCGCATGGGGGGCGTCGGGCGGGATTCGGCCAGGTGGGTGCCGTGGTGGGTCAATGCGATTGCGGGCGGGGTGGGGCGGTGTTAGCGTGGCGCGCGATGACTACTCATGACGGGCCGACTCGGTACGGCTTCCTCGACTGCAACTCCCCCATCGCGCCGTGGCGCTTCGACCGGCAGGTCCGGGAGTGCGCGGCGGCGCGGCCGCAGACCATCGTCGACATCGGGTGCGGGTGGGGCGAGCTGCTCCAGCGCGTCGCGGCGCAGGTGCCGGGCGCGAAGGCGTACGGGATCGACTCGGACCTGGAGCTGCTGGAGCGCGGCCGGGCCGGGGCCGTCGAGAAGGGCGTGGGCGACCGGGTCGAGTTCGTCGAGTACCGGGGCGAGTCGTGGACCGAGCCTGCGGACCTGGTGATCTGCATCGGGGCGGCGCACGTGTTCGGGACCTGGGCGGAGGCGCTGGCGGCGTTGTATCCGCTGGTGAAGCCCGGCGGGCGCCTCCTGTTCGGAGACGGGGTCTGGGCGGTCGAGCCGACCGAGGCCGACCTGGCGCGGATGTGGCCGGGTACGACCAGGGGCGACTGGCCGCTGCTGCCGGACCTGGTCGACGACGCGGTGGCGGCGGGGTTCCGGCCGTTGCGCGTCGAGGCGGTCGAGCAGCACGAGTGGGACGACTTCGAGTCGGCGTTCCTGGCCGACAAGGAGGTCTGGCTCCTGGCGAATCCGGACCACCCGGAGGCGGCCGCGGTTCGCGCGGGGGCCGACGAGCACCGCGGCTGGTGGCTGCGGGGGCACCGCGGCGTGCTGGGGTTCGCGTATGTGACGTTGGGCAGGCCGGTGGCCTGATCCGCCTCTGAAGGCCCCGAACACCGTTCGGGGCCTTCGTCGTGTCCGTCTCAGAGTGCGGCGAGGACGGCGAGGGCGATGAAGAGGAGCTGTTCGGGCAATCGGAGGGCGAGAGGTGTGGGGCCCTTGCCGGCGAGGGTGACGCCGCGGCGGGCCGCCGAGTGGTTCGCCGGGTACATGGCGACCAGGAGCAGTGCGAGGCACCAGCCGGCGGCCGGGGCGGTGGCGGGGACGAGGAGGCCGAGGGCGCCGGCGATCTCCAGGACGCCGGTGAGGGCGACCAGGGCCGCGGGGGCGGGCAGGCGTTCGGGGATCATGCGGATCATGTCGTCGCGGAACTTCGGGACGAAGTGGACGGCGCCGGTGAGCAGGAACATCGCGGCCAGGCCGAGGCGCAGGCTCGCCTGCCAGCCGTCGAGGGGTTCGACGCCGAGCTGGCCGGTGAGGCGGGCGAGGAGGGTGACGGCGGTGAGGGTGATGACAGGTGCCATGGTCGTTCCTTGGAGTCGGTGGCGGGCGTGCCCCGACACGGTCATCTTGACGGTGTCAAGTTCATCATGCGGCAAGCATCTTGACGATGTCAAGTAGGTGTGGTGTCGCCGAGCTGTGACGTGGGCCGCGGTGCGGCTAGGCCCGGCGCTCGCGCCAGGCGGTCACGGTCGCCTCGGCGTCCAGGAGCCCGAACCGCAGGGGCGGTCCGTCGACCGGTCCGATGAGGGCCCGCTTGATGCGCGCGTTCAGCGCCGCGACGGCCTCGCGCACGGCCGCTTCGCCGTCGAGGGCGTCCAGGGTCTGGGGCAGGTCCTCGACCTCGCGGGCCAGGCGCAGCGCCGGAGGGAGGGCGTCCAGGCCCATGTTCTCGCGCGTGGCCTGCTGACGCAGCCACCAGTCCTCGTGGAGCGGGGCGTCCATGCCGGGGATCGGCTTGCCGGCGCCGGGCAGGTTCTTGAACTCGCCACGGGCCTCGGCTTCACTGATCTGCCGTTCCACCCCGCGCAGCCGCCTGTCGCTCATGCGGACCTCCTCGCCTTGGGCCCCATCGTAGCCCTCAGCCCGCGGCCTGGACCACCATTGCGACGGCGACGAACTGCACCGCGTAGGCCGCCAACGTGAACGCGTGGAAGACCTCGTGGAAGCCGAACCAGCGCACCGACGGGTTGGGGCGCTTGAGCGCGTAGATCACCCCGCCGACGGTGTAGAGGACCCCGCCGGTGAGGACCAGGACGGTCGCGGCGACGCCGGCGCCGGCGACCAGTTGCGGCATGACGAAGACCGCGGCCCAGCCCAGGAGGATGTACAGCGGCGTGTAGAGCCAGCGCGGGGCGCCGACCCAGAGGGTGCGGAAGGCGATGCCGGCGGCGGCGCCGGCCCAGACGGCGGTGAGGAGGGCGGTGCGGGTGGTGCCGTGGAGGGCGAGGGCGGCGATGGGGGTGTAGGTGCCGGCGATGATGAGGTAGATGTTGGCGTGGTCGAGGCGTTTGAGGGTGCGGGTGGGGCGGGGGGCGAGGTCGGTGCGGTGGTAGAGGGCGGAGATGCCGAAGAGGGCGGCGGAGGCGGCGGTGTAGACGGCGGCGGTGAGGCGTGCGGTGGGGGTGGGTGCGGTGGCGGTGAGGAGGAGTCCGGCGAGGAGGGCGGTGGGGAAGGCGCCGAGGTGGAGCCAGCCGCGGAGGCGGGGTTTGGGGGGTGTGGTTGCCGTTGCCGTTGCCATGGTTCGAGGGTACGTCTGTTGGTTACCGGTCGGTAGTGTCGCTGATCCCCCGGTCGGTGGTGGGGTTAGGCCCCGAAGGTGCCGCGTGCGGGGTGGGTGGGGGCTTAGGCTGCGGCCGTGGACTTGGACGGGTTGTCGGTGCAGTTGGTGGTGCTGGCGTTGGCGGCGGTGGCGGCGCCGTTGCTGGTGGACCATGTGGAGCGGTGGGTGCGGTTGCCGAGCGTGGTCGTGGAGATCGTGCTGGGGATCGTGATCGGTCCGCAGGTGCTGGGGTTGGTGCAGACGGGGCCGTTGCTCGAGGCGGTGTCGCAGTTGGGTTTGGCGATGCTGTTCTTTCTGGCGGGGTTCGAGATCGATTTCCGGTCGGTGCGGGGGCGTCCGATGGGGTTGGCGGGTGCGGGGTGGTTGGTGTCGTTCGGTCTGGCGGCGTTGGGGTTGTGGTTGGCGGGTGCGGGGGCGGCGGTGTTGATCCTGGCGATCGGGGTGTGTTCGACGGCGTTGGGGACGATTCTGCCGATCGCGCGGGATGCGGGGTTGTTGGCGGGGCCGGTGGGGCCGCATCTGATGGCGGTGGGGGCGGTGGGCGAGTTCGCGCCGATCGCGTTGCTGGCGTTGTTCTATTCGGAGGGTGCGCATTCGGGTCGGACGACGTTGGCGATCGCTTTGGTGGGGTTGGCGGTGGGTGCGGCGGCGTTGGGGTCGTTGCGGCGGTCGGCGCGGGTGGGTCGGTTGCTGTCGGCGACGTTGGGGACGAGTGCGCAGTTGGCGGTGCGGTTGTCGGTGCTGGTGCTGTTGGCGTCGGTGCTGTTGGCCGCGGAGATCGGGGTGGACATCGCGTTGGGGGCGTTCGCGGCGGGGGTGTGCATGCATGTGCTGCTGTCGGCGTTGGACGACCGGGAGGAGGCGCTGGTGCAGTCGAAGTTGGACGGGATCGGGTTCGGTGCGGTGGTGCCGGTGTTCTTCGTCTATACGGGGGTGACGTTCGATCTGGACGAGTTGTTGGGGTCGGCGGTGGCGTTGGTGTTGATTCCGGTGTTCTTGGCGGTGTTCGCGGTGGTGCGGGGTGTGGTGACGTGGGTGTCGGCGCGGGGTGTGCTGGTCGGTGGGGAGCGGGGTGCGTTGGGGGCGTTCGCGGCGACGCAGTTGCCGATCGTGGTGATCGCTTCGGGGACGGCGGCTGAGCGGGGTCTGGTGTCGGCGGCGGTGGCGGCGGCGATGGTGGGGGCGGCGATGGTGTCGGTGCTGGTGTTTCCGCTGGTGGGGTTGCGGTGGGCGCGGCGGGACACGTCGGCGGTGTCGGTGGAGCCGATCTAGTCGGGTCTCAGCGTGGGGGCGTAGGGGTGGATACGTCGGTGCGGTGATGTGCGGGTGCGGTGGGGGCGGCGAGGCTCGGGGGTATGAGAAAACTGCGTCGTCCTGTGTATCGGTTCTTCGTCGTCGTGCATGTCGCCTCGTCGGTGGCGTGGCTGGGGTTGTCGTTGAGCCTGTTGGTGCTCGCGGTGCGGGCGTTGACGACGTCGGAGGCGCGGGTGCAGTTCGCGGCGGGGACGGCGATGGAGGCGTTGGCGTCGGCGCTGGCGTTGCCGTTCGGTGCGGTGGCGATCGTCTCGGGTGTGGTGTTGATGTTCGGGACGCGGTGGGGGCCTTCGCATAAGTGGGTGCTGACGAAGCTGGTGGCGACGGTGGCGGCGTATGCGGCGACGGTGTTCGCGTTGCTGCCGGGCCTGGGGGTGTTGGCGGCGACGGTGGATCCGGGTGTGCTGCGGGTGGTGGACGAGGGCGTGGTGGCCGGGCCGATCGTGTCGTCGGGCGTGTATCTGGGGGCGACGGTGCTGTCGTACGTCAAGCCGTGGGGACGGGTTGGCGGGCGGCGGGCACCGGTCCGAGCGCGAGTGCCCGCCGGTAGTGCTCGATGAGGGCGTCGCCTTCGGCTTCCCAGGTGCGGGTGCGGACTTTCATGCGTCCGCGTCGGCCCCATTGGCGCAGGACGTCGCGGTGGTCGGCGAGGGCGGCGACGGTGGTGGCGAGGGCGGCGGGGTCGCCGGCGGGGAAGTGGGTGCCGTCGACGCCGGGGTCGACGAGTTCGGCGGCGCCGCCGGTGTCGACGGCGACGACGGGGACGGCGGAGGCGTGGGCTTCCTGGACGGTCTGCCCGAACGTCTCGAACGGTCCGGTGTGGACGAACAGGTCGAGTGAGGCGTAGAGGCGCGAGAGGTCGTCGCCGCCGAGGGCGCCGAGGAACGATGCGCCGGGCAGGAGCCGTTCGAGGGCGCGGCGGCGGGGCCCGTCGCCGACGACGACCAGGCGCACCCCGGGGAGGCGGGCGAGGTCGGCGAGCCAGTGGAGCTGCTTCTCGCGGGCGAGGCGCCCGACGTAGCCGACCAGGAGATCCCCGTCGGGGGCGAGGGCGTCATGGAGGGCGCGGTCGGCGTAGCGGGGGTGGAAGCGGTCGGTGTCGACGCCGTGGGGCAGAACGGCGACCGAGCCGATGCCCTGGGCGGTGAGGGACCGGGCGGTGCATTCGGACAGGGCGAGGTTGACCGCGGCGCGGGAGTGGATGGAGCGCAGGCGGTGCCATACGAGCTGCTCGAAGGCGGTGAGGTGGTAGGCGCGGGTGTAGGCGGGCAGGTCGGTCTGCCAGACGGCGACGGCGGGGACGCCGCGGCGCTGGGCCCAGGCGGCGGCGCGGGCGGTGTAGCCGAAGGGGCTGGCGAGGTGGAGGACGTCGGGGCGGTGGGCGTCGAGGGCGTCGTCGAGCGCTCGGGTGGCCAGGCCGGCGCGGAAGTGGCGGTAGGCGGGCAGGCGCACCGAGGGGACGTGGACGACCGGCCAGTCGAAGGCGGGGCGGGGGCCGGGCCCGGGGGCGGGGGCGACGACGACCGGTTCGACGCCGCGCGCGGCCAGGTGGGCCGCGGCCCGCGCGACCGAGCGGGCGACGCCGTTGACCTGGGGCGGAAACGATTCGGTGACCAGTGCGACTCTCATGACCGGAGCGTAAAGGCGCAGGTGGGCGCCGGAGGGAACCCGACATGGCGGGGGCTTGAACCCCCAGGGGACATTCCCGGCCCTGCCGGGGCGCGGGGCGGTGTCGTACCCGTGCGGTAGGTATTGGAGGATCGCACTGGCCGCCCGCTCCAGGTCGGCCGCACACGTATGAAGGAGCCCTCGATGTCACTGTCGAGTGCCGACATCGCCCATCTGGAATCGGTGTTGGCCCAAGGGAAGAAGCCCAAGGTGGTGTTCACCGACGCCGCGGGGCAGATCGCCGGGCGGGCCGGGAAGGTCGTCGCCCTCGACCCCGCCGGCGTCGACGACTTCGTCACCGTCGCGTTCGGATCCGACGAGCTGCCGTTCGCCGCCGCCGAACTGCGCCTGCCCGCCCCCGGCGAGGGCGCCCGCCGCACCGCCGCGCCCCGCCAGCGTTCGCACGAGCCCACCGGGCCCGGCCTGCTCCCCGACGAGCCCAAGCCGCAGCCCGCCGCCACTGAGAGGAAGACCGTGACCACACCTGAGGCGCCCGCGCCCGCCGCCGAGGCCGCACCGGTCAAGAAGAAGGCCGCCCGTCCCCGCGCCGCGCAGGCCAAGCAGGCCGAACTGACCATCACGCTGACCTACGAGGACGGCGAATGGGCCGTGGCCGCCGCGCGCGGAGCGCGCACGGTCGTCAAGGGCGCCAAGGTCGCCCACCCCGCGGCCCTGGCGATGTGCCAGGCCTCCGGTTCGGACGAGGTCGCCGAGGTCGTGTCCGAACTGGTCGAGAAGATCCGCTCCGAAGCCGCCGAGGAGGCCTCCCGGCTGCGCCGCCAGCTCGAAGAGGCCGAATCACGCCTGGCCGAACTGAACTGACCCGTGCGGGGGCGCGCGTCGCCGCATCACGCCCCCGCACCGACCAGTCGACGCGACCGAGCACCGTACGCGACCGTTCGATCGGACCGAGCATTCGATGAGACAGTGGACGACATGACGAACGAGGACGCCAAGGGCCTGCCTGCGGGCGTCAGCGCCCCGGCGACGCGGGCGCTGGCCGCCGCGGGGATCACCACGCTCGATGCGGCCGCGGCGCTCAGCGACCGCGAACTGCTCGCGCTCCACGGCGTGGGGCCCAAGGCGGTGCGGCTCATCAGGGAGGCCGCCCGGTGATCAGTCCCGGGCGTGCTTGATGTAGATCATGACCGCCTCGCGGGTGGTCTTGACGCCCAAGGCCTGACGGGCCGCGGCGATGCGCCGGTTGGCCGTGCGCAGCGACACGAACTCGGCCTCCGCGGCCGCCGCGATCGTCGAACCGGCCGCCAGCCGCGCCAGCAGCGCCCGCTGCTCGGTGTCCAGGTCCAACCCGTCGGCCGCCTCGACCTTCCCCGGCGTCACCCCCAGGGGCCCGACACGGCGCAGGTCCGAGGCGAGGGTCAGCGCCAACTGCCCCGAGGCCACCGCGACGATCCCGGCCCCCCGCGCCGCCGCCAGCACCGCCTGCGAGGCCGTGTGCTCGTCGGCCACCGCGCCGTGGCACACCAGGCGCCGCTCGGCCAGATCCCACGCCGGCTCCAGCAGCGCGAACCCCCGATGCGCCGACCAGCCCGCCGAAGCGCACCGTCGCACCAGCGCCTCGGCGTCCTGGAGGGCCGCCACGACGTGCAGCGGCACCGCGGCGCTCACGGCTCACCGCCCTCGGAGGCCGACAGCAGGACCGCCGCCTCCGTGCGCGTCTTCGCGCCCAGCTTGCGCATCCCCGACCGGATGTGCGTCTCGACCGTCTCGGCCGTGATCCCCAGGATCTCGGCGATCCGCCGCGACGGGTGCCCCGAGGCGACGTGGCGCAGCACCTCCGACTCGCGGTCGGTCAGTCCCCCGCCGCCCCGCGCCGAGCGCCGGTCGCGGCGCACGTCGTGCTTGCGCAGGCCCCGCCGGGCCCGACCGGCCAGGACGATGAGCCCGTGCTCGTCGGCGATCCGCTCCGCGGCTTCCAGCGCCGCCACCGCCGACCGCGCGTCCCCCGAGTGCACCGCCAGCGCCAGCAGGCAGCGGACCTGCTCGCGGGCGGCCAGGCCGTCCCATGCGGTCGCGGCCTGCGCGAACGGTCCGGGTGCGGCCTTGTCCCAGGCGGTGAGGGTCGCGTCGACCGGTGCGGGCCAGGGCGCGGGGGCGGCGGCGACCGGTTCGGTGCCGGTGTCGTAGGCGATCCAGCGGCCGGTGATGTGGGCGAGGCCGCCGACGAGGCCGGGGCGGGCCTCGGGGGCTTCGGGGCCGGGTTGGCCGTCGAGCCAGGCGGTCTCGTGTTCGAGCCAGGCGACGAGGCCGTCGAGGGCGGCCGGGGCGTCGTGGAGGCGGGCGAGGCGGGCGCGGGCGGCGCCGAGGGCGCCGGTGTCGGCTTCGGCGAGGGCGATCGCGGCGGCGATGAGGGTGTCGGCGACGGCCGGTAGGGCGTGGTCGGCGAGGGACTGGGCGGCGGCGATGACGTTGTCGAGGCCGGTGCCGGACAGGACCAGGCACCAGGCGGCGGCGGCGAGGAAGCGGGTCTGCCAGGAGTAGGCGCCCGCTTCGCCGGCGCGGTCGGCCGCTTCGTGGGCGACGGCTTCGGCTTCGACGAGGCGGGCGGCGTCGGCGAGGGCGATGACGCGCGACCAGGCGCACCAGGCGGCCGTGGTGGCGTCGCCGGCGGCCCGGGCGAGCGCTTCGGCGCGGGCGAGGGCGTCGGGGTCGTCGCCGGCGAGGGCGGCGGCCAGGCCGGGGTGGGCGATGTGGGGGTGGGCGGCGGCGATGTCGGCGGCGAGGTCGGCCCGTTCGTGGGCGGGGGCGCACAGCAGGCGCAGCTGGTCGGTCTCGGGTCCGGGGGGTGCGGCGTCGAGGGCGGCGCGGGCGCGGGGGGTCTCGCCGACGGCCAGGAGGGCCCAGGCGCGGACGACGGCGGCGTCGCCGTCGGTGGGGGCGTCTTCGAGGACGGCCAGGGCCGCGCCGGTGCGTCCGGCCTCCAGGGCGGCGCGGGCGGCGGCGACGGCGTGGACGGGGTCGAGGTCGGCGGCCAGCAGGAGCGCTTCGGCGCGGCTTTGGGGGCGGGCGTCGCCGGCGGCGGCCAGGGCGGTGGTCAGGGCGAGGGCGTCGTTGCCGGCGGCGTGGGCGTGGCGGGCCGATTCGACGCCGGTCGTGGCCGCGGCGAGGTGCTCGTGCATGGAGCGGCGGGCGTCGGGTTCGAGGATGCCGGCGGCGACTTCGGCCATCCACGGGCTCACCGGGCGCAGGTGGGCGCCTTCGAAGACGGCCAGGCCGGCGTCGGTGAGGACGGTGGCGCCTTCGCCGAGGAGGCTCGGGTGCGCCGGGCGCCCGAGCAGGCCCAGGGCGGCCAGGGCGGTGCGTCCGGCGCGGGGCAGGTCGGCGATCGCGGCGGCCGCGGCCGAGGCGGGGTCGGCCGGTTCGTCGAAGCCGGCGGCGTCGCCGTCGTGGTGGGCGGCGCGTTTGGCGAGGGCGGTGAGGGCGAGCGGGTTCCCGCCGGCGCGGACGGCGAGCGCGGCGACCCGGGAGGGCGCCAGCGCGGGTGCGGCCTCGGCGACGAGGCGGACGGCTTCGGCGTCGGTCAGGGCCGGGACGTCGATGACGGTGGCGGCGGCCAGGAGGCGGTCGAGGGATTCGCCGGTGAGGCGGTTGGGGGTGCGCAGGGCGGCGGCGACGGGCAGGCGTTCGGCGAGGACGGGCAGGACGGCGAGGGTGGCCGCGTCGCACCATTGGAGGTCGTCGATGAGGAGCAGGCCGCCGCGGGTGCGGGAGTAGACCGCTTCGGCGAGGAGCGGGAGGTCGTCGGCGGGCATGCGGGCGCGGGTGGCGCGTTCGAGGGCGAGGGCGGGGGCGCCTGAGAGGGTGGCGAGGCCGCCACCGGCGTGGACGGGGCGTTTGGAGGCGCGCGCGAGCCGCTCGAGCAGTCGGGTGCGTCCGCAGCCGGGCGGGCCGGTGACCACGACCAGGCCCGGGCCTGCCAGTGCTCCGGCCATGGCGCGCAGTGCGTCGTCGCGGTCGGCGGGGCCGGGCGCGGGCGCGGTGGCGGGGCGGGACCGGGCCAGACCGGGGGTGGGCGGCGGGGCGGCCAAGGGGGCTCCTAACGCTGTGGCACGAATGGGGGAGGCGGCCGGGCGGCTGCGGTTTGTATCGTCGTGATGTCGGCGGCCTGCCGACGCCTCTCATGATATTGCGGATGCTTCGATGCCGCAGACCGGCGTCGGGCGGCCGAGCGCCGGGACTGACGGAGAGGGCGGACGCGGAGGCATGGTGGCAGGGCAACTCACCACGAGCGTGGCGGGCATGTGCGAAGAGCTGGCCGGCAAGGTCAGCGGCGCCTCGCGCCCCGTGGTCGAGGACGTGGCCTCCCGGCTGGGGCAGCCGTTGCGGGTGGCGGTCGCCGGGCGTCTGAAGGCGGGGAAGTCGACGCTGGTGAACGCTTTGATCGGTCGGCGTGTCGCGCCGACGGCGGCGGGCGAGTGCACGCGGGTGGTCACGCAGTTCCGCTACGGTCCGGCCGACCGGGTGGACGTGGTGGCGCGCAACGGGACCAAGCATGCGGTGCCGCTGGACGCCTCGGGGATGATCCCCACGACACTGCCGATCCCGGCCGACGAGGCCGCGATGATCGACGTGCAGTTGTCTTCTGACCGGCTGCGGGATCTGACGGTGGTCGACACGCCGGGCCTCCAGTCGGTGAACACCGATATTTCGGAGGCGGCGCGGGAGATGCTGTTCGCCGCGCCGATCGCCGAGGACGTCGACGACGATTCGCGTGCGGCGGTGGAGTCGGCCGAGGCGATCATCTACGTGTTCACCCAGCAGGTCCGCGCCGACGACGTGGAGGCGTTGGACGCGTTCGCGAAGGCGTCGCAGCAGATGTCGTCCTCGCCGATGAACGCGCTGGGGCTGTACAACAAGGCCGACAAGCTCGCGCCGGGGCCGGGGCAGGACCCGTGGCCGGTGGCCGGGCCGATCGCCGCCGACCAGGCCGCGGTGCTGCGCCGGTCGGTGTGCGACGTGGTGCCGGTGGTCGGGTTGCTGGCGGAGACGGCCGAGGCGGGGCTGCTGACGGCCGCCGACTGCGAGGCGCTGCGCACGCTAGCGGGGTTGGACGAGGACAAGCGGGCGCTCATGCTCGCTTCGGCGGGACTGTTCTTGAACACCGAGGGGCCGGTGGACCGGCATCAGCGCCAGCGCCTGCTGGAGCGCCTCGATTTGTACGGGATTCATTTCGCGATCGCGCATTTGGGGGCGAATCCGCATCTGGCGACCGGTGAGCTGGTGCGGCTGCTGTTCGCCGCTTCGGGGTTTCCGCGGTTGCGCACGACGTTGCATCAGATCTTCGGGGTGCGGGCCGATGTGATCAAGGCGGGGTGGGCGCTGGCGCGGCTTGATGCGGCGGCGGCCTCGGGCCCGGCGGCGGACCGGGATCTGCTGCGCGGGGCGGTGGAGTCGATCGTGGCCCGGCCGGAGTATCACCGTCTGCCGTTGCTGGAGGCCGCGGCGCAGGTGACGACGGGGCAGGTGGCGTTGCCTGAGGCGATGGAGGCCGAGGTGGCGCGGTTGGCGTTGACCGATGACGCCGGGGTGGTCTTGGGGTTGCCCGGTGAGGCGCGGCCGCAGTTGCGGCGTGCGGCGATCGAGGCGGCGGCGCGGTGGCGGGCGTTCGCGAACGGCGGTGCGACACCGTCGCAGGCGCGGGTGGCGAACGTGGTGCATCGTGGGTTCCACCTGCTGGCCCAACGGCTCGGTTAGTTGACAGCGTGTTTGACATAAGGAGTGCAAAGTGACGATTCGACTCGGCGGACCGCTGGTGGGGGCCCTGGTGGGCCTTGCCGCCGCCGCCCTCGGCGCGGTGTTCCTCACCGGCGGGTTCGATCCGGTGACGTTGGCCGTCGCGGCCGGGTCGGTCGTCGTCGCCGCCGTCGTCGCCGTCGTGTCGGGGCGTTCGATGACGCCGCCGCAGGCTCCGGTCGAGGCCCCTCCGGCGTTCCCGTCGGGTCCGGGTGCGCCTTCGGGTCCGATCCCGGTGCAGCAGTTGGGTGAGCCCGCTCGTGCGGCGCAGGCGATCGCCGACCGGACGGTCCTGGTCGAGACGTGCATCTGGATGCGCGACAGGGCGACGTCGCCGGCGTTGGCGCAGCATCTGGACGGGACGTTCGCTCGTGTGGGGGTGTCGTTGGTGGATGCGACCGGGCAGCGGTTCGATCCGGCGGTGCACGAGGCCGGGGCGACGGTGGCGGCCTCCTCCCCCGCCGAGGACGGCATCATCGCTCGTACTGAGACGCCCGGTTACTCCGATCGGGGTCGGCTGCTGCGCCACCCGATCGTGACCGTCTACCGCGGGCAGGTGCGCGCATGACCGACACCGCCGCTCCCGCCCAGTCGGCCGCGCCGGCGAAGAAGGCGCAGCCGAAGCCGAATCCGGCCCAGCAGATCCACAAGCTGTGCGCCCGTGCCGCCAAGGCCGGGAACGCCTCGTTGCGGACGGTGGACGCCAAGGCGGCCGCGGAGGTCGACGAGGTCGCCCGCTGGCAGCCCGACAAGCCCGTGGCCGTCGTGGTCGGCGAGACCAAGCGCGGCAAGTCCTCGCTGGTGAACGCCCTGTTGGGGATGCCAGGGCTGTCGCCGGTGGACGCCCAGGTGGCGACGACGGCGTATCTGGAGTTCGCGTGGGCCGAGCAGGCGTCGGTGCGCGCGTGGCAGCCGGGCGCGGCCGACCCGATGCTGCTGGGCGTGGGCGACCTGCGCAACTGGGCGACCCGGTTGGGCACGATGCCGCCGGGGATGGTGCCGCCGCGGCGGATGCTCGTGGGGCATCCTTCGGCGCTGCTCAAGCACATGTCGATCGTGGACACGCCCGGGACGGGCGGGCTCGACCCCGACCACGCACAGATCGCGCTCGAAGCGGTGGCGCGGGCGACGTGCCTGATCATGGTCACCGACGCGTCCTCGCCGATGGCGAAGACCGAGCTGGACTTCCTGTCCGAGGCGTCCAAGCGGGTCAACTTCGTCGTGTTCGCTTTGACGAAGACGGACACGTACCCGGGTTGGCGCACGGTCATGGAGGAGAACCGGTCGCTCATCGAGGCGCACGCCCCGCGTTTTCGCAGCGCCCCGCACTATCCGGTCTCGGCGATGCTCGCCGAGCACGCTTTGGCCTCGCAGGGGCCCACGCGTCAGGCCCTGGCCCGCGAGTCGGGCATCGGGAAGATGCAGCGGGCCCTGGTCAAGGTCGGTTCGGCCGGGAAGGCCCTGGTCGCGGCGAACGTGGTGCGCGCGGTGCGCACCGAGTTCCAGCGCCTGGCGGCCTCGGCGGCCGAGGACATGAAGGCCTACGACCCCGATCCGGAGGCCGCCAACCGGTTGAAGGAAGAGAAGAAGCAGGCCCTGGCGGTGCGGCGCACCGAGACGAAGAAGGCGAACCTCGCGCTGCGCGTGGAGACCCAGCGGGCCAAGATCGAGGTCCAGGGCCGGTTGCGCACGCACTTGGCGGAGCTGGAGGAGGCCCTGCTCGACGAGGTCGAGAAGGCCAACAAGGCGGCCCTGGAGTCGCTGCCCCAGCGCGTGGACATCGCGTTGCAGGGCATCGCGGCGCGCCTGTCGGGCGAACTGCACCAGCGGTTCGTGCTGCTGGCCGAGCGGGTGCTGCGGCAGGTGTTCAACGACGACGAGCTGCGGCAGGCGACCAGTGCGATCTCGGCGGGGCTGCGCACGGCCGCGTCGGGTCGGGCACGCCGGGACGCGGCGAACGACGGCGCGCTGCTCATGGCGTCCTCGGCGGGTGTGGCGATGATGGCCGGGCGCGCGGTGTCGATGGGCGCCGGCGCGATCGGCCTGGGCGCCTTGACGGGAATCGGCGCGGTCGCGCTGTCGGCCTCGGGCATCGGCGTGGGTCTGGCGGCGGCGGCGTTCCTGCTGTACCGGCGCAAGATCCAGGGGAACCGGCAGGCGGCCAAGGGCTGGGTGCAGCGGATCATCGCCGAGGCGCGGGCGAACCTGAACGAGGAGATCAGCTTCCGGTTCACCGAGGTCGAGTTCGTCTTCAACTCCACGCTCGACGACGCCCTGGAGCGCCGCGCGGCCGAGTTCGACGCGCGGATCTCGGCGGCCGAGAACGCCGCGAAGGCCGACCAGGCCGCGCGCGCCAAGAAGCAGGCCGCGCTCAAGCAGCGACGCGACTCCATGGCCAGCAAGGTCAAACAGCTCGACGAGGTGCTGGCCAAGGCCCGCACGCTCGTCCCAGGAGAGGCGGAAGCCGATGGATGATTTCGACCCGTTCGAACCTGAGGCCGACGGCGAGGACTTCGCCGACGCCGAGTTCGGCGACGAGGACGCGGACGCCCCCGACTTGGACGCCTTCGACGACGCCGAGGTTCCCGGCGACGAGGATCTGGACGCCTTCGCGTTCGAGGACGAGGGCGGCGAGGACTTGGACGAGGACTTCGCGGTCGAGGCCGACTTCGAGGACGGCCACGACGAGGGCGGCGAGGACCCGGCCGGGGACGAGAGCGCGTACGCGGCCACCTATGAGGACATGCTGCTGGCCGAGGCCGACAACCCGCCGAGCTTCCCGCCCGAACTGGACCTGGACCTGCCCGAGCCGGTCGACGGCTACCCGTGGGTGGACCTGGACGCGATGGGCACGGCCGAGGCCGAGCCGTGGGTGAACTCGGTGGAGACCTCGCAGTACGCGCTCGCCGACATCGACGACCCCGCCGCTTCGGCGCTCGCGCGCTTCTGGCAGGGCTGAGGACGGTCCGGCGGGCCCGGCGGCCGCCGTACCGGACATCGAGTGGCCCCGCACCGGGAGGTGCGGGGCCACTGTCATGGACGAGCCGCGGACGCGAGGTGTCACCCGGGCGCAGCACCGCGCCATCACCGCCGACACCTGCATCGACAATGGTGAATGGCTGGGGTGTGCACTGTCCGATGTCACCACCACAGACACCGGACGGCAATGGCGCCGCGAATGGGACGCTCCCTCCGGCGAGCACGCACTCACGGTGCGCGCCACCGACGGTGAGGGAAACGTGCAGACCAGCGCGGTCGCCGGCGTCGTCCCCGACCGCGCTGCGGGCCTCCACAGTGTCACCGTCACGGTCGAATGAGGCGCATCCGAGTGAAAATCTCGGACCTGGCGACACCGAAAGAGGCGAAGCGGCGGTAGATTGGCTCCATTACCGTCGAGTCCGACGCCCGATTCCCCCTCGCCGGGCACAGGCCCGTCCCCGTACGAACCGACCGGGAGCCGCGTGGTGAACGAACCAGACCACTACCGCGTCCTCGGGGTGAGCCCGCAGGCACCCAGACCCGAGATCCAGGCCGCCTACCGCCGACGCCTGCGCGAGACCCACCCCGACCGCGGCGGAGACGAGACCGAGTTCCATCTCGTGCAAGGCGCCTGGGAGACCCTCTCCCATCCGGGGCTGCGCCGCGAGTACGACCTGCTGCGCTTCGGGCGCCGCGCGGCCCGCCGCTACGGCAAGGCCGCCGCCAAGCCCTCCCACCGCAAGGTCCGCGGCTGGAACGTCGCGCCCGCACCCGAGCCGAGGGCGCGGTCGCTGTCGACCGAGGGCGCTCTGGTCGCCGTCCCCTGGCACGCGCGCCTGCGCCGGGCCCGGCCGGTGCACCGGCCCTCGGTGTGGACGGCCGCGGCCCGCAGCACCGCCGTCGCCGCGATCTGGGCGTTCTGCGGCCTGGGCTACCTCGGGCAGGCCCTCGCGGCCGACTCGTGGCTGTTCCCGGCGCTGGCGATCCCGGTGACGATCGCGATCGCGATGATCGTCATCGTCCAGACCTCGCGCGCGCTGCGCCGCCGCTACGACACCGCGCCGCACCCGCCGACCGGGCGCCTGGTCCTGGCGTTCCTGTTCGCCGCGGCCGTCATCTGGGTCGCGGGCCTGAGCACCCCGTGGGGGTGGGCGCTGGGCGTGTACGTGCTCACCGGCGCGAGTCTGGCGTGGACGGTCAGGCGCCTGCGGTGGACGATGGCGCTGCGCCGCTCGGTCGGCGGGGCCCTGCGCCAGTTCAACGCGTTCGGCCCGGCAGGGACGCGGCCGAAGGCCGACCGGCCCACCGGGAAGCTCCTGCGGGAGGTGCTGACAAATCTCCCGGCGGCGCGCCTGTTCGTGGCGCTGCCGGCCGAGACCGGGACAAGGGTGCCGCACGCGATCGTGTGCGGCGACCGGATCGCCCTGCTGTGCGCGCCGGTCGGCAGGGACGGCGCCGACGTGGACTCGGTGAACCTCCCCGAGGCCGTCGCCGCGCTCGCCGCGGCGGTGCCGGACGCCCATGTGCAGGGCTGGGTGCTGTGGCCGACCCTGCCCGAGACCGCCCGCGAGGGCGAGACCGCGGCCGTGCACGACGTCGCGGTGGGCCAGGCCGGGTCGGACATCGGCCTGTGGCTGGCCGCCGGCGGCGCCGTCTACGACCTGCCGGTGCTCCAGACCCTGCGGATGCGCCTGGCGTCGATCCCCGGGCCGCGCAGCGACGAGCTGACACCGGTCGCCCGCACCTGACACCGCGAGTCCCCGTGAGCAAACGCACCCTCCACAGGGGCGTGTTCTCCCAGTACAGTGCAGGCAATGGACGCCACCGCCCGGGCCGACGCGATCGTCGCCGACCGACTGCGGGCCGCCGCCGAACGCGAGGCCCTGCCCGGCAGGGCCGAGGGCGCGAGCGCGCTCGACCTGGCCGCCTCGCTGAGCGCCGGATCGGCGCACGCCGAACGCTTCCGGGCCGAAATCGTCGACGCCGTGCGGGGCACCGCCCTCGCGCTCGAAGCGGCCCGGCCGCACCCGACCGACCTGTGGGCCGCCGCCGCCGCGGCGCACCCCGACCCGTCGGTGTGGTTCGAGCAGGCCGTGCTCCTGGGCCACCCGACGCACCCGCTCGCACGCTCGCGCGGGGAGTTGACCGACGACGAGATCCGCTCCTACGCGCCCGAGCACGGGGCCCGGTTCGACCTCCACGTGTTCGACCTGCCGCGCGTGGACACCACCCCGTTCTGGATCACCTACTGCCGCAAGACCAATGAGCTGCCGGTCCACCCCTGGCAGGCGGCCAGGCACGGCCTCGCCGGGCCCTCCAGGACCTGGGCCGACGCGGCACCGCTGATGAGCCTGCGCACGCTCTCGGTCGGCGACCTCCACGTCAAGACCGCCGTCGACCTGCAACTGACCTCCGCGGTCCGCCACGTCTCGGCCGCGGCGGTCCACAACGGACCGCTCCTCGCCGGGCGGCTCAAGGCCCCCGCCGCACGCTGCGGGATCAGCCTGCTGCCCGAACGCGCGGGCATCGCCTACGACGAGGAGGGCCGCGCGCTGCCGCACCTGGCCGCGATCGTGCGCCTGGCCCCCCACGCGAGCGGCCACCCGCGGGCCGTTCCGCTCGCCGCGCTGGCCGAGCCGTGCCCTTCGGACGGTCGGCCGATCGCCGTGGCCTTCACCGGCGACGACCCGCAGGCGTGGTGGGAGGCCTTCGTGGCGGTGGCGCTCGCGCCGCTGCGCCTGTTCGCCGCGACCGGCGTGGCCTTGGAGGCGCACGGGCAGAACACGCTCGCGTCCTTCACCGGCGACCGGCCGACGAGCCTGGTGTACCGCGACTTCGGGGGCGTCCGCGTCCCGCCCGAGGACTGGCCCGACATTCTCGGCGACCTGCCCGAACCCGACCCGCGGGCGCGGTTGACGAAGCTGCTCGCCGCGCTGTTCCCGACCACGCTCACATCGATCGTCGAGGCGTTCGCGGCCTGGTCGGACACCGACCCCGGCCAGTGGTGGTCGACGGTGGCCGACGGGGTGCGCGCGCTGGATCTGGAGCCGTGGATCGCCTCGGCGGTCCTGCGCGAGCCGTGGCCGATCAAGGCCACCACCGCGATGCGCCTGGCCGACGATGCGACCGACGACATATGGGTGAACGTCGACAACCCGCTGGCGGCGGCGTGACGCTCGCCGGACAGGTCGCCGCCGCCGCATGGCGCGAGAACCTCGCCGGGTACCGCGACGGCCCGGTCCCCGAAGGCGCGAACGAAAGCGCGTTCAACCAGCTCGCGTGGGCAAAGGCGCCCGAGGGCGACGCCGTCGCCGCGCTCGCCGCGATCCTCGGCGAACCCCCGCCCGCGCACCTGGCGGCCGAACTCGACTCGGCCCGCACCGGACTCGACGTCGCACTCCCCCGGGCCGCCGCCCGCTCCCGCCATCTCGCGGGACTGGCGCACCGGGCCGGGACCGACACGCTCGCCGCGCTCGCCGCCCGGTGCACCAAGGACGCCGACGCGACCGCGCGGCTGCTGGAGACGCTCGCGACCGAAGGGCACCAACTGCACCCGTGCGCGCGCACCCGCCTCGGCTGGAGCCGCACCGACCTCGAACGGTACGACCTCGAAGCCCCCCGGCCCGTCCCGATCCGGCTCGTCGCCGACCCCGGCCGGGTCCTGGAGCGCTCGGGCACCGACTTCCGCGACCACCCGATGCTCGCCGGACTCGACCTGCCCGACCCGGTCCTGCCCGTCCACCCCTGGCAACTGGAGCACCGCGTCCTGCCCGGCCACCGCGACCTGTTCGACGCCGGGCGCCTGCGGGTGCTCGAAGCGACCGTGGCGGCCTGGCCCACCGCCGCCGTCCGCACCCTCGCCGGGCACCGCGCCCCCGGCTACCTCAAACTCGCCCTGGGCATCCAGATCACCTCCACCAGGCGCGACATCTCCCCCGCCACCGCCGCCCTCGGCCCGGCCCTCAGCGCCGCAGTGCGGCGCCTCGACGACGGCTCGGGGCACCGGATCGTCGCCGACGTCGCCGGGGCCTGGCTGCCGGGTTCGCGCGACCTGACGGCCCTCGCCCGCGAGAGCCTCGCCGCCCACGCCCCGCCCGGCACCGTGTGCGTCCCGGCCACCGCCCTCGCCGCGACCTCCCCGGTCACCGGCATGAGCCTCGCCGCCGAATACGCGCACTGGTCGGGCGATCCGGCCGCATGGCTGCGCGACTACGCGAAAGCGTTCACCGGGCCCGTCCTCGCCAAGGCCCGCATGGGCGTCGGCCTCGAAGCGCACCTCCAGAACAGCCTCGTGGCGATGCGCGGACACCGGCCGGTCGCCGCGCTGACCCGCGACCTCGGCGGCGCCCGCATCCACACCCCGAGCGTCCCCTTCGCACTGACGCTGCCGCCGGGCAGCCCCGTCGACGCGCCGAGCATGGACGACGTGCGCGCCAAGGTCGCGTACACGCTGTTCCAGAACCACTTCGCGGCCCTCGCCGCCGCCCTCGAACGCGACCTCGGCCTCGACGCCGCCGCGTTCTGGTCCGACCTGGCCGACCACATCGCCGGGCTCGACCTGCCCGCGGCCGACCGCGACGCCTACCTCGCGCCGAAGCAGCCCACCAAGGCCCTGCTGACGATGCGCCTGCGACCCGGCCGCGACATCGAGGCCCTCGTGGACAACCCGCTCGCGGCAGGACGCCGATGACCGCCCCGGACGCCGCCCTGGGCGCTGCGATCGGCGCCCTCGCCTCGCCCGCCAGCGCCTGGATCTACGACCCGTCGGTCCTCGCCGAGCGCCTCGCGCGGCTGCGGGAGGCCTTGGCGGGTCACACGGTCCTGTACGCGATGAAGGCCTGCGCGAACCCCGGGATGCTCGCTCGCGCGGTGGCCGAGGCCGACGGGATCGAATGCGCCTCCGGGGGCGAGCTGGAGGCGGCGGCCGCGGCCGGGGCCGCCCGGTTGGCGTTCTCGGGGCCGGCGAAGACGGCCGCCGACCTCGCCGCGGCGGCGGCGCGGGGGGCGTGGGTGCACGCCGAGAGTCTCAGGGACCTCGACGGTCTCGCCGCGGCCGGTCACACCGGTCCGGTGGCGCTGCGGGTCAACCGCGGCGGGGCGCTGCCGGGCACGCACCAGATGACGGGGGCGCCGACGCCGTTCGGGTTCGACGAGGGCGCGGTGCCCGCGGCGCTGGAGCGGGCGCTGGCGCTGGGGCTGGACGTGGCGGGGTTCCATCTGCACGCCGTCTCCAACTGCCTCGACGCCGCCGCGTACGCGCGCCACGTGCACGGGTCGCTGGCGTGGTCGCATACGGCCGCACGGGGCTTCACGCTGCGGTATGTGAACGTCGGCGGCGGATTGGGGGCGGATCCGCGGGGGCCGGTGATCGATGTGGGCGCGCTCGCCGAGGCGTTGGGGCGCCCCGACACTCGGGGCGCGGAGCTGGTGTTCGAGCCGGGGCGGTTCCTGGCGGCGCCGGCGGGCTGGTACGTCGCCGAGGTCCTCGACCTCAAGTCGGTGCGCGGGCAGGCGTTCGCGCTGGTGCGCGGGGGCACGCACCATTTCCGGCTCCCGGCGGCCTGGGGGTACGCGCATCCGTTCACGGTCGCACCGGGGCCGCGCGAGGAGGCGGTGTGGGAGGACGTGGAAGTGCGGGTGTGCGGGGAGTTGTGCACGCCCAGGGACGTGCTCAACGGCGGGCAGCGGGTCGCCTCGATCGCGGTGGGCGACCGGCTCGTGTTCGCGAACGCGGGGGCGTACGGCTGGGAGATCTCGCACGACCGGTTCCTGGGGCACCCGGGGCCCCGGCAGGTCCTCATCTGATCGGCGGATACGCAAGCGTTCGCCAGGGTCTACGATGAAGGGCCCTCGGCGTCGCGGGTCCGTCCCGGCCCGCGCCCGACAGCCTCGATTCCCCCATTGAGGAGCCCGTATGCCCAATCGGCGTCATGCCCGGCGGACCCACCGCGACGCTGCCAGACTCGCCGCCGCCGGCAACCACCGCGGCGCGCTCGCCGTCTTCGCCGGCGCCGTGGCCGAGTACCGCGGCTGCCTGGCCGTCCACCCCGACGACCGCGGCGCCCGCATCGACTTCGCCGACCTGCTCGCCGACCGCGCCACCTCCCACACCGCCCTCGGTGAGCTCGCCGAAGCGTATGCGGCCCAACGCGAACGCCTGGAGCTCACCGAAGGGCTCGACACCGACCGCACCGAGCGGGCCGCCGCGCGGCTCGACCTCGCCGAGGCCGCCGCGCGCACCGGGCGGATCCTCACCGCCGCCGTCGAGGCCGACGCGGGCCTGGGCCTGCTGGACGACACCGACCCGACCGACCCCGCCGCGCCCGGGTTCGGCGCCCTCGCCGCGGCCTTGGCGCGCGCCGCGCGCATCTACTACCGGGCCGCCGACCCCGACCTGGCCGTCGGCGCCGCCGACCAGGCCGCCCGGATGCTCATGGCCTCGGGAGGCGCCGACGACCTGCTGCGCGACAGCCTGCGCCTGGCCGTGGCCCTCCACACCGCCGCCGGGCGCGGCGCCCACGCCCGCGGCGCCGCCGCGCTCCTGGCCGAGCGCCACCCCGGCGCCGAACCGCTCGCGCCGCCGCAGGCGCCGTCGCTGCGGGCCGCGCTCGAAGCGGCGATCGGCATGGGCGCCTTCGCCGACCGGGGCCTGGTCGACCGCCTCTGCCCCGACCCGGCCGGGCGGGACGCGCCGGTGACGCCCGGCGCCCGCTGCGACCTCGCGTTCGCCGCCGTCGCCCTCCACGGCGCCGAACCGGCCGTCACCGCCCTCGCCGCCGTCCACCCCGACCTCGCCTGGCGCATCGCCACCGAGGTCCACTACCTGCTGTGCGCCGCCGACCGCGGCACCGAACGCAACCTCCACCTCAACTTCCGCGACCACGGCCCCGCCTGGCTGGCGATGCTCATGGCCCTGGCCCGCACCGGCCGCCGCGGCCCGCTCGCCGCCGACCTCGCCGACTCGCTCACCGACCTGTGCGAACGCCTGCACACTCGGCACGCCGCCGCCGACCACGAACCGCTCATGCGCGCCGCGGGCCGCTTCATCGACGCCCACCGCGACAAACTCCGGCGGTGACACGCGGCAACGAGGTGCAGATCGTGCACGCCTGCACGCGCGGCGACACCGGCGGCAGCCCGACCGCCGTGTGCGCCGACGGCGACTACGGCGACGAGCAGCGCCGCGCCCTCCCGGGCACGGCAGGGACCTCCCACGCGGTGTTCGTACGCGAGCGCGCGGACGGGTCGATCGGCCTGCGCTTCTTCACCGCCGCGGGCGAACTGCCCGCCTGTGGGCACGGCACCGTCGCCGCCCTCGCACTGCACGCCCACCGCACCGGCACCAGCCGGTGGCGCGTACGGGCCGGCGGGCGCGTCTTCGAAGGCCGTTGCGAAAACGAGCACGGGCGCCTCCACGCGTCCTTCCACGCCGGACCGGTCACCCTGCGCGACCCCGATCCGCGCACGACGGCCGCCGTCGCCGCCGCGCTCGGGACCGGCCCGATCCGGCCGCGCGTCGCCGGCATCGGCCGCGAACGCCTCCTCGTACCCCTCGACGACACCGACGCACTCGCGGCACTGGCACCGGACTTTGACGCACTGCGCCGTGCCTGCGATGCGGCCGGGCTCCTCGGGTGCTTCACCTGGGCGCCCGCAAAGGGCCAAAGCCGGTACGGCGCCCGCATGTTCGCGCCCTCCATCGGCGTCCCCGAAGACGCCGCGAACGCGAACTCCACCGCGTGCCTCGCCGCCCACCTCGACGCCGCGATCACCGTCGACATGGGCGACGCCCTCGCCCGCCCCTCGACCGTCACCGCCGCACCCGCACCACATGGGGCAGTGCGCATCGGCGGCACCGCCCGCATCGGCGACGCACCGGCAACGCTACGGTGGCGGCCATGAGCGTCCTCCGCGTCATCGCCTCCGATCTCGACGGCACCCTCCTCGCCCCCTGCAGCACCCTCACCGAACCCACGATCGCCGCCCTCCGCGCCGCCCGCGAGCGCGGTGTCCTCACCGTCGCCGTCACCGCCCGGCCCCCGCGCGTCTTCGACGAATGGACCGGCCTCGCCGCCCTCCTGGACGCCGCGATCTGCTCCAACGGCGCCATCGTCTACGACCCCGCCGCCCGAGAGGTCCGCACCGCCCTCGGCATCGACGCCGAGGCGGCCGCGCTGGCGGCCAAGACGCTGCGGGAGGCGCTGCCGGGACTGCGCTTCGCGGTCGAGACCGGATTCGAAGTCGTCGCCGAACCCGGCTACGACCGCGTCGACTCGGTCGGCGAACGCCGCGTCACCCGCGATTCCCTCGCCGAGGCGATCGGCGCGGCGCCGCAGATCGTGAAACTGCTGGCGCACCGGCGCGGCGGCGACCAGGACGCGCTGCTGGCCGCCGCGCGGGGCCTCGACCTGCGCGGTGTCGCGCTCTCGCATTCGGGAGGCTCGGGCCTGCTCGAACTCACCGCCGCGGGCGTGGGCAAGGCCGAGGCGCTGGCGGCGTGGTGCGCTGCGCGCGGGGTCGGGCCGGAAGCGGTGGCGGCGTTCGGGGACGCGCCGAACGACGTGCCGATGCTCGCGTGGGCGGGCCGGTCGTTCGCGGTGGCGAACGCGCATCCGGAGGCGGTCGCGGCCGCCGCCGGGCGGTGCGGGTCCAATGCGGAGGACGGGGTGGCCGCGGCGGTCGCAGGGCTGCTGCGTTCGGTGTGAGCGCGGTTCAGCGGTCGGCGCCGAACCAGCCGGGGGCGTCGAGGCGGAAGAGTTCGCCGGGTGCGACGGCGGCGAGGTCGGTGTGGAGGGCGGCGAGGCGGTCGGCGCCGATGACGGCGGCCCAGCGGTCCTGGACCTGGTCGAACACGCGGGCCGAGAGCGCGAGGACCTCGACGCCGCGGGCGGTCAGGCGCACGGTCTTGCGGCGGGCGTCGCCGGGGTCGGCGGCGCGTTCGACGTAGCCCTGGCGTTCGAGGGCGGCGATGGTCTTGCCCGCGGCCTGCTTGGTGACGCCCAGGCGCGCGGCGAGGTCGACGGCGGTGGTGCCGTCGGTGCCGATGGCCTGGAATACGAAGCCGTGCATGGGGCGCACGTCGGGGTGACCTCGGCGGGCGAGTTCGGCGTGGACCTCGTCGATGGCGGCGCGGAAGGCCGCGAACAGGCGCAGCGGCAGCTCGTAGCCGGGGGTCGCCTCAGACACGGGGACCCGCCCGACCAAGATCGACAACCAGGTTTACTATATGGGTAACCATGTTGTCCATCTTAGGAGTACGCGCCATGCGCATCGTTCGCAGTGCCGAGACCCGCCGCACCGAGACCCCCGCGGCCGTCATGACCACCCTCGCCTCCCCCGCGCTCGGCGGCGCCGAGCGGCCGCTCTGGCGGGTCGAGGCCGCCGCCGGGACGCAGGGCCCCGTGCACCACATCGACGCTGAGCAGGTCTGGACCCTCACCGCGGGCACGGCCCGCGTCGAAGTGGCGGAGGACGCGGCCGAGCTCGGCGCGGGCGACACCGTCGTCGTCCCCGCCGACGTCGCCCGCCGGTTCACGCCCGGGCCCGAGGGGTTCGCCGCGATCGTGACCGGACCGGCGGGCATGAGCGCCCGCCTGCCCGGCGGCGAGCCGGTGGCCCCGCCGTGGACGGCCTGATCAGGCGCTCGCGCGCCGCTTCGCGTAGTCGCGCAGGGCGCGCAGGAAGTCGACGTGGCGAAAGCCCGGCCAGTACACGTCGCAGAAGTACAGTTCGGCGCGCGCCGACTGCCACAGCAGGAAGCTGGAGAGGCGCCGCTCGCCGCTGGTGCGGATGATGAGGTCGGCCTCGGGCAGGTCCGGGGTGTACCGGTGGGCGCCGATGTCGGCGGCGGTGAGGCGCTCGGCGAGTTCGTCGATGCCGGTGCCCTGCGCGGCTTCGGCCTCCAGGAGCGAGCGGACGGCGTCGACGATCTCGGCCTGGCCGTCGTAGCCGATGGCGACGGTCAGGTGCCCGCCGGTGCGGTCCGCGGTGGCCTCCAGGGCGGTCTTGAGCGCGTGCGCGGTCGTCTCGGGCAGGTGTTCGAGGCTCCCGGCGATGTGGAGGCGCCAGGGGTTGCCCGATCGCATGAGGCGTTCGGCCACGATCTGCTCGATCATGTCCATGAGATGGGCGATCTCGCCGCCGTCGCGCTTGGTGAGGTTGTCGTTGGAGGCGACGTAGACGGTGACGTGGTCGATGTCGATGCCCGCGCACCAGCCCAGGAGCGTGTCGAGGTGCTCGGCGCCGTAACGGTGGCCCACACCGGGATCGGCATGGCCCTGCTGCCGGGCCCAGCGCCGGTTCCCGTCCATCGCCACGGCCACGTGCCGCGGCAGGTCCGCGCCTTTGAGGCTGCGCCGCAGCCGGTTCGCGTACATCCGGTAGACCCAGGCGGGAGCGTCCATGCGCCCGAGCCTATCGGTCGCGCGGGGCGGCGGCGGTGCGGTCTCTCACGGACCTAGAAACCGAAGTGACCCTCGATCGCGAAGCGCGCCGCGAACAGCGGCGCGCTTTCGACCTCGCCCACACGGTGGGTCAGCAGACCGGCGATCAGGGTGAAGCGGGGAGTGACTCACTTCCGGCCCTCACGGGCGTCATCGGCGCTGGACATGCCCAGGTTCGTCCAGTCGTCGACGTCCGTCTGCGGCATGGCGCCGACGATGGTGTTTCCGCCGTCGCGAAGCTCCTTGAGGTGACGAGCCTTTACCGCCGCCTCGATGTAGGCACTGGCATCGCCCGATTCCGCCGCGATCTGCCAGACCTGATCGCTGACATGGATGTTGTGCCGAGTCATGCACACAGTTGTAGCGCACGGCTCTGACCGTGCGGGGCGGCGGCGGTGCGGTCTCAGAGGTGCGTGTCGGCCCAGTGGCGTATGGCTTCCGCGAGGTAAGCGGCGAAGCCGTCGGCGACCTGGTCGTAGGTGTCGGCGAAGCGGGGGTCCTCGGTGTAGAGGGCGGCGAGTCCCTTGTAGGCCTCGGCGCCGGGCTGTGAGTCCCAGTGGCGGGCGACGAGGCGGTAGTGGTCGGCGACGACGGTCTGGACGGCGTCGTCGTCGGGCGCCGCGCCGGCGTCGCGCAGGGTCTGGAGGCGGGCGTTGATCGCGTCGAATTCGGCCGGGATCGCCCGGCGCTCTTCGGGGCGCAATTCCTGGAGCACGGTCCAGGCGCGTTCGACCACGGCCTGGCCCCAGCGGCTGCGGGCCTCGGCGCGGTGGGCCGCTTCGGTGGCGGGGTCGAGTCCGTCGAACCAGGTCTCGGGGGTCATCGGAGGTCCTCCTTCGAGTTGGCGGATGGTCGCGTCGACGGTGGCGGCGAGCCGTTCGAGCCGCCGGCGCTCCTCAGCGAGGCCTGCGGCGTGCCGTTTGAGCGCCTCGATGCGGTCGAGGTCGCCTTCGAGGACGTCGGCGATGGTGTCCAGCCGCAGGCCCAGGCGCTTGAGCAGGAGGATCTGCTGGAGGCGCAGGAGCTCGGACCGGCCGTAGCGGCGCAGACCGCCGTGGCCGGTCTCGGCGGGCGTCAGAAGCCCGATGGCGTCGTAGTGGCGCAGGGTGCGCGCCGAGACGCCCGCCATGCGGGCGACCTCGGCGGTCGGCCAGGTGCGCATCGGAGTCCTCTCGTTCGTCGGTGCGCCCTCGACGGTATTGGCTGCCGCAGCGTCAGCCGCAACGGTCCGGAGAAGAGACGCGGGTCACCGTCAAGCGGCGCGACCTGGCGGCCCGCGAGTCGTTGTTTACATAGGGCGGTCCTGTCCTGCTCACGTGGGACCGAACCCGCCTCATGGGGTCTCCCCGCTCACGCGGGGCAGCGGAATCGAGGGGCCTTCGGATGCGAGTCCGGGGGCCCCTTCCGCGCGCACGCGGGGATGAGCCGGGCAACCTCTTCGACTTGGGCGACCGGATGTGTTCCCCGCCGGCGCGGGGATGGTACGACGTTCGGCCCCAGGCGAAGCCTGGGGCCGAACGCGTTGCGAGGTTCCTATGCCGCGCGGACCGCGGCCTTGCGGAAGTCCCGGTTGAGCTTGCCGATCACGTCGAGACCGATCTCCTTCGGGCACGCCGCGGCGCACTCGCCTTGGTTGGTGCACCCGCCGAAGCCGGAGGCGTCATGCTCGGCGACCATGCCGAGCACGCGCGTGCGCCGCTCGGGCTGGCCTTGCGGCATCAGGCTCAGATGCGAGACTTTCGCGCCCATGAAGAGCATTCCCGACCCGTTCGGGCAGGCCGCGACGCAGGCGCCGCAGCCGATGCAGGCCGCCGCGTTGAAGGCCGCGTCGGCGTCCTGCTTGGGGATCGGCACCGAGTGGGCCTCGGGGGCCGTGCCGGTGGGCGCGGAGATGTAGCCGCCGGCCTGGATGATGCGGTCGAAGGCGGAGCGGTCGACCACGAGGTCCTTGATCACCGGGAACGCTCCGGCGCGCCAGGGCTCGATGTCGATGGAGTCGCCGTCCTTGTAGCGCCGCATGTGGAGCTGGCAGGTCGTGGTCGCGGCCTGGGGGCCGTGCGGCTGGCCGTCGATGACCAGGGAGCAGGCGCCGCAGATGCCCTCGCGGCAGTCGTGGTCGAACGCGACCGGGTCCTTGCCCTCGGCGATGAGGTGCTCGTTGAGGACGTCGAGCATCTCCAGGAACGAGGCGTCCTCGGAGACGCCCTCGATCTCGTAGGGCACCATCTGGCCCTTGGTGTCGGCGTCGGGCTGGCGCCAGATGCGCAGAGACAGCTTCACTTGTAGCTCCGTTGCGTCGGGTGGACGTACTCGAATTCCAGGGCTTCCTTGTGGAGGACGGGCTCGTCGACGCCGAACTCCCAGGCCGCGACGTACGAGAAGTGCTCGTCGTCGCGCTTGGCCTCGCCCTCCTCGGTCTGGGACTCGGCCCGGAAGTGCCCGCCGCACGATTCGGTGCGGTGCAGGGCGTCGATGCACATCAGTTCGCCCAGTTCGAAGAAGTCGGCCACCCGGCCGGCCTTCTCGAGCTGCTGGTTGAGCTCCTCGGCCTTGCCGGTGACCTTGACGCGCTTGTAGAACTCGTCCTTGAGGTCGCGGATGAGGCCGATGGCCTTGCGCAGGCCCTCGTCGCTGCGCTCCATGCCGCAGTACTCCCACATGATCTTGCCCAGTTCGCGGTGGAAGGAGTCGACGGTGCGGTCGCCGTCGTTGCCGAGGAAGAACGCGATCCGGTCGTCGACCTCCTTGCGGGCGGCCACGACGGCCTCGTGGTCCTCGCTGAGGGCCTCGAAGGGGCCGTCGGCGAGGTAGTCCGAGATGGTGTTCGGCAGCACGAAGTAGCCGTCGGAGAGGCCCTGCATGAGCGCCGAGGCGCCCAGGCGGTTGGCGCCGTGGTCGGAGAAGTTCGCCTCGCCGGTCACGAACAGGCCCGGGATGTTCGACGACAGGTCGTAGTCGACCCACAGGCCGCCCATCGTGTAGTGCACGGCCGGGTAGATGCGCATGGGGCGCTCGTACGGGTTCTCGCCGGTGATGCGGTCGTACATGTCGAACAGGTTGCCGTATTTCGCCTCGACGGCCTTCTTGCCGAGCCGCTTGATGGCGTCGGCGAAGTCGAGGTAGACGCCGAGGCCGCCGGGGCCGACGCCGTGGCCCTCGTCGCACACGACTTTGGCGGCGCGCGAGGCGATGTCGCGCGGCACCAGGTTCCCGAACGCCGGGTAGCGGCGCTCGAGGTAGTAGTCGCGTTCGGACTCGGGGATGTCGGCGGGGTGGCGGTCGTCGCCGCGGGCCTTGGGCACCCAGACGCGGCCGTCGTTGCGCAGCGACTCGGACATGAGCGTGAGCTTGGACTGGTGGTCGCCCGACTGCGGGATGCACGTGGGGTGGATCTGGGTGTAGCAGGGGTTGGCGAAGTACGCGCCCTTGCGGTGGGCCCGCCAGGAGGCGGTGACGTTGCAGCCCTTGGCGTTCGTGGACAGGAAGAACACGTTGCCGTAGCCGCCGGTGGCGAGGACGACGGCGTCGGCGAGTTCGGTGGAGATCTCGCCGGTTACGAGGTCGCGGACGATGATGCCGCGGGCCTTGCCCTCGACGATGACCAGTTCGAGCATCTCGTGGCGGGTGTGGAGGTCGACCGTGCCGGCCGCGACCTGCCGCTGGAGGGCCTGGTAGGCGCCCAGGAGGAGCTGCTGGCCGGTCTGGCCGCGGGCGTAGAAGGTCCGCGAGACCTGGGCGCCGCCGAAGGAGCGGTTGTCGAGCAGGCCGCCGTACTCGCGGGCGAAGGGCACGCCTTGGGCCACGCACTGGTCGATGATCTCGGTGGAGATCTCGGCGAGGCGGTGCACGTTCGACTCGCGGGAGCGGAAGTCGCCGCCCTTGACGGTGTCGTAGAAGAGGCGGTGGACCGAGTCGCCGTCGTTGCGGTAGTTCTTGGCGGCGTTGATGCCGCCTTGGGCGGCGATGGAGTGGGCGCGGCGCGCGGAGTCCTGGAAGCAGTAGTTCGCGACGCGGTAGCCCAGTTCGCCGAGGGTGGCGGCGGCGGAGGCGCCGGCGAGGCCGGTGCCCACGACGATGACGCGGAGCTTGCGGCGGTTGGCGGGGTTGACCAGGCGCCCTGAGAAGCGGCGCTGCTCCCATCGTTCGCTGATGGGCCCCTCGGGGGCCTTGGCGTCCGCTACGGGTGCGCCTTCGCGGTAGAAGTCAGTGCTCATGTCAGCTCACCACTCCGAAGGTGACGGCCAGGGGCACGATGGCGAACCCGGCCACGATGAGGACGGCGACGGCCAGGGCGATCGCCTGGGTCCGCTTGCGCCACTTGGTGTTCGGCCCGGCGATGGTCTGCACCGCAGACCAGATGCCGTGGCGCAGGTGCAGGCCGAGTGCGGTCAGCGCCAGGAGGTAGAAGACGGTGACGGGCCACCGGTCGGGGTCGAAGGTGGCCATGACGGCGCCGTAGGCGTCGTGGGCGTCCTTGACGGGGTTGACGGTGCGCCAGGTGAGGTCCAGCAGGTGCCAGATGACGAACAGGAAGATGACGATGCCGCCGAAGCGCATGATGCCGTAGGCGTTGGGGGATTCGCCCTTGGCCTTGTGGCGGTGGGCGTAGCGGACGGGGCGGGCGTGGTGGGCGCGCCGGGAGAGTGCGATGAGGGCGCCGATGTGGACGGCGATGGAGGCGACGAGGCCGATGCGCATGACCCACAGGAGGCTCTCGTGGGGCAGGAGCGGGGCGCCGAAGGAGCGCAGTCCGGCGGCGTAGGCGTTCATCTCCTCGCGGCCTTCGAAGACGTGGAGGTTCCCGGCCATGTGGGCGATGATGAACAGGACCATGAGGACGCCGGAGACGGCCATGGCGATCTTGAGGCCGATGTTGGAACGCCACGGCTTCCAGGGGGCGGGGCGGGCCGCCTTGGGCGCGGCGGTGCGCGATTGCAGATCCGTAGACACGCCCAGAGGCTAGACGCGACAGGCGTCACCGGTCCAATTCATGGCGGATCGCCGTTCCATGCCGTTACGTTATGGTAATGCGTCCGCAGCAGCTTCAGGCGTTCCTCACCGTCGCGAAAACCCGACATTTCACTCAGGCGGCCGATGAACTGGGTGTGACACAACCGTCATTGAGCAAGCAGATCCAGTCGCTGGAAACGGAACTGGGGGCGCCGCTGCTCACGCGGTCGCGGGGGCGCATCGAGTTGACGGACGCGGGGCAGACGCTGCTGCCGCACGCGCGGCGGATCACCGCGGCACATGCGGCCGCGCGCGCCGACATCGACGACGTGCTGGCAGTGCGGGCCGGGCACCTGCGTCTGGGGGCGACGCCGAGTCTGTGCTCGTGGCTCATCGCGCCGCTGCTGACGCGGTACCTGGAGACGCATCCGGGGGTGACGGTGACGTTGACCGAGGACGGGTCGGGGCCGTTGACCGAGCGGCTGAGCGCCGGGGACCTGGATCTGGCGTTCACGATCGGCGACAAGGCCGACGCGACGGGTCTGACGGTGCGCCCGCTCCTGGCCGAGGCGCTCGTGGTCGCTTCGGCCTCGCATCTGCCGCCGTTGACGCGGCAGGCGTTCATAGGGTTGCCGCAGTTGCGCGAGCAGGCGTTCGTGCTGCCCGCGCACGGCTACGACCTGCGGGACTTGACGATCACGACGTGCGAGGCGGCGGGGTTCAGTCCGCGTACGGGCGTCGACGGGGGTGCGACGGACGCGGTGGCGAGCCTGGTGGAGGCGGGGCTGGGCATCGCGTTGCTGCCGGCGATGATCGCGGCGGGCCGTCCGGGGCTGCGGGCGACCCCGATCGCGCCGCCGGGGGCCAGCCGCACGATCGCTCTGGCGTCGCGGCGGGAGTCGCCGCCGACGAAGGCGGCGGCGGCGTTCGCGGCGAGCCTGGAGGCGCATTTGACGGACCTGCACGCGTGGGGGCGCCTGCCGGAGGGGATGCGTTCGGTCTGAGGCGCTCTCAGGCGAAGGCGTCGCGGTCGAACATGGCGGCGATCTGGCGGGCCGAGGGCGTGCCGGCGTCGGGGTCGGCGCCGGCAGCGAGCAGGGCCGCGACGACCTCGCCGAAGTCTTTGAAGACGGCGCCGGCCAGGGGCGACTGGTCGCGGTCGTTGCGGCGGTCGACGTCGGCGCCGGCGGCGGCGAGCGCGGTGACGGTGGCGGCGTGGCCGTGGTAGGCCGCGAGCATGAGCAGGGTGTCGCCCGAGCCGTTGACGAGGTCGACCGGCAGGCCGGCCTCGACGAACCGCAGGAGTCGTTCGGTCTCGCCGGCGCGGGCCAGGTCGAAGGCGGCTTCGGCTATGTCGCGGAATTCCTCGTTGTCGCTCACGTCTGCAAGCTTGGCACACGCGCACGGGTGCGGCGGGGGTTCGGTGGCCGTCAGGGTGTCCTCCGCAATGGACCGGTCGGGTCGTTTCACCCGCCCAGGTGTCGGGCCGGGTATTGACACGGCTGCGCAGAGGTGGGAAGGATTGATGCGGGCCCGCGCGGCGGCGTCGCTGACACGCACCGCCGCGCGCCCTTTCTCGGTGGGACAAGGACGGTGAGGACTCGATCATGAGCGAGCCGAAGATTCTAGGGCAGTTCCAATTGGAGCATCGCACCATTCAGGTCAGCGGGGACGACGGCAATGCCGGCACCGTCTGGCTGCGGCGCGTCCACCCCGATCCGCCGATGGCGCTGGGGTGCGTGGTCGAGCTCGACTCCCCCACGCCGCGGCTGCGGCTGTACCGGGCCGAGTGGCCCGAGGGGCTCAGGGAGAGCGCGAAGGAGCAGACGCTGGCGATCTGGCGGGCCGCCAGGGACTAGGCGACGAGCGCGGCGGTGACGGCGGCGGCTTTCGCTTCGGCTTCGGCCACTTCGGCTTCGGGCTCGGAGCGCCAGGTGATGCCGCCGCCGGCCCACAGGTGGGCGCGGTCGGCGTCAAGGGCGAGCGTGCGGATGGTGACGCCCAGGCGCACCTCATCTGCGGTGACGAATCCGAAGGCGCCCATGGCGGGCCCGCGACCGACCGGCTCCAAGGCGCCGACGAGGTCGAGGACGGCGAGTTTGGGCGTGCCGGTGACCGATCCGGGCGGGCAGGTCGCGCGCAGCAGGTCGGCCAGTCCGGTGCCCGCGGCGATCGCCGCGGTGACGGTGGACTCGGCCTGCCACAGGTCGGCCCAGCGGCGCAGCGCGAACAGTTCGGGGACGGCGACGGTGCCGGGCCGGGCGACGCGGGCGAGGTCGTTGCGGGCGAGGTCGACGATCATGACGTGCTCGGCGCGTTCCTTGACCGACCCGGTGAGCGCGGCCCGGCCCGCCTCGGTGGCCTCGGCGGTGCCCTTGACCGGCCGCGCGGTCACGCTCAGGGCGTCGGCGGTGAGGAAGCACTCGGGCGAACCGGAGGCGACGAGCCAGCCCCGGCCGGTCAGGACCCCGCCCCACGCGGCGCCGGGGACGGCGGCGACGGCCGCGGCGAGCGCGCCCGGATCACCGCCCCAAGGGGCGCTGCGGTGCCCCACGACGTTGGCGACGTAGACCTGCCCGCGGCCGATGGCCTCCTGGACGGCGACCACGGCTTTGGCGTGGTCGGCGCCGGTCCACGAGGGCCGCCAAGGGCCGACCGTGAACGGCCCGGGCGCGGGCGCGGGTACGGCCGGGCCGTGCGCGAACGCCACCAGAGCGAGGTCGGGGACCGCAGGGGCCGGCGTCGGGGCGCCGCTCGCGCCGCCGACCATGACCGCACCCGCGGCGGCCGACACCAGCACGGCGACGCCGCACACCGACCCCTCGGACGCCTCGTGCGGTCCGGTGTATCGGGCGCAGAACGCCGCGGCGACCTCGGCGGGATCGCCGCCCTCGCCCAGGCGCCATTCGAACCGGTCGACCTCCACCAGGCGCCCGGCGCACGCCGCAGGCGCCCCCGCGGGAGCGGGCCGAACATGAGCGAACACCGACACCGCTCTAGTGTCGCCCAGGCCCGGCCGCACGCCAAGATCGCGAACGGGTCCTCCCCGGTGGCCCCGGTCACCCGCTACGGGGCGCCGATCGCCTCCAGGACACCGCCCTCGGACGGCGCCTCGACATACGCGCCGCCCGTCGCCTCGGCCAGCAGCGCGAGGTTGTCCGCGTTCGCGTCCCCGAACCCGACCGTGTACACCGTCGCCGCACCCGCCATCGAAGCGAGCGTCTCGGCCGTCTCCCCCACCGTCGGCGGCGACGCGGTGTCCTCCACGTTGTTCGTCAAGACCACCACCACGTTGACCGAGCCGTCGGCCGCGTGCTCGCCCATGTACCCGTACGCCGCCTCCAAGGCGCCGTACAGCGGCGACGTGCCCTCGTACTCCTCGTTCTCCGAAACCGCCCACAGGTCGTTGCGCAACGCCTCGCGGTTGCCGTCGGACATCTCGGCCTGGTCGGTCACCGCCCGCCAGTTCGCATCGCCGTCGGCCCCGACCCCGAACTCCCACAGCCCGGCCCGCGACGTCGACTCCATGTCCTCGACCATGTCCACCGCCATGCGGATCGCCGCGTCGGCCACCGACACGTCGCTCTCACCGCCGTAGTCGGTCGTCTCCTCGCCCATCCGCGACGACCGGTCCACCAGGAACAGCACGTTGAGGTCCTGGCGGCCCTCCTGCCACGACCGCACCGCCTGGCCCACCGCCTCCGGCGTCGCCTGCGCCAGCGCCGCCGCACCGTCCTCGGCCGGCGTCAACTCGATCGCCGAGAACGACCCGTCCGCCACCGCACCGGCCAGGAACGAACCGAACCGCCCCGCGATCGACGCGTCCGACTCCGACACCCAGCTCGTGCCCCCCAGCACCAGGTACGTCGCCACCGCTGCCACCGAGGACCCGCTGGGCGTCACCGGCACCAGCTGCTCCTCCATGCCGCTCGTCGCGTTGAAGTTGTCCACCTGGTAGCCCAGGGTCGTGAACACCTGCCCCGCCTCGCCCGACTCGGCGTACGCCGCCAACTGCTCCGAAGCGTCGTCGGCCACCGACCCCGCCTCGATCGCCGCCGTATACGACGCCAACGCCTCCTCGGAGAACCCGCCCTCGCCGTCCGAAGTCGCGTTCAGCATCGCCACCAGGCCTTCAGTGGACGTGCGCGGATTCGCCGCCGCCAGATCGACGTCACCGGCGAGCGCCGCATCGAGCACGTCCGCCCACGACGGCGGCTGGCCCCCCAGCCAGCCCAGCGCGTCGGCCGTCGACTCCGGCACCGCCAGCACCGACGTCGCCTGACCCAGCACCACCGGGTCCGAGGACACGTACCCGGCCGTCGCCTCACTGGAGCCCACCCACGACGCCCATGCCTGCGAATCGGGCACCCACGCGATCGGCGGCGGCCCCAGCGACTTCTGGTCCCACACGCCCAAGATCCCGCGCGAGGCCGCCGCCGCCGACACCTCCTGCACCTCCACGCCCACGCACTCGCCCTCGACCTCGGGCTGCGTCGCCTCCCACTCCTGCGCCGCGTCGTCGACCGCCGCCGCGATGCTCGGCGCCGCCGCCACCGTCACCCGGTACACCGAACCCGAGCACCCTGACCGCAGGAGCGTCATGAACCCCCACGTCAGCCCGGAGGCGACCAGCACGCACACCAGCGTGATCACGATCCACGGCGCCACCGGCAGCCGCGAGCCGCCCTTCTTGCGCCGCCGCCCTAGCCGGTGCGACTTCACCGCACGCGCAGTACCGAAAACCATCAGCTTCACTCCTGGGGGAACCGTCGGCGCCCAGTCTAGAACCAGCAGATCGGAGCCCCGCTCACAGTGCGAGCGGGGCCCTCGACGAACGCGCGGCGACTAGGCCCCGTACGCCTCGATCGGCGGGCACGTGCACGCCAGGTTCCGATCCCCCCACGCATTGTCGATCCGGCCCACCGGCGGCCAGTACTTCGCGGCCGACACCCCCGCCGGCCACGCCGCCTCGGCCCGCGAATACGCCCGATCCCACACGTCCGCGGTCACCACCGCCGCCGTGTGCGGCGCCGCCCGCAACGCCGAATCCTCCACCGCCACCGCACCCGAGGCCACCGCCTCGATCTCGCCGCGAATGGCGATCATCGCCTCGCAGAACCGGTCGAGCTCGGCCAGGTCCTCCGACTCGGTCGGCTCCACCATCAACGTCCCCGCCACCGGGAAGGACATCGTCGGCGCATGGAACCCGTAGTCGATCAACCGCTTCGCCACGTCCTCCACGCTCACCCCCGACCGCTTCGTCAACTCCCGCAGATCCAGGATGCACTCGTGCGCCACCAGCCCGTGCGCGCCCGCGTACAGCACCGGGAAGTGCTCCCGCAGCCGCGCCGCCACGTAGTTCGCCGCGAGCACCGCCGACGACGTCGCCGCCGTCACCCCCGCCGAACCCATCATCCGCAGGTACATCCACGGGATCTGAAGGATGCCCGCACTCCCCCACCGCGCCTGCGACACCGGTCCCACCGCACCGGCCTCGCCCATCGGGTCCGAAGGCAGGAACGGCGCCAGGTGCTCGGCCACCGCCACCGGGCCCACGCCCGGACCGCCGCCGCCGTGCGGAATGCAGAACGTCTTGTGCAGGTTCAGGTGCGACACGTCCGCACCGAAACGGCCCGGCTTCGCCCACCCCAGCAGCGCATTCAGGTTCGCGCCGTCGACGTACACCTGCCCGCCCGCGTCGTGCACCCGCGCGCACACCTCGCCGATGGTCGCCTCGTACACCCCGTGCGTCGACGGATACGTGACCATGATGGCCGCCAGGTCGTCGGCGTGCGCGCCGATCTTGGCGTCGAGGTCGCCCAGGTCCACGTTCCCGGCCTCGTCGCACGCCACCACGACCACGCGCATCCCGGCGAGCACCGCCGAGGCGGCGTTCGTGCCGTGCGCGCTGGCGGGGATGAGGCACACGTCCCGCCCGGCCTGGCCGCGGTCGGCCTGCCAGGCGCGGATCGCCAGCAGCCCGGCGAGCTCGCCTTGCGAGCCGGCGTTCGGCTGCACGGAGACGGCCGCGTACCCGCACACCTCGGCGAGCCAGCCTTCGAGTTGGTCGATCAGGGCCCGCCAGCCCTCGGTCTGGTCGGCCGGGGCGAGCGGGTGCACGTCGGCGAACTCGGGCCATGAGATCGGCTCCATCTCGGCGGCGGCGTTGAGCTTCATCGTGCACGACCCGAGCGGGATCATGCCCCGGTCGAGCCCGTAGTCCATGTCGGCGAGGCGCTTGAGGTAGCGCATCATCGCCGTCTCGGAGTGGTGTGCGGTGAACACCGGGTGGGTCAGGAACGCGCTGGTGCGGCGCAGTCCGAAAGGAACCGGATCGCCGTCGAACGGGTCCGCCAGCGGAACCCCGAACGCCTCGCAAACGGCCTGAAGATCGGCCTCGGTGGTGGTCTCGTCGCAAGAGACGCCGACGGTGTCGGCGTCGATGCGGCGCACGTTGACGCCCCGGTCGGCGGCTGCTGCGATGACGGCGTCGGCGCGGCCGGGTACGACGGCGGCGACGGTGTCGAACGCCCGTTCCGCCGCGAGTGCGATTCCCGCGCTTTGCAGCGAGGCGTCCAGCCGCGCGGCATGCCCGGCGGCGTGTTCGGCGATCGCACGGAGGCCTTCCGGTCCGTGCCAGACCGCGTACGAGGCTGCGACGACGGCCGGGAGCACCTGGGCGGTGCAGATGTTGCTGGTGGCCTTCTCGCGGCGGATGTGCTGTTCGCGGGCCTGGAGGGCGAGGCGCAGCGCGGGATTGTCGCCGGAGTCGCGGGAGACGCCGACCAGGCGCCCGGGCAGTTGGCGCTGGAAGGTGTCGCGCACGGCCATGTATCCGGCGTGCGGGCCGCCGAAGCCCATGGGCATCCCGAACCGTTGCGTCGAGCCGACCGCGATGTCAGCCCCCTGCGCGCCCGGCGCTTCCAGCACCGCCAGCGAGAGCAGATCCGCGGCGGTGACCAGCAGGCCGCCCCAGGAGTGCACCATGGCGGCGAGGGCGCACAGGTCCAGGGCGGACCCGTCGGTAGCGGGGTACTGGGCCAGGAACCCGAACGCGCCGGTCAGCGGAGGCTGATCGGCAGGGAAGTCGAGGTCGGCGACGACGAGGTCGATGCCGAGCGGTTCGGCGCGGGTCTTGAGGACGGCGATGGTCTGGGGCAGGACGCGGTGGTCGACGGCGAAGACGTTTCCGGTGGTCTTCTTGGCGGCCCGCCGCGCGAGCAGCATCGCCTCGGCGGCGGCGGTGGACTCGTCCAGGAGGCTCGCCCCGGCGACGTCGAGGCCGGTCAGGTCGGTGACGACGGTCTGGAAGTTCAGGAGGGCTTCGAGCCGGCCTTGGGAGATCTCGGCCTGGTAGGGCGTGTAGGCGGTGTACCAGGAGGGGTTCTCCAGGATGTTGCGGCGCAGGACCGCGGGGGTGTGGGTGCCGTGGTAGCCCAGGCCGATCATCGACCGCAGCGGCCGGTTGCGGCCGGCGAGGGCCCGCAGTTCGGCCTGCGCCTCGGTCTCGGAGACCGCCGGGGGCAGGCCGAGGTCGCCCGCTGAGCGGATGAGGTCGGGCATGCAGGCGTCCATGAGCGCTTCGATGCTGGGCTGGCCGACGGCCTTGAGCATGGCGTCCTGGTCTGCGGCGCTGGTGCCGATGTGGCGTGCGGCGAAAGACAACTCGGGTTCCCTCCGGTGACAGGCGGTGCGTGAACGCATCCCTCATCTGTCACCGGTGCCGCGGCTTGCCAGCCGTGCGTTGGCACTGTCCGGTTTCAGAGCGGCCAATGACGGGCGGTCCTGTTACCTGAGAGGTTCGGAGAGAAGTCTTGCCCCTTCGGTGCCGCGCCGGGCCCCGGGCCGCCCCACAGGGCGGTTTCGGGGCCGCGCGGACTCTCCCACCAGTCTTTCCGGCTCTGCGGCCATGGTAGGTCAGGAAGCGGTGCGGCGGCCACCGGGCACGTGCCCGGTGTGGCGTTCGGCGGCCCGGTCGGGGGCGTGGAGCTGCGTGGGGGCCTTGACGGGGGCCTCGCCCGGGAGGGTCGACAGGCGCCCCATGACCTCGGTGACGGTGGTGCGCACGGCGATGCCGAAGACGCCCTGGCCTCCGCGCAGGAGGTCGATGACCTCTCCGGCGGAGCGGCACTCGTAGACGGTGGTGCCGTCGGACATGAGGGTGATCTCGGCGAGGTCCTTGACCCCGCGCGAGCGCAGCGCCTCGACGGCCTTGCGGATGTTCTGGAGGGAGACCCCGGCGTCCAGGAGGCGCTTGATGACCTTGAGGACGATGATGTCGCGGAAGGAGTAGAGGCGGTTGGAGCCCGAGCCGGTGGCGGGGCGGATGCTCGGCTCGACCAGGCCGGTGCGGGCCCAGTAGTCGAGCTGGCGGTAGGTGATGCCGACGACGCGGCAGGCCGCGGCGCCGCGCCAGCCGCGGATCTGGCTGGGGGGGACGGTGGTCCGTCCCGCCGGTTCACTGTGGGCGTCCATCGCTTCCTCCCCGCGCACGACCTGGCGTTACGAAGGTGAGCGTAGCGTCCGAACCCTCCACCATGGGCTGAACGAGAGAAAACTTCGGGGCGGTTAGCGGCCCTCGCCGAAGTCCTCGGGGGTGACCTCTTCGAGGAACTCGCGGAACTTCTCCACTTCGTCCTCCTGGGTGTCGGGCAGGACCACGCCGGCCTCGTCGAGGACGGCGTCGGCGCACCAGATCGGGGCCTCGGTCCGCAGCGCGAGCGCGATGGCGTCCGAGGAGCGCGAGGAGACGCGGGTGCGCCCGTCGAGGACGAGTTCGGCGAAGTAGACGGTGTCGCGCAGTTCGGTGATCTCGACGGAGGTGAGGGTGGTGTCGAGGGCGTCGAGGACGTCGCGCATGAGGTCGTGGGTGAGCGGGCGGGCCAGTTGCACGTCCTGCTGCTGGTAGGCGATGGCGGCGGCCTCGACGGTGCCGATCCAGATCGGGAGGTACCGGTTGCCTTCGGCCTCTTTGAGCAGGACCACCGGCTGGTTGCTCGGGAGTTCCACGCGGACCCCGACTACGGTCATCATCCGCACCGGTTCGCCTCCAACGGGTGTGCGTCCACTGCCTGTCGGACCCGCCACGGGAGGTCCCGGGCGGGTCCTGGGTCTCACAGCCTACTCGACGGTCCCGTTGTCCGCCTGCGCGCTTGGGGAGCGCTCCGGGGGCGGGGCGGGGGTGGTCAGGCGGCGGCCGGTTTGGGGCCCGAGACGAACACGAGGCGGAACTTGCCGATCTGGACCTCGTCGCCGTTGCCCAGGCCCGCGGTCTCCACGCGTTCGCGGTTGACGTAGGTGCCGTTGAGGCTGCCGACGTCGCGGACGGTGAATCCGGCGGCGTCGCGGTGGAACTCGGCGTGGCGCCGCGAGACGGTGACGTCGTCGAGGAAGATGTCGGAGTCGGGGTGGCGCCCGGAGGTCGTCACTTCTTGGTTGAGCAGGAAGCGCGCGCCTGCGTTCGGTCCGCGGCGGACGATCAGCAGCGCGGTGCCCGCGGGGAGCGAGTCCGCCAGGCGGGCGGAATTGAGTTCCGCATCGACCTCGCCGCTCTCCTGGAGAGCGGACAGGTTCATCGTGGCCGTCACATCCGGCGGAGGGAACTCGTCATTCGAACGCGTCATGGATTGCCACCTTCTACAAGTCTGGACCCTCTGGTCACTCCGTAAGCTTCGCATACGCTCCGGCGTCGAGCAAAGCGGTGAGCGAGCCTGCATCCTCGACTTCGATGTCGAACATCCAGCCCGCCGCATAGGGGTCGCTGTTCACCAATTCCGGGGATTCCGACAATTCGTCATTGCACGCAAGAATCTTACCGGTCAACGGAGCGTACACGTCGGAGACGCTCTTGGTCGACTCGACTTCGCCGACCACGTCGCCGGCCCGCACCTCGGTGCCTGCCTCCGGGAGCTGGACGTATACGACGTCGCCGAGCGCGTTCTGCGCGAAGTCGGTGATGCCGATGCGGACGACGCGGGCCTGGCCGCGCTCCTCGACCCACTCGTGCTCCGCGGTGTAACGCAGTTGCTCCGGAATCACCTGGCGCTCCCCTCTGAGAAACCCGCCGTATCGCGCGGGTCGGACGCCCATGACCGTATCGCCCGTCGCGGCGGGCTGCGCGCCGGGGCCGATCGGGGTGACGGAGGCGCTCCTCAGGCGAGGGCGTCGGCGCGGGGGGCGCCCGCGCGGAGCAGTCCGGCGGCCTGGCGCAGGTAGACGAGGGCGGCGAGCCAGTACAGGCCCAGGCCCCACCAGGCCAGGGCCCAGCCCAGGGGGGCGGCCCACGCCGAGGCGTCGTCGACGAGTCCGGCGATGACAAGGACGGGGAAGGACATGAAGACGACGGTGGTGGCGCTCTTGCCGAGGAAGTGGACCTGGGGCGGGGCGTAGCCGTGCCAGCGCAGGACGATGACGATGGTCACCAGGACGGCCTCCCTCAGGAGGACGGCGGCGGTGAACAGCCACGGGAGCAGGCCGATGAAGGTGAGGACCAGGAGCGAGGAGAGGATGTAGAGGCGGTCGACGAACGGGTCGAGCAGGCGCCCGAGTTTGGAGACCTGGTTCATGTGGCGGGCCATCTGGCCGTCGACCCAGTCGGTGCCGCCGCCGACGGCGAGGACGAGGGCGGCCTGCCAGTAGTACTCGGTGGCCAGCAGCAGGTAGCAGAACAGGGGGATGCCGAGCAGTCGGACGGCCGTGACCAGGTTGGGCCACGTCCACACGCCCCAGCCGGGCGGCGCTGATGCTGACTTGCTCAAGGCGGTCCTCTCGGCGGCCCGGCGTCGCGCTCCGACGGCGGCCCTGGGTCGGTCTCCTCTCGCCCGCCGGGCGGGCGGGCGGTCCGTGCTGTGCGTGATCGTGGGGCCGCCGCGGGCTCGGGTGCCGTGCGCTGCGTGACCCTTCGGATCGGTTCGGTGGGTGTTCCGCGATTCTAGCCGCCGCCTCCGACGTCCGTACCGAGTTGATGCGCGCCGTCACCGGGGGCCGTTCGCGGGCGGTGGCGTCCCTTTGGCGAGCTGGGGGCGCCGCCGCTCGCTCCAGTGGGGAGGGCGCGGGGGCCCTGGGTCGGGTGGGGCGGGGGGAAAACGTGACGGGAAACAACCCGGGCCGGCCCGTCGGGCCGGCCCGGGCGGGGCCTCGGTCAGGCCGGCGGGGCGCCGGGGATGAACGTCTGCGGGGTCTCCTTGCGGAAGAACGCGTTCGCAGCGGGGACGGCGAGGAGGACGATCACGGCGATCGATCCGGCCGTCGCGAGTGCGAACGCGCCGTAGGAGGCGATGTCGGCCCAGACGGGGTAGACGCCGCCGAGGGCGTCGACGAGGGCTTGGGCGTCGAGGTCTTCGGGGCCGCCGCCCGCTTCGATGCCGGCCTCCATGAACGTGGCGGCGAGCGCCTGGGAGACGAACAGGAAGCCGCCGCACACGAGGACGAGCGGCTGCACGACCCACGTCAGGATGCGGGCGGGGCGCTTCCCGGCGCCGTTGAGCAGCGCCAGGACCACCAGGAGGGCGGCGAAGACGATCGGGGCCCAGGCGGCGGCCCCGCCGCCTTCGAAGGTCGTGCCCTCGGGCAGGTCGGACATGGCGTAGCCCTGGTCGGCGAGTTCGGCTTCGGCCGCGGCCTGGGCGTCGGCGCCGTACATCAGGCCGGCGACGGACTGGAGGACGAGGAAGAGCGCGAGGAGGATCTGGAGGGCGACGGCGGCGGTGACGACGCCGGGTCGGGTGCGAGGGCTGTCGGGTGGGACGGACATGGGTGCCTCCGTGCGGCGGCACGGCGCCCGAGGGAGCCGGCGGGCCTCGTGCCTGCTTGTCGGACAAGGGGGGTTGCTCCTCCCCCAACGCTAGCAAGCATCGACGCCCGTCGCTGGAAGGAACTCGGGTCCTCCTGCGGCAGGAGACGGCGGCGGGCCTCCTACTCCTGGCGGGCGAGCCGGCGGCGTTCGACGGCGACGGCCGCGCCGGTCAGGCAGCCGATCATCGGGACCGCCAGCAGCCACAGCGCCCACGTGCACATCGTCAGGACCACGACGCCGCCCAGGAGGATCGCCGTCCCCGAGGGGTCGTCGCGGGTGCGGGCCAGGGCCAGGGCGAACAGGTCCCGCCAGCGCGATGCGGGCGTCCACGCCGAGGCCGCGCGCAGCAGGACCGTGGCGGCCAGGCCCGCGACGGCGAAGGTGGCGAGGGCGAAGCCGGGCCGGGCGGGGACGCCTTCCTGCGCGAGGACGAGGAGGTTGAGGCCCAGGAGTGCGGCGGCGCCGATCATGGCGGCGCCGGTGCGCCATCCGCGCCGCCATGCGGCGCGGAAGTCGGCCCAGAAGGTACGCCAGTTGGCGGTCTCGCCGTCGGCGTGCGCGGCCAGGTGTCGTGCGGCCGCGGCGAGGGCGGCGGGGGCGGTGACGACCGGGAGCGAGGCCAGGGCGATCCAGACGCCGGCGAGCAGGCATTCGGCGAAGAGGGCGAACCCTTCGGCGAACGCCTGCCCGCGCCTGGCCACGGGGGACGCCACTAGCCCTTGACTCCGGACGTGGCGATGCCCTTGATGAGGAACTTCTGGAACACCAGGAAGAACAGTACGACCGGGACCAGGGACAGCAGTGTCATCGCCATCATCCCACCGTAGTTCGTGACCGCCTCGGTGTTGTTGTAGGACTGGAGCAGCCGCGGCAGGGGGAACTTCGCGATCTCGTGGAGGTAGATCAGCGGGCCCATGAAGTCGTTCCAGGAGCCGATGAACGTGAAGATCGAGGAGGTGACGATCGCCGGTCGCAGCAGCGGCAGCATGATCGAGAAGAAGATCCGGAAGTGCCCGGCGCCGTCGATCATCGCGGCCTGGTCGAGTTCGCGGGGGATGCCCCGCAGGAACTGGACGTACATGAACACGAAGAACGCGTCGAGGCCGAGGAACTTCCCGATGACGAGCGGGAAGATCGTGTTGACCACGTCGAGTTCGGAGAAGATCAGGTACTGCGGGATGAGCATGACCTGGCCCGGCAGCAGGAGCGTGGCGATGACGACGGCGAACATCGCCTTGCGGCCGGGGAAGGACAGTCGGCCCAGGGCGTAGGCGGTGATCGAGCAGGAGACGACGATGCCGACCACCGACAGGGCGGCGATGACGAAGGAGTTCCAGAAGAACCGCCACAGCGGGATGCCCGCGAGGCCGTCGAAGGCGCTGGTGAAGTTCTCCCAGACGATCGTGGTGGGGATCGGGGAGAGGTTGGTGATGATGTCCTCGTTGGGTTTGAGCGAGGCGGTCACCACCCAGAACGCGGGGTAGAGGACGACGACGAGCGAGGCGAGGAGCGCCAGGTGCCAGATGACCGAGCGGGAGCGTTCGGCGGCGGTGCGCCTGCGGCGCGCTATGGTGCGCGGCGCGGTCTCGGTTGCGGTGGTCACTTGTTGTCCTCCCCTGCGTAGTAGACGAGGTTCTTGGCGGCGCGGAACATGATGAGGGTGACGACGCCGACGGCGAGCACGAGCATCCACGCCCAGGCCGAGGCGTAGCCCATGCGCAGGTCGACGAACGCGAGCGCGTAGACGCGGACGGTGTAGAAGAGGGTCGACCAGGCCGGTCCGCCGGCGGTGCCGCCGATGATGAAGGCGGGCCCGAACATCTGGAAGGCGTGGACGGTCTCCATGAGGACGTTGAAGAAGATGACCGGGGAGAGCATCGGGATGGTGATGTGGACGAACCGGTGCCATTTGCCGGCGCCGTCGACCTGGGCGGCCTCGTGGAGTTCGCCGGGGACCTGGAGGAGCCCGGCCATGAAGATGACCATGGGCGCGCCGAAGGTCCAGACGCTGAGGAGGACGAGCATGAGGATGGAGACGTCGGGGTTGCCGATGAAGCCGCCGCCTTCCCAGCCGAACCAGGACATGATCTGGTCCTGGGGGCCGTCGGTGGCGAACAGGGCCTTCCAGACCAGGGCCATGCCGACGCTCATGGCGATGAGCGAGGGCATGTAGAACGCGGCGCGGTAGAAGCCGATGCCGCGCCGGCTCTGGGTCAAGAGCATGGCGACCGCGAGCGAGGCGGCGAGTTTGAGCGGGACGGCCAGGACGACGTACAGGAGGGTGACCTTGACGGCGCGGGCGAACATCGGGTCGTCGAACATGGCCCGGTAGTTGGCCAGGCCGATGAAGTCGCCGCCGAGGATGAGGTGGTAGTCGGTGAACGACAGGTACAGCGACCACAGCATGGGCCCGACGGTGAACACCAGCGAGCCGATGATCCAGGGGGTCATGAAGGTGTAGCCGGCGAGCCGTTCACCGCGGCGGGTGACCGGGGGGCGGCGCTTGGCCGTCCCCCGGGTGCCCCGTGCGGTCGGCGTCCCGGCCTCACTCGCCGCGGGTGCCGCGGCGGTGGAGGGAGATGCTGACACGGTGGTGTTCCCTTCGCGGTTGGCTACTGCTCGGACGCGAGGAGGGTCTCGGCCTCGGTGAAGAACAGGTCGGCGGCGTCGGCGGCGGTCATCTCGCCGTACTGGACCTGCTGGTAGATCTCGCCGAACTTGACCTCGATGGCGCCGGTGGCGGCCGGCGGGGCCGGCGGGGGCGTGGTCAGGTACTGGGAGACGGAGGCCTCGTAGTCGAGGACGGCCTGGGTGTAGGCGTCGATCTCGACGGTCTCGAGCCCGGTGTTGGTGGCCGGGACGCCGCGGTTGGTGCCGAGGATGGCGATGGCCTCGGGGTCGCCCAGGAGGAAGTCGACGAGTTTGGCGGCGGCTTCGGCCTGCTCGGTGGCGCCGGAGATGACCAGCTGCATCGAGGGCTTGAGGTAGAGGCCGAGGTTGGCCGGGTCCAGGGTCGGGGGCGCGGCGAGGGCGAGGGTGCCGCCGTTGGCCTCGACGGTGGGCGCGAAGCCGGGCATGAAGTTGTCCCAGCCGATCTCCGAGCCCAGGACGTCTTGGACGAGGCCGTCCTCGGTCCATTCGATGGTGGTCTCGACCGGCGGGACGAGCCCGTCGGCGTAGAGGTCGGCGGAGGTGCCCCACCATTCGACGAGTTTGGCGGCGTCGAAGTTGAGGGCCTTGCCGTCCTCGGTGTAGAAGGAGCCGCCGGTCTGGCGCAGCCACAGCTCCATGAAGTGGTACTGGCCGGCCCAGTCGGCGCCGGCCCACATGCCCTCGCCGAGGGTGGCCCCGACGGTGCCGACGGCGGCCTTGTAGTCCTCCCAGGTGTAGCCCGGTTCGAAGGTGACGCCGTTGTCGCCGAACCAGTCGGCGCGGTAGAGCAGGCCGAGGGTGTTGCCGGCGATGGGGACGGCGACGAGCTGCCCGTCGAGTTTGGCGGTGTCGAGGAACCCTTCGCGGAAGTCGTCGGTCTTGACGACGCCCTCGAGGGGCAGCAGGAGGCCGCCGGTGCCGAACTGGCGCAGGCGCGAGTAGTCCATCTGGAAGACGTCGGGCAGGTCGCGCGAGGCCATGCGGCCGCTGAGGCCTTCCCAGTAGGTCGGGAAGTCGGCGAAGTTGGTGGTGACCTTGATGCCTTCGTTCTTCTTCTGGAAGAGTTCGACGGCTTCGGTGGTGATGCCGGCGCGGTTCTCGTCGCCCCACCATTCGAAGCTGATCTCGATGGGGTCGTCGGCGGTGCCGGCGGGGCCGTCGTCGCCGCAGGCGGCCGCGGCGGCCACGACGGCGGCGGCGGAGGCGCTGGTGAGGAGGGACCGGCGCCGGAGGCGGTAAGGGTCGCGGATCATCGTTGACTGCTCCTTCTATATGAGGGGTCCCGCCGGAGCGGGCCTTCGGGATCTATTCAGTTGCTCCGCCGACCGGCGGGCCGGTCGGCTGCGGAGGGTTCGAGGCGGCGTGCCGCTTTTTCCCAGGGTCCTTGGGGGCCTTGGGGTTCGTGGCGCCGTGGCCGGGCAGAGGCGCGTGCGGCGTCGCGGCGCGCCTGCGGTCCGGCGGGGATGAGGCCCAGGGCTTGGGCCTGGACGAGGGCGTTGCCGAGGGCGGTGGCCTCGTCGGGTCCGGCCAGGACGGTGCGGCCGGTGGCGTCGGCGGTCCGCTGGCACAGGAGGGTGTTCTTGGAGCCGCCGCCGACGATGTGGACGGTCGCGACCGGTGAGCCGGTGAGCGCTTCGAGCGCTTCGAGGGCTTTGCGGTGGGCGAGGGCGAGGGAGTCGATGACGCACGCGGCGACTTCGGCGGGGGTGGCGGGCGGGGTCTGGCCGGTGCGGGCGCAGTGGGCGGCGATGCGCGCGGGCATGTCGCCCGGTTCGGTGAAGGCGGGGTCGTCGGGGTCGACGACCGAGCGCAGGACCGGGACGTCGGCGGCGGCCTTCAAGAGGGAGGGGAGGTCGACGTCGAGGCCGCGGGCCGTCCAGGTGCGGATCGACTCGCTGAGCAGCCACAGTCCGGCGACGTTGCGCAGCAGGCGGATCGAGCCGTCGGCGCCTCTTTCGTTGGTGAACCCGGCGGCGAGGGCGGCGGGGGTGGTGACGGGCCGGTCGGTCTCGGTGCCGACGAGGGACCAGGTGCCGCTGGAGATGTAGGCGGCGCTGTCGCCCTCGTAGGGGACGGCGGCGACGGCGGCGGCGGTGTCGTGGCTGGCGGTGGCGACCACGCGTGCGTCGGCGTTGAGTCCGGTGTGGGCGGCGATCTCGGGTGCGATGGTGCCCAGGACGGTGCCGGTGGGGGTGATGGGGCCCAGCAGTCCCGCGGGGATCCCTGCGGCCTCGCACAGGGCGTCGTCCCAGGTGCCGGTGGTGAGGTCGACCAGGCCGGTGGTGGAGGCGTTGGTGGCCTCGCACGCGGCGGTGCCGCTGAGCCAGTAGGCGATGAGGTCGGGCACGAGCAGGAGCCGGTCGGCCGCGGCGAGCGTCGCGGGGTGTTCAGCGGCGAGTTGGAACACGGTGTTGAACGGCTGGTGCTGGATGCCGGTGCGCGCGAACGCCGCGGTGCCGTCGACGCGGGCCAGGAGGGCGTCCCTGGCGCGGGCGCCGCGGGGGTCGCGGTAGCAGACGGGCCCGGAGGCGAGGTGGCCGCGGGCGTCCAGGAGCCCGTAGTCGACCGCCCAGGCGTCGACGCCGATCGCGGCGACCTCGCCGAGGGAGGCGAGGCCGTCGAGGACGCCGGCCCACAGGCCCAGGGCGTCCCATTGGAGGCGGCCGTGGACGGGCACGGCGCGGTTGGGGAACCGGGCGGCCTCGACGAGGTCGATCCGGTCCCCTTCCACGCTCGCGGCCATGACGCGTCCGGAGGACGCGCCGAGGTCGACGGCGGCCAGCAGCGGCCTCATCGGCGATCCCTCCCCGGCCGGGCGCTCATCGCAGGAACCCTTGCGGGTTGCCCGAGTCGACCGGGACGTGCACGCCGGTGGTCAGGCCCAGGTCGGGGCCGACGAGGGCGTAGACGGCGTCGGCGACCGAGGAGGGCAGGACCTCGCGTTTGAGCAGCGTCCGGCCCGCGTAGTACTTGCCGAGTTCGGATTCGTCGACGCCGTAGACGGCGGCGCGTTCGGCGCCCCACCCGGAGGCGAAGATCCCCGAGCCGCGCACGACCCCGTCGGGGTTGACGCCGTTGACGCGGATGCCGTGCTCGCCGAGTTCGGCGGCAAGGAGGCGCACCTGGTGGGCCTGGTCGGCCTTCGTCGCCGAGTAGGCGATGTTGTTCGGGCCGGCGAACACCGAGTTCTTGGAGGCGATGTAGACGATGTCGCCGCCCAGGCGTTGCGCCGCCATGATCCGGGCGCTCTCCCGCGAGACGAGGAAGGAGCCCTTCGCCATGACGTCGTGCTGGAGGTCCCAGTCGGCGGCGGTGGTCTCCAGGAGCGGTTTGGACAGTGAGAGCCCGGCGTTGTTGACGACGAGGTCGACGCCGCCGAAGGCGAGGGACGCCTGCGCGAGTGCGGCCGCGACGGCCGTCTCGTCGGTGACGTCGCAGGCGACGCCGACCGCGGTGTCGACCGAGCCGATGGCGGCGGCGGCCTCGTCGGCTCTGGCCTGGTCGAGGTCGGCGATGACGACGCAGGCGCCTTCGCCCGCGAGGCGTTCGGCGGTGGCCCGTCCGATGCCTCCGGCCGCGCCGGTCACGAACGCGACGCGTCCGGCCAGCGGCTTCGGCTTGGGCATCCGCTGGAGTTTGGCCTCTTCGAGCGACCAGTACTCGATGCGGAACTTCTCGGATTCGGGGATCGGCGCGTACGTGGAGATCGCTTCGGCCCCGCGCATGACGTTGATCGCGTTGACGTAGAACTCCCCGGCCACGCGCGCGGTCTGCTTGTTCGGCCCGAAGGAGAACATGCCGACGCCCGGGACGAGGACGATCGCCGGGTCGGCGCCGCGCATGGCGGGGCTGCCCGCTTCGGCGTAGCGCTCGTAGTAGGCGCGGTACGCCTCGCGGTAGGCGCCGTGGCGCTCGGTGAGGTGAGCGATCACCTCGTCCAGCGGGGCGTCGGGCGCCGTCTCGAGGACGAGCGGGCGGACCTTGGTGCGCAGGAAGTGGTCGGGGCAGGAGGTGCCCAGGGCCGCGAGGTCGCCCAGGCGCTCGGAGGCGAGGAAGTCGAGCACGGCCGCCTCGTCGTTGAAGTGCCCGACCTGGCGCCGGTCGGTGGAGACCAGGCCGCGCACGACCGGTGCCAGCGCGGCCGCGCGGGCGCGCCGCTGCGCCTGGGGCAGGGGCGCGTAGGCGGCCACGGGGGCGCCGAACGGTTCGGGCGCGCCGTGCTCGGCGATGTAGGCCTCGCATCCGCGGATGATCGCCAGCGAGTTCGCCTCGCACTCCTCGGACGTGTCGCCCCAGGCGGTGATGCCGTGGCCGCCGAGGATGCACCCGATGGCCTGCGGGTTCGCCGCTTTGACCGCGGCGATGTCGAGGCCGAGCTGGAAGCCGGGGCGACGCCATGGGACCCATGCGACCGCATCGCCGAAGCAGGCCTTGGTGAGCGCGGGGCCGTCGGCGGCGGTGGCGAAGGCGATCCCGGAGTCGGGGTGGAGGTGGTCGACGTGGTCGGCCTCGACCAGGCCGTGCATGGCCGTGTCGATGCTCGGGGCCGCCCCGCCCCGCCCGTGCAGGCAGTAGTCGAACCGCTCGACCATGACGTCTTCGGCGTCGGGGCCCGGGTAGGCGCCGGCCATCGCGCGCAGCCGGTCCAGTCGCAGGACCGCCAAGCCGGCCTCGGTGAGGGTGCCCAGGTCGCCGCCGGAGCCCTTGACCCACAGGACGTCGACGTCGCCGCCGGTCACCGGGTCGGGCGCGGTGCCTTTCGCGGAGGTGTTCCCGCCCGCGAAGTTCGTGTTCCGCCTGTCGGCGCCGAGGCGGTTGGACCGCTCGATGAGCGCACGCCGCACGCCGTTGTCGACCGTGCCCACTACGCCCCCCATCCCGCGGCCTGGCCCCCGAGGCGGTCCTCGCGGATCGCCTCGGCGTAACCGGAGGCAGCGTACGCGCGCATCGGGTCGGCGGCCAGTCCCAGCTCGCCGCGCAGCTCCGCCAGGAGCGGGCGCACGTCGGTGTTGTAGGCGTCCATGAGGACCGCGTTCGCTTCGAGCACGTCTCCCGATGCCTGTGCGGCGCTGAGGGCTTCGGTGTCGACCAGCAGGGCCTTGGCGGTGGCCTCCTGGACGTTCATGACCGACCGGATCTGGCCGGGGATCTTCGCTTCGATGTTGTGGCACTGGTCGAGCATGTACGCGATCCCCGAGTCCGGGCCCACGACGTCCTGGGAGGCGAGTTCGTGCATGATCCGGAAGAGCTGGAACGGGTCGGCCGAGCCGACCATGAGGTCGTCGTCGGCGTAGAACCGCGAGTTGAAGTCGAACCCGCCGAGCTTGCCCTCGCGCAGCAGGATCGCGACGATGAACTCGATGTTGGTGCCCGGCGCGTGGTGGCCGGTGTCGATGACGACCTGGGCCTTGGGGCCGAGTTTGAGGCAGTGCGCGTACGCGGTGCCCCAGTCGGGGACGTCGGTGGTGTAGAACGAGGGCTCGAAGAGCTTGTATTCGAGCAGGAGGCGCTGGCCGTCGCCGAGTCGGTCGTAGACGGTGGCGAGGACTTCGGCGAGGCGGTCCTGGCGGTCGGCGATGGAGTCCTGGCCGGGGTAGTTGGTGCCGTCGGCGAACCAGAGTTTGAGGTCGGTCGAGCCGGTGGCGTCCATGATGTCGACGCATTCGAGGAGGTGCGCGGTGGCCTTGCGGCGTACGGCGGGGTCGGGGTGGCAGACCGAGCCGAGCATGTAGTCGTCGTCTTGGAAGGTGTTGGAGTTGATGGTGCCGATGCGCACGCCCAGGGCTTCGGCGTGGGCGGCGAGGGCGGCGTAGTCCTCGACCTTGTCCCAGGGGATGTGGAGGGCGACGGAGCCGGCGGCGCCGGTGTAAGCGTTGACCTGGGCGGCGTCGGCGATCTTCTCGAAGGGGTCGCGGGGGACGCCCTGCTGGGCGAAGACCTTGAAGCGGGTGCCGGAGTTGCCGAAGGCCCAGGAGGGCAGTTCGATGTTCTGGCTCGCCAGGACCTGCTTGGCGTGGGTGACGCGGTCGTTCATCGGCCGGCTCCTTCGCCGTGGGAGGCGAGTTGGGTGGCGAGGTTGAACACCTCGGGGAGGACGTTGAAGTTGTCGTCGGCTTTGGCGCCGCCTTCGAAGAAGGGGGCCATGTCGGCCTGCCAGCGGGCGTTGACCTCGGTGGCGGCCATGCCCGCCTGTGCGGCGGCGAAGTCCTCGGTTTCGAGGTAGCCGACGAGGAGGCCGTCGTCGGCGAGGAACAGCGAGTAGTTCGTCCATCCGGTGTCGGCGAGGGCGCGGAGCATGTCGGGCCAGACCGCGGCGTGGCGTTCGCGGTATTCGGCCATGCGCTCGGGCCTGACCCGGAGGGTGAAGCACACACGTTGTGTCACGGGGGTTCCTCTCCTAGAGGACGGGGCCGCGGCGGGTTACCGCCACATTTTTGAATCGTTTCATGAGGGGATTTCGCTAAGTTAGAACGTCGAGGCCACGGTTGTCAAGCCGCGACCGGGAAGTAATTCGAACACGGTTCGGTATATGCTCCACACGCTCGCCGTTCGTTGTTGAACCGTTTCAAAAGATCGGTGCGTCGATGGGCGTCGATCCGGCCCTGCGGCGTGCCCTTCTCGGCCCCGCCGCGGGGGCCCGCGCCCCGCTCCCCCGATAGACTCCATGAGGTGACCATGACCACTACCAGCATGAAGGACGTCGCGCGGGCGGCGGGCGTGTCGGTCGGCACCGTCTCCAATGTCCTCAACCGGCCCGAGGCCGTCGCCGAGGAGACGCGCTCGCGCGTGCTGGCGGCGATCGAGGAGCTCGGTTACGTCCGCAACGACTCGGCGCGCCAGTTGCGGGCCGGTCGCAGCCGCACCGTCGCGGTCGTGGTGCTGGACGTGGCGAACCCGTTCTTCACCGACGTCGTGCGCGGGGCCGAGCCGCTCATCGAGTCCGCCGGCGGCGTGGTCACCGTCTGCGACTCCGGCGAGGACGTGCGCCGCGAGCGCCGCCACCTGGAGATCCTCGAAGAGCAGCGGGTGCTGGGCCTGCTCATCACCCCGGTGGACGACTCCTCGGCCTCGTGGATCGAGCGTCTGTCGGGCCACGACATCCCGCTGGTCCTGGTCGACCGCGGGGCCGGGCGCCACCCGCACTGCTCGGTGGCAGTCGACGACGTCCACGGCGGGCGTCTGGCCGCTGCGCACCTGGTTGAGGCCGGGCACGAGCGGATCGCGTTCATCGGGGGGCCCTCCTCGATCCCCCAGGTCGCCGACCGTCTCGCCGGGTGCCGCCAGGTGTGCGAGGAGACGGGCACGGCATTGGAGGTGTTCACCACCGCCGGGCTCAACTTCGCGGCGGGCCGCGAAGCAGTCGAGGCGATGCTCGGGCGGGAGGACCGGCCCACGGCCCTGTTCTGCGCCAACGACCTCGTCGCGCTCGGGGCGCTGCAGGCCTTGACGATGCACGGGGTGAAGGTCCCCCACGAGTGCGCGATCGTCGGCTACGACGACATCGACTTCGCCGCGGCGGCGGCGGTGCCGCTCTCCTCGGTGCGCCAGCCGCGTTCGCAGCTGGGGCGCACGGCCGCGCAGCTGCTGTTCGATGAGATCGCCGAGGGCGAGGGGCACACGCACCGCAACGTCGTCTTCCAGCCCGAGCTCATCGCGCGGGCATCGACGGCGCTCGACCTCAGAGCATTGATGTAACGGTAAAGTCCCCTGGTGGGGCGGAATTCGACGTCTGGTAGCGTCGCGGCAACCGACCCGCGAGGGTCGCCGGTGAGCGTTCACATTCCAACCCTTCCGGGAGGCGATCATGGCCGAGAACCACCGCGCGCGCATCGATTTCGATCGGCGCTTCACCGTCGCCGAAGTCCCCGAGCGGCTGTTCGGGTCCTTCGTCGAGCACCTGGGCCGGTGCGTCTACACCGGCATCTACGAACCGGGCCACCCCACCGCCGACGCAGGCGGCCTGCGCCGCGACGTTCTCGACCTCGTCGCCGAGCTGGGCCCGACGATGATCCGCTACCCCGGGGGGAACTTCGTCTCCGGCTACCGCTGGGAGGACGGCACCGGCCCCAAGGCCGACCGCCCCCGGCGCCTCGACCTCGCCTGGGGGGTCACCGAGACCAACCAGTTCGGCCTCGGGGAGGTCATCCGGTTCTGCCGCACCGTCGGCGTGGAGCCGAACATGGCCGTCAACCTCGGCACCCGCGGCGTCCAGGAGGCTTTGGACCTGCTCGAATACGCCAACCACCCCTCGGGCACGCACTGGTCGGACCTGCGCCGCTCCCACGGCGACGAGGAGCCCTACGGCATCAAGCTGTGGTGCCTGGGCAACGAGATGGACGGCCCCTGGCAGATCGGCCAGCGCACCGCGACCGAGTACGGGCGCGTGGCCGACCAGACCGCCCGCGCCATGCGCATGATCGACCCCGGGCTCGACCTGGTCGCCTGCGGCTCGTCCTCGCGGGCGATGCCGACCTTCGGCGAGTGGGAGGCCGAGGTCCTCGCCCAGTCCTACGAGTCGGTCGACTACATCTCGGCGCACGCCTACTACCAGCCGCAGGACGGGGACGTCGCGAGCTTCATGGCCAGCGCGCAGGACATGGAGCTGTTCATCGACGGCGTCATCGCCACCGCCGACGCGGTGGGCGCGAAGCTCAAGAGCGACAAGAAGATCGATATCTCCTTCGACGAGTGGAACGTGTGGTACCAGTCGGCGCCGACCGGTGAGCGCCCCGAGCCGTGGGCCGAGGCCCCCCGGCAGCTCGAAGACGTGTACTCGGCGATGGACGCGGTGGTGTTCGGGTCGCTCATGATCACGCTGCTGCGCCGCTCGGACCGGGTGACGGCCGCGTGCCTGGCGCAGCTGGTGAACGTGATCGCGCCGATCATGACCGAGCCGGGCGGTCCGGCCTGGCGTCAGACGACGTTCTTCCCGTTCGCGGAGGCCTCGAAGTTCGGGCGCGGGACGGTCCTGGCGGTCAACGCCGAGGGTCCGACGTTCGCGACGGCGAAGTTCGGGGAGGTGGCGGCGCTGCACTCGGTGGCGGTGGCGAACGAGGACGGCTCGGTGACGGTGTTCGCGGTCAACCGGGACCTGGAGCACCCGTTGACGCTGACGGTGGACGCGTCCTCGCTGGGGGGCTTCGGGGAGGTCACGTGTTCGACGCTGACCGACGCCGACCCCGACGCGAAGAACACCCTGGCCGACCCTGAGCGGGTGGCGCCTGCGGTGAACGGGAGCGTCGTGGTCGAGGGCGGGACGGTGTCGGTCGAGCTGCCGGCGATGAGCTGGAACACGATCCGCTTCCTGCCGTAGGGCGCAAGGAGGGCCGCGGTGCTTCGGCGCCGCGGCCTTTCTCATGCACAGGTTCGTTGGTTGGTCCAATGATCGTGGTATCGTTGGCTGCACCAACGTTTAGGAGTGTGCCGTGATCCACCCGTACCGCATCCACATCCCCCAAGCCGACCTCGACGACCTCGACGACCGCCTCGACCGCACCCGCTGGCCCAACGAGGTCGACGGCGCCGGCACCGACTACGGCTTCCCCCTCGCCCGCCTCCAAGCCCTCGTCGACCACTGGCGCCACCACTACGACTGGCGCACCCACGAACAGCGCCTCAACGCACTCCCCCACTACACCACCGACATCGACGGCCAACGAATCCACTTCCTCCACGTCAGGTCCGCCAAGGCGGACGCGTTCCCGCTGCTGCTCACCCACGGCTGGCCCGGGTCCTTCCTGGAGTTCCTCGACGTCATCGAACCGCTCGCCGCCGAATTCCACCTCGTCATCCCCTCGATCCCCGGCTTCGCGTTCTCCGGGCCCACCACGACCCGCGGCTGGGACGCCCTGCGCATCGCAGCGGCCTGGGACGAGCTCATGCGCCGCCTCGGCTACGACCGCTACGGCGCCCAGGGCGGCGACTTCGGCGCCGGGATCTCCCTCGCGCTGGCGGCGGTGGCGCCGGGGCGTGTGGCGGGGGTGCATGTGAACTATCTGCCGACGCGGCCTGATCCGGCGGTGGCGGTGTCGGCGGCCGACGAGGTGCGCCTGGACAAGGTGCGGTCGCTCATGGCGGCGCGGCCGCCGTATCAGGCGTTGTCGGCGCTGACGCCGCAGACGATCGGGTATGCGCTCACCGATTCGCCGGTGGCGCAGTTGGTGTGGATCGCCGAGCGGTTCGCGCAGTGGACGGGTCCGGACACGCCGGTGGACGATGAGCGGATGCTCACGGACGTGTCGTTGTACTGGTTGACGGCGACGGCGGCCTCGGCGGCGCGGCTGCATCGGGACGCGGGGCTGCGTCCGGTGCCGGACACGAGGGGGGTGCCGGTGGGGGTCGCGGTGTTCGCCCATGACATCACGCGGTCGGTGCAGGTCTTGGCCGAGCGGCGGTTCGACGTGGTGCACTGGTCGGAGTTCGACCGGGGCGGGCATTTCGCGGCGATGGAGGTGCCGGACCTCTTCGCGGCGGAGGTGGCGGGGTTCTTCGGGAAGATCGCCGAGGGTCGCTTTATTGGGTGAATTCGTCGATGAGGGCGTGGAGGCGGGCGGCGGCGGCCCGGTCGCCGCTGGCGGGGACGGCTGCGGCGTCGGTGCGGCGCCACAACCACAGCAGGAGTGCGGCGGGGTCGGTCTCGATGCGGGCGGCGGGGTCGGGGTGCGAGCCTGGCCCGGCGGTGACGGTGTCGGTGCCGACGGCGAGGGTCCAGGTGCGGTCGGCGGCGGCGAGGTCGACCACCAGGCCGGCGTCGGCGGCCAGGCGGGGGGCCAGTTCGGCGCTCCAGGCGCGTGAGCCCCAGTCGACCATGACGGTGAGGATCTCGTCGATGCCGTCGAGGGCGAGGCGCTGGTCGATCGCGGTGCGGGGGCGGTCGGCGGCGAGTTCGGCGTCGACGCGGTGGATGAGGGTCTCGTGGGCCATGCGCCGCATCCAGAAGCCGACGGTCTGGTCGGGCCCGTACCAGGTGTAGGCGAGGGTGTCGGGGCCTCTGGCGTCGAATTCGGCGAGGAGGTCGGCCAGGGCGGCGTCGAACCGGTCGGCGGCGGTGCCGGGCCGGTCGGTGCGGTGGTCGTCGCCGGGGTCGCGCAGCAGCCGCATCGAGGCGATCTTGTGGTCGTAGGTCTCGGTGACGTGGTCGAGGAGGTCGGTGGCGGTCCATTCGGGGCAGGTCGGGACGCGCGCCTCGGCGGGTGCGGCGAGTGCGGCCTCGCGCAGGAGGGCGGCTTCGGTGACGAGGTGGGCGCGGAAGGCGGTGGGTTCCATGCGGCGATCCTCGCACGTGCGTGCGACACGATGGGCGGCGGTGGGGCCCTTGCGATCAGGCGGTCAGGTGTGCCCTCCAGCCGCCTGCGGCGGTGATGTCGGTGCCGGTCGGGGCGGTGGCGCAGAAGCCGGTGGCCCAGGTGCCGTCGTCGAGTTCGATCTTGCCGAGGGTCATGGGGGCGGGGAGGTCGGCGAGGAAGCGGCCGAGGGCGGCGGGGGCCAGGAGCCAGCGTTCGCCGGGGAGGCTCGCGCCGAGCTCGGATCGGGTGACGAAGGGTTTAGGGGGTGCGGTGTCGAGGGCGTGCATGCGGTAGGCCGGTGCGGTGCGCACGTCGCCGATGAAGCGGGCGCCGAGGTCGGTGAGTTGGCCGTTGAGGGGCATGCCGGTCATGTGGGCGCCGAAGACGACGAGGTCGGTGCCGCCGGGGGCGATCAGGGGCGGGTGTTCGCCGAGGAATCGGGCGGCGATGTCGGCGCCGATCTGGTCGGCGAAGGCGGCGGTGACGACGCTGATGCCGAAGTGCTTGGTGCCGGCGGTGCCGGCGGGGACGGCGACGGCGGCGAGGTCGAGGAGGTTGACGAAGTTGGTGTAGGTGCCCAGGGCGGCGTTGACGCCGACGGGGTCGGCGCGGACGTCGTCGAGGGTGGGGTGGAGTGGTGCGGTGGGCAGGACGAGGGCGTCGAAGTCGGCGAGGAGGGCGGCGGCCTCGGTGCGGGAGCGTCGCAGGGTCTGCTGGTCGGCGGCGAGGTCGGCGGCGGTGAATTTCGCGGCGCCGCCGACGAGGTGGGCGACGACGGGGTCGGCGTCGCCGGGGTGGGCGTCGAGGTGGGCGCCGAAGGCGGCGGCGCGTTCGGCGATGAGGGCGCCTTCGTAGAGCAGCAGGGCCGCTGCCAGGAGCGGCTGGATGTCGATGGGGGTGAGGGTGGCTCCGGTGGCGGCCAGGCGGTCGAGGGCGGCGTCCCACAATGGGGTGAGGTCGGGGTCGAGGGCGGTGAGGTCGGCGGGTCGGGGGACGGCCAGGCGCGGGGCGGGCGGGGCGCTGAGCGGGGCGCCGTCGGGCCGGGGGCGCGAGGCGGGGTCGGTCGGGCTCGGTCCGGTGATGCGGCGCAGGACGGCGGCGGCGGCGGTGAGGTCGGGGGCGAAGACGGTCACGCAGTCGTAGGAGGGGCAGGCGGGGACGACGCCGTCGGCGGGGACGGCGCCGAGGCTGGCCTTGACGCCGACGATGCCGTTGAGGGCGGCCGGGACGCGGCCGGACCCGGCGGTGTCGGTGCCCAGGGCGAAGTCGGCGATGCCCAGGGCGACGGCGACGGCCGACCCGGAGGAGGAGCCGCCGGCGATGCGGGCGGGGTCGACGGCGCCGCGCACGGCCCCGTAGGGGCTGCGGGTGCCGACCAGGCCGGTGGCGAACTGGTCGAGGTTGGTCTTGCCCAGGCACACGGCGCCGGCCGCGCGCAGGCGGGCGACGGCGGTCGCGTCGCGCTGCGGCACATACGTGTAGGAAGGGCAGGCGGCGGTCGTGGGCAGGCCCGCGACGTCGATGTTGTCCTTGACGGCGTACACGAGTCCGGCCAGCGGCAGGTCGGCCCCGGCGGCCGCCGCGGCGTCGACGGCCCGGGCTTCGGCGATGACGTCGTCCTTGTCGCGCAAGGCGATCCACACCTCGGGCCGGTCGGTTTCGGCGATGCGCTCGAAGGCGGTCTCGGCGCGCGCTGCACTGCTCACGGTCTCCCCTGTCATGTCGTGGTGCCCTATCCGATCACCAGGAGCGGTGTGCCCGGCCCGGCCTGGTCGCCCGGTGCGGCGAGCACCCGCCGCACCGTCCCGGTCGCCGTGGCGGCGACGGGCATCTCCAGTTTCATCGCCTCCAGCACCACCACGGTGTCCCCGGCGGCCACCGTGTCGCCTTCGGCGACGGCCACGCGCCACACGCTCGCGGCCATCGGCGCCTCCACGAGCGTCTCGCCTTCGGCGAGGTCGACGCTCCCGGTGGCGGGGGCCGGTTCGGTGTGGTCGCGGTCGAACTCCCCCGCCGCGGCCCAACGTTGCCGCTCGGCCTCGAACGCCGTGGCCTGGCGGGCCCGGAACGCCTCGATCGAGTCGGCGTTGTCGGCCAGCAGGCGCCGGTAGTCGGCGTACGCGAACGTCCCTTCGCGGATGTCGATCACCGCGCGCCCGGCGGCGAGGTCGCGGCGCGTCTCGGCGAGCTCCTCCTCCGAGACGCGTTCGAAGACGACGCGGTCGAAGAAGCGCAGCAGCCACGGCAGGCCGTCGTGGAAGGACGGGAGGTCGCGCAGGCCCGCCCAGATCGGGGCCGTGCGCCCCACGAGCTGGTAGCCGCCCGGGGAGTCCATGCCGTAGATGCACATGTACGAGCCGCCGATGCCGACCGTGCCTTCGGCGGTCCACGTCCGCGCCGGGTTGTACTTCGTGGTCACCAGGCGGTGGCGGGGGTCGACCGGGACGGCGGCGGGCGCGCCCAGGTACACGTCGCCCAGGCCCAGGACGAGCCATTCGGCCGCGGTCGCGATCGCCGCGACCTCCTCGACCGACCCCAGGCCATTGATGCGGCGGATGAACTCGATGTTCGAGGGGTTGAACAGGGCGTCGTCGCGCACGTTGGTCGCATACCGGGCGATCGCCTCGTCCACGACCGCGTCGTTCCACGAGATCGGCAGCCGCACCACACGCGAGGGCACCGTCATGTCCGCCGTGTCCGGCAGGTCCGCCTCCAATTCGGTCAGCAGCCCCGTCAAGGCCCGGACCGGCAGCACGTCCGGGTCGACGTGCAGGTGCAGCGACCGCACCCCCGGCGTGGTGTCGATGAGCCCGGCCGGGTCAGCCGCGGCGAGGGCGTCCATGAGCGCCCCGACCCGCATGCGCAGCGCCAGGTCGAGGTGCATCGGACCGTATTCGAGGAGCACCGCGTCGTCCCCGGCCCGCCGGTAGGCGACCGCGGGCCGGTCGCCCTCGGCGTCAATGGAGGCGAGGGTCGCCGTGTCCTCGTGGGCGCCGATGAGCGGCACCGGATTCGCCAACGGAGTGGCGCGCAACCGGTCGGCCTCGGCCTCGCCCACCGGCACGAACCGCACCGCGTCGCCCGGACGCAACTGCCCGAGCTTCCACCGGTCCGAGGTCGTCACAGTGAACGGGCACGCGAAACCGCCCAGGCTCGGCCCGTCCGGGCCCAGCAGCGCCGGCGTGTCGCCGGTGAAGTTCACCGTCCCCACCGAGTACGGATTGTCGTGCAGGTTCGAAGGATGCAGGCCCGCCTCGCCGCCGTCGGTACGCGCCCACTGCGGCCGCGGCCCGTCAAGCCGCACCCCCGAACGCCCGGCGTGCACCTGCACCGACCAGTCCGCGGCGTAGATCCGCTCCATGTCCGAGGCGGTGAAGTAGTGCGGCGCCGGCTGCGGACCCGGCGTCACCGCCAGCGCCCAATCGTGCCCGAACGCGGGCCGGTCCGCCACCGGGACCGGCGCGACCGGACCCGATGCCGCACACGGCACCAGGCGGTCCCCCGCGCGCAACTGGTCGCCGGTGTACCCGCCGATCCGCCCCGGCGGGAACGTCGAAGCCGAACCCAGGAACGTCGGCACGTCCAAGCCGCCTTGGAACAGCACATAGGTGCGCGCGCCCGCGTCGGCGACCTGCCCGACCGCCAGCACGCCCCCGGCCGGCACCGCGACCGGCACCCACTGCTCCACCGCCACACCATCGAGCGTGACCGGGGCGGGGGCGCCGGTCACGCACACCGTCACCGGAACGCCGAACCGCAGCGTCGGCCCCGCGATCGTGCACTCCAGCCCCGGCAGACCCTCGGCGTTGCCGAGCGCCCTGTTGCCCAGACGGAACGACAGGTCGTCCATCGGACCCGACGGCGGCACGCCCACCTGCCAGTGCCCGATCCGGCCCGGGAAGTCCTGCACGGTCGTCAACACACCCGGCGCCACCACGTCGATCCGCGGCGACGCGTCCACGATGGAGGCGATGGTGCCGGTGTCGTGCTCCACCGCCAAGACCCGCGGGTCGACGACCGCCGCCCGCAGCTGCCCCAGGTTCGTATGCACCCCCTCGATCCGCGAACCGTCCAGCGCGACCGACATCGCCGCCCACGCCGCCTCCCGGTCCACTCCCGTGGCGACCACCTTCGCCAGCATCGGGTCGTACACCGCCGGAACCTCCACGCCCCGCTGGACCCACGTGTCCACCCGAACCGACCCCGGAAAGTCCACACACGTCAACAACCCCGCCGACGGCAGATGCCCGCGCGCCGGGTCCTCGGCGTACACCCGCGCCTCCACCGCCGCACCCACCACCGGCGGACCCTCGTCCGGCACCGCCGCCAAGAACCCGACGTCCCCGGCCGCCGCCCGGATCATCCACTCCACCAAGTCGACCCCCACGACCGCCTCGGTCACCGGATGCTCCACCTGCAAACGCGTGTTGAACTCCAGGAACGACGCCTCCTCGCGCTCGGCGTCGTAGATGAACTCCACCGTCCCCGCCGACCGGTACCGCGCCGACGCCGCCAACGCACGCGCCGCCGCATGCATCCCTTCACGCACCGCCGCAGGCAGACCCGGCGCGGGAGCTTCCTCCAGGACCTTCTGATGGCGCCGCTGCAACGTGCAGTCACGGTCCGACAACGACACCACACGACCCTCACCGTCCCCGAACACCTGCACCTCGACATGCCGCGCACGGCGCACATACCGCTCCAGGTAGACCGCGTCATCACCGAAATTGTCCGCCGCCAGACGCTTCACCGAGGCGAACACCTCCGCGAGCTCGGCCGCGTCCTCGGCGATGCGCATCCCGATACCGCCACCACCCGCAGAAGCCTTGACGATCACCGGGAACCCGACCGACGCCGCCGCAAGCGCCGCCTCCTCCACGTCGGCCAGCGCGGCCGTACCCGCAGCAAGCGGGACACCCGCCGCAGCGGCCGCCTCGCGGGCGGTCACCTTGTCCCCGAACCGCTCCAACTGCTCAGGAGTCGGCCCGATGAACACGAGCCCGGCATCGGCGACCCGCCGCGCGAACACCGCGCTCTCGGCGAGGAACCCGTAGCCCGGATGCACCGCCTGCGCCCCGGTGTCCTTCGCAGCCGACAGAATCGCATCGACGTTGAGATACGACTCGGCGACCGCCGCCGGACCCACGCACACCGCCTCGTCCGCCTCGCGCACATGCAACGACGCGGCATCGGCCTCGGAATAGACGGCGACCGTAGCGACACCGAGCCGGTGGGCCGTCCGCGTGATCCGCCGGGAGATCTCCCCGCGGTTGGCGATCAGAATGCGCTCGAACATGACACTCGCTCTCGGTGACTCAGGGTGCAAGAATGGAAATCAAGGCCGGACGGCGTTCGCCAGATGCGCCCACGTCAGGGCCGCCTCAGCACGCCCGACCACAAGGGAACGCGACGTCTCGATATGCCGGGTCAGAATCGCCGTCGCCTCCGCATAACGCCCCTCCAAGGCGCCCTCGGCGATCGCGATGTGCTCCGCGATCGTCGACTCCATCCGCTCGACCGTGAAGTAATCGAACATCCGCGCCGGCCGAATCCGGTTGTTCACGACCTTCAACGCCTCCGCGAGCTGCGCATTGCCCGACGCCGCCAACAGCGTCAAGTGGTACCGCTCATCGGACTCCACGAACCCCGCATCAGGACCCGGCGGCACCTTCCGCAACCGATACCACCGGTCAAGCTCGGGGCCCAGGAGGTCCCGGTCGTGCCGGATATCAGGATCGGCGGCAGCACGCGCCAGCCCCCGCAATTCGAGCGTCAAACGGACCTCGTACAGGTCGTTGAGCTGATCGATCCGAGGCCGATACGGATAGAGGCCATCAACCTCACGGGAGACCAAGCCGTCGGCGGAAAGACGGCTGAGGGCCTCGCGCACGGGCGTGCGCGACACGCCATAGTTCCCGGCGAGACGCTCCTCCCCCAGACGCTTCCCCGGCTCATACCGCCCCGCCATGAGGTCGGCGCGCAGGGCGACGTAAACGCGCTCCGCCAAAGGACCCTCAGACTCAGGCAACGTCGAAAACGTCATATCGACATCGCCTCCCGCACACGCCCCTCAGCCTCGACACCCGTCGACCCCTCCGAAGCCACCCGACCCGAACGCAACACGTAATACCGGTCGGCCGCCTGCAACGCGAAACCCAGATGCTGCTCGACCAGGAGCACCGACAAGCCCCCGCGCTTGGCGAGACCCACCACCGTCGACTCGATCTCCGCCACCACGTTCGGCTGAATCCCCTCCGTCGGCTCGTCCAGAATCAGCAGCCGCGGCTCGGTGATGAGCGCACGCGCGATGGCGAGCTGCTGGCGCTGGCCGCCGGAGAGGAGGCCGGCCTGGCGGCCGAGGAGGGGGCGCAGGGCGGGGAAGAGGTCGAGTTGGGCGTCGATGAGGGCCTTGCCGTGTCGGCGGCCGTCGGCGACGAGGCGGAGGTTCTCTCCTGCGGTGAGGTGCGCGAAGCACTGCTGGCCTTGGGGGACGTAGGCCATGCCCGCCTTGACGCGGCGGTTGGCGGGCCTGCGGGTCATGTCGGTGCCGTCGAGTTCGACGGTGCCCCGCATGGCGGGCAGGAGGCCGGCGACGGCGCGGAGCAGGGTGGTCTTGCCGGCGCCGTTGTGGCCCATGACGGCCACGACCTCGTCGGGTCCGATGTGGAGGTCGATGCCGTGGACGACGGGGGTGCGGCCGTAGCCGCAGGCGAGGTCACGCAGTCGCAGCATCGGCGGACTCCTTCGCGGTGCCGAGGTAGACCTCCTGGACGCGGGGGTCGCCGGAGACCTCGTCCACCGAGCCGGTGGCGAGGACGGCCCCGGCGTGGAGGACGGTGACGCGGGAGGCGAAGGCGCGCATGAAGTCCATGTCGTGCTCGACCACGGCGACGGCGCGGTCGACGGCGATGTCGTGGAGGAGGCGGCCGGTGGTCTCGCGCTCGTCGTGGCCCATCCCGGCGATGGGCTCGTCCAGCAGGAGCACGTCGGCGTCGCCGACGAGGAGCATCCCGATCTCCAGCCACTGCTTCTGGCCGTGGGCGAGGACGCCCGCGGGCGTGTCGGCGCGGTCGGCGAGGCCGATGCGCTCCATCGTGTCGACCACGTTCTGCGGCAGGTGCCTGCGGCGGCGAAGGAGCGTCCAGGGGGAGCGTCCGGCCCCGGCGGCGATGTCGAGGTTCTGGGCGACGGTGAGGTTCTCGAAGACGGTGGCGGTCTGGAAGGTGCGCCCGATGCCGCGGCGGGCGATGTGGTGGACCTTCCTGCCGCGCAGCTCCTCGCCGTCCTTCACGACGGACCCGGTGTAGGCGGCGAGGCCGGTGATCGCGTCGACCAGGGTGGTCTTCCCGGCCCCGTTGGGGCCGATGAGGAAGTGGACCTCGCCGCGGGAGAGGTCGAGGTCGACGCCCGCGACGGCTTTGAAGCCGTCGAAGGAGACTTCGATGTTCTTGCAGCTCAATGCGATGCTCATGTGGTGGCCTCCACGGTGGCGCGTTTGGTCGGTATCCGCTTGAGGACGGCGGCGGTCGAGGCGATGCCGCCGGGCAGCAGCGCGATGACGAGGATGAACATGAGCCCTTGGGCGTACGTCCACGCGGAGGGGAACTGCTCGGAGAGGGCGGTCTGGGCCCATGCGACGGCGAGGGCGCCGACGACGGGGCCGACGAGGCTCGCGCGCCCGCCGATGGCGACGCCGAGGATGAACATGATCGAGGGCACGATGCCGATGCTCGCCGGGGAGATGATCCCGACGATCGGCACGAAGACCGCCCCGGCGACCGAGGCGAACAGCGCGGCGACGGCGTAGGCGACGACCTTGACGTTCGCGGCGTCGTAGCCGAGGAAGCGCACCCTTTCTTCGGCGTCGCGCACGGCGACGAGGAGTTCGCCGTAGCGCGAGCGGCGCAGCTGGAGGCTCACCGCGACGACGGCGAGGAGGACCCCGGCGACGATGAAGTACAGCATCTGCTGGTTGACCGGGTCGTCCAGGTTGTACCCGAAGAAGTACCGGAAGCGCGAGAGGCCGTTGAACCCGCCGAGGGACTGCTGCCCGATGAGGAGGATCGCGAACGCCCCGGCGAGCGCTTGGGAGAGGATCGCGAAGTAAGCGCCCTTGACGCGGCGCTTGAAGACCGCCAGACCCAGCAGGACCGCGAACGCGGTCGGCAGGACGAGGATCGCCGCGATCGTGAACGCCGGGGAGGCGAACGGGGCCCAATAGGCGGGCAGTTCGCGGATACCGGCGAGCTCCATGAAGTCGGGGACGGCCCCCGGGCCGCCGCGGAACTCGGCGTCGGCCATCTTCAGGTGCATGGCCATGAGGTAGGCGCCCATGCCGAAGAAGACGCCCTGCCCGAGGGTGAGCATCCCGCCGCGGCCCCAGGCCAGGCCGATGCCGACCGCCACGATCGCGTAGCACAGGAACTGGGCGAGCAGGCCGAGCCGGAACCCCGACAGCAGCAGCGGCGCGAGTCCGAACAGGACGAGTGCGGCGGCGCCGAAGCCGGTCCAGGTGCCGGCCCTGGTGGTGAAGAACTTCATGCGAGGCTCCTGGTCCGCAGCGTGAACAGGCCCTGTGGGCGCAGCTGGAGGAATACGACGATGACGATGAAGACACCGACCTTGGCGAGCGACGCGGTCGAGTACGTCTCGAACACCGCTTGCAGCGCACCGAGGGCGACCGCGGCGACCACCGCGCCCTTGATACGGCCCAGGCCGCCCGCGACGACCACCAGGAAGGCGTCGACGAGGTAGGACTGGCCGGTCGTCGGGCTCGTGGACCCGATGAGGGTCAAGGCGACCCCGGCGACCCCGGCCAGGCCCGAGCCGATGAAGAACGGCCCGGCGTCCACCCGCCGCGAGGAGATCCCCGCGGTCTCGGCGAGGTCGCGATTGCCGACCACGGCGCGGATGCGCCGCCCCGCCGGCGTGAACCGCAGGACCAGGCTCACCGCGGTGACGGCCAGGACCGCCAGCGCCATAATGAACAGCCGCGTCTTCGGGACGGTCACGCCGAGCAGGTCGACGCCTCCGCGCAGGGCCTCGGGGACGGACACGTTCACCGCCGGAGCGCCGAAGACGTCGCGGGCGACCTGCTGGAGGATGAGGCCGACGCCGAAGGTGACCAGGAGCGTGTCGAGCGGGCGGTGGTAGAGGCGGCGGATGAGCACGGTCTCCAGGACCAGGCCCATCGCGCCGCCCACCGCGAACCCGACGGGGAGGGCGATCAGGAGGGAGGCGCCAGCGTCCCCGACGACCTGCTGGACGACGTACGCGGTGTAGCAGCCGGCCATGATGAACTCGCCGTGCGCCATGTTGACCACGCCCATCTGCCCGAACGTGAGCGACAGGCCCAGTGCGGCCAGCAGCAGGATCGAGCCGGTGCTCAGTCCGGTGAACAACTGTCCTACGAGGAGGTCCACGGTGTCTCCTTTCCTGATCGCCGGGCGGTTATTCGGTGACCGCGAGGTCGGCGGCCCAGTCGTAGCCCTCCAGGAACGGGTCGGGCTCGATCGGGCCCTCGGACTCCCAGACGGTGTAGAGCAGGCCATCGGCGTTGATCTCGCCGATGCGGGCGGTCTTGGAGACGTGGTGGTTGTCCCCGTCGATCACGACCGTCCCTTCGGGGGCGTCGAAGGAGACGCCGTCGGCGGCCTCCTGGACGTCCGCGACGGCGAACGAGCCGGCCTTCTCCACCGTTGCGGCCCACAGGTAGACGGAGGTGTAGGCGGCCTCCATCGGGTCGGAGGTGACGCGGTCGGCGCCGTACTCGGCCTTGAACGCCTCCACGAACGAGCCGTTGGCGGGCGAGTCGACGGTCTGGTAGTAGTTCCAGGCGGCGAGCTGGCCTTCGATGTTCTCCACGCCGATGCCGCCGACCTCCTCTTCGGCGATCGAGACGCTCATGACCGGCATCTCCTCGGCGGTGAGGCCGACGTTGGCGTACTCGCGGAAGAACGCGACGTTCGAGTCGCCGTTGAGGGTGTTGAAGACCGCGTCGGCGCCGGCGGACTTGACCTGGGTGACGATGGTGGAAAACTCGGTCGAGCCGAGGGTCACGTAGTCCTCGCCGAGCACCTCGATGCCGTGGGCCTCGGCGTAGGCGTTGATGATCGCGTTGGCGGTGCGCGGGAAGACGTAGTCGGAGCCGACGAGGTAGATCGACTCGACGCCGGTCTCGGCGAGGTAGTCGAGGGCCGGGATGATCTGCTGGTTCGTGGTCGCGCCGGTGTAGAAGATGTTCTCGGACGCTTCGAGGCCCTCGTACTGGACGGGGTAGTACAGCAGCGAGTCGTTGTCCTCGAAGACCGGGAGCATGGCCTTGCGCGAGGCGGAGGTCCACCCGCCGAAGACCGCGGCCACGCAGTCCTCGCGGATGAGCTTCTCGGCCTTCTCGGCGAACACGGTCGGCTCCGAGGCGCCGTCCTCGGCGACGATCTCGATCGTCTTGCCCTGGACGCCGCCCGCGGCGTTGATCTCCTTGACGGCGAGGGCGATGCTGTCGCGCACCGTGGTCTCGGAGATCGCCATGGTGCCGGACAGGGAGTTGAGCGAGCCGACCTTGACGGTGTCCCCGGAGGTGTCCACGCAGGATTCGACGGCGGCGGTCTCCTCCCCCGCCTTGGAGCCGCAGGCGGCGGTGGCGACGAGGCACGCGGCGGCGGCGGCCGCGGCCAGTGACTTCGTGAGGGATCGGGCTTCGAGCTTGGTACGCAGTGGCATGTGCAGTTGACCTTCCGCAGAGGAGCGCCCCGGCAACAGAGGGGCGCCGGGTCTGCAAGGGAGCGCCGCCGCAGGTCGCGGCGGTGTACAAGCGCGTATACAACGTCGTATCCGCTCTGCGTACAAGCTATGGTCGCGATGTTTCACCGCCGTTCACGAAGGGCACGAACGCATGAACTCTCGTTGCCTTCGCGTAAAGAAGCCCGCACAACGCGAAACGCCGCCCGAGAGACCCAGGGGTCCTCGGGCGGCGTCGGCGGTCTACGCGAGCGCGAGGTCGAGGGCGAGGGTGCCGATCGCGGTGGCGAGGAAGGTGAAGGTCAGGTAGGTCTCCTTGGGCCAGAAGTTCGCCAGGACGTGGGTGTGGACGGCGCAGGTCCAGAAGAGGACGAGGCCCGCGGCGGCGGCGGTGCCGACGAGGGGCACGCCGAGGAGGCCGAGGGCGATGCCGAGGCCGCCGGCGGTCTTGAGGACGCCGATGGGGAAGACGAGCATCGAGTGCGGGACGGAGGCGCCGTCCAGAAGCGGGTAGATGACCTTGAGGCGGGCGATCGAGCCGATCCCGGAGCCGAGGTTGAGGACGGCGGCGGTGAGGGCCAGGACGAGGTACAGGGTGGACATCGGGTTCTCCTTCGGTGTCGCGGCACGCCGGACTCGCGCGTCGCCGCGGTGGTGGTGTGGGTCGTGGCGGGCGCGGTTCAGCGCAGGCCGGTGAGCTTCTCGGGGTTGGTGACGGCGTAGACGGCGGCGACCGTGTCGCCGCCTGCGTCGAGGTCGAGCATGAGGACGCCGACCACGCGGCCGTCGCGGAGCATGAGGGCCGAGGGCGAGCCGTTCAGCGGCCGGAAGTCGACCTCCAGGCCTTGGGAGCGGCGGAAGGTGCGGTTGACGAGGAGGGCGGCGATGCGGTCGGCGCCGTGCAGCGGGCGCGGCCCGGCGGCCGGGCCGAGGCCGCCGCCGTCGCAGGTGAGGGTCACGTCGGGGGCCATGAGGCCCAGCAGCGCGTCGATGTCGCCTCCTGCCACGGCGTCCATGAACCGTTCGGTGACCTCGCGGTGGACGGCGGGGTCGACACGGTGGCGGGGCCGCCGGGCCCGCACGTGCGAGCGCGCCCGGTGCGCGGTCTGGCGGACCGAGGCGGGGGTGCGGTCGAGGATCGCGGCGATCTCGCCGTGCCCGTAGCCGAAGACCTCGCCGAGGACGAACACCGCCCGCTCGGCCGGGGTCAGCGACTCCAGGACCACCATGAGCGCCAAGGAGACCGACTCGATGCGCAGCAGGTGCGCGGCGCCGTCGGGCACGGCCTCGGCGTCGACCGGCTCGGGCAGCCACGGTCCGATGTAGGTCTCGCGGCGGCGCTTGACGGCGTCCTGGCGGGCGATCGCGGCGTTGATCGCCACCCGCACCAGGTAGGCCCTCGGGTGCTCGATGGGCGCGCCGTGCGAGCGCGCCTCCCAGGACAGCCAGACGTCCTGGAGGACGTCCTCGGTGTCGGCGACGGTGCCGAGCATCCCGTAGACGATGCCGAACAGCAACTCGCGGTGCTCGGCGAAGACGGCGGTGGCCGGTGGTGCGTCGTTCACGGGCCCTCCCTCTCGATGCGGTTCCTGTGTCGCCCTCTGAGAGTGCGCAGGACCGCGAAACGTGACAGTGGAACCTCGATTGTGTCCGGGCTCTCTGTTCTCGGTGAGGGCGCGGCGAAGCCGCGCGCGTCATTCGAGGGACGGTTTCGTCGACTGACGACGAGGTTCTTTACCTCGAGAACGATATATCTTGACTATTCTGCCATAATGGACGCATGCTGAAGATGGCCATACTCGGATTCCTGCGGGACTTCCCGCTCCACGGCTACGACCTCAAGAACCGGGTCGCGAGCCTCGCCGGACACGTCCGGCCCGTCGCCGACGGCACCCTCTACCCGACGATCAAGAAGCTCGAAGACGCGCAGTGCCTCACCAGGCGCACCGCCCCGGGGTCGGTCGCCGCCCCGCGGCACATGCTGGAGATCACGCAGACCGGCACCGACCAGCTGCGCCGGTGGCTGCGCGACCCCGAGCCGGGCTTCCTCACCGACGACAACAAGTGGTACGTGCTCCTGGCGTTCCTCCACCACCTGGAGAACCCCCGCGAGCAGGCGCTCGTCCTCGCCCGCAGGCGCGAGTTCCTCGACACGCCCGCGCAGCTGTTCTTCGACGAGCACGGCGCGCCCATCCCGCCCGAACGGCTCGACTCACCGTTCCGCAAGGGGCTCATGCAGATCCACCGGTCGACGAACCTCACCGAGATCGACTGGCTCGACCGCCAGATCGCCGAGCTCAACCGCCGCGCCGGCTTCACGGCGACGGCGAAGGACCGCGCCTGAGACTGGCGCGGACCTCAGCCGTTGAGGATCGTCGACAGGAGCACGAAGAAGACGACCAGCAGGATCACCACGGCCGCGCCGGTCACCAGCACCGCCGGCTCCTGGTGGAGCGGACGGCGGCCCGCCGGGGCCGCCTGCTGGTAGGCCGGCTGCGGGACCGGGGCCTGCTGCTGGTAGCTCGTCTGCGGCGGCAGCATCTGCGGGGCCTGGACCGGCGCCTGCACCGGCGGGCGCGGGCCCGACATCATGCCCGAGGGCGAGACGGGCCCGCCCGAGGTCGGCCGCGTCTGCGGCTGGTCGGCCGGGGCCGGACCCGAGGCCGCCCGCACCGCGCCCTCGACCACGACGGTCTCGGGCTGCTCGAACGTCTGCGGCGGCACTCCGAGCTTGGAGTGGATGAGCTGCGAGATCGCCGGGATGCGCGAGGAGCCGCCGACGAGGAAGATCCCGACCAGGTCGGCGGGGTTCATCCGCGCCGAGGAGATGGCCCGCTGGAGGCAGTCGACGGTGCGCTCCAGGGGCGGGCGCGCGATCTCCTCGAACTCGGCGCGCGTCAGGTGCGCGTCGACCTCCAGGGCCGGCAGGTGGATGTCGGCGCTCGCGGTCCGCGAGAGCGTCTCCTTGGCCCCGCGCACGTCCTCGTAGAGCATCCGCCGGTAGCGGCGGTCGCGGTCGTCGGCGGGGTTGAGCAGGCGCTGCCAGTCGGCCGGGTGCGAGGCGCCGTAGGTCTTGCCGAGGTGCTCGACGATGCCGTGGTCGAAGTCGAGCCCGCCGATGTCGCCGATGCCCTCCTCGGCGAGCACCTCGAAACCGGTCTGGGTGCGGCGCACGACCGTGGCGTCGAACGTGCCGCCGCCGAGGTCGTAGATCGCCAGCGAGCGCCCGGGCGGGACGGCGGTGCCGAGCACCGACGTGAAGTAGGAGGCCGCCGCGACCGGCTCGGGGATGAGCTGCGGGGCGGGCAGGCCCGCGAGGCGCGCCGAGTCGACCAGGATCGAGCGGCGCCGCTCCCCCCACCGGGCGGGGTGGGTCAGGCGGACCTGGCTCGGCATCTGGCCGGCCTGGCGCTGGGCCTCCAGGGCGACCTGCTGGAGCACGTACGCGAACACCTGCGGCACCGGGATCTCGGAGGTCCCCAGGAACAGCGACCCGTCGTCGATGCGGCGCTTCGGGTTCGGCTCGAACCGGGCGGGGTCCATGCGGGCGTTGCGCTCGGCGTCGCGGCCGACGAGCATGCGCCCGTCCGAGTTGTAGTACACCGCGGAGGGCAGGATCGGGGCGCCGTCGAACAGCAGGGGGCGAACACGGCCGTCCGCCGAGCGGAGCACGGCGACGGTGTTCGAGGTGCCGAAGTCGATTCCAAGCACATGCATTTTGCGAACTCCTTCTCGGCGATGCTTGCGAGACGTTAGTGTGCCGAGTCTGATGCACACCTTACTGGGCGCGCCCCGGCCCGATGCGACCCGATGGGTGTTCACGCGTCGCTCTCGCATCGTTTGCACCGCTGTGACCCGGACTCGCCGCCGCGGCTCGAAAGCGGATGCCGGTCCCCGCGTCCTGGGACACCCTGGGCGGACGATGCGGGCGAGGGGCGTCTCACGCGCGGACCCCGTGGACGGAGTGCCGTGTTGTGTCACACTTCAAGGGGACGTCTGTGGCCGCGGCGACCGCGCCGGGCCACACTTGGGGGTCCGCGTCGGCTCCGCGCGCCGGGAAGGTTCCGGCCCCGTTCCGGCGTTGTAGGTAGCGAAGCCCCGGGAATCGGCGTGATCGGCTGGGGATTCCTGCGGCCGGCCCAGGGCTGACCGGGCCGGCGACATGGTTCAGGGCAAGTGCTCAAAGGAAGTGCAGGGGAACATGGGCGACAGAATGCTGAGGGGTTCGCGTCTCGGCGCCGTCAGCTACGAATCGGACCGCAACACGGAGCTGGCCCCCCGCCAGACCCGCGATTACGTGTGCCCGCAAGGCCACCGCTTCGAGGTGCCCTTCGCAGTCGAAGCGGAGATCCCGCTGACGTGGGAGTGCCGGCTCGACGGCACCACGGCCAAGCTGGTCGACGGCGAGGAGCCCGAGACCAAGAAGGTCAAGCCGCCGCGCACCCACTGGGACATGCTGCTGGAGCGCCGCTCGATGGAGGAGCTCGAAGAGATCCTCGACGAGCGTCTCCAGGAGATGCGCGCCCGCCGCGGCGAACGCTAGCGGTACAGACTCACGGGCCCTGGTCGATCGACCGGGGCCCTTCGCCGTGCCCGGGGTCGCGGCGCACCGGCTCGTCCCGCTCGGCGATCACCTCGCCGTCGATGACGTCGCCGCCGCCGAAGCGGACGGTGGGCACGCTGGCAGCGAGCCGCCGGCCCAGGCCCCGGAAGAGGGCGCGGGTGGGCGGGAAAAGCAGCAGCAGGCCGACGAGGTCGGTCACGAAACCGGGCGCGGCCAGGCAGACCGCCCCGGCGAGCGCGTAGCCGTTCGGCAGTTCGCGGGCGGGGTCGCCGCCCGAGTTGAGGTAGTCGCGGGCGGCCCGCAGGGACTTCGCGCCCGTGTAGCGCACGAGCACGGCGCCCAGGACGGTCGTGCCGATGAAGACGAGGATCGTGTAGAACAGGCCGATGAGGTAGACCAGCCCGAAGAAGGCGGCGGCCTCGCTGACGACCCACACCGCCAGCGCGAGCCGCAGTGCGAACGGCGCCCGTGCGGGGGCCCTGGGCGGTTGGTGGTACGTCACTCCTCGATTCTGCCACGGGAGAAGGCGCGGCGCAGTTGGCGCAGACGGTGCGCTACGCCCCACCTGGTGAGGTTCCGCAGGGCCTCGACGGTGATGGCGCCGTTCATCTTCGAAGCGCCGGCGCGGCGTTCGGTGAAGACGATTGGGACTTCGCGGATGTCGAGTCCGGCCTTGGCGGCACGCCAGGTGAGGTCGATCTGGAAGCAGTAGCCGCCGGAGTCGACGGTGTCGAGCTGGAGTTTGTGGAGGGCGTCGAGGCGGTAGGCGCGGTAGCCGGCGGTGACGTCGCGGATGCGCAGGCCGAGCATGGCGCGGGTGTAGACGCCGGCGCCGCGGGAGAGGGCGAGGCGGTGGAGGGGCCAGTTGCGGACGGCGCCGCCGGGGATGTAGCGCGAGCCGATGGCGAGGTCGGCGCCCTGGTCGAGGGCGTCGAGGAGGCGGGGCAGGTCGGCGGGGTCGTGGGAGCCGTCGGCGTCCATCTCGACGACGGTGCCGTAGCCGTGTTCGGCGGCCCAGGCGAAGGCGGCGAGGTAGGCGGCGCCCAGTCCCTGCTTCTGGGGCCGGTGGAGGACGTGGACGCGCGGGTGGTCCTGGGCGAGGGCGTCGGCGAGGTCGCCGGTGCCGTCGGGCGAGGAGTCGTCGACGATGAGGACGTCGATGTGGTCGCAGCCGGCGAGGGCGGCGGCGACGGTCTGCTCGATGTTGTCGCGCTCGTTGTAGGTGGGTACGGCCACTATGGCCGGTGCGGGCCGGTCGTCGGTGCCTCGGTCGCCGTGGTCGGCGGGCCGGTCCGGGGTCTGACTCATGGCGTCGGCTTTCTAGGTCTGGCTGCGGCGGTGCCGGAGGTTCATACTGACAGCGCAGGCCAGGGCCACCAGTGCCGCTCCGGTGAGGACCGCTTCAGGCAGGATACCCATCGCCGTGGCGGGCGTCGAGCGGTCCGAGAGGGTCAGGTCGGTCTGGATGACGGCGGCGGTGTTGAACTCGGTGGCCTGGGAGACCTCGCCGGTGTGGTCGGTGAAGCCGGAGACGCCGACGGTGGAGGCCATGAGGCCGTCGCGGGCGTGCTCGATGGAGCGCAGTTGGACCATGGCGAGCTGCTGCTGGGCCTCGTTGGTGTCGAAGGTGGCGTTGTTGGTGCCGACGGCGAGGAGTTCGGCGCCTTCGCGGACGGAGGCGGTGGTCTCGGCGTCGAAGGCGATCTCGAAGCAGATGAGGCCGGAGAGTTCGAGGTCGCCGACCTTGACGATGCCGGGGTTGTCGCCGGCCTCGAATCCGGCGACGTTGTCGATGCCCTCGGCCATGCGCGGGTCGATCCATCCGGCGACGGTGCGGAAGAAGCCCTTGTAGGGGACGTATTCGGCGAAGGGCACGGGGTGGCGCTTGGAGTACATGAAGACCGGTCCGGCCACGGGGTCCCAGACGATGCTCATGTTGGAGCGGGTGCCGTCGTCGTTGTGGACGATGCCGCCGAGGACGATCGGGGCGCCGATGGCGGCGGCGGCCTCGCTGATGCGGTCGTAGGCGTCCTGGTTCTCGATGGGGTCGATGTCGGAGGCGTTCTCGGGCCAGACGACGAGGTCGGGCTGCTCGGCGTTCCCGGCGGCGACGTCGGCGGCGAGGTCGAGGGTGGCGTCGACGTGGTTGTCGAGGACGGCGCGGCGCTGCTCGTTGAAGCCCAGGCCGAGCCGGGGGACGTTGCCTTGGACGACGGCGACGTTGATGGTGTCGCCGGCGGGCGCGGTGGCGCCGAGGGGGACGGCGAGGGGGGCTACGGCGGTCAGAGCTGCGGCGGCGGTGAGCGCGGCGGCGGTCTTGAGTCCGGCGCCCTTACGGGTGGCGAGGGCGAAGCCCGCGGCGAGGAGGAGGCCTCCGGCGAGGGCGACGAGGAAGCTGAGGAAGGGGGCGCCGCCGAGCCAGGCGGCGGCGGCGGTGGGCGCGTCGGCCTGGCTGAAGGCGAGGCGGCCCCAGGGGAAGCCGCCGAAGGGCTGGCGCGAGCGCAGGGCCTCCTGGGCGACCCAGGCGACGGCGGTGAGGGGCGCCCAGGTCCAGCGGTGGGCGTCGACGAGGCGCGAACAGGCGGCCAGGGCGGCGCCGAGGAGGCCGGTGGCGAGCGCTTCGAGCGCGCACAGGAACAGCCAGGGCCACTGGCCGACCTGGGTGGAGGACCAGGCCAGGAGCGGGAGGAAGAACGCCATGCCGTAGACGAAGCCGACGCCGAGGCCGCCGCGGGGGCGCCTGCGGTGGACGGCGGCGCCGAGTCCGGCGACGGAGACGGCTGCGAGCGGCCACAGGCCGTAGGGCGGGAAGGCGAGGACGGCGAGGAGGCCGGAGGCGACGGCGAGGACGAGGGCGGCCGGGAGGCTCAGGCGGCGTCCGGCGGGGGTGTCGACGAGGAGGCGGAGGCGGCGCGCGGGGGCGGGGTCGGCCTGTGGCGGTACGGGGGCGTCGCGGTCGTCGTCGATCACGGTGCTCAAGAAGGGTGCTCCTCGTTCGTGCGCGGGGCGCCGGGCCGTCGCCGGGGCGCCGTCCGGGGAGCGAGGGCGCCTCGGCTCCGCGGGTGGGGGTCAAGCGTACTGCGGGGTACGGCAAAGGGGCGTAGCTGTGTCCGGCTACGCCCCTCGCACGGGTTTCTCCCAGTCCCTGTACGGCCGGTGTCCCCTGCCGCGTTCGCTGGTGATCTTCGGACCAACTCGCACCCGTCTGGCTGAGCGTCTACGAGCTGTTGTCTAGGGATCACTGGCGTCCGCCGCGGGTCCACCACCGGCGACCGGCCCGCCTTCCTCCGCCGACCCCCGCGATCTGGACCTGGCCGCCGGTAGCGGTGCGGCCGCGCCGCCACCTTGTCCAGTCTGCGTGGGAGCAAAGCAAGTCGAGTCGCCCCCGACGTTCGGCGGTCTTCCGTTTCGGGTCGTCCGCCGAGGACCAGACCACCGTAAGCCAATCGGCGCCGGAGGTGTCGACCGGGTCGGAATTTTGGTCCAGCAATTTTTCTCGCGTCGGGCCCGTTGCGGCGGGGTCCGGGTGCGGCGGTGCAGGTCAGGACCGCTGGTGGATGACGCGGCCGCGCGAGACGGTCGTGCGGCAGGCCGGCGGGGGCGTGCGCGGATCACTCAAGTCGGGGAGGCCGGGGGCGGTGAGGTCCCACACGGCGAAGTCCGCGCGGGTGCCCGGGGCGAGCGCGCCGGCGTCGTCGATGCCGAGGGCCCTCCAGCCGCCTCTGGTGGCCGCCGAGAACGCCGCTGCGGTCGAGAGGCGCGAGAGGGGGTTGCGGTGCGCCAGCGCGGCCCTGACGCCGCCCCAGGGGTCGAGTGCGGTGACCGGGGAGTCGGAGCCGAAGGCGAGGGGGACGCCGACGCCGGCGAGTCCGGCGAGGGGGTTGGCGGCGAGGGCGCGTTCGGTTCCGAGGCGGGCGGCGTACATGCCGTCGGGGCCGCCCCAGGCGGCGTCGAAGGCGGGTTGGACGGAGGCGTGGACGCCGTGGTGGACCATGCGCGCGATGAGGGCGGCGTCGAGGAGTTCGGCGTGCTCGATGCGGTGGCGGGCGTGGCGGACCGCGTCCAGGCCCAGGCGGGGTTCGGCGAGGTCGAGGCCGTCGAGGACGGCCTCGACGGCGCCGTCGCCGATGGCGTGGAAGGCCGCTGAGAGGCCGGCGGCGTGGCAGTCGAGGAGGTGGGCGGCGATGTCGGGAGCGGTGAGGTACTGGGCGCCGAGGGTGTCGGCGTCGGCGTAGGGGGTGCGCAGGTAGGCGGTGCGGGCGCCGAGGGAGCCGTCGGCGGAGAGGTCGCCGCCGCAGCCGTGGGCGCCGAGGTCGCGGGCCTTCTCGGCGGCGGCCAGTTCGCCCCACCAGCCGTGGACGGCGGGGAGTCCCTCGTCGGTGCCGAGGGCGGTGAGGCCTTGGAACTCGGGTTCGATCAGGTCGTCGAAGGCGTTGGGGACCGAGTGCTCGGCGACCGCGGCGATGCCGAGGGTCGCGGCGTGGGCGAGGGCGGCGCGGGCCTTGTCGAGGCGCTGGTGGACGGGGACGGCGCGGGCGACGGCGGCGCGGGCGGCGCGGTGGGCCATGCGACGGTAGGGCGGTTTGAACAGGCCGTACTCGAGGAGGGCGATCTCGGGGTGCTCGGCGTCGAGGCGGTTGCCTGGGATGCCGGCGTGGCCGCACACGCGCGAGAGGTAGGCGAGGCGTCCGCCGGCGGCGCGGTCGACCTCGTCGTAGCCGGGGAGGGTCGGGTCGTCCCAGGTGGTCTCGTCCCAGCCGCCGGCGAGGACGACGGCGTCGGCGGGGAGGGTCGCGGCGTGGGCGGCGACGCGGTCGAGGACGTCGGCGGCCGAGGTGGTGCCGGCGAGGTCGAGGCCGGTGAGGGCGGCGCCGGTGCCGGTGAGGTGGACGTGGGAGTCGACGAAGGCGGGGGTCACGAGGCATTGTTCGAGGTCGACGGTGCGGTCGGCGGCGGGCGCGTCGGCGTCGCGTCCGACCCAGGTGATCCGGTCGCCTTCGGTGCGCAGCGCCGTCGCGGCCGGGCTGCTGGCGCTCAGGACGTGCCCGCCGCGCCACAGTGTCGTCTGGAGGCTCATGCCCCCAATGATGTCAGTCCGCGGGGTGCAGGACGCGGTGGAGGAACTCGCGCGCGCGTTCGGTGCGGGGGGCGGTGAGGACGTCGGCGGGCGGCCCGGATTCGACGATGACGCCGCCGTCGAGGAAGAGGACGCGGTCGGCGACCTCGCGGGCGAAGCCCATCTCGTGGGTGACGACGAGCATGGTCATGCCTTCGGCGGCAAGGCCTTTCATGACGGCGAGGACGTCGCCGACGAGTTCGGGGTCGAGGGCGCTGGTGGGCTCGTCGAAGAGCATGAGGCGCGGTTTGACGGCGAGGGCGCGGGCGATGGCGACGCGCTGCTGCTGGCCGCCGGAGAGCTGCGCGGGTTTGGCCCGCTCCTTGCCTTCGATGCCGACCTGGGCGAGGAGCCGCCTGGCCTCGGCGACCGCCTCCGCCTTGGGCAGTCTGCACACCTGTCGCTGCGGGACGACGAGGTTGTCGAGGATCGTCATGTGGCTGAACAGGTTGAAGTGCTGGAAGACCATGCCGATGTCGCGTCGGGCGAGGTCGAGGTCGGCGTCGGGGCCGGTCAGGTCGTGTCCGGCGGCCTCGATGGTCCCTTCGGTGGGGGTCTCCAGGAGGTTGACGCAGCGCAGGAGGGTGGACTTGCCGGAGCCGGAGGGCCCGATGAGGCACACGACCTCGCCTTGGGCGACGTCGAGGTCGATGCCCCGCAGGACTTCGTTGTCGCCGAAGCGCTTGCGCAGTCCCCTGATGGAGACGACGGGGTCGCTCATCGCCGGTCCTCCCGGTGTTCGAGTCGGCGGGCCAGCGCCGAGAGCGGCACGGTCAGCAGCAGGTAGAGCAGGCCGCCGACGAGGAGGGGGGTGGCGTTGGCGGTGGAGGTGAGCTCGTTGCGGGCGAACTTGGAGAGCTCCATGGTGGCGGTGGTGACGCCGAGGACGAAGACGAGGCTGGAGTCCTTGGTGAGCATGACGAGTTCGTTGGTCAGGGGCGGGACGACGATCCGCAGGGCCTGCGGGAGGACGACGGTGACCATGGTGCGGGTGTGGCTCATGCCGAGGGACCTGGCGGCCTCGACCTGGCCTCGGGGGACGGCCTGGATGCCGGCGCGGACGCTCTCGGCGATGTAGGCCGAGGAGGTGAGGCCCAGGCCGATGGCGACCTGGCCGTAGACGCCGCCGGGGTACTGGAGGCCGGGGAAGGCCTGGGGGACGCCGAAGCCGACGAGGAAGAGGACCAGGAGCGCGGGCAGGCCGCGGAAGACCTCGACGTAGGCGGTGGCGAACCAGCGGTAGGGGCCGAACTCGGAGACCCTCATGAGCGCGATCGGGATGCCCGCGACCATGCCGAAGGCGAAGGCGAGGAGGGTGTAGACGATCGTGTTGCCGAACGCGGTCCACACGTCGGGGAACATGTCGGCGGCGATGTCGAGCTGGAGGAAGGACTCGGCGATGCGGCCCCAGTCGGCGGCGAGCGCGAGCGCGAGGAGGACGGCGGCGATGAGCGCGTACTGGAGGGCGCGCGCGAGTCGGCGCCGCCGCCGGGGCGTCATCTTGGGCCGCCGTTGGACGGCGGTGGCGGGAGGGGCCACTACTCGGCGGCGTTCCCGGTGTAGGTCTCGCCGATCCACTGCTCGTAGAGCTCGGCGTAGGTGCCGTCCTCGAAGGCCTCGTCGAGCATGGCGTTGACATCGCCGAGCAGGTCGGTGTCGTCCTTCTGGACGGCGAAGCCGTAGTGCTCCTCGGTCTCGATGGTCTCGACGAGCGTGAGGCCGGTGTCGGTCTCGACCATGCTCGACCAGGTGGCGAGGTCGGCGATGGAGGCGTCGACGGTCCCGGCGGACAGGGCGGAGGCGATGTCGCCCATGGTCTCGAAGGAGACGACCTCGAAGCCGTAGGCCTCGGCGTTGTCGTTGGCGTAGGACTCGCCGGTGGTGCCGGACTGGACGGCGACCTGGAGGCCCGAGAGGTCGTCGAGGCTCGCGGCCTCGGCGCCCGCGGGGACGACGAGGGCCTGGTCGGCGCGGTAGTAGGCCTGGGACATGCCCATGGCCTCCTGGCGCTCCTCGGTGATGGAGATGCCGGCGGCCGCGATGTCGCAGGTGCCGGCGTTCAGGGCCGAGCCCGAGCCGATGGAGTCGAAGTCGATCTCGACGACCTCGACGGTCTGGTCGAGGCGGTCGGCGAGGAGGTTCATCAGGGCGATGTCGAAGCCGACGTACTCGCCGTCCTCCTGGTACTCGAAGGGCACGAAGGGCACGTTCGTGCAGACGGTGAGCGTGTCGTCGTCCTCGGCGCCGGACGAGCACGCGGCGGCGGCCAGACCGGTCCCGATGAGTGCGAGTGCTGCGGCGGCGCGGCGCGCGATGGTGTTCACCTGAAGGCTCCTCGTGAGTAGCGGACCAGCTGATCTTCCCGGGCGGACCCTCTCATGGTTGTGGCGCCTGGTAGGCAATGTGACAGATTTTGCAGTATGGGGCCCGTGGTTTCAGCCCGCGTGTGCCCGCTCGTCCCGACTCCGGCGCACTCGGGCCGAATTATCGGACCTGCGTGAGAGAGTGGTGCGCATGCTGATGCTCATCGACGCCGCCTCGCTGTGGTACCGCGCCTACTACGGTCTGCCCTCCTCGATCAAGGCGCCGGACGGGCGGCGGGCCGGGGCGGTCCGCGGGTTCTTCGACGGCCTGGCCGTCCTGGGGCGGCGCTTCTCCCCCACCGGGATGGTGTGCTGCCTGGAGGGGAACTGGCGCCCGCAGTGGCGCGTGGACCTCCTGCCCGCCTACAAGGCCGAGCGGGCGCTGCCTGACGGCGCCGAGGACGCGCCCGAGGGGCTCGACGACCAGGTGGCGGCCATCGAGGCGCTGCTGCCGGCACTGGGGATCGCCACGGCGTCCGATCCGGGCTACGAGGCCGACGACATCATCGCGACCCTGGCGGCGCGCACGGCCGAGCCGGTGCTGGTCGTCACCGGCGACCGGGATTTGTTCCAGCTCGTCGACGACGAGCGGGACCGGAAGGTCGTATACCTCGCACGCGGGATATCTAAAGCGGAATTGTTCGACGGGGAGGCGGTCGCGGCGAAGTTCGGCGTCGACCCGGGCCACTACGTCGACTTCGCGGTCCTGCGCGGCGACCCCTCCGACGGCCTGCCGGGCGTCAAAGGCATCGGCGCGAAGACGGCGGTGACGCTGGTGAACACCTACGGCGGCATCGCGGGCCTGCGCGCGGCGGCGGCCGAGGCCGAATCGGACCTCCCCGCCCGGCACAAGGCCGCGATCGCCGAGGCGGGCGACTACCTCGAACGGGCCGTGCGGGTCTCGACCACGGCCGCGGACGTCGCCGTCCCGACCGTCGACGCCGCGCTCCCCCGCTCCCCCGCCGACCCCGCCGCGGTCGAGGCCCTGGCGGCCGAATGGGGCGTCGCCTCGGCGATCAAGCGGTTCCACGAGGCCATCGGCGCAGCCTGAACGCGGGGCGCCCTGGAAGCGCCGCACGCTGAACGCACTGCACTTTGCACACACTGCGGCCGTAGGCCAGACCGCTGAGCGGTCCGGCCCACGGCCGGTGGTCGATCAGGCGGTCGCCTCACACGTCGGCGACGACGCCCCGGCGGATCGCGTCCACGGCGTCGAAGGCCGCGTCGCCGAGCTTGTTGGACGACTCGGTGTCGATGTACCGCGCAGCGGTGCCCATCTGGTGCAGCAGGTCCGCGGTGCGCCGGGCCCAGCGCACGAAGTCGCCGCCGGGCATCGGCCACGGGCCGTCGGCGGCCGCGAGGGCCTTGGAGAGGTCCTCGCCGTTCGTCCACCGGTAGATCGGCCAGGCCAGCCCCTGCTGCGGCCGCGAGATGAGCGAGAGCCCCCGCTGGTTCTCCGCGCGCCGGATCGCCTCCCAGCGCCGCCCGGTCTTCGCCACCGCCTCGGTGATCTGCCCGGGCACGGCCACGAAGAACTCGTCCTCCTCGAACCGCGACTCGTAGATCACCGTCGAGGCGATCGCCGCCAGCGCGGGCGCGTCCAGGCCCTCCCAGATGCCGTCGCGAAGGCACTGGGCCACAAGGAGGTCGGTCTCCACGAACAGGTTGCGCAGCAGCCGCCCGTCTGCGGTCACCGTCTCGCCTTCGAGGTAGCCGAACTCGGTGAGGACCTCGCGCACGGCGGTGAACTGGCGGGCCAGGGAGTGCTCGCGGCGCTCCGAGCGGCTGCGCAGCAGCTCCTCCTCGCGCTTGAGGCGCGACCAGCGCGAGGCGTGGACGGTGTGCTGCCCTGCGTCGTGGCACAGGCGGCACGGGTGGGCCTTGACCTCCTCGCGCAGGCGCGCGATCTCGGGGGTCTCGGCGGCGCCGCCGCGGCGGGTGGGCCGGGAGCGGTCGCGGGTGGCGTCGCGCAGGGCCGAGGCGAGGTCGGTGCGGGACTTGGCGTCGCGGCGGTCGAAGCGCTTGGGCATGCGGACGCGGGTGACGACCTCGACGCCGCCGTCGAACGCGGAGGTCTCCAGCGTGCCGGCCCAGCCGTCGGCGGTGAGGACCGACCAGCGCGAGTCGTGGTGGCGCGAGCCGCCGGTGGGGCGCAGGAACACGGCCCAGCCGGTGCGCTTGCCGCGGGAGATCCACACGACGTCGCCGCCGCGGAGCTTCTCCAGGTTGGTGCGGGCCTCGTCGCGCAGGCTGCCGCGGCGGCGCTTCTGGGCGCCGCGCTCGGCGTGCGCGAGCTGCTGGGTGAGTTCGTAGTAGGCGAGGAAGTCGCCCTTGTCGCACGCGGCGGCCTTGGCGGACTCGGCGGCGCGGCGGCCGAGGGTGCGGGCCTGCTCTGCGATGTGGACGGCTTCGGAGTCGGACTGGAACTGCGCGAAGGAGGAGGCCAGGACCTCTTGGGCGCGTTCGACTCCGGCGGCGCCGATGAGGTTGACGGCCATGTTGTAGGAGGGCGCGAAGCTGGAGTTGAGCGGGTAGGTGCGCTTGGAGGCGAGCCCGGCGAGCTCCTTGGGACGCACGTCCTCGGCCCAGACGGTGACCGCGTGGCCCTCGACGTCGATGCCGCGGCGCCCGGCCCGGCCGGTCAGCTGCGTGTACTGGCCGGGGGTGAGCATGACGTGGTCGGAGCCGTCGTACTTGATGAGCCGTTCGAGGACGACCGAGCGGGCGGGCATGTTGATGCCCAGCGCGAGGGTCTCGGTGGCGAAGACGGCCTTGAGCTTGCCGCGTTCGAAGAGCTTCTCGACGACCTCTTTGAACACCGGCAGGAGCCCGGCGTGGTGGGCGGCGATGCCCGCGGCGAGCCCGGCGAGCCAGCGGTCGAAGCCGACGGCTTGGAGGTCGGCGGGGTCGATGTGGGCGACCGCGGCGGTGGCGTAGTCGACGATGTCGTCGCGTTCGCGCCCGTCGGTGAGGCGCAGCCCGGCGCGGACGCACTCGTCGACGGCGGCGTCGCACCCGGCGCGGGAGAAGATGAAGTAGATCGCCGGGAGCAGCGAGGCCTGGTCGAGGCGCGAGACGACCTTCCCGCGGTCGACGTAGGGGCGGCCGCGGCGGCGCCCGCCGGGGCGCTGCTCGCCGCGTTCGCGCGCGCGGGCGTCCTTCTTGAGCAGTTCCTTGGAGACGTAGTCGGCGCCGGGCTCGAAGAGGTCGAGGAGGGCGCCGCCGATCATCATGTGCTGCCACAGCGGGACCGGGCGCGTCTCGGAGACGACGACCTCGGTGGAGCCGCGGACGCTCTTGAGCCAGTCGCCGAACTCCTCGGCGTTGGAGACCGTGGCCGAGAGGGAGACGACGCGGACCTCCTGGGGGAGTTCGATGATGATCTCCTCCCACACGGCCCCGCGGAAGCGGTCGGCGAGGTAGTGGACCTCGTCCATGACGACGTAGCGCAGCCCGCCGAGGGTGGAGGAGCCCGCGTAGATCATGTTGCGCAGGACCTCGGTGGTCATGACGACGATCGGGGCCTCGCCGTTGACGACGGTGTCGCCGGTCAGCAGCCCGACGTTCTCGGCGCCGTGCGCGGCGACGAGGTCGTTGAACTTCTGGTTGGAGAGCGCCTTGATCGGGGTGGTGTAGAAGCACTTGGCGCCCTCGGCAAGGGCCAGGTGGACCGCGAACTCCCCCACGACGGTCTTGCCGGCGCCGGTGGGGGCGCACACGAGGACGCCGTGGCCGTCTTCGAGGACGCGGCACGCCGCGACCTGGAAGTCGTCGAGTTCGAACGGGTAGTCCCCCGCGAATGCCGCCAGCTGGGGCCAGTGCCGACGCGCCGTGGCGGCGGCGTGGCGTTGGGCCGGGGAGCGGTCGTCGGCGTAAGGCACGTCGGCGTTAACCATGGCCCCAACACTAGACTGCCGCACCGACAAGGGCACCTCGGTAACGCGCCTGCGCACCCGGCTGTGACGACGCCTACACGGGCGGGTATCGTCCGTTTGTGCACCGGGATTCCTCAGCAGGCGATGACGATGCGGGACGCGGAGGGGTCGACGCGGTCCTGTTCGACTTTCACGGCACCTTGGCGCAGCTCGAACCCCTGACCCGGTCGGTGTCCCTGGCCGCCGAGGCCTGCGGGCGCCCGCTCTCGCCGCTGTCGGTGACGGCCCTGGCCGACGCCATCGGCGCGCAGGGCTGGCTCGGCTCGGGCATGGAGCCGCGGGTGCGCCCCGACTTCGCCGACGCATGGGCCGACCGCGACCTCGACGAGGAGGCCCACCGCGAGGCGTTCACGGCGCTGGCGGCGCAGGCCCACGGGGTGTTCGAGGGGCTCGCCGAGGCCCTGTACGACCGCCTGGCCTCCCCTGAGGGCTGGGTCGCGTTCGCCGACACCATCGCCACGCTCGTCTCCTTGAAGGCGCAGGGGTATCCGATCGCGCTGGTCTCCAACATCGGCTTCGACGCGCGCCCGATCCTCCGAAGCCTGGGCATCGACCGGTTCATCGACGCGTGGGTGCTGTCCTACGAGGTCGGCTACTGCAAACCGGACGAGAAGATCTTCTACGCGGCCTGCCATGCGCTGGACGTCGAGCCGGGCCGCGTGCTCATGGTCGGCGACACGATGGCGGACGCGGGGGCGGCCCGGATCGGCGCCCGCTGCTACCTGGTCCCCCACGCCGAGGCCGGTCGCGCCGTGGGGTTGGACGCGGTGCTGCGCCTGGTGCGCGCCGGCTGCTGAAGGCGAAGCGAACGGGCCCCGCCGGAAGGCGGGGCCCGTCTCACTGCTCTTTCCCGGTCCTCAGGGGACTCAGGTGATGTCGTCGTAGCCGTCGACGCGCCTGCCGAAGCGGTTGCGCCGCTCGTTCTCGGCCGGGTAGTCGTCCTCGTCGAGGCCGCCGGCCGCGATCGAGGTCGCCACCTCCACGTCGTCGGAGGCGCCGATGTCGCTGGCCTCCTCGTCGTCGAGGCCGTCGTCGCCGTAGACGACGCCCTTGCGCCGGTCGTTGAGGTAGGCGACGCCGCAGGCCGCGAGGTAGAGCACGAGCATGCAGATCGCCAGCGCCGTCATGCCGAACGGGTCGGGCGTGGGGGTGAAGACGGCGGTGAAGATGAAGCTCACCACGACCACGATGCGCCACCAGCCGAGCATCCGCTTGGCGTTGACGAGCCCGATCACGTTGAGCATCAACATGATCAGCGGGAACTCGAACCCGATGCCGAACACCATCATCACCGAGATGAAGAAGTTGAGGTAGTCCTCGAGGTTCAGCAGGATCACGAAGTCCTGGCTCGCCAGCAGCATGATGAACTCCATGCCGTGGGCGACCACGAAGTAGGCCAGGATCGCGCCCGCGAGGAACAGCGGGGCGGCGATGCCGATGAAGAGGTACGCGTACTTGCGCTCGTTGCGGTGCAGGCCCGGGGCGATGAAGGCCCACAGCTGGTACAGCCAGATGGGCGCCGTTCCGACCAGTGCCGAGTACAGCGAGATCTTCAGCATCAGGGCGATGTGCGAGATCGGCGAGTTCAGGACCGCCTCGCACTTCGCCCCGTCCCCGGACTCGGTCACCGTGCCGGCGCCCAGCGCGGAGCAGTACGGGTCCGACAGGAACTTGATGAGGTCGTCGGCGAAGAAGAACGCGACTGCGGTGCCAACGAGGATCGCGATGACCGCGACCAGAAGGCGCTGCCGCAGGTCCGCCAGGTGCTCCATGAGCGTCATGGAGCCGTCGGCGGCGCGCTGGAACTTGCTCTTGCGTCTTCCCGCGCGCCGCGGTGGTTCGTCAGCCATAGTCGTTACGGCCGCGTCCGGGTTAGTGGGTCTTCTTGTGGTCGACCGATTCGCCGTCGATCACGCTCTCGTTGACGGGAGCGGGCGGGTCGAGCGGCTCGCGGGTGTGCTTGGGCTCGGCGCGCACGTCGCCGTCCTTCTCCGGGCTGGTCGAGTCGGACTTCATGGCCTCGGTCTCGGACTTGAGGATGCGCATCGAGCGCCCCAGGCCGCGGGCCATGTCCGGAAGCTTCCGGGAGCCGAACACCAGCAAGATAACAACGACGAGAATGATGATGTGCCAGGGCTTCAATGCACCCATTGTTCGGTCCCTCCGGATATATGTCGGTGACGTAACCATCGTATGCCGCGCGGGAGGCGGCTGCCACGGAGCCTGAGACTCGGTTCACTTCCAGGTCACCGGCATGGGCGTGGCTACGACATCGTCGAGCCGGACAAGCATGACCGACGGTTGACACTTCCGTCAACACTGGAGGCTTCGGGATCGACGATCTTTATCAGAATGTGGCGGCCGTGACGGGGAAGCGTCACGTTTTCGGCTTTCGTCAAGGGCCGCGCGGTCATTTCGCGGTGCGTGCGGCGGCCCGCTGGGCTTCGGCGAGCGTCGCGTTCAGGCGTTCTTGCAGTTCCTGCGCCTGTGCGGCGCGTTCCTGCACGCGGTCGAGGCCGGTGCGGAGGGCGGCGAGGCCGCCGCGGAGCCGCAGGGCGGACACGGCGAGGAGTATGAGCCCGGCGAGTGCCAGGACGACCGATATCACCCAGATCATGGCGTCAGTGTAGCGGTGGGGACGCCTCAGGCGGCCGCGGCGTAGCGGGCGAGCGCGGCGCGGGCGGTCCGGCGGACCGATTCGCGCAGTTCGGCGGGGGCGACGACTTCGGCGTCGCCGCCGAGGCCGAGGACGAAGCGGCGGGCCCAGTCGAGGTCGCGCACGCGCATGGTGACGCGGCGGCGCCCGTCGGGCTCGCCGGTGACGCTCTCGCACGGGTAGGAGTCGGTGACGCCCTTGGCGCCGTGGCCCAGGAGCAGTTCGATGCTCGGCAGTTCGGAGGCGAGGAACGCGGTGGGTGCGGGCTGGTTGGTCAGGCGCAGCGGCTCGGAGGGCTCGTCGAGCTCGGTGCACGCGTCGATGCGGTCGATGCGGAACTGGCGGATCTCGCCGGCGGCGCGGCACCAGGCGCGCAGGTAGGCGTGGCCGTCGGCGGCGACGACCTCGATGGGGTCGACGACGCGCTCGGAGGTGGTGTCACGGCTGGCGGAGTAGTAGGTGATGCGGGCGGCGTGCCCGGCGGCGACGAGCGCGGTGTAGCGCTCGGCGCGGGGGTCGGTGACGGTGTCGCGGACGGTGACGTCGGCGGGGGCCTCGCCCGCGGCGGCGGCGAGCTTGTCGAGGGCCGAGGCGATGGCGGCGCGGTCGCCGACGCCGGGGGTGTCGGCGAGGACGCGCAGGGCGACGGAGAGGGCGAGCGCCTCGTGGGCGGCGAGGCGGACGGGGCGGTCCATCCCGGCGGCGAAGAGGACGCGGACGGCGTCGGCGTCGAAGGCGATGTCGATGAGGTCGCCGGGGCCGTAGCCGGGCAGGCCGCACATCCACAGCATGGTGAGGTCGGACTGGATCTGGTCGACCGGCACGTCGAAGTCGGCCGCGATCTCGGCGATGGGGACCCCTTCGGGGCGCGCGACGAGGTACGGGACGAGGTTGAGCAGGCGGGCGAGTCTACTGGTCACGGCGGTCCCTCAGTTCCTGGTCGGCGGTCACGGGCGTTCCTCGTCGGCGAGGGCCTGGAGGCAGGCGACGGTCTCCTTGACCAGTTCGGGCGGTTCGAGGACGAGCACGTCGGGGCCGAAGGAGGCGAGCCAGGCCGCGGTCTGGGCGGTGTCGGTGTAGGAGAAGCGGGCCTCGTCGCCTTCGGGGGTGCGCGGGCCGATCTGGTCGACGCGGCGGCGCACGCCCCAGGCGCGTTTGGGCCGGACGACGATCCTGGCGCGGGAGGGGATCTGGGGGGTCTCGGACGCGGACGCGAAGGCGAGCACGTCGACGCCCTCGGGGATCGTGTAGGCGCCTTCGGGGCCGGTGAGGCGGACCTTGCCGGGGATGCGCGAGAGCCGGAAGCAGCGCTGCGCGCCCCGGTCGAGGTCGAGTCCGGCGACGTACCAGCGGCCGCGCCAGGCCGCGCAGCCCCAGGGCTGGAGGCGGCGCTGCTGGGCGGTCTCGTCACGCGCGCCGAGGTACTCGAAGACGACGGCGCGGCGGGAGGCGACCGCTTCGAGGAACGGCGCCAGCGCGGTCTCGGCGCCGGGCAGGGCCTTGATGGGGGTGGCGGCGGCGTGCGACTCGACGTCGATCCCGGCGGCGCGGAGTTTGCGCAGGGCCTCGGCGGAGCCCGACTGAAGGTCGGGCTGCTGCCACAGGCGGGCGGCGGCGGCGACGGCGGCGGCCTCGGCGTCGGTGAACTCGATCTGCGGGAGCTCGAAGTCGGAGCGGGCGATCCGGTAGCCCGGTTCGCCGTCGCCGAGGAAGTCGACGCCGGACTGGAGGGGGATGCCGATGCGGCGCAGTTCTGACTTGTCGCGCTCGAACTTGCGCTGGAAGGCGTCGTGGGCCTTCTTGTCGTCGAGATCGTGCTCGTATCCGGGGACGATCCTGGCGATGCGCCCGGCGGTCTGGAAGCGCCGCGAGGACAGCAGGCAGAGGACCAGGTTCACCAGTCGTTCAGTGCGATCGTTGGACACCCGCCCAGCCTATGCCCTGGCGGAGGCGGGCCGCCATCACGCCCGGCCCGGCGTGCGGGGGCTTCGCGAGGCGTCCACGGCTCCGGCTGGGCCGCTTTGATACTGTCCGGTCGTGATCAGATGGCGATACGGGACCGTGACCGGCGTGCGCGGCGGCTGGCGCGGGTGCACCGAGCTGGACGTGGACGTGGAGGCCCGCGAGGGCGAGGACGGGTTCTCGTGCCGGGGCTTGGCCTACGACGAGCTCGTGGGGGTCCCCGAGGCCGGGGACCGGGTGCTCCTCAACTGCAACGCCATCGCCAAGGGTCTGGGCACGGGCGGGTACGCGCTGGTCGTGGCGGTGCCCGACCGGCTCCCCGCGGACGTGGAGGGGCCCGGGCACATCGTCAAGGCCCGGTACACGCCCATGCAGGCGATGCGCCTGGCCGTGGACGAGGACGACTCGCCGTACCGCGCGGCCGTGGAGGGCTGCGAGGACCTCGGCGGGATGCCGGTGGTGGTCGCGGACCTGCACTCGGCGCTCGCGCCGGTGCTCGCGGGCGTCCACGCGACGGCGCCGGGCGCGAAGGTCGCGTACGTGATGACCGACGGCGGCTCGCTGCCGGCGTGGTTCTCGCGCCAGCTCGACCAGCTGTCGGACCGGCTGTGCACCGTGGTGACGGCGGGGCAGTGCTTCGGCGGGGACCTGGAGGCGACAAACGTGCACAACGCGCTCATCGCGGCCCGGGTCGTCGGCGGGGCGGACATCGCGATCGTCGCGCAGGGCCCGGGGAACCTGGGGACCGGCACGGTGTGGGGTTTCTCGGGGACGGCCGCGGGCGAGGCGGTCAACGCCGCCGCGGTGCTCGGCGGCCGGCCGGTGGCGTCGCTGCGGATCTCCGAGGGCGACGCGCGCGAACGCCACCGGGGCGTGTCGCACCATTCGATGACGGCGTACGGCAAGGTCGCCCTCGCGGGCGCCGACGTGCCGGTGCCCGACGAGCTCCCCGCCGACCTGGAGCCGAAGATCCGCACCCAGCTCGCCGAACTGCCCGAACGCCACCGCCAGGTCACCGTCGACTGCTCGGGCCTGGCCGAGGCCATGCTCGACCTGCCGGTCAAACTGTCCACCATGGGCAGAGGCCTTGACCGCGACCGCGTCTACTTCGTGGCCGCCGCAGCCGCGGGCAGGCACGCCGCCCACATCGCCGCCCACCGCGACTGACCGCCTTCAGCTCCCCTTCAGGAACCACGCGCTAGCGTCGAAACTGGGGGCCCTCTCCCGGCGCCGAGGCGCTCCTTTCGGATGCGCCCAAACCGGTTGCGCCCGGTCTCGCCAGCACCGCACCGTCTTCAGCTCCGCTTCAGGTTCCTTGCGCTAGCGTCGAAACCGGGGGCCCTCTCCCGGCGCCGAGGCGCTCCTTTCGGATTCGCCCAAACCGGTTGCGCCCGGTCTCGCCAGAACCGCACCGTCTTCAGCTCCGCTTCAGGTACCTTGCGCTAGCGTCGAAACCGGGGGCCCTTACCCAGCACCGAGGCGCTCCTCTGCTGCGCCCGAACCGCTCTCGCTTGCGCTGCGCCGCCTTCAGTTCCGCTTCAGGTTCTCCGCGCTACGGTCGAAATCGGGGGCCTTCCCCAGGGTCCGTTCGGACGCTCGACATGCCCTGGGAACAGCGGAACGCCCGCGCCGGAGCGCGGGCGTTCCTCGTGTTCAGTCGGCTAGAGCACGAACAGGACCACGATCCAGGCGCCGGCGACCGCCGCCAGGGCGAGGGCGAGGACCCAGGTCGGGACCGTGTACTCGCCGCGGCGGTTGCGGGCGATCTCCTCGCGGATGCGGGTGGTGCGCCGCTCGTAGGCGGCGACCGGGTCGAGGGAGCCGAGGCGGCTCGCCCGGCCGGGTGCCGACCGGTCGGCGGGGCGCTCCGGTTCGGCGCGTTCGCGTTGCTCGGTCACGGCGCGGCTCACATGCTGGCGATGAGCTTGTCGACGCGCTCGTCGCGCGAGCGGAACGGGTCCTTGCACAGCACCGTGCGCTGGGCCTGGTCGTTGAGCTTGAGATGCACCCAGTCCACGGTGAAGTCGCGGCGCTTCTCCTGCGCCTTGCGGATGAACTCGCCGCGCAGGCGCGCGCGCGTGGTCTGCGGCGGCACCTCCTTGGCCTCGAACACCTCGACGTCATGGGTGATCCGCTCGGCCTCGCCGCGCTTCTCCATGAGGTGGTGGAGCCCGCGGCCGCGCCGGATGTCGTGGTAGGCAAGGTCGAGCTGGGCGACCCGCGGGCTCGACAGCGCCAGGCCGCGCTTCTCGCGGTAGCGCTCGATGAGCTTGTACTTCGCGACCCAGTCGATCTCGCGCGAGACCGAGTCGAGGTCCTCCGATTCGACGGCCTGGAGGACCCGGCCCCACAGGTCGATGACGCGCTTGGTGTTCGCGTCGGCGCCGCGCTGGTCGACGAAGTCGATCGCCTTCTCGAGGTACTCGCGCTGGATGTCGAGCGCGGAGGCCTCGCGGCCGCTCGCCAGGCGCACCAGGCGCTTGCCGGTGGTGTCGTGGCTGATCTCGCGGATGGCCCGGATCGGGTTCTCCAAAGTGAGGTCGCGCATCGTCACGCCGGTCTCGATCATCCGCAGCACCAGGTCGGCCGAGCCGACCTTGAGCATCGTGGTGACCTCGTTGATGTTGGAGTCGCCGACGATGACATGCAGGCGCCGGTAGCGCTCGGCGTCGGCATGCGGCTCGTCGCGGGTGTTGATGATCGGGCGCGACCGCGTGGTCGCCGAGGAGACGCCCTCCCAGATGTGCTCGGCGCGCTGGGAGAGGCAGAAGCGGGCGCCGCGGGGGGTCTGGAGGACCTTGCCGGCGCCGCAGATGAGCTGGCGGGTGACCAGGAACGGGATGAGGACCTCGGCGAGGCGCCCGAACTCGCCGTGGCGGCTGACGAGGTAGTTCTCGTGGCAGCCATAGGAGTTCCCGGCCGAGTCGGTGTTGTTCTTGAACAGGTAGATGTCCCCGGCGATGCCCTCGTCGTGGAGTCGCTTCTCCGCGTCGATCATGAGGCCTTCGAGGATGCGCTCGCCGGCGCGGTCGTGCTTGACGAGGTCGTCGACCGAGTCGCACTCGGGAGTGGCGTACTCGGGGTGGGAGCCCACGTCGAGGTAGAGGCGGGCGCCGTTGCGGAGGAACACGTTGGAGGAGCGGCCCCAGGAGACCACACGCCTGAAGAGGTAGCGGGCCACTTCGTCCGGGGACAGGCGGCGCTGTCCCCTGAAGGTGCAAGTGACCCCGTATTCGGTCTCCAGTCCGAAAATGCGCCTGTCCATGTCGAAACCCTACCCCGATTCGGTTGAGGAGAACACCCCTCGCGGTCGAACGGTTCCGTACCGCGACGGGCACTATGGAGATTGTTCGGATTGCGGCGGTTCGGTTCGGCTTGGCCGGACACCGCCGTCACGGTCCGTCCACTTGAGTGGGACGGTCCGTTCGCGATGGAGCGTCGTCGATCGCGCCTCGGGTGCGCGCCGGTCCCGTGCCGGGCGGGCCCCGCTAATGCGAGAGCCGCCCGGCCTCGGTGCTCGGCGCCGGTCAGGACTCGTCGGTGTCGGTGGTCGCGTCGCCTTCGGCGGCGCCGTCGTCGGTGTCGGATTCGGACTCGGTCTGCGCCAGCAGCGCGTCGAGGGCCAGGCCCTCGATGCGGCGGAAGGCGCGGCCCGGGCGGGCGCGTTCGAGGACGGCGATCTCCAGGACGTCCTTCGTCAGCTCGCGGCGGGTGCCGTTGCCGCCGTCCGAGGACAGGGCCCGCAGCGCCAGCGCGAACGCGTCGGCGAGCGGGGCCGCGAAGTCGTGGCCCTCGGCGAGGACCTCCTTGAGTCGGTCGGCGTCGCCGCCCATGGCGAGGTAACCGGGTTCGTCGTTGATGGAGCCGTCGAAGGTGAGCCGGTAGAACTCGTCGGCTTCGGGGGCGGCCCCCACGCCGGTGACGCACAGTTCGACTTCGAGCGGCTTGGTCTGCTCCGGGAACATCGCGCCGAGGGTCTGGGCGTAGGCCTTGGCCAGGCCCAGCGCGGTGACGTCGCGGCGGTCGTAGGAGTAGCCGCGCAGGTCGGCGAGGCGGACGCCCGCGGAGCGGAGGTTCTCGAACTCGTTGTACTTGCCGACGGCGAGGAAGCCGATGCGGTCGTAGAGCTCGTGGACCTTGTGCAGCGTCGAGGACACGTTCTCGGCCACCATGAGGACCCCGTCGGCGCATGAGAGCGCCACGACGTTGCGGCCGCGGGAGATGTTCTTGCGGGCGAACTCGGCCCGGTCCCGCATGATCTGTTCGGGACTGGTGTAGAACTGCATGGCCATGTCAGGCTCCTCTCCTTATCCGTAGGGGTTCTCGGTGCGCGCGGCGATGACCGCGCGGGCGACGTCGGCGACGGCGGCCTCGTCGATCCGCTTGGAGCCCTCGGCGGTGGCGGTCATGACCACCGGGTAGAGGTCGCGGGTCGGGTCGGGTCCGCCGGTGGCGGAGTCGTCGTCGGCGGCGTCGTAAAGCGCCTCGACGGCGGCGGCGACGGCCTCGTCGGTGGAGATGCCGCGCCGGTAGCGCTTTTTCAGGGAGCTCTTCGCGAAGATCGAGCCCGAGCCGATGGAGTCGAAGTCGCGTTCGGCGTAGATGCCGCCGACGACGTCGTAGCTGTAGATGCGTCCGGCTTCGGCGGGTGTGGCGGCGTCGATGTCGAACCCTGCGAACAGGGGGACGACGGCGAGGCCCTGGAGGGCGATGCCGAGGTTGCCGCGCAGCATGGTGGCGAGGCGGTTGGCCTTGCCGTTCAAGGTGAGCGGGGCGCCCTCGATCTTCTCGTAGTGTTCGAGTTCGAGCTGGTAGAGCTTGACCAGTTCGAGGCCGAGTCCGGCCGTGCCCGCGATGCCGACGAGCGAGTAGCCGTCGGCGGGGAAGACCTTCTCGATGTCACGGCTGGAGATGTAGTTGCCCATGGTGGCGCGCCGGTCGCCGGCCATGACGACGCCGTCTGCGGTGCGCAGGGCGACGATGGTGGTGGCGTGGGCGCTGATCTCGGCGTAGTCGCCGGGGGGCAGGGGTCTGCGCCCCGGCAGCAGTTCCGGTGCCACCTGCGAGAGGAACTCCGAGAAGGAGGAGGTTCCAGCCGTCATATACGCGTTGGGCAGTTTGCCTGGGAATCCTTGACCTGTCACGACATGACCTCCCTATTTCTCACTATTCAGAAAGTGCGGATCGCCGCTGGGGGCCCTGGCACCGCCGCTAGGGGTGCGGGGCCGACGGTGGGGGCAAGGCCCCCGATGCGCCTGTACGACGTCGCACCAGGTGGCCCTGTCACCGGCAGGGGGCCTTTGTTACTGGCCGCCCTTTTGCACGAACGAGCGGACGAATTCCTCGGAGTTGGTCTCCAGGACCTCGTCGATCTCGTCGAGCAGGTCGTCGACTTCTTCGGTGATCGCTTCGTGGCGTTCGGCGATCTCGGGGTCTACAGCGGCCTCGGTGGTCTCGGCGTCTGCTTCCTGCCGTGACCGCTGCGACTGCGACTGCCCGCCGGAGTCCTTCGCTGCCATAGCCGTTCCCTTCTACCCTTGGTGCCTAAACCGTACCGCGAGAGTACGACAAGACGCCAGATACGACGCTTCGCCGCCGTGCATTATTCCCGCGGCCGGTACGTGCCGCCTCAGTCGGCGGTGATGACGTCGAGGAGGTCCTTGGCCGCGGCGCAGCGTTCGAACAGCTCCCCCACATGGGCTTTGGTGCCCTTTTCGGGCTCCATCATGGGCACTCGCACGAGCGAGTCGGCGCCCACGTCGAAGATGACCGAGTCCCATGAGGCCGCGACGACCTCGGAGGGGTAGCGCGCCAGGCACCGACCGCGGAAGAACGCGCGGGTGTCGGCGGGCGGCTCGGTCATGGCGTCGATGATCTCGGTGTCGGTGAGCAGGCGCTTCATCTTGCCGCGGGCGACGAGGCGGTGGTAGAGGCCCTTCTCGGGACGCACGTCGTGGTACTGGAGGTCGATGGCCTGGAGTTTGGCGGCGCCCCAGTCGAGGTTCTCGCGTTCGCGGTAGCGCTCCAGGAGGGAGAGCTTGGCGGGCCAGTCGAGCATGTCGGCCAGTTCCATCGGGTCGCGGGCGAGCGCGTCGAGGACGTACGCCCACTGGTCGAGAACCTCGCGGGTGTCGGGGTCGGCGTCGGGTCCGCAGTAGGCCTCGGCCTGTTCGAGGATGGCCTGCTGGAGTTCGACGGCGGTGAGGCGCTTGCCGTTGCGCAGTTCGATCTTGTGCCGCAGGGTCGGGTCGTGGCTGACGGCGCGGAGTTCGGCGACGGGTTCGGCGATTGCCAGGGAGCCGTCGAAGGCGCCGGACTCGATCATGGCGAGCACGATGGAGGCGGTGCCGACCTTGAGGAAGGTGGCCCATTCGGCGAGGTTGGCGTCGCCGATGATGACGTGGAGGCGCCGGTAGCGCTCGGCGTCGGCGTGGGGTTCGTCGCGGGTGTTGATGATGGGGCGTTTGAGCGTGGTCTCAAGGCCCACTTCGACTTCGAAGAAGTCGGCGCGCTGGGAGATCTGGAAGCGGTGCTCGGAGGCGTCCTGGCCGATGCCGATGCGCCCGGCGCCGGCGTAGACCTGTCGGGTGACCAGGAACGGCGTGAAGTGGGCGACGATGTCGGCGAAGGGCGTCTGGCGCGACATGAGGTAGTTCTCGTGCGCGCCGTAGGAGGCGCCCTTGTTGTCGGTGTTGTTCTTGTAGAGGTTGATCGGTCCGATGCCGGGCGTGTGGGCGGCGCGCAGGGCGGCCTCGGCCATGGTCATCTCGCCGGCCTTGTCGAACAGGACGATCTCGCGGGGGTTGGTGACCTCGGGGGTGGAGTACTCGGGGTGCGCGTGGTCGACGTAGAGGCGGGCGCCGTTGGTGAGGATGACGTTGGCGAGCCCGGAGTCCTCGTCGGCGAGGTTCTCGGCGGGGTCGTAGAGGGCCCCGGTGTAGGTGAAGCCGCGCGCGTCGCGAAGGGGGGTCTCCTCCTCGTAGTCCCACCTGGCGCGGCCGCCTTTGGAGAGCTCGGGGCGCGCGGCGTAGGCGTTGACGATCTGGGAGGAGGTCACCATCGGGTTGGCCCCCGGCTGGCCCGGCACGGAGATCCCGTATTCGATCTCGGTGCCCATAATGCGGCGTACGGTCATGGTTTCGAGCCTAGTCCCTTCTGGCGATCGCCCGCCCCCTCCGAACGCAGCGGTTCGGATTTCCCGCCGGTGGTCGGCCAGCGTCCTGACGTGCGCCGGTTACCCGGTCGGACCGGGGCCGACACCCGCCGGGAGGGACGGGACCGGCCGACGGGCGTGCCCGTCGGCCGGTCGGCGATGGTGTGTGGGGCCGGCCGCGGGGTGCGCCCGCGGCCGGCGTCGTTACAGGTACTGGCCGGTGTTCGACACGGTGTCGATGCTGCGGCCGGAGTCGGAGCCCTTGCCGGAGACGAGCGTGCGGATGTAGACGATCCGCTCGCCCTTCTTGCCGGAGATCCGGGCCCAGTCGTCGGGGTTGGTGGTGTTGGGCAGGTCCTCGTTCTCGCGGAACTCGTCCACTGTGGAGTCGATGAGGTGGCTCAGGCGGATGCCCTTGGACTGGTGGGTGAGGAAGTCCTTGATGGCCATCTTCTTGGCGCGCGCGACGATGTTCTCGATCATGGCGCCGGAGTTGAAGTCCTTGAAGTACAGGACCTCCTTGTCGCCGTCGGCGTAGGTGACCTCCAGGAACCGGTTCTCGTCCACTTCGGAGTACATGCGCTCGACCACGGCCTGGATCATCGACAGCACGGTGGCGTCGCGGTCCTTGTCGTGCTCGGCGAGGTCGTCGTCGTGCAGCGGCAGGCCGGTGGTGATGTACTTCGAGAAGATGTCCTTGGCCGATTCGGCGTCGGGCCGCTCGATCTTGATCTTGACGTCGAGGCGGCCGGGCCGCAGGATCGCCGGGTCGATCATGTCCTCGCGGTTGGAGGCGCCGATGACGATGACGTTCTCCAGGCCCTCCACGCCGTCGATCTCCGACAGCAGCTGGGGGACGATCGTGTTCTCGACGTCGGAGGACACGCCCGATCCGCGGGTGCGGAAGATCGAGTCCATCTCGTCGAAGAAGACGATGACGGGCATGCCCTCGCTGGCCTTCTCGCGCGCCCGCTGGAAGACCAGGCGGATGTGCCGCTCGGTCTCGCCGACGTACTTGTTGAGCAGCTCGGGGCCCTTGATGTTGAGGAAGTAGGAGCGCCCGGAGGCCTCCTCGCCGCGCCGCTCGGCGACCTTCTTGGCCAGCGAGTTGGCGACGGCCTTGGCGATGAGCGTCTTGCCGCAGCCGGGCGGGCCGTAGAGCAGGATGCCCTTGGGCGGTCGCAGCTCGTGCTCACGGAAGAGGTCGGCGTGCAGGAACGGCAGCTCGACGGCGTCGCGGATCATCTCGATCTGGCCGTCGAGGCCGCCGATGTCGTAGTAGTCGACGTCGGGGACCTCTTCGAGGACGAGCTCTTCGACCTCGCTCTTCTGGATGCGCTCGTAGGCGTAGCCCGCGCGCGGCTCGATCATGACCGAGTCGCCCGCCCGCAGGGGCCCGTTGATGAGCGCCTCGGAGAGGAGGACGACCCGCTCCTCGTCGGCGTGGCTGGTCACCAGGGCCCGGTCGGGCGGTCCCCCGCCGGGGACCTCGATGAGCTCCTTGAGCGTCACCACTTCGCCGATGCGCTCGTAGTCGAGCACCTCGACGACGTTCATCGCGTCGTTGAGCAGGACCTCCTGGCCCCGTTCGAGCTCGTCTGCGTCGATCGACGGCGCGAGCGAGACGCGGAACTTCCGGCCGGAGGTGAAGACGTCGACGGTGCCGTCCTCGCGGGCGCCCAGGAACACGCCGTAACCAGACGGCGGCTGCGCGAGCCGGTCGATCTCCTCCTTGAGCGAGACGATCTGCTCGCGTGCCTCCTTGAGGGTGGACACGAGCCGCTCGTTCTGCTCCGAGAGGCGGTCGACCTGACTCTGGGCGGCGGTGAGCCGCTCCTCCAGAATGTGCAGGTGTCGGGGAGTTTCGGTGAGTCGGCGTCGTGCCGCGGCCAGTTCTTCCTGGAGCTCTTCGACCTGTCCTGACAGTTCGTCTTGCTCTGAGCCCTGGCCCAGGTTCTGTCGACGGTCATCGTTGCTTCGTGCCACGGGTCACACCTCCCGAGAGAGATCTCGTACTCCAACCGTAGCTGGCTGGGGAGGCCAATAGTAAGGCTCGCCACCGACATTGCGCTACATTCTTGCGGCGATCTAATCTGGTCGACATGGCCGAGAAACGTGAACTCGAAGTGTCGATCGATCAGGACGCCTGCACCGGCGACGGCCTGTGCGTGCAGTACGCACCGACGATTTTCGAGTTCGACATCGACGGGCTCGCATACGTCAAGGACACCGACGGCGAGCTGTTGACTACGGCCGGTTCGCAAATCGCGGTGCCCGACCACCTGCGGATCGACATCGTCAACGCCGCCCACGACTGCCCGGGCGAGTGCATCTACGTCCGCGACCGCGCCGACAAGACCCCCGTCGCCGGACCCGGGGCGGACGACTGACCGAACGGACGAGGGCGGGGCGCGCCGATACGCGTCCCGCCCTGATCCGTTTCGCCACTGGGAGAGTCGTGAATCCGACTCAGAACGTAACCGAACTGTTACGCTTCGTCCGCGCCGGACGGGCCCGGCGCGCCGTCCCCGGCGAGGCGGGCCTCCGCCTCGGCCGCGGCCTCGGCGGCGATCCGCTCCTTGCGCTCGCGCAGGGCCTGCTGTCCCTTGGAGGGCTTGAGCTTCCGCGCCGGAGCGACCGTGCCGGGCGCGAGCTTGCGGGCGGTGATGAGGAACGCGGTGTGGGCGATCATCCGGTGATCGGGCCGCACCGCCAGGCCCTCCAGGTGCCAGCCGCGGATGAGCGACTCCCACGCCTCGGGCTCGGTGAAGGTCTTGCGCTCGCGCAGCGCCTCGACGAGCTCCGACATCTGCGTGGTGGTGGCGACGTAGCCGACGAAGACCCCGCCGGGGCGCAGGATGCGCTCCACAGTGTCCAGGACCTCCCAGGGCGAGAGCATGTCGAGCACGACCCGGTCCACCGGTTCGAGGGCGGCCTCGGCCACGTCCCCGACGGTGAGCGTCCAGTGCCCGGGCACCTCGCCGTAGTAGCCAGCGACGTTCTCCTGCGCGATCTTCGCGAAGTCCTCGCGCAGCTCCCAGGAGTAGACGTGCCCGGTCGGGCCGGTCGCGCGCAGCAGCCAGTTCGTCAGCGCCCCCGACCCGGCCCCGGCCTCCACGACCCGCGAGCCGGGGTAGATGTCGCCGAAGGTGAGGATCTGGGCGATGTCCTTGGGGTAGATGACCTGGGCGCCCCGGCGCATCGACAGGCCGTAGTCGGGCAGGAGCGGCCGCAGCGCCAGGTAGGCGGTGCCGCCCTCGGTGGTCACCGTGACGCCGTCGGGCCGGCCGATGAGGTCGTCGTGGAACAGGCGGCCCCGGTGGGTGTGGAACGCGCCGCCCTCCGCGAGGGTGATCGTGGCCTTGCGGGCCTTCGCGTCGGTCAGCTGGACGCGGTCGCCCGGCTTGAGCAGGTCGGATTCCACAGGTCGATTCTCCTTCGATTTGACCGGAGCATCTTAGCGGAGCGCCTTGACCACGTCGGCGGTGTAGAGCAGGCCTGTCAGGCGGCCCTCATCGACCACGAAGTACCGCTCGGCGCCGCTGCGGCCGATCGCGTCCACGAGGTCCTGGCCCCTGAGGGCGCCCTGGAGGGCCGGGATCTGGCGGGCCGAGCGCAGCAGCCCGGCCAGCGGCATCGCATCGACCTGGTCGGCGGGGACGGCCTCGGCCGCGGGCCGGTCGAGCACGCCGACAGGCACGTCGCTGACGGCCACGACCTCGCGTCCGGCGGCGGTCCGCAGCGCCTCGCCGAGCGTGGCGCCCGCCGGGACCTGCACGACCGGGCGGGCCAGCGCCGCGGCGTCGAGGGCCTTGACGCGCGGGCCCATGCGGGCGGCGCGGATCGCGGCGGTGGCCCCGCGCCACAGTTCGAAGGCGACGAAGACGAGCAGGACCAGGCCGAACGGGGAGAACCAGTCGGCGGCGAAGAGCCACAGCCCGCCCGCCACGGTGGCGACGGCGACGACGCGTCCGGCCCAGCCGGCGAAGCGGTAGCCGGTCCACCGGTCGCCGGTGGCGGCCCAGATGCCGGCCTGGAGGGCCTTGCCGCCGTCCAGGGGCAGGCCCGGGAGGAGGTTGTAGACGGCGACGAGGAGGTTGGCGACGCAGATCTGGAAGGACAGCTGCCACGGCAGCGAGCCCGGGTCGGTGACGAGGAGGCCGAGGACGCCCAGGCCGCCGAGGGCGGCCGAGACGGCGGGTCCGGCCAGCGCGATGGCGGCGGCGGTGCCAGGCCTGGGGGCTTCGCGGTCCATCTCGGTGAAGCCGCCGAGGGCGTCGAGGTTGATGCGGCGCACGCCGATGCCGGCGCGGAGGCTGACGAGGGCGTGGCCGAGTTCGTGGAGGAAGACCGAGAGCAGGAGCGTGACGGCGAAGAGGACGGAGACGGCGAGGGAGGCGGCGGCGCTGATGCCGGGAACCGAGCGCTGCACGATCGGGGCGTAGACGACCACGACCACGGCCGCGAGCAGGAGCCAGGTGTAGCCGAGGGTGACGGGTATGCCTCTGAAGCGCAGGAGTGTGAAGCCGCTGCTGCGGAAGGCCCGGACGTTTGTGGTCGACATCGGCGGCAATGCTACGCGAGCGGGCGGGTGCGGTGGTGCCGGCGAGCGGCGTGGCCGGTCAGGCGGGGCGGACGCGGAAGGCGTGGGTGTTGTAGGGGAGGGTGAAGGTCTCCTTGCCGGCGAGGTCGGGGTGGTGGTCGAGGACGTCGGTGACGTCGCGGTCGATGCGGCGGCGCAGGGCGTCGTCGGCGGTGAGGTAGTAGGAGCGGGAGTGGACCAGGCGCAGGACGCCGGCGCGGTCGATGGCGCGTTCGTGGCGGAAGACGCGGTGCTCGGGTTCGGCGAAGAGGTCGCCGAAGTAGCCGGGGTCGGTGGCGGCGACGGCGTCGCGCTCGCCTTGGGAGGCGTCGATGGAGGCCCAGACGGCGGTGACCCAGGGGGTGTCGGCGTCGCGGAGGTTCCAGATGGGGGCGAGGACGCCGCCGGGGCGCAGGACGCGGCGCAGTTCGGGGAGGGCCTTGGGGCGGTCGAACCAGTGGAAGGCCTGTCCGGCGGTGAGGACGTCGGCGGAGGCGTCGGGCAGGGGCAGGGCCTCGGCGGTGCCTTCGAGGCCGGCGACGAGTCCGGTGGTGGCGGCGGTGAGCTTGGCGAGCATCTGCGGGTCGGGTTCGACGGCGGTGACGCGATGGCCGGCGGCGATGAGGCCGCGGGTGAGCAGGCCGGTGCCGGCGCCGATGTCGACGACGTCCTTGGGGGCGTCGCCGGCGAGCCAGGCGAGCGCTTCGGCGGGGTAGGTGGGGCGGGCGGCGTCGTAGAGGTCGGCGGCCTGGCCGAAGGAGCGGGAGGGTCGGTTCGCTTCGATGCTCATGGTTTTACAGTACATTCGTTATGTTTGTTGGTCGAGGCGCCCGCAGGCCATGTCGCACCCCGCCTTTATGCTCGGGGGATGTCGAACGCCACCCGACCGACGCAGCTGTCGCCTTCGCGCGCCGGGGATTTCAAGCAGTGCCCGCTGCTGTACCGCTTCCGCGCGGTCGACCGCCTCCCCGAGCCGCCCTCGCGCGCGCAGGTGCAGGGCACGCTCGTGCACTCGGTGCTCGAACGCCTCTACGAGGTCGACGCGGGCAAGCGCACACCGACCCAGGCGCTGGCGATGATCGAGCCGGAGTGGTCGAAGCTCAACGCCTCCCAGGAGTACTCGGAGCTGTTCGACGGGCTCGACGACGAGGCGGGCTGGCTGCGCGGGGTGCGGCGCCTGGTCGAGACGTACTTCGCGATGGAGGACCCCCGGCGCCTCCAGCCGCACCGCACCGAGTGCCTGGTGACGACCACGCTCGACGACGGCACGCAGCTCAAGGGCTTCATCGACCGCGCCGACGTCAACGCCGACGGCCTGGTGCGGCTGGTGGACTACAAGACCGGGAAGCGCCCGCCTGAGCGGTTCGCGGACAAGGCGCTGTTCCAGATGAAGTTCTACGCTCTGGTGTGGTGGCGCACCAGGGGCACCGTGCCGACCCTGCTGCGGCTGATGTACCTCGGCGACGGCCAGATGCTCGACTACTCCCCCGACGAGAGGGAGCTCGCCTCGTTCGAGCGCACGCTCAAGACGCTGTGGGCGGCGATGCGCGAGGCCATCGCCACCGGCGAGTTCCGGGCGCAGAAGTCGAAGCTGTGCGGCTGGTGCGCCCACCAGAAGATCTGCCCCGAGTTCGGGGGCGAGCCGCCGGCGTACCCGCTGACGACGGTCCTTCCAGGACTTGAGATGCCTCCTACCTGAGGCGGACGCGCGGATCGTCCTCTCGCTCGATGATTCGGGCGTGCCCTGCGGATACGGTGGTGTGCGTGCAATCCGCCTCCGCCCTCAGCCGCTGCCGCCTCTGGCTCCACGACCGGCCCTTCACGGCCGACTGCCTCCTGGCGGTGGCCCTCGCGGTCGGCTACACGGGGTTCTTCGCCGCGATGGCGGACCTGACGCCCGAGTTCGACCTCGACTGGCCGCGGTCGCTGATCATCATGGCGCCCTTCGCGGTCATCGCGCTGCGCCGCAGGGCGCTGTGGGCGGGCGTGGCGCTGGGCGTCGCGATCATGGCCGTGGCGGTGTTCTGGGAGCCCGCGCAGGTCATGGGCGCCGACAGCGGCATCGGCTTTTTCGTCCTGACGTACACCGCGGCGGCCTGGCGGAGCCTCAGGGAGGCGCTGCTGGTGGCGGCGGCTATCTGGTCGCCGGTCGCGGTCGTCATCTACACCGGCGTCGGCAGCGGCATCGACCACGTCACCGCGACGATCCTGGTCATGGTCAACCTGGTCATGGCCGCGACGGTGTTCTGGATCGGCTGGGTGGTGCGCAACCGGCGCGAGAAGGTCGAGGAGCTGTCGGAGCGGGCCCGGTTCGCCGAGGAGCGCCAGGAGGCGCTCGCGGCGCAGGCCGTGGCCGACGAGCAGCGGCGCATCGCCCGCGAACTGCACGACGTCGTGGCCCACCACATCTCGGTCATCGGGGTGATGTCCGAGGGGGCCAAGCGGGTCCTGCGCACCGACCCCGACGCGGCCGAGGAGGCGCTGGCGACGGTGAACCAGACCGCGCGCACGGCGCTGCGCGAGATGCGCGACATCCTCACCGTGCTACGCCAGGGCCACGACGAGGCCGGCGCCGCCGACCTCGAACCGCAGCCCACGGTCGACTCCCTGCGGGCGCTCGTGGCGCAGACCAAGGACGCCGGGCTGCCGGTGCGCTACACCGTCCGCGGCCAGGAGTACCCGCTGCCGACCGGCGTGAGCCTGGCGGTCTTCCGGATCGCCCAGGAGGCGCTGACGAACACCATCAAGCACGCCGGTCCGCAGGCCAGGGCCGGCGTCGTGGTCGACTACGGCGAGACCGAGTTCCGCATCTCGGTCGGCGACTCGGGGACCGGCGCGCCGGTCGTCGCCGGGTTCTCCGGCGGGCACGGCCTCATCGGCATGCGCGAGCGCGCCACGCTGTACGGCGGCACCCTCGAATCCGGGCCCCGGCCCGGCGGCGGCTACCTCGTCGAGGCCCGCTTCCCCAAGAACGCGCACCTCCAGGGAGTCACCCGATGAACGACGACAGGCCGATCCGACTGCTCCTCGCCGACGACCAGCAGCTCCTGCGCGCCGGGTTCAAGATGGTGCTCGGCGCCGAGAGCGACATCGACATCGTCGGCGAGGCCGGCGACGGCGTCGAGGCCTTCGACCTGACGCGCCGCCTCGTCCCCGACGTGGTCCTCATGGACATCCGGATGCCCCGCCGCGACGGGGTGGCCGCGACCGCCGACATCGTGGGCGCCTCGCTGCCGACCCGCGTCCTCGTCCTCACCACGTTCGACCTCGACGAGTACGTGGTCGGGGCGCTGCGGGCGGGTGCGGCCGGGTTCCTCACCAAGGACGCGCCCGCCGCCGACCTCGTCGACGCGATCCGCACCGTCCACCGCGGCGGCGCCGTCGTCGCCCCGCACATCCTCTCGACCCTGCTGGGCCGCTTCGCCGCCCATCGCGGCGCCGACGGCGACCGCCGCCCGGCGATCCTCGACGCCCTCACCGCCCGCGAGCGCGAGGTCCTGCTGCTCCTGGCGAAGGGCCTGACGAACGCCGAGATCGCCGACTCCCTCACCGTCGGGGAGACCACCGTCAAGACCCACGTCGGCCACCTGCTCACCAAGCTCGGCGTCCGCGACCGCGTCCAGGCGGTGGTCCTGGCCTACGAGAGCGGCCTCGTCAAGCCCGGGGACGGCGAGGGCAAGGGCCGGTAGAGGGCGGCGGTCCTCCCCCGCGGGGTGGTACCGCGGTACCGGCGCCTCCGACTTCAGACGTAGAAGAAGACCGTTCTCCAAGCGGATGCGCCCCGTCGCGGGCGAGAATATCGTCGAATACGGTCACTCGGCACACGACGTCAAATGACATCAGCTATGATGTCATTATCTGGCGCTTCGACGTCATGAACCGGCACCACTCATACCATCAGCGTTCCCGGGCGGCGTCCCGCGGAACCCGGAACACCGAATCCCTCGGCACACCGACACCTTCACCGAAAGCGAGAGCGTCGTGTCCACCGCATCCCCCGTCAAGACCACAGCCGTAGCGGCCCAAGGCGTCTGGAAGGCCTACGGGTCGGGCGAGGCCCAAGTCGTGGCCCTGCGAGACGTCTCCGTGGAGTTCGCCTCCGGCGCCTTCACCGCCATCATGGGCCCTTCGGGCTCGGGCAAGTCCACGCTCATGCACTGCCTCGCCGGGCTCGACACCACCGACCGCGGCACGGTCACCATCGGGGACGCCACCGTCAGCGGTCTGGGCGACAAGGCCCTGACCAAGCTCCGCCGCGACAAGATCGGCTTCATCTTCCAGCAGTTCAACCTCCTGCCGCCCCTGACCGCCGAGGAGAACATCACCCTCCCGGCCGCCATCGCCGGCACCAAAGCCGACCCCGACTGGATCAAGCAGATCATCCACACCCTCGACCTCGCCGACCGGCTCTCGCACAAGCCGACCGAGCTGTCGGGCGGCCAGCAGCAGCGCGTCGCCTGCGCCCGCGCCCTCGCCACCCGCCCCGAAGTGGTCTTCGCCGACGAGCCCACCGGCAACCTCGACACCCGCTCGGGCGCCGAGGTGCTGCGCTTCCTGCGCAAGTCCGTGGACGACTTCGGCCAGACCATCGTCATGGTCACCCACGACCCGGGAGCGGCCGCCTACGCCGACCGCGTGGTCTTCCTGGCCGACGGCCAGATCGTCGAGGACATGAACGACCCGACCGCCGACTCCGTCATCGACAAGATGAAGCACTTCGAAGAGCTCGTCGCGGCCGCCCGGGACCAGGAAGAGGCCGCCTAGCCATGCTGCGCGCCACCTTCAAGGGCATGGCCAGCCGCAAGGCCCGCCTCGTCCTCACCAGCCTCGCCGTCGTGCTCGGCACGATGTTCGTCGCCGCGGCCATGATCCTCACCGCGACCATGGAGAAGTCCGTCACCGGCGTCATCGCCGACGCCTTCACCGGCGTCGACGCCGTCGTCACCTCCGCCGAGGACCCGGCCGCCGCGCAGGGCAACACGCCCGCCGCGACCCTCATCCCCGCCGCCGTCCTCGACACCGTCCGCGGCGTCGACGGCGTCGAGGCCGCCGACGGCGACGTCTCCGGCCAGGTCAACGCCATCGGCGACGACGGCAAGCTCGTCGGCGCCTTCGCGCCCACCATCGGGTTCAACTGGAACGACCAGAGCACCGGGTACAACGAGATCCGCGAGGGCCGCGGCCCCGAGGCCGAGAACGAGGTCATCGTCTCCGGCCAGTTCGTCACCGACTCCGGCCTCGGCCTCGGCGACACCGTGACCGCCTACTCCTACTCCGCCGACCGCGCCGACTACGAGATCGTCGGCGTCTTCGGGCTCGGCGGCGACCGCGACTCCCTCGCCGGCGAGACCCAGATGGGCTTCACCACGACCGAGGCGCAGCGCCTGCTCACCGAGGGCGAGAACGCCTACATGACGATCTACGTCGAAGGCGACGACGTCTCCACCGACGCGATCGCCGACGCCGTCGGCGCCGACTACCGCGTCCAGACCGGGGACGAGGCCAGCGAAGAGGCCGCCGAAGGCTTCGCCGTGGTCGCCGACGTCATGGGCTACATCTTCCTGGGCTTCGGCCTCGTGGCCGTCTTCGTCTCGGTCTTCCTCATCATCAACACCTTCACGATCATCGTCGCCCAGCGCCAGCGGGAGCTCGCGCTCCTGCGCGCCATCGGCGCCGCGAGGGGCCAGGTCGTCGCCTCGGTCCTCGCCGAGGCCGCCGTCATCGGCGTCCTCGCCTCGATCCTCGGACTCGGGCTCGGCGTGCTCCTCGGCTGGGGCCTCGCCTCGCTGGTCAGCTCCACCGCGATGGGCGGCCTGCCCGTCCAGCTCCAGGTCCCGGCGACGGCCCTGTGGGCGCTCGCGGTCGGCATCGGCGTCACCGTGCTCTCCGCGCTCGTCCCCGCCGTCAAGGCCTCGGGCGTCCCGCCGGTCGCCGCCATGCGCGAAGCGGTCAACCCGCCCAAGCCCCTGCGCGGCATCACCATCGCCGGCGCCACCGTCACCGCGGTCGGCGCGGTCCTGGTCGCCCTGGGCCTCACCGACAACCTCGGCGGCCTCGGCCTGACCGGGTTCCTCGCCGGCGTCGGCATCGCCTTCGTGGGCATCACCCTGCTCACGCCGATCCTGTCCAAGCCCCTCGTCGGGCTCCTGGGCGCGGTCATGTCATGGTCGTTCTCCGGGCGCCTCGGCAAGCTCAACGCCGGCCGCAACCCGCGGCGCACCGCGATCACCGCCTCGGCGCTCATGATCGCCGTCGCGCTCGTCACCGGCATCGCCACCCTGGTCTCCAGCTTCAAGGCCACCACCGAGGAGCTGACCGACCAGAACCTCAACTCCGACCTCATCGTCATGGGCCAGCAGGGGGCCAACATCCCCACATTCGCGCCCGAGACGCTCGCGGAGATCAAGGCGCTGCCCGACGTGGCCGCCGTCGGCGACCTCTACGGCGAATTCTTCGGCGCCGAAGTCGACGGCCGACCGACCGCCCTGTTCGCCAGCGAGGACCTCCCGACCAGCCTCGACATCTACAGCGGCACCGTCGCCGAAGGCTCCGTCGCGGACCTCCCCGACGACGGGCTGGTCGTGAACGAGTCGGCCGCCGCCGACCGGGACCTCGCCCTCGGCGACACCGTCCCGGTGACCTTCGCCGACGGCGAGACCGCCGAGCTGCGGATCGCCGCGATCCTCGACGACTCGCTGCTCACCGACGGCTGGTGGGTCGCCCCCGCGCAGATCGAGCACTTCACCGTGCCCAAGCCGATGCAGGCCTACATCCAGGTCGCCGACGGCGCCGACGTCGGCGCGGTCGAAGACCAGGTCGACGACATCCTCGCCGACGAGCCCGAAGTGAGCGTCGCCAACAACGCCGACTTCGTCGACCAGCAGACCAGCCAGCTCGACACGCTCCTGGCGTCGGTGCAGGTCCTGCTCGCGCTGGCGATCATCATCGCGATCATCGGCGTCGTCAACACGCTGGTCCTGTCGGTCCTCGAACGCACCAGGGAGCTGGGGCTCCTGCGGGCGATCGGCATGACCCGCGGCCAGGCCCGGCGCATGATCACCGTCGAGTCGGTCATCATCTGCCTGTTCGGCGCCGTCCTGGGCATCGCCGTCGGCATCGGACTGGGCTGGACCGTCCAGCAGGCGCTCGAAGAGGAGGGCCTGACGAGCTTCGCGCTCCCCTGGGGCCTCATCGTCGGGTACCTGGTCGCGGCCGTCGCGGTGGGCCTGCTCGCCGCGATCGCCCCCGCGGCGCGGGCGGCGAAGCTCAACGTGCTCAACGCCATCGCCTATGAATAGAGCTTGATTCTCAAGGAAACCAGGTAGAGGGGCGGCGCCGCAGGCGCCGCCCCTCCCGTCTGCCCGGAGCCGCCGAAGGACGGAGGAGCCGCGGGCGGCGGCTCGGTCGAACGGCCGAGGCCCGTGCCGGTCCTCCGCCCCGGGGATGACGTTCTTTCCGGCCCGCGGGCCGAAGCGGGTGCGCCCTGATCTCAATAGCCTTGTGGCAACAGGAAAGACACCCGATCAGGAAGGCCTCCCCGTGCCACTCGCAACTCCCCCCGCCCCGCACCTGACCCGCACGCGAGCCGCCGTCACCGCGACCGGCCTCTGGCGGGCCTACGGCTCCGGCGAGGCCCAGGTGGTCGCCCTCCGCGACGTCTCCGTGGAGTTCGCCTCCGGCGCCTTCACCGCCATCATGGGCCCTTCCGGCTCGGGCAAGTCGACGCTCATGCACTGCCTCGCCGGGCTCGACACCACCGACCGCGGCACCGTCAACATCGGCGACGCCACGATCACCGGGCTCGGCGACAAGGCCCTGACGCGCCTGCGCCGCGACAAGATCGGCTTCATCTTCCAGCAGTTCAACCTCCTGCCGACCCTCACCGCCGAAGAGAACATCCAGCTTCCCGCCTCCATCGCCGGCGCCAAGGCCGACCCCGAGTGGCTGCGCCGCGTCATCGACACCCTCGACCTGCGCGACCGCCTGACGCACAAGCCCACCGAGCTCTCGGGCGGCCAGCAGCAGCGCGTCGCCTGCGCCCGCGCCCTCGCCACCCGGCCCGAGGTCGTCTTCGCCGACGAGCCCACCGGCAACCTCGACACCCGATCCAGCGGTGAGGTGCTGCGCTTCCTGCGCAAGTCCGTGGACGACTTCGGGCAGACCATCGTCATGGTCACCCACGACCCCAGCGCCGCCGCGTACGCCGACCGCGTGGTCTTCCTGGCCGACGGCCAGATCGTCCACGACCTGCGCGAACCCACCGCCGACACCGTCATCGACACCATGCGCGGCTTCGAGAACCGCGTCCCGCTCGCCGGAGAGGCCCGCTAGCAGATGCTCCGCGCCGCACTCAAGGGCATGGCGGCCCGCAAGGCCCGCCTGGCCCTCACCAGCATCGCCGTCGTCCTCGGCGCCGCGTTCATCGCCGCCGCCCTGGTCCTCACCGCCTCCATCCAATCCACCGTCGCCGACCTCAACGGCGACTCCTACACCGGCGCCGACGTCATCGTCCAACCCGTCGAACCCGAGACCTCCGCCGAACGGCACGTGCGCGACGGCGTCGCCGCCTCCACCCTCGCAGCGATCGAGGCCGACGAGGACGTCGCCGCCGTCAGCACCACCGTCACCTGGATGGTCAACGCCATCGGCGACGACGGCAAGATCGTCGGCGGCCTCTCCCCCACCCTCGCCATCAACTGGGGAGACGAGTCCGTCGAACGCGAACTGCGCGAAGGCCGCGGCCCCGAGGCCGACGGCGAAGTCGCCGTCTCCGCCCAGTTCGCCGCCGACGCCGGCCTGGGCCTCGGCGACGACGTCACCGCCTACTCCCTCTCCAGCGACAAGACCGCCTACGAGATCGTCGGCGTCTACGGCTACGCCGGCGGACGCGACTCACTCTCGGGCGCCACCGAGCTCGCCTTCACCACCCCCGACGCCCAGCGGCTCGTCTTCGACGGCCAAGACGTCTACACCGCCGTCGCCGTCACCGCCGCCGAAGGCGTCGACGCCGACACGCTCCTCGCCGCAATCGGCGACGACCTCGGACCGGAGTCCCAGGCCATGACCTGGGACGACTACATCGCCGAGGCGAACGCCGAGAACGCCAAGGCCACGAGCATCGTCGGGTACTTCCTCCTCGGCTTCGGACTCATCGCCGTGTTCGTCTCGGTCTTCCTCATCGCCAACACCTTCACGATCGTCATCGCCGGGCGCCTCAAGGAGATCGCGATGATGCGCGCCATCGGCGCCTCCCGCGGCCAGATCATCCGCTCGGTCCTGACCGAGGCGGTCCTGCTCGGCACCGGCGCCTCCATCGTCGGCACCGGCCTCGGCATCGCCGCCGGCGCCGGACTGACCTCCCTGGTCGCCGACAACCTGCTCGACACCGCGACCACGAACGTCACCGTCCCGCTCTCCGCACCGCTCGCGGCCCTGGCCGTCGGCATCGGCGTCACGGTCCTCTCGGCCCTCGTCCCGGCCATGCGGGCCTCCCGCATCCCGCCGGTCGAGGCCATGCGCGAAGCGGTCAAGTCCGACAAGCCGATCGTCGCGCTCACCGTCACCGGCGCACTGGTCACCCTCGCGGGCGCCGCGGCGATCGCCTTGGGCCTCAACGGGGTCTTCGACGGCGACCGTACGAACCTCGTCGCGACCGCCGCCGGCGCAGGCGTCGTGTTCATCGGCGTCTCGCTGCTCACCGCATGGCTGTCCAAGCCGGTCGTGTCCCTCCTGGGCACCGTCTGGGCCTGGTCCTTCGCCGGGCGGCTCGGGCGCCTCAACGCCTCCCGCAACCCGCGCCGCACCGCCGTCACCGCCGCCGCGCTCATGATCGGCGTGACCCTCGTGACCGCCACCGCGACCCTGCTCACCAGCGTCAAGGAGAGCCTGAACGCGCAGTTCGAGTCCACGGTGAAGGCCGAGCTGTTCATCACCGGCCCGCTCACCTCCACCGTCCCGGCGACCTTCGACCCGGCCCTCATGGACGAGGTCCGCGCCGTCGACGGCGTCGGCACCGCGGTCGAGCTCTACCGCGACATCACCCTCATCGACGGCACCGAGCAGTCCGTGTACGCCAGCACCGACCTGTTCGGCGCGGTCGACCAGTTCGGCGGCGAGGTAGTCGAAGGCTCGATGGACGACGTCGGCGACGGCGAGATCGCCGTCAACCAGTGGTCGGCCGACCAGCTCGGCGTCGGCGTCGGCGACACGGTCGCGGCGACCTTCAGCCGCGGCGAGGAGGCGCACGAATTCACCCTCGCGGCGATCCTCGCCGACAACGAGGAGTCCGACGGCTGGTACGTCACCACCGCCTACACCGACGAGTTCTACACGCCCAAGCCGACACTGGCGCTGGTCGACGTCGCCGACGGCGCCGACGTGGAGGCCGTCACCGGCGACCTCGAAACGCTCCTCGCAGGCGAGCCCGAGGTCAGCGTCCAGAACCACGAGGACTACCTGGCGCAGCTGACGGTGTTCTTCGACTACGCCATCATCGCGATCCAGCTGCTCCTGGCGCTGGCGATGATCGTCGCGGTCATCGGCGTGATCAACACGCTGGTCCTGTCGGTCCTCGAACGCACCCGCGAGCTCGGGATGCTCAGGGCGATCGGCATGACCCGCGGCCAGAGCACCCGCATGGTCACCGTCGAGAGCGTCACGATCGCCCTGTTCGGCGCCCTCCTCGGCATCGGCACGGGCCTGGGCCTCGGCTGGGTCCTTCAGCTGGCGCTCGCGGACTCCGGCATCGGCGAGTTCGCGGTCCCGACCGCGCTCATCGCGGCCTACCTGGGCGCGGCCGTCCTCGTCGGACTCCTCGCGGCCATCGCCCCGGCGGTGCGGGCCTCAAAGGTGAACATCCTCGGCGCGATCTCCTACGAGTAATCGCGGACAGCACTGAGGGGCGGACCGTTCGGTCCGCCCCTCTCGCGTGCGCGGTGTCAGGCCGGCGTGCCGAACTTGCCCGACTCCAGCGACTCCATGTCCTCCAACTCGACGCCCTTGGTCTCCTTCACCATCTTGAGGACGAAGAAGAACGAGATGAGCGCGAAGAGGGCGTAGAGCCCGTAGGCGAGGAACAGGCCGGTCCTGGCCAGTTCGGGGAACGTGACGGTGATGAGCCAGTTGCTGATCCACTGGGCGGCGGCGGCCACGCCGAGCGCCGAGGCGCGGATGCGGTTGGAGAACATCTCCCCCAGCAGCACCCAGACCACCGGGCCCCACGTGAAGGCGAAGCCGAACACGAACACGTTCGCCGCGATGAGCGCCACCGTGCCCTCGGCGTCGCCGAGGATCGGGTTGTTGTCGGCGTCGACCGGCGCGGAGGCAAAGATGACCGCCATCGTGCCGAGCGCGACGAACATGATCAGCGAGCCCCACATCAGCAGCTTCTTGCGCCCGACTCGGTCGACCAGGTAGATCGCGAGGATCGTGCCGGCGATGTTGACGACCGAGTTGATGACGCTGGTCAAGAACGCGTCGCTCTCGCTGAACCCGACCGACTGCCACAACGACGTCGAGTAGTAGAAGATGACGTTGATGCCCACGAACTGCTGGAACATCGACAGGAAGATGCCGATCCACACGATCGGCAGCAGGCCCAGGCGCGGGCCGCGCACGTCCGAAATGCGCGGCGGGTGGTCGCTCGTGAGCGTCCGCTGGATCTCGGAGATCCTGGTGTCCACATCGCCGCCGACGTACTTCGTGAGGACCTCCTTGGCCTCCTGGAGACGCTGCTTGGCGACGAGGTAGCGGGGCGATTCGGGGATGTTCAGCGAGAACATGAAGTACACGAACGCCGGAACGGCCGCGGCAGCGAACATCCACCGCCACGCGGTCCCGCCCCAGGGGACTTCGCCGCTCGCGCCCCCGGCCGAGGCCTGGATGCCGTAGTTCACCAGCAGCGCCGCGAAGATGCCGAGCACGATGGCGAACTGCTGGAGCGACCCGAGCCGCCCGCGCAGGTGCGCCGGCGCGATCTCGGCGATGTAGGCGGGCGCGATGACGCTCGCGGCACCGATCGCCAGACCGCCGACCACACGCCAGACGGTCAGGTCGACCGGTCCCGTGGCGAGGGCGCTGCCCAGCGAGGTGATGAAGAAGATGATCGCCGCGAGCATCATGACCTTGGGCCGGCCGAACTTGTTCGCGAGCGAACCGGCGAACCAGGCGCCGACCGCGCAGCCGAGCAGCGCCGAGGAGACGACCACGCCGGTCTCGACCGAGTTGATCCCCCACTGGCTTTCGAGCGCGCCGGTGGTCCCGTTGATCACGGCCGTGTCGTATCCGAACAGGAACCCGCCGAGTGCCGCCGCGATCGACACGAACACCGCCGAAGAAGTGCCCGAATGCGTCTGCGCAGGCAGCAGACCGTCATTGTCCGAAGTCATCGCTCACTCCCCGTAGGCCACTGGGTGCCGGTACCACACGTCCCGAAATCCTAAGCCGCAATAGCCGTGAACATCACGAATTGCCGCAATCCGTAGCTCTACCCGGAAGCAGTGGGAATGAACGCGAAACCGCCCCGAATCAGGCGAGAAGATCGTCGATCCGCACGTCCAGTGCGCGGAGCATCCGTGCGATCGCGAGGTACGTCGCGCCGGTGACCGTCAGCTCGGTCTGCTCGACGGGGCTGAAGCACGCGTCGAGCGCCTCGTCGTCGCGCGGCGCGCCGGCGCCGATGTGCTCGGCGTACCCGAGCACCGCCCGCTGCGGGGCGCTGAAGCAGGAGGCCTCACGCCAGCCGACGATCGACCGCACCTGCTCGGAGTCCAATCCGGACGAGGCCGCCATCGGAAGATGATGGGCCAGTTCGTACTCCGAGCCCTCCAACTGCGCGATGCGACAGATCATCAGCTCGCGCAGCGAACGCGACACCTGGGCGTCGAATCGAAGCGCATGGATGAGGTCCAGGAGCGGCGCCAGCAGGGCCGGAGCGTGCGCGAGTGCCCGGTGCAGATTGATCGGATCCCGCCCGACGGCGGCGAGCCGCCGCGACGCCGAACTAGGAAGGGGCGCAACGGGAATCCGAGAAATCGAACCCGAGTCCATGAAATGTGACCTACCTAACTTGTGACGCACGATACGCATGATCCATCGATGTGGGACAATACTTGTAGGGCATAACCCAGTCAACGAGCCTGCAACGGAGGAGGCCACGTGAGCACATTCTTCAGTGTCGTCGGAGCTATCGGGATCGCGATCGCACTCGTGACCGTCTCGCTACTGACATTCCTGGTGACAGGCGCGATCTTCGGTATCGGAGTCGGCGTGTCGAAGCTCAGAGACGCGCTCTCTACGGCTTCCTGAACCGGACATGCGGAAGGGCCCCCACCATCGGTGGGGGCCCTTCTCTTCAGTTCATGTTTGGCGGTGTCCTGCTCTCCCACACCCTCTCGAGTGCAGTACCATCGGCGCTGGAAGCCGTAACGACCGGGTTCGGAATGGGACCGGGTGTGACACTTCCGCTGTCACCACCAAACCAACCTGCGACCAACACGAACCACACGATCAACAACACACCCCGCAGGGGTGGTGCGATCAAGTCCGGGCGTGTTGCCTCAGAATCGCA